>NZ_CAXBJW010000004.1:0-168506 GCF_963976325.1 uncultured Pseudosulfitobacter sp.
CCCTGGCCAAAGATGATCAGGTTGCGGGTGACGATATTGGCCCCCTCGACCGTGATCCCGATAGGAATGGCGCGGTAATGCGGTTGCAGGTAATTCAGAGGCCCGTCGATCACCGCCTTGCCCGAATGCACGTCCATCGCGTCGTTGATGCTTTCACGCATCCGCGTTGTGGCGTGGTATTTCATGATCGCGGAAATCACCGCCAGCTTGTGCCCCTCGTCCAGCGCGGCGGTGGTCAGACGGCGACCGGCGTCGATGGTATAGGCATTGGCCGCGATCCGCGCCATCGGCTCTTGCACGCCGCCGAACAGGCCGATGGGCATGTTGAACTGCTTGCGCACGCGGGCATAGGCCCCCGTGGTGTGCGCCGCCAGCGCCGTGCCCGCAGCCGACAGCGACGGCAGCGAAATGCCGCGCCCTGCGGCCAGCGCGCTCATCAGCATCATCCAGCCCTTGCCAGCGTAATCCGGCCCGCCGATGATGTTTTCCAGCGGAATGAACACGTCCTTGCCGGTGGTCGGCCCGTTCATGAACATCGTGCCGGACGGCAGGTGGCGGCGGCCGGTTTCGACGCCCGGCAGATCGGTGGGCACCAGTGCGCAGGTGATCCCGATGTCGGGTGTGTCCCCCAGCAACCCCTCGGGGTCGCGCAACTGGAACGCCAGCCCCAGAACGGTGCACACGGGTGCCAGGGTGATATAGCGTTTTGCCCAGTTCAGGCGGATGCCCAGAACCTCCTGACCCTGCCAGTCCTGTTTGCAGATCACCCCTTCGTCCACCATGGCCGAGGCGTCCGAACCTGCGTCTTCGCTGGTCAGACCAAAGGCAGGCAACTCTTTGCCCGAGGCCAGACGCGGCAGCCAGTCGTCGCGCTGCTCTTGGGTGCCGAACTGCAAGATCAGCTCGCCGGGGCCAAGCGAATTGGGCACCATCACCGTGACCGCACCCGCCACCGACCGGCTGGAAATATAGCGCACTACTTCGGAATGCGCATAGGCAGAGAAGCCCAGTCCGCCATATTCCTTGGGGATGATCATGCCGAAAAACCCGTTGGCGCGCAGGTAATCCCACGCCTCTTTGGGCAGGTCACCTGCCACCTGGTCAATCTGCCAACTGTCCAGCATGTCGCAAAACACGCGGCACGGCCCGTCGACAAAGGCCTGTTCGTCCGGCGTCAATGTCGGCGCCTTCATGTCGCGCAGCACAGACCAGTCGGGTTTGCCCGAAAACAGCTCGGCCTCGAAATGCACATCGCCCGACGAAATCGCCTCGGCTTCGGTCTCGGACAGGGCGGGCAGGGCGGTTTTGGCCCATTTGAAGATGGGCTTGGTGATGTAATCGCGGCGAAATGACATGGTGTTCTCCTCCACATCAAAAACGCACAAGGCGCGGCCAAAGTTCCCCCAACGGGTGTATCCGGGCCGATGCGCGCCCTGGCCGATGGGCGGCGAACAGTCCACCCACGTCGCGGGTTTTATCAGTCGGCTGGTTTTGCGAATTGGGCGCGTTCAGTCCTTTTGCAGCATATCGTCGCGCAGCGGAACGGTCTGACGTTCGATCATCCGGTGCACCGACGGCGATCCTTCGCCGCGATGCAGCACCCGCAGGCGGTCCGACAGGGCGGCATCCGCCTTGGTGCGCCGTTCGTTGTGTCGTACATATTCGCCCCAAGTTGGTACATGATAGCTTTCGCTCCAGTGATCCGGCTGGTGCAGGTCGCGCAACAGCGCCCATTGTTGTGCGCCGTCACGAATGCGCACGCGCCGCCGCAGGCTCATCGCGGCCAGAAATTCGGGGACATCTTCCTGCGCGATTTCATAGTCGACCATGACCATCACCGGACCGCTGCGATAGTTCAGGTCAAATCGCGTGGCTGGTTCCTTGAAGCGGTTGAGCGGGCCCAGATCCAGGCCGCTGAATTCCGGCAAGGGCAGTCGCAGGCCAATCAGCGCGCCGACCGCCAGCATGCCGGCGGCCCCCAGCAATGCGACTTCGGCGTTGCCGGTGCGTTCAGCGATGGCCCCCCACAGCAAGCTGCCCGCCGCCATGCCGCCAAAGGTGCCGGTCTGGTACAGGGCGATGACGCGCCCCACCACCCAGCGCGGCGTCGAAAGCTGGATCGTGACGTTGAACATCGACAACGCCAGCACCCACGCCGCCCCTGCCAACATCAGCGCGGCCCCCGACAGGACCGGTTGCACGCTAAAGGCCAGCAGGACGCAGCTAAGCCCGAACACGACAAAGCCGCCCCGCGCGATGATCTCGTTGGTAAAGCGGTTGCGCAGGCTGGCGTTGGACAAGGCACCGGCGACAGCCCCCATTCCGAAGCAGCCCAGCATCACGCCGTAGACAAAGGCGGTGGCGTTCAGCGTTTCGCGGACCACGACCGGCAGAAGGGCCAGCAAGGCAATGGCCGACAGGCCGAACCAGAACCCGCGCAGGATGACCCGCATCAGGTTTGGCGACATCGCCACATAGCGCAGCCCGGCGGCAAAGGCGCTGCCCATGGGTTCGCGGGGCAGGTGGGTGTCGCGCACCGGGGCCTTCCAGCGCAGCAGGGCAAGGATAATGGCCACGTAGCTAAGCGCGTTGACGGCAAAGGCGGCCGCGGCCCCGGCGATGGCCACGATTGCGCCGCCCGCAGCCGGGCCGACGCTGCGCATCAGGTTGAACCCCATGCTGTTCAGCGACACCGCCGAGGGCAGTTCCTCGCGCGAGACGATGTCGCCCATGGTGGCCTGCCACGACGGGTTGTGCAAAGCCGTGCCGCAACCGATCAGAAAGGTGAACGCCAGCAGCAGCCATGGCGACAGCCAGCCTTCGAATGCCATGAAGGTCAGGATGATCGACACGCAGAACATAAATGCCTGCGCGATCAGCATGACGCGCCGGCGGTCGAAGTTGTCGGCAAACACCCCTGCCAACAGCGAGAAAATCATGATCGGCAGCGCCACCGACCCTTGCACCAGCGCCACCATGTTTTGTGAATCCGACAGCGATGTCATCAGCCACGCGGCGCCGACCGCTTGCACAAGACCGCCAAAGTTCGAGGCCAGAGCCGATATCCAAAGAGAGCGAAAAGTCTGGTTTCGGAACAGGATAAGGGGCGAAATCTGATCTGGCACGTTGGCAGCCTTTTGCTAACACGCTGGTTTTGGCATGTTTCACAAAGGAGTTATAGCCAATCGTGCCAAGATCAAACAGGTTCGGCGGTGATCCTCGCGATGACCGCTGTTGAAGCGTTTGAAAAAGCTAGCTTGCGAGCCGCTTTTCCATCGGTGCAGCTTCGGGGGTGGCGCCTGAGCATTTGAAATAGCCGACATCCCGGGTCATCGAATCCACACCCGCTTGCAAAAGTTGTACCGCACTTGAACTTTCGCCCGCCATTGCCGCGTTCTGTTGCACGGCGCGGTCCAGATCACCGACGGCACTGTTCATTTCATGCAAGCCGCTGCTTTGCTCGGCTGCGGCCGAGGCGATGTGCAGGATGCTGTCGCGTATTTCCGTGACTGTGGTGTCAATGGAATGCAGCGCCTCGCCGGCCTGACCCACCAGATCAACCCCGCGCCCAACCTGACGTTTCGAATCCTCGATCAGTTGGGCGATTTCGCGGGCAGCTTCGGACGATCGCTGCGCCAGTTCGCGCACTTCGGATGCCACCACGGCAAAGCCGCGTCCCGCTTCGCCTGCACGCGCGGCTTCCACGCCTGCGTTCAACGCCAGCAGGTTGGTCTGAAAGGCGATGTCGTCGATCACGCTGGTGATCCGAGAAATGGATTGCGAGCTTTCCGCGATCACGTTCATGGCGCTGATCGCGTCCCCGACCACGACGCTGGAGCGTTCAGATTGCTCTTTGGCCTGTTGGACCTGATGGCTGGTGTCGTTGGTCATCTCTGTCGCACTTTTGACGGAGAACGTCAGTTCTTCCAGCGCGGCTGCACTTTCTTCCAACGTGGCGGCCTGTCGTTCCGACCGGTTGGACAGGTCGTTCATGCCGGACGAGATCGAAGCGACCTCTTGTGTGACCTCAAGCGCCTGTCGCAAAACGCCCGCCAGAACGCTGTCAAGCCGCTCGACCGCGTTGTTGAACTGCACGCGGATGTTGTCAAACTCTCCCAGGTCGTCGGTCAGCCGCACCGTCAGATCGCCCGTAGCAAGGCTGCTGAGCCCCGCCTGCATGGCATCGGCGGTGCGAATATAGGGCGTGGTATTCACCGCGAATTTAACAACCTTCACCACCTCGCCTGCGGCGTTGCGGATCGGATTATAGCTGGCGCGGAGGTTCACGGTACTGCCAGACTTTCCGATACGCTCAAAAGCGCCATCCTTGGCTTCGCCGCGCCGCAGATCTTCCCAGAATGTCTGGTATTCCGTGCTTTTTGCATGGTCAGAGGTGACAAACAGCCTGTGGTTTTTTCCGACGATTTCTTTTGCCTCGTACCCCATTGTTTCGCAGAAAATGTCATTGGCGTGCAGGATTTTGCCCTTGGGGTCGAATTCGATCACCGCCTGCACTTTCTGGATTGCGCTGACCATCGCATTTGCATCGGCCTCCATGTCGCGTGCCTCAGTGATGTCAAAAGAGTATTTGACCACTTTGAAAGGCCGCCCTTCGGGGTCAAGCAATGTCTCGTAGGTCGCCTGAAGCCAGCACGCCTTGCCGCTTTTGCTGATGCGTTTTACCTGCCCTGTTTCCGAGGCGCCGGTGCCAAGCCGTTTCCAGAACCCCTTGTATTCGGGCGTTCCGATTTCTTCGGGTGGCATGAATATGTTGTGATGCTTACCTTTAAGCTCTTCCTGGGTATAGCCCACGGTGTCCAGAAACAATTGATTGGCGCTTAGGATTTTGCCCGACAGGTCGAATTCGATCACCGCCATCGACCGATTCAGCGCATCAACCTGACTGCGATTGTCACGGCGGCGCATGTGCATCCCCGTGATCTCGCGGGCGACAACGATGGTGTAATCATGGCTGCCGTCGGGTTTCATGATCGGGGTATAGGTCGCATCGAACCAGATTTCGTCGCCCTGCGCATTTAGCCGGGGCACGATCTGATTTGTGGTTTTGCCGCTTTCCACAGATTTCCAGATTTCCATGAATTCGGGCTTGGTATGGTCCTTTTGGCGAACGATATGTTCGTAATTTTTGCCAATGATGTCTGTGGGCGCGACATCCAGAGCCGCGCAAAAGTTGTCATTGACCGACTGGATTGTCCGGTCTGGTGCAAGGCGCGCGATGACGTGCGAATTCTCGAATGCCTGCATTTCGCGTTTCAGAATATCCAACTCGGGATTTTTTCCCTTGAACCAAGCCATTATCACATCCGTGCATAGTGAATGAAAAAGTATTGGTGCAGACACTGGCGGTCAAAGGCTTCAAAACCATTAATCCGGGGCGAAAGAAGCATCGCATTGTCGGTAAATTTGTGCGCAGCCCGGAGGCGTGGCGCGCACGCGATCCAGGATGGGCGCTGCTTTGGTGGCGGGGCATCACGGCTTTTGCTCTGTTTTCAAGCGATTGGTCGCAATTGCCCCGCCGCGGCGCTACATTGTCCGATAATCCGCACCTTAGACGTTGCCGCGCCCCATGCGCCGCGCGATGGTGTGCGAAAGGAGATACCCATGTCGATCACCGCAAGCATCTATCACCTGACCCATTACAAATACGACCGGCCGGTCACGCTGGGGCCGCAAATCATCCGCCTGCGTCCTGCGCCGCACTCGCGCACGCGGGTGATTTCGCACGCGTTGTCCGTGTCGCCGGTGGATCATTTCGTGAACCACCAGCAAGACCCCTATGGCAACTGGATGGCGCGGCTGGTGTTCCCCGAACCCGTGCGCGAATTCAAGATCGAGGTGGATCTGGTGGCGGATATGTCCGTTTATAACCCCTTTGATTTCTTCGTCGAGGACAGCGCCAAGGATTTTCCTTTTGCCTACGGGGCAGAGATTGCGGACGATCTGTCGATCTATCTGAAAACCGAGCCGCTGACGCCCAAGCTGGAGGCCTTCCTGAAAACCGTGTCGCGGGACAAGATGGTCACGATCGACTTTCTGGTCGGGCTGAACATGCGTCTGGCATCGGAGATCAACTATGAGATCCGCATGGAGCCCGGCGTTCAGACGCCCGAGGTGACGCTGGGCCGCGCGTCGGGGTCGTGCCGCGACAGCAGTTGGTTGCTGGTGCAGATCCTGCGCAATCTGGGCATCGCGGCGCGGTTTGTGTCGGGCTATCTGATCCAGTTGAAACCGGACCTGATTGCGCTGGACGGGCCTGCGGGCACCGACCATGATTTCACCGACCTGCACGCCTGGGTCGAGGTGTATCTGCCCGGTGCGGGCTGGATCGGGCTGGACCCGACATCGGGGCTGTTGGCCGGCGAAAGCCATATTCCGCTGGCCGCGACGCCGCATTACGCCAATGCCGCGCCGATCACCGGTGTCGCCAGCTTTGCCGAAGTGGAATTCTCGTTCGACATGCAGGTGAAGCGCACGGCCGAACATCCGCGCATCACCAAGCCGTTCTCGGACGAATCGTGGGATGCGCTGAACGCGCTGGGCCAGAAGATCGACAAACGGCTTGAGGCCGGCGACGTGCGGCTGACCATGGGCGGCGAGCCGACGTTCGTGTCCATCGACGACTTTGAAAGCGCCGAGTGGAATTCCGATGCGGTCGGTCCGACCAAACGGGTGCTGGCGGACAAGCTGATCCGCCGTTTGCAGGACAAGTTTTCGAACGGTGGGCTGCTGCACTATGGGCAGGGCAAGTGGTATCCGGGCGAGACGCTGCCGCGCTGGACGTTTTCGCTGTACTGGCGCAAGGACGGCAAGCCGATCTGGAAAAACCCCGATCTGCTGGCCCGCGAAGACACGCATCAGGATGTCGGCCCCGACGATGCCAAGGCGCTGCTGGACGGCATTGCGGAACATCTGGCGGTGCCGCGCGACAACGTGCTGCCGGCCTTTGAGGACCCCGCCGACTGGATCATCAAGGAAGCCAACCTGCCGGAAAACGTCACCCCCGAGAACAACAAGCTGAAAGACCCCGAAGAACGCGCCCGCATCGCGCGGGTGTTTGAACGCGGGCTGACCACGCCTGCGGGCTATGTGCTGCCGGTGCAACGCTGGCAGGCGCGCGCCGAAAGCCGCTGGATGTCCGAAGTGTGGAACATGCGGCGCGGCAAAGTGTTTCTGGTCGCCGGTGACAGCCCTGTGGGCTACCGTCTGCCGCTGGGCACGCTGCGGCATATCCCCGAGGCCAGCTTTCCTTTCATCAACCCGCAGGACCCGATGGATGACCGCGCCCCGCTGGCCGATCCCGATGAGATCGCGGCCCGCCCGCAGGCCGTGGCCCACCGCACCGATGCCACCGCAGGGCAAGAGGTTGTGGAACAGACCATGGCCCGCGATGGCGACCTGAGCGGGTCCGTGCGCACCGCCATTTCGGTTGAACCGCGCGACGGGCGTTTGTGTGTGTTCCTGCCGCCGGTCGAAACGCTTGAGGATTATCTTGAGCTGATCGCTGCCACCGAAGCTGCGGCAAGTGCAACCGGCCACAAGGTGCTGATCGAAGGCTACAGCCCGCCCAGCGATCCGCGCATCGAGGTGATCCGCGTGGCCCCCGACCCCGGTGTGCTTGAGGTGAACATTCACCCCGCGGCCAACTGGGCCGAATGTGTGAACACCACCGAAATCGTCTATGAGCAGGCCCGCCAGTGCCGTCTGGGCGCGGACAAGTTCATGATCGACGGACGCCACACCGGCACCGGCGGCGGCAACCACGTGGTTGTGGGCGGGGTCAAACCATCCGACAGCCCGTTCCTGCGCCGTCCCGACCTGTTGAAAAGCCTGATCCATTTCTGGCAGCGTCACCCCAGCCTGTCCTATCTGTTCTCGGGCACCTTCGTTGGCCCCACCAGCCAGGCCCCGCGCATCGACGAGGCGCGGCATGACCAGTTGTATGAGCTGGAGATTGCGCTGGACCAGATCTGGCCGCCGACCAAGGGCGATGTGCCGCCGCCGTGGCTGACCGACCGTCTGCTGCGCAACAGCCTGATTGACGTGACCGGCAACACCCACCGCACCGAGATTTGCATCGACAAGCTGTATTCGCCCGACGGCCCCACCGGGCGTCTGGGGCTGGTCGAATTCCGTGGCTTCGAGATGCCGCCCAACCCACGCATGAGCCTTGCGCAACAGGTGCTGATCCGTGCCATTATCGCGCGCTGCTGGGATGATCCAATCAGCGGCAGTCTGACCCGCTGGGGCACGCAATTGCACGACCGGTTCATGTTGCCCGAATTCATCTGGGACGACTTTGTCGAGGTGCTGGACGACCTGAAGGCGCACGATATGGCGCTGGACCCGATGTGGTTCGAAGCGCAGGCCGAGTTCCGCTTTCCGTTCTGCGGCGAGGTGACCTACGAGGGGATGACGCTGGAGTTGCGTCAGGCGCTGGAGCCGTGGCACGTGCTGGGCGAAACCGGCGCGATCGGCGGCACCGTGCGCTATACCGACAGCTCGGTCGAGCGGTTGCAGGTCAAGCTGACGGGGGCCAACCCCGACCGCTACCGTGTCACTGCCAACAAACGCGTGGTGCCGCTGGCCCAGACCCGCGCGCCGCAGTCGCGGGTGGCCGCCGTGCGCTACAAGGCGTGGAAACCGGCGCAGTCGATGCATCCGGTGTTGGAGGTCGACGCGCCGCTGACATTCGACATCTACGACATATGGACGGGCCGGTCGCTGGGCGGGTGCCGCTATCACGTGGCGCACCCCGGTGGGCGCAACTTTGACACCTTCCCGGTGAACGGCAACGAGGCCGAGGCGCGGCGGTTGTCGCGGTTCGAACCCTTGGGTCACACCACGGGTGCGTTCACGCCGCCGTCGGAAATACCGCACCCCGAGTTTCCGTTCACGCTTGACCTGCGCCGACGCCCGGGGTTGTAGTCAGCCGGATATGGCCAGCGCACAAACCCAGCCGCCAGCAGCTCTGAACGATCTGCTGGCCAATTACACCACGCAAACAGGCGTCCACGACGAGATGATCGGCGCGGACGGCACGGTGAAACCTGCGTGGCGGGACCTGATGGAGCATCTGGGCGGGCTGACGACCGACGGTCTTGGCCACCGCTTTGACCGTGGCGACCAGTATCTGCGCGAGGCCGGCGTGCTGTATCGCCAGTACGACGACACCGTGTCGTCCGAACGCGAATGGCCGCTAAGCCATATTCCCGTGGTGCTGGGCGAAAGCGAATGGGCCGAGATCGGCACAGGGCTGGTGCAGCGTGCCGACCTGCTGGAACATGTGGTGCAGGATTTCTACGGGGCGAATGATCTGGTCCGGTCGGGGCAGATACCGGCGGCGTTGCTGGGGCAAAACCCCGCGTGGCTGCGCCCGATGATGGGGGTGCAGCCCAAATCCGAGCCTTTCCTGAACTTCCTGTCCTTTGAAATCGGGCGCGGTCCCGATGGCAAATGGTGGGTCATCAGCGATCTGGTTGAATCGCCGACCACCACCGGCTTTGCCATCGAAAACCGTGTGGCGCTGACGCGGGTGTTCCCGAACTTTTTCAGCAACGCCAACGTTCACCGCATCGCGGGCTTTTTTCAGGACATCCAGCAACGTCTGTTCGACCTGAAGGGCAAGGGCGCGGGACAGATTGCCATGCTGAGCCCCGGGCCGATGAACCAGCATTATGCCGAGCACGCCTATCTTGCGCGCTATCTGGGGCTGCTGCTGGTCGAGGGCGAGGATCTGATCGTAACGGACGGTCAGGCGATGGTACGCACGGTGTCGGGGCCGAAGCCGATTGGCCTGCTGTGGAACCGCGTGCCTGCGGCGATGATCGACCCGCTGGAACTGGACGCGGGGTCGTTGATCGGCACGCCGGGCCTGCTGGACGCGCTGCGCCGTCGCACGCTGCGCACGCTGAACGCCGAAGGGGCGGGGGTGCTGGAAACCCGCGCGCTGATGGCCTTTCTGCCCAAGATCGCGCGCAAACATCTGGGCCAGCCGCTGATCATGCCAAACATTGCGACGTGGTGGTGCGGGCATGATGCCGAACGTGACCATGTGATCAAACATTGCGAACAGATGATGGTCGGCTCGGCATTTTCCACGGTGCCGCTGATGGCCGATCCGGGCACGTTCGTGTTCGATGCGGACAAACAGGGCAGCTTTCCCGACCATGTGATGCGCCTGCTGCAAACCTCGGGGCGCGAGCTGGTGGGGCAGGAAACCGTGACCCTGTCGACCACGCCGGTCTATGAAGACGGCCGTCTGGTGGCGCGGCCCATGTGTTTGCGGGTGTTTCTGGTGCGCACCGCCAGCGGATGGCAGATGATGCCGGGCGGTTATGCCCGTGTCAGCGGCGGCAACGACCCCAAGGCACTGGCGATGCAGCGCGGGGGCCAGGTGGCCGATGTGTGGATCGTGTCGGACACGCCGGTGCCACAAACCACCCTGCTGACGCCGCAGGCCGATGCGCCGACGCGCGCGTTCTCGGAAGCGGCGCTGCCGTCGCGGGCGGCGGACAACCTGTTCTGGGTGGGCCGCAACGTCGAACGCGCGGAATTCAACGTGCGCCTGTTTCGCGCCTATTTCGCCCGCATCAGCGACGGGCTGCGCCCCGATGCGCCGATCCTGCGCTATATCCGCAAGCATCTGATGTACGGCGTCAGTGCCGACGTCGCCGAGATGGCCGAACGGTTCGAGACACCGCTGCATCAGGCACTGCACGCCGCAACCAAGATCGGGGACCGCTTTTCGCCCGACGGGATGAAGGCGCTGAAAGACATCGTGCAGGATGTGGACCGCCTGCGCGGCACCAAGGTCGAACAGGACGAGATCCTGTCGGAAATCAGCCTGCTTTTGCGCAAGATCACCGGCTTTAGCGGGCTGGTGCACGAGAATATGTACCGCTCGCACGGCTGGCGGTTCCTGAGCCTTGGCACCTCGCTTGAGCGGGCGGCCGGCATGGTGCGGGTGCTGCGCGCGCTGGGCCGCGCGGACGCGCCCGACGGCGCTCTGAACCTGGCGCTGGAGCTGGGCGACAGCATCGTGTCGCACCGCGCGCGGTTCTCGGTTGTGGCGGACAGGGCGTCGGTCTTTCACATGTTGGCGCTGGATGGCAACAACCCCCGCTCGGTCCGGTTTCATGTCAGCCGCGCCCACCAGCAGATCAAGGAACTGCCGGGGCAGACCGGGGGCGCGGTCCTGGGGGCGGTGGCGCAGCGCATCCTGCTTTTGGAAACGCAACTGGCCACGGTGACCACCGACCGGCTGACCCCCGCGATGTTCGACCAGATCGAGACCGAATTGTGGGCGCTGTCCGATGCGCTGACCGAAACCTATCTGGTGTAGCGATGGAATATGACATTCGCCTGTCCCTGACCCACACCTACCAATTGCCTGCGGGCAACGGGCGGCATGTGGTCCGCGTGGTGCCGCGCGCGCTGGGACAGCGCCAGCAGTTGAAGCTGTCGATGCTGACGATCACGCCGCAGCCGTCCGAACAATTCGACAGCGTCGATTTCTTTGGCAACCAGACCACAACCTTTGTGCATTCGGATGTGCACAGCAAGATGGTGATTTCGATGGCCTGCCGCGTGGTGGTGCAGGAACCTGCGCCGCTGCTGGACTTTCCGCTGAGCGCCGACCAACTGGCGGTGGAACTGGCGGATGTGCGCGAGATGGGGCCGCTGTCGCCCACGCATTTTCTGGGCCCATCGCCGCGTTTGCAGGCGAATTCGGAAATCTCGGCCTTTGCGCGCGACATGCGCCGCGACGGCGAAAACGTGGCCACCACGGTCGTGCGGCTGGGCGAGGCACTGCACACATTCATGACATTTGACGCGACGGCCACCACGGTGGACACCAACCCCGTCGATGCCTTCAAGCTAAAGCGCGGGGTCTGTCAGGATTACAGCCACATCATGATCCTGGCGCTGCGGTCGCTGGGCATCCCCGCAGGCTATGTCAGCGGCTACCTGCGCACGATCCCGCCCAAGGGCGGCACCCGTCTGGAAGGGGCCGATGCGATGCACGCCTGGGTGAAGGCGTGGTGCGGTGCCGCGCTGGGATGGGTGGAATACGACCCCACCAACCGCTGCATCGTCGGCACCGATCATATCGTGGTGGGCTACGGGCGGGATTACGCTGATGTCAGCCCCGACATCGGTCATTTGCGTTCGGCGGGGAACCAGACCACGGCGCAGTCGGTTGATGTCAAAGTGGTGGCCTGAACGCCGTCTTGGGTCTGATGAGGCGTCAAACGAACGTCGCAGCCCCGCACCAACCCTTTTTGAACGGAATTTGACGCAATGCGCATCTATGCCTGCCCCAGTTGCCGTGCCACCGCCTATTTCTCGAACCAGCGGTGCATCTGCGGCAGCACCCTGGTTTATGACCCCGAGCGTGACGCTTTTGTGCCGGACGCGCAAAGCTGCGCCAACCGGGCGCAGATCGGCTGCAACTGGGTGGCGGAACAAGCCGACACCGGCCTCTGCCGGTCCTGCGCCATGACCGAGGTCGTGCCCGACATCAAACAGGGTGACAACTTGGCGCTGTGGTCGCGGGCCGAGGCATCGAAACGCTGGGTGCTGGCGACACTGGGCCGCTGGGGGTGGTTCACCGATGCAGACACCGGACCGAACCCGCGCTTTCACCTGCTGTCCGAGGATACGGCCAAGGGGCACACCAACATCATCATGGGCCACCAGAACGGGCTGGTCACCATCAACCTGGCCGAGGCCGACCCCATCGAGGAGGTTCGCCGCCGCGAAGCGCTGAGCGAACGGCTGCGCACCATGACCGCGCATTTCCGGCACGAGATTGCGCATTTCCTGTTTGAACGTCTGGCCGCCGCGCATCCCGATTTTGTCGGCAAGTTCACGGGCGTGTTCGGTGATCCGCAGGCCGATTACGGCGATGCCTTGAAACGTCACTATGCCAATGGCACGCCGTCTGACTGGATCAGCCGGTTCATCACGCCCTATGCCTCGGCCCACGCGCACGAGGATTGGGCCGAAACCTCGGCCCATGTGATGCATCTGGCCGACATGCTGGACAGCGCGGTCGAGGCGGGGCTGACGTTGCCGGTGCTGAACAACTTGAAATACGACGCCTATGCCGAAACCGACGCCAAGGCGCTGATCGACACGGCGGGGGCCTACGGGCTGGCGCTGAACCACGTGAACCGGTCCATCGGGCACGATGACATCTATCCGTTTGTGCACAGCCAGACCGTGCAGGATAAGCTGGCAGCGGCGCACGGATGGCTGAGCGGGTCCAGCGCCTAAACCTGCGGTGCAATCTCGATCAGGTGGTTGTCGTAGGCCAGTTGCGCCGTTTGCAAGACTTGCGTGCTGCTGTCGGCGTGGATCACGCGGCCCAGACCCGTCGTCGCCAGCAATCCGTCCTTGGCCGCGACCACGCCGCACACGTCCTTTTCGGCCAGCCGCTGCACCAGCGCGCCGCTGTCCACGTCGAAGGCCTCCAACGTGCCGCCGCGCGGCGAGGTGATGGCCACCTGCGTGCCGTTGCCGGAAAAGGCGATGCTGCCGACGTAGCCTTCCAGCGCCGCGGCATCGCCCAACAGGCGCAGCGGCTCGCCGCGCCGGTGCAGACCCACGAGGGCCGGAGATTGCGCAATATCGCCCTGCCACTGCATCCCCACGGCCACCAGCCCGTCGGCGCGCACCGCCAGATGGCGGGTCGATGCGTGATGGTGGGGCGGCTCAATCATATCCAGCATTTCGCCGTCTTCGGTCAGGTAGGCCAGGTTGGGCCGCATCGTCGGCAGGTTCAGCTTCAGCCGCCCGCTGTCTGGATGGGTGTCGATGCCGCCATTGGCCACGACAAAGCCACCTTGGGGCAGCAGTTTGATGTCATGCGGACCGATCCCGCCCGATGCAAATTCGCCGATGCGCGTGTACCCAGCCGCCACGTCCCAGACGCCAATGCGCCCTTCGCCTGCGTCATAGTCGTTTTCGGTGGTGAACAGATACTGACCCGATGCGTCAAAGCTGCCGTGCCCGTAGAAATGCCGCCCCTCTGGACTGTCCAGTCGCGCCAGCACCGCGCCATCGCGACAATCCAGCACCAGCGCAAAGCGGCCCGGCCTGCGGGCAAAGGCCACGGCGACAGGGCGCGTCGGGTGGGCAGCGGCGGCATGGCCACGGGCAGGCAGGGGGATGCGGAACCGTTCGGCCCCCGCACGGTCCAGTCCGGTCAGGACATAGCTTTCATCCGGCAGACGCGCGGCGGACAGATACGCAGGGCTGCCCGCATCGGCCCATGTCGGTACCGGGGCCAACCCCGAGGCCAGAAGCCCCGCCAGGAATTGACGGCGGTTTGCCATGTCAGTCTCCGTCCAATGAATTAAAGCCCGCGCTGACGCCCAGTTGTGGGCCCAGCTTCATCGCCAGCAGGTCGCGGATGCTGTCGATGTTCTGTTGCAACACTTCCAGTTTCAGCCGGTTCTGCGGTTCATCGACCAGACTGAAATCCGCACCGCCGTCGATCTGCGCAATCTCGTCGGCGCGGGCCAGCGCCTTGTCAAATGCCGCGTCGATCTGGGACGTCAGGTCCGCGTCTTCGGAGGCCAGCGCGCGGGCAAGCTGTTGCAGGCTGGTCAGCGACACGACCACATTGTTCAGCGACCGTCCCGACCGGCGCATCTCGGCGCGGGTGGCGCGGGGGCGGTCGAAGGTGCCCAAGGGGCGGCCAATGCGGGTGTCCGAAGTGAACTCAAGACCGGTTTGCAGGGACTTGTACAGCTCTTGCAAGGCTTCGGTTTCGGACTGGTAGGTCGCATTCGTCGGATCGCGCAGCAGGGCGGCATAGCGGTCATTCCAGTCCTGCGCGATGGCCGTCGCCGTGTCGTTTGCATCTGCCGCCAGCGCCTGCACCAGCGCGCAGCGCGCGTCGCTGGCGGGATAGGCGGGATCGAACAACAGGAACTCCATCGCATAGACCCCGCGCCCCGCGACCGATGCATCGGCCACCGCAGGGGCATTTTCGCCCAACAGGGTGTTCAGCGCCTTGGGCGTGGCGCCACGTGGATCGGGCCAATAGGCCAGCGCAAAGCCGCGATTGTTCACTTCCGTCGGGCCAAAGCGCAGGTGCGACACCGCCTGCCATGCGTCCGATGCCTGCGCCCAGGCCGCGACCGGCGCGCAATCGTCCGAAGCGGCAAGGGCTGCGGTGCTGTCCGTCAGATGGGCGAAGGCGGGCAGAATGTGCTGGTCAAGGGCCGCATCCACCCGATCGTCGGCCATGGCCGACAGGGGAAGCAGGGCAACAAGGATAGCTAGGCGCATCAAAGGCTCTCCAGATAGGATACAAGCGCATCACGGTCGGGTATGGGCATGTTCACCACGCGGTCGCGGGCGGCCTGTGCTTCGCCGCCGTGCCACAGGATCGCCTCGAGCAGCGACCGCGCGCGCCCGTCGTGCAGGAACTGCGTATGCCCCGACACCTGCTGTGTCAAACCGATGCCCCACAGCGGTGCCGTACGCCATTCGGTGCCATCGGCCACGGCCTCGGGGCGGTTGTCGGCCAGTCCGGGGCCCATGTCGTGCAGCAGCATGTCGGTGTGCGGCCAGATCAACTGAAAGCTTTGTTCGGGGCGGTCGGTCAGGCGGCTGGTGACAAAGGACGGCTGGTGGCAGGACGCGCAGCCGGTATCGTAAAACACCTGCTTGCCGCGCAGCACCTGCGCATCGCCCACATTGCGCCGCGCGGGCACGGCCAGATTGCGCGAATAGTACACAACAAGGTCCAGCCCTTCCTGGTCAATCTCGAATCCGCGCGCGTCGCCGTCGCCATGCGGCGCCTTGCGGCAGGCATCCTGAATGGTCGAACATTCGCCAAAGGGATCGGGGTACAGCGGGTTGGAAATGCCGATGTCACCGGCAAAGGCCCCGGCACTTTGTTGCAGAACCGTCGGCGCGCCCGCCTTCAGGCCGAAACGGCCCAGCATGGGGCGGTTGAACTCGTCCGACCAGACGATGTTGGGACGGCCCGAAATGCCGTCGCCGTTTGCGTCGTCGGGATCGGCCAGCGCCAGAATGTCGGCGGCGGGGATCGTCTCGAGCAGGCCCAGCCCGATCATCTGCGGGGCCACGCGCGGCGACAGCATGGCCTGCGGGTGCAGCGGGCCATAGCCCAGATCGGCGGCGGTGTAGGTCGGATCGCGCAGCATCACCGTGGTGCCATCGGCCAGCGTCACGGCGCGTTCTTCATAGTCGATCTGCAACCGGTATTCGGCGGGCAGGCCGGGCAGGGCAAAGTCCTGCAATTGCGTGCCATAGGTCGGGTCGGGTGCGGTGCCCAGATAATCCTTGATCTCGGCGATGCCTGCCGCTTCATCAGGAATCGAGACGCGCAGGAACATCGACACCGCGTTTTCCGCATTCGGCCCCGGCGGATGGCCGCGCCCGTCCTTCAGGTGGCACCGTTGGCAAGACCGCGCATTGTACAGCGGCCCCAGCCCGTCCGACGCCAGCGTGGACGACGGCGACGACACCCAGATCTTGCGGAACAGCCCGTTGCCGACCTTGAACGCCAGTTCTTCCTCGAAACCGATGTTGCCCGATGGTTGCGAAAACGCATCGGCGTTGGGTTTGACCCGCACGGTGGCGGCACCGCCCGGCAGGTCCTCGAACCGTTGCGGTTTGGTGAACTGTAGCGGCGGGGCCAGAACCTTGGCGATGCGAGCCGTTTCGGCATCGGTGCGCGGGACCACGTTCAGGTGCGGGTCATCCGCGATGGCTGTGTATCGGTCGGATTGCGCGTGCGCCGGCGACAGCAAGGTTGCGCCGAGACAGGCCGCGACAAAGAGGGTGCTTGTTATCTTCATAAACCTGAGCAATATTGTCAGAAATTAGAGTCGTCCAGTCCTTTGTGCCCTGAAAACACGCGGGTTTGATCATGAAACCGTCTTCTATTCAGCCTTTGTATGCACCCGATCATGCGCCTGTGGAACCCGACCGGTCCACTTTGTCGGCGCTGCGTATTGCCGCATGTGGCTGCCGCGCGTCGGCGCGGCTGGGCGTGGAACAGGCCTGTGCCATGATTGATGCGTCGCCGGACAAGGCGCTGCACACCCTGCTGGGCGCATTGCCCGAGGCCTTTGGCCACCCGACGCGGTTCTTTCGTGTGGGCGAGGCCGAGCTGAGCTTTGACGAACGCTGGGTGCTGGCGGCGATTGATGCGGCCAGCCGGGGCGACGGCGACAGCCTGTATTTCCTGATTGCCCGCCGCGTACCGGCCTATTTGCGCCGATGGGTCGCTTTTTTGGTACGACGCGTTGCCGACAGGTTCGGGCAACATACATCCTGTTCAAACAACTGAAGGAGCACCCCAATGGGACAACCCGTATCCGAAATCAGCACCAGCGCCCGCGAGGCGATTGCCGAGGCGCTGAATCAGGCCGTTGCCGAAACGGCCGTGGCGACCATGCTGGCGCAGAACTTTCACTGGAACGTCAAAGGCATGTCCTTTGGCCCGCTGCACACCTTGTTCCAGACGCTGTACGAGGACCACTTTGTCGCCCAGGACGATCTGGCCGAACGTATCCGCGCGCTGGATTGCCATGCCGAGGGTCAGCTGGCAGGCATGTTGAAACGCTCGAAGATCACCGAGCATGACGGTCACCAGTCGGACAAGGAAATGATCCAGATCCTGCTGGACGCGCAAGAGCAGTTGTCGGCGACCCTGTCGGGGCTTGAGCATGTGTCGAGCGAAAACGGCGACACGCTGACCGAGGATCTGGCGGTGGAACGCGGTCGCGTTCACGAGAAATTCGCATGGATGCTGCGCGCGCATCTGGCGTAAAATATGGCGTCATCCGGCGGTGCTGGGCGTTCTAAGCCTCGGCACAGCCGGATGGCGGCTCAAGATGTTGGCGCTGTTGTCAAAGGGGCGCGGGCGGGATGTCTTGGGCGTGGATCCCGTTATTGGCCATCGCCGCCACCAAGTGCCTGACTTGTTCCGCTGCCCTGTTCGGCAAATTCCCTGCACCGGTCGGCGGTTTGCACTGCGCGCGCGGCGCATGGGCGCTTAGGTTGCGGCGGGTGTGGGGGGATCTTTGGCGTCCAGCTCTTGCTGGATCACTTCGATGATGTCTTCGCCCAGATGGTCCAGGTGCACGCCCAAAGCCGTGCGGATCGCCTCGGGGTCGCGCGCCTGAAGGGCGCCGACGATCTGGCGGTGGTGCGAGATGACCCGCTCGCGGTTGCGCCGCTTGACTGCTGCCAGGAACCGCGACCGCCACAGCCGTGCCAGAAAGGTGCGGTGAATTTCCGCCAGCGGTTCGTTGTGCGACGCCCGCGCGATGGCAGAATGAAAACTCATGTCGATCTCGAACATGTCCAGCGGGTCGGCGGTGTCAAAACGGTCGGCCATCACATCGACGATGCTGCTGATTTCGGAGATGTCCTGATCGGTGGCACGCTGGCAGGCCAGTTCGCCCGACAGCTTTTCCACGGCCAGCAACACCTCGACCTCGTCGGACACCTGTTTGATCGACGGAATCGACACGATGGGGCTGCGCGCCGGGCGCAGGTCGACCAGACCTTCCTTGGCCAGGATGCGCACCGCTTCACGCAACGGTGTGCGGCTGACCCCCATTTCGCTGGCGTTGTCGCGTTCCTTGATGCTGGCGCCGGGTGCCAGTTTTCCGCGCAGGATGTTGCGGCGCAACTGGTTTGCGATCTGCTCGGATAGCGGGTTGTCGGTCATAAGATGTCCATCACTGGAAAGGGCAGGCATGGGTATCGCATGTTCTGCGCGGCATGTCTCTGTTTACAATTTGGTATACCGAAATTTGTTGATTGTCGATATGTGACCCGCTACGCTCCCGGCGGATGGTATACCATCTTGACCAACTTTTGGTTGTAGAAGGTTGGCATGAAAAAGAGGGCGGCCCAGATGTCGCTTAGGGAGGAAAGACACTATGAAACTGAAGACACTTTTGCTGTCGACGGCGGCTGCGGCTATGGTTGCGGGTAGCGCGTTCGCACAGGATGTGACGCTGCGCATCCAGACCCACTATGCCACCGAACACCCCACCGGCAAGCTGCTGGCGCAGTGGATCGACGACGTCCAGACCATGTCCGATGGCAACATCAGCATCGAAATGTTCTATTCATCCTCGGTGGTTGCCACGACCGAGACCTTTGACGCCGCGATCAACGGCATCCTGGATTGCGACGCCACGGGCGGCGCCTATCAGACCGGCAAGAACCCCGCGTTCCAGTTCGTCGGCGACATCATGGGCGGCTATGACACACCATGGCAGCAATACAGCTGGCTGTATTACGGTGACGGCTATGCCGCCGCTCAAGAGTTGTACAACGCCCAAGGCATGCAGTTGATCGGCTGGTCGATTTACGGTCAGGAATCGCTGTCCTCGTCCAAGCCGCTGGCCGGTTTCGAAGATGTCAAAGGCTGGAAATTCCGCTCGCCTCCGGGGATGGAGACCGAGATTTTCCAGGAACTGGGCGCATCGCCCATCGTCATGGACTTTACCGAAATCTTCACCGCACTTGAAACCGGTATCATCGACGGCGCCGATGCCTCGGGACTGGCCAACAACGTCGGTCTGGGTCTGTACGACATCGTGAAACACGCCACCTACCCTGGTTTCCATTCGATGCCGTCGGACCACCTGGCGTGCAATCAGGACGTGTGGGAGGGGCTGACCGAAACGCAGCGCCGCATCATCGACACGGCCTGGCAGAAACTGTCGTTCCATGTTGCCCTGTCCAACGAAAAAGCCAACGCCGAAGCGGCGGCAGCCCTGAAAGAGCAAGGCGTGACGCTGTATGACTGGTCGCCCGAAGACCGCGCCGAATTCCGTCGCGCCGCCCAGGTGGCATGGGACGACTGGGGCACACGTTCGCCCGAAGCGGCGGCCCTGCTGGACAGCCACAAGACCTACCTCAAGCAACTGGGTTTGCTGAGCGACGACTGATCCGGCGGCGGACGCACGTCTGACGCCGACATCAAGGCGGGCCTGATTGGCCCGCCTTATTTCACCGGACCCAGACGTTCGGGAAAACCTTGTGGGGAGGCAATTGATGCAGGAAAGATCGCTTTGGCTGGGCCGGATGCGCGCGCCGATCAAAACGGCGATGATCGGGTTCGTTGGACTGACGGTGGTGCTGTATGCGCTGCTGGTCGGGCAACGGCTGTTTTTGGAAAACGCCTACGGGATGTACGAGATGATCCGCCCGGCCGGCAAGCCGCTGGTGCAGGTCATGCTGATCAGTCTGGCGGCGGCCTTGCTGTTTGCATCGCTGTTTTTGTCCGACACCAAGGGGGCGATTGAGACGCCGCCCGAGGGGGTGTTTGATCTGGTGTCCGTGGTGCTGGGACGGCTGGCGATGATCATGACCGCCTTTGTGGTGCTGGTCATGTTCTACGAAGTTGTGTCGCGCTATGTCTTTGCCCGCCCGACGCTTTGGGCGAACGAGCTGTCGCTGTGGATCGCGGCCTTTGTCTTTTTGCTGGCCGGGCTTTACGCCATGCAGCAACGCAGCCACATCCGCATCTACGTCATCTACAACATGATGCCCCGCTGGGCGCAAAAGGCGTCGGACTCGATTTCGGTTCTGCTGATCGTGGGCTTTGCCTTTGCGCTGGTCTGGGGCGGTTATTCGGATGCGGCCAGGCGGTTCTTGCGGATGGAGACATTCGGCACCGCATGGGACCCGCCCATTCCCGGCATCATCAAGCCTGGCGTTTTGCTGATCATCGTTCTGGTGGCCATTCAGGCCGTGTCGAACCTGATCGCGGACTGGCACAAGGACCCCGAAGAACACACCCCCATGGACGAGATCGACGAAACCGAGATCGCCAACATCCGCGCCACGCTGAAAGAGGACTGAATACATGGTCGATATCGGCACCCTGTCCCTGATCATCCTGCTGGCGATGTTTGCGTTGCTGGCGATTGGTATGCCGCTTGGCTTTGCCTCGGCCTTTCTGGCTGTTGTCACGCTGGCGCTGAAATTCCCGCCCGATCTGTTGTTCGGCACCTTCGGGCGCGGCCCGCTGTCGGTGCTGGGGCAGGCGGTGTATCGACAGATGACAAACTATGTTCTCATATCTGTCCCGTTATTCATATTTATGGCGGCAATGCTGGAACGGTCCGGCATTGCGCGCGATATGTATTCGTCGCTGAACGTCTGGCTCAGCCAGGTGCGCGGCGGCATTGCCATCGTGACCTCGATCATGGCGGTGATCATGGCGGCGATGTCCGGCATCATCGGCGGCGAGGTCGTGCTGCTGGGTCTGATTGCGTTGCCGCAGATGCTGCGGCTGGGCTATGACCGCAACCTGGCCATCGGCACGATCTGCGCGTCGGGGTCGCTGGGCACGATGATCCCGCCGTCGATTGTTCTGATCTTTTACGGGTTGGTCACAGAAACCTCGATCAAGGCTCTGTTCACCGCGTCGTTCCTGCCGGGGTTCATGCTGGCGTCGTTTTTCCTGATCTACATCGTGGTGCGCACGCAACTGAACCCGTCGCTGGCACCTTTGCCCGCGCCGGTTCCGGGCGAGCCGCGCGGTGGCGAAAAGGGGCTGATGTTCCTGGGGTTCCTGTCGCGGTTCACGCTTTGGCTGGCCGGCGTGCTGATGGTGCGGGCGCTGTTCTTTACCGTCACGGGGGAAAACACCATCCGCGAAGGGCTGGACCCGATTCCGCTGGGCATGGTGTCGGATATTCCGTGGATTGCGGGCACGTTCGTATTGGCACTGATCCTGATCTTTTTCGTGGTGGGCCGCGAGCGGACCGCCAAGGGCTGGGCCATGGGCAAGGGGCTGATCGCGCCGATCGTCGTGATCGGGGTTGTGCTGGGGTCGATCTATGGCGGTATCACCGGCATCACCGAAGCCGCCGGCATGGGCGTGGTCGCGGTTTTTGTGATCGGGATGCTGCGCCGCGAGATGACCTTTGACATCGTCTGGGACAGTTTGATCCGCACGCTGAAATCCACCGGTACGATCATCTGGGTGACCATCGGTGCGGCAGCGCTGGCGGCGGCCTATACGCTGGTCGGCGGGCCGACCTATGTGGCCAACCTGATCGTGGGGGCGGACATGCCGACCATGGGCATCATTCTGGTGATGATGGTGGTGTTCCTGATCATGGGGATGTTCATGGACTGGGTCGGCATCGTGCTGCTGATCATGCCGGTGTTCCTGCCCATCGTGGTGCGCCTGCCCGCCGAGGAGATCGGATTTCTGGGCAGCGTCGATGCGCGGTATATCCCGATCTGGTTCGGTGTGGTGTTCTGTATGAACATGCAGGTCAGTTTCCTGTCGCCGCCCTTTGGTCCGGCAGCGTTCTACCTGAAATCCGTGGCCCCGCCCGAGATTTCGCTGACCGACATCTTCCGCGGCTTTCTGCCCTTCATCGCCCTGCAATTGCTGGCGCTGGCGGTGCTGCTGGCGTGGCCCCCGATCGTGACGATCTTTCTTTGACACCTGCGGGCGCGGCAGAGGCTGCCGCGCCCCGATCAATCATGCGATGCCGCTGTGGTGGATCGCCAAATCTGTAACAAGGGCGTCCCCGACGTGTGCCTGATCTGTAATGCCTGACACTCTTTTTCCATGCGTGATAGGTGCCGGGGTGCGTCGGCTTCCCAAGCCGATAGCCGTGACCCCGAATAAGGCGACCTGAATGCCCCACATCGTACTGCCCCGCGAAGACCGCACTGGCATGGGCCTTGCCGCCATGGCCGGTGCTGTTGCGTTTTTCACCATGATCGACACCTCGGCCAAGTGGCTGGTGCTGGCGGGCTTGCCTGCGCTGCAAGTGGTGTTTGTACGTTACGCGGTGCACTTCCTTCTGGCGCTTGTGGTCTTTGTCCCGCGTGAAGGCCGCGAGGCGCTGGTGTCGATGGCACCGGCCAAGCAGATCCTGCGGTCGGCGTTTTTGCTGGGCAGCACGGCGCTGAACTTTAGCGCGCTGTATTATCTGCCGATCACCGTGACGACGACGATCATGTTTGCAGGCCCCATCGTGGTGACCCTGCTGGCGATCCCGCTGCTGGGCGAACGGGTGGGGATGCACCGGATCGTGGCGGTCTGCGTGGGGTTCGTCGGGGTGTTGGTGGTCATGCAGCCCTGGGGCGCCGAGTTTCACCCCGCGATGTTCTTCAACCTTGGCGCGCTGGTCTGCGCGTCGATGTATTTCCTGATGACGCGGCTGCTGGCAGGTGTGGAAAGCAACGCCACCAGCCAGACGTGGTCGTCGGGGCTGGCAACGCTGTGCATCGCGCCCTTTGCGTTCACGTCCTGGGTCTGGCCTCAGGCGCCAGCCGACTGGGTGTTTTTCGGCCTGATCGGCATCGTCGGCGGTACGGGACATATCCTTGCCACCTGGGCGCACCGTATGGCCGATGCGTCGATCCTGGCCCCCGTGGTCTATATCCAGATCGTGCTGGCCTCGCTCTCGGGCATCGTTTTTTTCAACCAATGGCCGACGCTTTGGACGCTGGCAGGCGGGCTGATCATCATCGCGGCAGGCTTCTACATCTGGCAGCGCGAGCGCATCCTGGGCAAGCGCGCCGCCGCAGACAAGGCCGCCAACATCGCACCGCATTAAGTTCACCAAAGGAGAAAGAGAATGGGCAGACTGGACGGCAAACGCGCACTGATCACCGCCGCAGGGCAGGGGATTGGCCGCGCCAGCGCATTGGCCATGGCCGCCGAGGGCGCGCAGGTCTTCGCCACCGACATCAGCGCCGAGGCGCTGGCCGAACTGAAGGGCGACGGGATCGAGACGATGGTGCTGGACGCCCGCGACACCGACAGCGTGAACGCAGGCGTGGCCAAATCGCGGCCCGACGTGTTGTTCAACTGTGCGGGCTTTGTGCACCACGGCACGGTGCTGGATGCCAGCGACGACGAATGGGACTTTGCCTTTGACCTGAACGTGCGGGCCATGTTCCGCACCATCCGCGCGGCCTTGCCCGGCATGGTCGAACGCGGCGCGGGGTCGATTGTGAACATGTCGTCGGCCTGCTCATCCATCATCGGCGCGCCGAACCGGTTCATCTATGGCACCACCAAGGCGGCAGTGATCGGGCTGACCAAATCGGTGGCGGTGGACTATATCAAGACCGGCGTGCGCTGCAATTGCATCTGCCCCGGCACCGTCGAAAGCCCAAGCTGGCACGACCGCGTCAAGGCGTTGGGCGAAGAGATGGGCAGCTACGAGGCCGCCTTGGAGGCCTTCGTGTCGCGCCAGCCGATGGGCCGCGTGGCGAAAGCGGAAGAAATCGCCGCACTGGTCGTGTATCTGGCCAGCGACGAAAGCGGATTTACCACCGGACAGCCGCACGTCATTGACGGCGGCTGGTCGGGTTAAAACATAGACTATCAGGAAGAAGGACAACGATATGAAACTGCTACGTTACGGTGACGCGGGCGCCGAAAAGCCGGGGATGCTGGACGCCGATGGCACGCTGCGCGATCTGTCCGGTGTCGTGAGCGACATCGCGGGCGATGTGCTGTCTGACGAAGGTCTGGCCAAGCTGCGCGACATCGACCCCGCCAGCCTGCCCAAGGTCGACGGCAATCCCCGTCTTGGCCCCTGCGTCGGCAATATCGGCAAATTCTGCTGCATCGGTCTGAACTATTCCGACCACGCCGCAGAAACCGGTGCCGCAATCCCCGAACATCCGATCCTGTTCATGAAGGCCAACAGCGCCATCGTCGGCCCCAACGACATGGTGATGAAGCCGCGCGGCTCGACCCACACGGATTGGGAGGTCGAACTGGGCGTCGTCATCGGCAAGGCCGCCAAATACGTCTCGAAAGAGGACGCGCTGGATTATGTCGCGGGCTATTGCGTGATCAACGACGTGTCCGAACGCCACTATCAGTCGCAACTGACCGGTCAGTGGACCAAGGGCAAAAGCTGCGACACTTTCGGCCCCACCGGCCCGTGGCTGGTGACCCGTGACGAGGTTGCGGACCCGCAGGCGCTGGCGATGTATCTGGATGTGAACGGCAAGCGGATGCAGACCGGAAACACGCAAACCATGATCTTTACCGTGGCCGAGATTATCGAACATCTCAGCGCGTTGTTCACCTTGCAGCCGGGCGACGTGATCTCGACCGGCACACCTCCGGGGGTTGGTCTGGGGATGAAACCCACGCCGGTCTATCTGGAAAAAGGCGACGTGATGGAGCTGGGCATCGACGGTCTGGGCGTGCAGCGTCAAGAGGTCGGGCAGGACGCCTGATCTGATGGTCTGACAGAACGGCCCCGCGTGTTGGCTCACGCGGGGCCGTTTTTGTTTGTGGCATCGCGGGGCGGCATTTTTCCGCCGTGCCGCCCCTTGGCACCCGCCAAACGCTCGTCTATCAGGGCCATCCCGGTCGCAGCCTACCCGGGTAACAAAACAAGGGTACAAAATGAAAACCATCGTTATCTGCTCTGGCGGATTGGATTCGGTATCGCTTGCGCACATGGTGGCGCAGCAACACGAACTGACCCGCCTTGTCTCGTTCGACTACGGCCAGCGGCATCGCAAGGAACTGGACTATGCCGCCCTGTGCGCCCAGCGTCTGGCCGTTCCCCATGACATCATCGACCTGCGCGCCATCGGCGCGGCACTGACCGGTTCGGCGCTGACCGACGACATCGACGTGCCCGACGGGCATTACGCCGAAGAAAGCATGCGCGTGACCGTGGTGCCAAACCGCAACGCGATCATGCTGACCGTCGCCTTTGGCGTGGCGGCGGCGCGCGGCGACGACGCGGTGGCGACGGCGGTGCACGGGGGCGATCATTTCATCTATCCCGATTGCCGCCCTGCGTTCACCCAAGCCTTTGACGCCATGCAGAAACAGGCGCTGGACGGCTATGCGGATGTGTCGCTGTACACGCCTTTCGTGCACCGGACCAAGGCGGACATCGTCACCGAAGGGCAGCGTCATGGCGCGCCCTTTGATCTGACATGGTCCTGCTACAAGGGTGGCACACATCATTGCGGGCGCTGCGGCACCTGCGTGGAACGCCGCGAAGCCTTTGATCTGGCGGGGGTGAGTGATCCAACCACCTATGAAGACCCCGACTTTTGGGCGCAAGCGGTCGCGCAAAAGGCAGGTGCGTGATGTACCGGATCACCAAGGAATTCCATTTCTCCGCCTCGCATCAATTGGCGCATCTGCCCGACGGGCATCAATGCGCGCGGCTGCACGGGCACAATTACGTTGTGGTGGTCGAGCTTTCTGCCAAAATGCTGAACGCCGACGGGTTCGTGCGCGATTATGGCGAGCTGAAGCCGCTGAAACAGTATATCGACGCAGCGTTTGACCACAGGCATCTGAACGACGTGATGGACGTCCCATCAACGGGCGAGAACATGGCGCGCCATTTCTATGACTGGTGCGCCGCGCGCTGGCCCGAGACGACAGCGGTCAGGGTCAGCGAAACGCCCAAGACATGGGCGGAGTACCGGCCATGACCGCGCTGCGCATTGCCGAGATTTTCGGCCCGACCATTCAGGGCGAGGGGGCGCTGATTGGCGAGCCGACGGTGTTCGTGCGCACGGGCGGGTGCGATTACCGCTGTTCGTGGTGCGACAGTCTGCACGCAGTTGATCCGGTGCATCGCCAAAGCTGGGCACGGATGACAACGGATCAGGTCTGGACCGAGATCACGCGCCTGTCGCGCGGCCGGCCGCTGACCGTGTCGCTGTCCGGTGGCAATCCGGCGATTCAGGATTTCACCGCCTTGATCGCACGCGGGCATGGCGAAGGCTATCGCTTTGCCTGCGAGACCCAAGGGTCGGTGGCGAAGCCGTGGTTCGGGCATCTTGATACGCTGGTGCTTAGCCCCAAACCCCCCTCCAGCGGTGAGACGGTGGATTGGGATGCCTTTGACGCCTGTGTCACAGCGGGCCAAGGGGCCGTGCAGACGGTTCTGAAAATCGTGATCTTTGACGATGGCGACTATGAATGGGCGCAAGGGGTGGCGGCGCGGTATCCCGTGCTGCCCCTGTATCTACAACCGGGCAACCCCGATGTGGACCCGTCGCAGCCGGTCGATCCGCAGGATTTGTCGGACCGGCTGTTGTGGCTGGTGGACAAGGTCACCGCCGACGGCTGGTTCGCGCCGCGCGTTCTGCCGCAACTTCACGTCTTGCTCTGGGGCAACAAACGCGGGGTCTGACCCGTGGAAGGAACATCATATGGAAACGATTTACAGCGATCTGAAACAGCTTGGCGGCAAGACAGAGCTGCCCGAAACCCCCGAACAGGCGGTGCTGGAACGGGTGGCGAACCCGCAGGCGGATGTGTCCTATTGCGTGCGCTTCACTGCGCCCGAGTTCACATCGCTTTGCCCGATGACGGGACAGCCGGATTTTGCACATATTGTGATTGATTATGTACCAGATCAGTGGCTGGTCGAATCCAAATCGCTGAAGCTGTTTCTGGGGTCGTTCCGCAACCACGGGGCGTTTCACGAGGATTGCACCGTTTCGATTGCGCGGCGGCTGGTCGAGTTGCTGTCGCCGCGCTGGCTGCGGATCGGTGGCTATTGGTATCCGCGCGGGGGCATTCCAATAGACGTGTTCTGGCAGACCGGGGCGATGCCTGCGGATGTGTGGATCCCCGACCAGGGCGTGCCGCCCTATCGTGGTCGGGGGTAGTCCGCTTCAGATGTCGATGATCGCGCCCTTGTGGCCGATCACCCGTGACGCCAGATCGTGCCCGGCCTGCAATGCCGCGGCCTGATCGTGGCCTTGGGCGCGCTGGAACAGGTAGCCTGCGTTAAAGCTGTCGCCGGCGGCGGTGGTGTCTACCACGTTGGCGGCGCGGGCAAAGCGCAGGCCCGAGGTGCTGCGCGACAGATCAAAGGGACCGGAGGGGCCGCGTTTCAGTGCGCCGTCGGTCAGGCCCGCAGCATCAAGGCGCGCCAGAACCGCGCCTTCGGTGGTGTCGCCGTGGATGGCCATTTCGTCATCGACCGAAGGCACCGCAATATCCGTCACGGCCCACATGGCGTTGTTCACGTCAATCGCGGTTTGCGCGTCTTCCCACAGGCGGGGGCGGTGGTTGCTGTCATAGGCCACGGTGCCCCCCGCCTGCCGGTAAATGGCCAGCGCGTCGATCAGCGCCTTGCGCACCGGCGCGGGCAGGATCGCCAGTGTGATGCCCGACAGATAGACCAGATCAAAATCGCCCAGCACGTCCAATCCCACGGTGCAGGGCGTGCTGAACAGCGTGCGTGCCGCACTTTCGGATCGCCAGTAGGTAAAGCTGCGCTCGCCCGCATCATCGGTGTCGATGGCGTAAAGCCCGATGTTGCGCTCGGCGCGGCGTTCGATGTGGGTGGTGTCGATGCCGAACCGGCCCATATCCGCCACCGCACGCTGTGAAAACGTGTCCTGCCCCAAGGCGGTCACATAGGACACGGTGCAGTCGGTGCCGCGCGCCAGTTGCGCCAGATAGACAGCGGTGTTGTAGCTGTCACCGGCCACGTTCAGGCGGGCGTCGCCGGTTTGCTGGCCGACGATTTCGATCATTACTTCGCCGATACAGGCAATCTTGGAATAGGGTTTCATGTCACCTCGGGTCGGACCGCGAAAGCGCGGTTGGCTATGGTTGCGCTACCATAACGGGCGACGTTCTGGGGGGGAAGGGCAGGCAAAGGCGAAATGCCGCTGGCGCGACTGTTTTATTTAAAGGGGCTTTATTTAAGGGGGCGCTGCCGCCGACGCTGCGCGCCTCCATTGGAGTTTGTCTGGCAAGATGAAGGGTCAGGGGCCTTCGTTGCGCTGTGCGGTGATCGTGTGGGGCGTGATGGGGGAGCCGGTGTTTGCGTCGATCAGAACCGGGGCAACCGGCGTGCCTGTGCTGCGCGATACCAGCGTGACAGAGGACTGTTCGGGCGGCGGCACCGCGTCGTTGGCCCAAGCGATCAGCGACACCAGAACGGGATGCAGCGCCTTGCCCCGTTCGGTCAGCCGGTATTCATAGCGCACGGGGCGTTCCTGATAGACCTCGCGGCGCAGGACGCCTGCTGCTTCCAGCGTGCGCAGACGGTCGGCCAGCACGTGACGGGTGATGCCCAGACGCTCTTGCATCTGGTCAAAGCGGCGGATGCCGAAAAAGCATTCGCGCACCACCAGCATGGTCCAACGGTCGCCAATCACGGACAGGCCGCGGGCGACAGGGCAGGGATCGGTTCCAAGGTCATTCCATTTCATGGCTTCACCATACACCATATTGACAGGTTCTGAAAGGGAACTTACTAGTTGGTTCCAAAATAGAACCCACTTATGTGAATGCAAAGGAAACCGCCATGTCCCTTCAGACCAAGACCCGCAGCTATGACTATCCCATGCCCGCCTTTGACGGGGCGGCGGCGATGCAGATGTCTGGGCTGGAGTATTTGCAGGCGTTGACCGGCGGGCGGATCGGGGCAGAACCGTCGATCGGGCCGACCATCGGGATGCACATCCCGCACGAACTGGGCGAAGGCCATGCGGTGGTGGATGCAACGCCCGGTGATTATGTGTTGAACCCCATGGGCGGCGTGCACGGCGGGTTTGCGGCGACGGTGCTGGATTCGGCGCTGGGGCTGTCGATCCACACGACCTTGCAGGCAGGCGAGGGATTTTCGACCGCCGAGTTGAAAGTGAACTATACCCGCCCCATGCGCCCGGACGCAGGCCGGATGCGTGCGACCGGCACCGTGATCCATCGCGGCCGCCAGATGGCCACCGCCGAGGCGCGACTGGTCGGGGTCGAGGATGGCAAGCTGTATGCGCACGCATCGACGACCTGCTTTATTTTCCCGCTGCGCAAGGGCTGAGGTGATGACTGACGCCCCCGCCTTGCGCCCCGCGATGAACTTGCCCGATCCGACAGCGGCGGCCCGTGCGGCGCGTACGCACAGGCTGTTGCATGACCCCATCGGGCGCACGCTGGCGCGGCTGGCGGCGCCCAATGTGCTGGCGATGTTCGTGACCTCGGTCACCAGCATTGCCGAGGCGTTTTTCGCCGGTCTCATGGGGGTGAACGCGCTGGCCGGTCTGGCGCTGGTGTTCCCGCTGGTGATGCTGACGCAGATGCTGTCGGCAGGGGCCATGGGCGGGGCGATTTCGGCGGCGGTGGCGCGGTCGCTGGGCGGCGGTGACACGTCGCGGGCCAGCGGGCTGACGGTGGCCGCGTGGATCATCGGGATCGGCTTTGCTGCGGGATCGGCGGTGTTGATGGCCCTGTTCGGGCGCACGATCTTTGTCGCCTTGGGGGGCGGTGATACCGCCGTGGCGGCGGCGCTGTCCTATGCGGGCGTGTTCTTTCCGGGGTGTCTGGCGATGTGGCTGTGCAACGGCACGCTCAGCGTGATCCGGGGCACCGGCAACATGGGCACGCCGTCGGTGTTGTTGTTCGTGGCCTCATTGGGGTCGATCCCGCTGTCGGGCGCGCTGGCGTTGGGCTGGGGGCCGTTTCCGGCGCTGGGCATGGCGGGGCTGGCGCTGGGGCTGATCGCGGCCAATGGCGCGGCAGGGCTGGTTGCCATCGGGTTGGTGCTGTCGGGCCGCGCGGGGTTGAACATGGGCGGCGCATTGGCGCGGCTGCGGGGCGAGATGTTCCGCGACATCCTGCGCGTGGGCATCATTGCCTCGGTCAACTCGGTCCAGTCGGTTCTGACCATTGTGTTGATGGTGGCGCTGGTCGGTCGGTTCGGCACGGCGGCCCTTGCGGGCTATGGATTGGGCGCGCGGCTGGAGTTTCTGATGATCCCGGTGGTTTTTGGAATTGGCACCGCCATGACGGCAATGGTCGGCGCCAACATCGGCGCGGGCAATACGCCCCGCGCGTTGCGGGTGGCGTGGACCGGAGCCTTCGGGGCCGCTGTCATCGTCGGAGGCATCGGCGCGGTGCTGGCGGTCTTTCCCGACCTGTGGCTGCGCATCTTCCTCGATGCTTCCGACACCGCGACGCTGGAGGTCGGGCGGGCCTATTTCCGCACCGTCGCGCCATTCTACGGCTTCTTTGGTCTGGGGCTGGCGCTGTTCTTTGCCAGCCAGGGCGCGGCGCGGATGGCGTGGCCGGTGATTGCCAGCCTGTTCCGCATGGCTGTGGCCTTTGGCGTGGCGCTGGTGTTGATCGGCCGGGCGGATATGGGCGTGGACGCGGTGTTTGTCGGCGTGGCCTGCGGGACGGTTGTATATGGCGTGGTGACGGCGGCGGCGGTCAGGATCACGGGCTGGCGTTAGGCGGGACGCGCCGTTGCGATTGCGTTTCGGTGCCGGATTGCGCACCCTAAAGACACCTGAACCCAAGCGAGGCGCCTATGCAGCAGGCCGAAGATTTCCGCGATGAAACAGACGCACTGGCCGCGATTTTGCAACCGCTAAGCGATGCCGGGTTCGATCAGCCCACCCTGTTCAAGGGGTGGACCATCGACGATGTGATCGGTCATTTGCATATATTCAACGTGGCTGCCGCCAAGTCGCTGGAAAGCGATGCGGCCTTTGCCGAGTTTTTTGCCCCTATCGGGCAGGGCATGGCGAAGGGTGTCTCGTTGCGCGAACTGCAATACCCGTGGCTGGCCGGGCTGCGGGGGCGTGCGCTGATGGAGGAATGGGTGCGTACCGCCCACGCCACCGCCGATGCTTTTGCCGCTGCGGACCCGAAGAAACGCCTGAAATGGGCCGGTCCGGATATGAGCGCGCTGTCATCGGTCACCGCGCGGCTGATGGAGACATGGGCACACGGGCAGGCGGTGTTCGATCTGTTGGGCCAGACGCGTACCGAACACGACCGTGTGCGCAGCATTGCGCATCTGGGCGTTGCGACTTTTGGCTGGACGTTCGTCAATCGCGGGCTTGAGGGGCCGACGCCTGCGCCCTTTGTCCAACTGACCGGACCGTCCGGTGCCGTATGGACTTGGGGCGACGAACAGCCCGACAACCGCGTTGACGGTAGGGCGGTGGAGTTTGCACAAGTGGTTTGCCAGACCCGCAACGTGGCCGACACGTCGTTGCGGACCACCGGACCGGTGGCGGCCCAGTGGATGGCGATGGCGCAGTGTTTTGCGGGCCCGCCCGAAGACCCGCCCGCGCCGGGCGCGCGTCACATGCGCCGCTAGCGCCGCCGCTTAGTGGTTGTCGCGCGGTGTGCCCTTGCTGCGGGCGATGTCCTGATAGTTGGCGGCATCGCGCAGGGTCATGCCCTTGTCAAAGGGTTCGACCAGCTCGCGGAAATATTGTTGCCACGGTGACTGGCTGGCGGGGTATTTGTAGCCGCCGTCGGCCAGCAACGCCGCGCGCCGCGCGGTCAGTTCGTCGTCGGACAGCAGGATGTCAGCGGTGCATTTGTTCAGATCAATGCGCAGCCGGTCCCCGTTGCGCAGCAACGCCAGCCCGCCGTTGTCCGCCGCCTCGGGCGCGGCGTTCAGGATAGAGGGCGAACCGGAGGTGCCCGATTGCCGACCGTCGCCGATACAGGGCAGCGCCTTGATCCCCTGTTTCAACAAGTATGAGGGAGCGCGCATGTTCACCACTTCGGCGCCGCCGGGATAGCCCTTGGGGCCTGCGCCGCGCATCACCAGAATGCAGCCTGCGTCGATGTTCTCGGACGGGTCGTCGATGCGGTGGTGGTAATCCTCGGGGCCATCGAACACCACGACGCGGCCCTCGAACGCTTCGGGGTCGTCGGGGTTGCTGAGGTAGGCCTTGCGAAAGGCCGCGTCGATCACGCTGGTTTTCATGATGGCACTGTCGAACAGCGTGCCCTTGAGGTTGATAAAGCCCGCGTTCTGCATCAGCGGCGCGTCGACCGTGCGGATCACGTCATCGTTCACCGATGCCTTTTGCGCGCAGTTGTCGCCCATGGTCTGACCGTTGGCAGTCATCGCATCGGGGTTCGGCAGCAGCCCCGCGCGCAGCAGTGCGCCAATCACTGCAGGCACGCCGCCGGCGCGGTGGAAATCCTCGCCCAGGTATGTGCCGGCCGGTTGCAGGTTGACCAGCAGCGGAATGTGGTGGCCGTGCGCCTGCCAGTCGTCATTGTCCAGCGGCACGCCCAGATGCCGGGCCACGGCGTTCAGGTGGATCGGTGCGTTGGTCGACCCGCCAAGAGCCGAGTTCACGGCGATGGCGTTTTCGAAGGCCTCGCGGGTCATGATGTCGGACGGGCGCAGATCGTCCCAGACCATGTCGACGATGCGCTTGCCTGTCTCGTAACTGATCTGCCCGCGTTCGCGGTAGGGGGCGGGAATGGCGGCGGCGCCGGGCAATTGCATGCCCAGTGCTTCGGCCAGCGAATTCATCGTGGTCGCGGTGCCCATGGTGTTGCAATAGCCCACCGAGGGGGCCGAGGCGGCGGCGATTTCCATGAACTGTTCGTCGTTGATCTCGCCCGAGGCCAACCGTTCGCGGGCCTTCCAGATCACGGTGCCCGAGCCTGCGCGCTCGCCCTCGAACCAGCCGTTCAGCATGGGGCCGACCGACAGGGCGATGGCGGGGATGTTTACGGTGGCGGCGGCCATCAGCAGGGCGGGCGTGGTCTTGTCACAGCCGATGTTCAGCACCACGCCGTCCAGCGGATAGCCATACAGCGCCTCGACCAGACCCAGATAGGCCAGATTGCGGTCCAGCATCGCGGTGGGGCGTTTGCCGGTTTCCTGAATCGGGTGCACCGGCACCTCCATCGGCACGCCACCGGCGGCGATGATGCCGTCGCGCACGCGTTTGGTCAGTTCCAGGTGGTGGCGGTTGCAAGGGCTAAGGTCGCTGCCGGTCTGCGCGATGCCGATGATCGGCTTGCCGGATTGCAGTTCCTCGCGGGTCAGCCCGTAGTTCAGGTAGCGTTCCAGATACAGCGCCGTCATTTCCATGTTGTCGGGGTTCAGGAACCATTTGCGCGAACGTAGATCCTGCGGGCGTATCTTCGACATCTGGTGGCTCCTTCAAGGCGTGAATCAGGATGTGGTCATTTGGTATACCATCTTGAAGGCAAGACGGGGGGCGTGTCCAGAGGCAGTGTGATCAGATCGCCAGATAACCGATGCCCGCAAAGGTCACGGCACAGCCCAGCCATTGCGTTGCCGTCATGCGTTCGCGCAGGATGGCCCAGGCCAGAACGATGGTCAGCAGGCCAAAGCACGACGCGGCGACGGCGGCGTATTGCGCGTCGGGCATACGGCCTGCGGTCATCACACATGCCAGCGCCACGGCATCGGCCAGCCCCATCAGGGCCAGAACGGGCAGGGCGCGCAGGCCGGTCCAAAACGGCACGCGGGCGATGGCGATGATGGCGACCAGCAGGGCAATGGCGACGCTGCGGGTGACAAAGCTGACCGACAGCTCGTCCGAGGTTTCGACTGCCAGTTGCCCCAGCGCGAATGTGGTGGCAAAGCCTACGGCGGATGCGGCGGCAAAAAGGATCGTGCGGCCCTTTGGCGGCACGTCGCTGCGGTCCTCATCCGCGAGCGCGGCGACGGCAGAGACGCCTGCCACCACCGCCAGCACGGCCAGCCATTGCAGACCTGTGACCTCGGCACCGCGCAGGGCGGCCCATGCCACGGACAACACCGGATAGCTGGCAATGACAGGGGCCACCAGCCGCACCGGCCCGCGTTGAAATGCGCCGTACAGGCCCAGCGATGCCAGCAGGAAGGTGGCGCCCGACGCCAGCGCATAGATCAGTGCGGGGCCGTTGAATGGTGCCGGATCACCGTGCCAGACCATGAAGCCGCTGTGAAAAAACAGCCCCGTGACCAGCACCGCCAGCAAGGATGCCAGCAGCGGCACCGACTGGCTGAGCCAGCGGATGCAGATGTCGTGAAATCCCCATGCAAATGCGGCGACGATGCCAAGAGTGAGTGCGGTCATGGGGGGTGTTGTGGTGTATTCGGCGGGCGCGGTCCAGAGGGGCACGCTGTCCGGCGAAAGTCAGAGGCAGCGCCCGATTTGGGGTGCTGCCTCTGTGGTTGGTGCGTCGTTCAGAGTTTGATCGCCTCGGTCTGCGCCATCACATCCGCCGCCGCCTTTTCGCGCACCGGGCCATAGCCGCGCACGTCCATCGGCAGGGCCAGCAGTTTGGCGCAGTTGTCGCGGCTGCCGTCTGAACAGCGGTCGGCCACGCGGTCCATGACCTCGTCGAACCAATGCAGCAGGGCGCGGTCCAGTTTGCGGTCGTGGGTGCGCCCGAAGGGATCGAACGGCGTGCCGCGCAGGCCCTTGAAGTGCGCCATGCCGCGCAACACCGGCGTCATCCATTGGCCAAAGGCGCGTTTGTTCGGGCGGCCACGGGCGTCTTGGCCCAAGGGCAGCAGGGGCGGGGCAAGGTGGTAGTTTACCTTGTAGTCGCCTTCGAATTCCTCGGCCAGTTTCGCCGCGAACCCGGTTTGCGTCATCAGGCGGGCGACCTCGTATTCGTCCTTGTAGGCCATCAGCTTGAACAGCGACCGCGCCGCCACGGCGACCAGTTCGGGCGGCACGTCACGGGACAGACGCGCCAGCCGGTCGCGGTAGCGTTTGGCGTATTTGGCGTTCTGGTAATCGGTCAGGAACGCGGCGCGGCGGTCGATCAACTGTTCCAGCGTTTCCTCGGCCTGCGCCTCTTCGACCACGCCCAAAGCGTCGGGGGTGACCGCCAGCACGCGGCCGATGTCGAACGCCTGCTTGTTCTTGTCCACGGCCACGCCGTTCAGCACCATCGCCTGTTTCAAGGCAACCTCGCTGACCGGCACCAGCCCTTGTTGCCATGCGGCGCCCAGCAGGATGATGTTGGCGAACACCGCGTCGCCCATCAGATCCTCGGACAGTTTGCCCGCGTCCAGACCCAGCACGTTGTCGTCGCCGACCACGCCGCGCACCATTGCCTCGCGTTCGTCAATCTCAAGATCGGCATCGCGGCGCAGCACCAGATCGCCGGTGGGCATTTCGGCGCGGTTCAGCACCGTGCGGGTGCCGCGGCGCAGATGCACCGACGCCTTGGGCGACGATGCCACAACCGCATCACAGGCAATCAGCGCATCGGCGCGGCCTGCTTCGATGCGCACCTGATGGATGTCGGCGGGGGTGGGGGCCAACCGGACATAGCCCAGAACGGTGCCGAATTTCTGCGCAAAGCCGGTGAAATCCAGCACGCTGGATCCCTTGCCCTCAAGGTGGGCGGCCATGGTGATCAGCGCGCCGACGGTGACGACGCCGGTGCCACCGACGCCGGCAACCAACAAGCCGTAAGGGGCCTCCAGACGCGGCACATCGGGCTGCGGCAGTGCGGCCAGCGGGCCGCTCAGGTCAATGCTGACCTCGCGCTTGCGCCGGGTGGCGCCCTCGACGGTGACGAAGCTGGGGCAAAAGCCGTTCAGGCACGAGAAATCCTTGTTGCACGACGACAGGTTGATTTTGCGCTTGCGGCCAAAGGGAGTCTCTTTCGGCTCGACGCTCAGGCAGTTGCTTTCGACCGAACAGTCGCCGCAGCCTTCGCAGACCAGATCGTTGATATAGGCAAAACGCGGTGGGTCTTCTGCCGTGCCACGCTTGCGGCGGCGGCGTTTTTCGGTGGCGCAGGTCTGTTCGTAGATCAGGACGCTGGTGCCTGCCACCTCGCGCAGTTCGCGCTGCACGGTGTCCATGTCGGCGCGGTCGTGAAAGGTGGTGTGGCGGGGGAAGTCGGCCTTGTCGAACTTGTCGATATTGTCCGACACCAGAGCGATCCGCTCGACCCCTTCGGCGCGGCAGGTCTGGGCGATGCCCAGCACGCTGACGGGGCCGTCAACCGGCTGGCCGCCGGTCATGGCGACCGCGTCGTTGTACAGGATCTTGTAGGTGATGTTCGATTTCGCCGCGACCGATTGGCGGATGGCCAGCGAGCCGGAGTGATACCAGGTGCCCTCGCCAAGGTTCTGGAAGATATGCTTGTTGCCGTTGAACCGGCTGGCGGCGCTCCATGGCACGCCTTCGCCGCCCATCTGGGCGTAACCGACGGTGTCGCGGTCCATCCACGACGCCATGACGTGACAGCCGATGCCGCTGGCGGCGGTCGAGCCTTCGGGCACTTTGGTCGATGTGTTGTGCGGGCAGCCCGAACAGAAATAGGGCGTGCGCGTGGCACCGGGGCGCGACAGCACCGGGGGCGGCGTTTCGGTCAGGGCGGCGGCCTTGGCGGGCAGGCCCTCATCAGGGAAAAACGCATCCAGCCGTTCGGCCACGATGGGCGCCAGCATCAGCGGCGACAATTCGCCCGTCCACGGGATCAGGGGGTCACCCGCCGCGCGGTGCTTGCCGACCATGCGCGCGGGTTTGTCGCCGGGCCAGTCATAGAAATATTCCTTGAACTGGCTTTCGATGATGCCGCGTTTTTCCTCGATCACCAGCACCTCTTCCTTGCCGCGCACAAAATCCAGGGCGTCGCGGCGGGCCAGCGGCCAGACCATGCCGACCTTGTAGATGTCGATGCCCAACCGGCGGCAGGCGGCCTCGTCCACGCCCAGCAGGCGCAGGGCCTCCATCAGGTCCAGATGGCCCTTGCCGGTGGTGACGATGCCGAATTTGGCGTCCTTGATGTCATAGATGTGCCGGTCGATGGGGTTGGCCTGAACAAAGGCCTCGACCGCGTCCAGCTTGGCACCGATGCGGGTTTCGATGGCGGGGCTGGGCAGGTCGGCGGGGCGGACGTGCAGGCCACCTTCGGGCGCTGTATAATCCGGCTGGGTGAATGCGCGCGCGGGCTTCAGGTCAATCGACTGCGCCGCCTCGACGGTTTCCGACACCGCCTTGAACCCGACCCATGTGCCAGAGAAGCGCGACAGGGCGATGCCGTATTCGCCGAACTCAAGATATTCCGCGACCGACGCGGGGTTCAGCGTGGGCATGAACCACGACATGAACGCAACATCGGACTGGTGTGGCATCGACGACGACACACAGCCGTGATCGTCCCCCGCCACCACCAGCACGCCGCCCTTGGGGGACGAGCCGTAGGCGTTGCCGTGTTTCAGCGCGTCACCCGACCGGTCCACGCCCGGCCCCTTGCCATACCACATGGAAAACACGCCATCGACGGTGCAATCAGGGTCCAGCGTGGCCTGCTGCGCGCCCAGAACGGCGGTGGCACCAAGGTCTTCGTTCACGGCGGGCATGAATTCGATGGCGTTTTCAGCCAGCAGTTTCTTCGATCGCCACATCTCAAGGTCGACCCCGCCCAGCGGCGAGCCGCGATAGCCCGAGACGAACCCGGCAGTGTTCATCCCCGCGGCGCGGTCGCGGGTGGCCTGGTCCAGCATCACCCGCACCAGCGCCTGTGTGCCGGTCAGGAACACGCGGCCCGTTTGCGCGGTATAGCGGTCGGACAACTGATAGGTGTCAAAGGCGGGATCAAGCTTGCTCATGGTGGGGCTCCGGGGCTGGCGTTTGGTGACCATCATAGCGCAGGCTTGTGCCTATTTGCGGTCTGTCTTTGGCCTGTCACCTAATCTTGTGAGCGGAAATTTCCACAATACCGCGATTGGTGGAATAAACTTGCCGATCAAGACGGGCACTGATCCGGCGCGCACCATTGCCCCCTGCGGCGGCACTTGTCATAACAACTTCACCATCACCCAAAAGGGCCGAACCCTATGACCACCCCTCTTATCATCTGCTGCGCCATCACCGGATCATTGCCGACCAAGGCGAACAATCCCGCCGTGCCGATCAGCGTGTCCGAACAAGTGGAAAGCATGCACGAGGCGTTCGAGGCCGGGGCCACCATTTGCCACGCCCACGTGCGCAACGCGGATGAAACGCCGTCGTCCGATCCCGACAAGTTTGCGGCCCTTCAGGAGGGTTTGAAAAAACATTGTCCGGGCCTGATCATCCAGTTCTCGACCGGTGGCCGGTCGGGTGCCGGTCAGGCGCGCGGTGCGATGTTGTCGTTGCGCCCTGATATGGCGTCGCTGTCGGTGGGGTCGAACAATTTTCCCACCCGTGTCTATGAAAATCCGCCCGATCTGGTGGACTGGCTGGCGTCGGAAATGCTGACCTATGACATCAAGCCCGAAGTCGAAGCCTTTGATCTGTCGCACATTCTGCAAGCGGTGAAGATGCAGGCCGATGGCCGGATCAAGGACACGCCCTATATCCAGTTTGTTATGGGTGTTAAAAATGCGATGCCCGCCGACAAGCATGTGTTCGACTATTACGTCGAAACCGTGAACCGCCTGCTGCCCGGTGCGCCGTGGTGTGCGGCCGGGATCGGGGTGCAGCAATTGGTGCTGAACGAATGGTCCATCGCCGCAGGCGGGCACGCCCGCACCGGCATGGAAGACAACGTGCGTTTGGACCGTGACACGCTGGCGCCGTCGAATGCGGCACTGGTAAAGCGTGCGGTCGAGATTGCCGAAAAACACGACCGCCCCATCGCCACCCCTGCGCAAGCGCGCGCGCTTCTGGGGTTGCGGGCGGCTTGACTTTTTGCGGTTGCGTCGTGTTCATGCCGCGCAACCGGACCTGAAAACCGAAGGAATAAAACAGATGATGAAAACCCGCGCCGCCGTTGCCGTTGCCGCAGGCAAACCGCTGGAAATTATGGACGTGAACCTGGAAGGCCCCCGCAAGGGCGAGGTTCTGATCGAGATCAAGGCCACGGGCCTGTGCCACACCGATGAATTCACCCGCTCGGGCGACGACCCCGAAGGCATCTTTCCCGCCATTCTGGGCCACGAGGGTGCGGGCGTCGTGCTGGAAGTGGGCGAAGGTGTGACCACGCTGGAAGTGGGCGACCATGTGATCCCGCTGTACACACCCGAGTGTCGCGAATGCGAATATTGCCTGTCGGGCAAGACCAACCTGTGCCAGGCGATCCGCGTGACCCAAGGCCAGGGCCTGCTGCCCGATGGCACCACGCGTTTTTCGATGATGGATGGCACGCCGATCCACCATTACATGGGCTGCTCGACATTCGCCAACCACACCGTGATCCCCGAGATCGCGCTAGCCAAGGTGCGCAAGGACGCGCCCTTTGACAAGATCTGCTACATCGGCTGCGGCGTGACCACCGGCATCGGTGCGGTCATCAACACCGCCAAGGTTGAAATCGGCGCACGCTGCGTGGTCTTTGGTCTGGGCGGCATCGGTCTGAACGTCATTCAGGGTCTGCGTCTGGCCGGTGCCGACCAGATTGTCGGTGTCGATCTGAACGACGACAAGGAAGAAACCGGCCGCTATTTCGGCATGACCGATTTCGTGAACCCCGAGAAGGTCGAGGGCGATCTGGTGGCGCATCTGGTCGAGCTGACCAAGGGCGGCGCGGACTATACCTTTGACGCGACGGGCAACACCAAGGTCATGCGCACAGCCCTTGAGGCCGCGCACAAGGGTTGGGGCGAAAGCATCATCATCGGCGTGGCGCCTGCGGGGGCCGAAATCTCGACCCGTCCGTTCCAGCTGGTCACAGGCCGCGTCTGGCGCGGCACCGCCTTTGGCGGGGCCAAGGGGCGCACCGATGTGCCTAAAATCGTCGACTGGTACATGGACGGCAAGATCGAGATCGACCCGATGATCACCCACAAACTGACGCTGGATCAGATCAACGAAGGCTTTGAGCTGATGCATCAGGGCAAGTCGATCCGCGCGGTTGTCGAATTCTGATCCGGTGCGGGCCTGCACAATGATGCAGGTAAAAATCAATTCAAAACAGGCCGTTGCCCGAAAAGGGCAGCGGCCTGTGTCGTTTCGGGGCAGGCTGATTACAGGGCTGTAACTGGTAATTGTGAATTGGCAGCCTTAAATATTCTGATATTCTAAACCGAACGGTACAGTTCTGCGCGGGCTGTGGCAGGATCAGGGGAACGAAGACATGAAGCTGACAGTTGACGGAACCGCCCACGAGGTCGATGTCGAAGAGGACATGCCCCTGCTGTGGGTGCTGCGCGACGAGTTGGGCTATAAGGGCGTGAAATACGGCTGCGGCGTCGCGCAATGCGGGGCGTGCACTGTGCATCTGGACGGGGTGGCGGTGCGGTCGTGCCAGACATGGGCCGCCGATGCCGAAGGGGCCGAGATCACCACGATAGAAGGGCTGGGCACGCCCGACGCTCTGCACGCGGTGCAACAGGCGTGGATCACCCATCAGGTCGCGCAATGCGGTTACTGCCAGTCAGGTCAGATGATGCAGGCCGCGTCCCTGCTGGCCGAGACCCCCGCACCCACCGATGCCCAGATCGACGAAGCGATGTCGGGCAACCTGTGCCGATGCGGCACCTATCCCCGCATTCGTGCCGCGGTGAAAACCGCCGCCGCCAACCTGAGCGAGGCATAAGATCATGGGACGTGCAGGAACAATCGCTCGCCGGACGTTCATGGTGGGTTCGGTCGCTTTGATGGGCGGCGTGGCCTTTGGCTATTACATGTACCGCAAACCGGCCGCGAACCCGTTGTTGGATGATTTGCAAGAGGGCGAGGCGGCGCTGACGCCCTATGTGCTGATCAACGCGGATGGCATCACCTTGATCACCCCGCGTGCCGACAGCGGGCAGGGGGCCTATTCGGTGCAGGCGATGATGATCGCCGAGGAACTGGATGTTGACATGGACCAGGTCAGCGTCAGCCCCGGCGTGCCCAGTCCGGCCTATTACAACACGGCACTGGCTGCTGAAAGCGCGCCGTTCCGCCCCACGGATCGGTCGACCATGGCCAACACCACGCGCGGCGTGATGGATGCGGTGATGAAGTTCATGGGGATGCAGATGACCGGCGGGTCAACCACCGTGCCCGACGGCTATGAAAAGCTGCGCATGGCGGGGGCCGTTGCGCGCGAGACGTTGAAGATGGCCGCGGGCAAACGCACCGGTCAGGACCCCAAGCAGATGACGACCGAAAGCGCGCATGTGATCCTGCCCGACGGCACCCGCATCGCCTATACCGATCTGGCGGTCGAAGCGTCGCAGATCGAACCGGCAGACCATCTGGCGCTGCGGCATCATTCGCGCTGGCGGATCATGGGCAAACCGCAGCAGCGGCTGGACATCTTAGCGAAATCCACCGGCACCCTGCGCTATGGCATCGACTTTGCGCCCGAGGGCGTGGTGCACGCCACCGTGCGCACCAACCCGCGCAAGGGCGGGGCGATGAACGGCTATGATGCCGAGGCCGCCAAGCAGATGCGTGGCGTGAAACAGGTGTTGCCGGTCACGGGCGGTGTGGCTGTGGTGGCGGACAACACATGGCGCGCCTTTGCCGCGGCCGATGCCATCGACATCGACTGGGGCGATGCACCCTATCCGGCTGAAATGGACGGCCATTGGCAGGCGCTGGCAGACAGTTTCAACGACGATCAACTGGACAGCCGCAAACGCGACGAGGGCGACGTGGACGCGGCGTTCGAGGACACGACCGAGGTGATCGAGGCCGAATACCGCGCGCCCTATCTGGCGCACGCCCCGCTGGAGCCCAGCAACGCCACCGTTCTGGTGGGCGACGACCGCGTCGATGTATGGTCGGGTACGCAGGTGCCGCGCTTTGTGCAGGCCAATCTGGCCAAGCTGACCGGCATCAACGTCGACAACATCCATGTGCACGTGCAGATGATGGGCGGCAGCTTTGGTCAGCGGCTGGAGACTGACGTGGAAAGTCAGGCCACCGAGATCGCCATGCAGATGAAGGGCACGCCGGTCAAGCTGACCTACCGGCGTGAAGAGGACATGACCCACGACCACCCCCGCCAGATCGCCATGGCGCGCGGGCGGGGCGTGGTCAGGGACGGCAAGGTGCACGGCTTTGATCTGGGCATTGCCATGCCGTCGGTGATGTCCAGCCAGATGGGCCGACAGGGCTGGTCCGTGCCGGGACCGGACCTGCAAATCGTGGCAGGGGCGTGGGAACAGCCGCTGAAAATCCCCAACTACCGCGTGTCGGGCTACCGTGCGCCGGAACTGGCACCGATCAGCTCTTGGCGGTCGGTCGGGGCGTCCACCAACGGGTTTTTCCACGATGTGTTTCTGGACGAGTTGATCCATGCCGCAGGCGCCGACCCGATGGAGGAACGGCTGCGTCTGATGTGGCACGAACCTTCGCGCAAGGTGTTGGAGGCCGTGGCCGAGATGTCGGATTGGACGACCAAACCGGGGACAGGGCGCGGGCGCGGGGTGGCGTTTTGCACGTCCTTCGGTGTGCCCGTGGCCGAGGTGATCGACGTGACCGCGACGCCCGATGGCATCCGTATCGACAACGTCTGGGTCGCCGCCGAAGTCGGGCGGGTGATTGATCCGGTGAACTTTGAAAACCTTGTGCAGGGCGGCGTGATCTTTGCGCTGGGCCACGCGATCAACTGCGAGATCACCTATGCTGACGGGATGGCCGAGCAGGACAATTTCTATGCCTTTGAAGGGCTGCGGATGCGTCAGGCGCCGGTGATCGAAGTGCGGGGTCTGGAGAACGACATTCACGTGCGCGGCATGGGCGAACCGATGGTGCCCCCCGCAGCGGCGGCCCTGTCAAACGCGATCTTTGCGGCGACGGGGCAGCGCATTCGGGAAATGCCGATGAACCGGCATATTGATTTCGTGTAGGGTTGCAATCGTGTGACATGATCTCAGGCGGCGGCGTGGAGGCGGTGTCTGGCGTTGCGACGCACCTTGTTGCCGGGTTTTGGTGAAGGGCATAGAAGTCCCGCAAGCCAGCCCCCTGCCGACGTCACCCCTCGGGCACCACCGGCACAGCCACGCCTTTTTTGCGGCACTTCTTTTCATAGACGTCAGGCCAGGCCCGGAACTTGCCCATCTGCGCCTGCTGCGCCATGACCAGTTGCACGAAGCCGTGCCGTTGGTCTTCTTTCTTCAGCGACTTGAACGTCTTTTTCTGCGGTTTTGTCATCGAACAGGCGATGCAGTGACCGGCGCGTTTGTATTTGCACACGTCGATGCAGGGGCTGGGCAGTTTGGGCATGGCGCTTTGGCTTTGCAAAAGGGACAGGGCGGGAAAAACCCCGCCCCGTGATCATGCGATTATTCGAACACAGCGCCGGGATTGTCGAGGCTGTCAGAGCCTTCAAACGCGATCCCGTCGACGCCCAGTGTGGCAACCACGCGTTCGATCGACCGCGTCTGGTCGATCAGCGCGTTCACGCCGCCCATCACCAGCTCTTCGCCCGCAGCATTGCCGGCGGCCAGCATCTGGTCATAGGCAAACCCTGTCTCGGCGGCGGTCTTGATCTCGCCCAGCTCGCGCATGGTTGTTGCCAGTTTCAGGCGCATTTCGGTGTCCAGCGCTGCATCAGCCTCGGCCACAAGGTCCGACAGCGACGCGCCCGACACGGTCGAGCCGTCAATGCGGGTGTAGCTGCCAAGGTACACGTTCTGGATGCCCAGACCGTCGTAATAGTGGCTGTTGTGGGTGTTGTCCGAGAAACAGTCGTGCTCTTCCTCGGGGTCGTTCAGCATCAGGCCCAGACGCATGCGTTCGCCCGCCTGTTCGCCATAGGACAGGCTGCCCATGCCGGTCAGCATCGCGGAAATGCCCGCACCTTCGTCGGCCATCACATTGGCGCGCGCGTCGCCGCCGTCGGCCCATTGGGCGCTCATCCATTCCAGATCGGACACCAGCAATTGCGTCGCCGCCTTCAGATAGGCGCCGCGCCGGTCGCAGTTGTTGTTGGTGCAATCGTCACCCACTGCATAGTCTGTCCACGGACGGTTGCCAGCGCCGGGTCCGTTGCCGTTCAGGTCCTGACCCCACAGCAGGAATTCGATGGCGTGATAGCCGGTGGCCACGTTCGCCTCGACGCCATCGGCCTCTTGCAGGGTGTTTTTCAGCAGGTCGGGGGTGATTTCGGTCGCGTCGACCTCTGCGCCCGACAGTGTAAACGTGGGGTTGGCAATCACGTTCAGAGCTGCGGCTTCGTTTTCATCGGTGGCCCCGCCATAGGATGCGTCCACGTAGTCGATCAGCCCCTCGTCCAGCGGCCAGGCGTTCAGCCCGCCTTCCCAGTCGTCGACGATGGGGTTGCCGAAACGGAAGACCTCGCTTTGCTGGTACGGCACGCGGGCGGCTTTCCACGCGGTGCGCGCGGCGGTCAGGTTGGTTTCGGACGGCTCCGCAATCAGCGCGTCAACGGCCGCTTGCAGGGTCTGCGCCGTGGTCAGGCTGTCGCCATAGGTCGCGGCGGCGATGTCTGCATAGGTGGTCAGCACATCGGTGCGGGTGTCGGCGAACGCCGCCGTGGCCGTCAGGCTGATTGCGGTCGTCAAAAACAGGCGTTTCATTGTGGGTCCTTTGGGGTCGGATATTCTCGGTGTCACGGACCGGAATGGCCCGCAGACGGGGGTGACTCTCATGATGACCGAAAGCTGACTAAATTGATCAGAATTGTCAATCCCGATTAAAACAGTTGGTTTCCCAAAGGCGCGCCCTTACAAATCTTTCACCAGCCGCAGTGCGTCGTAGATTGCCGCATGGGTGTTGCGCGCCGACACGGCGTCACCGATGCGGAACAGCTGGAACTGGCCCTGGGGGTTGCGCACAACCGTCTGGGGCCGTCCGTTGATCAGCGCATCATGATCCACCGCCCCGCCATTGCGGCTCAGCGGTTTCAGGTCGTGATAGAGGTCATCCAGCGGCAGCGTGCCATAGTTCACCACCACCTGATCATAATCGGCCTGTTGGCTGTGATCGCTGTAATCCGTGCCGATGGTCGCGGTCAGCACGTTGCCGTTGCGGGCGACGCCCAGCAGGCGGCGGGCGACGGTCATGGTCACGTCCTTGTCTTGCAACGACCGCATATAAGGCACCAGGTTCATGCCCATGATGTCGGGGGCAAAGGTGCGGTCGGGTGTCATCACCTCGACCTTTGATCCGGCAGCGGCGGCAATCTCGGCGGCTTGCAGGGCAGGGTGGTCGCCGCTTTCGTCGTAGATCAGGACGCGGGCGGCGGGTTTGATGTCGCCTGCGATGATGTCCCAGGCGCTGACCACATGCGCGGCCTCGGTGCGGGTTTCGAACAGGTGCATGTTGGGCATGCCCCCTGTCGCCACGATCACCACGTCGGGCGACAGGGCGGTCACGTCGTCCGTCTCGGCCCATGTGTTGAAGTGAAAGGTCACGTCGCGGGCGGCGCATTGCGCCATGCGCCAGTCGATGATGCCGATCATCTCGCGGCGGCGCGGGGTGCGGGCGGTCAGGCGGACCTGTCCACCGGGTTCGGGCTGTGCCTCGAAGACCGTCACATCATGGCCCCGCTCGGCTGCCACCCGCGCGGCCTCAAGCCCCGCTGGCCCCGCGCCGACAACCACCACCTTGCGGGGGCTGTCGGCGGCGGGGATGGTGTGCGGCATGGTCAGTTCGCGCCCCGTGGCCGCGTTGTGAATGCACAGCGCCTCGCCCGCCTGATAGATGCGGTCCAGACAATAGGTGGCCCCGACGCAGGGGCGAATGTCGTCCTCGCGGCCTTCGATGATTTTGCGCACGATATGCGGGTCGGCCATATGGGCGCGGGTCATGCCGACCATGTCCAGCAGGCCCGATTCAACCGCATGGCGCGCGGTGGCCACATCGGGAATGCGGGCGGCGTGAAAGGTGGGCATTCCGGTGGCGCGGCGCACTTCGCCTGCGAAATCCAGATGCGGCGCGCTTTTCATGCCTTGGACGGGGATCACGTCGGTCATCGCGGGGTCGGTGTGAATGCGGCCCCGGATCACGTTCAGGAAATCCAGACGCCCATCGGCGGCGAGTATCTTTGAAATCTCCAAGCCCTCGGCGGCGTCGATCCCGCCCTTTTGCGCCTCGTCCGCCGTGAAGCGGAAGCCCACGATAAAATCGTCGCCCACACGTTTGCGCACCGCGCCCAGCACATCCATCGGAAACCGCATCCGGTTTTCCAGCGTATCGGCCCCATATGGCCCGGTCAGGTCATTGGTCAGCGGCGACCAGAACTGGTCCAGCAGGTGCCCGTAGACCTGCAATTCGATCCCGTCCATGCCACCCGCCTGCATGCGTTCGGCGGCATCGGCGAATTCGGTGATGATGCGTTCGATGTCCCAATCCTCGATCAGCTTGGGAAAGGCATGGTGCGCGGGCTCGCGGTGCCGCGACGACGACACTGAAGGCAGCCAGTCGCCCTTGTTCCACGTGGTCCGCCGGCCCAGATGGCTAAGCTGGATCATCACCGCACAGCCGTGTTCGTGGCACCCGTCGGTCAGGCGCCTGATCCACGGCACCACCTCGTCCTTGTAGGCCAGCACGTTGTTGAACACCGGCGGGCTGTCGCGCGACACGGATGCCGACCCTGCCGTCATCGCCAGCGCCACGCCTGCCTTGGCGCGTTCCGCGTGATAGGCGGCATAACGGTCCTTGGGCATCCCGTCCTCGGGGTAGGCGGGCTCGTGACTGGTGGTCATGATCCGGTTTTTCAACGTCAGGTGTTTGAGCTGAAAGGGCTGCAAAAGCGGGTCTTTGGACATGACGGTTCCTTGGGGCTGGGGGCATTCGGTCGCAGGTTGAGCCGCCACCGGCGCACTGTCAATCGCCGCCACTGCGCTGGACAAGTTTCGGGGCTGCGACTATCTGCGCAAGGGTCAGGATCACTGCACCAAAGGACCACGCTATGCTGGACAAGCGTCAGTTTTACATCGACGGCCAATGGGTTGCCCCGCTTGCGGGCACCGACCGCGCGGTGATTGATCCCACGACCGAACAACCCTTTGCCACCATCGCGCTGGGCGGGCAGGCCGACACCGATTTCGCCGTTGCGGCCGCCCGCGCGGCCTTCCCAAGCTGGCGTGCCTCGACCAAGGCGCAGCGGATCGACCTGATCCGCAGCATTTTCGACGTTTATATGCGCCGGTCGGACGAGATGGGCGCGGTGATCAGCCGCGAAGTTGGCGCACCGATGGAAATGTCCAAGACCCAGCAGGCCCGCACCAGCAGTTCGCATTTCACCGGCTTTCTGGACGCGCTTGAGACGTTTGAATTCGAACGCCCGCTGCGCCCGGACACGCCGCACGATCGCATCCTCTATGAACCCATCGGCGTGGCCGCCCTGATCACGCCGTGGAACTGGCCGATGAAGCAGATCGTGCTCAAGGTCATTCCGGCGTTGGCCTCGGGCTGCACGGCCGTGCTGAAACCGTCCGAACAGGCGCCGCTGTCGGCCATGCTGTTCGCCGAGATTTTGCACGAGGCAGGCGTGCCTGCGGGCGTGTTCAACCTGTTGAACGGCGACGGGCCGGGTGTGGGCGCGCAGTTGTCGGCGCACCGCGATGTCGATCTGGTCAGCTTTACCGGCTCGACCGATGCAGGCCGCGCGATCACGCGGGCGGGGGCGGATACGGTCAAACGGGTCCGGCTGGAACTGGGCGGCAAGGGTGCCAACTTGATCTTTGCCGATGCAGATGCGAACGCGGTGCAAAGCGGCGTGATGCGGTGTTTCAACAACTCGGGCCAGTCGTGCAACGCGCCCAGCCGGATGCTGGTGGAACAGGCGCGCTATGCGCAGGCGGTGGAGCAGGCCAAGGCCACAGCCGAGGCAATCACCGTGGGCGGGACGTCCGAAGTTGGCCCGCACATCGGGCCGGTGGTCAACGCACAGCAGTTCGACAAGATCCAGGGGCTGATCGCCTCGGGCATCGAAGAAGGCGCGCGGCTGGTGGCGGGTGGCCTTGGCCGTCCCGACGGGCTTGAGCACGGGTTTTACGTGCGGCCCACCGTCTTTGCCGATTGCACGCCGGACATGACGATCATGCGCACCGAAATCTTTGGCCCCGTGCTGTCGATGATGGCATTCGATACCGAGGACGAGGCTATCGCCATCGCCAATGACACCGACTATGGACTGACCAATTATGTGCAAACCGCCGATCCGGCCCGCGCCATGCGCATCTCGCGCGAGGTGCGGTCCGGCATGGTCGAGATCAACGAACAGCGCCGCAGCACCGGCGCACCCTTTGGCGGGATGAAACAGTCAGGCACGGGCCGCGAGGGCGGCATCTGGGGGCTGGAAGAGTTTCTGGAAGTGCGCGCCATCAGCGGCTGGCCTGCGGAATAGTCGGACGGAATAATCCGGTCTACAGGTCCGCCTGCATTTCGTAGCCCTGCGCAAACAACAGCCGCACGCGGGTGACGGCGGTGGTGTCGTTCCACGTGTTGCGGGTCAGTGCGAACAGCGCATCCCCTGCGGCACAGTTCAGGTCCTGCGCCTCGGCCGCTGTGGCGCTGTGCGCGGACAGGGCGATGTCGCCGCCGGTGTAGGGCGCGTGTTCCAGCAGCCATTCGTTGGCGCTCGTGGTGTCAAACGGCTGGTCCAGCGCGCCCGCAGCGCCGGCCGGATTGATCCAGCGGTCTTCCAGCGCATAGGGCACGTCGTCTGCAAAATGCAACGCCCGCACGTGCAGCAACGCCGCCGCGCCGGTCTTGAGCGCGCGGCTGACGGCGGCAGGGGGGCGGGCCAGCTTGCGCTCCAGCAACCGGTAGCCATAGCGCGCGCCCTTGTCCGCGACCTCTTGGCGGATCACCGCGATGGACAGCGTGGCGCGGGCCACCGGTTGCAGGGCCACGCGGGTGCCGGCCTTGCGTTTGCGGTCCAGCAGCCCTGCCTCGGCCACCGCGCGCAGGGCGCGGTTCACGGTGGCGCGGGCGCAGCCGAATTCTGCGGCCAGATCGACCTCGTTCGGGATCAGCGCGCCCGGCGCCCACGCGCGGGTGTGGATGCGGCGCAAGACCTCTTGTTGCACCGCCTGCCAGTTGCGGATGTCCCCGCTCACAGCGCGTCTTTCAGCGATTGCAGCACTTTGCGATAGGCTGCGGTGATCGCATCGCGGTCGATGTGCGCGCCGTCCTGCACCACATGGCGGCCCGCTGACCACACATCGCGCACCAGCCGGTCGTCGCCTGCGAATATCCAGGCGTCCAGCGCCTGATCGCCGCTGCGCCCTTCCAGGTGGATCGACCCTGTGTCCAGCGCCAGCATGTCGGCCCACTGGCCTGCGGCAATGGTCCCGCTTGCGCGCCCCGCCGCCTGCGCGCCGCCTGCCAGCACCGCGTCAAAGATGCGGCGTCCGGTCGATGCCTGCGCCGTGGCCAGCGCCGCACGGGTGCCGTCGCGCAGTCGCTGGGAATAGTCCAGCGTGCGCAGCTCTTCCGACAGGCTGATGCGGATGTTGCTGTCGGAGCCTATGGCCACGGCACCGCCCGCATCGAACCAACGCACGCCATCAAAAATACCGTCGCCCAGCGAGCTTTCGGTGATCGGGCACAGGCCCGCAACCGCGCCGGTCGCGGCCAGGGCTGTCGTCTCGGCCGGGGTCATCTGCGTGCAGTGGATCAGACACCAGCGGTCATCCAGATCCATGTGTTGCAGCGCCCAATCGACAGGCCGCGCGCCCCATGCGGCGTGCACCTCGTCCACTTCGGGGATTTGTTCGGCCAGATGCATGTGCAGCGGCCCGCTGGGATAGCGACGGGCGAATTCGGTCAGGTCTTCGCGCCGCACAGCGCGCAGCGAATGGGGGGCCGCCCCCAGCGTATGATCGGCGGGCTGGGCGTGCAGCGCCTGACCCGCCGCCGCGTGCAGTTGCGCGAACCGGTCGGCGTCGTTGCCAAAGCGCACTTGCCCCGCGCCCAGATCACGCTGATCGCAGCCGCCGAACTGGTAGTGCACCGGCACCAGACACAACCCCGCGCCGGATTGCTGCGAAGCGGCCACCACTCGTTCCGACATCTCGGCCAGATTGTCGTAGGGCATGCCGCCGGGCTGGTGGTGCAGGTAGTGAAATTCGACCGATGCGCCATAACCCGCTGCAAGCATTTCCATCTGCACAAAGGCGGTGATCGCCTGCACATCGTCCGGCGTCAGCCGGTCGAGAAAGCGGAACATCAACTGCCGCCATGTCCAGAAACTGTCGCGCGGATCGGGGCCGCGCCGTTCGGTCAGACCGGCCATTGCCCGCTGGAACGCGTGGGAATGCACGTTCACCGGGGCAGGCAGCAGAATGCCCAGATCAGAACCGCTGCGCGCGGTGTCTGGCGTGGCGGACACGATGCGCCCCGCGTCGACGGTTACCGTTACATCCCGCGCCCATCCATTCGGCAGCAGCGCTTCGGACGCCCAGAGTTTTTCCATGATGCCTCGCTTGACAGAATAATATGTGCAGACATAATACGCATAACCGCACCAATAAACAAGTGAGTCGTGACCATGCTTTTGACCAATGCCCGCATCGCCACCCTGTCTGAACCCAGCGGTTACGGCATGATCGACGACGGTGCGATTGTGACCGACGGCGACCGGATTGCATGGGTGGGCGCGCGGTCCGATCTGCCGGCCCGGCACAGCAACCAGCAGGCCACCGATCTGGGCGGGCGACTGGTGACGCCGGCGCTGATCGACTGTCATACGCATCTGGTCTTTGGCGGCACACGCGCGGGCGAGTTCGAACAACGGCTGGAAGGTGTGTCCTACGAACAGATCGCGCGCAGCGGCGGCGGGATCGTGTCGACCGTGCGCGCCACGCGCGATGCCACGCCCGAGGCGCTGTTGCATTCGGCGCTGACCCGCGTGGACGCGATGATTGCCGAAGGGGTCAGCACCATCGAGGTCAAGTCCGGCTATGGTCTGGACCGCGAAGCCGAGTTGAAAATGTTGCGGGTGGCGCGGCAGATCGCTGACGTGCGCCCCGTGACCGTGCGCACCACCTATCTGGGCGCGCACGCGGTGCCGCCGGAGTTTGCAGGCGACGCGGACGGCTATATTGATCAGGTCTGCATCCCGACCCTGCACGCCGCCCATGCCGAAGGGCTGGTCGATGCGGTGGACGGGTTTTGCGAGGGCATCGCCTTTGACACGGGCCAGATCGCGCGGGTGTTCGATGCAGCCCGTGCGCTGGGCCTGCCGGTGAAACTGCACGCCGAGCAATTGTCGAACATCGGCGGCACGCAACTGGCCGCGCGCTATGGCGCGCTGAGCGCAGATCATGTGGAATATGCCAACGCCGCCGACGCTGACGCGATGGGGCAGGCGGGCAGCGTCGCTGTTTTGCTGCCCGGTGCCTTCTACACGTTGCACGAAACGCAAATGCCCCCCGTCGCGGCATTCCGCGCTGCCGGTGTGCCGATGGCGATTGCCACCGACTGCAACCCCGGCTCGTCGCCGCTGGCCTCGCCCTTGCTGGCGCTGAACATGGCCTGCACGCTGTTTCGCCTGACCCCGGCCGAGGCGCTGGCGGGGCTGACCCGTAACGCGGCCCTTGCGCTGGGCCTGACCGATCAGGGCCGGATCGCACCGGACATGCGCGCCGATCTGGCGGTCTGGGACGTGTCCGAGCCTGCCGAGCTGGCCTATCGCATCGGCTTTAACCCCCTTCATTCCCGCAATTTCGGAGGCACATTGTGACCGTAACCCTGACACCCGGCACGACGACACTGTCGACCCTGCACCACATCTGGACCCACGGGGGGGCCGCGGCGCTGACCCCCGACGCCCGCGCGGGCGTCGAAGCGGCGGCGGCGCTGGTGGCCAAGGCGGCGTCGGGCGAGGCGGCGGTTTACGGCGTGAACACCGGCTTTGGCAAACTTGCCTCGGTCAAGATCGCGGCCAAGGACACTGCGCGCCTGCAACGCAACCTGATCCTGTCGCATTGCTGCGGTGTGGGCACACCGCTGGATGGGCCGACGACACGGCTGATGATGGTGCTGAAGCTGCTGTCGTTGGGGCGGGGGGCGTCGGGTGTGGCGTGGTCTACGGTTGCTTTGATCGAAGGGATGCTGGCCAAAGGTGTGATGCCTGTCATTCCCGATCAGGGATCGGTCGGCGCCTCTGGCGACCTTGCGCCGCTGGCGCATATGGCCGCCGTGATGATCGGTGAGGGCGAGGCGATCTTTGACGGCACCCGCATGGCAGGCGGCGACGCGTTGAAGGCTGCCGGGCTGGAGGCGATCACGCTGGGCCCGAAAGAGGGGCTGGCCCTGATCAACGGCACGCAGTTTTCCACCGCCTGTGCGTTGGTGGGGCTGTGGGGCGCTTGGGCCAATGCGTCGGCCAGTGTTGTCACCTGCGCGCTCAGCACTGACGCGATCATGGGCAGCACTGCACCGCTGGAAGACGCCATTCACACCCTGCGCGGCCACGCAGGCCAGATTGCAGTGGCCCGTGCGCAACGTGCGCTGATGGCAGGTTCGGAAATCCGCGAAAGCCACCGCGACGGCGACACGCGCGTGCAAGACCCCTATTGCATCCGCTGCCAGCCACAGGTGACGGGGGCCGCGATGGACCTGCTGCACGCCGCCGCCCGCACGCTGGAAATCGAGGCGAACGCCGTCACCGACAACCCGCTGGTGCTGGTCGATGACAGCCACCCCGACGGCGGCATGATCGTGTCGGGCGGGAACTTCCACGCCGAACCCGTGGGCTTTGCCGCCGACCAGATTGCGGTGGCGATTTCCGAACTGGGCGCAATTGCCCAGCGCCGGGTGGCACTGATGGTGGACCCGACGCTCAGCTTTGATCTGCCGCCTTTCCTGACGCCCGACCCGGGCTTGAACTCGGGTCTGATGATCGCCGAGGTGACAACGGCGGCGCTGATGAGCGAGAACAAGCATCTGGCCAATCCCTGCACCACCGACAGCACGCCGACCTCTGCCAACCAGGAGGACCACGTGAGCATGGCCGCCCATGCTGCACGTCGACTGGCGCGGATGAACGCCAACCTGAACGTGATCCTGGGCGTCGAGGCGATTTGCGGGGCGCAAGGCATCGGCTTTCGCGCGCCCTTGCAGACCAGTGCGCCGCTGCAAGCGGTCATCGCCACCCTGCGCCAGTCGGTGCCTGCGGTGGTCGAGGACCGCTATATGGCCCCCAGCCTGGAAGCGGCTACAACCATCATCAAAGACGGGCAATTGGTCGGTGCCGCCGGTTTGCCCGGTTTCGTAACCGGAGAGATGTCATGAACCCTGTAGATGTAATCCAAGGCGACAGCCCCGTTGTGCTGGGCCTGCCACACACCGGAACCTTCGTTCCCGACGATGTTTCAAATGCGCTGAACGCACGCGGCAAAGAGCTGTCGGACACCGACTGGCACATTCATACATTGTATGACGGGCTGCTGCCGGGGGTTACGACCGTGCGCGCCACGTTCCATCGCTATGTGATCGACGCCAACCGCGACCCCAGCGGGGCCAGCCTGTACCCCGGGCAGAACACCACCGGGCTGGTGCCGATGACCGACTTTGACGGGCACGACATCTGGCAAACCGAACCCGATGCCGCCGAGATCGAACGCCGCCGTCTCGCGTTCCACACGCCCTATCACGTGGCCTTGCAGGCGGAACTGGAGCGGGTCAAGGCGCGCCACGGCGTTGCGATCTTGTACGATTGCCACTCGATCCGCAGCGATATCCCCTTTCTGTTTGACGGTATCCTGCCGGATTTCAACATCGGCACCGATATGGGCCGCACCTGCGCCCCGCAGATCGAAGCCGCCACCGTGGCGGTCTGCGCGGCCGCCGCGCACAGCCATATCCTGAACGGACGGTTCAAGGGCGGCTGGACCACGCGCCACTATGGCCAGCCCGACACCGGTATTCACGCCATCCAGATGGAGCTGGCCCAGTCCGCCTATCTGACGGACGAGGCCGCGCCCTGGACCTATGACGCGGCCAAGTCCCGCGCCTTGCGCATCCATCTGCAAGACATCCTGACCACGCTGGCCGAAATGGCCCCCCAGTTGAAAGGCACATCATGACCAACCCGCGCCACAACCTTCGCGACGTATTTCCCGACACCGGCACCACGATCACCGCCAAAAGCTGGCTGACCGAGGCACCGATGCGGATGCTGATGAACAACCTGCACCCCGATGTGGCCGAGAACCCGCACGAGCTGGTGGTTTACGGCGGCATCGGCCGGGCTGCGCGCACCTGGGAAGATTTTGACGCCATCGTGGCGGCGCTGAAAGAGCTGGAAGACAACCAGACGCTGCTGGTGCAATCGGGCAAACCTGTCGGCGTGTTCCAAACCCACAAGGACGCCCCGCGTGTGCTGATTGCCAACAGCAACCTTGTGCCGCATTGGGCCAATTGGGACCATTTCAACGAATTGGATAAAAAGGGTCTGGCGATGTACGGCCAGATGACCGCCGGGTCGTGGATCTACATCGGCACCCAAGGGATCGTGCAGGGCACCTATGAAACCTTCATGGAAGCGGGCCGCCAGCATTACGAAGGCGACCTGAAAGGGCGCTGGATCCTCACCGGGGGCTTGGGCGGCATGGGCGGCGCGCAGCCCTTGGCAGCGGTGATGGCGGGGGCCTGCTGTCTGGCCGTGGAATGCGACGAAACCCGCGTCGATTTCCGCCTGCGCACGCGCTACGTGGACGAAAAGGCGCATACGCTGGATCAGGCGCTTGAGATGATCGAGACATGGACCAAGGCGGGCGAGGCAAAAAGCGTGGGCCTGATCGGCAACGCGGCGGATGTCTTTGCCGAATTGGTCGAACGCGGCATTCACCCCGACATCGTGACCGACCAGACCTCGGCCCACGATCCGGTGCACGGCTATCTGCCGCAGGGCTGGTCGGTGGCCGAATGGCGCGCCAAGCAGGAAAGCGACCCCAAGGCGGTGGAAAAAGCCGCCCGCGCGTCGATGAAGAACCACGTGGCCGCGATGGTCGATTTCTGGAACGCAGGGGTGCCGACGCTGGATTACGGCAACAACATCCGGCAGGTGGCACAGGAAGAGGGGCTGGAGAACGCCTTTGCCTTCCCCGGCTTTGTGCCCGCCTATATCCGCCCGCTGTTCTGCCGTGGCATCGGTCCGTTCCGCTGGGCGGCGCTGTCGGGTGACCCCGAGGACATCTACAAGACCGACGCCAAGGTCAAAGAGCTGATCGACGACCCGCACCTGCACAACTGGCTGGACATGGCCCGCGAACGCATTGCCTTTCAGGGGCTGCCCGCCCGCATCTGCTGGGTGGGTCTGGGCCTGCGCGACAAGCTGGGGCTGGCGTTCAACGAAATGGTGCGCAATGGCGAGCTGTCTGCGCCTGTGGTGATTGGTCGTGACCATCTGGATTCAGGCTCGGTCGCGTCCCCCAACCGCGAGACCGAGGCGATGAAGGACGGATCAGACGCGGTCAGCGACTGGCCGCTGCTGAATGCCATGCTGAACGTGGCCAGCGGGGCGACATGGGTGTCGCTGCACCATGGCGGCGGGGTTGGCATGGGCTTTTCCCAGCACTCGGGCATGGTGATCTGCTGTGACGGGTCCGAAGACGCCGACCGTCGCATTGCCAACGTGTTGTGGAACGATCCCGCCACCGGCGTGATGCGCCACGCGGATGCAGGTTATGACATCGCGCTGGATTGCGCGCGCGAAAACGGGCTGAACCTGCCCGGCATCCTGAAAGGCTGAACCAAAGGCAGCGGGGGGCATTCCCTCCGCTGCACCGCGCCCGCGCTTAGAAATCGCGGCGCAGGGCGGTTTCGTCGAGGTGGTCAAGGATGCGCAAGAAGGTCTTTATGTCTTCGTCGCTCAGCCCTTCGGTCATGGCTTCTTGGCGGCGCATCATGATCGGCAGGATCTTGTCCTTGATCGCGCGCCCCTTGGCCGTTGCACTTAGCAACTGGCGGCGCTGGTCCTGGTCATCCTGCGCGCTGGCAATATAGCCTTTTTCGACCAATGCCTTGATCGACCGGCTGATCTGCGCCTTGTCCAGACGGCTTTCCTGCACGATCTGGCTCATGGTGGCGGTCGACATGCTGCGCAGTATATACAGAATGCGCCATTCGGTCAGTGTCAGATCGCTGAGTTTGGACAGGACATGGCCCGCTTGTGCGTTCAACGAGTTTTGCAGTCGCGAGATCCGGTAAGTGATGAATTGGCGCAATTCAAACTTAACGACAGCTTTTTCGGTATCTTTCATCGGGTCTCGGCATCCAAACTTATTTGACGGGTCAACAAACAGTAGTTCAATTCTGGATAAAGTTGAACGGCTAAGATATGAAGGCCAATCCCTTGTCTTGTCAACGCCACTTACAAGGTGCTGCTGCGCGGGGCGGACAGCCGCCCAAGGCGCGAACAGCCGCAAAAACGCCTGTCGTTTCAGAACAAATACAAGATTAAGTGTTGAAACCTCAGAGGGCTGTGGCACATATGGGGCATGGATCATGCGGACCTTGAAGATTTGATTTCGCGTTGTGCGCTGCGTGACCGCGCGGCGTTCGAGGCGCTGTTTGATGCCACCTCGGCGAAACTTTTGGCGGTCTGCCTGCGTGTCTTGTCCAACAAGACCTCAGCAGAGGATGCCATGCAGGACGCATATGTAAAAATCTGGACCCATGCCGGACGGTATCAGACCACCGGGCACAGCCCGATGACCTGGCTGATCACGATTGCGCGGAACACGGCCATTGACCGGTTGCGCAAACGTAAGTTTGCCTCGGATGTGGATGATCCGGCGCTGGCCCTGGCGTCGCCCGATCCCGGCCCCGAAGCCATGGCCGTGGCCGCGTCGTCGGCGCGGCGGCTGTCGGGCTGCATGGATGAACTGCCTGCCGAACGTGCCGCCGCCGTGCGCGGTGCCTATCTGGAAGGGCGCAGTTATGCGGAACTGGCCGAAGATTTCAAACAACCGCTGAACACGATGCGCACGTGGTTGCGCCGTGGGCTGATCGCGTTGCGCGAGTGTATGTCCGATGGCTGATACAACACTCACAGAAGACGACCGCGCCCTGGCCGCCGAATATGCGCTAAGCCTGTTGGAAGACCAGGAAGCGGAAGACGCTGCCACCCGTGTGCGCGACGACGCAGGCTTTGCCGCCGAGGTCGTGGCCTGGCAACGCAATCTGTCTGCGCTGACCGATGCGCTGGACCCGGTGCAGCCGTCGGCTGCGGCACGCCGTGCGCTTATGGCGCGTGTGTTCGGCCGCAAACCGGCAAGCGCGCTGCGCTGGCTGCGCCCGCCGATGTGGATCGGCTTGGGCGTTGCCGCGCTGGTCGCTGTGGCGCTGTTTGTCTACACGCCCGGACCGTTGCAGCCCACCGGCCCGGTTTATACCGCGCAACTGACGCCTGAGCAGCGCAGTTTTGTGCTGACCGCGACGTTGCAGCCCGACTCCGGCCTGCTGAACCTGGTGCGCAGCAGCACATCGGCCCCCCCGGCGGGCCGTGTGACCGAACTGTGGGCCATTGCGCCCGATGCAGCGCCCGTGTCGCTGGGCGTTGTCCCGCTTGAGGGCGAATGGCAGATCACCTTGCCGGAAAACCTGCGCGCGGTGGCGGCCAGCCTGACGCTGGCCCTGTCCGACGAACCCACGGGCGGCTCGCCCACGGGCGCACCAACGGGTGCGGTGCTGGCGGCGGCAGCGGTCGAACAGGCGCTGTAAACACAGCGCTAAAACGTCCTTTCGAAAAAAATCAGAAAAAAATGCACGCCGCGTGAAACTTCACGCGGCGTTGTTGCGTGGCTCAGGTCAAGCAGGGGGGAAAACGCCGCTGCACACACTAGGAAGGAATGAAGATATGACACCGATGAAGACATTTGCAGCCCTTGCCCTGAGTACTGTGCTGGCAACTTCTGCCTTTGCGGCCAACCCCGACGTGGGCGGCGCGCCGATGTTCGAAGACAAGAACATTATTGAAAACGCCGTGAACTCGGCGGACCACACGACGCTGGTCGCGGCTGTCAAAGCCGCCGGTCTGGTGGACGCACTGCAAGGCGCTGGCCCCTTCACGGTCTTTGCCCCAACCAACGCGGCCTTTGCGAAATTGCCCGATGGCACGGTCGACACACTGCTGAAGCCTGAAAACAAAGGCATGTTGACCAAGGTGCTGACAGCCCACGTGGTTGCCGGCGACATCTCGGCAGCAACGCTGATGAGCAAGGCGAAGAACTCCAAAGACGGTTTTTACCACATGCAGACCCTGTCGGGCGATGCGATCTCGGCTCAGGTCAAGGGTAAGAACGTCTATATTTATGACGAAAACGGGAATGTCGGAAGAGTAACGATTGCGGACGTAGACCAGTCGAATGGCGTGATTCACGTCGTCGATGCGGTTCTTGTGCCGAAGTAAGTACCAGTTTTTTCCGACCGGGTTGGTCGCTGGCCCCCCATGTTAGCGGCCAACCCATTTTTTTTTGACGCGATCCCGTTCAAACCTACCTTTGTCTTGAAAGGATCACCCCTATGTTACGCCGAAATTTCCTGGCCTCTGCTGCCGCCTTGGCCTTTGCCCGCCCGGGCTTTGCCGCCGCATCCGAAGGCACATTCGAAGTCACCCGCACCGATGCCGAATGGCGAGCGATGCTGACCGACACCGAATATGCAGTGATGCGCGAAGAAGACACCGAGAAACCCTTTACCAGCCCGCTGAACGACGAAAAGCGTGCAGGTGTGTTCCACTGCAAGGGCTGCGATCTGCCGCTGTATGACGCCAAGACGAAATTCGAAAGCGGCACCGGTTGGCCCAGCTTTTACGACAGCCTGCCGGGTGCCATCGAAACCAAAGAAGACCGCAAGCTGCTGTTCTACGTGCGCACCGAATGCCACTGTCGCCGCTGCGGCAGCCATCTGGGCCACATCTTTGACGACGGGCCAGCACCCACAGGCAAACGCCACTGCCTGAACGGGGTCAGCCTGACCTTCACGCCAGAGGCTGCGTGACAGGCTACCGCATCTGGTCTTTCCGTGCAGGGCGCGCCCTTTTGGGCGCGTTCTTTGCTGCGGGGGCTGTGCAAAAGATCATGGACCCGGCGCCCGCGATGGATCTGCTGCGCGGCCTGGGTTGGCCTGCCGTGCTGGTCTGGCCCGCGATGGTGTTCAACGTGATGGGGGCCTTTGCCCTGTGGTTCGGGACATACCTTAGCCTGATGGCCCTGGCGCTGGCTGCCTATTGCATGGTCACGTCGGTGTTCCACTACCTGCCGGACGATCCATGGCAAATGACCATCTTCGTCAAGAACTGGGCGATTGCGGGCGGCCTGCTGGTGCTGGCAGGGCACCCGGACGCGCGCTGAAAACAACCCTTGGCTGCAAAATGTGACGCGGCTAACAATGCGGTATGCGCGCGCCATTCTTTCTTTTTCTGATTTCCTGTATCGGCATCGCTGTGGCGCTGCTGCTGCCCGGCTGGTCCGATCTGTTGCTGGTTGCCGTTCCGATGGCGGTGGCCGCGGCGGTCCTGATTGCACGCCGCCCGCGGATTGCGCCAAGACGGCACACCCCACCAAGACAAGCGCAGACCGGTCCGCCTGTCATTCTCGACGGATCGAACGTGATGTACTGGAAAACCCAAACCCCCAACCTTGCGCCGGTGCGCGAGGTGATTGCCACGCTCAAGGCACGCGGCCTGTCGCCTTGGGTGATCTTTGACGCCAACGCCGGCCACCTGTTGGATGGAAAATACTGGCACGACAGCGACTTCGCGCGCGCTCTGAACCTGCCCGAAGCCCACGTGACGGTGGTCGACAAAGGCACCCCCGCCGATCCGCTGATCCTGCACACCGCCCGCAAGACCGGCGCCCGCATCGTCACCAACGACCGCTACCGCGACTGGTTGGAAACCTACCCCGAGGCCCGCAAACGCGGCCACCTGATCCGCGGCGGCTACCGCAAGGGGCCGCTTTGGCTGGACCTGCCAAAACCAACGGGTTGACCTTCATCTTGCCAGACAAACTCCGGGGGAGGCGCGCCAGCGCCGGGGGCAGCGCCCCCAATCCTAGCCCCTGAACGGGTCGTCAGGGTACTTCACCCCCGCCAGATACAGCCCCTGCGGCGGACACACCGGCCCACAGGCCGCACGGTCCCGCGCCTCAAGCGCGCGCCGCACATCATCCGGCTGCCAGCCACCGCTGCCCACACGCTCCAGCGTGCCGACAAAACTGCGCACCTGGTTGTGCAGGAACGACCGCGCCCGCACGGTGAACTGCACTTCGGGGCCCCAGTCGGTCTCGACGCGCACAATGTCCAGCGCGTCCAGCGTTTTCACCGGGCTTTCCGCCTGACAGATCGACGACCGGAAGGTGGTGAAATCATGCAAGCCCAGCAAATGCGCCGCCCCTTCGCGCATCGCGTCCACGTCCAGCGTGTGGTTCACCCGCCACACCAGCCCGTTCAGATGCGTCGCAGGCGGGCGGCGCATGAGCAGGCGGAACAGGTATTTCCGCTCAAGCGCGGAAAACCGCGCGTGCCAGTCGTCGTCCACGGCGGCGCAATCGACAATCGCCACGGGGGCCGGTTTCAGGTGATAATTGATCGCCTCGGACAGCCGGAACGGGTCCCATGCCTTGTCCATATCGCAATGGGCCACCTGCGCCAGCGCGTGCACGCCCGCATCGGTGCGCCCTGCGGCGGCTATGGTGTGGGCGCGTGGTTCCAGCTTTGCCAGTGCAGCCTCGATCGCACCCTGAACCGATGGCTGGTCCGGTTGCCGCTGCCATCCGACGAATGGCGCACCATGATATTCGACTTTTAACGCATAACGGGGCATGGCCTATGCCCTAGCGCCAGCCGCGCCCACTGGCAAGCCTGCGGTGGACACCCTATGTTCATCCCAACAACATGCACCGCCCGTCAGGGTGGTCGCGCGGAACAAGGGAACCCCGGGTGGTCATATCAGCAATAGCCGACAGTCTGGTGCGCGGCGTCGAAAGCGTGCAAGACACGGTGTCCGAAACACTTTTTGAACCCGTGGTGCGCCTTGGGGTCACCGGCCTTGCGCGGTCGGGCAAGACGGTGTTCATCACGTCGCTGGTGGCCAACCTGCTGGACCGGGGCCGCATGCCGCATTTGCTGGCCGCCTCCGAAGGGCGGATCGAGGCGGCGTTTTTGCAACCCCAGCCCGACGATACGGTCCCGCGATTCGACTATGAAAGCCACCTTGGCGCGCTGACCGCCGATCCGGCCCACTGGCCAGACAGCACGCGGCACATTTCCGAACTGCGGGTCAGCCTGCGGGTGCGTCCCAAGGGGCTGCTGGCGGGGCTGAAAGGGCCGCGCACGGTGCATGTCGACATCGTGGATTATCCCGGCGAATGGCTGCTGGATCTGACGCTGATGGACAAGACCTATGCCGAATGGTCCGCTGCCACGCTGAAATCCATCACCAGCCGCGAAGAGGCCGCCGACTACCGCAGCAAGGTGGCGCAGGTGGACGGGGCCGCCAAGCTGGACGAACCGCTGGCCCAGGATCTGGCCGCCAGCTTTGCCGCCTATCTGCAAGACGCGCGGCGGGCGGGCTATTCCGACTGCGCACCGGGCCGGTTCCTGTTGCCCGGTGATCTGGCGGGCTCTCCGGTTCTGACCTTTGCACCGCTGCCCACGGGCAACGCCCCGCGCGGGTCGTTGTTGCGCGAGATGGACCGCAGGTACGAGGCGTATAAGGCGCAGGTGGTCAAACCGTTCTTTCGCGATCATTTTGCCCGCATCGACCGTCAGGTGGTGCTGGTCGATGCCTTGGGTGCGATCCACAACGGCCCCGCGGCACTGGACGACCTGCGCGGCGCGCTGACCGATATCCTGTCGGCCTTTCGACCCGGGCGGAATGCGTTTCTCACGCGGTTGCTGATGGGCAAGCGGGTCGAGAAGATCCTCTTTGCCGCGACCAAGGCCGACCACCTGCACCACAGCCAGCACGCGCAACTGACCGCGATCATGCAGGCGCTGGTGCGCGACGCCACCGACAAGGCGCGCTTTGCCGGCGCTGACACGCAATCGCTGGCCATCGCGTCGCTGCGGGCGACGACGGAAACCGACATGCCCCATGACGGCGAAACGCTGGGCATGGTGCAGGGCAAGCTGCTGGACACCGGCAAACAGGCGGCGTTCTTTCCCGGCCATCTGCCCAGCGATCCGTCGCATTTGCTGAACCCGCAGCGGGGCGAAAACTGGCTGGCGGGGGATTATCAGGTGATGCGCTTTGCCCCCGCCACGCTGACCCTGCGCCCGGGCGACGGGCCGCCACACATCCGGCTGGACCGCGCCGCGCAATTCCTGATCGGGGACAAGCTGTGAGCGGGGCGCAAACAGCGATAGAGATACGGGCCGCGCGTCCGCTGGATGCGGGCACCGTGGGTGCCATTCTGGGGGCCAACGTGGATGCGACACCGTGGTTGCCACGGGTGCACACCCGCGCCGAAGAGGTGATGTTTGCCGCCGACATGATCGACGCAGGCTGGGTGACCACCGCGCGCACCGATGCGGGGGTGGTGGGGTTTCTGGCCTTGCAAGGCACTGAAATTCAGGCGCTTTACGTCGCCCCCGATGCGCAGAACCGCGCGGCGGGCACGGCCTTGCTGGACCATGCCAAACAACAGTCCACACGCCTGGGCCTGTGGTCCTTTGCGCGGAACACCGGCGCAAACCGCTTTTACGAACGCGCGGGGTTTGCGCCCGTGCAGCACACGGACGGGGCGGGCAATGACGTGGGCCTGCCCGACATCCGCTATGAGTGGCATGCTGACAAGGAGACGCTGTAATGGCCAAAGGTCCGGTTTTGATTGATCTGTCCGAAACGCCCTCGGTCGCCGATGCGCCGCCCGTGCCCGACACGCTGGCCGAGCCGCTGCCGCAGGGCCGCGCGATGCAGGCCGCCGCCCGCATGGCTGCGCGCCGTCCATCGCTGCTGGCGCGGATGTTCTGGTGGGTGACGACCACGCTGATCGGCGCAGTGGTGTCGATTGCCGCGTGGGATTTCGCCAACGGGCTGATCGCACGGGCGCCGGTTCTGGGCTGGATCGTGACGGCGCTGTTCGCCCTGTTCGTCGCAATCCTGCTGCTGATGGCGGTGCGCGAACTGGCCGCCCTTGCGCGGCTGACCCGCATCGACGACCTGCGCCATCAGGCCGCCACGGCCATCGAGGCCGCCGACCTGCCCGCCGCGCGCAAGGTCACCGACCGTTTGGTCACGCTCTACAGCAGCCGCGAAGACACCCGTTGGGGCCGCGAGCGTCTGCAAGAGCTGCGCGGCGACCAGATGGATGCAGCCGCCTTGCTGACGCTGGCTGATGCCGAACTGCTGGCCCCGCTGGATGTGGCCGCATCGCGCGAGGTCGAGGCCGCCGCACGGCAGGTGGCGGCGGTGACGGCGCTGGTGCCGCTGGCGCTGGCCGATGTGGCCACGGCGCTGACCGCCAACCTGCGGATGATCCGCCGGGTGGCCGATGTCTATGGCGGGCGTTCCGGATTTTTCGGAAGCTGGCAGCTGACGCGCGCGGTGCTGTCGCATCTGGTGGCAACCGGTGCGGTGGCCGTGGGCGACGACATGCTGGAGCCGGTGCTGGGCGGTTCGCTGCTGGGCAAGCTGTCGCGCCGCTTTGGCGAGGGGCTGGTGAACGGTGCGCTGACCGCCCGCGTGGGCGTGGCCGCAATGGATGTCTGCCGCCCGCTGCCGTTCCCCGCGGGGAAGCGCCCGACCAGCCGCGGCATCGTCCAGCGCAGCCTGACGGGGCTGTTCGGGTCCAAGGAACGCTAGGTCTGGATTTCCCCACTTTGCGCCGCCGCGTCAACGCGTTAACCTGCGCTTTGAATGTGGCTTGGGGGTAGGGCGTGATGGAAGGTCTTCTGGTTTTGATCGGGGGGATCGTTGTGGCGATTCCCATCGCGGTGATCTATCTGTTGATCAGCCACAGCGGCGTGAAATCGCGTCTGGCCGAAGTGGAAAAAGAGCTGACGGCGCTGCGTTTGCGGTCCAGCTCTGAACCTTTGGAACGCGCGGAAACTGCCGCGCCTCAGGCGTCAACGCCGTGGCCGCAACCGGCCGAACCGGCCAAGCCCGCAGCAACGCCGCCGCCCCCGGCCGCTGCCGTGATCGCCGCGCGTGCAGCGGCGCAGACAAACGCACAGACATCGACACCAGCCGCACCGCGCCCACGCCCGCAGCCCGAAGGCCCGGATTGGACCCAGCGGCTGAGCGCGTGGCTGGTTGAAAACTGGTTCTACGCCGTGTCGGCCGTGTCGCTGGCTTTGGCAGGGCTGTTTTTGGTGCAATACGGCGTTGAAAACGGCATGTTGCCGCCCACCGCACGGGTCGCTGCGGCGCTGGCCTTTGGCGTGGTGCTGATCGGCGCGGGCGAATACATCCGCCGCCGGTTCGGCGATGGCGAGGACAAGACCACCGCCTATCTGCCGTCGGTCTTTTCCGGCGCGGGCATCGTGTCGCTGTTCGGCGGCGTGCTGTCGGCGCGACTGCTGTATGAGCTGATCGGGCCGGAAACGGCGCTGATCGGTATGGTGCTGGTGGCGCTGGTCGCGCTTGTGCTGGGCTGGTTCTATGGCCCGCTGCTGGCGGCGGTGGGCGTGATCGGTGCCTTTGCCGCACCGTTCGTGGTGGGCGGGTCGTCGGATGATCCGACGATTTTCTACGCCTATTTCGCCATTATCGCAGCCCTTGGGCTGGGCATCGACACGCTGAAACGCTGGGCCTGGGTCTCGGTGCTGAGTCTGGGGCTGGCTTACGGCGCGGGCTGGTTGCTGGTGAACGGCGCGGACCAGACGGTCGCGGCCTTCGTGGCTTATGTCTTTGCGCTGGCGGTGATGGCAGTGCTGATCCCGGCGCGCTCGGTGTCGCCGGACCACGGCGGCGCGATGCTGCACCAGATGACCCCGACCACGCGCCCGATCTTTCCGACGTGGCTGGCCGCAGGCGCGCTGGCCGCGACGGTGCTGGCGCTGGTGTCGACCGCGCAGGCGGGCGCTGCCGAATTCGGGTTGTCGGTGCTGGCGCTGTCGGTGCTGGCGGGGGCATGGACCTGCTGGTCGGTGCGCGCACCGGCCTTGCAGGACCAGACGCTGCTGCCGGTCGCAGGCCTGGGCGCTGCGGTTGTTCTGGTCGGTCTGGACCGCGCGCCCATCGTGACCGATTACCTGACCACATATGTGGATGCGCCAGAGGCCAAGTTCCCCCTGACCGTCACCGCGTTGGTGGGCATCGGCGTGGTGCTGTCACTGCTGACCGCATGGCGGTCGCTGCGCGGCGGGGCGTTTGCACCCCTGTGGGCGCTGGCGGCGGCGGTGATCGCACCGGGACTGGCCGTGCTGATCGAAGTGACATGGCAGCCGGCGACGGCCATCGGGGCCTATGCATGGGCGCTGCACGCAGCGGCGCTGGCGGCGTTGATGAGCGTGATGGCCGAACGGTTTGCCCGTGTGGACGGGCCGGAACACCGCCTGCGCACCGCGTTTTTCGTGCTGTCGGCGCTGTCGTGCATCACCTTTGCGCTGGTGCTGATGCTGTCGCTGGCGGCGCTAACGGCGGCGATTGCGGTGACGGTTGTGGTGGCCGCGTGGCTGGACCGCAAGTTCGACCTGCCGCAGATGGCGTGGTTTGTGGCGGCGGGTGTGGCCACGCTGGGATACCGGCTGGTGGCCGATCCCGGGATGATCTGGGCCATTGATACGGGGCTGGCGGAAATGCTGCTGGCCTATGGCAGCGCCTTTGCCGCGATGGTGGCGGGGCTGTGGCTGCTGCGCCCGCGCGTGGCCCAGGGGCGGCGGGACGAGGCGATGCTGATGCTGGACAGCGCGGCCTGGTCGTTCGGCGGGATACTGGTGACGCTGCTGGTCTACCGCGCGATTTCCTATGTGCTGGACGAGGACAGCGTCGGATCGCATTGGGCGATGGGGCTGTTTGCGACGATCTGGTTCGGGCTGGCGCTGGCACAGGTGCAGCGTATGGCGGGGCGGCCCCTGTTGCGCATGGTGCGGGCAGGGCTGGCGGCTGTCTTTGCGCTGATCGGCCTGCTGGCACTGGGGGGCGCTGCGGTGCTGACCTCGCCGTTGCTGAGCGACTGGTTCGCGGATGTCTCGGGCCCGCCGCTGATCAACACGCTGGCACCGGCTTATCTGGCACCGGCGCTGGTGTTGGCCTTGGGCGTGTGGCGGATTGGCACGCTGCCGCGTCTGCTTCGGCTGGGCATGACGGGGCTGGCCGGTGCGCTGGGTCTGTTGTGGCTGTTCTGCGTGATCCGCCATTTCTGGCAGGGGGCCGATGCGATGGAGCTGTCTTACGGCATGGGCCAGGGCGAGCTTTATACCTATACCGTGGCGCTGCTGCTGGCGGGCGCGGGGCTGTTCTATCAGTCGATGGCGGCCAATTCGGCGCTGATGCGGCGGGCGGGCCTGGTGGTGATCGGGCTGGCCGTGGCCAAGGTGTTCCTGATCGACATTTCGGGGCTGGGCGGTCTGGTGCGGGTCTTCTCGTTGCTGGTGCTGGGCCTGTCGCTGGCGGGGCTGGCGTGGCTGAACCGCTGGGCGCAGGGCAAGACGGCGGCGCAGGGGGACGCGGCGGACTAGGGGGCGCTGCCCCCACGGCCCGTTGGGCCGTCCCCCCGGGATATTTGAGGCCAAAAGAAGGGGTCTTGTCGGGCTTTGCTGGGCTGCTTATAAGGCGGGCATGATGATGCTATCCGCGCTCATTATTCGAATTATTTCCCCGGCGCTCTGACACTTGAGACGCCGGGCAACAGGTGTTTGAGCCATCGCACCGACCCTCACTGAACATATATTCCCGACCTGATCCGAAGGACGCCCGACATGTGCGCCGATACACCTGAATACAAAGACACACTGAACCTGCCCCGCACCGATTTTCCGATGCGCGCGGGCCTGCCCAAACGCGAACCCGAATGGCTGGCGCGTTGGGAAGAGATCGGTGTCTATGACCGCCTGCGCGAAAAACAGGGCCGCACGCCCTTTACGCTGCACGATGGCCCGCCCTATGCCAACGGGCACCTGCACATCGGCCACGCGCTGAACAAAACGATCAAGGACATGATCGTGCGCAGCCACCAGATGATGGGCTTTGACGCGCGCTATATCCCCGGCTGGGATTGCCACGGCCTGCCGATCGAATGGAAGATCGAAGAGCAGTACCGCAAGAAGGGCCGCGACAAGGATCAGGTGCCGATCAACGAATTCCGCGGCGAATGCCGCGAGTTTGCGCGCGGCTGGGTCGACATCCAGCGCGAGGAATTCAAACGTCTGGGCATCACCGGCAACTGGGAAAATCCGTACCTGACGATGGATTTCCACGCCGAACGGGTGATCGCCGAGGAGTTCATGAAGTTCCTGATGAACGGCACGCTGTATCAGGGATCGAAGCCCGTGATGTGGTCGCCGGTCGAAAAGACCGCGCTGGCCGAGGCCGAGGTGGAGTATCACGACAAGGAGAGCTTTACCGTTTGGGTGAAGTTCCGCGTGGTCGGCACCGGCGGTGATCTGGACGGGGCGAAGGTCGTGATCTGGACCACAACGCCCTGGACCATGCCCAGCAACAAGGCTGTCGTATACGGCGCGGGCATTTCCTATGGCCTGTACGAAGTGACCGCCACGCCCGATGAATGCTGGGCCGAGGTGGGCGAACGTTTCGTGCTGAGCGATGCACTGGCCGCCGACGTCATGGGCCGCGCGCGGCTTGAGGAAGGCATGTACACCCGCGTGCGCGATGTGACGCAGGACGAACTGGCCAAGGCCAGCCTTGAGCATCCGCTGAAAGGGGCAGAAGGTGCGGGCGGCGAATGGGACGACCTGCGCGATTTCCGTGCCGCTGATTTCGTCACCGACACCGAAGGCACCGGCTTTGTCCACTGCGCGCCAAGCCACGGTCTGGAAGAATACGAGCTGTATCGCGATCTGGGTATGTTGGAGCAGGTGATCACCTATAACGTCATGGAAGACGGGCGTTTCCGCGACGATCTGCCGTTCTTTGGCGGCAAGGCGATCCTGAAACCCAACGGCAAGGAAGGCAATGCAAACAGCGCCATCATCGACAAGCTGGTCGAGGTTGGCGGCCTGCTGGCGCGTGGCAAGATCAAGCACAGCTATCCGCATTCCTGGCGCTCGAAAGCGCCCGTGATCTATCGCAACACGCCGCAGTGGTTTGCCGCCATCGACAAGCCCGTGGGCGACGGGCTGGACACATTCGGCAAGACCATCCGCGAACGTGCCCTGACCGAGATCGACAACGTCAACTGGACGCCGAAATCGGGCCGCAACCGTCTGCATTCGATGATGGAGGCGCGCCCCGACTGGGTGCTGTCGCGTCAACGGGCATGGGGCGTGCCGCTGACCTGCTTTACCAAGAAGGGCGCACTGCCGACCGACGCAGACTTCCTGCTGCGCAATGCCGACGTGAACGCGCGGATCGTCGAAGCGTTTGAGGCTGATGGCGCGGATGTCTGGTACGCCGATGGCGCGAAAGAGCGGTTCCTGGGTGGCATCGTCAACCCTGACGACTACAACCAGGTCACCGACATTCTGGATGTGTGGTTCGACAGTGGCTCGACCCACGCCTTTACCCTGCGCGACCGTGAAGACGGGTCCGAGGACGGCATCGCCGATGTCTATATGGAAGGCACCGACCAGCACCGGGGCTGGTTCCATTCGTCGCTGCTGCAATCGGTCGGCACCACCGGCCGCGCGCCTTACCGGAACGTGGTCACGCATGGCTTTACGCTGGATGCCAAGGGCATGAAAATGTCCAAATCCATCGGCAACACCATCGTACCGGACGAGGTCGTGCGCCAGTACGGGGCCGACATTCTGCGGCTGTGGGTGGCACAGGCCGACTATACCGCTGACCAACGGATCGGGCCGGAAATCCTGAAAGGGGTGGCCGACAGCTATCGCCGCCTGCGCAACACCATGCGGTTCATGCTGGGGTCGCTGTCGGACTTTACCGACGCCGACCGGACCGCCGCCGCCGACATGCCCGAGCTTGAGCAATGGGTGCTGCACCGTCTGGCCGAGCTGGATGAGGTGGTGCGCACGCGCTATGCCGCATTCGATTTCCAAGGTGTCTGGCAGGCTGTGTTCAACTTTGCCACGCTGGATCTGTCGGCGTTCTACTTCGATGTGCGCAAGGATGCGCTGTATTGCGATGGCGACACGCTGCGCCGCCGTGCCGCGCGCACGGTGCTGGACCTGCTGTTCCAGCGCCTGACCACGTGGCTGGCCCCGATCCTTGTGTTCACGATGGAAGAGGTCTGGTTGGAGCGGAACCCCGGTGCGGATGCGTCCGTTCACATGGCCGATTTCCCCGCCACCCCTGCGGACTGGCGCAATGATGCGCTGGCGGCGAAATGGGCGGGTGTGCGTGCCGCACGTCGCGCGGTGACCGCGGCGCTGGAAGTACAGCGCACCGACAAGGTCATCGGTGCCTCGCTTGAGGCGGCGCCTGTCGTGCATGTCGAAGACGATGCTTTGCGCGCGGCCCTGCAATCGGTGGCGTTCGAGGATCTGTGCATCACGTCCGACATCGCTGTCACCGCCGACACGGCCCCCGCTGAAGCGTTCCGCCTGCCGGAAGTGGCAGGCGTGGGCGTGGTGTTTGAAAAAGCCGCGGGCGACAAATGCCACCGCTGCTGGAAGGTGCTTCCCGATGTGGGCACGCACAGCCACGCAGGTGTCTGCGGACGCTGCGATGATGCGTTAAGCTAAGCCCGCGCACAGCTCAACATCTGGCGGCCCGTTCCCGGTTCGGGGGCGGGCCGCTTGTTATTTAAGCATTTTCCCTGCAACGCCTAATCTGTGATCAATTCGACGCTATGCAGGCGCAAACCGATGTGACAGGTTCCCGTTATCGTGGTGCGCCAAGCGCCGCGCAACATCAGGACGCCAAGGCCAAAGGCCGCCGTTCGCACACTATTCGCACAAATAGCGAGGGACACTCATGACCATGCACACAGACACCCCCATTGGCGGCGGTGGCGATACGCTGAACCCCGTCATCCCGTCTGAAAAGAACTGGGGCTGGTTCGCCATTTTCAACATCTGGGCCAACGACGTGCAGTCACTGTTTGGCTATTCGCTGGTGGCCTCGCTGTTCATTTCGTTCGGGGTCAGTGGCTGGACCGCCTTTGCCGCGCTGATCGCGGCGGGCCTGTTCGTGATGTTCCTTGTCAATCTGTCCGGCGCGCCGGGCGAGAAATACGGCATTCCCTATCCGGTGCTGGCCCGCGCCAGCCTTGGCACCCAAGGGGCCAAGCTGCCCGCGATCCTGCGGGCCATCGTGGCGGTGTTCTGGTACGGCGTGCAGGTCTATTTCGCCTCGACCGCTGTGGCGCTGTTGATCCGGTCGCTGACGGGCATCAGCGGCGGGACCGAGGTGCTGGGGCTGACCGGCGTTGACTGGCTGTCGTTCATCGTGGTCTGGGCCTTTCACATCGTGATCTTCTGGCGCGGCATGGACTGGGTCGAGACGTTCCTGAACATCGCGGGGCCGTTCGTCTATCTGGTGATGATCGGGCTGGTGATCGTGCTGTGGCAAAAGGCGGATGGCCAGCTGCTTGAGGCGGCGCGGACGATCTTTGTGCAGCCGGATGCGACGTTCCTGACCGAATTCAACGGTTTCGTGGCCATCGTCGGCACGATGGTTGCCTATTTCGCCGCCGTCATGATCAACTTTTCCGACTTTTCGCGCTATGCCAAGGACAAGCCGGCGATGGTGCGGGGCAACCTTGCAGGCCTGCCGTTCAACATGATCCTGTTCTCGGCCCTGGCGCTGCTGACCACGGCGGGTGCCGCAGTGGTCTACGGCGAGGCGATCATCAACCCGACCGAGATTGTCGAGCGTACCGACAGCGTGTTGCTGAGCATCATTGCCGCGATCACCTTTTTCGCAGCGACGGTGGGGATCAACCTGGTGGCCAACTTCATCCCTGCGGTGAACGGCATTGCCAACCTGGCCCCCCGCAAGATCAGCTTTCGCATGGCGGGGCTGATTACATCGGGTTTCGCTTTTGTCATCGGTGGCCTTTGGGTCAGCTTCATCGCGAATTTCGGCATCGGCGGCTTCGTCAACACGCTGGGGGCGACGCTGGCGCCGATCTACGGGATCATGATCGTCGACTACTACATGCTGCGCCGTCAGACGCTGGACGTGGCGGGACTGTATGACGAGGTCGGCGGGCCTTATCGCTTTGGAAACGGCTGGAACACTCCGGCTGTGGTGGCCTTTGCCATTGCGGCGCTGTTTTCGGTGGCCACGGTCTGGGTGCCTGCGTTGGCGGTGCTGTCGGGCTATGCCTGGGTCATCGGGGCGCTGATTGGCGGCGCGCTGTATTACATGCTGGCCAAACGCTGAACCCGTTGCGCACCGCTTGCGGGCGGTGCGCAATGCGCATGTTACGGGTTGAGCAGGCGCGGCTTTGGTCGCATCCTTCGCCCATGAACCTGCATGATGTTTCCACACAATTCGGCACCCTGTGCCTGACCGAAGACGACGGCGCGATCACGGGCCTGTCGTGGCAGGCGTCGGGGCGCAGCGACGACACCGCGCTGCTGCGTGCGGCGGTGGCGCAACTGCGCGCCTATGATGCCGGCACGCTGGAACGCTTTGATCTGCCGCTGCGTGTGGCGGGGTCTGACCTGCAACGCGCGGTCTGTGCGGCGATGTCTGCGATTCCTCACGGGTTCACCCGCACCTACGGCGAGATTGCCCGCGACGTGGGCGCGTCGGCACAGGCGGTGGGGCAGGCGTGCGGCGGCAATCCGGTGCCGGTGATCATCCCCTGTCACCGCGTGATGGGGGCCAAGGGGCTGACCGGATTTTCAGGCGCAGGCGGGGTCGAAACCAAGGTCGCCCTGTTGCGCCACGAGGGCGCGGGCGGTTTCCTGATTTAGCCGTCGGGACCGTACAGCACCTGCTGCGCGATGCCAGCGAACGTCAGATAGACAGAGGTGATCGCCAGCCCGTAAACAGCCCATGTGTCGGGATGAAAGTTCACCCAAGCGGCCCAGCCTGCAAAAATCGTCCACGCCAGGGCCACCGGCAGGCTTAGCTTGCGCCAGCGTTCGGTGCGCACGGGGTGGATGAATTTCAGTGGCAGGAACATCGCCACCGCCAACACCGTGACCAGCGCCAGCGACACCCAAAAGTTTGGCTCGGTTGCGAAAATAACCAGCACCAGCATGTTCCAGCAGCCCGGAAAGCCGGAAAACGAGTTGTCCTTAGTCTTCATCCGCGTGTCCGCGAAATACAGCGCCGAGGCAAAGGTGATCAGGATGATCGCCACCCAGCCGGTCCAGCCGTCCATCAGCCCCGATTTGAACAGGGCAAAGGCAGGGATGAACACATACGTCAGATAGTCGATGATCAGGTCCAGCAGCACGCCGTCAAATTCGGGTGCGTTGTTCTTTACATCATATTTGCGCGCCAGCGGTCCATCGACGCCGTCTACGGCAAAGGCCACCACCAGCCACAAGAACATCAGATCCCATTTGGCATCAACCGCGGCCAGCATGGCCAGCATGGCAAAGACCGCGCCCGTAGCGGTCAGCAAATGGACGGAAAGGGCTTTCATCTGGCGAGTCATGGCACCCTTGATGGCCCATCGGCGGCGCGGATGCAAAAGGAAATCAGGGGGATTTTCTGGATTGTGGTGTGCGGCTGCGTAAACAGGCCCGTCAGGCCTTGGGATGGGCGCTGTTGTAAACATCCATCAGGCGGGCAGTGTCCACCGCTGTATAGGCTTGAGTGGTCGACAGCGACGCGTGGCCCAGCAGTTCCTGAATGCTGCGAAGATCCCCGCCCGCGTTCAGCAGATGCGTGGCAAAGCTGTGGCGCATGGCGTGCGGCGTCGCGGTGGCGGGCAGGCCCAGTTGCATCCGCGCGGCCTCCATCGCCTTTTGAATCGCGCGGGGGGCCAGCGCCCCGCCGCGTATTCCGCGAAACAGCGGTTGGTCGTCTTGCAGGATGTGCGGGCAGGCGGCGATATAGGCGTCCACCGCCTGTTGTGCGGCGCCCACCACCGGCACGATGCGTTCCTTGCCGCCCTTGCCGGTGATCCGCATGACCTGCGGCAGCGGTGCGTCACCGCCGCGCAGGCTCAGGGCCTCGGAAATCCGCAGGCCGCAGCCCCACAGCAACGTCAGAACCGCAATGTCGCGCAAGCCGACCCACGGGGTCAGTGACTGCATCCCGATCGCCTCGACCATATCGCGGGCCGCATCCACGGCCAGCGGGCGGGGCAGTTTGCGGGTGTATTTGGGCGCACGGGTGGACAGCACGGCGGTGGGCTCAAACCCTTCGCGTGCGGCCAGCCAGCGATAGAACGACTTTACCGCACTCAGCTTGCGCGCCAGCGACCGTGGCCCGACATCCTCGGAACGCGTGTGCGCCATCCAGGCCCGCATGTCGCTGACAGTAATATGCGACAACGCGCCCAAGCCCTGCGGCGCGCCCTTGTGCGCGGTGATAAACGCCAGAAATTCGCCCAGATCGCCCGCATAGGCGGTGATCGTGTTGGCGGCCGCGCCCTTCAGCGCACGCTGGTGGTCCAGCCACGTCTCCAGCGCGTCGCGCGCAGCCGGAGAGATCAGGCTCATGACAGCCAGCGGCGCATGGTGCGCTCGAACACGCCGGTAAAGAAGGTCAGCAGGTCGGTGCCCTGTTGCGGGCCGAACATATGCGGATCTTCGGCGCCCATGACCAGCAGACCGGGCAGGCGGCCCGCGCCAAAGTTCAGCTTCAGACAGGCCTCGGAACGGATCCAGTCGCAGTTGTTGCCGTAAATCTCGGCGTTGCCATTCTGGACCTGACGCAATGTGACCTGACGCACCGGGCCGCCGCGGCCCTGGCTTAGGTAGCTGTCAATAAATCCCGGCTCGGCCACGCTTAGAACATCGCCCAGCCGCTGCACGGCAGGGTCATTGTCGTTCTGCACGCTTTCCAGCACCAGCTTGACCGCATCCACGCGCAAAATCTCGGCCACTTCGCCGCCCAGATCACGCAGGAAGGTTTCAAATTCGATCGGGTCCAGCATCCGCAGAATCGCGCGGTGCACCTGATTTGTGCCTGCCAGATTCTCGTAAGCGGCGGCAATCACGCTGCGGTGGGTGTCTTCCAGCCGGTCCAGCCGCGATTCAAGCCGTTCCATCGCGATGCCGCGCAGATCGACGATATTGCCACCCATACTGCGTTCGTTGGCCGCAATCAGGGCGTGCATCATGTCCTTGTCATCAAGGATCACATCGGGGCGCGAAATGATCGCCTCGCGCAGGGCGTCGTCGATTTTCGGGCTGCTGGTCATAGACTGCTCATTTTTATTTTGTGGGACCCTAACACGCGTCCACAGCAAAATCTGCCCCTTTTTGGCCAAAAAGGCAGGTTTTGCCGCGCCCTGCGCAGGGTGTTGCCGAAATTCCCGTTTAAGGGGAGTTTTGGCGCAAATTCCCCCCGATCCGGGAAAAGTGCAGCACCGCCCGGTCGTTGCCGGACGGTGCAGGGGCAAGCCCGCAGGCTTACAGGATTTTCTGGCCGGTTTTCGCCCAGTCTTTCATGAACTGGTCCAGACCGGCATTGGTCAGCGGATGTGTCGCCAGTTTCTTGATGACTTCGGGCGGGGCGGTCATCACGTCGGCACCGATGCGCGCGCAATCCTGCACGTGGGCCACCGACCGGATCGACGCGGCCAGAATGTTGGTTTCGAACCCGTAGTTGTCATAGATGGTGCGGATGTCTTCGATCAGGTCCATGCCGTCGATGTTGATGTCGTCCAGACGCCCGATAAAGGGGCTGATGAACGTGGCACCCGCCTTGGCCGCCAGCAGCGCCTGATTGGCCGAGAAGCACAAGGTGACGTTGACCATCTTGCCTTCGCCCGACAACACCTTGCACGCTTTCAGACCGTCCCATGTCAGGGGCAGTTTTACAGCGATGTTTTCCGCGATCTCGGCCAGCTTGCGGCCTTCGGCGATCATCGCGTCGGACTCCAGTGCCACCACTTCGGCGCTGACGGGGCCCGAAACCAGATCACAGATTTCCTTGGTCACTTCAAGAATGTCGCGGCCCGATTTCAGGATCAGCGACGGGTTGGTGGTTACCCCGTCAACCATGCCCAGATCGTTCAGTTCCGCAATGGCGTCGATGTCGGCTGTGTCTACAAAGAATTTCATCTCGATGGCTCCAGTGGCTGTTAGCGCAATCACAAGGCCGGACGCGTTCAGTTCGCGATGGTCTTGCCTTGTGTTTGCATGTACCCCAACTGAACACCTACCGAAACCCACAATTGCCGAGGCCAGACGTGACGCGCCCCGAATTCTATGACGAAGGTGCCCTTGTGGCTGTGTTGACCACGCAGCCGCTGGACCGGTTGCTGGACTACAAGGCACCCGAGGGCGGCGCGATGCTGGGCGCGTTCGTCGAGGTGCCGCTGGGCCCGCGCAAGGTGCTGGGCATTGTCTGGGGGCCGGGGCGGGGCGATTGGGACATCTCCAAGGTGCGGTCGGTCATTCGGGTGCTGGATGCCGCCCCCATGCGCGAGGAAATGCGCACGTTTTTGCTAAAGGCGGCGGAATACACGCTGACGCCCATGCCCGCGATGCTGCGTCTGGCCACCCGCGCGCCGGGCTTGGGCGATCCGCCGTCGATGCGCAAGATCTACCGGCGGGGCGAGGGGGAGCCGGACCGCGCCACCGATGCCCGCCGCCGGGTGATGGAGACGCTGGCAGACTACGGCGATCTGTCGTTCACCCTGAAAGAGCTGTCCGAGATGGCAGGCGTCACGTCGTCGGTGGTCAAGGGGCTGGTGAAGCAGGGCGTCGTGTCAGAAGAGGACGCGCCGCGCGATGTGCCGTTCCGCCGTCTTGACCCGTCCTTGCCCGGCAAGGAATTGACCGACGACCAGGCGGCAGGGGCTGCGATGCTGGCGGATGCGGTACGCTCCGAAACCTATGGCACCACGCTGCTGCGCGGCGTCACCGGATCGGGCAAGACCGAGGTCTATCTGGAAGCCGTCGCCGCCTGTCTGGCGCAGGGGCGGCAGGCGCTGGTGCTGCTGCCCGAGATTGCGCTGACGGCTGAATTCCTGAAACGGGTGCAGGCGCGTTTCGGCGCGCGGCCTGCGGAATGGCACTCGGGGGCCACCTTGACCGAACGCCGCCGCATCTGGCGGATGGTGGGCCAGGGCGGCGCGCAACTGGTGATCGGGGCGCGGTCGGCGCTGTTCCTGCCCTATCAGAACCTTGGCCTGATCGTCGTGGATGAGGAACACGATACCTCTTACAAACAAGAGGACGGCGTGCTGTACAACGCCCGCGACATGGCCGTGCTGCGCGCGTCGATCTGCGGGGCGCATGTGGTGCTGGCCTCGGCCACGCCCAGTCTGGAAAGCTGGGCCAATGCCGAGGCGGGCAAGTACAAACGGCTTGAGCTGACGTCACGCTTCGGCCCTGCGGTGATGCCGACGATGGGCACGATCGACATGCGCGCCGCCGCCTTGCCCGCCGACCGCTGGGTGTCGCCGGATTTGCAAAAGGCCGTACAGGCGCGGATTGATGCGGGCGAGCAGGCGATGCTGTTCATCAACCGGCGCGGCTATGCGCCGATCACGCTGTGCCGGGCCTGTGGCCATCAGATCGCCTGTGACCAATGCGACGCGCGCATGGTCGAACACCGGTTTCTGAAACGTCTGATGTGCCACCAGTGCGGCGAGACAAAGCCGATGCCGACCGTCTGTCCAAGCTGCGAGGCCGAGGACCGGCTGGCCCCCGTCGGCCCCGGCGTGGAGCGGCTGGGCGAAGAGGCCGCAACGCTGTGGCCCGATGCGCGGATTGCGACGCTTAGTTCCGACATGTACGGCAGCGCCCGCGCGCTGAAGGCCGAGATTGAAAGCATCGCCCAAGGCGGCGCGGACATCGTGATCGGCACGCAGCTTGTGGCCAAGGGGCACAATTTTCCCAACCTCACGCTTGTGGGGGTGATCGACGCCGATCTGGGCCTGCAAGGGTCCGACCTGCGCGCCGCCGAACGCACGTTCCAGCTGATGCGACAGGTGGCGGGGCGGGCAGGCCGTGCCGACAAGCCGGGCACCGCACTGTTACAGACCTATCAGCCCGACCATCCGGTGATCCGCGCCATCCTGGCGGGCGACGAGGAAGGCTTTTGGCGGGCCGAGGCCGCGCAGCGCGAGGCGGCGGGCGTGCCGCCTTATGGCCGGATGGCGGGAATTATTCTAAGCGGGCCGGATGTGGCGGCGGTCTTTGACATCGCCAACCATCTGGCACGGGCGGATGGGCCGTTGCGGCAGGTGGGCGCGCAGGTCTACGGGCCGGCCCCTGCGCCCATCGCGCGCGTGCGCGGGCGGCACCGGGTGCGGATGCTGGTCAAGGCGGACAAGGGCGTGGCCTTGCAAGCCGCGCTGCGGGCTTGGGTGAAGCAAGTGCAGATCAGGGGCGACATCCGGCTGGCCATCGACATCGACCCGCAAAGTTTCTACTGACGCCCGCGCAGGGTGTTCCGTCACACGTTTGAGCAGGCCGCAAAGTTGTACATAAAACAGCCATTTTGGTACAATTTTTATATCGCCTCGTTTTCGCAATAGGCGTAATGCGGACCGCATGACACGTCTTGTAAAAACCGGCGATGCCGCCACCTTGCCGTTCTGGCGCCGCCCCATCGCCCTGCTGTTCCTGATGGCGATGGCCATGCCGATTGCCTTCAACACTTGGTCGGCGCTGCTGAACAACTTTGTCATCGAGGCCGCCGATTTCGACGGTGCCGACATTGGTCTGCTGCACACGATCCGCGAAATTCCTGGGTTTCTGGCCATCGGTGTCATCGCCATCATCATCTTTGTGCGCGAACAGGTGCTGGGGCTGGTGTCGCTGGTGCTGCTGGGGGTGGCCACGGCGGTCACTGCGCAGTTCCCGTCGCTGGGCGGTATCCTGACGCTGACCATGCTCAGCTCAATCGGGTTTCACTATTACGAGACGGTGAACCAGTCGCTGCAACTGCAATGGATCGACAAGGAAAACGCGCCGCGCGTGCTGGGCTGGCTGCTGGCCACCGGATCGGCGGCCACGTTTGTCGTTTATCTGGTGATCCTGCTGCTGTGGGAGCCGCTGCACCTGACCTATAACATTGTCTATATGGCAGGGGGCGGCGTGACCGCAGCCATCGCCATTTTTGCAATGTTCGCCTATCCGCAGTTCGAAGCGCCCAATCCCCAGCGCAAACAGTTCATCCTGCGCAAACGCTATTGGCTGTATTACGCGCTGCAATTCATGGCGGGCGCGCGGCGGCAGATTTTTGTCGTCTTTGCCGGGTTCATGATGGTCGAGAAATTCGGCTTCAAGGTCGACGAGCTGACGATGCTGTACCTGATCAACCTGTTGATCAACATGCTGGTCGCCCCGATGTTGGGCCGCGTGGTACAGCGGTTTGGAGAACGCAAGACGCTGGGGTTTGAATATATCGGTCTGGTGATCGTGTTCCTGAGCTATGGCGGTGTCTATTACTTGGGCTGGGGGATTGCCGTGGCGGCGTTCCTGTATGTCGTGGACCACGTGTTTTTTGGTTTGGCGCTGGCGTTGAAGACCTATTTCCAGAAGATCGCCGATCCGGGGGACATCGCGCCCACGGCTGCTGTGGCCTTTACCATCAACCACATTGCCGCTGTGGGCCTGCCTGCGCCGCTGGGTCTGTTGTGGCTGGTGTCGCCGGCCGCGGTGTTCTTTCTGGCTGCTGGCATGGCGGCGACGTCGCTGATGCTGGCGCTGCTGATCCCGCGCCATCCGGTGCCGGGGCACGAGACGGTGCTGACGCGCACTGTGGCTGCTGCCGCCGAATAGGGGGCACGGGGCGGGCCGAGGGCAGGATCGTCATTGAAGGTTGTGGTGTAATTTGAAAATCTTGTTTCAAGACAATACCATTTTGGACAGTTTGGACAAAGAAAAGAGACTCGGTTGCTTAGAAAATTGTTAACCGCTGCGACACTGGCCAGTCTGGCTGTCTCAGCAGAAGCCGATAGTGCTTGCTTGATGGACGCGTCAGCCGAGACCCTTGTGCAGGACCTTTTGGCTCTTCCGAAGCCTGAGCGGTACTATTCAGCGGCAGAGGTGTTGCGCGATGCAGTTCTGGCGGAACAGATGCAGGCGGGCTCGGCAGCCAAAATGTTGGATCTGCCTATAGCGATGGCCAGCGAAGGCGAAACGCTTGAAGCGGTTCTGCCGATGGTTCTGTCGCTGGCCGAACATGATTGGGATGGAGCCACCCGGCAGGTAGGTGGCGTTGAGAGCCACGGTGTGATGCTGGCGGCCAAGCGGTTGCTTCCCCTGACGGTTCAGTTGAGCGGGCAATACCAGCGGCTGGGCGCGCTCTACCCTTTTGGAAAAGATACTTATACGCAGAACCTCAACATGTCGGACGCGGTCACGACCGCGATTGAAGCCGAACATTTGGATCTGGCGGTGAGCATCTTTGCCAGCCACAATTTTGGCTATCATACTGCGATGCGGTACGACGACACGATGCGTTTATTGCTGGATGTCGGGGCGACCGAGCAAGCACAACGATTGACCGAGGTAGTTAATACCGGATTGAAAGATTACGAGGCCGAGGGCGGGCTATCGCTGTGCCTGGAAAGAAGCAGCCTTGAAGAGTGTCAAAAAGACATTGCCAAACGTCCCGACATGGCGCGGTTGGAAAGCTTTGACCAAGGGGCATTCGTAGACTGCTTTACTCTGAGCCGAGAAAAGGATGTTATCGCAGCCTGTCTGAACGGAATACGGACGCGGGCTGATGCTGAGGATTTTGATCTGGATGCCGATGAACCGGTTACCGACGGCTTAAGCGGTCCAGTCTATGTGAAACTGTGGACCTACGCAGCGGCAATGGGAAATCTCCAGCCCGACGACGTGCCAGACGCAGTGTTTCGCGAAAGTGATTTTGACATCATGAGGATGCACGGGCAGGTGTTGGCGGCCCTTCTTATCCAAGGCGATGATGCCGGAGTCGAAAGCTACCTGCAGCGCATCCTTAGTCCGGACCGGCAGCATACGCAGTCCGCGCTGGATCGTCTTACAAGCGGGATGGAGCCTGATTTGGCCCAAGTTCTCAATTGGGAACTCGCCACAGCCCTCACACGCAAGCGCGATGTTTCGGGGTTGGAGGATATGGCCAGCGCACCCGACATATCAGAAGAAGGGCGCAGGGCTGCACAGCACGGTCTGTTCGAGGTTTATCGTTTGACGGGCCGCGCTGACAACGCAGCCGAATTGGCGCGGACAATTGGATATGAGCCTGAACGGCTTTTACAGAAAGCGCAGTGGCACACGGCCGCCGGTGAGACCGAGATGGCCAAGGCCCTGTCACAGGTGGTGCGCGAAGATATTTGTGGCGGCCAGCACGTGTTGGCTGGAGATCAACGCAGGCGCGTGATCGGCCGTTTTCTGATGGCGCGCGCGGTGCAGGCGGGGCAGGCACCATTAAGTTTGTTGTTTCACTGAGCCGGAATTTAACCAGTCGAAATCAAAGTGGTCCTTGACGTCAGTCGATCGAGCGGGGCCTTGGCGTGGGGGAATTCATGTTCCTGGGCGCGTTCCTCCCGTCCAACGCGGTGTTTAACTGTCGGGGCAAATCAGGGTGCTCCTGCGGCCATGCTGCGGGCGGCAGAACAGGGTCGGCACCGGGCTTTGAGGCCGCAATCGGACATTGACCCCGCGCCGCCACGCCCCTATCCGAATCTGGACCGCTTTCGGAGACGTTGACATGCCCACATTCACAGCCCTGACCACATTGACCGGCAAAACCGCAGCCGAGGCGCTGGGCGCCGCGATGGAGCGGTTGGAGCCGGAACCCACCGGCATCGGCGTGTTCGAGGTCGAGGACGGATCGGGCTTGTGGGAAGTGGGCGGCTATTTTTCCGAGCAGCCGGACGAGACCGCGCTGGCGCTGCTGGCCACGATGATGGACGCGAAACCCTTCGTGATTTCGGAACTGCCCGAAACCGACTGGGTCGCCCATGTGCGCCGCGAACTGGCGCCGGTCGAGGCGGGCCGGTTCTTTGTCTATGGCAGCCACGATGCCGACAAGGTGCCCGAGGGCAGCGTGCCGCTGTTGATCGAGGCGGCGATGGCGTTCGGCACCGGACACCACGGCACCACGCTGGGCTGTTTGCGCGCGCTGGACCGGTTGGCGAATGACGGCTGGAAAGCCGGGCGCGTGGCCGACATCGGCTGTGGCACTGCCGTTCTGGCGATGGCGGCGGCGCGGATCTGGCAGGGCGACGTGATTGCCAGTGATATCGACGAGGTCGCGGTGGACGTGGCCGAGGCCAATCTGGCGGCCAACGACATGGCCGGCGCCGTCAAATGCGTCGAGGCGGCGGGGTTTGACCACCCCGATCTGAAGGCGCTGGCGCCCTATGACCTGATCTTTGCCAACATCCTGAAGGGACCGCTGGTGGCGCTGGCCCCCGATATTGCTGCGAATCTGCGGCCCGAAGGCATGGCGATTCTGTCGGGTCTGTTGAACGAGCAGGCGGATGGAGTTCTGGAGCATTATCTTCAGGCTGGACACAGTCTGATGCATCGCGAACAGATTGGTGACTGGACGACATTAACCATCCGCAGAAATGCATAAGAATGGCCTTTATTGGTCCATATTTGGACATTTTGCCTAGATTTTGCCACATTTCAGCGACATGGTTAACGGGCAATTCGGTGGGGGCCGAACCGCTAGAGGCTGCCATGGTTGAGACCAAGCAAAATTTTGATTCCCGCCTGCGTTTTCTGACTCGCAAGCACCGCCGTATGTCCAATGGATACACCGCCCATATGCGCGGGGATGGTTTGATCGTCGTCAAACCGAAGCGCCGCAAGATGCAGTTCCCGCTGAAAGGGGCCGTGTTGGTGGTGATCGGGTTTTTCGCCTTCAAGGCGTTCATGCTGATGTCGCTGGGCGAGGTGACCTATGCCGACCGTCTGGGTGCGCTGCAAAGTGGTACGCTGCTTGAACAGGGTGGCGCGTGGGTGATGCAGGCCGATCCTGTGACGCAGGCGATGGTTGCGTTCGTGAACGCCAACCTTCTTTGATCTGCCTTCCGGATAGCTGACAGGCCAGGGCCGCTGCGACATCTGTCGGGGCGGCCTTTTTGCGTGGGGTTTGGGTTATATCAGCGGGCACAAAAAAACCGCTCACCCGAGGGGGGAAGCGGTTTTTCATATCCGGTGCGGGCGTACCCTGAGGGAGGAGCAGGGAGCGCCCGGAAGGCCGGATTAGCGACGGAAGGTCACCGAGTCGATGTCGCCACGGATCAGGCCGATGTCTTCCAGCTCGCGGTCGGACAGAGCGGACAGGGCGTTGCGTGTGACGCGTGCATCGTTCCATGCCATCACCGAAGCGATTGCGTTGAAAGCGAAGCGAGAGATGCGGCCTGCTACAATAGCAGAGCCGTAGGTGGTGCGGGTGGTGTCGAAAGCAGCCATTGGTGCAGTCCTTTAAGTTTGAGTAACGACATTACGTCCTTCTGAGGGGCACATAGTTCGCCTTATTTTTCACCACAAGCTGTGAACTTTGCATGTGTGATATGCGAAATTCGCATGGGTTGCGGAAAGCGTTGTTTTTTTCTTGACATGATTTTGTGCGTGGCTGTCAAAGCGGTCGTTTTTCCAGCTTAAAAGGGCGGATTCGGTCGCTTTTTGGCGCTGTGGGGCCCGAGCCGCCTTTGGGGGGCTGTCGTGTTACCTCTTGGCGGATGTTCGCGTTTCGTGCTACTTGGGGATCAACGCGACAAAAACGTCGCACCAAGAGGCCGGGCGGGGCGACATTTATGACACGGATTTTGGGCATCGACCCGGGGCTGCGCAACCTTGGTTGGGGCATTATCGACATGACCGGATCGCGGTTGACCCATGTGGCGAACGGCGTGTGCCAGTCGATGACAGGGGATCTGGCGGATCGGTTGCTGTCGTTGCACAGCCAACTGACCGCAGTTCTCCGGCAGTATATGCCCGATGCGGCGGCGGTCGAGCAGACGTTCGTCAACAAGGACGGCGCCGGCACGCTGAAGCTGGGGCAGGCGCGCGGCATCGCGATGCTGGTGCCCGCGCAGGCGGGGCTGAAGGTTGGCGAATATTCCCCCAACACGGTCAAAAAGACGGTGGTCGGCGTGGGGCACGCGGCCAAGGTGCAGGTGTTGCATATGGTGCAGATGCAACTGCCCGGTGCGGTGATTGCCGGGCCGGATGCGGCGGATGCGCTGGCCATTGCCATCTGTCACGCGCATCATGGCCCCACAGGCGGCTTGGCCGCAGCAGTTGAACGGGCACGCGCATGATCGGCAAAATCACCGGACGGATCGACTATCGCGCATTGGACCATGTGCTGATCGACGTGAACGGCGTGGGCTATCTGGTCTATTGCTCGGACCGCACGCTGGCCGCGCTGCCCGGCACGGGGCAGGTGGTGGCGCTGTACACCGATCTGGTGGTGCGCGAGGACCTGATGCAGTTGTTCGGATTTACGACATTGGTCGAAAAGGAATGGCACCGATTGCTGGTGTCGGTGCAGGGCGTGGGGGCCAAGGCGTCGCTGGCCATTCTTGGCGCGCTTGGTCCTGATGGCGTGGGGCGGGCGATTGCGCTGGGTGACTGGAACGCGGTCAAGGCGGCCAAGGGCGTTGGCCCCAAGATTGCGCAGCGCGTGGTGCTGGACCTGAAGGACAAGGCCCCCGGCCTGATGGCGATGGGCGGCACCGTGGCGCAGGCGATGGGTGACGAAACCGCCGAAGTGATTGAAGCCCCGAAACGCGCCGCTGCCCCCGCAGCCACACCCACGGCACAGGCCGACGCGCTGTCGGCGCTGGGCAACCTTGGTTATGGCCCGGGCGATGCGGCGGGTGCCGTGGCACAGGCGGCCACCGACGATCCGCAGGCCGACACACCGACGCTGATCCGCGCGGCGCTGAAACTGCTGGCACCAAAGGGGTAGGGTATGAGCGACATTGACCCCACCGTGCGGCCCGAACCACTGGCCGAGGACGGCTTTGACCGCGCATTGCGCCCGCAGATGCTGGACGATTTCGTGGGGCAGGCCGAGGCACGGGCGAACCTGCGGGTGTTCATCCAGTCCGCCCGTCAGCGTGGCGAGGCGATGGACCACACGTTGTTTCACGGGCCCCCCGGACTGGGCAAGACGACGCTGGCGCAGATCATGTCGCGCGAGTTGGGCGTGAACTTTCGCATGACCTCGGGCCCCGTGCTGGCCAAGGCGGGGGATCTGGCGGCGATCCTGACCAATCTGGAAGCGCGCGATGTGCTGTTCATCGACGAGATTCACCGCCTGAATCCGGTCGTCGAAGAGGTGCTTTACCCTGCGCTGGAAGATTTCGAGCTGGATCTGGTGATCGGCGAGGGGCCGGCCGCACGCACGGTGCGGATCGAGTTGCAGCCCTTTACGCTGGTCGGGGCCACCACGCGGATGGGGCTGTTGACCACACCGCTGCGCGACCGGTTCGGTATTCCCACACGGCTGAATTTCTACACCGAGGACGAGCTTTTCCAGATCGTCACCGGCAACGCCCGCAAGCTGGGCGCGCCTGCCGACGAGGGCGGCGCGCGCGAGATTGCGCGGCGCGCACGGGGCACCCCGCGCATTGCGGGGCGGCTGTTGCGGCGGGTCGTCGACTTTGCCGTGGTCGAAGGCGACGGGCGGGTCACCAAGGAGCTGGCCGACAGCGCGCTGACGCGGCTGGGAGTGGACCATCTGGGGCTGGACGGGGCTGACCGGCGGTATTTGCGGCTGATTGCGGAAAACTACGGTGGCGGTCCAGTGGGGATCGAAACGCTGAGTGCTGCGCTAAGCGAAAGCCGCGATTCACTTGAAGACGTGATCGAGCCGTTCATGCTGCAACAGGGGCTGATCCAGCGTACCCCGCGCGGGCGAATGCTGGCGGCGAAGGCCTGGGCGCATCTGGGGCTGGACGCGCCGCGCGGGCCGGATGATTTGTTTGGTTGAGGCTGCGCGCCATACCTTTTATGCCTTCGGCGAGGATATTTAAGGCCAAAAGAAACCATGACTGCTGACCAGATCGAAGCCTTGTTCACGCGTGCCGACGGAACCTATGCCTTTGCGCGCTGGGGGCGGCCGATTGCGCCGATTGCCTTTGGCGTGCAGGACGAGACGCTGGGGTTGATCAAGGGCGCGATCGAGGCGGTCTGCGCGCTGGCGGGCCACGAGACCACGGATATGGACCCCGAGCTGGGCAGCAATTTCATGTGGTTTTTCTTTCGCGACTGGGACGAATTGCCGGGTGTGCCGGGGTTGGAGCGTATGGTGCCCGATCTGGAACCGTTGGTGGCGCGGCTGAAGGCATCGGATGCGAACCAGTATCGTGCGTTCCGGTTTGACGAACACGGCGGGATCAAGGCCTGTTTCGTGTTCTTGAAGATGGACGGCGCGCTGGCGGATCTGCCTGCGGACACGCTGGTGTTGGGGCAGGCGGCGCAGTCGATCCTGTTGTGGTCTACCCTTGCCTTTGCCACGCAATCACCGCTGGCCGTGGCTGGGCAGACCACTGTGTTGCGCCCCGAGATCGCCGATGTGATCCGCGCGGCCTATGATCCGGTGATGCCGGTGGCGGCAACGGACAAGACACATGCGCTGCGGCTGGCTGCGCGGTTGGAGGTTTCGGATGGCGCATGAGTTTCCTGTTACAGTTTATTACGAAGACACCGACATGGCGGGGATCGTCTATTACGCCAATTACCTGCGGTTCATCGAACGCGCGCGGTCGGAAATCGTGGAAGATCTGGGTGTGGACCAGCGGGCGATGCGCGCCGAGGGAATCGTTTTCGCGGTGACGCGGGTTGAGGCGGATTATGTCGGATCGGCCCGTCTGGGCGACCGTTTGACCGTTGTGACCACTCACCAACCCGTGGGCGCGGTGCGCTGGGTGTTCGACCAAGAGGTGCGTTTGGGCGGCAAAGCCATCTTTCGCGCCAAGGTCACTGCCGCCTGCATGTCAACCGAAGGCCGGCCGACGCGGCTTCCAGCGAAAATACGCGCATTACGTGGCGATTGAGGGCCAATTGCCGCCATTGTGATAGCTTTCCCCTTGGTCTTCCGCTAGATTCCTCCCAAGGAAGGCTGGACATAACAGCCGTAGACAAAGAGCAGGCAGATGGAAGCAGACACGCTGGCTTTGGCGCAGGGGATAGATTTCTCTCTGTGGGGCCTTTTCGCACGCGCCACAATCTTAGTTAAACTCGTCATGATCATGTTGATCGTCGCGTCCTTTTGGTCGTGGGCGATTATCGTGCGCAAACTGATCAGCTATCGCGCGGCGCGCGCCGAGGCTGCGCGTTTCGACGAACGGTTCTGGTCGGGCGAGCCGCTGGACGAATTGTTCGACGAAATCGGACCCGAGCCGCGGGGCAGTGCCGAGAAGATATTTGCCGCCGGTATGACCGAATGGCGGCGTTCGCACCGCGATGATGGCGGGCTGATTGCCGGGGCCACCGCGCGGATCGACCGCAGTATGGACGTGGCGATCAACAAGGAAGCGGAAGAGCTGCAAAAAGGTCTGCCTATTCTGGCGACAATCGGGTCGACGGCGCCTTTTATCGGTCTGTTCGGGACGGTCATGGGGATCATGAACGCCTTTATCGAGATTGCAGAGCAGCAAAACACCAGCCTTGCGGTTGTGGCCCCCGGCATTGCCGAGGCGCTGCTGGCCACGGGCCTGGGGCTGCTGGCCGCGATCCCGGCGGTGATCTATTACAACAAGCTGTCGTCGGACAGTGACCGCATCATTTCGGGGTACGAGGCGTTTTCGGACGAATTCGCCACCATCCTGTCGCGCCAGTTGGACAGCTGAGCGATGGGCGCTGGTGTGATGCAAAAGGACGGGGGCGGCGGGCGGCGACGCAAGCGCAGCCGCGCGCGTCCCATGGCCGAGATCAACGTCACGCCCTTTGTGGACGTGATGTTGGTGCTTTTGATTATCTTCATGGTGGCTGCCCCGTTGTTGACGGTGGGCGTGCCGGTCGAGCTGCCCAAAACGGCGGCGGGTGCCCTGTCGGCGGATCAGGAAGAGCCGTTGACGGTGACGATCACCTCGACGGGATCGGTGCAGATTCAGACGACAGAGACACCGCGCGATCAGTTGATCGCCAAGCTGCGGGCGATTTCGTCCGAGCGGGAAAGCGACCGTGTGTTCCTGCGGGCGGACGGGGCCGTGCCCTACAGCGACGTGATGCAGATCATGGGCGCGCTGAACGCGGGCGGATTTTCCAACATTGGTCTGGTGACGGACACCGGCGGTCCTGCGTTGGACGGCACGGACACATCGGGCGGGTAAGCCACAGTGGACGCAGGGCATGTCATATCGGGTGCGGGCCATATCGGCCTGATCGGCTGGTTGCTGTTTGGCGGCGCGTTCCAGACCGACCCTTTGCCATTGGAAACCATGGATGTTTCGGTCATCTCGACCGAGGCTTACGAAGCGATTGTCGCGGCACAGCGCCCGCCTGCTTCGGAGACCGAGGTGGCGCAGCCGCAGCCGCCTGCGGCCGAGGATACGGTCGCAACCCCGCCGCCTGCCGAAACCGAAGTGACGCCGCCGCCCGCACCCGAAACGGCGGAAGCGCCCGAGCCGGAAACCGCGCCCGAACCACCGCAGCCTGTGCCGCCCGTGGCCGAGGTTGAAGACAGCGCACCCGTGCAGCCCGATCCGCCTGCGGACGTGGCCGTTGTCGTGCCCGAGGTCAGCACACGCCCCGTGCCGCGCCCTGTCGAGCGCGTGGCCCCCGAGGCCGTGGCACCGCCACCGCCCGAAGCCAAGCCCGATCCGGTCGAACAGGAAGCGGTCGAGCAGGCTGAGACCGGCGAGACCGTGCAAGAGCCGCAAACCGCGACCGCGCCCGAAGAGGCCGCGACCGAGATCGTGACCGAGGCCGAAAAGCCCAGTGCCGCGCCCAATGCGTCACCGCGCCCGCCTTCGCGGCCTGCACCCCCGGTGCGCACCGCCGCCGCCGAGCCGAAGCCCGAGGCGAAACCGGAAACCAAGCCCGATCCGAAGCCTGAAACACCGCCTGCCACCAGCAGCAGCACCAAGGATGCGGTGGACGCAGCCCTTGCCGAAGCGCTGGGTGGCACCACATCCGAACCAACGGCCCCCACCGGGCCGCCGCTGTCGGCGGGTGAAAAGGATGCCTTGCGGGTGGCGGTTTCAAGCTGCTGGAACGTGGGTTCCTTGTCGTCCGAGGCATTGCGCACCACAGTGGTGGTGACAGTGTCGATGACGCCCGACGCGCGGCCTGTGACGTCGTCCATCCGGATGGCCAGCAGTTCGGGCGGGTCCGGGGCGGCGGCCGATCAGGCGTTTGAAGCGGCCCGCCGGGCGATCATTCGCTGCGGGGCCAAAGGATACAACCTGCCGTCCGAAAAATACGGGCAGTGGCAAGAGATAGAAATGACGTTCAATCCCGAAAGGATGCGCATCAAATGATCTGGCGAATTCTCGTTTGCATGATGGCCGTTCTGGCCTGGACCGCCCCCACCGCGCAGGCCCAGCAGGGCCCGCTGCGTATCGAGATCACCGAAGGTGTGATCGAACCCTTGCCCTTTGCCGTACCCGCCTTTGTGGCCGAAAACGGCGAAAGCGCGCAGATGGGGCAGCAATTGGCGCAACTGGTGGCGGCCGATCTGACCGGCACCGGCCTGTTCCGCGAAGTGCCCGCCAGCGCGTTCATCAGCGGGGTCAGCGATTTCAACGCCGCGATCCAATATGCCGACTGGAAGGCCGTGAATGCGCAGGCGCTGATCACCGGTGCGGTGGCCGTGTCGGGCGATCAGTTGACCGTGAAATTCCGCCTGTATGACGTGTTCTCGGGGGCCGAGCTGGGCAGTGGGTTGCAATTTGCGGGCACCGCGTCGGGATGGCGCCGGATGGGGCACAAGGTGGCCGATGCGGTTTACAGCCGGATCACCGGCGAAAGCGGTTACTTCGACAGCCGCGTGGTGTTCGTGTCGGAAACCGGCGGCAAGGCGGATCGTCAGAAACGTCTGGCGGTGATGGATTATGACGGCGCGAACGTGCAGTACCTGACCGGCAGCGAAAGCATCGTGCTGGCGCCGCGGTTCTCGAAATCGGGCGACCGGGTGCTCTACACCAGCTATGAAACCGGATTTCCGCGTATCTTTGTGCTGGACGTGGGCAGCGTGCAGCGCCGCGTTCTGGAAAGCCAGGAAGGCACCATGAGCTTTGCGCCACGGTTCCACCCCAACGGGCAGACGGTGGTATATTCGCTAAGCCAAGGCGCCAACACCGATATTTACACGCTGGACATCAACTCGGGCCAGACCACGCGCCTGACGTCGGCCCCGTCGATTGAAACAGCGCCCAGCTATTCGCCCGATGGCAGCCAGATCGTATTTGAAAGCGACCGCTCTGGCGCGCCGCAGCTGTACGTGATGTCCGCCAGTGGCGGGGAACCGACGCGGATTTCCTTTGGCGAGGGGCGTTATGGCACGCCGGTGTGGTCGCCGCGCGGCGATCTGGTGGCGTTTACCAAACAGTCCAAGGGCCGTTTTCACATCGGCGTGATGCGGCTGGATGGCAGCGAGGAACGTCTGCTGACCGCGTCGTTCCTGGACGAAGGTCCGACCTGGGCGCCCAATGGCCGCGTCATCATGTTCACCCGCGAAACCCAAGGGGATTCAGGGCGTTCGACGCTGTATTCGGTGGACATCTCGGGCCGCAACCTGCGCCCTGTGCAAACCCCCGAAGGCGGATCGGACCCAAGCTGGGGACCGTTGCAGAATTAAGCCGCACGATTCCCCTTTGCGGGCAAGCGTGCTAGACTAACCCGAACGCGTGATTACGAACTCAATTCAAAAGGCTTTAAGCATGAAACTCTCGACGAAATTCGTATTGCTGGCAGGCGTGCTGGCATTGGCGGCCTGTACAAACCCCGACCGCTTTGGCGCAGATGGCGCGAATGGCATGAACGGCACCGGTATGAACGGCGGCATGGTCCCCGGCAGCGCAAGTGACCCGACCTCGGTCGCGTATTTCCAGCAATCGGTCGGTGACCGTGTGTTGTTCCTGGTTGACCAGTCGACCCTGACCGCCGAAGGCCGCGCCACGCTGGACGGGCAAGCCGCATGGCTGAGCCAGAACGGTGACTACACGGCCATCATCGAAGGTCACGCCGACGAGCAGGGCACACGGGAATACAACCTTGCACTGGGCGCACGTCGCGCTGATGCCGCGCGGGCCTATCTGGTCAGCCAGGGCGTGCCGTCGTCGCGTTTGCGCACCATCAGCTATGGCAAGGAACGGCCCATCGAAGTGTGCAGCAACGAAGCATGTTATGCAAAGAACCGCCGCGCTGTGACAGTGCTGGCCGGTGGATTGACGGGGTAAAGTGATGCGGCGTATCGCAATTCTGGCAACGGTCGTGGCGCTTTGGGCACCGGCCTCGGGTTTCGCTCAATCGGCGGATGGCAGCACCTTGGCTGACATCCGGCAGGAGCTGACCATTCTCAACGTGGAAATCCAGAAGCTGCGCCGCGAGCTTTCGACAACAGGGTCGGCTTCGGTGGATGTTGGGGCGGGCGGTTCGCTGGACCGGCTGAACGCCATCGAGTCCGAACTGCAACGGGTCACCGCCAAGACCGAACAGCTTGAATTCCGCATTGGCCGCGTGGTCGAGGATGGCACCAACCGGATCGGCGATCTTGAATTCCGGCTGGTCGAGCTGGAAGGCGGCGATCTGGGTGCGCTTGGCGATACGCCCACGTTGGGTGGTGACACTGGCGGAGCGACACCGTTGCCCGGTCCGGTAACTCCGCCCGCCACGAACGAGGCACAACTGGCAACGCAGGAACAGGCCGACTTTACGCGGGCGTCGGAGGCGCTCGCTGCAAGTGACTTTCGCGGCGCCGCTGACCAGTTTGCGACCTTTAATCAGAACTACCCCGGTGGTCCGCTAGCCGCGGCTGCCGATCTGGGCCGGGGCAAGGCGCTGGAAGCGCTTGGCGATACGCGCGAGGCTGCGCGGGCCTATCTGGCGTCATTCTCGGCGGATCAGGCGGGGCCCACCGCGCCTGACGCGCTGTTGTTGCTGGGCGTGTCGTTGGGGCGTCTGGGCAAGACCGGCGAAGCCTGCGTGACCCTGGGCGAGGTGCCTGTGCGCTTTGGCGGAACAGAGGCTGCGGCACGGGCGCAAAGCGAAATGAGCACGTTGGCCTGCGGCTGATCATGGATGATGACGCCGCATTAAGTGCAGCCATCGCGGCGCACTTGTTGCCTGACCCTCCTGAAAAACTGGGCGTCGCCGTGTCTGGCGGCGGCGATTCGATGGCGCTGTTGGCGCTGGCGGACGATTTTGCGCGGGCGCAGGGCGTTCAGGTGCATGTGATCAGCGTGGATCACGGGTTGAGGTCGGGCGTGCGCGAAGAGCTGGCCCTTGTTGCTGCATTTTGCGCGGCGCGGGGGCTGCCGCATCAGGTTGAAACCTGGAGTGGCTGGGACGGCGCGGGCAACCTGCAAGGTGCCGCACGGGCGGCACGGTATCATCTGATCAATCAATGGGCCGACAGTGTGGGGCTGGCCACGGTTCTGCTGGGCCACACCGCTGACGATCAGGCTGAGACGCTGATGATGCGTCTGGCGCGCGGGGCGGGGGTGGACGGATTGTCTGCCATGGCCCCCCGACGGGTTCGGGACGGTGTGACCTATGTGCGTCCCTTGCTGGACATCACCCGCGCCGAGTTGCGCGCCTATCTGGGCCGTCATGGCATTGCCTGGGCGGATGATCCCAGCAACGACGACACCAGCTTTGCCCGCGTGGCGATGCGGCAGGCGTTGACACAGCTAGAGCCGCTGGGGCTGACGGCCAAGACGCTGGCGGGGGTGGCGCGGAACATGCGCCAGTCACGCGAGGCGTTGAATTGGCAGGCTTTTCAGGCGGCGCGCGATGTGGCGCAGGTGCAATGCGGCGCGGTACGGGTGGATGTGCAGAAGTTTCGCGATCTGCCGACCGAAATCTCGCGGCGGTTGCTGGTGCAGGCGGTGATGTGGATCAACGGCGGCGGTTATCCGCCACGGCGTGCGGGCATCGCGGGGGTGCAGGCGGCGGTGAACGACGGGCGCACCACCACGCTGGACGGTTGCCAGATCAGCTTTGCCGGGCCGGTCATGTGGATTTACCGCGAGCTGAACGCGGTGCGCGACAGTACCAGCAAACTGGACGGGGTTTGGGACAACCGCTGGCGGGTGGATGGCCCTGAAAACAACCCGGGCTGGCGCATCGGCGCGTTGGGCGAGGACGGTTTGTCGCAACGCCCCGACTGGCGCGATCTGGGCTTGCCGCGTGGCGCGATGTTGTCCTTGCCTGCGGTCTGGGACGGCGCGCAACTGGTCGCTGCACCGGTTTTTGACGCCGCCGCAGGGTGGTCCGCCGAGATCACCGGCGGGCAAGAAACCTTTTTTGCCGCACTTCTATCCCGTCAATGATGCTGTTATCGCATTGAACTGACGGACAGCATGTCTATCTTATGCGGGTGACCGTGGCGTATTGCCGTTCGGTCCCGAGAATTTTTGGGAGAGTATCCTTGGGTAATGCACGCAATATCGCGTTCTGGGTCGTACTGCTTGTATTGATCGTTGCGCTGTTCAATCTGTTCAGCGGCACTGGCAGCACACTGCAAAGCCGTGAAATCAGCTATTCCGAGTTCGTCCAGTCGGTTGAATCCGGCAAGGTCACCAGCGTGACACTGGACGGAGAGCAAGTGCGCTTTCGCGAAGGCGAGACCGACTATGTGACCATCAAGCCGACGGATGCCGAGGTCACGAACCTGCTGATTTCCAACAATGTGCCGGTCAAGGCCGAGCAACAGCAACAATCAGGGTTCCAGACCTTTTTGATGTCGCTGCTGCCGTTCCTGCTGCTGATCGGTGTCTGGATCTATTTCATGAACCGGATGCAGGGTGGCGGCAAAGGTGGCGCCATGGGCTTTGGCAAGTCCAAGGCCAAGATGCTGACGGAAAAGTCGGGTCGCGTGACCTTTGACGACGTGGCCGGTATCGACGAGGCCAAGGAAGAGCTGGAAGAGATCGTTGAATTCCTGCGCAACCCGCAGAAGTTTTCGCGTCTGGGCGGCAAGATTCCCAAAGGGGCGTTGTTGGTGGGCCCTCCGGGCACCGGTAAAACGCTGCTGGCGCGCGCGATTGCGGGCGAGGCGGGTGTGCCGTTCTTTACCATCTCGGGCTCTGACTTTGTTGAAATGTTCGTGGGTGTGGGTGCATCGCGTGTGCGCGATATGTTCGAGCAAGCCAAGAAAAACGCGCCCTGCATCGTGTTCATCGACGAGATTGACGCCGTGGGCCGTCACCGGGGTGCCGGTTATGGCGGTGGCAACGACGAGCGTGAACAGACATTGAACCAGTTGCTGGTGGAAATGGACGGCTTCGAGGCGAACGAAGGCGTGATCATTCTGGCCGCGACCAACCGTCGTGATGTTCTGGACCCTGCGCTGTTGCGCCCCGGTCGTTTTGACCGTCAGGTGACCGTGCCGAACCCCGACATCAAGGGCCGCGAAAAGATCCTGAGCGTGCACGCGCGCAAGACCCCGCTGGGCCCCGATGTCGATCTGCGCATTATTGCACGCGGCACGCCCGGTTTTTCGGGTGCTGATCTGGCGAACCTTGTGAACGAGGCGGCGCTGATGGCTGCCCGTGTGGGCCGTCGTTTCGTGACGATGATTGATTTCGAATCCGCCAAGGACAAGGTCATGATGGGCCCCGAGCGGCGCAGCATGGTGATGACGCCCGAGCAAAAGGAAATGACCGCCTATCACGAGGCCGGTCACGCGCTGGTGGGGATGACCCTGCCCAAGTGCGATCCGGTCTACAAGGCGACGATCATTCCGCGCGGTGGTGCCTTGGGCATGGTGATGAGCCTGCCGGAAATGGACCGTCTGAACATGTTCAAGGACGAGTGCAAACAGCGTCTGGCCATGACCATGGCGGGCAAGGCGGCCGAGATCATCAAATACGGCGAAGATTCGGTGTCCAACGGCCCCGCGGGTGACATCCAGCAGGCCAGCGCGCTGGCCCGTGCGATGGTGCTGCAATGGGGCATGTCGGACAAGGTCGGCAACATCGACTATTCCGAAGCGGCCCAGGGTTACCAAGGTGCGACCGCAGGCTTCTCGGTTTCGGCCAACACCAAGGAAACCGTCGAACAGGAAGTGCGCATGTTCATTCAGGACGGCTATGACTGGGCGGCCAAGATCATCAAGGAAAAGAACGTCGAATTCGAACGTCTGGCCCAAGGCTTGCTGGAATACGAAACGCTGACCGGCGACGAGATCAAGCGCGTGATGAACGGCGAACCGCCGCAGGCGGGTGACGGCGACGACGATGGCACGGCTGCCAGCGAAGACAAGCCCAGCCTGACCGCCATTCCCAAGGCCAAGGCGAAGAAAAAGCCGCCGTCGTCCGAGGGCGGGATGGAACCTGAACCGACCTGAGGTTGGTGGGAAAGATGCAAAGGGCCTCGCGGATGCGGGGCCTTTTTGCTTTAAGGGCCGCGCGACGTGTCGAAGGTTGGGAACGGGAAAGGCCACAGATGACCATTACAAGGCAGGACGAGTTGGACGGTCGAGCCGTTCTTGTCGCTGGGCGGGCAGTGGGCGGATGACGGCGACGATGGCTGGACGCTTTATAGTGAACCGCCCGCACCCGAGGTGCAGTACGAGCATACAGTCGTTGCAACAGGTCGTGGTGCGATCATCGTAACGTTGCCCAGTGCATAAATAGCGCCTTGCGGGGCTTTTCATTTGCCTGTCATGGGGCCAGATTGCGCCCGAACCCTGTGCCCCTAGCGAAAGGTTGCCGCCTATGCCCGCGCTTAAACCTACATCTTTCACTGCCCGCATTACATGGCTGGGCCGTAACACCAATCCTGACGACAGCAGCGTCGCGGGGGCCTTGCGGTCCGAGCCGCTGGAAAGTGTCGCGGCCACGTTGCAAGGGTTCGAGGGCGAGGTGCACAGCGGCTTTTCGCGCCCGTCGTGCAGCCGCGTGACGTCACAGCATCCCAAGGGCACCGAGATTGGCAATGCGCGACAGGTGACGATCCTGTCCGCCGAAGAGCTGGCCGAGATTGCGGAAAAGATGGGTGTCGATGCGCTGGACCCTGCGTTGCTGGGCGCGTCGATGATTGTCGAGGGCATTCCCGATTTCACCCACATCCCCCCGTCTTCGCGCTTGCAGGGGCCCAGCGGCGCGACGTTGGTCGTGGACATGGAGAACCGCCCCTGTGTTCTGCCGGGGCGCGAGATTGAAAGCGAAATGCCGGGGCTTGGCAAAACTTTCAAGACTGCGGCGCGCAACCGGCGCGGGGTAACGGCATGGGTCGAGCGGGCAGGGCACTTTGCTGTCGGTGACACGCTGGTGCTGCACATCCCCGACCAACGCGTGTGGCACCACCTGTCGGAAGCCCGCCGCTAGGCTTCGCGGTTTCCGAAACGAAACGATTGATGCGTTCTGGACGGTCCAGAAGCGCAATATGTCGGAAATGCCCTGCCATTTGGGCTGGACCGGCCTGTATGCATAAGGGCACACCCAACGGAAACGGGAGTGCCGGTAAGGAGAGTTGATGGCTTACAAAACGGACATCCAGATCGCACGCGAAGCGAACAAGCTGAAGATCCAAGAGATCGGCGGCAAGCTGGGGATTCCGTCGGACGATTTGCTGCCCTATGGCCATGATAAGGCAAAGGTCAGCCAGAGCTTTATCAACAGCGTGCAGGATCGGACCAACGGCAAGCTGATCCTTGTGACCGCGATCAACCCCACGCCGGCGGGCGAGGGCAAGACGACGACCACGGTGGGGCTGGGCGACGGGCTGAACCGCATTGGCAAGAACGCCGCTATCTGCATCCGCGAAGCGTCGCTTGGGCCTAACTTTGGCATGAAGGGCGGGGCCGCAGGCGGTGGCTATGCGCAGATCGTGCCGATGGAAGAAATGAACCTGCATTTCACCGGCGATTTTCACGCCATCACCAGCGCCCATTCGCTGCTGTCCGCGATGATCGACAACCACATCTATTGGGGCAACGAGCTGGACATCGACGTGCGCCGCGTGGTGTGGCGGCGGGTGGTGGATATGAACGACCGCGCGCTGCGCCAGATCAACGTCAGCCTTGGCGGTGTCGCCAACGGGTTCCCACGCGAGGGGGGGTATGACATCACTGTCGCGTCTGAAGTGATGGCGATCCTGTGTTTGGCTGATGATCTGAATGACCTGCAAAAGCGACTGGGTGACATGATCGTCGCCTATCGCCGCGACCGCACGCCGGTGTTCGCGCGTGACCTGAAGGCCGATGGCGCGATGACCGTGCTGCTGAAGGATGCGATGCAGCCCAACCTGGTGCAGACGCTGGAAAACAACCCCGCCTTTGTGCACGGCGGCCCGTTTGCCAACATCGCACACGGCTGCAATTCGGTCATCGCCACCAAAACGGCGCTGAAACTGGCAGATTTCGTGGTGACCGAGGCCGGCTTTGGCGCCGATCTTGGGGCCGAAAAGTTCATGAACATCAAGTGCCGCAAGGCGGGACTGGCCCCGTCGGTGGTGGTTTGTGTGGCCACGGTGCGGGCGATGAAGATGAACGGCGGCGTGGCCAAGGCCGATCTGGGGGCCGAAAATGTCGAGGCGGTGCAGAACGGGTGCCCCAACTTGGGGCGTCATATCGAGAATCTGAAATCCTTTGGCGTGCCGGTGGTCGTGGCGATCAACCATTTCGTCACCGACACGGATGCCGAAGTGCAGGCGATCCAGGATTTCGTGGCCAGCATGGGGGCCGAAGCGATCCTGTCGCGGCATTGGGAGCTGGGCGGCGAAGGGGCCGAGGCATTGGCCACCCGCGTGGCCGAGATTGCAGAGGCGAACACCGCAAACTTTGCCCCGATCTATCCCGACGACATGCCGCTGGCGGAAAAGATTCAAACCATCTGCAAAAAGATCTATCGCGCCGATGCGGCGGTAATGGACGACAAGATTTTGAAGCAGTTGAAGGACTGGGAGGATCAGGGATATAGCGCGCTGCCGGTCTGCATGGCAAAGACGCAATATTCGTTTTCGACCGACCCGACCCGGCGCGGTGCGCCCACAGGGCACACGGTGCCGGTGCGCGAGGTGCGGCTGAGCGCGGGGGCCGGTTTCGTGGTGGCCGTCTGCGGAGAGATTATGACCATGCCGGGCCTGCCGCGCAAACCATCGGCGGAAACGATCATGCTGAACGCGGATGGCCAGATCGAAGGGCTGTTCTAAACCAAAGCGGGCCGGAGCGCCCGGGGGATCGAGCCCCCGCGTGCTTCGGTCGAAACCTTGCGGCGGCTGCGTGCCTCCGGCGGGGATTTATGAAACCAAGGAAGAGGACGCTCAGATGGCGGCGACTGTGATTGATGGCAAGGCTTTTGCGGCCAGGGTGCGAGGGCAGGTGGCGACCCATGTGGCGGCGCTGAAGGCGGATCACGGGATCACGCCGGGGCTGGCCGTGGTGCTGGTGGGCGAAGATCCCGCCAGCCAGGTCTATGTGCGATCCAAGGGCAAGATGACCGTTGAGGTGGGCATGAAAAGCGTCGAGCACAAGCTGGATATGGATACGTCCGAGGCGGACTTGTTGGCGTTGATCCAGACGTTGAACAACGATCCGGAAATTCATGGAATCCTTGTGCAATTGCCGCTTCCTGATCATCTGGATGAAGATCTGGTGACCAACAGCATCGACCCGGCCAAGGATGTAGACGGCTTCCATATTTCCAACGTGGGCTTGTTGGGCACCGGACAGGACAGCATGGTGCCCTGCACGCCGCTGGGGTGTTTGATGATGCTGCGCGATCACCACGGATCGCTTTCGGGTCTGGACGCGGTGGTGATCGGGCGCAGCAACATTGTGGGCAAGCCGATGGCGCAGTTGCTGCTGGGCGACAGTTGCACCGTGACGATTGCACATTCGCGGACCAAGGATCTGGCCGATGTTGTGCGCCGTGCTGATATTGTGGTGGCCGCTGTGGGCCGTCCGCAGATGGTGCCGGGCGACTGGATCAAACCGGGTGCGACGGTGATCGACGTGGGCATCAACCGCATCGACAAGCCCGAAGGCGGCACGCGGCTGGTGGGGGATGTCGATTATGACAGTTGCGCCGCCGTCGCGGGGGCAATCACGCCGGTGCCGGGTGGCGTCGGGCCGATGACCATCGCGTGCCTTCTGGCCAATACGGTCACGGCGTGCTGTCGCGCCAACGGATTGCCTGCGCCCGAGGGGCTGACAGTCTGAAACCCAAAGCCGGTGGGGGCGGGCCGATTCCCCGCCGGTTATGATTGTTTGGCGATTGAATTTGTTCGGTAAAGCATGCAATTAGGCGGCGTTCTTATAGTTTGTTGTTGTGTGTTTCGAGCGGTTGCCAAGTGAATTTTGTTTTTTACGGTCTGCGTAGGACCGCGGTGCGGCTTCTATCGACCGAGTTGGGACTATTCGCAGCGATTGTTCTGATCCTGATGATTGTCGCGGCTTTTTCAGGGCCGTTTGGCACCTATGTCCAAGGACCGTTTCCCACCCGGCTTGTCTATTGGATCATCAGCATCGGATGCGGGATTGCAGTGGCGCGCAGCGTGCGTCGGATCTGTGCGCACTGGCTGGGGCATGTGCCGTTTGCCGTGCGCGAACCACTGGTTCTGATCGCTGTCACGGCCATCTACACCCCGTTCTTGCGATATTGGACTGTGTTTTTGTTCGAAGGACGCGCGTTCGATACGGTCCCTTTTTGGCCGCTGGCGGCGAAAATACTGGCCATTTGTGTTATGGTCAGCACGCTGCGGTTCTTTGTGTCGAAACTTGTCAAACGGGCGGTCGCGGTTCAAGAGCCACACGGTGACAAGGTGCGGTTGCTGCGCCGGTTGCCCGATGATGCGGACCAGACGGTTTTGCGGCTGTCCGCAGAGGGGCACATCGTTCATGTGGTCATGGCGCAGGCGCGCTATACGCTGCGGATGCGGTTCAGCGACGCGGTGGACGAGATGGACGCAGCCGACGGGTTCTGCACGCACCGGTCGCATTGGGTGGCGCGGGGTGCCGTCGCCGCTAAGAAGACCTGTAACGGGCGGCCGGTGCTGATCCTGACCAACGGGGACGAGGTGCCGGTCAGTCGCAAATACCAGCGGGATCTTGAGGTCGCAGGCGTGCTATAGGCGCGGCATCGGCACCTCGGCGGGTACGGGGCCGGTCAGGATCGCGGTGGCATCGGGACGCATGAGCTGCGCCAGAACGCCGTCGTGGCTGCGCAGGCCGCCGGTATAGGTGCCGTAAGCGGGCAGGATCAGCCGGTCCTCATCCACCAGAAACGCAGGCCGCGAAATGCGGCGTCCGCGCGTGGGCAGCGTGACCTTTGGGTGGTAATGCCCTGAAATCTCGCCTTTACCTTCATCGGTCGCAATGTGCCGAAAGGTCAGCGGTGGCAGGGCCAGTTCGGCCAGGTGGGTGCCGCCCAGGTCAATCGGGCCGGGGTCGTGGTTGCCCTCGATCCAGATCCAGCGGCGGCCCGCTTGCAGGCGGGTGATCCAAAGCCGCTCGTCCTCGGGCAGGGACCGGGCGGCTTGCAGGTCGTCGAAACTGTCGCCCAGGCAGACCACGGTGTGGGCCTGTGTGCGGTCCAGATCGGCGGCTAGGCGGGTCAGGGTATCGCGTGTCTCGTAGGGGGGCAGGCCGGGGCCGCCGCGGCGCGCCATGCGTTCGGATTTGCAAAGGTGCAGGTCCGAGACACACAGCAGGCTGTGGTCGGCCCACCACAAAGCGCCCGAGCCCAGGGCGGTGAGGCGGGCGCCTTGGAGGGTGATGTCGCATCCGTTCATGATTTGTTCATAGCGGGTGTGATTGTCTTGGGAAAGCGGGAATTTGGGGGCGCTGCCCCCGGCGCTGCTGCGCCTCCCCCGGGATATTTTCGGCCAAAAGAAAGTGTCATGGCTTCAGGCCCGCTGTCGCCATCAGGCGGGCCGCCTCTTCGGCCAGCAGCCGCTCCTCGGCCATACCTTTGACCGGCACGCGGCCCATTTCCAGCATCAGCGGCGCGGCCAGCGGCGTTAGCCGGTCGAGCGTGACCAGGTCAATCCGAGAGCCGATGCGCGTGGCCATATCTTCGATGCGACCAAAGTCGACCAGACCGCGCATCGCCTCTTCGCGGGTGATGTCCAGCATCAGGTGGTCGGGGTCATATTTGGCGAGCGTGTCATACAGGATGTCGGATGAAAACGTCGCCTGTCGGCCCGATTTACGTGCCGTGGGCGTGTTGCGGTCGATCAGCCCCGCGATGGTCGCCGAGGCGCGAAAGGTGCGTTTCATCACCGCGTTGCCCGCCAGCCAGCCATCAAGACCGTCGCGCAGCGCGTCGATGTCGAACAAGGGCGCGGGGTCGGTGATGGGTTCAAGCCCCCAGATCAGCGTGGCGTAGTCGGTGGCCATAAACCCCAGCGGATCAAGGCCCAGCTCCTCCATCCGTTTGGTCAGCAGCAGGCCCAGCGTCTGCATCGCGTTGCGGCCGGCAAAGCCGTAGACCGCGTGGTGGATGCGCCCGTCGTGGGGAAAGCATTCGATCAGCAACCGGCCCGGTTCTGGCAGGCGGCTGACCTGCCGTTGCAGGGACAGCCAATCCGCGGTGTGGGCAGGCAGGTCGGGCCAGGTGTCTTGCTGGAACAGGCGCAGGATGCGCTGGCTGAGCTGGGTCGAGGTGGCGAATTTGGTGCCCATGAAGGTGGCGATCTTGGGCTTTTTGGCGGCATCGCGGGTGACCTGCACGGTCATTTCGCGCAAGGAATCATACCGCACGATCTGCCCGCCGATCAGGAAAGTGTCGCCGGTGGTCAGGGTGGCGGCAAAGCCTTCTTCGATTTCGCCCAAGGGTTTGCCGCCGCGCGCGTTCTTCATGCGCACCTTCAGTGTGTCGGTGTCCTGAATGGTGCCGATGTTCATGCGGATGCGCCGGTCACCGCGTGGATCGCGCAAGGCCCATGTGCCGTCGGGGGCCTGTTTCAGCCGCTGCCATTGGTCGTAGCGACGCAGGGCATAACCACCGATGGCCACGAAGTCGAGGCACGCGTCGAAGTCGGGGCGCGACAGGGCACTGTAGGCGCCGACGGTCGTGACCTCGGCGTAAAGCGCATCTGCGTCGAAGGGGCCTGCGGCGGCGGTGATCAGGATGTGTTGGCACAGCACGTCGCGGGGGCCGGGGCCGCGCGGGTCGCCGTCCAGCTCACCGGCCAGTGCCGCGTCGATGGCGGCGACGCATTCGACGACCTCGAAGCGGTTGGCGGGGACCAGGCGGGCCTTGGACGGGGCGTTGTAGCGGTGGTTGGCGCGGCCGATCCGCTGGACCAGACGTTTGACGTTTTTCGGCGCGCCGATCTGGATGATCAGGTCGACATCGCCCCAGTCGATCCCCAGATCCAGCGTGCCGGTGCAAACGATCGCCCGCAACTGGCCTGCGACCATCGCCGCTTCGACCTTTTGCCGCTGGGCGCGGTCCAGTGATCCGTGGTGGATGCCGATGGGCAGGGCGTCGTCATTGGCCAGCCACAGGTTGTGAAAGAAAATCTCGGCCTGCGCACGGGTGTTGTGAAAGATCAGCGTGGTCTTGTGCTGGCGGACCTGCTCCAGCACCGCCGGAATGGCGTATTTGGCGCCACCGCCGGACCATGGCGGGGCGGCGTCTGTGGTCAGCATGGCAATGTCGGGGGCGGGGCCGGGGTCGGCCAGCAGAACCTCGCAGGGGTCGGGGTGGCGGGCCAGCGTGTGGGCAATGGCGGCGGGGTCTTCGACCGTGGCGGACAGGCCGACGCGTTTCAGATCGGGACACAGGGTTTGCAGCCGCCCCAGCGCCAGCATCAACTGGTCGCCCCGCTTGCTTTCGGCCAATGCGTGGATTTCATCGACGATAACCCGCTTGAGCCCTTTGAAGATGTGCGGCGCGTCGGGGTAGCTGGTCAGCAGCGCCAGTGATTCCGGCGTGGTCAGCAGGATGTGCGGCGGATCGGCGCGCTGGCGGCGTTTGCGGGTGGCGGGGGTGTCGCCGGTGCGGTCCTCGATGCGGATGGGCAGGGCCATTTCCGTCACGGGGGTGGTCAGGTTGCGTTTGATGTCAGCCGCCAGCGCCTTGAGCGGCGAGACGTAGAGCGTGTGCAATCCGTCATGCGGCTGGCGGGCCAGGTCGACCAGCGTGGGCAGGAACCCCGCCAGCGTCTTGCCGCCGCCCGTGGGCGCGATCAGCAGCAGCGCGGGCGCATCGGCGCGGTCCAGCATGTCCTGCTGGTGCGGGTGGATGTGCCAGCCTTTGGCGGCGAACCAGTTGGCAAAAAGGGGGGGCAGTGGGGTCATGCGCCACAGTGTAGCGCGGCCGCGCGGAGGGGCCAGCGCAATTGGGGCGCTGCCCCCGGCCTGCGGCGCGTCCCCGGAGTTTATGGGGCAAGATGAAGGGTTATTTGATGATCACTTCATCCTTGACGAACATGTTGGCCCAGGCGCGGTCGATCAGTTGCGGCGACATCTTGTAGGGGATGCCTTCGAAGTCGCAGATCGCGATCATCTGGTCGATCAGGAAAACCGGTTGATAGTTGGCATAGACGTTGTTGATGGTCGGGTATTTCACCTTGAGCAGGTGGACCAGCGACGGTTCGTCCAGCGCCATCTTTTTCTTGCGGGCGACCATGGCGAAAATCTTGAGGAAGTTCGCCTGATTGGGGCCGTCGATCTTGATCTTGAAGAAGATACGGCGCAAGGCCGCCTGATCGAAAATCTCGTTCGGGTGGAAGTTGGTTGAAAAGATCACCAGCGTGTCGAAGGGCACTTCGAATTTTTCGCCCGATTGCAGCGACAGGATGTCCTTGCTTTCTTCCAGCGGCACGATCCAGCGGTTTACAAGGCTTTGTGGTGGTTCCGCCTGTCGGCCAAGGTCATCGACGATGAAAATGCCGCCGGTCGATTTCAGTTGCAGCGGCGCCTGATAGGTGCGCGCGACGGGGTTATAGACCAGATCCAGCATACTCAGCGACAGCTCGCCGCCGGTGATGACCGTGGGGCGTTCGCAGCAGACATAGCGGCGGTCAAAGCGGGTGACGCGGCGCAGGGCGTTGGGGTCGTCCACCTGATGTTCGGCGACGGTGTGCACGATAGGGTCGTAAACGGTAATCACCTGACCCGCGTATTCGATGGCGCGCGGCACATAGACCCAGTCGCCCAGGGCGTCGCGGATGCCGTTCGAGATGGATGATTTGCCGTTGCCGGGGGGGCCGTACATCAGGATCGAGCGGCCCGCGCTGACGGCGGGGCCGAGGTGGTCCAGCAGGCTGTCGGGCAGGACCAGATGGCCCATGGCGTTGGTCAACTGGTCGCGGCTGACCATGATGTTGCGGATTGACTGGCGTTCCACCTGTTCGCGGTAGACATCCAAGGGCACCGGCATCGCGCCGAAATATTCCGATTGGGTCAGCGCATCCAGTGCACGGGCCTTGCCGGCGTCGGTTAACTGATAGCCCATTTCGTTGCCATTGTTGGCATTCAGCGTGCCCGTCGCCTCGATCAGGCGCTGGTCGCGGCCCATGTCGATCAGTTCCTGCGTGACGGGAATGGGCAGGCACAGGGCGGGGGCCAGATCGCTGACCATGTCCAAGTTCTTGCGAAACATGGTCTTGATCAGGATGTCGCGCATCATGACGATGGGCAATTTCATCTCTTCCAGCCGCTTGGGGGCGGGCGGGGCCATCACGGATGTTTGCTGCATTGTCATGGGCGGGTGCCTGTGTGTTGTCCGGGTGAAAGGTGCAGTAACGTGAATTTGGGCCAATAATGTGGCGAATTATTTAAGATATGTGTGATGTGGCGCCATCAGCTTCCAAAGACAGCGCCAAAACCTAGATAGAGGGCCAGTGTCGCGCCCAGCGGAAAACCCATCGGGAACTTCTTGTTCTCTTGGTCCCAACTGGCCCAATGGGGGGCCACCCGACGCAGGGGGCTGTGTTTGGCCAGACGGTGTGTGGCAAAGGCAGCCAGCAGGCTGGCGGCGTAAAGGGCGATCAGGAACTGCACGTCGCCCATGGCCACAAAGGGCGCGGCGGCGGCGATAAACTTGGAATCACCTGCCCCCATGACGCCGGCGGCATTCAGCGCGATGGTCACCAGCAGAACAATGCCCAGTTGCGCCAGGCGCCACAGGTATTGATCAAAAGGCAGGGCGATCAGACCGACCAGCAAGAACACGACGATCAGGGCGATAACAGCCTGATTTGTAATGCGCATTTCGCGCAGGTCAGTGAAGGCCACGTAGAAACACAAGGGCAGCACAAAGGGCAGGAACCACCATGCGGAAAAGGCCGTGATCGCCACGGGCCTTATCCGTTCGTGACGTTGTTTTCCAACGCCTGAAGGGACCGGACCGCAGCTTCAAAGTGCTGGGGGTGCGTTTCAATCGCATCGCGCAGCAACCCTTTGCCGGTTTCCACGTCGCCTTGTTTGATCGCTGACAGCGCCAGCGTGTGCAGCAGTTGCGCGCGCTCGATCTGGTCCATTGGAATGACGGGCAGGGTATAGTCACGCTGCGCGCCCCGGGCCAGGATCATATTGTTCTTGGCGGTGAACAGGGTCGGGTCCTGGCGGATCGCCTCGCCAAACAGCCGCTCGGCGCCCTGATAGTCGCCGCGTGTCAGCTTGGAATAGCCCCAGTTGTTCATCACGCCCGACGGCTGGGTGGTCAGACCGACGGCAATTTCATAGAAACTGTCGGCTTTTTTCCATTCCTGATTGCTGTCGGCCACCATCGCTTCCAGCCGGTAGCGTTTGAATGTCTCGTGGGTGGGGGGGACGCCGTCCAGCACCTTTTCGGCCTGCGACCAGTCGCCCGAGCGGATCAGCGCATCGGCATAGTCCACTTGGTCGTCTGCGGTGGCGCCGTCCATCTTGACGACCTTGCCATAGGCTGTGGCCGCTTCGGTGGTGCGCTTGGCGCGGATCAAAGAGATGGCAAGCCCGCGTTGCAGGTCAATGCGGCTGGGGTCGGTTGCTGCTGTGCGCTGGAAATAACCGACCGCTTCGTTGGGGTCGGCCACAGTCAGCATCACGTCGTTCAGGTTGCTTTCATCAACGACGTTCACGTCCTGAAACGCACGTTGCACGGCAGCGTCGCCGCTTTTCTTTTCACATGCGGACAGAACCATAGCGCCTGCAATGCAGGCGGAAAAAAGAATGGGGTGGCGCATTTATTGCGTCCTTTACTGCTGCCTCGATCATGATGCTGGCCGGATCAGATAGTCACTGCTGCCGCGCCGCACCAATTTATAATTGTTATTTTCTGGGTCCACCGTAACAGAATTTTCCGTTTTTGCGAGTGCTAAGCGCAGATTATCCCTAATGAGTGTGCTTTCTCCGTCATCCAGCGCGTAGGCCTTGCGGAAAATCTGTTCGGCTTCGGCGGTTTTGCCGCGTTCCATCAGCACAACACCCAGATTGTTGTAGATTTCGGGCCATGCATCCTGTTCGGCGGCGGCACGGCGCAACAGGGTTTCGGCCTGTCCCAGACGGCCCAGGCCCAGATTGGCGGTGCCCAGGCCCGACAGAATTTCCGCATCCATGCCCTGATCCAGTGCGGCGCGGGTAAAGGCCTTGATTGCCAGTTCATATTCGCCCGCAGCGATCAGCCGGTGGCCGACATCAATGCCGTTCACGGCCTCTTTGCGGGTGTCGATGCCGGGGGCATAGACACCGTCCTGAGACGACGAAAGGCCGCCCGGTGAACAGGAGGCCAATCCGAAAGCCATGAGAGCAGCAAGAAGGGCCGCTTTGGTGGCTGATGTCATATGGTCAATTGCTCATTTTGCCCAATTGGGTGATGCCATGCACCGATGGGCCGACCAGAATGATCAGCAGCGGCGGCACCGTTAGCATCATTGTGGCAAGGGTCATCTTCGTTGGCAACTTGTTTGCGGCCTCTTCGGCGCGCATCACACGTTTGTCACGCATTTCCCCTGCATAAACCCGCAACGCTTCGGCGATGGATGTACCGAAGCTGGCCGATTGCACCAGCACGGTGGTAAAGCTGGACACATCCTGCACGCCGCAGCGTTCGCCCATGTCGTTCAGAACGGTTTCCTTGTCCTTGCCGGCCTTCATCTCGTAGGCGACGATGTCGAATTCGTCGGCCAGCGCGGGGTAAGAGGCGCGCAGCTCGCGGGCCACACGCACGATGGACTGGTCCAGCGATTGACCGGCCTCGACGCAGACCAGCATCATATCCAGCGCGTCCGGGAAACCACGGGTGATTTCCTGTTTGCGTTCCTCGACGCGGCGGGTGACCCAGTATTGGGGCAGGTAATATCCGATCCCGCCCGGTCCCAAGGTCCACATGGCCATTTTGTTGGTGGTCATTTCGACATCGGCGTTCAGCACGTTCACATAGATCACGCCAAAGATCAGCCCAGCGATCCCCAGCGCAAACTGGGCAAAGTGGAAGATCCGCACCGCATCGCGTGACTGATAGCCCGCTTGGGTCAGCATCAACTGGCGCTTGCTCAGCTCGGCCACGTCCTTGGGTTCCAGAAAGCCTGCAAAACGGTCAAGCTGTTCGTTGTGCCCGCCCTGCCGCAGCTTTTCGCGCGGTGCATCGCCGCCTGGCGCCTGAACCTGACGTTTCAGTTTGGCCATCGGATCTTCGGGCTGGCGCAGCATCATGACCACGGTGCCGGTGACCAACATCAGCCCGAGTACACCGGCGATGATGATCGGGCCAAGCGGGCCCAGCAGATCGGTGATCATGGTCTGGATTTGTGTAAACGTGTCCAAAGCTACGCTCCCTTATACCTTGATGTCGGTCAGGGCGCGCATGACCAATAGGTTGACGCCCAGGAAAATCGCCACGATGAAACAGGCGGGGATGAAATAGGGATGGTCGCGCACTTCGTCATAGTAGTGCGGGTCGCCCAGATTGATCACGACCAGCGCCACCAGCGGGAAAGCGGACAGGAACTTGCCCGACCATTTCGCCTCGGCGGTGATCGCCTTGACGCGGCGGAACAGACGAAAACGGGCGCGGATCACCTGTGCCAGACCGGCAAGGATTTCGGCCAGGTTACCACCCGATTGCTGCTGGATGGTCACGGCCACGGCCAGAAAGCGCAAATCCTGCATGTCCAGACGTTCGGCCATGTCCTTGAGCGCCTCGCCCACGTCGCGGCCATAGGCGCTTTCGTCTGCGATCACGCCAAATTCCGACGCCAGCGGGTCCTTGACCTCTTTTGATACGATCTGGATGGCCGATACGAACGGGTGCCCCACGCGCAGCGACCGCACCATCAGCTCGACGGCGTCGGGCAGTTGCTCTTCGATCATGGCAAGACGCTTGTTTGCCTTGGAGGAAACCCAGAAATAGACCGCGCCGACGCCGATCACGATCGACAACAGGATGCGCACGGGTGGTTCGGTTTCGGTGCCGATGGTCAGGCCCATAAAGGCCACGACCGCAAGGCCCGCCATCACGCCGATCAACTGTTTGGGGGTAAACGCGATGGCCGCCTTCTGTGCCTTTTCCGCCAACAGCGAATACAGCGGGATCGACTTGGCGTTCATGTGCTGCTGCATTTCCTTGCGCAGCTGGTCCAGCACTTCTTCGCGGCGGCCGCCCTTGTTCAGCATATCAAGGCGGCGGTTGACGCGCGAGTTCAGCGAAATCGACTTGCCAAAGGCCACAAGGTACAGCCCCTCGACAAGCACAAGGACGCCGACAAAAATCAGGCCGTAGATAATGGGTTCTGCGCTCATGGCGGCGTTCCTTATTGGGCTGCGATGGGTTCGTAGATGGACGAAGGCAGGTCATAGCCCCACATCCGGAAGCGTTCGGCATAGTGCGAACGCACGCCTGTCGCGGTGAAATGGCCGATGATCTTGTTCTCGGGGGTCAGGCCGACACGCTGATACCGGAAAATCTCCTGCATCGAAATCACGTCGCCTTCCATGCCGGTGATCTCGGTGATCGAGGTCATGCGGCGCGAGCCGTCCTGCAAGCGAGAGGCCTGCACGATCAGGTTCACAGCCGACGAAATCTGACTGCGCACGGCCTTGAGCGGCATTTCGATGCCCGCCATTGCGATCATGTTTTCCAGACGGCTGACGCCATCACGCGCACTGTTGGCGTGGATGGTGGTCATGGACCCGTCGTGGCCGGTGTTCATGGCCTGCAACATGTCGATGACTTCCTCGCCGCGCGTCTCGCCGACGATGATACGGTCGGGGCGCATCCGCAGGGCGTTCTTCAGACAGTCGCGGGGCGACACCTCGCCCTTGCCTTCGACGTTGGGCGGGCGGCTTTCCATGCGGCCCACGTGGGTTTGTTGCAGTTGCAGTTCGGCGGTGTCTTCGATGGTCAGGATACGTTCGGCGTTGTCGATAAAGGACGACAGGGCGTTCAGCGTGGTGGTTTTGCCCGAACCGGTACCGCCCGACACGATAATGTTCAGACGGGTCGCCACGGCGGCTTGCAGATATGCAGCCATTTCTTCGGTGAAGGCCCCGAAATTCACCAGATCGTCGATGCCCAGCTTGTCTTTTTTGAACTTCCGGATCGACACCAGGCTGCCGTCGACCGCGATGGGGGGCACCATGGCGTTGAAGCGCGAGCCGTCTTTCAGACGGGCGTCAACGTAAGGGTTGCTTTCATCGACGCGCCGACCCACCGCCGACACGATCTTGTCGATGATGCGCAGCAGGTGGCGTTCGTCCTTGAAGGTGACGTCGGTCAGTTCCAGCTTGCCGTTGCGTTCGACAAAAATCTGTTGCGGGCCGTTGACCAGAATATCGTTGACGGTGTCGTCTTTCAGCAGCGTTTCAAGCGGGCCGAGGCCTTTGACCTCGTCGTACAGCTCCTGGTTCAGCGTATGGCGTTCGTCGCGGTTCAGAACGATGCTGCGTTCTTGCAGGAATTCGGCTGCGATTGCGCTGATTTCGTGGCGCAGGTCCTGTTCCGACGCGGTTTCCAGCGCGGCCAGGTTCAGACTGTCCAGCAGGGCGCGGTGCAGTTCCAGCTTGATCTCGCCCATACGCTCTTTGCGTTTGCGTTCCTTTTCAACCGGCGCAACGGTCGCGGCGGCGATGGTCGAGCGCCGGGAGACGCGGGTCGGATCGGGCTTGACCGTTGTCGCGGGCATCTGCGTAACCTTGGCGGTCGGCGCTGCCTTAGGGGCGGATGCACCAGGCGCTGTTGCCGCGGCTTTTTTATACTTGGAAAACATGGGCTTCCCCCGGTTTCAGATCAGGCCGCCTTGGCCTGTTCGGATTTTGTTTCATGAATTGATGCTGCCAGTTTGGCAATTTCGCGGCGCAGCGGGTTTTTCGGGGCCGAAGCGGCCAGCGGCAGCCCGTGATCGGCGCCTTGGGTGATCGGTTTGCCGCCGTCGGGCAGCGACACTTCGATGTTTATTTCAAGGCTTTCGGCCATACGCTTCACCCGGCCCTTGCCGCTGAGATCGGTGAACTTCGGGGCGCGGTTCAACACATAGCGCAGCTTTTCCGCGGGCAGTTCTTCGGACTGCAACGCGCGTTTGAACCGCAGTGTGTTTTGCGCCGACCGCATGTCCAGTTCGATGGTTGCGAAATAGATATGGGCGGCGTGCAGCACCGTTTCGGTCCACTGCACCAGCGTCGAGGGCATATCGACCACAACATAATCAAAGTGGCTGCGGGCCATTTCGATCACGCGGCTGATGTCTTCGGGCGTGATCAGGTCCAGCGGCAGCATGTCGGCGGGGGCCGTCAGCACGTGCAACTTTTCGTTAAAGGTCAGCAGCGACTGGCCGAAGGTTTCGTCGTCCATGTTTTCGGTGTCGGATATCATTTCATAGACCGCCTCGCGGCGGGCAAGGTCCAGATAGGTCGACACCGACCCGAATTGCAGGTCCAGATCCAACAGACATACGGTGGGGGCGGTTTCGCCCTTTTTGCCCAAGGTCGCCAGCTCCCACGCCAGATTGGTCGCCAAAGTCGTGGCACCGGTGCCGCCGGCGATGCCGTGTACCACGATCACCGCGCCTTCCTTGCTGGAGCCTGCGCGCAGGGCGGGGGTGTTTGTTTCGATTTTTTCCGGTTCGGGCGGGGTTTGAATGCGCTGGATGGCCAGTTGCAATTCACCCTCGGGCAACGGGTAGGGAATGAATTCGTCCGCACCTTGGCGCAGCAGCGAATGCAGCGATGCGGGTGTCACGTCCTCGGCGATCAGGATCACCTTGATCTTGCGCGCCTTGGCCTGGGTGATCACTTCGGTCATCAGGACAAGGTTGTCCTCGTCCTCTTGATCCATGGCCAATGCGATGAACTCAAGCGCCTCGGCCTCGGGTTGACCAAAGAATGCCAACGCCTCGACAAAGCCCAGATCACCCCAGGCCTCGCCCAGAGTGGTTTCCATGTCCTCGATCAGCAGGTCAAAGTTCTGCACATCGCGGCTGACGGTGCAGGCGACAATCGGGGCGGTTTCTGGTTGTGGCATGGCGATGCTCATTACCTATCTTCCTCATTTACAAGGGCAGGCAGGTAGAGCCGGGGCGTTGTCTTTCGCCCAAATCTATCCCACCGTAGCTGAGTCGGGTGCAAGGCACCGAACACAGTTGTCCCACTGGGGGTAAATTCGCAGCTAATCTGGGCAGGAATGGGGCCAAAACGGCCCAATTGTTAGGAATCTCGGAACGATGGGCGCGCGTTGCGCTTATTGTTCAGTCCGCAAATCAGACCCTTTGATGCCTTCCAACTGGCTGGGCGGCACGGCGGATGCGATGTAGTCGCGGTAGATGATTTCGGCGTATTTGCCGTCCAGCACCTGCGGATGGCGGGCGACGAAACCGGACACTTCGGTCACGGTGCGGCGGTTGCGCCGTTCGCGGCCCTGGGTCACGATCAACGGCTGGGTTTCGCCAAACGACGCGACCGCTTCCAGTCGTGACCGCGAAATGCCCATCGAGGTCAGATAACCCACGACTGCGTTGGCACGGGCCAGCCCCAGACGGCGGTTGTAGGCCGCCGATCCGACGGCATCGGTGTGCCCGTAGACGCGAAAGCGGATTTCGGGGAATTGGCGAATCCAGTCGGCTTGCTGACGCAGAATGGCCTGTGCAGTGCCGTCCAGTTGCGCGCTGTTGAATGCAAAGGTCACCATCGAGGTGATTTCGGTCGCAAAGCGGTTTGCCAGATCAACAGTGTATTGACGTTCGCCGTTCATGATTTGGGTGTTGTTTTGTGTGGCCGACCCGAACGACCCGTTGTCTATCGTCGATCCCGCCTCGCGGTAGAATTGCGTGTAAACAGGGTCGGTCGATGTACAGGCGGATAGGGCGACCACAAGGGCCAGTACGCAAGTGGATTGTTTTTTCATGATATTCTGGCCTCGCATCGCATCAATCCATCACATAGCCGTAAGAGCCGCTGAAATCCTGTTTGGCCACTTCGCCTGCGGCCCCTTTTTTGGGCGTCCGCGTTCCGGCGGCCACGCGGCCGTTCAGGAACAGATCCTTTTCAGTCGGCGCAAGCACCCGGTCGGTGGGCAAAGCCAACGCTTCGCCGCGTGTCGGCGTCACCAAGTGGGCGGTGATGATGATCACCAGTTCCGTCTGGTTGCGCTGGTACGAGGCCGAGCGGAAGAGGGCGCCCAGAACCGGCACATCGCCCAGCCACGGAAGCTGCGAGTTGCTGTCGGAAAAGTCGTCTTGCAGCAGTCCCGCAATGGCAAAGCTTTCGCCGTCGCGCATTTCGACCGTGGTCGAGGTTTCGCGACGGGTGAAGGCGTCGATCTCGAAGCCGTTGACCGAAAAGCCGTTGGTCGGGTCAATCGCCGATACGGCAGCTTCAAGTTCGAGGTTGATCAGATCCTTGTCCACCACGCGGGGGATAAAGTTCAGCTCGATGCCGAAGGGTTTGTATTCGACGGTGATTGTGCCGCCATCCTGGCTGACCGGAACGGGATATTCGCCACCGGCGAGAAATTTCGCCTCTTGGCCCGAAAGCGCCACGAGGTTCGGTTCGGCCAGCGTGCGCACAACACCTTTGGTTTCAAGGGCTTCCAGAAGGATGCCAACCTGGGTCGAGCCTGCGTTAAAGCCGAACAGAATAGCGCCCGCATTGGTGTTTGTCCCCGGAACGCTGCCGCCCAGCGAATTGGTGATGCCGCCGGATGTGTTGGTTGTGCCCGTGCCGCCGTTGATGCCCAGATCACCGCCCAACGTGGTGCCGTTCAGCGCCAGCGACGAGCTGAGCGATTTTGACACCGACCGCTGCATTTCGGCAAAGCGCACCTTCAGCATGACCTGCTGCACACCGCCGACGCTCATCAGGTTGGACACGCGGTCGGGGGCATAGCGCGATGCCAGATCCAGCGCCCGTTGCAAACGTTGGGTGGACGAAACGGTGCCCGACAGCACGATGCCGTCATTGGCGGTGCGCACTTCGATGTTTTCGCCGGGCAGGATCTGCCGCAGGCGTTCCTTGAATTCCGAGATGTCCGCGGCGACGCGCACATCGACGTTGGTGATCAATCGTCCCGAGGCGTCCAGCAGCGTCAGCGTGGTCAGCCCCGGCGACTTGCCCAGAACATAAATGGTGCGGTCGGACAGCGACGAAATGTCTGCAATCGCCGGGTTGGCGATGCTGAGTTCCGCAAAGGGGATGTCACTTTCAACGACCACAGCGCGGTTCATGGGTACGTTCAGCGTGCTGGCTGTGCCCTTTTTGACCACGCGCAACGTGTCTGCCTGTGCGGAATGTGTCAGCGCCAGCGGTGCAGCCGCCAGCGTAAGGCCCACAAGGGCCGCCTTGAGAAAACTATTCAATGTCATTGTGACCTGCCCTTTTGATCACGCCTGGATAGGGTCTTGGTGCCCTGAATTGCCTGAACCATGCGCCAGTTTGCTTTTTTATGCAAGAATCAACGCCTTCGCGTCTTTGGTTTATGTGGATAAGTGGCAACAGAGCCAGAATGCCCAAGGCCGCCTGTCACGGGCGGCCTTGGGTAAGATCATGTAATCATGCGGCTTTGCGGTCAGTTGGTGCAGGGGATCGGAATTTCGACCACCTCTGCGCCACGGCGGGTTTTGATGGTGCAAACCTCGGCAGCCTTCACCTCGGCGGCGGCTTCCTTGGTTTCGATGCCCAGCAAGGTGCGCTGGTCGATCTCGATTGCGCCGGCCACCGTGTCGTCATCCGCGCCGACCAAAGACAGCGCCAGCCGACCTGTCGATTGGGCCTGGGCCAGCGCTGCGACCTGCGCGGGTTTGACCGCAACAGTCACGGTCTGTGCAATGACCGCGCCATCCAGATCACCGGCGGCGGATTGGTCGATGGCGATCAGCTTGACACCTGGCTCGATCAGTTTGGTGACATCGCCGCTTTCCGAAGACAGCTCGCGGCCCACCTGGCCGGTCCAGTACACGTCGACGCGGTCGCCGGGGCGCAAGAAGCCCGAAACACCGCTGGCCACGTCCACCTTGATGGCAAAGGCGCGCATGCCGCGTTCAAGACGCGATGTCAGGCCTGCTTCTTCGCCCGGTTCTGTCACTTTGACCGACAAAATGGCTTCGTCTTTTTCCATGGCGCGCAAAACGACACGCTGGTTGGACTGGCCTTCGGGCCACAGGACATTGTCGCCGGTGAAGGCACCTTCGGGAATGGCGTTAACCGGCCAGTTGACCGTGCGCACATCCTCGGCGGTGAACGGCTCGCCGTATTTCAGTTGGCGGTCGGCGACGTAAACTTCGACGGTGGGCACCACTTGGGCGCGCGCCGCGCGTTCTTTGGCCAGTTCATGTTGATAGGCCCCGATATAGTTTTTGGCCATGTAGACGGCGCCACCCGCAAGGGCGAAGCCAACAATCAGGACCAGTCCAAATACAGCACGCATCTGATTACCTCTAGTTCGATGTGGCGCGCCCCAGTGTCCGGTGCGCTTGTTTGTTGCTGTCCCTGATATCGCAACAATGTGGCGAAAACGCGGACAGTGGGTGGCTAGGTTAAGACAACTGGATCAATCCGACCCAAGGTCGAAACGCCGCAACCTGTTTCAGGCGCGGCGTCTTTTCGTAGTGGTGGGCCCGGTCCGTCGGTCTTTTGCGAAATTAGAAAAAGTTCGTCAAAAATGTTCCGGTTCCTGCGGAGACGCCCGCCGCCCCGCTTTTCAGTGCCAGTACGATGGCGACGGCCAGTGCGACAACGGCAGCGGTCAAAACGACCCAGTCAACCGTGACGGCACCGTTTTCGTCGGAACGGATGCTGTTGATCATTTTGCGCATAGAAATAACCTTGTTATTCGTTGCATGAAATTTTGCCCGGATGGGCGAATGCAAAAGGCCGCGCCCTGCGTGCAGGACGCGGCCTTAGCGTCTTTTGACCTAAGCGGTCAGACCGAACCTATTACAGGTTGGGGTCTTGCTTGCCGAGGAATGTGTTGGTGTCTGCTGTCAGGTCCGACGCGCCGGTTTCGATCGACGTATAGGCGGCAACGGCCAGGCCAACAACGGCGGCGGTCAGCACGACCCAGTCAACGGTCACGGCACCAGCTTCGTTTGCGCGGAAGTTCTTGAAGAAGTTTGTCAGTTTTGTCATCGTAGTGTCCCTCCAAAGGATCAGTTTGTTTGTGTTAACCTTGTCTGCACTGTGTGGGCCGCTCTCTCTATTGGCCCGTGTTCGACTTGGTATGACGCTATATAGCTGTCTGAATGGGGCGCGAATTGGGCGGGAAACGGGACAAAATAAGTTTTTCAAGGTTGGCGTGGAAACAATCGGTTAACCTTTTGAAAAACAACAAATCTGTTCGCAAAGAAATTTTGAAACCCCGGTTTGTGTGATCCAAATCATACAGAATGTGGCGGTTTGGCCATGTTTGGGGGCTGATTTTCTGGTTTGCTGTCCGGTTTTCTGCAAGGATAGGCAAAATAATCAACAATAGCCGGACACGAGAGCAGGTCCTGACATGCGTTTTTTTGCGATTTCCCTGTTGGGGGCGGCTTTGGCCTGTGCGCCTGCGTGGTCAGAATCGCCCGCACCCTTTCCTGATTTCCAGGCCAAGCGGGTGAAACCGCCCGCCGCCGGTACGAAAAAGCGGATCACGATCCAGATTGACCCGACCGAAGTGGCGGTTGCGGCGCCCAAACCCACAGCGACCCCCAAAGCCCCCCAGACAGCGAAGGGGTCTTACGACTGGTTCTGGGAGAAAATCTCGCCCGATCTGGCGCAGGCGGGGCCGGGGCGTCTGGAAGAGGCCATGGCCGCGATCAGCGCAGGCGGGGTGGCCGCACCGCGTTTGCAGCAGATGCAGGGAATCGCGCAGGCCCAAGGTGTCGAGATTTTGAAATCGACCATCGGCACCCGTGTGTCCCCCGCGCTGGTGCTGGCGGTGATGACTGTGGAAAGCGCGGGCAAACCTGATGCGGTCAGCCGTGCGGGTGCCCAAGGGTTGATGCAACTGATGCCCGACACCGCCGCGCGCTTTGGTGTGGCCAACAGCCTGGTGGCCGCCGAGAACATTCGCGGCGGGGTGCAATATCTGGACTGGCTGATGGGCCGGTTCGACCACGATCCGATTCTGGTGCTGGCAGGTTATAATGCGGGCGAGGGGTCGGTGCAGACCCATGCGGGCGTGCCGCCCTTTGCCGAGACCCGCGATTACGTGCCCAAGGTGCTGGCGGCCTTTCAGGTCGCCCGTGGCTTGTGCCTGACGCCGCCGCAACTGATCAGCGACGGATGCGTCTTTGCGGCGATGAACTGATCCACAAACGCAAAAGGGGGCCACGTGCGGCCCCCCTTACTATAGTATACGGCCCTTTTGGGCGCAGTTTCAGACGATGGTCGCCTCGGTCGCTGCGCGCAGCTCGTCCTCGGTGACGCCGTCGGCGCATTCCACGATCTTCAGACCGCCCTCGACCACATCCAGCACGCCAAGGTTGGTGATGATGCGATCCACCACGGCCTTGCCGGTCAGCGGCAGCGTGCATTCTTTCAGCACTTTGGATTCGCCGGCCTTGTTCTGATGGTCCATGACCACGATCACACGTCCCACGCCCGCGACCAGATCCATCGCGCCGCCCATGCCCTTGACCAGCTTGCCCGGAATCATCCAGTTCGCCAGATCGCCGTTTTCGGCCACTTCCATGGCGCCCAGAATCGCGGCGGCAATCTTGCCGCCACGGATCATACCGAACGACATGGCGCTGTCGAAATAGGCCGTGCGCGACAACTCGGTGATGGTCTGCTTGCCCGCGTTGATCAGGTCGGCGTCTTCTTCACCTTCAAACGGAAAGGGACCCATGCCCAGCATCCCGTTTTCGGATTGCAGGGTGATGTCCTTGTCGCCGACATAGTTGGCCACCAGCGTCGGAATGCCGATCCCGAGGTTCACATACATGCCGTCTTCTAGCTCTTGAGCCGCGCGCGCGGCCATCTGGTTGCGATCCCAAGGCATTACTTTTCCTCCTGCGGGCGGGTGGTGCGTTGTTCGATGCGCTTCTCGTGTTCGCCCTGAATGATGCGGTGCACATAGATGCCGGGCAAATGGATGCTGTCGGGGTCCAGCGACCCGCGCGGTACGATTTCCTCGACCTCGACGATGCAGACCTTGCCGCACATGGCGGCGGGCGGGTTGAAATTGCGGGCCGTCTTGCGGAACACAAGGTTGCCGGTGTCGTCGGCTTTCCACGCTTTGACGATGGACAGGTCGGCCACGATGCCGCGTTCCAGGATGTAATCCTCGCCGTCAAAGGTTTTCACTTCCTTGCCCTCGGCGATCTGGGTGCCGACGCCGGTTTTTGTGTAAAAACCGGGGATGCCAGAGCCGCCAGCGCGCATACGCTCGGCCAAGGTGCCTTGGGGGTTGAATTCCAGCTCAAGCTCGCCCCCCAGATACTGGCGCATGAATTCCTTGTTCTCGCCGACATAGGACGAAATCATCTTCTTCACCTGCTTGGTCTGCAACAGGATGCCGATGCCGAAATCATCGACGCCGGCGTTGTTGGACGCAAAAGTCAGGTTCTTGGTGCCGGCCTCTTTGATGGCCTGCAACAGCAGTTCGGGGATGCCGCACAGGCCAAAGCCCCCTGCCGCGATCAACATGCCATCCGAAAGAACGCCATCCAGCGCCTCGGCGGCAGAGCCATAGACTTTTTTCATGAATATCCCCTTGTGTCAGTGTCCTGAGAGTTCTGACCTTAGGTCGCCGTGGTGTCAACAAGACCCGGCAGTTCGCAAGGGGGCGTGGGCGACACCGGGCGCATTTTGCGCAGCGGTGTCGCGATGTGCTTAAGCTTTGTCGTCGTCCGTAGATTTGGCCGCAGATTTTGCCGCAGGTTTTTTAGCGGCAGGCTTCTTTGCGGCAGGCTTTTTCGCAGCAGCTTTTTTTGCTGCGGGCTTTTTAGCAGCGGGTTTCTTCTTGGGGGCTGCTTTGCGCTTGGCCGGGGATTTGGCCAGCTTTTCCTCGATCAGCAAAACGGCGGCATCCATCGTCAGGTCGTCAGGCTCGACCTCTTTGGGGATCGTCGCGTTGACCTTTTCCCATTTCACATAGGGGCCATACTTGCCCTTCATGATGTTGACCGGTCCGCCCTGATCGGGGTGCTCGCCCAGTTCGCGGATCGGCTTGGCGGCCACGCCACGCCCCCCGCGCGAGGCGACCTTTTCGGCCAAAAGCTGCACGGCGCGGTTCATGCCCACGGTCCAGACCTCGTCGATGCCTTCAAGGTTGGCGTTGGTGCCGCCGCGCTCGGATGTGCTTTCGGCGTGTTTCAGATAGGGGCCGTAGCGCCCGATGTTGGCCCAGACGCTGATGCCATCCTCGGGGTGGGGACCGACCAGGCGGGGCAGCGACAGCAATTGCAGCGCCTGACCCAGATCGACATCGGCGGGCGGCCAGTCCTTGGGGATCGACTGGCGCGGCGGTTTCTTGTTGTCGTCCGTGACCTCGCCGCGCTGCACATAGGGGCCAAAGCGCCCTTTGAACGCGTAAATCTTGTCACCCTGGTCTTCGCCCAATGTCTTGCCTTCGGGCGGGATGCCGCCCGTGTCTTCGGCACCGGGAGGGCCAAAGGCGCGGGTGTAGCGGCATTCGGGATAGTTCGAGCAGCCGATGAATGCGCCGCCCGAACGAGCCGTGCGCATCGACAGACGGCCATTGCCGCAGTTGGGGCACAGGCGCGGGTCGGTGCCGTCTTCGGTGGGCGGGAACAGATGCGGCTCCAGAACCTCGTTGATCTTTTCCAGAACCTCGGTGATCCGCAAGTCGGACGTTTCGGCCACGGCGGCCGAGAAATCGCGCCAGAAGGTCGCCAGAACCGATTTGTAATCGCGATCCCCTGCGCTCACATCATCCAGCTCTTCCTCGAGCGAGGCGGTGAAATCATAGCCCACGTATTTGCGGAAATAGTTTTCAAGGAACGCGATCACCAACCGGCCCTTGTCTTCGGGGATCAGGCGGTTCTTGTCCTTGCGGACGTATTCACGGTCTTGAATCGTGGTGACAATGCTGGCGTAGGTCGACGGGCGGCCGATGCCCAGCTCTTCCATACGCTTGACCAATGTCGCCTCGGTGTAGCGGGGCGGCGGCTGGGTAAAATGCTGTTCGGGCGTGACGGCGCGCTTGTCCATCTTGTCGCCTTCGCTGATTTGCGGCAGGCGCTTGTCGTCGTCATCCGTCACGTCATCGTCGCGGCCTTCCTCGTAGACTTTGAGGAAACCGTCAAACAGCACGACCTGACCGGTGGCGCGCAGCATCACCTGACCGTCCTGGCTGCCCACATCGACGGTGGTGCGTTCCAGTCGCGCGCTTTCCATCTGACAGGCCAGCGTGCGTTTCCAGATCAGATCATACAGTTTGCGCTGGTCGCCATCGCTGATTTTCAGCGCGTCCACGTCCTGCGTCATCTCGGTCGGGCGGATACATTCGTGCGCTTCCTGGGCGTTTTTTGCCTTGTTCTTGTAAACACGCGGGCTGCTGGGCACATATTCGGCGCCGTAACGGTCCTTGATCGCGTCGCGCGCCATCTGCACGGCCTCGGGGGCCATGTCGATGCCGTCGGTCCGCATGTAGGTGATATAGCCCGCTTCATACAGACGCTGTGCGGCGCTCATGGTCTGGCGCGCACCCATGCCGAATTTGCGGCTGGCTTCCTGTTGCAGGGTCGATGTCATGAAGGGCGCAGACGGGTTGCGGTTGGCGGGCTTGGCCTCGACCGACTGCACCTTCAGATCGCGGCTGGTGATCGCCTGCACGGCCATTTCGGCCTGTGTGCCGTTTTCAATGTCGTAGCGGTCCAGCTTTTTGCCGGCCAGCGTGGTCAGACGCGCCTCGAATTCCTGTCCGCGCGGGGTCGCCAGCAGCGCCTTGACCGACCAGTATTCACGGGCACGGAACGCTTCGATTTCCATCTCGCGCTCGGTGATCAGCCGCAGACAGACCGATTGCACGCGGCCCGCCGATTTTGCACCAGGCAGCTTGCGCCACAGAACCGGCGACAGGTTAAAGCCCACCAGATAGTCCAGCGCGCGGCGGGCCAGATAGGCCTCGACCAGCGGCATGTCGACCTGACGGGGGTTTTTCATCGCCTCGGTCACGGCGGTCTTGGTGATCGCGTTGAACACAACCCGCGACACCGGGGTGCTTTTGGTGATCGACTTGCGCTTGGTCAGCGCCTCTTGCAGGTGCCAACTGATCGCCTCGCCCTCGCGATCGGGGTCAGTTGCGAGGATCAGTTCGTTGTCGTCTTTCAGGGCGTCGGCAATGGCTTTGACGTGCTTCTTGCTGTCGCTGCCAATCTCCCAAAGCATCTCGAAATCATGCTCGGTGTCGACGGAACCGTCTTTGGGGGGCAGGTCCCGAACATGGCCGTAAGAGGCCAGAACGGTGTAGTTGTCACCAAGATATTTGTTGATTGTCTTGGCCTTAGCCGGAGATTCGACGACGACGACTGGCATGAATGATGCACCTCGGGGACAGTAAAACTTGGGCGTCTATGGCGGCGCTAGATGTGGGGTGCAAGCCTTGAATGTCAACATGCCATCGCTTGAGGGCGTTGTGATGGCCCCTAATTGGGGCGTGTCAGCAGCCCGCCGGGGCTGCGTTCGATGTGTCCGTCCAGTTCAAGTTCCAGCAGAACCGGGGCCACATCAGACGGGGCGGCGGCAATGTCGCGGATCAACTGGTCCTCGGCCAGCGGTGCAGGGCCCAGACGGTTCAGGATCTGGCTGTGCAGGGCGGCGGTTTCACGCAAAGTGCGCCGGTCGCGCGGTGCTTGTGGTGGCGGTGTGTGCGGCAGGTCCATCGGCAGCACGGGCGTCCGGGGGGCCATCGGCGAAAGCGCTTCGATCACATCTGCGGCATTGCGGACCAGCGTGGCCCCGTCACGGATCAGCATGTTACAGCCCGAGGCGCGTGCATCCAGCGGGCTGCCGGGCACGGCCAGCACCTCGCGGCCCTGGTCCAGCGCATCGCGCGCGGTGATCAGGCTGCCGGATTTTGCCGCAGCTTCGACCACGATTGTCGCACGGCCCAGACCCGAGACGATGCGGTTGCGCGGGGGGAAATGTCGCGCCATCGGTTGCAGGCCCATGGGCTGTTCTGACAGCCGCAGGCCGTGTTCTGGAATGGCCAGCGCCAGATCGGTGTTTTCCGCGGGGTACATCATATCTACACCGCCGGCCTGAACCGCGACGGTGCCGGTGTCCAATGCTGCCATATGTGCGGCGGCATCAATGCCCCGCGCCAGACCGGAAACGATCACATAGCCCGCATCGGCCAGATCGCGTGCCAACGATTTGGCCATGCGTGTTCCCAGGCTTGAGGCATTGCGCGCACCGACGATCGAGACCATCGGTCGTTTCAGCACTGACAGATCACCGATGGCCCACAGGAACGGTGGCGCATCAGCCAGGTCGCGCAGCGCGTCGGGATAGTCCGGCGCGGTTTGCGAGATTAGAATTGCCCCGGCCGTCTGGCCGGCTTTCAGCTCGGCCTCGATGACGGCGACGGGGCAAGGGGCGTAGTTTTCCACACCAGCAGCGCGCGCCAGTTCCGGCAACGCATCCAACGCATTTTGCGCGGTGCCGTGTTCGATCAGCAATCTGTTGAACGTCGAGATGCCGACCCGGCGAGATCGCAACAGGCGGAGACGAAGGAACCAATCGTCTTCCGGGGTGGGTAGGAGTGGGGGGTGAATGGAAGAAGGATATGATCCTCGATCAGTCATCCGATGCTCCGCCTGTTGCTACAAGCGTTATGCCGTGACGAGGTTAACAACCCGTGAAGGAATCAACGCCGTTCCGACAAAAAACAATTCAGGTACCGCCAGCAATCAGCCGCCGCTGCCGCCCACGGTCAGCCCGCCGATCATCAACGTCGGTTGGCCTACGCCCACAGGCACCCATTGCCCCGCCTTGCCACAGTTGCCCATGCCGGGGTCAAGTGCGGGATCGTTGCCGATGGCGCGGATCTGTTGCAACGCAGTGGCGCCATCTCCGATCAAGGTCGCGCCTTTGACCGGGGCGCCGACCACTCCGTTTTGCACGCGATAGGCTTCGGTGCAGGAAAACACGAACTTGCCATTGGTGATGTCCACTTGGCCGCCACCGAATCCCACGGCATAAATGCCGTCCTTCAGGTCGGCCACGATGTCGCCCGGTGTCACGTTGCCGCCCAGCATATAGGTGTTGGTCATACGCGGCATCGGTGTATGCGCATAGCTTTCGCGCCGTCCGTTGCCGGTGGGGGCCACACCCATCAGCCGCGCGTTCTGCCGGTCCTGCATATAGCCGACCAGCACGCCGTCCTCGATCAGCACATTGCGCGCGCTTGGGGTGCCTTCGTCGTCGACGGTGATCGACCCGCGCCGGTCGGGGATGGTGCCGTCGTCCAGGACTGTCACGCCGGGGGCGGCAATGCGCTGGCCCATCAACCCGGCAAAGGCTGACGATCCTTTGCGGTTGAAATCGCCCTCAAGCCCGTGGCCGATGGCCTCGTGTAGCAGAATACCGGGCCAGCCGGGGCCCAACACCACGTCCATCACACCCGCAGGGGCCGGCACCGCATCCAGATTGACCACAGCCACCCGCAGGGCCTCGCGTGCTTTGGTCTGCCAGTCGGCCGGGTCCAGCAGGCCATCAAGGCCCACACGCCCGCCACCACCTGCCGTGCCTGATTCGCGGCGGCCGTTCTGTTCGACGATCACCGACACGTTTACGCGGGTCATCGGGCGCACGTCGCGCACCGATCCACCTTCGGGGCGCAAAATTTCAACCTCTTGCAAGGACGCCGCGATGGTGGCCGACACCTGCACCACCCGTTTGTCCAAAGCGCGGGCGAATGAGTCGATTTCGCGCAATGTGTCCAGTTTGACCGGAAAGGCAGCACCGGCAATCGGATCTTCGTCGGTATAAAGACGCGTGTTGGTGGCCTGTGGCGCGTCGGCCCATGTGCCGCCGCCATCGCCCACCGCCAGCCGTGCGGTCTCGCTCGCGCGCTTCAGCGCAGCCACCGAAAGCTCGGTAGAATGGGCATATCCGGCAACTTCACCCCGCACCGCGCGCAGCCCGAATCCTTCGGACGCATCGTAGCTGGCGGTCTTTAGACGTCCGTCGTCGAACACCAGTGCCTCGGACCGGCGGCGTTCCAGAAAAAGCTCGCCGTCATCAGCCCCGTCAGTGGCCGCGCGCAGCACCTTCAGTGCCTCTTCACGGTCCAGCAGAGTGTCAAACGGGGTAAATGGGGCATCGGTCATTGGGGGCTGATCCTGATTTTTTTAGGTGATGGCGTCTCTTTGACGCGGTAAGAATGGCTTTATCTTGCAGATAGAATATGATTGTAAGCGCGGGTAATACAACGGGAGGCGAAAGCGCAGTTTGCTTTGTCCGTTCCCCGCGCCCAACAGCGATCACAAGATCAGGACGATACATGACCAAGCATTTCTCGATCAAAGGCCTTGTTTCCGGCCTTTTTGCCGCCACCGCCGCACTGCCAGCGATGGCGCAGGACAACCTTGAAATCGTGGGCGCTCCGCGCGACGGCCTTATGGGCTTTCAGCCCGCCGTGACCGAACTGGCGCGTGATTTGCAGTGGTTGGACCACATGCTGCTGATCATCATTAGCGCGATTTCGCTGTTTGTGATTGGCCTGCTGGCCTGGGTCAGTATCCGCTACAACGCCCGTCGCAACCCGAAACCGGCCGGCTTCACACACAACACCCCGATCGAAATCGCATGGACTGTGATTCCCATCGTGATTCTGGTGTTCATCGGTGCGTTCTCGTTGCCGATCCTGTTCAAGCAGCAGGAAATTCCAGACGCCGACCTGACCATCAAGGTGACCGGTTACCAGTGGTACTGGGACTATTCCTATGTGGACGAAGGCATTGAATTCTCCAGCTACATGATCGGCGCTCCGGCGACCGGCGGTCAGAACATGATGACCCCCGAGGTCGAGCAGCAACTGATCGACGCGGGTTATTCCAAGGACGAATTCCTGCTGGCCACCGACAATGCGGTTGTTGTCCCCGTGGGCAAGATCGTCGTGATGCAGGTAACCGGTGCGGACGTGATCCACTCGTGGGCGATGCCTGCCTTTGGCGTCAAACAAGACGGCGTGCCCGGACGTCTGGCCGAATTGTGGTTCAAGGCCGAGCGTGAAGGCGTCTATTTTGGCCAGTGTTCCGAACTGTGCGGCATCAACCACGCTTATATGCCGATCACCGTCAAGGTCGTCTCGGAAGAGGCCTATGCCGCATGGCTGGAAACGGCCCGCGAAGAATTCGCAAGCCTGCCGATGCCGAAAAGCTTCCAGATCGCTTCGAAGTAAGCCAACAGGGCGGGGGCGTCTCGTTCCCCGCCTTTCCTGACTTCACATGATACGTGAGAGCCAAATGACCGACATCAGCAGCCAGCCACAGGCCTTTGAGGCCGAAGCGTCCTTTGGCGATTATTTCGCGCTGATGAAGCCGCGCGTGATGCAGCTTGTCGTGTTTACCGCATTGGTCGGCATGTTGGCGGCACCCGTCGGGGTGAACCCGGTTGTCGGCTTTGCGTCGATCCTGTTTATCGCCATCGGGGCAGGGGCCTCGGGCGCGCTGAACATGTGGTGGGATGCCGACATCGACCACATCATGAAGCGCACGGCCAACCGCCCCATTCCCGCAGGCAAGGTCCAGCCGGGCGAGGCGCTGAGTATTGGCGTCGCGCTGTCGGGCCTTTCGGTGATGATGCTGGCGCTGTCTGCCAACTTTCTGGCCGCCGGTTTGCTGGCGTTCACCATTTTCTTTTATGCCGTGATCTATTCGATGTGGCTGAAACGCTCGACCCCGCAGAACATCGTGATCGGTGGCGCGGCGGGGGCCTTTCCGCCGGTGATCGGCTGGGTTGTGGCCACCGGGTCCATGTCGGTCGAGGCATGGCTGATGTTCGCGCTGATCTTCATCTGGACACCGCCGCACTTCTGGGCGCTGGCGCTGTTCATGAAGTCGGATTACGACGATGCGGGCGTGCCGATGCTGACCGTGACGCACGGACGCCGGACCACGCGCAAACATATCCTGGCCTATACCGTTGTTCTGGCGGTTCTGGCTGTGGGCACCGCGTTCACGTCGATTGGCGGGCTGATTTATCTGACCACCGCCGTCATCCTGAACGGGCTGTTCCTGAAAGGGGCCGTTGCAATCTGGCGCCGTGACGAAGCGGATGCCGAAGCTGATGGCTATGCCGTTGAGAAGTCGTTCTTCAAGCTGTCGCTGCTGTATCTGTTCCTGCATTTCGGTGCGATCATGGCCGAGGCGCTGTTGCGCAGCTCGGGTATTGGAGGCTGGTGATGGCGATCAAGGCAGAACACGAGATTCATGGCCGCCGCCGTGGTCGGAACCTGGGCGTTGGCCTGTTGCTGGCAGGGTTTGTGGTGCTGGTGCTGGCGCTGACCTTTGCCAAGGTGACCAGCGGTGATTTCGAAGTGCCGCGCGCGGAGGCGTTGAAATGAAACGTCTTCAGGGGCCACAGCGTACAGTCGTTCAACTGGTCGGCGTTGTGCTGATTATGGGTGGTTTGTCGTGGGCATCGGTGCCGTTCTACAACTGGTTCTGCCGTGTCACCGGTTTTGGCGGCACGCCGGGCCAAGTTGCCGAGGGCGTGGATCACATTCTGGATCAGGAAATCACCATCCGGTTCGACGCTTCGGTCGACAGCGAAATGCCGTGGGAATTCAAGCCGGTCGAAACCAAGATGAAACTGCGCATCGGGGAAACGGCGCTGGCGTTTTACGAGGCCTATAACCCGACCGACCACCCGATTGCCGGATCGGCCAGCTATAACGTGACGCCCTATTCGGCGGGCGGGTTCTTCAACAAGATCCAGTGTTTCTGCTTTGAGGAACAGATTCTGCAACCCGGCGAGCGGGTGCAGATGCCTGTGACTTTCTTCGTCGACCCCGAGATTGTCGATGACCGCGATGCAAAATACGTGCATACGATCACGCTGAGCTATACATTCTATGAAATTGATCTGCCCGAAGGCTATGCCGCCCTCGATGTGGACAGCAACGATACCAACCTGAACTGAGGGACTGAACATGGCCCATGCCAAGAACCATGACTATCACATTCTGGCTCCGTCGATCGAGCCGCTTCTGGGCGCAGTAGCTGCCTTTATCATGCTGTTTGGCGGCGTGCTTTGGATGCACGGCATCACACCATTTGTGTTTCTCGCAGGATTCGCGGGCGTCCTTTATGTGATGTTCGCATGGTGGTCCAAAGTGGTCGAAGAAAGCCACGCTGGCGATCACACGCCGGTGGTGCGCATCGGCCTGCGCTATGGCTTTATCCTGTTCATCATGTCCGAAGTCATGTTCTTTTCGGCTTGGTTCTGGTCGTTCTTCAAACATGCGCTCTATCCGATGGAGGAATATATTGGTTCGGGTTATACGCCTCCCTTCATCGTTCCGGTTGACGCGCTGCATCTGCCGCTGATCAACACGCTGGTCCTGCTGCTGTCGGGCTGTGCTGTGACATGGGCGCACCACGCGTTGGTGCACGAAAACAATCGCAAGGATCTGGTGACTGGTCTGGCCATCTCGATCGTGCTGGGCGTCGCCTTTACCGCGCTGCAAGCCTATGAATACGCGCACCTGCTGCACGAAGGCTGGGAATTCGGCGCTGACGAGTTCTATTCCAACTTCTTCATGGCCACTGGTTTCCACGGCTTTCACGTGATTATCGGCACCATCTTCCTGCTGGTCTGCCTGATCCGCGCGATGAAGGGGCACTTTACCCCCGAACGCCACGTCGGTTTCGAAGCGGCTGCATGGTACTGGCACTTCGTGGACGTTGTCTGGCTGTTCCTGTTCTTCGCCGTCTACATGTGGGGCGTGCCCAGCTAATCAGCCGGGTCTGGTTGCACATCGCCAGCAAATCCCTAAAACCCGAAAGGCGCGTGGTGAACCTCGCGCCTTTTGTCATTCCATCGGGCAGCGAAAGACAGGATTGAAAGACGGGCATGGGACGTATTCTGTTTCTGATCGGTATCGGCTTGGGCGGCGCCGCTGTCCTGATTTCGCTGGGCGTCTGGCAGGTCCAGCGGCTGGCCTGGAAACAGGCGGTGCTGGCCGACATTACGGCCCGTATTTCCGCTGATTCTGTGGCATTGCCTGTCGATCCTGATCCTGTGGCCGACAAATACCTGCCTGTTGCCGTGACCGGCACCTACGACGATCAGGTGATCTATGTGCTGGTCAGCCAAAAGCAGATCGGCGCGGGGTACCGTGTGATCGCGCCAATGCAGACCGATGCGGGCCGTCGCGTGTTGATCGACCGGGGTTTCGTGCGGCTGGAAGAGCGTGACGCGGTCACAGCACCCGCAGGCAAGGTGACCGTAACGGGCAACCTGCACTGGCCCCAGGAAATCGACAGCTTTACGCCCGCGCCTGACCTGAAAGAGAACATCTGGTTCGCCCGCGACCTGCCCGCGATGGCGCAGGCCCTGAATGCGGACCCCCTGCTGGTGGTGGCCCGCGAAACGTCACTGCCGGACGGGCCGGTCACACCTTTGCCTGTGGACACTGCGGGCATTCCCAACGATCACTTGCAATACGCCATCACTTGGTTCTCGCTGGCCCTGATCTGGGCTGCGATGACCCTTGTTTTTGCCCTGCGCGGCAGCCGCCGCCGACCAGAAAGGCCCAACTTGTGAAATATATCTCGACCCGTGGCAAAGCGCCCGAGCTGACATTCGAAGACACCATGCTGACAGGTCTGGCCCGTGACGGCGGCCTGTATGTGCCGTCCGAGATCCCGACGCTGTCGCATGACGACATTGCCGCAATGGAAGGCCAGAGCTATGAAGAGATCGCCTTTCGCGTGATGCGCCCATTCGTGGGCGAAACGTTCAGCGACGCCGAATTCCGCGGCTGTATCGACCGCGCCTATGCCGGGTTCGGCCACGCCGCCCGCGCGCCACTGGTGCAACTGGATCAGGGGCATTTCCTGCTGGAACTGTTCCACGGCCCGACGCTGGCATTCAAGGACTTTGCCATGCAACTGATCGGCCAGTTGTTCCAGACCGCCCTGACACGGCGCGGTGAACGGGTGACCATCGTGGGCGCCACCAGCGGCGACACAGGCTCTGCCGCGATCGAGGCGTTTCGCGGGCTGGACAATGTCGATGTCTTCATCCTGTACCCGCATGGCCGCATTTCCGAAGTGCAGCGCCGCCAGATGACGACACCCAGCGAAAGCAACGTGCACGCGCTGGCTGTCGATGGCGACTTTGACGACTGTCAGGCACGGCTGAAGGATATGTTCAACGATTTCGAATTCCGCGATGCGGTGAAACTGGCGGGCGTCAACAGCATCAACTGGGGCCGCGTGCTGGCGCAGGTGGTCTATTACTTCTCGTCCGCCGTGTCCGTCGGCGCGCCGCACCGCAAGGTCAGCTTTACCGTGCCCACCGGCAACTTTGGTGACATCTTTGCAGGCTACATTGCCAAACGCATGGGCCTGCCCATCGACCGGCTGGTGGTGGCGACCAACCAGAACGACATTCTGGACCGCTGCCTGAAAGGGCAGGGCTATCACAAGGGCGACACCGTCCCGTCGATCAGCCCGTCGATGGACATTCAGGTGTCGTCCAACTTTGAACGCGCGCTGTTCGACGCCTATGGACGTGACGGCAAGGCCGTGGCGCAACTGATGGATGAGCTGAAAGAGGGCGGTTTCGACGTGAGCCAGGGCGCAATGGAAACCCTGCAAGAGCATTACGACAGCGGCCGCGCGTCCGAGGATGAAACCAACGCCACCATTGCCGCCACGCTGAAAAACAGCACTGAGCTGCTGTGCCCGCATTCGGCTGTGGGTGTGAAAGTGGCCAATGAACACCGCGTATCGGGCACGCCGATGATCACGCTTGCCACCGCCCATCCGGCAAAGTTCCCCGATGCGGTCGAGAAGGCCAGCGGCATCCATCCCCCCCTTCCCCCGCGCATGGAAGACCTCTATGAACGCGCGGAACGGGTGACGCGGGTGGCCAACGACCTTGCCGCGCTCAAGGACCATATCAAGGGACACATCGCACAGTGAGCTTGCAACAGCACCGCCTTGCCAACGGCTTTCGCATCGTGACCGAACACATGCCGGGGCTGGCCTCGGCGTCTATCGGGATCTGGGTCAATGCCGGTGGCCGGCACGAAACGCCCAAACAGAACGGCATCGCGCATTTTCTGGAGCATATGGCGTTCAAGGGCACGGCCAAACGCAGTGCCCTGCAAATCGCCGAGGCGATAGAAGACGTGGGCGGCTATATCAACGCCTACACCAGCCGCGAGGTCACCGCCTATTACGCACGGGTGCTTGAGGCGGATGTGCCGCTGGCGCTGGACGTGATCGGGGACATCCTGCTGAACCCGTCCTTTGACAAGAACGAGATCGAGATCGAGCGTGGCGTGATCCTGCAAGAGATCGGTCAGGCGCTGGATACGCCCGACGACGTAATCTTTGACTGGTTGCAGGCGCAGGCCTATCCCGAACAGCCCATCGGGCGCACCATCCTGGGCCCGACCGAGCGGATCGAAGCGTTTAGTCGCAGGGATCTGGCCAGGTTCGTGGCCCAGCATTACGGCCCCGAGGAAATGATCCTGTCGGCGGCAGGCGCGGTGGACCACGACAGTATCGTCAAACTGGCCGAGGAAATGTTCGGCGGCATGGTCCCGACGCCTGCCTTCAAACTGGCCCCCGCAAAGTTCCGCGGCGGTGAGGTGCGTCAGGTCAAGGATCTGGAGCAGGCGCATTTCGCGCTGGCGTTCGAAAGCCCCGGCTACCGCGACGAAGAAATCTATGTCGCGCAGATTTACGCAAGCGCCTTGGGTGGCGGCATGTCTTCGCGGTTGTTCCAGGAAGTGCGCGAAAACCGTGGCCTGTGCTATTCGATCTTTGCGCAGGCAGGGGCCTATGACGACACTGGTATGATGACCGTCTATGCGGGCACCAGCGGCGATCAGGTGGCTGAACTGTCGCAGATCACCATCGACGAGATGAAGCGTGCGGCCTCCGACATGAACCCGGCCGAAGTCGCCCGCGCCCGCGCCCAGATGAAAGCCGGATTGCTGATGGGACTGGAAAGCCCGTCCAGCCGCGCCGAACGTCTGGCCCGATTGGTGCAGATCTGGGACCGCGTGCCGCCGCTGGAAGAAACCATTGCGCGCATTGATGCGGTCACCACCGGCGACGTACGCGAGTTTGCGGAACATATCGCGGCCACTGCCCCTGCGGCGCTGGCACTGTATGGGCCGGTTGATACAGCCCCCACGCTGGACGCCTTGCAGGAGCGCCGGGTCGCCTGATGTTGCTGTCCAAGCGGAAACTGCGGATCGAGACCGAGCGCCTGACGCTGCGGCCGCCGATCCATGCAGATTTCCGCCCCTGGGCGGCGTTGCGGGCGCATTCCAAAGACTACCTGACCCCGTGGGAACCCGGCTGGGCCGATGATCATTTGTCGCGCAAGGCGTTTACCAACCGCGTGTACTGGGCGCAGCGGTCCATCTCCAACGGCTCGGCGTTGCCACTGTTCCTGATCCGGCGTTCGGACGAGGTGCTGGTGGGCGCGATCACCCTGGACAACATCCGCCGTGGGCCCGCGCAGGCCGGCACGCTGGGCTATTGGACGGGCCAGATGTTCGCGCGCAAGGGCTATATGCGCGAAGCCATCGAGGCGGTGGTGCACTATGCCTTTACCCGTCAGGACCTTAGCCGGATCGAAGCGGCCTGCCTGCCCGAAAACGCCGCGTCGCGCGGGTTGCTGGAAAAGTCCGGTTTCAAATACGAGGGCGTCGCACAGTCCTATCTGCAAATTGACGGACGCTGGCGAACGCACGTTTTGTACGCATCCTTGCGCCACGACCGTCGCGGGCGCACCGACGCAGGATGACTTTGGCGCAGGATGCGCTAGACTGAGGGTCACAAGGGTGACCATCATGTTGATCCGACTGCTGACAGCTTTGACACTGATGACAGGGACGGCGCAGGCCCAGGCCCAGGCCACGCGCACGCCCAGCCATTGCATCGCGTTGGCGGATGCCATTGACGGCGCGGCCTTCGTCCAGATGGCCAGCTATGACGCCGATGTGCCGAACGAGACGGTGCTGATCCACTATATCGACCACGCCAGTTTTCTGATCCGCAGCCACGGCGGGCTGAACATGGTCACCGATTTCACCGGCTACATTGGCAACGTGCCGATGATCCCCGACGTTGTCACGATGAACCACGCTCACGACACCCATTGGACGGCGTTTCCAGATCCGGCCATCGCCCACACCCTGAACGGCTGGGGGCCCTTCGGGGTGGGGATCGACCATCACGTCGATCTGGGCGAAGTGCTGGTGCGCAATGTGTCGACCGACATCCGCAGCCAGTATGGTGGCAGCGAACCCAAGGGCAATTCGATCTTTGTGTTCGAGATGGCAGGCCTGTGCATTGGCCATCTGGGGCATTTGCACCACGAACCGGACGCCGCGCAATATGCGGCGATTGGGCGGCTGGATGTGGTGATGGCACCGATTGACGGCGGCATGACGCTGGACCTGCCCACGATGACCCGCGTGCTGAAGCGGCTGAAGTCGTCGGTGGTGCTGCCGATGCATTGGTTCTCGGACTATACGCTGGATGATTTTCTGACCGGCATGGCGGATGAATTCGCCGTGGTCGAGGTGGGTGGCCCCGCCTTGCAGGTGTCGCGCGACCGCCTGCCGTCACGGCCCACCATCATGGTGCTGCGCCCGGAATGGTTGCGCCGCTAGGGGCTTGCCATTGCGCCGCTGTGGCAGGATGGTGCGGCCATGACATTGACCTCACTCACTGCCCAGACCGAAGCGCTGCTGACCGCTGCCTTGCCCGCCGACCGCTTTCGCCGCGCCGAAAGCCGCTATCTGGAAGAACCGCGCGGGCGGTATCAGGGGCAAGACACCCTTTTGGCCCTGCCGCGCAGCGCTGACGAGGTGGCTGTGATTGTGCGCCTGTGCGCCCAGCACCGCATCGGGATCGTCCCCTATGGTGGCGGCACGGGGCTGGTCGGCGGGCAGGTTATCGCGGATGGCCCCGTGCCGCTGATCCTGTCGCTTGAGCGGATGAACGCGGTGCGCGCGGTCTACCCGGACGAAAACGTGGCGATTGTCGAGGCAGGTGTGATTCTGGCCGATGTGCAGGCAGCCGCAGCGCAGGCGGGCCGGTTGTTCCCGCTGTCGCTGGCTGCCGAAGGCACCGCGCGGATCGGTGGCAACCTGAGCACCAATGCAGGCGGCACCGGCGTGCTGCGCTATGGCAATGCGCGCGATCTGTGTCTGGGGCTTGAGGCGGTGCTGCCCGACGGCAGCATCTGGAACGGGCTAAGCCGCCTGCGCAAGGACAACACCGGTTACGATCTGCGCCACCTGCTGATCGGGGCCGAGGGCACGCTGGGCATCATCACAGCCGCTGCGCTGAAACTGTCGCCACGCCCCGCGCACAGCGGCACCGCGATGCTGGTGGTCGAAAGCCCCGCGGCGGCGTTGAAGCTGCTGACGTTGGGCCGCGAATTGCTGGGCGACGCGATCAGCGCGTTCGAGCTGATGCACCGGCAAGGCATGGATTTCCTGGCCGAAAAGCTGCCCGACGTCCGCCGCCCGTGGGACACGCCGCCCGAATGGTGCGTGCTGGTCGAGGTCGGCCTGTCGGCGGGGCAGAACCCGACCGAGGCGTTGGAGACATTGTTTGTGGCAGGGGCCGAGCAAGCATTGGTCAGCGACGGCATCATCGCCCAATCGCAAGCCCAGTCAGACGACTTCTGGTCCGTGCGCGAACACATCCCCGAAGCCAACCGGCGCATCGGCGCGATCAGCAGTCACGACATTTCGGTGCCGCTGGGCGCACTGGCCGAATTCATCACCCAGGCCAATGCGCGCATCAAGGCCTTGGGCGACTTTCGCATCAACTGCTTTGGCCACGTCGGTGACGGAAATCTGCATTTCAACGTGTTTCCCGTGCAGGGCAAGACCAAGGCGGACCATCTGGCCGAGCGGGACGGGATCAAACAGGCGGTGCACGATCTGGTGCACGAACTGGGTGGATCGGTCAGCGCCGAACACGGCATCGGGCGGCTGAAAGTGGGCGATCTAGAACGCTATGGCGATCCGGTCAAGCTGGCGGCAATGCGCGCGATCAAGGCGGCACTGGACCCTGCGGGGATCATGAACCCGGGTGCCGTGCTGCGCGGGTAGGCACAGGGGCGCTGCCCCTCGGCGCCAGCGCGCCTCACCCCGGAGTTTTGCGGGCAAGATGAAGGGGGCTCAGTCGCCCGCATAGGCGCACAGCGCCTGCACATCCATGCCCATCGCTTCCAGCTTGGCGCGGCCGCCCAGATCGGGCAGGTCGATGATAAAGCTGCACGAGATGATCTTGCCACCCAGACGCTCGATCAGCTTGATCCCCGCCTCGGCGGTGCCGCCGGTGGCCAGCAGGTCGTCAACGATCAGAACGGTTTCGCCGGCTTGAATGGCGTCATCATGGATTTCGACCACCGCCTCGCCGTATTCCAGCGTATAGGCCTGTTCGATGGTGGCGCCGGGCAGCTTGCCCTTTTTGCGGATCGGGACGAACCCCTTGGACAATTGGTGCGCGATGGCACCGCCCAGAATGAAACCGCGGGCTTCCAGTCCCACGACCTTGTCGATTTGCAGCCCTGCATAGGGGTGCAGCATCTGGTCGATGGCCATGCGAAAGCCGCGCGGGTCGGCAAACAGCGTCGTGACATCGCGGAACATGATCCCCTCGTGCGGGAAATCGGGGATGGTGCGGATGTAGTCCTGGACGGTTTTCATGGGGATTTCCGTTGTTAAGGGGATCAGCCCCACAGTGGCGGTCTGTGGACCATAAGCCAGAAGATGGCGATCAGCGCAAGGAAGGCAGGCCAACCAAGGGCAAACCAGATGCGAAAGGCGCGGCGGGCGGCGTCCGGCACCGCCGTCGCGGCGGCGGTCAGGTTGCGGATGCGGATTTGCAAGCCGACAACGGGCACCCATGCGACAAAGGCCACGGCATACAGCGCATAGGTCAGCAAAAGCCACGGCTCGGTCAGGGGATAACCTTGCAGATGGATCAGCCACAGGCCGGTCAGTGGCTGGATCAGCCCAGCGGGGGTTGTGAACAGCCAGTCGGCCACCACCACGCCTGACGCAGTGCGGTGAATCACCACGGGATTGTTGCTGCGCATCGCCCAGACCATCTGGAACGCCGTGCCGATGCTGGTGCCGAACAGCACGGTGGACGACAGGATGTGCAACCATTTGGCGGTCAGGTAGGCGTCCATCAGCGTTCTCTTTCCACAATCGCGGCGATGCCGATCAGGGCCAGCAGCGGGACGTTCTTTAACAGACCACCCAAGGGCAGCAACCATAACGCGGGGTTCAATGCGGTGAAGGCGACGGTATAGGCGGCAATCATCCCAAACTGCACAGCCGTCATCAGCCGTGGCCGCCAACCGCGCAGCAATGCGGCGGCGATGGCCAGATCGGCAAGGCCTCCGGCACGTGCCATCACGATCAAGAGCGTATCGGGCAGGGTCTCTGGCACCAGCGGCAGGAACTGTGCTGCGGGAAGGGTCAGGCCAATCAGACCCGACACCAGCCACAACGCCGCCAGCACCAGCCGCAGCACGGGGCGCATCAGGTACAGGCGTGCGTGCCACAGGTCTTGGGTGCCGCAGGGTTGGGCGTGCAGGATGTCCGAGAAGGCGCGGGGCTGCGGGCCCTCGGTCAGCGCGTGGGGGGCGTGCACGCCTTGGGACAGTTGGTCGACGGCGGTACGAGAGATCGGGCCGAGGCGCATGGCATCCCCCACGGTGCCCATCAGGCGGGCCAGAGGGCGGGGCAGACGCAGGGGGATCGCAGGGCGCAGACCCATCCAGCCGCGCAGGGCGCGCAGCATCTGCTTTTGCGTCACGGTCTCGGGGCCGCCCACCACATGCGGACCAGGCGGCGGCGGGGTCTCAAGGCTGTGCAGCGCAATCGCCGCCAGATCGTCGGCGTGGATCGGGTTGAACGGCTGGTCGCCCTTGCCCACCACCGGCGTCACCAAGGGCAATGCCGCCAGCGCGCGGGCCAGCGACGACCCACCGTAAGAGGTTTGCCCCAGCACCAACCCGGGGCGCAATATGGTGATGGTCTGGGGTGCTGCGGCCTCGCCGTCGCGGCGGTGGCGGGCAAAGGGGGTATCGGCCTCGATCCCGATGGCCGAGATCAAGACACCCCGCGCGCCGGGGTCCAAAGCGGCATAGACGGCCGCAGGGGCCGTTACATGAACCGCATGCAGGGTGGCATCAGGGCCGTTCAGCACACCGGCGGCGTTGATCACATGCACGCCCCCCGCCAGCACCGGCTGCCAGAACGCCGGGTCGTGGGTTGCCGGATCGGTCAGGTCCGCACGCAGGGTGTCGAACCCCATGTGCTTCAATGCTGCCGGATTGCGGGCGTGCGCCGTCACCTGCCAGCCCGCACGGCGGGCGGCAAAAGCGATGTGGCGGCCGATAAATCCATCAGCGCCGAGGATCAGAACGTGTCGGCGCATCTCGCGGACCTTTGGTTAGGACAGAACCCGACCGGCTACGGCATCCAGCTTGGCCACCAGCTCGGGGTCGCGGGCTTCGGGGGCGGTCATGATCGCGTATTCCAGCGCGCGGTCGCAGCCGTGCGGGCAGGGCGCGCGTTCGGCCCCCAACAGCGCGGGCAGGCGCGACACCAGATTGCGGCCCTTGTCGGCGTTGCCGGTCAGGGTGGCGATAATCTGTGTCACGTCCACTTCGCCATGGTCGGGGTGCCAACTGTCATAGTCGGTGATCATCGCAACCGACGCGTAACACAGCTCGGCCTCGCGGGCGAGTTTCGCCTCGGGCATATTGGTCATGCCGATCACGTCCGCCCCCCAGCTTTCGCGGTACATGCGGCTTTCGGCCAGGGTCGAGAACTGCGGCCCTTCCATCGCCAGATAGGTGCCACCACGATGCACATTGATCCCCGCATCGCGCGCCGCTGTTTCGCAGGCGTCGGACAGGCGCGGGCAGGTGGGGTGGGCGACGCTGACGTGGGCGACGCAGCCGGTGCCAAAAAACGTCTTGTCGCGGTTCACGGTGCGGTCGATGAACTGGTCGACGATGACAAAATCACCGGGCGCCATTTCCTCGCGGAACGACCCGCAGGCCGACACGCTGATCACATCGGTGCAGCCGATCCGTTTCAGTGCGTCGATATTGGCGCGGTAGGGGACCGAAGTGGGCGTGTGCACATGACCGCGCCCGTGACGCGGCAGAAACGCCATTTCGACACCGTCCAGCGTGCCGGTCAGGATCTGGTCCGACGGCTTGCCCCAGGGGGTTGCGACCTGAACCCACTTGGCGTCTTTCAGCCCGTCTATGTCGTAAATGCCAGAGCCGCCGATGACGGCGATGCGGGTTGGGGTCATGGAAGCGGCCTTTGTTCAGGAGGTGCGATGGGCCGCAGACTAACGTGTCGGGGAGGGGCTGCAAGGGGGTGATGTACCTGCAACCGGCCTGACAGGATCGGTCCCCGCTGCTTTACGCAGGCCTAGGCGGCCGGCGCTTTGCCCACCAAAGGCAGCGTAAGGTCCGCAACCAGACCCTCGGCCCGCCAGTCAAAGGTCAGCGTGCCGCCCGAAGCCCTGACCAGCGAGCTGACAATCTTTGAGCCGCTTTCGCGGGTTGGCTGGCTGACGGCGGGGCCGTTTGTTTCTTTCCAACGCAGGTTCAGGGCCGCGGGGTCGTTGGTGTCCCATGTCAGGTCGACGACACCCTGTTCAACGCTCAGGCTGCCGTGTTTCACCGCATTGGTCGCAAGTTCGTGCAACAAAAGCGTGATCACGGTCATGTATTGGTCGGGGACAATGACGGTGTCACCGTTAACGCGGACCTGTTCTTCGCCCAGCGGCGCATAGGCGACCAAAAGCATCTTGGCCAGTTCATCCAGATGCAGAACCTTGGGTTCGTCGTGGGAGAATGTGGCAAAGTGGGCCTGGCCCAATGCGCGCAAGCGCTCGGCAATCCGTTTGCTGTATTCGGCGGTATTGGTGGCCGACCGGCCTGTCATCTCGATCACGACGGTCATTACGTTGACGATGTTCTTCAACCGGTGCAGCAGCTCGTTGGTTTTCAACGCGGCCATCTGGCGTTCTTTTTCCCGCGCGGTCGACACGTCCATCTGCGAACCGAAGTGAAAAATCAGGTTGCCAGCGTCGTCGAAGACGGGGCCAATCTGAAGGGCATTGATGAATTTCTCGCCCGACTTGCGATAATTCACAATCTCGACCATCGTCACACTGTCCGTGCGCAGGGCCTCTTGGATCTGTTCGACACTTTCCTGTGTCGTTTCGGGGCCTTGCAGAAAACGGCAGTTCTTTCCGATAAAATCCTCTTCCGCATATCCGGTCAGATCGGCGAATGCAGGATTGGCAAAGACGATGGGTTCGTCCGGTTTCGACGGATCGGTGATGCACAGCGGCAGGCGGCTGTGACGGATCGCATGGGCAAAAACGGCGTTGCTGCGCAGGTTTTCGGCGGAAAGAAGGGTCGAGGGCAGAATTTCAGAGTCGTCGGCTGACATGTAGCAGGTCCACTAGATCAATAATAATTTGCGACCAATGCCGCGCCGCATTCTAATATGATGCACCAGAACAAGGAATCAAGCGGCGGGGCCCTGACCTTGTGCAAGGCGCCGTGCAGAATTGCCGGTTGCTTGTTGGCAAGACAGGGTTCTTGCGTCGCGCGGCGCCCCCGAAGTTGGCAGGGGCAGCTTTGGACCCTCTGCTGCCTGCGGATTATACAAATCAGGGCCAAAGCTCTGAATCTCGCCTTTGCAGGCCATCGCCAAACAGCATTGTCTCTGGCCCCTCGGGGCTGTTGCCGTTAGAGGGGGCCTTTAACATTGGCGACATATTCGCAACGTACAGGACACTCATGGCTTTGATCTCGAACCTTATCCACACCCGTTTCGGCGATTTTCGCGTGTCGCCCGGTGACACCGAACTGGACGGGCGGCAGTGGAAGACCGAAATTCTTTCGGGTCTGACCGTCGCCCTGGCATTGGTGCCCGAGGCGGTGGCCTTTGCCTTTGTTGCGGGCGTGAACCCTCTGGTCGGGCTGTATGCGGCGTTTATCGTGGGGCTGATCACCGCGATTATGGGCGGGCGTCCGGGGATGATCTCGGGGGCCACGGGGGCGCTGGCGGTTGTGATGGTCGCCTTGGTGGCGCAGCACGGGGTTGAATATCTGTTTGCCACTGTCGTCCTGATGGGGTTGTTCCAGATTTTTGCCGGCGTGATGCAATGGGGCAAGTTCATGCGCCTGGTGCCGCATCCGGTCATGCTGGGCTTTGTTAACGGTTTGGCGATCGTGATTTTCCTTGCGCAGATGAGCCAGTTCAAGGTGCCGGGCACCATGGTCGACACTGGCCACGGTGTCAGCGGCGGGGTCTGGTTGTCAGGTCCGCCATTGATGATCATGCTGGCGCTGGTCGCCGCCACAATGGCGATTATCTGGGTCATGCCGCGCCTGACGCGGGCGATACCGGCGCCGTTGGCGGGGATCGGGATCGTGGCGGCTGTGGTCATCGGGTTTGGTCTGGACGTGCCGCGGGTCGGCGATCTGGCCAGCATCAAGGGCGGCTTTCCGTCGTTTCACATTCCGATGGTGCCGCTGAACTGGGAAACCTTTGAGATCATCTTGCCCTATGCGGTCATTCTGGCGGCCATCGGCCTGATCGAAAGCCTGCTGACGCTGAACCTGGTGGGCGACATGACCGGACGACGCGGGGGTGCCAGCCAGGAGTGTATCGCCCAAGGCGTGGCCAACACCGTGACCGGCTTTTTCGGCGGTATGGGCGGCTGTGCGATGATCGGCCAGTCGATGATCAACGTCAAATCCGGCGGGCGCACGCGGGTCGCGGGGATCACGGCGGCGCTGTTCCTGCTGGCCTTTATCCTGGTTGGATCGAGCGTGATCGAGCTGATCCCGCTGGCGGCACTTGTGGGCGTGATGTTCATGGTGGTGATCGGAACCTTTGCCTGGAACTCGTTGATGATCCTGCGCAAGGTGCCTTTGATGGATGCCTTTGTGATCGTGCTGGTGACCGTTGTGACGGTGATGGAAGACCTTGCCGTTGCGGTGGTTGTCGGCGTGATCGTCAGCGCGCTGGCCTATGCGTGGAACAACGCGCGCCGCATCCATGCGCAGATCGAAAACGCATCGGACGGGTCCAAAATCTACAAGGTTCAGGGGCCGCTGTTCTTCGGCTCGACCGACGGGTTCATGGAGATGTTCGACGTGGAAACCGACCCGCTGAGCGTCACCGTGGACTTTGCCGGCAGCCGCGTGGTGGACCAGTCGGCCTTGCAGGCGATTGAGACGCTGGCGGGCAAATACGAAGAGCTGGGCAAGCGCATCCAGTTGCGGCACCTGTCGCGCGACTGTCACGCGTTGCTGTCCAAGGCGGGGCATCTGGTGATCGACAGCGACGACGACCCCGATTACGCGGTTGCGGCCAACTACGGCGTGCGCACGGGGATTCTGGGCGGTCACTGAAGGCTGAGAGCGGTCAGGGGGCTGTCTGCCCCCCGGCGCTGACGCGCCGTCCCCCGAGGATATTTCAGGCCAAAAGAATGTGGTTTGGAAATTGGAAAAGGCGGCCAGCGGGGCCGCCTTTTGCTTGTCGGATCAGAAGAAAGTGAAGTTCACATCGTCGCCCAGTTGCTCTGCGGTGACACCGACAACCAGCAGCGTGTTGTCGTCATATGTCAGAAGCGCGCCCTCTGCGGTGTCGATGATCGTGGACCCTTCGAGCACCTCGGCATCGACGCTGAGGAAGTCGACGCCCAGTTCGTAGTCGTAGATGATGTCGGCGTCGCCCGACGACACCGCGCTGCTGAAGACAAAGGTGTCGGCGCCATCCGCGCCGCGCAGTTTGTCATCACCCGAACCGCCGTCCAGCGTGTCATTGCCCGCGCCGCCGTTCAGGTTGTCGCGTCCCTTGCCGCCAGACAGGTCGTCGTCGCCAGTGCCACCGCGCAGCAGGTCGCGGCCCTTGGAGCCTTTGATCTCGTCGTCGCCCTTGTCACCGTACAGGCGGTCGTTGTCATTGCCGCCGTCGATGGTGTCGCTGCCTGCGCCGCCAAAGACCGTGTCCTTGCCGTCAGACGCGAACAGGTCATCGGAACCGCCGCGCAGGTCAAAGTAGTCGTCACCCGTCAGGTGGATTTTAACGTTGTCTTTGCTGCGCGTTTGGGATGTCAGGATGTCATCGTTGTCATTTGCATAGATGGTCCAGTCGCGATTCAGCAGCAGGTTTTCCACCGAGTCAGTGGTAAAGCCGTTCTCCTCTTGCTCGAACGCGTCTTGCATTTCCGTAACGGTCAGATTGACGTCGTCCCAGGTCAGCACGTCACCGTTGGTAAAGCTGTAGACCATTTGGTCCATATCCCCATAGACGTAGTCGCCGTTCATGGAGAAGTTCGTGCCGTTGATTGTGATCGTCCCAAACGTCGTCGTGACGAGCAGCTGCGTCGTGCTGAACCCGATGATTGCGGAGCCGTCTGCATAGAGGTCGTCAATGATCTGGAAGAATGTGGTCGCGACGTTGTTGATCTCCGAAGAGAGCGTCAATGTGGACATGCCTAAGCCTTTGTAAAATGTGTGAATGTTTTTGCAAAATAGGTAGGCAGAAGCTGGGGCATCAACCAATATTTGGTCAACGCTCAGAACCGCGCCAAAGTGTTGCGGATCGCACACGGCTCAAAGGTGGCATGGGCGACCCCGGCGGGGCCGCCTTTGTCGTGAAAATTACAAGATTTGCAGGTTGGGATCTTCGTTCAGCTGGGCTGCTGTTACGCCAATGACCAGAATCTGATTGTCCTCATAGGCGATTACCGCGCCATCAAGGGTGTCCGTAATTGTCACGGACCCGGGATCGCTTGCGTCAAGGATAAGGAAATCGGTGCCCAGCTCGTAGTCATAGATGATGTCTGAATCACCCGAGGACACGGCGCTGTTGAACACAAACGTATCCGCACCGTTCGAGCCGCGCAGTTTGTCATCACCCGAACCGCCGTCCAGCGTGTCATTGCCCGCGCCGCCGTTCAGGTTGTCGCGTCCCTTGCCGCCAGACAGGTCGTCGTCACCAGTGCCGCCACGCAGCAGGTCGCGGCCCTTGGACCCTCTGATCTCGTCGTCGCCCTTTTCACCATACAGGCGGTCGTTGTCATTCCCGCCGTCAATAGTGTCGCTGCCTGCGCCGCCAAAGACCGTGTCCTTGCCGTCAGAAGCGAACAGGTCATCGGCACCGCCGCGCAGGTCAAAGTAATTGTCGCCGGTCAAATGAAGCTTGATTCCGTCGGCGCTGGTGGTTTTTGAATTCAGGATGTCGTCACTGTCGTTGAACGTTATGTCCCAGGCCAACGGCAACAGCAGGTTTTCGACGGCGTCGATCTGCGGGGTTACCGGGTTTTCTTCGGCGTCATAGGCGGCGACGATGTCCTGCACCAGCAGGCCGATGTCGGTCCAGTCTATCGTTTCTCCGTTGGTAAAGGCAAAGCTCATCGAGTCCAGGTTGCCGAAATACCCCGACCCATTCGCGCCAAATCCCGTGCCGCTTAATGTGACGACGGCGCCCGCCGTGGTGATTGTCACTTCGGTCGTGCTGAAGCTGGTTACCGTGCCTTCGAGAAAGGCGTCATCAAGAGCGCCATAAAACACGCTTACAAGGCTGGTAATGCCGTCGGAAATCACGAGTTGGGTCATGCAAAGAACTCCCTTGGATTAATGCATATGGGGCAAAGCCCGAAATGACCCGCCCATATGTCTGGCCGGGTGGTGTCAAAATGGCAGCCCTTAAAATGACCGGCGAAAATGGCGGCCAAAGCGATGGGGTACATACGCTGGTTTGTTCATGCAGAACCCTGCAAGACCAAAGGTCGCGGGGTCAAGCAACAGTGCCTTTGAAAGGCCTCAAAGGGTGTATTTTCAACTTCAGGGTGTGAATTGTCGCGCGACCCCCACACGGTTCAATCGTCGGGGCGGGTCAGTTCGAACAGATCCTTGATCACGGTATAATCGCGATAGCCCAGCCGGGACAGCGGTTGATAGGTTGTAATATCAAACCGGCCATCCACGATGGTGTCGTCGCGCATGTGCACGCCTGTGACTTCGCCAAAGACGACATAGTTGGACGCGCCTTCGATCTGCACGATCTGGGTGACCTTGCATTCCAGCGCCGCAGGTGCGCCGCCGACGCGTGGGCAGTCTATCGTCTCGCAGCGTTCGGCGGTGATACCGGCCTTGGCGAATTCGTCGGTGCCTTTGGGGAATGTTGCGGACGAGGCATTCATCGCATCGCGGGCGGCGGATTCGACGATGTTGACGCAGAACACGCCGGTTTCACGAATATTGGCGACGCTGTCCTTGGTGTTGTCCTGATCGTCCTTGACGCCGGTCGAGGCGAACATGACCTGTGGCGGCACGTAGGCCACGCCGTTGAAGAACGAATAGGGCGCCAGATTGGGTACACCGTCCGCATCTTGCGTCGAAATCCAGCCGATGGGGCGGGGGGTGACGATGGCGTTGAACGGGTTGTGCGGCAGCGGGTGTCCGTCGGCGGGGCGGTAAAACATGTGCGTGGCCTTTCAGTTCGGTTTGGCAAAGGGTTAGCTGCATGATAGGGCAAAGGCCAGACGGAACCAGCCAAGTAAGACCTGCCGCCGATGTACGCCCTGACGCCCGAGACCCGCGATGATTGGTGGGAAGTCGAAGCTTTGTACGACCTGTGCTTTGCGCCGGGCCGCGAGGCGCTGTCGTCCTATCGTTTGCGCGACGGTATCGCACCGGTTGCCGGGCTAAGCCACGTGGCGCGCGACCGTGACGGCATTCTGGGCGGTGCCATCCGCTATTGGCCTGTGCGTGTGGCCGGGTCGGATGTGCTGTTGCTGGGCCCTGTGGCCGTGCACCCGACGCGGCAGGGCGAAGGGCTGGGCGGGCTGTTGATGCATGTGTCACTGCAAGTGGCCGCCGAAATGGGCTGGGCTCGGGTGATGCTGGTGGGCGATGCGCCCTATTACCAGCGTTTCGGGTTTACCCGTCTGGATCATGTGGTCATGCCGCCGCCCACCAACCCCGAACGGGTGCTTGGCCGTGCGCTGGTGACAGGCGCCTGGGACCGGATCGAGGGCGATGTCAGGCGCTGGGACGCTGCCGATTGATCGCCGGCATTGATTTTTGCGCAATCCACACCGATCTATCAGTGCAGGAGGACTGCACATGAGCGAAGTGACCTTTCCTGAACACACCGGACTGGCCGTGCTGGACCTGGAAGCCGAACTGGACCGGCTTGCCGTGCGCTATCGCAAGGCGGGCGGCTTGGGCATTGATCTGCTGAACGCCATCGGTGCGCGCGCCGACGGGTTGCTGGGGCGGTTGCCCGGCGATGTGCGGCAGCGGCTGGAAGGGGCGACCGTCATGGCGCTGACCCAGGCGATGAAAGCAGCCAGCGGATCGCGCAAGATGGTCAAGGACCAGTCCAATTGGGTGAACCGCACCGTCAGCGCCGCGATGGGTGCGGCTGGCGGTTTTGGCGGCCTGCCCACGGCGCTGGCCGAGCTGCCGGTGACCACCACGCTGTTGCTGCGGGTGATCGAGGGCGAGGCGCACAAGCTGGGCTTTGACACCAGCGCCGATAATGTTCGGTTCGACTGCGTGCAGGTCTTTGCCGCTGCGGGGCCGCTTGCTGAAGATGACGGGGCGGACATTGCGTTTTTATCCGCGCGCGTGGCGCTCAGCGGGGCCGCGATGCAGACGCTGATTGCCCGGGTCGCGCCCAAGCTGGCGGTGGTCTTGGGGCAGAAACTGGCGGCGCAGACGGTGCCGGTTTTGGGTGCTGTGGCGGGGGCTGCGGTGAACTACGCCTACACCAGCTATTACGCCGAGATGGCGCATATCCATTTCGCGCTGCGCAAGCTGGCGATTGATGCCGACACCCCGCGAGAGGTCTTGGTCGCCAAGTTGAAAGAACGTCTTGAGCGGGGCAAGGGCGTCAGGGTTTGACCCTTAGGGCAGGTGATGCCCGATAGACGACTGCGCCACCGACGTTGCCTTGAGCACGGCAAAGCAGTTCATGCCCACGTGCAGCCCAAGATCCCGCGCCGACCGTGCGGTGATCCGCGCCAGCAGGGCGTCGCCTGCGGCGTCCAGCGCGATGGCGGCCCCCGGCCCGTCGCCCATCTGCACGGCCGTCACCGTCACCGGCAGGATATTGACCGAGCTGAGCCCCGTGGGCCGCGCGCGTGCGACAATCACGTCGCCCGCCCGAATGCGCACCCGGATGCTGTCGCCCACATGGGCCTGTACACCGGGCAAATAAATATCACCCGCCGCGATGCGCAACGTGGTCAGCCCGTCGTCGGCGTGATGGGTCACCGTGGCGTCGATCACCGCACCCGCCTCGCGCACGCCCAGCAGCGGCACCAGCGCTGGATCGGACAGCAGCGCGCGGATCGGTCCCGCCGCTTGGACCGCGCCATCTGACAACAGCACCAGCGTATCGGCCAGCCGCGCGATTTCGTCCAGCGCGTGCGACACGTAGAGGATCGGCAGATGATACGCGGTTTTGAGCCGCTCCAGATAGGGCAGGATGTCGGCCTTGCGCGACGCATCAAGAGCTGCCAGCGGTTCGTCCATCAACAGCATCTCGGGGCGCGACAGCAGGGCACGTCCGATGGCAACCCGCTGGGTTTCACCGCCAGACAGGTGGCGCGGACGGCGGTCCAGCAGGGGGCCAAGGCCCAGCAGGTCGATCACATCGTCGCGTGACATGGCGGTGCCGCCAGCGGGCGCATACCGCGTTCCATAGTCCAGATTGCCAGCGACACTCAGATGCGGAAACAGCCGCGCGTCCTGAAAGACATAGCCCAACCGGCGCTGGTGCGGCGGCAGGCATATGCCCGCGTTCCGGTCCAACAGCACGCGCCCCTTCAGCGTGATCCGCCCCGCATCAGGACGCAGCAGCCCTGCCACAGCGTTCACAAGGGTCGTCTTGCCGGCGCCCGAGCGTCCGAACAGGGCCGTGACACCCGCAGGTGCCTGAAACGCGGCATTCAGGGTGAAACCGTCGAAGCGGTGGCAGATGTCGACGCTCAGGCTCATGCGGCACCGATCCGCGCGGCGATGCGCCGCGACAGCCATTCGGACACCACCACCGCCGCCACCGCGATGGCACAGGCGATCAGGGTCAGTTGCGCGGCGCGGGCCTCGCCCCCCGGGACTTGCAGATAGCTGTAGATCGCCGAAGGCAGGGTTTGCGTCTGGCCGGGAATGGCGGCGACAAAGGTGATGGTCGCGCCGAATTCGCCCAAGGCTTTGGCAAATCCCATGACCGCGCCTGCAAGGATGCCCGGTGCGATCAGCGGCAGGGTGACGGTTGCGAAAACAGCATAACGCGGGGCCCCCAGCGTGGCGGCGGCGGCCTCGATGCGCGGGTCCACCGCCTCGATCGCCAACCGCATGGCGCGCACCATCAGCGGAAAGCCCATGACCATTGCAGCCAGCACCGCACCGGTCCAGCGAAACGCCAGTACCAACCCCAGCGTCTGTTCCAGAAACCGGCCCAGGGGTGCCGTGCGGCCAAAGGACAACAGCAGCAAATAGCCGGTGACCACAGGTGGCAGCACCAGCGGCAGGTGAATCGCGGCGCTCAGCAGGTCCTTGCCCCGAAAATCACGCCGTGCCAGCAACCACGCACAGCACAACGCCAGCGGCAGCCCGATCAACGTCGCAGTGCCCGAAACCAGCAGTGACAGCCGCAGTGCTTCGTATCCGGCGGCATCCATCAGGGCAGGCCAAAGCCGTATTGCTTGAAAATCTCGGCGGCTTGCGGGCTGCGCAGAATGTCCATGAACTGCGCGCCTTCGGGGCTGAGCGCTACCGCCGGATAGGTGATTGGCGGGTGCTGGTCGTCGGGAATGTGCCACAGCACCGTGACCTTGGGGTCCGCCAGCGCGTCCGAGCCATAGACAACACCCAACGGCGCATCGCCGCGTGCAACCAGCGCCAGCGCGGCGCGGACGTTCTCGACCTCGGCCAGATGCGGCACAAGCCTGTCCCACGCGCCGATATGTTCCAGCCACGCGCGGGCGTAGATGCCCGCAGGCACCGCCTGACGCTGGCCGATGGCAAGCCGCCTGTCACCAAGGCGTGCCAGCAGGGCATCGGCGTCGGGATCGTGCAGGGCGGGGCCATCGTGACCGATCAGCACCAGCGTGTTGGTCAACAGCGTCACCGGCAGGTCGGCGGCGACAATGCCCTGATCTTGCAGCCAGACCATCCACTGCGGATTGGCCAGCACAACCACGTCCGCAGGCGCGCCCTGGGCCACCTGCCGTGCCATTGCACCGGAGCCGCCATATGAAATCGCGACCGGCGTGTCGTTTAGGGCGGCAACCTCGTCCAATGCGCCGCGCAGGCTGGCAGCGGCAAAGACAATCAAATCACGCGCCAGAACGGGCGCGCCGGCAACGCAGATCAGCGTCGCAGCCAAGACCATGATTTTACGAACAGCTTTTCCCATCAAACAGCAGTATTTACCCGCTGCCACGCGGCCACAAGCCCCTTCTTCTCAGCGGCGCTGTTGCGAAAACTCCGTTTTCTTTACTAAAACTTCGTAAAAAATTGGCTAGTGTCTGGCATCGCCCTAAAATCAATGCATTGTAAAAGCCAGTGCGTTGTATTTGTACCAATCGCTTCGAGGATTTCGATGACCGCTCCGATGATCAAGCAACTGCCCATCACGGTGAACAGTGCGCGCAAAACCGATGTGCGCACCCAGTTTGCCGCGCTGTGCTGGCGCGTGATGGACGGAAAGGTGCAGATATTGCTGATCACCTCGCGCGGGTCGGGCCGTTGGATCGTGCCCAAGGGCTGGCCGATGGACGGCCAAACCCCGGGCGAGGCGGCGCTGACCGAAGCCTGGGAAGAGGCGGGCGTTCTGGGCAAGGTCGACTGGCGGCCCGTGGGGCTGTATTCTTACAGCAAGTCGGTCGATGACGACAGCGATATGCCCTGCGTGGCAATGGTTTACCCCGTGCGGGTCAAATCGCTGGCCAAAACCTTCCCCGAAGCGTTGGAACGCAAACGCCGCTGGGTGGGGCGCAAAAAAGCCGCGCGTTTGGTCGAGGAACCGGAACTGGCCCAGATTATTCGGGACTTCGACCCCAAGATTTTGACCTAAGAGCCGGACACGACCCCTGCCGCTTGACGCGGCAGCTTTCGTGTATATCTCGGATGTGTCGTCCGCCGCTGGAGCTGTTATGATCCGCTACGCTTTGAAATGTGATCGGGGCCATGCTTTTGAAAGCTGGTTCAAATCCGCAGAAGCTTTTGACGCCCTGCGCGGCGCGGGTCATGTGAATTGCGCCGTATGTGGCAGCGCATCGGTGGACAAGGCGGTGATGGCACCGCGTGTATCGTCGGCCCGTGATGCTGCCGCCACAGCCGAAGCAGAGGCCGCGCGCAACGCCAAGGCCGCCGAGGTCAAGGCCGCATTGGCGCAGATGCGCAAACACGTTGAAACGCATTCGACCTACGTCGGTGGCAACTTTGCCCGCGAGGCGCGGGCGATGCATCTGGGCGACGCCCCTGAACGCGCCATTCATGGCGAGGCAAAACCCGATGAGGCCAAAGCGCTGATCGAGGATGGTGTGCCGGTGATGCCGCTGCCCTTCCTGCCCAAATCAAAGGTAAACTGACCCATGAGAATTGTGATTACGGGTGCCACACGTGGCATCGGTGCGGGCCTTGCCGCGCAGTATCGGGCCGCGGGCCATCAGGTGACCGGAACGGGGCGCGGTGACGGGGCCGACGTGGCGATGGACGTGACGCAGCCTGCGGATTTTGCCAAGCTGGCTGTGGCACTGGGCGATGATCCTGTCGACCTGCTGGTGTGCAATGCGGGTGTTTACGAGGACAAGGGGCAAAGCCTGGACAGCGGCTATCCCGCCGATATGTGGGCCAACGGTTTCGCGGCCAATGTGACGGGCGTGTTCCAGACGGTGCAGACTCTGCTGCCGAACCTGCGGGCGGCCAAGGGCAAGATCGCCATTATTTCCAGCCAGATGGGGTCCGACACCCGCGCGCCCGGTGGCAGCTATATCTACCGCGCGTCCAAAGCTGCGGCGCTGAACCTGGGGCGCAATCTGGCGACGGACCTTCAGTCCGAGGGGATTGCCGTTGGCATCTATCATCCGGGTTGGGTGCAGACAGATATGGGCGGCAGCGGTGCTGCGATCACTGTTGATGAAAGCGTTGCGGGTCTGAGCGCGCGGTTTGCCGATCTGGACATTGGAACGACCGGCGCGTTCCTGACCTATGACGGGCAGGTCCACCCGTTCTGACCGCTTGCGGCAAGCGTGGTTCGGGGGCTGTCTGCCCCCCGACGCTGGCGCGCCGTCCCCCGAGGATTTATCGAACCTCAGAAGTGGAATGGGCATTTGATGCCTTGACGCTTGTCATTGGTGTTCGCGGCGCGTAGGGAAGCCTCGGATTTTGAGGTGAGGACATCATGCCCGTTCTGGTGATGAAATTTGGCGGCACATCCGTGGCCACCCTTGACCGCATCCGCCGTGCCGCGAAACGCGTGGGCGTGGAAGTGGCCAAAGGCTATGATGTGATCGTGATTGTCTCGGCGATGTCGGGCAAGACCAACGAGCTGGTCGGCTGGGTCAACGAAACCTCGCCGATGTATGACGCGCGCGAATATGATGCGGTCGTGTCCAGCGGCGAGAATGTGACCGCCGGTCTGATGGCGTTGACCTTGCAGGAAATGGACGTGCCCGCGCGGTCCTGGCAGGGCTGGCAGGTGCCGGTGAAAACCACCAGCGCCCATTCCTCGGCGCGGATCGAGGAAATTCCCAGCGACAACATCATGGCCAAGTTTCAGCAAGGTATGCGTGTGGCCGTGGTCGCAGGCTTTCAGGGCGTCAGCCCCGAAGGGCGCATCACCACGCTGGGCCGGGGTGGCAGTGACACCACCGCCGTCGCTTTTGCGGCAGCCTTCAATGCCGAACGCTGCGATATTTATACCGACGTGGACGGGGTTTACACCACCGACCCGCGGGTCAGCGCCAAGGCGCGCAAACTGGACAAGATCGCGTTCGAAGAGATGCTGGAGCTGGCATCGCTGGGCGCAAAAGTGTTGCAAACCCGCTCGGTCGAGCTGGCGATGCGGTATAAGGTCAAGCTGCGCGTGCTCAGCAGTTTCGAGGAACAATCGGACACAGCCGGTACGCTGGTCTGTGACGAGGAGGAAATCATGGAAAGCAATGTTGTAGCCGGTGTCGCATTCAGCCGCGACGAAGCGAAAATGACCCTTGTGTCGGTGGCCGACCGCCCCGGCATCGCCGCCACAATCTTTACCGCGCTCAGCGAAGCGGGCGTGAACGTGGACATGATTGTGCAGAACATCGCCGAAGAGGGCCGCACCGACATGACGTGGTCGTGCCCCAACGATCAGGTCAAACGCGCCGAAAAGGCGATGGAAGAGGCCAAGCAGTCCGGCGTGATCAATTTTGACGAGATGATCGCCGATTTGGACGTGGCCAAGGTCAGCGTCGTTGGCATTGGTATGCGCAGCCACACCGGCGTGGCAGCCAAGATGTTCCGCGTGCTGTCCAACGAGGGCATCAACATCAAGGTCATCACCACATCCGAGATCAAGATCAGCGTGCTGATCGACCGCAAGTACATGGAACTGGCGGTTCAGGCGCTGCACGACGCATTTGAGCTGGAAAAAGCCGCTTAATCTCAGGGCACTACGCCTTGGGCCGCCTGCACTTAGGGCAGCCCTTGCGACATTCCGCAAAGGCATGTGGCAAATCCGCGGCTGGGGCGCAAAACCCGTTTCTTCTTGGCGTTCGGTATGATCTAAGCTGATACCGGACACCAAGGGGGGCGCCAGAATGACAGAGCGCACGGACACCGAGAGCCGAAAATTGCTGGGTCGGCTGCGCGACGAGCTGGCGCAGGATGCACCCGGGCAAACACGGCTGGACAAGATCACCGCGCTGATTGCGTCGTCGATGGGCTGCGAGGTGTGCTCGATCTATCTGTTCCGCGATCAGGACACGCTGGAACTGTGCGCCACCGAAGGGCTGAAGCCCGAGGCCGTTCACCAGACACGGATGCGCCTGGGCGAGGGGCTGGTGGGCCGCGTGGCCCAACGTCGTCAGGTGGTGAACACCGCCAACGCCCCCAAGGCCAGCGGTTTCCGTTTCATGCCCGAGACCGGCGAAGAGGTTTATTCAAGTTTTCTGGGGATTCCCGTGCAGCGTCTGGGCGAGGCGCTGGGCGTGCTGGTCGTGCAATCCAAGGACGCGCGCGAATTTTCGTCGGACGAAGTTTATGCGCTGGAAGTGGTCGCGATGGTGCTGGCCGAGATGACCGAACTGGGCGCGTTCGTGGGCGAGGGCGCCGCGATGTCGGCCCGCCACAGCCATCCGGTGATGATCAAGGGAACGACCGGCCAAGAGGGCGTGGCCGAGGGGCACATCTGGCTGCACGAGCCGCGCGTGGTCGTGGTGAACCCCATTGCCGACGATCCGCAGCGCGAAATGGAGCGTCTGAACGTCGCCGTGGACGAATTGCGCATCGGCGTGGACAAAATGCTAAGCCTTGCGGGGCCGGATCAGGAACAGCGGCAGGTTCTGGAAGCCTACCGGATGTTCGCCAACTCCAAAAGCTGGATGCGGCGCATGGAAGAGGACATCGGCCGCGGACTAAGCGCCGAGGCGGCGGTCGAGAAAGAACAGTCGCTTGCCCGTGCGCGGGTGGGGCAGGCCTCGGACGGGTATCTGCGGGAACGGTTGAGCGATCTGGACGATCTGTCGAACCGTCTGCTGCGCATTTTGACCGGGCAGGGGCAGGACACCGGCGCGGAAATGCCGCCCGATCCGATCCTTGTGGCCCGCAACATCGGGCCGGGCGAATTGCTGGACTATGGCCGCAGGCTGAAAGGGATTGTGCTTGAGGCAGGCTCGGTCGGCAGCCATGCGGCCATCGTGGCACGCGCGCTGGCGATCCCGCTGGTCGTCCACGCTAAGGGGATCACAACCGAGGCGTTGAACGGCGATCCGGTGATGGTGGACGGGGATCAGGGCATTGTGCACCTGCGGCCCGACGACAACGTGGTATCGGCCTTTCGCGACAAGATCGCGATGCAGGCCGAGGCGCTGGAACGGTACGCGTCGATCCGCGATAAACCTGCCGAAACCCTGTGCGGTGCCAAGATTGATCTGATGATGAACGCAGGGCTGATGGCCGATTTGCCGTCTTTGCCGTCTTCGGGGGCCGAAGGGGTGGGGCTGTTCCGCACCGAATTGCAGTTTCTTGTGCGCAACCAGATGCCCAAACGGTCCGAGTTGAGCGCGCTGTATGCCCGTGTCATGGATGCGGCACAGGGCAAGCCGGTGGTGTTCCGGACGCTGGATATCGGGTCGGACAAGGTGCTGACCTACATGAAACCCAATGACGAACCGAACCCGGCGATGGGCTGGCGGGCGATCCGCGTGGGGCTGGACAAACCCGGCATTCTGCGGATGCAGTTGCAGGCGCTGATGCGCGCGGCGAATGGCCGACCTTTGTACGTGATGTTCCCCTTTGTGGCGCAATACGAAGAGTACACGCAGGCCCGTGACGAGGTGAACAAGGCGCTGGAGCGCGAGCGGCGTCTGGGGCATCCGTTGCCGTCAAAGATCGAAGTTGGCGCGATGCTGGAAACACCGTCGCTGGGCTTTGCGCCGCGCAAGTTCTTTGAAGAGGTCGATTTTATCTCTATCGGGGGCAACGACCTGAAACAGTTCTTCTTTGCCGCCGACCGCGAGAACGAACGGGTGCGGCGGCGCTATGACACGCTGAACGTCAGTTTCCTAAGCTTTCTTGAACAGATCGTCGAGCGATGCGCGGCATCCAACACACCGGTGTCGTTCTGTGGCGAGGACGCGGGCCGTCCGGTCGAGGCGATGTGTCTGGCGGCCATCGGCCTGCGGCGTCTGTCGATGCGCCCGGCGTCGATCGGGCCGGTAAAGTCGTTGCTGCGCCGGTCGAACCTTGAGGAATTGCGCAAGGTGATTGCGGTCACCCGCCACCGCGGTGCGATGTCGGTGCGTCCGGCCGTGATGGAGTGGCTGCGCGGGCAGTGAAAAAGGTTCGGCAGTGGTGAATGGTCGGAAGGTTTAGGTTTCAGTATTTTCACATTTTTGACGAGTGATTTGGGTGAGATTGCAGGAAAATTTGTTTTATTGCGACTTTATCGAGTTTTATCCACAGGTCGGGAACTTGCCTTGGTTTGGCCCGGCAGATCGGCGGAAATCATCGGAAAATCATTGCTTTTTCACTCTGTGGCGAAGGTTGCCAGCAAACTGCGTGCCCCCGCCAACATAGGTGCCGAATTTACCGACCTAATATTCATCGCTGTGGATAAGTTTCGGGGGGATTCTTGCTTATGTTCAAGCCCTTGCCGTACTGAGCTCAAGTCTGCCAAGGCGTTATCCACAGGTCAATGCCGCCCGTTTCGCCGCCTGAACCAGGATGGTTTCGTCAGATTTTTCCAAGGGGGATGTTCCTCATACCGTGTCGCCGATGTGCATTCTGGAGTTCAGGGAACGATGAGTTTCTTTCGGCAAAAGCCTGATATTAAACGGATAAAGTTGAAAACGTGCATATAAAACAATGCTTCCTCGGGGCATGTGCAACAAACCTGCCTGTTCAGACTAACCAATGAATATCAATAGATTGCAACGATACCTCAATGTTGCGTCATATCAGTTGTCTTCCCCCACATCATGGATTTACCCTGATGGTAGAACGCTGCTTTGATCGGTGACGAGGGCGCGATGAAAGGACCACAGATGACATCTCTTGCGACTTTCCATGACCTTGCGGACGCCTCGGTGTTCATCACTGGCGGCGGGTCGGGCATTGGCGCGGCGCTGACCGAAGGGTTCCTTGAGCAGGGGGCCAAGGTGGCATTTGTTCAGCGGTCCGATGCCGGTGATTTTGTGGCTGAAATGTCTGGCAGGTATGAATACGATCCGCTGTTCCTGAGGTGTGACATCACGGATATTGCAGCGTTGAAGGACGCGATGCAGGCTGCGGCGCAGGCCCACGGGCCGATCACGCGGCTGGTGAACAATGCCGCCAATGATACACGCCAGTCTATCGCGGACACGACGGTGGAAGATTGGGACGCCTGCCAGAACGTCAACCTGCGCCCGCAGTTCTTTGCAGCGCAAGCCGCCGCGCCGATGATGAAGGCGGCGGGTTACGGGTCCATCGTGAACTTTTCGTCAATATCTTACATGATGGGTATGGCGGGCATGGCGGGCTATGTCACGGCCAAGGCCGCGGTCACCGGCCTGACCCGTGCCTTGGCGCGCGAGCTTGGACCCGATCAGATCCGTGTGAACGCAGTGATGCCGGGCTGGGTTCTGACCCGGCGGCAGATGGATCTGTGGGCCACGCCCGAGGATCTGGCCGCGCATCTGGAACGGCAATGCCTGCCCGAACATCTGGCCCCGCGCGACATTGTCGATGCGGTGTTGTTCCTGTCGTCGCAGACCAGCCGGATGATGACGGGTCAGGCGATGGTTGTTGATGGCGGCGTGGCGGTGTCGGGATGACCGTGGATTGGATTGCGGTTGACTGGGGCACCACCCATATGCGGCTGTGGCTGATGACCCGCGACGGTCAGGTTCTGGACGCGCGCAACAGCGATCGCGGCATGGGCACGCTGGCTCCGCAAAACTACGAGGCGGTGCTTCTGGCGCTGTGCGAGGATGCTTTGGGGACGAAACCGGTGCCTGTGATCATCTGTGGCATGGCCGGCGCGCGGCAGGGCTGGGCCGAGGCGCCCTATGCGTCCGTGCCCTGCGCTCCGCCAGACGCGCACAGCGCGCTGCGGGTGCCGACGCAGGACAAGCGGTTGCAAGTGCACATTCTGCCGGGCGTCAGCCAACGCACCCCTGCCGATGTGATGCGGGGCGAGGAAACCCAGATCAAAGGGCTGGTTGCCACCCAATCCGATTTCGACGGTGTCGCCTGTCTGCCCGGCACCCACACCAAATGGGCCCACCTGAGCGCAGGCGAGATTGTTAGTTTTCAGACCTTCATGACCGGCGAGATGTTCGCGCTGTTGTCGCAGCAATCGGTGCTGCGCCATTCGGTGTCGTCCACAGGCTGGGACGAATCCGCCTTTGCCGCAGCGGTCGATGACGCGATGGGTCGTCCGCAAGCCGTCGCGGCCAAACTGTTCGGCCTGCGGGCCGAGGCGCTGTTGGGCGGGCTGGAAGGGGCTGTCGCGCGTGCACGCCTGTCCGGCTTGTTGATCGGGATCGAGCTGGCCGCGTCGAAACCCTACTGGCTGGGCCAGCAGGTGGCGGTGATTGGTGCGGCGGCATCCGCCGACGCCTATCAGGCTGCGCTGACGGCCCAAGGGGTGCCAGTGTTGCGACTGGACCCAACCGAAATGACACTGGCCGGCCTGCGCGCCGCCCATGCAGAACTGGAGCATCAATGAGCCGCAATATCATTGCGATCCTGCGCGGGATCACCCCGTCCGAAGCATTGCCCGCCTGCGAGGCGCTGATCGCTGCGGGGGTTACCAAGATCGAGGTGCCACTGAATTCGCCCGATCCTTTCGACAGCATCCAGAAGATGCAGGCCGAATTCGGTGCGGACGCGCTGATTGGTGCGGGCACCGTTTTGACGGTCGCCGATGTTGAACGGCTGGCCGACATCGGCGCGCAGATGGTCGTTTCGCCCGATTGCAATGTTGCGGTGATCGCCGCGACCAAGGGGGCGGGCCTGTTGTCTTATCCCGGCTGCCTTACGCCGACCGAATGCTTTGCGGCGCTGGCCACGGGCGCGGACGGGATCAAGATTTTCCCGTCTTTTCTGGTCGGCACAAAGGGCTTGCAAGCGATGCGCGCCGTTCTGCCAGCAGCGGCACAGGTATATGCGGTGGGTGGCGTCGGGGCCGAGAATTTTGGCGACTGGATGGCGGCGGGGGCCGACGGCTTTGGCATTGGCACGGCGCTGTATACGCCCGGGATGGCAGCACAGGACATTCGCGCACGGGCGGCGGGCATTGTCGCCGCCTATGATATGGCAAAGGAAGCACGTTAAGATGGATATTTTCAGCGATACCGTTTGTACCTTGGGTGAGGGTCCGTTGTGGCACCCCGGACGCAAGCAACTGTTCTGGTTTGACATTCTGGGCAAAAAGCTGCTCAGCCGGACAGCCGATGGCGAACAGGTGTGGGCGTTTGACGACCATGTCTCGGCTGCGGGCTGGATCAATGACACGCAGCTTTTGATTGCGTCAGAACGGGCCCTTTTCACGTTTGATTTGGACACAGGCGCGCAAGAGCATGTGGCAGCACTTGAGGCTGACAATCCGGTGACGCGGTCCAATGACGGGCGCGCCGATCCGCAGGGCGGTTTCTGGATTGGCACCATGGGCAAGGAAAAAGAGCGCAAGGCAGGCGCGATCTACCGATATTATCGCGGCGAACTGCGCAAGCTGGTGGATCAGGTGACCGTCAGCAATGCCATCTGTTTCAACCCTGCTGGCACCCATGCCTATTACGCCGACACGGTGACCCAACAGATTATGCGTACGGCGCTGGACGGCGATGGCTGGCCCACGGGCGAGGCCGAAGTATTTGTCGATCTGCGCGCGGATGGCGTGTTTCCCGATGGCGCGGTTGTGGATGCCACCGGCCATCTGTGGAGCGCGCAATGGGGCGCCAGTCGCGTCGCATGCTACGCGCCTGACGGGGCTTTTGTGCGGGCCTTCGGCGTGCCGGCGGTGCAGGCATCATGCCCCAGCTTCGGCGGTGACGACCTTAAAACGCTCTATGTCACCTCGGCAGCCGTCAACCGCGATGGCGCGGCCGAGCCACAGGCGGGCATGACTTTTAGCTGCTCTATGGACGTGGCCGGGCAGTCCGAGCATCGTGTGATCTTGTAGCGCGCGTTCCCCTCGGGGAACCTCGTGCCGCCTTGCTGCGTTGCAGTATCAGGGTCCGCCTGCCGGCGCAGTCTGCTCTGGCGCCGACCGCCCCGTGCCTTGCACGGGAAAACAGAAGTAAAAGGTGGACAGATGCAAGCCAATACAGCGCCCGATCTTCAACCCGACGCTTCCACCATGACGGCACATGTGCTGGTCAATATCAAATCCGGACGCGGGGCAGGGCACCCTGACATCCAGGATCTGGAACGCGCCTTTGAAGACAACGGCATAAACGCCCGGATCATCAGATTGACCCCCGGTGAAGACATTCCCGCGCGGGCCGCGCAACTGGCCCGCGACGGGGCCGATCTGGTGGTGGCCGCGGGGGGGGATGGCACGATCTGTGCCGTGGCCTCGGGCCTTGTCGGGACGCAGACGGCGATGGGGGTCATCCCGCTGGGCACGTTCAACTATTTCGGGCGGTCGCTGGACATCCCCGAAGACGCAGCCGAGGCGATTGCCGTGATTGCACGCAACCGGCGCAAGGCGCTGCCCGTGGGGATCATCAACGACCGCGTGTTTCTGAACAACACCAGCCTGGGGATTTATCCGCAGATTCTGCGCACCCGTGAAACCGTCTATGCCCGCTGGGGTCGCAGCCGGATCGCCGCCTATTGGTCGGTTCTGAAAACCATGCTGCGCCTGCCACGCAGGCTGAAGCTGCAAGTGACGGCTGACGGTGAAACGCGCGAAATCAAAACCTCGTTGTTGTTCGCGGTCTCGAACGCCTTTCAGCTCGAACAGATGGGCCTTGAAGGGGCCGAGTGCATCGAGGCGGGGCAACTGGCTGTGCTGATCGCACCCAACGCCGGGCGTTTGGGGCTGTTGAAGAACGGTCTGGCGCTGATGCTGGGCCGGGCACAACGCGATCAGGATTTTGACCTGCTCTGCGCGCAAAGCCTGCACATCACCTGCAAGCGCAAGTCCTTGCTGGTGGCACGGGACGGGGAACGTACCCGGATCAAGGGGCCGTTCGATCTGGAACTGCGTCAAGGGGCGCTGACCGTGGTGACACCGCATGGTGAGGACGGGGTGGTGCGTTGAGACGGATCATCCACTTGTCAGACCTGCACTTTGGCCGCGACCGTCCCGAGCTGATGGCCCCACTTTTGGAACGCATAAACGGGTTGAACGCCGATCTGGTGGCGATTTCCGGCGATCTGACGCAGCGCGCGCGCAACCGTCAGTTCCAGCAGGCGCGCACGTTCATCGACGCCATTGACGCACCGACGCTGGTGGTGCCGGGCAACCATGACACACCGCTTTATAACTTCTTTGAACGTCTGTTCTGGCCGTTCCGGCGGTATCGCCGCTGGATCAACCGCGATCTGCAACCGGTCATGCACGCGCCGCAGGCTTCGGTTGTGGGAATCAATTCGGTCAATCCGCTGGGCATTCAACGTGGCTGGTTCAGCCCGCGCGACATCCGCCGCGTGCGGCGCGGGTTTCGGGACGCCGCCGAAGGGGCTTTGCGCATTGTGGTGGTGCATCACCCGCTGGAACATTTGCCGGGGGAGGACAAAAAGCTGATGCGCGGCGCACGTACGGCGATCAAGGCACTGGGCGACGCGGGCACCGACATCGTGCTGTCGGGGCATCTGCACAGCTGGCGCGCCGAAACCTTCGCGCGCATCGAAGACCACCGAGGCGTTATCCAGATCCATGCAGGCACCGGCCTGTCGAATCGCGTGCGCGGCGAGCCGAACGATTTCAACCTGCTGCATCTGGACGGTGACCGCGTTCATGTCGAACGCTTTGCCGCGGTGGACAGCACCCGCAGCTTTGATCACCACCAGAAGGTCAGCTTCTGCCGCGACGCTGACGGGTGGGCCCAATGCAATGACGCGGCACCATCGGAGTAAACCATGTTTGACTGGATCACCGGGCTGATCGCGCAAAGCGGGCTCGCGGGGGTATTTCTGCTGATGCTGGGCGAGAATGTTTTCCCGCCGATCCCGTCCGAGGTGATCATGCCGCTGGGCGGGTTTCTGGCGCATCAGGGCAGGCTGACGATCACAGGGGTGATCGTGGCGGGCAGCCTGGGGTCCTTGCTGGGCACAACGCTGTGGTATTGGGCCGCGCAAGCCCTGGGCGAGGCGCGCCTGCGCCGTTTGATCCGGCGCCACGGACGCTGGCTGACCCTGTCCGAAGCCGATTTCGACCGCGCCCGCGACTGGTTCGACCGACATGGCAACTGGGCCGTCTTGATCGGCCGGATGATCCCGGGCGTGCGCACATTGATTTCGGTGCCCGCAGGGCTGACGGATATGCCGCTTGCGCGGTTTCTGGCGCTGTCATTCGTGGGCAGCGTGTTGTGGGTGAGCTTGCTGACCGTTGCAGGCTACGCACTGGGCAACCAGTACGCGCGTGTGTCGGAATGGGTCAATCCCGTGACAAATGTGCTGCTGGCCGGATTGCTGGCGTTGTACCTGTACCGGCTGATCGCGCAAAAGGGCAAGTAACGTTGCCCCTGTTGCGCAGGGCCGAACCGGTTTGGCCGAACATTCAAAGGAGTGTGGAGGCGAGTAGGAGAATCGAACTCCTGTACACGGATTTGCAATCCTAAGGATTCCACTGAAAACATTGGACTTTTTTGTGAAAGGAACCGCAGGGTACCTGTGGAATATCAGTGGGTTAGCACTTCAATGTAAAATGGAAGCCGCCACCACAACGTTTGATTCTATCAATGAAAACCTTGGAAATCCATTGGTCTATTATCTGACGTATGCTATCTGCAGATTAATCTGGGCAGATAGACATTAAGATGGCATTTGGAGGTGATCAATATGGGAATCAAAATAACAGCTAGTAAAGCAAAGAGTATCGCAGGGGGCGTGTGGCAACTCGAAATGGCACCGCATGAAGTCCGCCTATTTGGCGGTGGGACAAAATCTGTCGGGCCGCGCAGTGTTCTTCTTCTGAAGAACTATGAGTTCAATGAGAATGGTTCCGAACTAACGTTCGATCTTGAAGATGCTATCGCTCTGAATGTAGGGACGTTAGCCGACACCATAGCAGTATCAGCGATAGCCGCTTCAGCTTCTGATATTGTCTCAAATGAAGTGCAGAGTGTAAGTGTAATGTACGGTCCGGGAGACCAAGAGTTCCTGTCGCTTGTGAAGGAATTACTGGAGCCCCCAATGGCCAAGGCGGCCGAAGCTTTGTTGAGGGGCGTTCGCCAGCGCTACACAGGCGACTTCAAGCGAGGCAAATCGAGGAACTTCTCAGATACTCCAGATAACTTCTGGTATGTAATCATCCAGCCCCAAATTCAACAACTGTCAGTGACGGTACGTGGAACAGTGGATCACTTCGAGCCCGTTGCGAAATTACCGATTAAAGATGATCGAGGTAATACGCTCTTTAAGCTAACAAGTGAGAGTGAGGTTCCCGCAGCTCTAAAGATAATTTTTCATGCGAAAAAGAAGTAGACCTTAAAACGGTAGTGGATTGGACCAACAGGAACGTCATGGCAGTCTCGTGCGGCTTCGATGACTAACAAAGAAAATTGATGCAGCAGTGTTGCAAAGGCCCTACCGAATTTTCTCCTGCCTAATTTCTGCCACAGGCTATTGAAACAAACGTGATGAGAAATCAGTCTAGTGCGAGAGATTTACGATGGCGGAATATGCTGAGCTGAATAAAGTTCTGGACCTCGATAAGTTGCCTGATCAAATGGCCCTTTTGCGTTGGAGTAAAGAACTTCCATCCGCGAGCGCACAAGACCCGCTAGGACTGAATTTAAGAGTCTCAGCTAGACTGGCCGCGGAACTATTGCACTGCATTACTTCGATCACACCGAGGGCGAGATACTATGCGTTCTTTCCTTGGGCGATCGAAGATTATGCAAAATCAGAGAAAGGAAAGATGAGCGATCGTGGCCTAATAACTGGCGTTGTCGTTCGTGAGAGGGCGATGGTGCTTGGCGCTGTATTGCATCACAAAGGTCAAGCCTGTGAAGGGGGAGCACTTGGTGGATCTAACAAGGCTTCGACGATTGCTACGGCTTTACCAAAGGACGATTACGACCTTGAGGCTTGGTTGCATCTGGATTCGCCACAGGGCCAATTGGGCGCAGCGTATCAAGCATCGCTTGTAAATCTTGGTTTGTTCGAAACTGCGAAGGCTGAGATGAACGAGGAGGTCGACCTCGAAACTAACATGCTTGGCCAAAATCAAGCGGAAGTTGATCTTTCAAGGTTGTCGGCCCGCGGGAAAAAGTTAGCCGCGGCATTTCGCGAGTCAATCAAGAACACTGACTATTTGTCGAATAGTTGGTCTTCAAAGTCGGTCGTTGACAGAGAAGTTTTGATCGAATTCGGCTCAAAAGCGGGGCTATGCGAAATAAATGACCCATTGGCGTCAGATCGCCGGATACTTACAGAAGTCTTCTTTTCATGTGATCGAGAAAACGCTGAGTCCGCGCATCACACGCGGCGGATGTCATTGCTGCTCGTGTTAGAGTGCGTCCGAAAATGTGAAGAGCTAGGGGTCCAGTTTAGTCAGGAAGTATTCTCGGAACTGATATATCTTGGAGAAGTCAGCGAAAGCGGGCAAGACGGCGAAGGATTTCCGGTCAAGCTTCCGGAAGAGCTAGTTGATATCTCGAAACGTTGGAGAGTCTTCTACTTTCACAGCAACTTGGCCATGGCTCTCCAGTCGATTCTTGTCTCTGTCGTGAGAGTGGTTCGGGACCATGAAGGTGGAATTGCAAAATCCCATCTTCTTGACCAGTACGATGGGAAAGTGATTTCTGCTCGACTATCTGATGTGCTTGATAGAGATTTTGGCGATGATTTCATGGCAATGACTCCTGCCCAAACCCTCAAAGCTGCAGGCTGGGACATGGAAGAGCATCCTCCGATCCATCCTGAGACGATCGTTGGGGCCGTTGCCACTGGAAAGTTGAACGAACATCAGATTGCTGAGGTTCTCTTGAATAAGAATGAAGTCAATGGAATGGGTGGAATAGGGCTGTCAGCACTGCTCCTTTTCGTAGCGGTGCTTCGATATCAAGGCCAGATGGGTTCTCGTTATGACAATTGGTACCGGAACCATGTGAGCGATCCCACATCAGACATCTCTTTGAGTGGATTATGTGATTGGCTTGATAACTTCGAGGGTCATTGGTGGGAAAAGAGCAACCGCGAAGTATTGAGCAGCATTGTTTGGAAATACATCATTATCCAACATCAACGTATGAGCTACGATCGAGGATTTGGAGGTAGCTCGGCGCTGTTCCATCTGGATGGTACAATAATAGTAGGCACTGGCGCAGACTATACCGATCCGCGCCCTGAGAATGCCAGATTGCCCAGCGCCGTTCAGATCTTAGTGGATCTTGGGTTGCTTGAAAGAGATGATGAAAAACAGGTAGCCATGACTTCAGTAGGGTTATTGTGGTTGAATACGCAGCTTAAAAAAGGTGAAGGAAAATGAACCCTTTGGATATTCTGAAGACCTTCGATCGAGATGTGGGGAAGTTTGCATTCATCGCGACATATGACTTTGATCCGGAATTTTTCGAAGGCCGTTTTCTGAAAACCAAAGGTTTTGGAAGTGCCTCGACTATCCTTATACTTATGGATAGCCGACGGTACGCCGAGCTGCTTAATCGAGGCATTGAAGGCACGTCATTCAATCGTCGATATTTGGTTCTACCAGTCAGCCCATCTCACGGTGTTTTTCATCCCAAGCTGTATTTGGTCTTGGGGAAAAAAACTGCTACCGCCATGGTTGGTAGCGCAAACTGCACTAGTGCCGGTGTGGCCTATAACATGGAGCTCTGTTCTACTTTTTTTGTCGATAATGAGCAAGAATTGCCACTAAAGACTGATAATGCAGCAATTGTTCGTCATATTTATAGGGCAATTCGCGGCTACTCTAACGCCACCAAAATGGCAAAGCGAGTGCTAGAGGAGCACTTCTTCAATCCAGTAGAGGAAGTTTTTCCTTGGCTTGATCTAAACGTCTTAGAGATTGCAACACCGTCTAAGGTTGCTCTGCTAAATTCAATGGACAGTCCCTTGCTGGAGCAGGTCAGAACACGTCTAATTGGAAGAGATGTTAGCAAGGTGTCCATAATCTCACCGTTCTATGATAAAGATCTCCGAACGCTGGAACGAATTTCGCGGTATTGGCCAAGTGCCAAAATGGATGTGGTTGCCCAGCCAAAATACAGCCAATTGTCTAGTGAAAAACTCGCTGCGATGTTTTCAACAGATTTGAATGGGAGGTTATTGGCAGCATCTCCGCCCCCCGGAAGACGTTTGCACGCGAAGGCCTTTGCGTTCGAAACGGAAATTGGGACCTTTTGGCTGGCAGGTAGTGCCAACGCCACGGACTACGGGCTTGGCGGCAACAACATTGAAACCGGTGTTTGGTTCGTTACGGCTGATGGATTTGACCACCTTTTCGATGAAGAAGACCTGAAGCTCACGGAAATCGACCCAAAAGATTTCGTTCCCGGAGATATTGACGAACCGGGCGTTGGTGACGAAAAACAAAGTACTAATTTGATCACGCTATTCTCTGCAATGCTATTCGAAGATGGGCAGGTCCAAGTGGACACTAAGGATTCCAAAGGCGTTTCGGATCTGGTGCTCTCCATTAGGAACGTTGGTCAGGAATATTCGAGCTTTTCGCTACCAATTTCACTCACCAGTAGCGGGCGTGCTTATCTTGAGTTTGATCCCGTGCAAGTTTCGCAGATTGAACGAGCCGCCATCTGTCAGCTAACTGGCAAGAAGGAGGGCCAATCCGTCGAAAGTAATAGAGTCGCATTGGCGCAGTTGAATCGGATGTTTCGGGAAGGTGAAGCTGGAAGATCGCACGGAAATCCCCTGAAACGCATTGCAGAAACGGGGGAAGGGTTGAACAGTTTTGTTGATTCCCTTGACGGTACTAGGGACGTTATCGAGTTCTTCCGAAACACCAATATTAGGTTCTTCGACAATGAGGATAAGCGGAGAACGACCGCGGGGAAAAATTTTAAGCCCCGCGATCCGTTCGTGTCAGATTCCCCAAACGGATGGGAAGGAATATCTATTGAAGGTGACCTAGGCGAGCTTAGGGAAGCGATTAGAGAATTCGTAAAACGACACCAGAAAGAGAAACTATCAAAGCATGTTAAGCGGGGTAACCTTAACGGCCTCCCGAATTTTCTCGATGTCTTTAGGACAACGAATTCTATACTCCTGACATGGCATTCACGCCGTTCAAGCGACGGCCATCCGATCGTTCCTGATGGGCATGTTACCCCTTTGATTCTGAGAAATATTGAGTTCTTGATTGGGGCCATGCCGGGACGGGCGGATGGAGAACAGGGGTTTATCGACGCCATCAGAGTAAACCTACAAAGTGAGGGCGATCTAGTTCTAGAACTTCTTGGTCAACTTTCTGTCGCTCCTATGCTACGTGCCGCGGTAGAGGCATTGGTGGATGTGCGTGAGAAGGCTCTCGGGCTGGATGGCCGCGATCGTTGGGCGCTAGCTAAGCTGCGATGGGTTTCCGATTGGATAGAAAAAAATGGTTTGAAAGCGCCGACAGAGGATGCTGTGGACACCGCACTTCGCGAGTATAGGCCTCTTACGCTGATGACTGGCTAACGGCTTTCTCTGAATAAATCGCTTTGTTGTATAGCTGGCCTAATGTCGAAACAGGTCTCCCTCAGCTACCGTCCCCTCGACATTGCCCATGCGTTTTTCAGCGCTTCCTGACCATTCTTGCTCCCTTCGTCTCAAACAGTTTCTCATGACACTGTTTCCTGAAATCTGCAGTTTTACCGTTTTTAGGAGTATCAACGGGCAAGCAGCATAAGCAATCCTCCCACGTCGTCGCCACAAACCGGGTCCGAATTGAGTATACCCATTCAAGACGCAAAAAATCGGTGTGAATGTGTCCGAATAGACTTAACGAATCAACTTTCGGACGGTAGAGTTTTCTGAGACAGTCTAGTCGGACACTTGGAGGTAAAGATGGGCGAGATGATCGGGTATGCACGTGTTTCCAGTCGAGGACAGAACATCGAACCACAGATCGATGCGCTGACGCGCGCAGGTGTCAAATTGGACCACATGTATCAGGAGAAGGTGTCAGGAACATCTCGCACCGGTCGCGCTGAATTGGAAGCGTTGTTGCACAGGGGGATCCGCAAGGGCGACAAGCTGGTCGTTACCCGCCTCGATAGATTGGCAAGGTCATTAAGGGACCTGCAGAACATTACCCATGACCTGAAAGAACGTGAGGTAGATCTGGTTGTGTTGGAACAGTCCATAGACACGAGCACGGCAGAGGGGCGTCTGTTCTTTAACATGCTTGGCGCGATAGGTGAATTCGAAACTGAGTTGCGGAAGGCCCGACAGCGCGAAGGCATAGACGCCGCGCTCGCAAAGGGGGCTGACAGTCCATTCAAGGGGCGTCCGGTGACAATCGATGCTGACAGGGTTCTGTCCCTTCGTCAGCAGGGTATGACTCCGACTGCGATAGCGAAGGAACTGGGGGTCGCTCGCTCGTCCGTCTATCGCTACCTTAGTTCGGAGTAAGTTGACGCACCCATCCGGCCCATAGCAGACGCTCAGGCTGATCCGCTTGTTGCGCTGTAGCTTATGGTTAGCAGCCGTTCCAACTGGTCTATGCTACCCGGAAACTAGCTAGATCCGGGCCGACCCACTGGGAGAGAAATGAACTGGCAATCGCAGTCTCATTCGCCTTAGGTGGAAGAGCGGTTTTTCTAGAAGTAAGGTGAGGTGGAAACCTATGGGCTCTGATGCGAAGAAACTTCAAGAACAGGTTCAAGCAACGCTGGGGCGCATTCAGGAGCTTGATGATGCGGCGGCGCTCAAACGCCTTCATGAGAATATTCACCGCCATCCAGATTTAGAAGACGTAGACCGTGAAAAGCTTGATGAAGCTATTATGAAGCGTCTTCGCATAGTTTCACCCTCTATCGCCACGCGCTTGGGCGGACCAAAAGATGAGCAAGGCCGAGAATTTCTCCAAGCACTCTACGAACGGATTGCCGCCGAATTTGACCTGTCAGGCAATCAGCTTAAGAACGGAGTTAAGACTGGTGGGTACATGATCAACGGAACAAGATACGTTGACGTTTATATCTCGTACAAAACGGCCACCAAGACGAACCTCAGTCTAGCGTGGATCCAGGATGACGTGGCGAGCAAGCCTTACCTTCACCTACTCTTGCGTCAAGTTGGAAAGACGGGTGAAGGGGAGCTTCAGAATGGAACATTTGAAGATCAAGATAAGGCAGCAGAGACCTACACCCGTGAATTGATGAACTTACTGCACGCGACGTAACCGATTCAAACAGGAAGCGCCCGACTACTCTACTCTCCGCCGATTTAGCATTGTAACATTGCTGAGCGGCCACTGCTTTCGGCCCAGAGCTGACCCTGGTGCCGGATGACCAGGCTGCGCCGCAGCTTCACCGAAGCGGTGCGTCGCGCAGCATTTTCCGACGACCAAAAGTCTGCTTGGCGGGTCAAAGTGAACTGGTGAACTGACTACTCTGACCTGAGTGAAACAGTTCCTTCCCCCCGGGCTTGTGCCAACAGCAATGCCTGCAGAACAACATCCGTTGTCTGCCGACTTTGCATCGACCAAGCAATTTCCCGGGGGTCAGTTCGCAAAGAGATCAACAGCCTCTAACTTTGCGGGCTAAGGATCGTCTCCACGACGCGCCTGGTGCCTACGATGGGGTTGTTCAAGCTGATCGTCGCGGGCAGTTCCACACGGAAGGTGACCGACTGGGCATCCACATGCTGATGGGTGACGACGTCATCGCGTCGCAAAACCTCGACGGCCGGATCCACCATGTCATACCCACGGACGAAGTTCACATTAAATGTAGTCGTGAACGGTGCCTCGTTGACCATTGTGGTATGCTCGTATCCGATGCCCGACTCTGCGCCGTATACAGACACGCGCGTGAGGAACTCTTCGATCAAGCCGCTAGCTCCGGTGGCGTTGAGTCGATTAAGAATGCTCTCCACCAAGGAAGGGATCGACAAAGCAGGCGTATTGAGATCTGCTTGGCACAGACCGATACTTACGAGGAGCAGGCGCTCTTCCCCAGCGTCGTCATCACTAACGGGGGCGGGTTCGATTTGGTGAACGCCATGGATGGCGTGACTTGAGGTGGTGCGCGTAGTGGTTTTTATCTCTATCCCCGTGCCTTCCCATGTAAAGTCCCTTGCGGAGCGGCGCCAGCCATCCCAAGCCTGAACGATTGGTCCGACCTGGTGATCGGCCGCGCGACGGCAGAGAGCGTCGAGTAGAAGCAGTTCCCCGACGAGTCCAAGGATAGCGTTTTCGGAGATCTCCATGCGTTTAATGGCGAGTTGGATCAGCGGCTCAGTGACGGCAAAGGCGCGCTCCAAATTAGCATCAGCCTTCTCGCGCAGCAGTTCAGCGGCAATAAATGCACCAACTTGGTCGAAATGCCCTAGCGCGGGCAAGCAAATCCGGTTGGCATTTAGCGGAGGCAGTGTGTCACGGTGCCAGGAGTGATAGTGCATCGCAGTCTTCACTGTGGCGGTTCGGGGCCTTAACTCGTCGCCTGCAAGGAACAGTTCCAAGTGACTGCGACTATTCCGAGCGACCCCAATTACCTTCGCATCAGTCAACCAAGTAATGTCTCGGTCTTCTCCACCTGCGCCCGTTGGAAGCACGTTGATCTGGTTTAGAACTGCTTCGTAGCTGGTCATGGGAAATCCTTCTTAACGATGGTTGCCCCAGCACGGGTGGCTGAAAACTGCTCCGGACCTCCCGCAGGGAGGCAGACTCCAACTGCGACCGTGGGGTGCTCGTCGTCCGGATGTTGATTGACGTAGAAGAGAATTTGACCGTCGGATCCGCTGGGTCGCCAACCTGTGTTGTTGCTCGACGGCACTTCAGCGTAACGGTGGTAATAGTCGAAATAGACGTCGCCGCGATACTGGCTCGGTCCGGCGTTGGGGTCACTCGCACCCCAAGTGGTCTTGAGTTCGCCTCCGGTCACCCTCTTGGTGGTGGCGCGTATGTTAAATGGCAACTGTGCTAGAGGACCTTTGGATACGGTGGCACCTTCTCCGTAACGAATGCCGATCCAGAACCGTGGCTGCTCAGCGTTCTTGCGCGAGAGGTCGGCGTAGGACCATCGATCACCGGGCTGGCCGGTGACAAATAGGCCCGTGATCGACCGAGTGAGGCTGGCCGACCAAAGCCGAAGGTAGGCGGCGATGGCATAGGGACAGGCCCGCCTCGGCTGGTCTCCCTTACCATTCCTCGCCGGAGGGCGATAGAAAGGTGCATCGGCCAGTGTGGCGAGCGCGCTTGCGCGGGCTTCGATACCACGCCAGATGTCTGCATGAAACCCCTCGTTCCCGGGTCGGTAATCCGCGAAAGTGAGACGATCCAAGAGTTCGGCGGCCTCGGTCAGTTCGAGTGGAACATCTAGGATCCGGCCCCGCAGCACCTTGGCGACAGTGAGGTCGCTTGATGGCCGGTCGAAGAGTCCAGCCACGATTTTTGCATTGGGATCCTGCTGTCCGCTATCATTTATGACTGTAATGAAGGGCCGTGCACCTGGAGATATTGGAAGGGTGCCCACGCCTGCGATCTTGCCTGTGGCTGCGAAATTGAGCCCCTGCAAGACGGCAGGTTTAGGGGCGTCGCTCATCATGCGCTCAGTAATGGAGTTTCGAACCGCTTCATCTACATCGTGATAGTCACGGAAGAGGGAGAGTTGGTCGCTGGAGGCGAAGACGCGGCACAGTTCAATATATGACCCGCGGTAGCCAAACCAGCGCTGCATCTGCATCTGAGTGTCTGCCAACGGGTTGGCCGATGAACGTTGAAACAACGCCGTGGTCATCCCTTCCAGCGTCAGTCCCCGGGCCATGACATTCCCTGAGATGAAGATCGTGCAAAGGTCGCGAGGTGCTTTCCATTTACCGGTGCCTGTGTCCTGGCTTGGAGCGTAAGCAGGACGATCGTCAGCGTTAGGGTCGCTGTTGACCACGGCGATCCTTGTTCCAGGGATCACCTCCGTGATTAGTAGGTTTTCGACCTGTTGATTGTCACTGAGAACTGACCCGGTATTTTCACCGAGATTTGACCCAC
>NZ_CAXBJW010000005.1:0-146987 GCF_963976325.1 uncultured Pseudosulfitobacter sp.
GCTAAGGTCTTACCACTACACAACGCCCGCGTAGCACCGGTTAGTTATGGCATGGACCGACAGAGGTCAAGAACACCTGCGCGGGGTGGGCACACAAAATCCGGCTGATTTCGCGGAATTCCGTCAGTGCGTCGCGTCAAGCATTTCTGTCAAGAACCGGACCTTCGACATAAGGTGCGCTGACGAAGCCGCCATGCACCAAAGCCCGGAGTCAAGGTGCGTAGCACCGCCGGGCAGCGCCCGACCGCCCCATGGGCGGGCGCTTTCTCGCCGTATCGCTGCTCATCACCCACACGCCAAAGACGAGACATAAAGTGGCAGTCACGAGCGTCGTGATGCCCACCCGCGGTCGGGCGCTGCCCTTTGTGGTAAGGTCACAAAAGCCTCATACCGGACTTTAGCTGCGGTCTTTACGAACGTCCGGTTCCCCATCTTGCGCCGGGCAAAGATGCAAAGGCCGCGTTCGCCTGACCTGCCCCCCCCCCTAAATCTCAGTCCTCGATGCCCTTGTCCGACGCATCCGCCTGCCCCGCCACCCAATAGCCCGAGGCTTTGATCCACTGTTTGTCGTGCCCCCTGTCCAGCAGATGCGTGCGAATGGCGCGGGCCACCATGGCTTCGGCTGCAATCCAGACAAAGGTGCGCGGGCCGAGGGGCATGGCGTCGAGTGCCGCGAGATAGGGCGCGGGATCGGTTGCCTGATCCAGCGGGCGGTGCAGCCAGTGCGCCGTCCAATCGGCGGCGGTGGTCACGGTCTGCTCGTCTGCCGCATCGGGCACGCCGACGATGCTGGTCACGGGCGTCGCGGCGGGCATCTCCTCGATCCAGCGGCCAATGGCGGGCAGCGCGGTTTCGTCGCCGATCAACAGCCAATGGTCTATATCGCCCTCGATCCGCTGGCTGCCGCGCGGGCCGCCGATGGTGATGGCATCGCCCAGCACAGCGGCCCGCGCCCAGTCGGCGGCGGGTCCGCCGGGGTGGTCGACCACATCCACCACCAGTTCCGACGTACTGAAACGACGCGGGGTATAGTCGCGCATTTGCGGGGTATCGCTGTCTGCGTTCAGGACCAGCTTCATGTGGTCATCCGGTGCGGTGCTTGCAAAATCATGCAGGTCCGCGCCTGTCAGGGTCAGGCGGATCATATGCGGGGTCAGCCGTTCTGTGGCTGCAACGGTCAGATTGCGGCGGCGCAGCTCGTGGCGGGTGCGCACGATGCGCGGCGCGGCGATGGTTTCATCTGTCATGGTATGTCCCTTGCAACAGCGTTCGGGATATACCTGTCTATTTTTGTCGGAATTAGCAAGTGCAGCAGCGCACAGACCCCGGCGCGCAGATGCTCAGACGGAAACGCCGCGCAGCACTTCGGCCTTGGGCACGTCCGCCTTGGCCCCTTCCAGCACCACCGCCCCGCGTCGCAGCACCACGAAACGGTCGGCCAGATCATAGGCGAATTCGAAATACTGCTCGACCAGCACGATCGCCATATCCCCCTGATCGCGCAACAGGCGGATCACGTTGCCGATCTGCTGGATGATGTTGGGCTGGATCCCTTCGGTGGGTTCGTCCAGCAGCAAAAGCTTGGGCTTGGTGATCAGCGCCCGCGCGATGGCCAGTTGCTGTTGCTGCCCACCCGACAGATCGCCGCCGCGCCGCGCTGTCATGTCCTTGAGCACGGGAAACAGATCGTAGATATGATCGGGAATGAAATGTTCATCCGGCGGCAGACAGACAAAGCCGGTCTCTAAGTTCTCTTTCACCGTCATCAACGGGAAAATCTCGCGGCCCTGCGGGACATAGGCCACGCCCAGATACGCCAGCCTGTGCGCGGGCAGCACCGGCAGGTCCTGCCCGTCCAGCGACAGGGTGCCCGCCGTGCGCGGATGGGTGCCGGAAATCGCCTTGATCAGGCTGGTCTTGCCCACGCCATTGGTGCCCATAACGCAGGTCACCTCGCCCTGTGCCGCCTGCATCGAAATCCCGTTCAGGATCTGGCTGTGGCCATAGTGCAGCGTCAGGTCGTTCAAACTCAGCATATTCAACGCCCCAGATAGACGTCGATGACGTCCTGATTTGATGTGACATGGTCCAGCGACCCTTCGGCCAGAACCGACCCTTCGTGCAGCACGGTGACCTTGCAGTTGAGGCGGCGCACGAACTCCATATCGTGTTCCACCACGACCACGGCGCGGGTCTTGGCCGCCTCGACCAGAATGTCGGTGGTTTTCTCGCGTTCTTCCGGCGTCATACCGGCGGCCGGTTCGTCCACCAGCAGCAGACGCGGCTCCTGCGCCAGCAGAATGCCGATCTCCAGCCATTGCTTTTGCCCGTGGCTCAACTCGCCCGACTTGCGCATGAGCGCGTCGCCAAGGCCGATGTCATCCGCCAGTGTGGCGACCTTGGCCAGATCATCCTCGGACGGACGATAGGACAGCACCGGCAACCAGCCGCGCGGTTTCTTCAGCGCCATCAGAAGGTTCTCCTGCACGCTTTGATCCTCGAATACCGTGGGTTTCTGGAACTTGCGCCCCACCCCGGCCTGCGCAATCTTCGCCTCGGACATTTTCAGCAAGGACACCGATTTTTCACCCCACAGCACGCGGCCTTCGTCGGGTTTGGTCTTGCCGGTGACGATGTCCATGAAGGTGGTCTTGCCCGCGCCATTCGGCCCGATCACCGCGCGCATTTCGGCATCCGCGATGCGAAACGACAGGTTGTTGATGGCGCGAAAGCCGTCAAAGCTGACCGTGACACCGGACACTTCCAGAAGCGTGCTCATTGCTGGGCCTCCTTCTCGCGCAGCGATCCTTGATCGGGGCCAAGGTCGGCGCCGTGGCGGTTCGGGCGCAAGCGGTCGCTGATCAGGTCGAACAGCCCGCCGATGCCCTGCGGCGCAAACAGGGTGACCGCGACAAAGGACAGCCCCAGCAGCACCAGCCACCAGTCGACCCATTTGATCGTGTAGACCCCCAGCGGAATATCAGGCGCCTGCCCGCCGGTGAACCATGTGGACAGCAGGCTGACCACGGCAGCGCCGATCACCGCACCATACAGCCGCCCGCGCCCGCCGATGGCCACCCAGACCGCCAGATAGATCGACGCGATGGGGGCAATCTCGGCGGGGTTGATGATGCCCGCCTGCGGGTAATACAGCGCCCCCGCGATGGCGGCGATACAGGCGGTCAGGGTAAACAGGGCCAGCTTGTAGGCCTCGACCGAATAGCCCAGAAACCGCACGCGTGCCTCGTTGTCGCGGATGCCGCGAATGACCGATCCGAACTTGCCCGACACCACCCATGCCGCCAGCAGATAGCCCAGCCCCAGCGCCAGCGCCGAGCCCCAGAAGAACCACATCGACACCACGTCCTGCGACGCGGTCACACCGGGCAGGTTTTGCAGGCCCGACAGGCCGTTGTTGCCGCGCAGGCCGCTGTCGTTCTGAAACAGGTACAGCGCCAGCGCCAGCGTCATCGCCTGTGTCAGGATCGACAGGTACACGCCTGTGACGCGGCTGCGGAACGCCAGCCATCCGAACACCAGCGCCAGCAGGCCGGGCACCAGCACGACCATGGCCAGCTGCAACGTCAGACTGTCGGCAAAGGCCCAGATGGCGGGAAAATCGCTGCTGCCGACGACGCCGAAAATCTGGTTGCCGATGCCATCGACAACCTCTTGGGGTGTGGGCGGGATCTGGCCCTGCGCCAATGCATCGACCACGATCAGGCGGGTGCGTTCATACATCAGCCACATGCCGATCATGTAGCCGCCCAAGCCGAAAAACGCGAAATGCCCCAGGCTGAGGATACCAGCATAGCCCCAGATCAGGTCCATCGCCACGGCCACCAGACACAGGCACAGCGTCTTGCCCAAGGTCTTGACGAAGCTGGTGGACATCATGCCGACGCCAAAGCCTTCGGACAGGATGGTGACACCCAGCGTGAACAGCGCCAGCAGGGCAAGGAAGATCAGGATCGACGGGTTTCGTGCAACGAATGAACGGTTCATGGCCTCAATCCCCCGCCGCGCGGCCTTTGAGGGCGATGATGCCCCTTGGCCGGAACTGGATGAAAATGATGATAAAGACGATCATATAGGTCTGTGCCGCCAGCGTGTTGCTGGGGTTGCCCCATTCGATGCCCTTTTGCAGGAACCCGATCATTGCAGCGCCCGCCAATGTGCCCCAGATGTTGCCGACACCGCCGACAACCACGGTCATAAAGCTTTGCACGATATAATCGGACCCCAGTTCCGAGGTCACCTTCGCGAACAGACCAATGGCCACGCCGGCCACCCCGGCGATGCCGGACCCAAGGCCGAATGTCAGCATGTTCACCCGCCCCGGATTGATGCCCATCGACGCCGCCATACGCGGGTTCTGCGTCACGGCGCGGGTCTCAAGCCCCAACCGCGTGCGCTTCATGATGAACAGGAACACCGCCAGGAAGAACAGCGCCAGAAAGAAGATCGCGATGCGGATGTAACTGATCGACACCACGTCATTCAGCGTCAGCGCCCCGTCCAGCCACGCGGGCGAGGTCAGCGGGCGGGCCTGCGTGCCGAATATGTTTTTGGCCAACTGTTGCAGCGCGATGGAAGTACCAAAGGTCGCCAGCAACGTCTCCAGCGGACGGTTGTACAGCCAGCGGATCACCAGCCGCTCCATCGCCACGCCGGCGGCGAATGTCACAGCAAAGGCCAGCGGGATCGCCACGATGATCGACAGGGTGTGGTTGGGAATGATCTGTTGGACCACATAGCCGGTATAGGCACCCATCATGATAAACTCGCCATGTGCCATGTTGATCACCCCCATCACGCCAAAGGTGATGGCAAGGCCGATGGCGGCGAGAAAGTAGATCGACGCCAGCGACATCGCATCCAGCGTCAGGTCGGCGGCCTGGTTCATCCCCACCTTCAGCTTGATCGCGTTCAGCGCGTCGTTTGCCGCGTCGGTCACCTGTGCAGAGGGATCGAAATAAGCGTCATAGAACGTGAAACCATCCAGCGTATCCTGCACCGCCTCCTCGGAAATGAACGGCGGCACGGTCCCGGCCTTGGCCAGCGTGATATAGGCCGCGCGGCGGCTGGCGTCGTTGTCCAGTTGCTGCACAGGCAAACCGCCCACACGTCCGTCCGCGATGTGCGCCTCAAGTGCTGCGCGAATGGCCGCATCCGTCACCCGCGGGGGGGCCAGATCGGCCGCCACCAGCATGTCATAGGCTTCGGCCTTGCCCAGCGCGTCGGACCCCGGTTTCAGGATCGCCGCCACATTGGTGCCCGCGGGCACATCGCCCTGCACAACGGCGCGGCGGGTGGCGACCAGCGGGTTCAGCGTGGCGCGCACGTCTACGCCCAAGTCGCCCGACATATCGGCCATCGCCTGTACCCGCGCATCGGGGTCGGCGTCGTAGCCGATGGTCAGCAGCCGCTCCAGCCGCAGCTTTTGCGCCTTCAGGGTCGCGTCGGTCTCCATGTCGATCGAATTGCGCAGCGGTTTCAGCAGTGCCTGGTCAGGGTCACGGGAAATCGAAGTCAGCGCGTCCTGACGGCGCTTGGGATCGGGATCTTTCAGTTGGAACTGCACCAGCGCCGTGCCGATCAGCGCGCGGATGCCGCTGTTGGGCTTGATCTGGTCCAGCGCGTCCTTTTCAAACACGCCAACCACCTCGCCGGTGTCGAAATCGGTCAGCGCATAGCCGCCCTCGGCCTTCTTGGCGCGAAAGAACAGACCGTCGGCCTCGCGCAGCCACATATCCTTGTCCGACCATGCCTCGAGCACCGCCTGCGCCTGCGGCAGCCCGCTGTCGGCCACCGCGTCGATGGCCGGACCAATGGTGGTGCGCGAGCTTTTCAGGATCGTGTCGCGGTGCTCTTGCAGCACCTGCTGGATGGGGCCCGTCGTGTCCTGTGCAAAGGCACTGACGCAGGTCAGCAACAGGGCCAGCGTGGCGGCAATAAGTCTGGTCATGTGAATGAAATCCGCATTGGGTCAGAGAGGGCGCGGGATGCGCGCCCTCTCAGGTCAAGCTTAGTAGTTCGACAGGATCTGAACGCAGGTCTTGGTTTCGGTGTTGTACATACCGCAGCCCAGATCTTTCCAATCCGATTCCAGCACGGCGGATTCGGGCAGGAAGTCGGTCCATGCGTCGCCCGGAACCGGATCGGTTTCCGAGATGATGTCAAACTGGCCGTCGGCCTGGATTTCACCGATCAGGACGGGTTTGGACAGGTGGTGGTTCACGCCCATCACGGCGGTGCCGCCGGTCAGGTTCGGGAATTCCTGCCCGTACATTTCGGCGCGCACAGCGTCCACATCGGTGGTGCCTGCCGCCTCGACCGCTGCGACCCACATGTTGAAGCCGATATAGTGGGCCTCCATCGGGTCGTTGGTCACACGCTTGTCGTCACCGATAAATGCGTGCCAAGTCTTGATGAATTCAGCGTTTTCCGGCGTGTCGGCGGACATGAAATAGTTCCACGCAGCCAGGTGGCCAACCAGGTTAGACGTGTCCAACCCCGACAGTTCTTCCTCGCCGACCGAGAAGGCGACGACAGGAATGTCATCCGCCGAAATGCCGGCCGCCGCCAGTTCCTTGTAGAAACCGATGTTTGCGTCGCCGTTGATCGTCGAGATCACGCCGACTTTCTTGCCGTCCGCGCCAAGTGCGACCACGTCGGCCACGATCTTGGACCAGTCCGAGTGCCCGAACGGTGTGTAGTTCACAAAGATGTCTTCGGCAGCAATGCCCTTACCCTTGAGATAGCTTTCAAGGATGTTGTTGGTCGTGCGCGGATAGACATAGTCGGTGCCCAGCAGCGCGAATTTCTCGATACCCAGTTCGTCCAGGAAATAATCGGTCGCCGGGATCGCCTGTTGGTTCGGGGCCGCACCGGTGTAGAACACGTTTTTCGATGACTCTTCGCCCTCGTATTGGACCGGATAGAACAACAGGCCGTTCAGCTCTTCGATGACCGGCAGCACGGATTTTCGGCTGACGGATGTCCAGTTGCCATAGATCACATCGACGTTGTGCACGGTCAGCAATTCGCGTGCTTTTTCCGCGAACAGCGGCCAGTCGGATGCGGGATCGACCACCACGGCCTCTAGCTGTTTGCCCAGCAAGCCACCCTTGGCGTTTTGCTGTTCGATCAGCATCAGCATGGTGTCTTTCAGCGTGGTTTCGGAAATGGCCATCGTACCGGACAGCGAATGCAGCACACCGACCTTGATGGTGTCATCCGCCGCCAGAGCAGCCGAGCCAAGCGTGGCCGCCGCAAGCGTGCCGGTCAGCATGGATTTGAAAAATGTCATATCTGTCTCCAAAGCAGGCCAGCCAGACAGCTACGGCTTGCGCCGCACAGACAGTCCCCTAAGCTGGTCCTGCAACGTTAGCGTTGCAATATCGTGTGGCGGCCCCTCGAGGTCGAAATCGCAAGGTCGCCACACACCCCCCCGTTGGCACTTGTCTCGTGCAATCAGGTCGTCTCAGCGTCAGTTCAAGTGATTGTGAATGGCAAACGAGGATGCAGGTGCAGCATCTTTGATCGCGGGAACTTGCACAATTTTAAGGCGACCCGCCGGAACGTGGTCACTTTTTGTGCGATAAAAACCAGAAGCGCGCTGAATGGATGGGCAATCTGCGCCCTGGGTGCTCTAGTCATTGGGCGCGGCGGGGGTGACTCGCCCAATGACTAGAGCACCGCAGTTTTTCGCCTTTGGGGGGGCACGCAGATCACGCATCATATGGTCATACCACCGGCAACGGTGCGACATCCGCAACAACCCCGCGCGCGCGGGCGCATGGTGGTGTCGTCCAAGCTGGCGCGCGGGCGGTCGGTGCTGGGCCAGTTGCATCAGGCCGGATCGTCAAAATGCCTGTTTCCGCGCGGCAGCGGCACAGCCCTGGACGCCGTGGTGCTGAACACTGCGGGCGGGGTGACCGGCGGCGACCAATATAGCGTGACCGCCACCGCCGAAGCGGGCACAACCCTGTGCCTGACCACCCAGGCCTGCGAACGCGCCTACCGCGCGCAGACCGGCGAAGTGGGCCAGTTGCGCAACACCCTGACCGTCGGACCACAGGCGCGCATCGACTGGCTGCCGCAGGAAACGATCCTGTTCGACGGTGCCGCCCTGGACCGCCGTTTGCAGATCGACATGGCCGCGGATGCGCAATTGCTGATGGTCGAGCCGCTGGTCTTTGGCCGCGCGGCCATGGGCGAACGGCTGCACAGCCTGCATCTGCGCGACCGCATCATGATCAACCGCAACGGCGTGCCGCTGTATCACGACGCGATCGTGCTGTCGGGGGATGCCACCGCGCATCTGGCCAAACCCCATGTGGCACAGGGCGCGGGCGCGATGGCGGCCATGGTCTACATCGCCCCTGACGCCGCCGGACAGCTCGCGCCCGTGCGCGCCATGCTGCCCGATACCGCAGGAGCCAGCCTGATCGGTGACGACATGCTGGTAGCCAGATTTCTGGCCATCGACAGTTTCGAGTTGCGGCGCAGCCTGCTGCCCGTTCTTATCCGCCTCAAGGGTGGACCCCTGCCAAGAACCTGGATGATCTGACATGAACCTGACCCCCCGCGAAAAAGACAAACTGCTGATTGCGATGGCCGCCGTGGTCGCCCGCAAACGGCTGGAGCGTGGCGTAAAGCTGAACCATCCCGAAGCCATCGCTCTGATCACCGATGCGGTGGTCGAAGGCGCACGCGACGGGCGCAGCGTGGCCGACCTGATGGAAGCAGGCGCGCAGATCATCACCCGCGATCAATGCATGGAGGGGATCGCCGAAATGATCCACGACGTGCAGGTCGAGGCCACCTTTCCCGACGGCACCAAGCTGGTGACCGTCCACAACCCTATCCGCTAACAGGAGCCTGACTTGATGAAATCCGTGACAACTGCCCTTGGCCTTGCCCTTCTTGCCGCCCCCGTGGCCGCACACACCGATGCGGGCCTGCACCTGCACCCCCACGTCACCGACGGGGCGGCATGGCTGCCGGTTCTGCTGGGCATGGCGGCCATCGTGGTGGCCGTGGCCCTGACCGCCACCCGCGCGACAATCCGCGCACGCAGCGCGCGGAAATCCCGCAAATGATCCCCGGCGAGTTGATACCGGGCACCGGCGACATCATCTTGAATGATGGCGCCACGGCCATCACGCTGATGGTTGCCAACACCGGTGACCGCCCTGTTCAGCTCGGCTCGCACTATCATTTTGCTGAAACAAACGCTGCGTTGGACTTTGACCGCGACGCCGCACGGGGGATGCGTCTGGACATCGCGTCCGGGACTGCCGTGCGCTTTGAACCCGGTCAACGGCGCGAAGTCTCGCTGATCCCCTATGGCGGGGCGCGGCGGGTGTTCGGGTTCAACCAACAGATCATGGGAGACCTTTGATGGTCACGAAACTGCCACGCTCTGCCACCCCTGCCGATATGATGGGTGCATGGATGAATATGTCGATGCTGATGGTGGAAACCGCCAGCGTCATGACGATGCGGATGATGGGGATGGCGGGCCTGTGGTCGGTCACCAAGTCCGAAAACGACCGGATGGTGTCGGAGAAATCCTCGGCGTTCCTGGACAGCGCCACCGCCGCGTCGATGGCCACCATGCGCGGCAAGCGCCCGGACGAGGTGATGAATGCCGCCGTGAAACCGCTGCGCCGCAAGACCCGCGCCAACGCCCGCCGTCTGGGCAAACGCGGCCCCGCCCTGCCCGGCTCCAAGAAACGCTGACGCCCACCAAAGGACACAGACCCATGCCCAAGCCCATTGCCCGCGCCGATTACGCCGCCATGTTCGGCCCCACCACCGGCGACCGGATGCGTCTGGCGGACACCGACCTGATCATCGAGGTCGAGCGTGACCTGACCACCTATGGTGAAGAGGTCAAATTCGGCGGCGGCAAGGTGATCCGCGACGGCATGGGCCAGTCACAGGTGACACGCGCCCAAGGGGCGGTTGATACGGTTATCACCAACGCGCTGATCGTGGACCACACCGGCATCTACAAGGCCGACGTGGGCCTGCGCGACGGTCGCATTCACAAGATCGGCAAGGCGGGCAACCCCGACACACAGCCGGGCGTCGACATCATCATCGGCCCCGGCACCGAGATCATCGCGGGCGAGGGCCGCATCCTGACCGCAGGCGGGTTCGACAGCCACATCCACTTTATCTGCCCGCAACAGATGGAGGACGCGTTGCATTCGGGCGTGACCACCTGTCTGGGCGGCGGCACCGGCCCCGCGCATGGCACGCTGGCCACCACCTGCACGCCGGGGCCCTGGCACATCGGGCGGATGTTGCAGGCCTTTGACAGCATCCCCATGAACATCGGCCTGTCGGGCAAGGGCAACGCCAGCCAGCCCGCTGCACTGGTCGAGATGATCAATGCCGGTGCCTGCGCGATGAAACTGCACGAGGACTGGGGCACCACCCCCGCCGCCATCGACTGCTGCCTGTCGGTGGCCGACGACATGGACGTGCAGGTGATGATCCACACCGACACGCTGAACGAAAGCGGCTTTGTCGAAAACACCGTGGCGGCCATGAAGGGGCGCACCATTCACGCCTTTCACACCGAAGGTGCAGGCGGCGGGCACGCCCCGGACATCATCAAGATCTGCGGCGAGGAACACGTCCTGCCGTCGTCCACAAACCCCACGCGCCCCTTTACGGTCAACACGTTGGAAGAGCATCTGGACATGCTGATGGTCTGTCACCACCTCGACAAATCCATCCCCGAGGACGTCGCCTTTGCCGAAAGCCGCATCCGCCGCGAGACCATCGCCGCCGAGGATATCCTGCACGACATGGGCGCGTTTTCGATCATCGCCAGCGACAGTCAGGCGATGGGCCGCATCGGCGAGGTGCTGATCCGCACATGGCAGACCGCTGACAAGATGAAGAAACAGCGCGGGCGGCTGGCCGAGGAAACCGGCGACAACGACAATTTCCGCGTGCGCCGCTATATCGCCAAATACACCATCAACCCCGCCATCGCCCACGGCATCAGCCGCGAGATCGGCAGCATCGAAGAGGGCAAGCGCGCCGATCTGGTGCTGTGGAACCCGGCGTTCTTTGGGGTAAAGCCGGAAATGGTGCTGATGTCGGGCACCATCGTCATGGCGCAGATGGGCGATCCCAACGCGTCCATCCCCACCCCGCAGCCGGTCTATTCGCGGCCCATGTTCGGGGCATTTGGCCGGTCGGTCGAACATTCGTCGATCACCTTCGTCAGTGCCGCCGCACAGGACGCCGACATTCGCGGCACGCTGGGGCTGGCCAAGCAGACCGTCGCCGTCAGGGACACCCGCAACATCGGCAAGTCGGACCTGAAGCTGAACACCGCCCTTCCGCACATCGAGGTGAACCCCGAAACCTACGAAGTGCGCGCCGACGGCGAGCTGCTGACCTGCGAACCCGCCGAGGTTCTGCCGATGGCGCAACGCTATTTCATGTTCTGAAGGTTTGACCATGCACACCCTGACCGCCCGCACCTATCACGACCACAGCCACACGACGCCCTTCGCGCAGATCACGCTGGACTACGACACGCGATTTTTGCGCCGCAAGATGCTGGAAACCGACGACGGGCAGCCGATCCTGATCGACCTGCCGCAGACCACATCGCTGGATCACGGCGGGGTCTTGGTGCTGGCCGACGGGCGCGAGGTGCTGGTTCAGGCCGCCGCACAGGATCTGCTTGAGATCACCGGCCCCGACATGCCGCGCATCGCCTGGCACATCGGCAACCGTCACACCCCCTGCCAGATCGAAGACCGCCGCCTGCTGATCCAGCCCGACCACGTGATCCGCGACATGCTGGCCAAGATCGGCGCGGTGGTGCGCGAGGTGAACGAACCCTTTACCCCCGAAGGCGGGGCTTACGGTCACGGACGCACCCACAGCCATGCCCATTGACGACGCGGTCCTGACGCTGGCGCAATGGTTCTCGCCGTCGTTTCCGGTCGGGGCCTTTGCCTATTCGCACGGGCTGGAATGGGCGGTGCAGGCGGGCGACGTGACGGACGCGGCCCAAACACAGGACTGGATCGACACGGTGCTGCGACATGGTGCGGGCTGGAACGATTGCCTGTTCATCGCCGCCAGCTATCGCGCGACGGATGTTGCAGCGGTAGATGCCACCGCCCGTGCCTTTGCCGCCTCGGCCGAACGGCTGCGCGAGACCGATCTGCAAGGGGCGGCCTTTGCTGCTGCGGTGGCCAACCTGAACGGCACCACCGCCACGCCGCGCACCTATCCCGTGGCTGTCGGTGAAGCGGCGCGCGCCGCCGACCTGCCGCTGGAACTGACGGCCAAGATGTACCTGCACGGTCTGACCAGCAGTCTGGCGGGGGCCGCCATGCGGCTGGTGCCCTTGGGTCAAAGCGACGGACAGGCGATCATCCGCGCCCTGACCCCCGTGGCGCAGGACGTGGCCACCCGCGCCTGTGCCGCCAGCCTTGACGATCTGACCGCCACGGCCTTTGCCACCGACATCGCGTCGATGAAACACGAAACCCAATATTCAAGGATTTTCCGCACATGACCCAGATGAACGGCCCCCTGCGCGTGGGCATCGGCGGCCCCGTGGGCGCTGGCAAAACCACGCTGACCGCCGCCCTGTGCGAGGCGTTGCGTGACAGCCATTCGGTCGGTGTGATCACCAATGACATCTACACGCAGGAAGACGCCGAGGCGCTGATGCGCCTGCAAGTGCTGCCGCAGGACCGGATCATCGGGGTCGAGACCGGTGGCTGCCCCCACACCGCGATCCGCGAGGATGCGTCGATCAATCTGGCCGCTGTCGACCAGATGGTGAAACGCCACCCCGAGATCGAAGTGCTGCTGATCGAAAGCGGCGGTGACAATCTGTCTGCCACCTTCAGCCCCGAGCTGGCGGATGTGACGCTATATGTGATCGACGTGGCCGCAGGCGAGGAAATCCCGCGCAAGGGCGGACCTGCGATCACCAAATCCGACATCCTGATCATCAACAAGACCGACCTTGCGCCCTATGTGGGTGCGTCGCTGGACGTGATGGAACGTGACGCCACGCGGATGCGCGCGGGGCGGCCGTTCTTGTTCACATCGCTGCGCCAGCGCGAAGGCGTGGCGGCAGTGGTGGCCGCGTTGAAGAAGGTGGGTGGGCTTGGTTAAGCCCTAAGCGCCAAAGCCCGGAGTCAAGGTGCGTAGCACCGCCGGCCTCTCGGTGTTCGCAAAGCGAACACCTGCCGGCAACACATTGCTTTGCAATGTGTGAGAGGCAGCGCCCGACCGCCCGTCACGCCGAAGGCGTGCCTAATATTATCGGCGCACCTTTGGTGCGACGGTCGGGCGCTGCCCTATTTGGCTACGTCACGGCCAATACGCCGCCCGCAGGTCCTTTTTCAAAATCTTCCCGATTGAACTGCGCGGCAGCACCTCGCGCACTTCGACTGCACTCAAACGGTGGCTCTTGCCCAGCTTCTCGTTCGCCCGCGCGCGGATCTCGTCGCCCGTGGTCTCAGCCCCCTCGCGCAGCACCACCAGCCCCAAGGGCGTCTCGCCCCATTGTTCGGACGGCACGCCGATCACGGCGGCATCCGTCACATCCGCATCCGCCAGCAGGATCAACTCCAAGTCGTTGGCATAGATGTTCAGCCCGCCCGAAATAATCATGTCCTTCTTGCGGTCCGACAGCACCAGAAATCCGTCGTCGTCAAACGACCCCATATCGCCCGAGCGGAAATAAACCTGGCCCTCCGCATTGCGCCACAACGTTTCCTCGGTCAGGTCATCGCGGCCATAGTACCCTGCCATCATCGTCGCAGACCGCCCGCAAATCTCGCCCACTTCGCCGGGAGCGACCTCGGTCCCGTCCGGCCCGATCAGGCGGATGTCGCAATTGGGTGCGGGTTTGCCCACGGTATGAAGCTTGGTCGGGTTCTCGTCGGCAATCAGAACGCTCACGCCGCCGCCTTCGGTCAGACCGTAATATTCCACCAGCTTGCCCGGCATCTGCGCCAGCACTTTCTGCTTCACATCCGCCCGCAGCGGGGCGGAAGTGGAAAGTTTCAGCCGCATAGCGCTGAGGTTATAATCTGCAAAAGCAGGCAGTTCGACAATGCGCTTGTACTGCACCGGCACCAGCATCGTGTGCGTGGCGGCTTCGGCCTCGGCCAGCGCCAGCCACCCCCCGGCGTCGAATTTCGACATCAGGATCACGGTCGATCCGCCCACAAGCGTCGGCAGAAAGGCCACGATGGTGGTGTTGGAATACAGCGGCGTGGAAATCAGCGTGCGCGCGGAATCGTCATAGCCGTTGGCGGTGACACGGTCCATCTGCGCGGCGCGCAGGAAATGGGTGTGAAAGATGCCCTTGGGCGTGCCGGTGGTGCCTGACGAATAGATCAGGTTGAACCCGTCATCCATCTCGACCGGCACCATCGGGTCGGTGGTGTCGGCAGCCTGCATCGCCGCCGCGTAGCTTTCGAACTCGTCGGCGTCAAAGTCCAGCGCGATGCGGGTGATGTCCATCGCATCCACGAATGGCACCAGATCACGGTAGGCTTCGGCCAGACAGAACACCCGCGCACCGCAGTCCTTTACCATTTTCTCCAGCGCATCCGACGACGCCATCGTCGACAACGGCACCACACAGCCCCCTGCCCGCAAGATGCCCATGAACAGCACCGCATAGGCGATCGAGTTCGGCGAAAGCACCGCCACACGGTCACCGCGCGTGACCCCGCGCGCGATCAGCATGTTGGCCGCCTGATTGATGGCTAGGTCGAACTCCGCCCAGCTTAGCCGTGTGCCATCGCAGACCACCGCGTCGCGGTCGGGGTTGATCCGCGCCACACGGCGCACCGCCGCGACGACTGTCTCGGTGGGCATGTTTTCGGGCATGTTCGGGATGATTTCTAGCATGGGGCCTCCTCCGCTCGGCGTTGGCGCGATCCTTGCGCGGGACGCAGGCGATTTCCAGCCCCCAAAGCGGTGTGAACCGGGCTGCGTGACGTAACGGCGCGTTTTTCAAGGGCTTGAGCCAGCCATGCGTCCGCTGCAATGCGGCAATTCCGCAGTCCGCATTGCTGCATCGCAGCATCATGCCTATGTTACGTCCAAGCATAGGAGAGACGACAATGTCCAAACTGATCGCGAAACTTAATTCCCGCAACGACGTGCCCACCATGGCCGATCAAGCGATGGCCCTGCACGCGCTAAGCGATGCCGAACTGGCTGACCGCAACATGAACCGCGCTGACATCGCGCGCGAGATCATGGTCAACGGCACCTGGGCTTAAGGCTTCAGCAACCGGCCCGGTCCCGTCAGTGGCACCGCGGCCAATTGCGCCATATGCCAGGCCAGCACCAGATTTGACGACAGGACAGGCAGGCCAACTGCGGCCTCCAGCCTGTCGATCACCGGCAATGTCCGCAGGTTGGTGCACGACAGAAACACCCCGTCCACATCCGCGTCGGCACACAGGTCTTTCGCCGCGTCGATGATCGCATCCGGCGCGATCCGCGCGACCTTGGCCTCTTCCGCCTCGGCAAAGGTGCCGAACACCGGCGTGTCGATGCCCTGCGCCCCCAGCACGGTGCGCAAATGGTCCGACACAGCCGCGACATAAGGCGACAACAGCGCCAGCCGCCGCAGCCCCAGATGCGCGCAGGCCGCGACCAGCGCCGTGACAGGTTCGGTTACCGCCGCGACCTGCCTGCCCTGCCGCACCAGCCGCGCCACCTGTTCGGGGCCGATTTGCGCCGCCCCCGACGTGCAGCCATAGGCCACCACCGCCAGATCCGCCGCAGGGGGCAGCAACGCCGCCGACCTGCCCAGATGTGCGGCCATCTCGGCCAATGTTTCGCGCGTCACCTGCGCCCCGCTGGGCACGCGGCTGACATAGACCTGCGCATCGCCCAATAGCTGGCGCATGTCGGCTTCGATCGTCTCGTCCACCTGCAACACCACCAGCCCCAGCGACGGCGCCGCCGCAACGCTGTGGTAGGGATAGATGCTCACAACTGGACCATATGTTCATCGCTGGGAATGCTCAGCCACTGCGGCCCCTCTGCGGTGATCACGATGTTTTCCTCGTGCACCAGCATCCGCCCCGGCGCCAGTTCAATCCCCGGCTCCAGCGTCAGCACCATGCCTGGTTCCAGCACCGTGTGATCGGCGGGCATAAGCGACGGCCATTCCGTCAACTGCATCCCCAACCCGTGTCCCAAGCGGCCCGCGTCCGATCCGCCCGCGCCGCCTGTCACCACACGGTCCATGGCGTGAAACAGGTCGGCGGCCGTGGCGCCGGGCTGGGCGGCTTCGAACCCCACTTCGGTCGCCTCGATCAGCCGCGCGTGGGCATCGTGCGCCGCTTGGTCCACGTCGCCCACCGCAAAGTTGCGGTCGAAGTCGCAGTAATACCCGGCCTTGACCGCGCCTGTGTCCAGCATCAGCACATCGCCGTCCATCAGCGGCACATCCGTCGCGGGCGAGATCACGTCGCCGTACCCGCCCTGTCCCGCAGCCCCCGCCAGATAGGGCACCCAATCGGCCCCTTCGGTCAGCAACAAGATCTGAAAGCGGCGGAACACTTCGGACAGGGGCAGGCCCGCGCCGATCACTTCGGGCACACGGTCGAACGCGGTATTGGCGATCTGGCAGATGGTGGCGATGCGGTCGATCTCGGCATCCGATTTGATCAGCCGCAGGCGGTGCATGATCCCCGCATCATCGCGGAAAGCAGCGGCGGTTTGCAGCGCAGCCCATGTGTCCAGCGGCATCCGCAGGTGCGTCTCCGCACCGCTGGGCACACCGACGGGGCCGCCCACCTCGGCCAGCGCATCGCGCAGCAGGCTGATGCCGTCATCGTCGGGCTGCGGGCTGCGCCAGGTGCGGATGTCGGTGATCCAGCTTTGCCCCATCAGATGCGCGCCGATGGACGGGATCACCGCCACCGGATCGCCGCTGGCAGGCACAATCAGGAACCAGGGGCGCGCGGGGCTTTCCCAGAAACGGGTCAGAAAGCCGGTGAAATAGCGCACCTCGGGTTCGGTTGTCAGCAGCAGGGCCGCAAGCCCGGCGCGGTCCATCATCGTTTGGGCACGGTGCAGGCGGGTGCGGTATTCTTCGCGGGCAAAATCGGGGGCGAAATCGGTCATCGGTTATTCAGGCCCTTCGCTGAGGATACACAAAACGCGGCTGTCCGGTCCCAGGTTCAGCGCCTGCGCGGCGGTGATCAACCCCGAGACGCCCGCAGCCCCCGACGGTGTGGACGGCACCCCGTGCTGCGCGCAAGCCGCCGCCCCTGCCGCGCCTTCGCCCTCGGAGATCAACAGGAACACATCCGCATCCCGCGCCAGCCCTTTCAACGCGATCAGGGACGGTTCCTTGCAGTCCAGCCGCCCCATGGCGGACACCGGCCCTTGGGTCGTCACCGCCCTGCCTGCGGTCACCGACGCGTGCAACGCGGGCGCGGCGTCGGGTTCCACCACGACGATCTGCACCGCCTCGCCCCAGGCCTTGCGCGCCAACGCGGCACAGGCCCCCGCCAGCCCGCCGACACCGGCCTGCAAGAACAGATGCGTCGGTGGCTGCGGCATCTGGCGGATCGCCTCGTCCATCAGCACAAGATACCCTTCCATCAGCCGGTGCGGGCGGTCGTAATAGCCGTCCCAGGAACTGTCGGACAACAGCGCAAACCCTTCGGCCTCCGCCGCAGCCATGGCGGCGGCCATGCTGTCCTCGTAAATCGCACCCTCGCGCCGCACCTCTGCCCCGATGTCACGCAATCGCGCGGCAAAAGCCTCGGGCACCGTTTCCGCAATATAGACCACCGCCCGCGCGCCAAAGGCCGCCGCACCGGCGGCCACGCTCATCCCGTGGTTGCCCGCACTGGCGGTCACGTAGGTGCGCCCCTTGGCGGTGCAGTCGCTTGCGTCACAGGCAATCACATAAGCGGCCCCCAGCGCCTTGAAACTGCCCAGCCCCATGCGGTTCCGCTCGTCCTTGATATGCAGGCTGCCAACGCCCGCTATTGCGGCCAGTTCAGGCGCATCGACCAGCGGCGTCGCCCCCGCCACAGGGCATTGCGCCACCAGCAGCGCCGCCCGCGCGGCATCGACCGACGGAGCGGGCACATCCAAAGGTAAGTCAACAGGGCGGCGCGGGGTGTTGTTCAACATGTCCATGGCCCCATTAGGGGCGGCGGCAGGCGCGGGCGTCAAGCGTCAATCACAGGCCACTGTCGGGCCACGCAGTGCGGCGTCAGACTACGCGACCAAATCCGAGTCGTGTTCACGACTTGATCACACAATTTCCCGTAACGCCCCTGAGGGTAGACAAATTATTGCTATTTCACAGAAGGTTATGAAAGAAATCCCAACCCACGGTAGCGTGAATTTACATTCTGATCTGCGAGGCGCTGATTTGAGAAAGATGCAGTCCCTGGGGTTCATTCACAACCGCCCCTACCTTCCACGGAACTGCATCACCGTAAAAAGTATTGGAAATCATCATGATCAAAAGAACCCTCCCGGTGTTGGCCACAGCCACTGCCGCGCTGCTTGCATTGAACAGCTTTGCAATGGCAGCCGGCGCTGTACACGCCGCCGTGTCCGACGACATCATCGCCCAGCAACGCGCTGCATTGGCCAGGAACACCAACGGTGCAGGCTTTGGCCCGCAGGCGCCGCGCGACATTGACGTGGCAGCGGGCAGCAACCACCGCGCCTTTGGCACGGCACCGGCCTATACCCAGATGAACCTGTGCGACATCCACTTTCACGAAAACGCCGAACACCGCGGCGGCGAATTTACCCACTATGCGGGCAACGGCGACGGGCACGGCTATGACACCGGCTATCAATACGATGGCAAGCTGACCAAGGCCGAGCTGAAACCGCTGGACCATCCCGTGGGCAAAACCGAACACGGCGCGCTGAAACCCGGCGACACCATCGAGGCGCATTTTGTCTATTCCACCGCGCAGGCCAAGCCGGGCCCGACCCTTGGCACCTGTCTAAGCGATGCGATCAGCAACCCGCAACTGCGCGTCGAGGCACAGGTGTTCGTTCTGGTGAACGATCCGAGCGCGCTGGATTTCACCAAACTGGCCGACGTTGAAACCGTGAACGGGCTGTATCAGGCCCCCAACATCCCCACCGACACCGGCACGCCAGTGGTCTACGCAGGCTCGACCACGGGACCGGGCTATAACGAGACCGGATCGCCCTTCGAGGTGACGTGGAGCGTGCATCCCAAGGTGGCCCGCGTCGACATCAACTCGGTCGACAAATGGCTGGGGCACAACGCGTTCGACGAAGACCACGCACACGGGGTGCGCAATCTGGTGACCAACCCCGACTTGCTGGCGCAGATCGGTCAGTGATCAGTTGGCCGCGGCCCGTGCAGGGTGGCGGCCTGCCTGCTTGGTCAAAGGTTGCCCGACGCAGGCGCTTTCGGGGGTCAGGCTGTGTGCTTGCAGACGACATGGCGTCTACAAGCGCGCCTTAGCCGCCATCACATCCAGCCCAGTGTCGGCTCTGTCGGCCCGTTCGGCTTGTACTCGGCCCCCACGGGCGCATCCCAGCCCAGCCGCGCCAGCACGTCCCACACATGACCGTAATGCAACTCTCCATGGTCCGGCGCGCCGCGATCAGGGACCGATGCCACCTGCACATGCCCAATCAGCGGCAGCAGCCGTTCCAGCCGGTGGGTCACGTCGCCTTCCATCAGTTGCACGTGGTAGCAGTCGAACATCAGTTTCAGGTTCGGCGCGCCCACTTCGGCAATGATCGCTTCGGCCTGCGTTGTCGTGCGCAGGAAATAATCCGGCGCGTCATAGTGGTTCAGCGGCTCGATCAAAATCGTGCGCCCGTCCGACCTGTCACAAGCATAGCGCAGCGTGTCGACAAAGGCCGCATGGGCCGCAGCACCTTGCGCGAAACCGGCCATCACATGCACGGCCCCCGTATCGGTGGCCGCGGCATAGGCCAGCGCCTGATCCACCGCCGCGCGGGCATCTGCGCCGCGACCGGGCAGCGCCGACAGCCCGTTTTCGCCCGGGTCGCCGCGCGTTGTGTTCAGACCCAGCATCGGCAGGCCCGTTTCGTGCAGCGCATCCGCCACATCCTGCGCAGGGACATCATAAGGCCAGTGGCATTCCACCGCCTGAAACCCCGCCGACTTCGCCGCGCGGATCGCATCGGGCAGTGACAACTCGGTCCACAGAAAGCCCAGGTTCGCCGAAAACCGCATCACATCACCGCCCCGATCTGCCAGGGCACAAATTCATAATCGCCCAGGCCCTGCGCCTCGGATTTGCTGACCTCGCCCGAGGCCATGCGCAACCACATCTGGTAAATCTCGCGCCCCACCTCCTCGACGCTGCGGCCTTCGGACAGGATGGTGCCTGCGTTCACGTCCATGTCTTCGTGTAGGCGACTGTACATTTCCGAATTGGTCGCCACCTTCATCGACGGCGACGGTTTCGCGCCAAAGGCCGAGCCGCGACCGGTGGTGAAACACACCAACGTGCAGCCGCTGGCAATCTGGCCGGTGACCGACGCGGGGTCGTATCCGGGGCTGTCCATGAACGTGAACCCGCGCGCCGTGACGGGTTCGGCGTATTTATAGACGCCCATCAACGGTGTCGTGCCGCCCTTGGCCACCGCCCCCAGCGATTTTTCAAGGATGGTGGTCAGCCCGCCCGCCTTGTTGCCGGGGCTGGGGTTGTTGTCCATCGAGCCACGGTTGCGGGCTGTGTAGTCCTCCCACCAGTGGATCAGGTCGATCAGCTTGTCGCCTGTGGCGCGGTCATGCGCGCGCGCGGTCAGCAGGTGTTCGGCGCCGTAAACCTCGGGCGTTTCGGCCAGCACGCCGGTGCCGCCCTGCGCCACCAGCAGATCGCAGGCATGGCCGACGGCGGGGTTCGCGGTTACGCCGGACCACGCGTCCGACCCGCCACATTGCAGCGCCACCATAAGTTCCGACGCAGGCGCAGGTGCGCGCGTCGCCTTGTTCACCTCGGGCAGCATCGCGGTGATCTTGCTGACCCCCAGCTCGACACAGCGGCGCAGCCCGCCCACCTCCTGAATGTTCATCGTCTGGAACAGCGGTCCCGGCGTCAGCCCGTAAGCCTCGATCAACCAGTCGATCTGCATCATCTCGCAGCCCAGCCCCGCCAGCAGCACCCCGCCCACATTGGGATTGCGCGCATAGCCCCACAGCGTGCGCTGCAACACCTCGAAGCCCGTGCCATCACCGCCCATCGCGCAGCCGGTGCCATGCACAAACGCCACAACCCCGTCGACATTGGGATAATCCGCCAGCTTGTCCGGCGTGAAATGCGCCGCGATCTGGCGCGCGGCGGTGGCCGAGCAGTTCACCGACGTCAGCACCGCGATATAGTTGCGCGTGCCAACGCGGCCACTGGCGCGGTGATAGCCCTGAAACGTGTCTTGCGTGGTCGCCGGGGCCACGGGGCGCAGGTTGGTGCCAAATTCATATTCGGTATCGACCGCGCGAAACTCCAGGTTGTGCGTGTGCACATGCGCCCCTTGGGCAATGTCTTCGGCGGCATAGCCGATCAGGTTGGCGTATTTGCGCACCGCTTCACCCTTGGCAATCGGCTGCGTCGCCATCTTGTGGCCGCGCGGGATCAGCATGGTCGCCCCCTCGTCGCCCACTTGCAACGGCTGGGTGGCGGTGACGACATTGTCGTCGGCAGACAGTCGAACAGTCTTCATGGTCTCACTCCCAATCCACGTCAAAGCGGGTGACGACATCGTTGATCTGCGCATCGCTCAGCGGACGGCGCGGCAGCCCGTGCGTCAACAGCGCCAGCCGCGCGGTGTCTTCCAGTTCCTCGATGGCATAACAGGCCGCCTCGACATCGCGACCCGCCACCACCGGCCCGTGGTTGGCCAGCATCACCGCCGACCGTTTCCCCGCCAGCCCGCGCACCGCGTCGCCCATTGCCGGATCACCGGGCAGGAACACGGGCAGCAGCTTGACCTTGCCCAGTTTCATGATCGCATAGGGCGTCAGCGGCGGCAGGAAATTGTCGGGGTCCACGCCGTCCAGCATCGACAAAGCCACCGCATGGCACGAATGCAGATGCACCACCGCCCCCGCCGTGCTGCGTGTCTCGTAGAACGCGGAATGCAGGGGCATTTCCTTGGTCGGCTTGTCACCGCCCACATGGGCGCCAGTGCTGTCGAACAGCGACAGCCGCGCAGGGTCCAGGCGGCCAAAGCTGGACCCCGTGGGCGTCACCAACAACCCGCCATCGCCCGTGCGCGCCGAGATGTTGCCCGACGAGCCGCCCGTAAGCCCCCGATCATATAGCGATTTCGCCAGCGTACAGATCAGCTCGCGCAGGTCGGCCTCGGCGCTCATGTGTCCAGTGTCCCCAATGCGGTGGCAAAGAAATCTTCCGTGCCGAAATTCCCCGATTTCAACGCCAGCGCCACGTCATGCCCGCCACTGACCGCCGCACACCACGGCACGCCGGGGGCAATCTCGGGGCCGATGTCCAGCCGCGTGACGCCCAGCGCCTGCGTCACGGCGCCCGCGCTTTCACCGCCCGCCACCACGAACCGCCGCGTGTCGGCATCGCGTGCGGCAATGGCGATCTGGCCCAAGGCATCCTCGACCACGGCACCGGCCTTGTCACGTCCCAGCTTGTCCTGCGCCGCCCGCACCACCTCGGGGGCCGCCGTGGCGTAAACCATCGGCGCGCCCGATTGCGCCGCCAACCAGTCCAACACCGGCTGCACCCCGTCGCGCACCAGCACCAATGGGTCCAACTGATAGCTGGGGTTGGCAGCCGCATAACGCGCCACCTGCGCCTGTGTCATGGCCGAGCACGACCCCGACAGCACCAGCGCAGGCCCGTCCGCCGCACGCCACGCAGCCGCCGCGCCGCCATCCTGCAACAGCCCCGCCGCACGGTAGAGATCGGGCAAGGGCATCGCCACGGCACTGCCGCCGGTCATCAGAACCGCATCGCGGCAGGCTTCCGCGATCACATACAGATCGCTGTCGGCCACCGCATCCACCACCACATGCGGCGCGGCCAGCGCCAAGGCATCGCGCAGCGCATCCGCCCCGCGCGCCACCGTCAAACGGTCGACCAGCCCCACGTCCCGCGTCACCTGCGGGGCCAGCAACCGCATCAGATTGCTGTCGCGCATCGGGGTCAGCGGGTGGTCTTTCATCGGGCTTTCGGCCAACGGCACCTGCCCCACGAACAGGTTGCCCATGAAAATCGTACGCCCGTTTTCAGGGAAGGCCGGACAATAGATCGTCTGCCGCGCCCCTGTTGCCTGCATCAACGCCTCGGCCACGGGGCCGATGTTGCCCTGTGCCGTGCTGTCAAAGGTCGAGCAATATTTCCAGAAAAACCGCCCTGCCCCCGCCTGCGCCAGCCACGTTTGCGCGCTGCGCGCCTGCGCCACAGCCTCGGCCACCGGGACCGTGCGGATCTTCAGCGCGATCACCTCAAACGGCGCGGCATCCTGCACCGGCCCCTCGGGCACGCCGATGCGCAAGGACACCCGCGCCCCGCTGCGCGCCAGCAATCCGGCCAGATCGGTGGCCCCGGTGAAATCGTCGGCAATCGCGCCCAGTATCGTGCTCATGCGTCCCCCGGCAGGGTGATCCCGGCGTTGCGGGCGTAAACCTTGGCCACCGCCGCGTCATCCTCGCGGCCCAGACCCGACCCCGACGCCGCCAACCACTGCTGCAACGCCGCCGCCGTGATCGGCGCGCCGAATTTGGCCGATTTGGCAATGTCCATGACAATCCCCAGATCCTTGGGCCAGATGTCCACCGCGCTCAGCGGCGTGTAATCCCCGTCACGCACATGCGGCCCGCGGCTTTCCAGCGCCCAGGACGTGCCGGCACATTGCGAAATCACCTCAAGAAACTGATCGGGATCAACCCCTTGGGTCATGCCGAATGTCATCGCCTCGGCCATGGCGGCGATGTGGATGCCCACCAGCATCTGGTTCACCGCCTTCATCGACGATCCCGCGCCCACCTGATCGCCCAGCTCGAACACCTTTTCCGCCATCGCATCCAGCGCAGGCCGCGCGCGGTCAAAGGCCGCCGCAGATCCCGACGCCAGAATGGACAAGGTTCCGTCGGCAGCGCGGATCGTCCCGCCCGACACCGGCGCGTCCAGATATTCCAACCCCAGTGCCGCACAGCGCGCCGCCATGTCGCGTGCAAAGGCGGGCGGCACCGTGGCGCAGGCCACCACAGCCGTCCCTGCCGCCAGCTTGTCGGCAATGCCATTGGCCCCGAACAACACGTCCTCGGTCTGCGCCGCATTCACCACGACCACCACAACCGCGTCCAGCGTGTCGGCCACCGCTTCCAGCGTGCCATCCGCCCCACCCGCCGCGCGAAACCGCGCCACGGCGTCAGGGTTCACATCAAACCCGTGCGTCACCAGACCGGCACGCAGCAGCGCCCGCGCCATACCGCCGCCCATCGCGCCAAGCCCGAAAATGGCCACTGTCCCTTGTGTCATCCGACACCTCCTTGTTCGATTTCACATTGGGGGCCGCCGCCGACACAGGCGGCCCATTGGGATCAGCCGCGCCCGATGTAGGGCATCGCCGTCGCCATCACGGTCATGAACTGCACATTCGCATCCAGCGGCAGGCTGGCCATATGCAGCACCGACGACGCCACGTTGGCCACATCCATCACCGGCTCGATCGCGTTCGATCCGTCGGCCTGCGGCACGCCCTTGGTCATCTTCGCGGCCATGTCGGTCAGCGCGTTGCCGATGTCGATCTGCCCGCAGGCAATGTTGAACGCCCGCCCGTCCAGCGAAATGGTCCGCGTCAGCCCGGTCACCGCATGTTTCGACGCCGTATAGGGCGCCGAGCCCCAGCGCGGCACATAGGCGCTGACCGATCCGTTGTTGATGATGCGCCCGCCCTGCGGGTCCTGTTTGCGCATCAGGCCAAAAGCCGCGCGCGCCGCGATGAACGCGCCCATGATGTTCACATCCAGCAGGTTGCGAATGTCCGCGACCTTCAGCTCATCCAGCGGCGCACCGCCCAGCGATACGCCCGCGTTGTTGAACAGCGCGTCCAGCCGCCCCCAGCGTTGTGCCGCCTTGCCAAACGCCGCGTCCACCGCGTCTTCGTCGGTCACGTCACAGGGCAGCACCAGCGCACCGCTGTCGCCTGCGGTGTCCTCCAGTGCGGCCACACGGCGCCCCACCAGCCCCACGTCCCAGCCCGCGTCGATAAAGGCCCGGGCCGTGGCGCGTCCCACGCCGCTGCCGGCACCGGTGATGATAATGGATGGCATGGTCTCTCTCCCGTTCTGCGCAATGCTTGCCGCAAGTTGTCAACTTGGTATACCATTTGCAAGAAGAATGCACAGCAAAGGCAACACCGATGAAACTTATCCTATGCGCGGCAGCACTTGCCGCCTTTGGCCACCCGCTTGCGGCGCAGGTGGCCGGGGCCGAGGCCTGCCTGGCTGCCGCCGTCAACGACGGCACCGACCCTGCCCTGTGCATCGAGGCGTCGGACGCCGCCTGCATGGACAACGCCCCCGAAACGCCCGCTGTCAGCACCGCCTGCTTTGCCGAAACCCGCGCGCAATGGGGCGCTGCCATCGGCAAGCGTATGCAATCCCTGCCCGATGACACCGGCACCACCGTCGCGCGGATCGAGGCGAAATACGATGTGATCGGCGGCATGGTACAATGCGACCGTATCGAGGCACTGGCCAAGGCGGCCTCGGACCTTGATGGCCCGCAGATCGCTCTGCAAAAGGAACGCTGCCTGTCGCGCGCCACTGCCCTGACATACGTGCGCCTGTTCGCACGCACGCATTCTGCCGATCCGGCGTCGGACTGATCCACGTAGCCACGAAAAAGCCGCCGGGACAACCGGCGGCTTGGTCTACGGTCATATGCTCTTGGGCGCGGTTGCCGTCCAGGTCAGACGTTGCTTTGCAGCTTGTCAGTACATTTAAGGTAAATGTTCCACATCGGCACATCGCCCGCCATGAACGGGCCATAGCCAAAATTGACAAGCCCAGGGTGCAGGTTTTCCGGACACAGGTTCAACGCTCTGTAAGCATCGCGGACCATGTTCTGAACTTCGGTGTCATCAGCGGTTGTCGCGGTAAAGGCCTTGCCCTTGCTCACATAGGTCAGAACCTTGTCCAACCCGAGATTCCCTTTGGCTTTTTGCTGCGCAAAAAGCGTGTAGGTTTTTCCAGAGGCTTTGTAGGTGAGCTCTTTAAAGCCTTTGCTCTTGTAAAGCTCTGGCGAGAAAGGTTGGGTTTTCGGGGCGGCTGCGGGCGTGTCCTGACCGGTTGATGTACCGCACGCGACAAGTCCGACGGCACAAAGGGCAAAGCACAAATTTCTCAGTAACATGTTGTTCAACCTATATTTCCTGTTTCTGCGCCAAGCGCCCGAAGTGGATACATCGGGCAAAATCTGCTCACAAGCCCGAAACAGAGCGGCACGTCACAAGCGACCTTTGTAGACGCTCACCCCCGCCCCTTCTTCGCCTCTTCTTCCATGTCCATCCCGTTCAGCGCCGCCACATGGTCGGTGATCTTGGGCACGTAATCCTGCCCGTTGCCGCTGGCCTCGACATGGGCGAAATACTGTTTCGCCGCCGCTGCCATCACCGTCATGATCCCCGCACCATCCGCCATCGCGTTGACATAGCGCAGGTCCTTGGCCGCGTTCGCGATGGTGAACTTGTGCACCTCTTCGCGGTCGACCGCATAGGTCATGAAGGTCTCGAAAAACCCGTTGGTCAGCCGCGATGACCCGATGACCTCGCGCACCTTGGCGGGCGGAATGCCGACACTGGCCCCCAGCACCGTCGCCTCGGCATAAAGCGATGCATAGCCCATCGAGATAAAGTTCATCAGCAGCTTCATCTTGTGCCCCGCGCCACTGTCGCCGACGTGGGTGATGTTGCCCGCCCAACACTCCAGCACCGGCCTGATCCGGTCGAATGTCGCATCATCACAGCCCACCATCGCGTCCAGCGTGCCGGCTTCGGCCTCTTTCGGGGTCCGGCCCAGCGGTGCGTCCACCAGCGTGCCGCCCGCCTGCGCCAGTTCATCCGCCAGAACGGCGGTCGAGGTCGGGTCCGCCGTGGTGGTGTCGATCACGATCAACCCCGCCCGCGCGCCTGCCAGAATGCCGTCGGGTCCGCGAAACACCGCTTCGACCTGTTCCGAGTTGGACAGGCACAGATGGATCACATCGCAATTCTGCGCCAGTTCACGCGCCGTCGCCGCCTCTTGCGCGCCCATGCCCACCAGATCGTCCACCGGCGCGCGGTTGCGGTTGCCCTTGACCCACAAGGGATAGCCCTTTTGCAGCAGGTTCTTGGCCATGCCATGCCCCATGAAACCGACGCCGATGAAACCGATAATGCTCTTGCTCATGCGATGCTCCTCCCAAAGCTCTTGTCTAAAGACTGGCGGTGATCCCGCCGTCGACGAAAATGGTCTGCCCGTTCACGAAACTGGACGCTTTCGACGACAGGAACACCGCCGCCCCCACCAGCTCGTCGACCCGCCCCCAGCGGCCTGCGGGGGTGCGTTTTTCCAGCCATTCGGTGAAGGCAGGATCGGCCACCAGTGCCGCGTTCAGCGGCGTTTCGAAATAGCCGGGCGCGATGGCGTTGCAGTTCAGCCCGTGTCGCGCCCAGTCGGTCGCCATGCCTTTGGTCAGATTGGCAATCGCGCCCTTGGACGCGGTGTAGGGCGCGATGCCCGGACGGGCCAGCGCCGTCTGAACCGAGGCGATGTTGATGATCCGCCCGTGGCCTTGGGCGATCATGTGCCGCGCCGTGGCCTGGCCCACGTAAAACGCCGAATTGACGTTGGTGCGCATCAGCCGGTCGAACGCTTCGACCTCGAATTCCTCCAGCGGGCCGCGATGCTGCATCCCTGCGTTGTTGATCAAAATGTCGATGGGCCGATGCGCTGCATAGCCGTCAACCGCCGCGCGCACCGCGTCGGCATCCGTCACGTCAAAGGCCAGCGTGTCCACCGCGTGCCCTGCGTCCCGCAGCCCTTGCGCCGCGTCCTCCAGCCGGTCCGCATTGCGCGCATTCAGCACCACGCGTGCGCCTGCCTCGGCCAGCCCCCGCGCCAGCGCCGCCCCGATGCCCATCGACGCGCCGGTGACCAGCGCCGTGCGCCCGCCCAGATCGAACAGTTCCATATTTCCCCTCCTCAAAAGGCGTGCAGGTGCCATTGACACCCCGCCTGAATCCGCATTTGATGAAATGGTATACCATTCCACTCCGGTTGCAAGAACCACCGAAAGGCCCGCGATGCCCCATGCCCTGTTCGCCCACGCCGCCCGCGACCTGCGGCTGGCCGAGGTGCCCGCCGAAACGCCCGGCCCCGGGGTGCAGGGGCGCGATCCGGTCGCCCTGTTGCCAGCGCGTCCTTGCGGGACCTGCGCACAAAGCGAGCGCGGCCCGCTGATCCGCCGCGTTCCGCTGGCCGCGTTCGACCACACCCTTGCCGGTGACCGTTCTCAGGCGATGAAGGTGCAACTGGTGTTCGGCGCATGATCCTGTTTGCCGCAGCGGTGTTCTTCCTGCTGATCACACCCGGCCCGGGCGTGCTGTCCACTGCCGGCGTTGGTGCGGGGCATGGGTTTCGCGCCGGGCTGCGGTATCTGACGGGGCTGCTCATCGGCACCAACATCGTGGCCTTTGGCGTGATCTCGGGGCTGGCGGCGGTGATCCTGGCCGAACCGGTGGTGCGCTGGGTGCTGATGGGGGCGTCGATCCTGTACCTTTTGTATCTGGCCGCGCGCATCGCCTTTGCCGGCAGCAAGGTCGCTTTTGTCGCTGCCGCCACCGCACCGGGGATCGGTGCGGGCATCCTGTTGCAGGCGATCAACCCCAAGGCCTATGCCGTCAACACCACCCTCTTCGCAGGCTTCCCCTATGCCCCCGACAGCCTGGTGTTCGAAACCGTGACCAAGCTGCTGATCGTCAACGCTTTCTGGATACCGATCCATCTGGGCTGGCTGTGGGCCGGGGCCAGCCTGCACCGTTTGAACCTGTCCGACACCGCCCAGCGGCGCATCAACTATGCGATGGCCGCCGCCATGCTGGGCGTCGTGGCGCTGGCCCTGATCGCGGGCGACACGAGATGACCCGAACCCAACCCCGGCAACGCGTTGCCGCAGACGACTGACCACGAAAAGGGAGAGAGATGAATATTCTGATTATAGGCGGCGGCGGTGTCGTCGGGCAGAAACTGGCCAAGGCTCTGGCCGCCAAGGGCACCCTGCGCGGCACGGCGATCAGCCGCCTGACACTGGCCGATGTGGTCGATCCCGCCCCCGTCGATGCACCTTTCCCCGTTGAGACCACCCGCTGCGACATCGCAGATGCGGCGTCGGTGGCACAGGTCGTGAGCAAAGACACCGACGTGATCTACCTGCTGGCCGCCATCGTATCGGCCCACGCCGAAGAGGATTTTGACGCAGGGATGCAAATCAACCTTTTTGGCACCTACAACGTGCTGGAACGCTGCCGCACACTGGGCACCGCGCCCGTCGTGGTGTTTACGTCCTCCATCGCCGTCTATGGCGGCGAGGCGCAGAACCCGCTGGGCGATCACAGCTATCCCAACCCGCAAACCTCCTACGGCGGGCAAAAGGCGATGGGCGAGATCCTGATCAATGACTATTCGCGCAAAAGTTTCATCGACGGGCGCGCCTTCCGCCTGCCGACCATCTCGGTGCGCCCGGGCAAACCCAACCGCGCCGCGTCGTCGTTCATGTCGTCGATCCTGCGCGAACCGCTGAACGGTCAGACGGCAATCTGTCCCGTCGACGGCGATTTCCTGCACTACTACCTTAGCCCGCGCAAATGCGCTGACAATCTGGTGAAAGCCGCCGAACTGGACGGTGCCGCCATCGGCGAAAACCGCGCGATGCAGATGCCGGGCAAGGTCTGGTCGATAGATCAGGTGATTGCGGCGATGACTGCCGTGGCAGGACCTGCGCCCGCCAAACTGATCCGCTGGGAGGCGCAGCCCGAGGTGCAGGCGATCGTGTCCGGCTGGCGCTGGGACATCCACGCCGACAAGGCTGAAAGCCTGGGGCTTGAGGCGGATGCGTCCTTCGAGGACAACATTCGGTATTATCTGGAAGACGATAAGCCCACCGCTTAAGCGCGCCAGCCCTGTCCGACATATCGCCGGACAGGGCCAAAACCACCTCAGCTTGCCGAGCGCGAGGCGTCGTCGATGATGAACAGCCAGCCTGCGCCCGCGAAATTGCGAACGACCTCGATGCCCCCGCCGGTCAGGTTCACCAGCTTGCCATCGGGATCGGTCAGTTCCAGCGACCAATGATTGGTGGTCAACGATATGTCCTTGTAGACCACGTGTTTGCGGTCACCGATGTCGATCTTGGGCTTAAGCGCCAGAAGAGCCGCGTAATCGGTGCGGGTGTCGGCGCTGCCGGAGATCTCGACACCGTCGGGATTGATGTAGGTGACATCGGTATCATACAGCGCCATCAGCCCGTCCAGATCACCGGCGTTAAAGCGGCTTTGCCAAGCGTCATAAACACCGTCCAGATCAGTGACCGGTGCAGCGTTGCCAGCGGCCTGCGCAAATCCACCCGAAGCCACCCCGCCCAGCGCGGCACCCGCAGCGCCCGTTGCCATCAAGCGCAGAAACCCCGCGCGCGTCATGCCCTTTGCCGACGATACCGGCAGGTTGACGGACGCACCTGACTGTCGCTGCTGCCATGCCTTGTAAACGGATGAAATCATCGTCGAACCCTCCTGAAACGCCATTGTTCACCTCAGGCTAATCACGCAGGGCCGCCCTGATCCATTGCGCTTCAGGACGTAGTTTGTGCAGGTCAGGCCAAACTGGCAGAGCCCCCGGCTTCAACCTGACCCGGGGAGGCATGGGTTCTAGTTCACCGCCGTCAGCAATTCCTGCCCCGCCAGATGCGCCGCCACGTTGTCGCGTTGCAGCTTGGCCATTGCCGCCCGTGTCTCGTGCGTGCCGGACCCCTGATGCGGTTGCAGCACCACGTTGTCCAGCTTCTGGAAGCGCGGGTTCAGATCCGGCTCGCCCACGAACACGTCCAGCCCGGCCCCGGCCAGCGCGCCGCTTTCCAGCGCGTCCAGCATCGCCTCTTCGTCAATCGTGCTGCCGCGCGAGATGTTGATGATCACACCCTTGTCGCCCAGCGCCGCGATCACCTCTTTCGAGACGTATTTCTCGGTCGCGGGGCCACCGACCAGTGCGACGAACAGGAAATCCACCGACCGCGCCAGATCGACCGGATCGGCGTGATAGGTCCAGCCGGGGGTCTCTTTCTCGGACCGCGCGTGATAGTGGATGTCGCATTTGAACGCCGCCAGACGGTCCGCAATGTCGCGCCCGATGCGGCCCATCCCCATGATGCCGACGGTGCCGCCGCTGACCTTGCGGTTCAGCCGGACCGGACCCTTATCGCCCCAGGACCCGTCGCGCACCCATACCTCGGCCTGCCGCATTTCGCGGCCCTGCATCAGCCACATGGCAATCGCCAGATCGGCCACATCGTCGTTCAGCACATCGGGCGTGTTCGTCACCTTGATCCCGCGTGCGGTGGCGGCGTCCACGTCGATGGCGTCATAGCCGACGCCGTAATTCGCAATCAGACCCAGGTTGGCAAAGCGGCCCATCTCGGCCCCGCCAAAGGCATGATGCCCCTTGTAGGCGATCGCCTTGACCGCAGCACAGGTCGCATCGTCCAGCGTGTTCAGGTCGTCGGGCGTGGCGACAAACGCGGGCTTTAGCGTGGCGGCAAAGGCATCGCGTTCGACGTCGGTATAGGGGCCGATGGCAAGGGTGGCGGACATGGCGGGCAACTCCTGAGAAAATGGTATACCAACGTGTCGCGGCATTTCCCGCCCATGTCAACTGTGCGTCACCGGAACGTCAGCCGCGCGTCACCGCCCCCTTGAACGCATCCAGCGCCGCCGCCAGTTCGGGATGGTCCGCCGCATAGGTCCGCACGTCCACGCCTGCGGCCTGCGCTGCGGCCGCCTGCCGGAAACTGGTGATGCCTGCCGCAGGCCCTGCGGGGTGGCTCATGATGCCACCGCCTGCGCAAATCAGGAAATCATCGTTGCCCAGCGCATCGGCACTTGGCCCCACCTGCCACGCGGTTTGACCGGACGAAAACACCGGCAACGCCCCGTGGTCGTGCCCGTCCGAGACCGGCGCCTGCACCGCCCGTGCGGCCTCGATCACCACATCGTCGGGTTCGGTAAACTTGCTGGCCAGCCCGTTCACATGCAAATGATCCGCCCCCGCCAGCCGCCACAGCTTTTGCATCGCAGGATACGCGATCCCGATGTGGGGCGAGCGGGACAACAGCCCCCAGCCATTGCGATGCGCATGGATCGGCAGAGGCGAGCGGTCGCGCACCGCGCGCAGCCCCGCCAGCCCGATCGAATTCAGCGACACCATCGCACAGGTGGCGCCCAAGCCTTCCAGCATCTCAAGATGCCGCCACATATCGGTAATTTCGTCGGTGATGTTGAACGCATACATCGCTTTACGCCCCGTCGCTTGCGCGGCATCGTCCAGCGCCTGCATCACCAGCCGCGCGCGGTCTTCCAAGGGACAGGCGGGGCCATTGCCCTGCAATTCGTCGTCCTTGATGAAATCAATGCCCGCCCGCGCCAGATCACCGGCCAGTGCGGCGGTCTCGGCCGCACTCAGACCCACGCTGGGCTTGACGATGGTGCCGATCATCGGCCCCGTCGCTACCCCCATCAGCGCCCGCGTGCCCGCCACCCCGAACTGCGGCCCCGGACAGGCGGCGGCGATGCTGTCGGGGATGTCCAGCGACAGCAGCCGGATGGCCGAGACTTCGGCCAGCTCAAACAGGTTGCCCGCCACCGTCGCCAGAATGTTGGGCAAGGACGGACCAAAGGTGTCCACCGGCCAGCTCAGCGTGATGCGCCCCTGCTCGTAGCGGTCCGCCTTCAACCGGCAGGGCAAGGCCGGATGGTCCGATGATCCCGTGACCTCGACCGCTTCGACCCGTGCGGCAGAGCGCGCGCGAAGGTCGTCGGTTTCCGAGGCCAGCCGGATGAACGTCCCCGTCGACTGCTCCCCTGCGATCACCTCGGCCGCGCGGGCCACGCCCACCGGGCTTTCAATCTCGTATGTTGCCTGCAACCGTGTCATCGCGCGCCGCCTCCGTCCCGTACCCATCCAAAATAGTCGCGGCTGCCCATCTGCCCGCCCTTCAGCGCCAGATGCAGCCCGTCCATCGGCCCCGTCGCGTGGGCACGGCAAATCGCGGCCCCTGCAATGGTCGGCGCCACCGCCGTCAGCGCGTCAATGCCCAGGGCGTTGCACACATGCCCCGAGGTGTCGCCGCCCGACACCACGGCACGGCCCAGCCCGCCCCGTTCGATCAAAGCGCGCAAGACACGGCCCAGCGCAGCACCAATGCGGTCGTTCACCGCAGGCAGGTCCGCCCCCGCCACCGCACGCAAGGCTGCAACCGCCGGATCATCCGGCCCGCGTGCCGTATAGATCAACGGCACCTGCCCTGCGTCCAAGGCCGCCAGCCCGGCGCTGACCGCCGCGTCCTCGGCCGCTTGCAAACCGTCGCCACAGGCCGCCAGCACATCGAACGCCACACCGGCAAACCCGTTGTCACAGGCCCATGCAATCTGATCCGCCGTGGTGGGCGAAACCGATCCGCTGACCACCGCCATCCGTTCAACGCGGCCCAACCCTGAAACGGGTGCCGCCGCAGGCAACCACCCGCGCGACCGAAAATAGGCGACCAACGCATAGGCCGTCCCCTGCGATCCCACCACAAAGCGGTTGGCCGCGCGGTTTTCCCACAACAACCGCCCCACCGCGACCTCGTCCGCCGGGCCCATCATGTCCACCGTCACGCCCTGCCCCGCCACCAGCGCCGCATCGGCGCGGCCCGCATCGTGCAACCCTTCCAGATCCAGACAGCCCAGCGGCATATCGGTCTGCGCCGCCAGGTGCCGCGCCACGTCAGCCTCGTCCATCGGCGTCACCGGATGGCGCGCCATCACCGGATGCCGGTCCAGCCGGAACACCCCCGCATCGGTGCCTGCGAACAACTGCCCGAACGCCTGATACCGCCGCATCTGCGGGGCCGCGACCACCACCGGAACCGCGCCGCCAAAGCGCGCCTGCCCGATGTCCATCGCCCGTCCGATGCTGCCCACATGCGGCGCGGAATCCAGTGTTGAGCAAACCTTGTACTGCACCAGCGCCGCCCCAGTGGCGTCCAGCGCGTCGAATAACGCAGGCAATTCCGCGTCCATCCACGCAGGCGACCGCGTGCGCGCCATGCTGGCAATGCCGATCCCCCGCAGGTCGGAGAACTGCGCCAGCCGCGCCGCATCGGGCACCTGCAAGAACAGCGTGGTCGGCAGTCCGGCAAAGGCCAGCACCTCCATCACCGCCGCCGCACCGGTGAAATCATCGCCCAGCCACGCCAGCACCGGTGTATCCAAGTCTTGACCAATCATCGCTTATCTCATCATACCAGTTGGAGCACCCAGAACACCGGAGCCGCCATGTCCACGCCCACCGATCCGATCCCGCGCCGCAAGCTTTCGGACGAAGTCTTTGACCGTCTGCACGCCATGATCGTCCAAGGGGCCGTTGCCCCCGGCGATCCGATGCCATCCGAACGCGCGCTGATGGACCGGTTCGGCGTGGGCCGGCCCGTTGTGCGCGAGGCCTTGCAGACCCTGAACACCATGGGGCTGATCACCGTCAGCCACGGCGAACGCAGCCGCGTCAACGCGATCACCCCGCAAAGCGCGCTGGCGCAACTGGACGGCATGGCGCAAACGCTGCTGTCCATCGCGCCCGAAAATCTGGGCCACCTGAAAGACGCGCGGCGCATGTTCGAACTGGGTCTGGTCCGTGTCGCAGCCCAGCAACGGACCGACGACGACCTGACCGCCCTGCACCACCTGATCGCCATGCAGGCCGCCGCCCGTGATGTGCCCGAGGATTTCGTCGCCGCCGACATCGCTTTTCACGCGCGCATCATCGCGATTGCGGGCAATCCGGTGATCACGGCGCTGGCCGATGCCATGCTGAAATGGATTTTCCACAACCACGGCACCCTGCTGCGCTGGTCGGGTCACGAGGACACCACCCTGTCCGAACACCGCCAGATCGTCGCCGCCATCGCCGAACGTGACGCCGACGCGGCGGTGGCACTGATGGCCACGCACCTTGACCGCTCTGCCGGATTGCAACCGCGCGACTGACATTCAGGTGATGCGCTGGATGCTGGCCGCGATTTCGTCGGGTTCGAACACCCGCTTCCAGTCGTCGCGCATCAGCATCGGCTTGCCGAATGTGATCGCCTTGTTGCAGGCATCCGAAAACACGCCGTCGATCTCGTCAAAGATCACCGCGCCCAGAATGTTCATATGCCCCAACAGGAAATCGCGTGCGGCCTCTTTCGGCACGCCGCGCCGCACCACCTCGTCCATCGCTTCGCGCATCACGTCCAGCAGCGACGCGCAGACGGTTTCGGACAGGCCCGGCTCCAGCAGCGCCATCTGCTCGACCGTCACACGGTGACTGCGCGCGACGGGCGCATAGATCGCGCGGCCCACTTTTTCGCCCAAGGCATAGTGGTCTTCCGGCCCCTGCATCAGCGCATTCACAATGCCCTGTTGCGCGGCAATCCCGCCAAAGTAATCCTTGCGGCCCGCGTCGGTCTGTTCGTCGTTGTAGATCGGCGGATGGCACGGGTGGGTCACGAAATAGGTCACGTCGTCCCGCTTGGGCAGATGCCCCGCGAACGGCCCCGCCGCGTCCAGACAGACCACCATCGCGCCCGCTGGCACCATGTCGATGATCGACGCCGCCACCGCGCGAATGGCTGTATCAGGCACCGCCAGCAGGACAACGTCGGCCCCTTTCAGCGCCTCTTCGACCGGCACGCAGTCGACGCCGATGGCATCCTTCAGGCGCGCGCGGCCTGCTTCCGAAATCTCGACATGCGCCACGTCAAAATCCGATTGCAACAGGTTCGTCGCACTGCGCACGCCCATCTTGCCGCCTGCGCCCATCAACGCCAGTTTATGTGCCATCTGTTCGATCCTCTTGTGCAAACCCTCAACTGGTATGATGAGATGATATATTCACAAGTTGAAGTCAAGCACGCCGGTTACACCCACGCCAGCGTCAGCGCCGCCAGCGCCAGATAGCGCGCGCCCTTGGCCACCGTGACCAGCACCAGAAACGTGGCGAACGGTTCGCGCATAACGCCGGCCACCACGGTCAGCGGATCACCCACCAAAGGCAGCCAACTGCCCAGCAGCGACCAGCGGCCATAGCGGTGATACCACCCCTGCGCGCGGTCCAGTTGCCGGTCCGACGCGGGAAACCAGCGCCGGTCCCTGAAGCGCAACAGATAGCGCCCCAGAACCCAGTTGATCACAGACCCCAGCACATTGCCCACCGTCGCCACCAGCAACAGCGCCACGACAGGCTGGTTGCCCGCCACCAGCAGGCCCACCAGAACCGCCTCGGATTGCATCGGCAGGATGGTCGCCGCCACCAGTGCGGATGCGAACAGGACAAGATAGGCGGTCATGTGAATCTGCCTGCGGCTCCAAGGGTCCGCCCCTGATAGCCGCCCCCACCCCGCCCGCATAGCGGGTAATATGCCCTGAACACTTGAAAATCCCGTCCCTTTGGATCACTGCAATATCAATCAAACAGATCATGCACATCAGGGAGGATACGATGATCAACTTCAACCGCCGCCAGACACTGGGTCTGATCGGGGCAGCCGCCGCCACCGGACTTGCCGCCCCCGCCATCGCGCAGAACAAGAAAATCGTCGTGGGCGCGCTGCGCTTCACCTCGCATTCCGCCAGCTTTGTCGCGGTCGAACGCGGCTATTTCGCCGAAGCGGGCCTTGATGTCGAACTGCGGTTCTTCCAGGCGGCACAGCCGATGGCGGTGGCCATTGCCTCGGGTGACGTGGACTATGCCGTCACCGCCGTCTCGGGCGGCCTGATCTCGCTGGCCGACAAGGGTGCGGTCAAGGTCATCGGCGGCGGTCTGACCGAAGAGCCGGGCATTGACGGCCAGAAAATCCTGGCCTCGGACGCGGCGTTTCAGGCGGGGCTGACCGCGCCTGCGGGTCTTGCGGGCAAAAAGTTCGGCATTTCCACCGCCGGATCGTCGTTCCACTACATGGGGTCCAAAGTGGCACAGGCCGAGGGCATCGAGATGTCGTTCACGCCCTTGCAAAAGGTCGGCGCGATCATCGGTGCGCTGAAGTCGGGCCAGATCGACGCGTGGTCGATCGTGCCCCATATCGCCAAACCGCTGGCCGGTTCGGGTGCGGTGCACATCATCGGCAACATCTCGGATTACCTGCCGAACTATCAGGTCACCACGGTCTTCACCTCGACCGACAACGCCGACAACCAGCGCGACCAGACGCAGGCCTTCCTGAACGGTTTCTCAAAAGGTGTGGCCGACTATAACGCTGCGATGATCGAAAAGACCGGCGGCGCGGAAGGCGAGAAAGAGATGGTCGATCTGATCCACAAATACGTCTACGAAGACCAGCCCATCGAAAAGGCGTCCAAGTCGATCATCAACGGCACCATGCGCCTGAACGAAGGGGCCAAGATGAACGTGGCCTCGCTGCGCGATCAGCTTGAGTGGTTCCAGTCCGAAGGTCTGGTCGATGCGGGCATCACGCTGGATACGTTCGTCGACACATCCTACGTCGAAACCTACGAGGCCTGACCGGCCCCGCGCGGCGGGCGCACCGGCCCGCCGCATCCCTTTACCCAAGGACAGCCCCCATGGACATCCGCCTGGACGCGATCAGCCACAGCTATGGCGACACCGAAGTGTTGCGCGACATCTCTCTGGACATTCCGGCGGGGCGGATCGTCTGTCTGGTCGGCCCGTCGGGCTGTGGCAAGTCCACGCTGCTGCGCCTGATCGGCGGGCTGGAGCGGGCCGACAAGGGCCGCGTGTTGCAGGTCGGCGCGCCACCTGCCGACAGCCTGAACCCGCTGACTTACGTATTTCAGGACTTTGCCCTGCTGCCGTGGCGCAGCGTGCATGGGAACATCTCGCTGGTGCTGGAAGATCACGGCATTCGGGGCCGCGCGGCCGATGCGATCATCGGCGATGTGCTGGCCCGCACCAAGCTGTCGGATTTTGCACAGGCCTTGCCACGGCAGTTGTCGGGCGGCATGAAACAGCGCGTCGCCATCGCCCGCGCGCTTGCGGTGAACCCCGCCGTGATGCTGATGGACGAGCCGCTGTCGGCGCTGGACAGCCAGACCCGCGAGCTGCTGATGGATGATCTGGTGGCGCTATGGATGCGCCAGCCGTTCACGTCCGTCTATGTCACCCACAACCTGGCCGAAGCGGTGCGGCTGGGTCACAAGATCGTCGTGCTGTCGCGCCGTCCGGGGCAGATTTGCGAAGTGGTCGAGATTGACAAACCGCTGGACCAGCGCGGCTATGCCGACCCCGAACTGGAAACGGTGCAAAAGCACCTGTGGACCCTGATGCGCGACGAAGCCCGCGCAGCCGATGCGGAGCTTTTGAATGTCTGACACCACCACGCCCGACACCGCCCAACCTGCCGTCGAAGTCCGCTTTCGCGGCGGCGGCTTTGCCCCCTCGGCCCGGCGCGGGGTTGGTGTGGCCGTGTTCGTGGTACTGATCCTGTTGGTGGAATGGGGCACGCGGGCGGGCTGGATCTCGGCGTTGACTTTGCCGAAGCCGTCGGACGTGGCCGCCACATTTGTCGAGCTGTGGCAAAGCGGGCTGCTCTTCAAACACCTCGGCCCCTCGCTCAGCCGTCTGGCTGTTGGGGCCACGCTGGGGGCCACTTTGGGCATTGGCGTCGGCATCCTGATCGGGCTGTTTTCCTATGCGCGCGCGGGGCTGGTGCCGCTGGTCGCCGCGCTGTTTCCGATCCCCAAGATCGCCCTGCTGCCGCTGTTCGTGATCTGGTTCGGCATCGACGAGACATCAAAATACGCGCTGATCGCGTTCGGCACCTTCACCCCCACGGTCGTCGCCACCTATGGCGCGGTGGACAATGTGGACCGGTCGCTGATCCGCATGGGCCAAAGCTTTGGCCTGTCGTGGCTGTCCATCGTGCGCAAGATCGTGTTGCCGGGGGCGATGCCGGGTATCCTGTCCGGTCTGCGGATTTCACTGGCGATTGCGATTATCCTGCTGGTGGCTGCGGAAATGCTGGGCGCGGAATATGGGATCGGCGCCTATATCCTTGAGGCCGGGTCGCTTTACGATCTGGAGCGATTGTTTGCGGGGGTTCTGATCCTGTCGGTGCTGGGTGTAGCGCTGAGCATGGTGATCGGGTTGATCGAGAAACGGCTGCTGGCGTGGCGGGGGTGACAGGCAGGAGCGGGCTGAAACGCAAAGCCGCGCATCGACGGGCCGAGGTGCGGCGATGCAACGCTAAACTCACCCACAAAGGCCCGGAACAAGGCACGCAGTGCCGCCGGGCAGCGCCCGACCGCCCCATGGGCGGGCGCTTTCTCACCGTCTTGCAACTCTGATTCCCCACGCCAAAGCAGATAGATAAAGTGGCATGAACGAAGTTACCTGCGCCCACCCGCGATCAGGCGCTGCCCTGTGAGTTGAGGTCCCTCTTACCTCAAAGGCGTCATTTTCCATTTCAGGTCGATGATCAAAACCAAGCGTTTGTTGATCTTGTGGCAAATTCCCTTGTGCGGACTTTGCTGTCATGCCTCATCCCCTCCCCCTGTCACATAACTTTCGCAAATCTGAAACATTTCTGAATCCTGTACCCAGTACGTCCGCCTCAACAAGCCTTGGGGACATACATGCTGGAAATCACCAACCTGACCAAATCGTTCGGCGCGAACACCGCCGTGGACAATGCCACGCTGTCGGTCAAGCGGTCGTGCATGATCGGTATCATCGGGCGGTCAGGCGCCGGTAAATCCACCCTGCTGCGGATGCTGAACCGGCTGACCGACAGCACCTCGGGCAGCTTTACCGTCGAAGGCCACGACATGACCCACCTGCGCGGCGCGGCCCGCCGTCGCTGGCAGTCGCAATGTGCGATGATCTTTCAACAGTTCAACCTGGTGCCGCGCATGGACGTGGTGTCGAACGTGCTGCACGGCACGCTGAACCGCCGCTCGACCATGGCGACCATGTTCAACCTGTATCCCACATCGGACGTGCACCGCGCCATCGACATTCTGGACCGGCTGGGCATCGTCGAACACGCCCAGAAACGCGCCGAGGCGCTGTCAGGCGGCCAGCAACAGCGTGTCGCCATCGCCCGTGCCCTGATGCAGGACCCCAAGATCATTCTCGCGGACGAACCCATCGCCTCGCTCGACCCGATGAACGCCCAGGTCGTGATGGAGGCCCTGCGCCGCATCCACGAAGAAGATGGCCGCATGGTCATCGCCAACCTGCACACGCTGGACACCGCGCGCCGCTATTGCGACCGGGTGATCGGTATGCGCGACGGTCGTATCGTCTTTGACGGCACGCCCGAGCAACTGACCGTGGGTGCCGCGCGCGACATCTATGGCGCCGACGCCTCGTTCTCCGAAGCGGCCACCTCGACGCAAATCGAAACACTGCAACAGGTGCACGCCTGACAGATCACCGCCCCGGCCGCATCAAAGCGGTCGGGGTTTTTCGTTTCACACCAAGAAAGAAGACATCTTATGAAACGCATCCTCGCGGCCGCACTGGCCACAACTGCCCTCGTCACTCCCGTACTGGCCGACGAGACGCCCATCACCGAATTCCGCATCGGCATCCTGGGTGGCGAAAACGCCCAGGACCGCCTGAACAGCTACCAGTGTCTGGCTGACTACACCACCGAAGAGCTGGGTGTTGAGACCAAACTGTTCGCCCCTGCCGACTATAACGGCGTGATCCAGGGCCTGCTGGGCGGCACATTGGACATGGCTTGGCTGGGTGCATCCGGCTACGCTGCCGTGTACCTGCAAGACCCCGAAGTGGTCGAGCCTGTGCTGGTCAAGATCAACCTTGACGGCTCTTACGGCTACCACTCGATCGGTTTCGCCCGCAAAGACAGCGGCATCACATCGCTGGCCGACCTCAAGGGCAAATCCTTTGGCTTTGGTGATCCGAACTCGACCTCGGGCTATCTGATCCCGTCCATCGAGATCCCCCAAGCGGGCGACGGCATCACCATGGAAAGCGGCGACTACTTCGGTGAGGTCAAATTCACCGGCGGTCACGAGCAGACCATCGTTGCCGTGAACGCAGGCGACATCGACGCCGGCGTGACCTGGGCCGATGGCCAGGGCAACTGGGAAGACGGCTACAACTCGGGCGCGCTGCGCAAGGCGGTTGATGCGGGCCTGGTCGACATGAACGATCTGGTCGAAATCTGGCGTTCCAAAACCATCCCCGAAGGCCCCGTCGTTCTGCGCAAGGCCCTGCCTGCAGACGTCAAAGCCAAGATGACAGCGCTGGTTGACGGCCTGCACGAAGCAGACCCCGAGTGCGCTTACGGCGTGGCCGCAGGTGACAGCCTGGGCTTTGATCCGATCACGCATGACGCTTACGTTTCGATCGTCGAAGCGCGCAAAGCGAAATCGAACTGAGGCCTCAGGCTCTCATGATCTTTTGCAGGCCCCGACATCCCGTCGGGGCCTGCACCACATGAAGGACACCCCATGACATCCGCTGCCGACACCGACCCCAGCCCCGCCGACATCCGTACCGACTATCTGGCGCAGATGCGTCAGAAGCGGATGTTGAACATGATCCTGCTGATGATCTTTGCCGCCCTGATGGTGGCCGGGTTCTACACGGCAGATGCGCGCAATGCCGGCGGGTTCTGGAACGGCTGGCGGCACATTCTGGACTTTCCCGCAGATGTGATCGGCGAAGCGATCGAGCGGGCCAACCTGCTGCCGGGCTATTTCGTGAAATACCTGCCCTCGCTGCTGGAAACCATCAACATCGCGGGGGCGGCGACCCTGATCGGGGCGCTGCTGGCGCTGTTTGCCTCGATGCTGGCGACCCGTGGTCTGGCCCCTGTCGGCTGGCTGATCGCGCCTGTGCGCCGCATCCTTGATATCCTGCGCGCCGTGCCCGAAATCGTCGTGGCGCTGGTGCTGATTTTCCTGCTGGGTGGCGGCCCTGTGCCCGCGATGATCGCCATCGCACTGCACACCGTCGGCGCACTTGGCAAACTGTTCTCGGAAGTGAACGAAAACGCCTCGCTCAAGCCTGTTGAAGGGCTGGCGTCGACGGGCGGGTCGTGGATGCAGCAGATGATGCTGGGCGTGGTGCCGCAAGTGGCGCCCAACTACCTCAGCTATGCCCTGCTGCGGTTCGAGATCAACATCCGCGCCTCGGCGATCCTGGGCTTCGTCGGCGCGGGCGGCATCGGCTATGACCTGCGCAACACCATGTCCTGGGGCCAGGGCAAATTCGACGAGGCCGCCGCAATCTTTTTGCTGTTGTTCGGCACGATCATCATCGTTGACCAGATTTCCAGCACTTTACGCAACCGCCTGACCCACGGGAAGGCGTTCAAAGACAAAGGGGCCGTGCTGTGACCGACGCCGCCATCTATGCCACCGCCGACCGTTCGCTGTCCCGCAAACGCATGATCACGCTGGCCGCGCCTGCGGTCATCCTGGCCTATCTGACATATGTCTTCTTTGCCTTTGACGTCGCGGGCCTTGCCGACCGGATCAGCGTGCGCAACATGCAAACGCTGGTGTCCGACACCTACAGCTACAAGGTCCACGTCACCCGCGACAACCGCGACGGCGCGACATCGGTTTCCATCGAAGGCGAGCGCAAGGGCGAATACCCCGCAGGCACCGGCCCCGACTGGGTCGATCTGGCCGACACCACGCGTGTCGATCTGGCCGACGGGTCGGTTATCATGCTGGGCGAAACCACCAGCTATGACATTCCCGGCTATGGCACCGTCACCGCCACCCCCGGCAGCAATGGGGTCAACGCCACCTTCCCGCCGGGTGACATCCCCGACTGGATCAACGCGTCGAAAAACCGCGTGGCCATCACCACCGACGCCGCGCGCCTGACCATCACCCGCAACCGCACCGAAGTGTTCCGCTATTTCTACGGCTGGGAGCTGTTCTTTTTCACCCTCGACAGCCCCTTCCACGGCAAAAGCGTGACCGAACTGCTTGGCTCGGGGCAATACGGCGCGATCTGGTCGGACTTCTGGAGCAACAAGATGTGGCGGCACGCCGACGTGGCATGGGCGTTGTTTGAAACGGTGCTGATGGCATTCCTTGGCACCTTTGGTGCGGCGATGATCGCCCTGCCCATGGGCTTTCTCGCGGCCAAGAATTTTACCCCGCTGGGCAGCCTGCGCTTTGCCGCGCGGCGCGTGTTCGATTTCCTGCGCGGGGTCGACGGGCTGATCTGGACCATCGTGCTGAGCCGTGCCTTTGGCCCCGGCCCGCTGACCGGATCGCTGGCGATCATGCTGACCGACACCGGCACCTTCGGCAAAATCTTCTCCGAGGCGCTGGAAAACGTCGACGACAAACAGATCGAAGGCATCGCCTCGACCGGGGCCAAGCCGATGCAACGCTACCGCTTTGGCGTCATCCCGCAGATCACGCCGGTGCTGCTGAGCCAGGTGCTGTACTATCTGGAAAGCAACACCCGCAGCGCCACCATCATCGGCGCGATCACCGGCGGCGGTATCGGGTTGCTGCTGACCCAGGCGATCATCACCCAGAAGGACTGGGAAGAAGTGTCCTATTACATCATCCTGATTATCCTGATGGTCATGGCGATGGACAGTTTTTCGGGCTGGCTGCGCCGCCGTCTGATCCAGGGCACCGGCGAGGGCACGCACTGATGGCCCGGCTAAGTGCCGACGCACCGTTCCTGCACCCCGATTGTGAAATCACCGACGCGCAGTTCGGCCGCTATGTCGAGATCGGTCGCGCCAGCCGCGTGGCCTACAGCACCATCGGGGATTATTCCTATTGCGACCGGATGGCGGACATCGCCAATGCCGAGGTGGGCAAATTCAGCAATATCGCAAGCTGCGTGCGCATCGGCGCCACCGACCACCCGATGGACAAGGCCAGCCTGCACCACTTTCACTACCGATCAGCAGACTACTTTGACGACGCCGAACACGACACCGCATGGTTCGACCACCGCCGCAGCCGCCGTGCAACCATCGGTCACGACACATGGCTGGGCCACGGCGCACAGGTCCGGCCGCAGGTCACCATCGGCCACGGTGCCGTGGTGGCGGGCGGTGCCATCGTCACCCGTGACGTGCCGCCCTATATGATCGTGGCGGGCATTCCGGCGGTGCCCCTGCGCGCCCGCTATTCCCGTGACATCGCCGACCGGATGATGGCGCTGGCGTGGTGGGACTGGAGCCACGAGCGCCTGCGCCAGACGCTGGACGACTTCCGCGCACTGCCCGCCGAGGCGTTTCTGGAAAAATACGAATAGCGTCCGCGTCAGTCCCCGTGCGGGTAACGCAGCCGGGTCTGCGCGCCGGTCGTCGCAACCTCGACCCTGAACACGGGCGCGCCGCTGTCCTCTGCCTTGGCACACTGGTCCGGGGCGGTCTGGCACAAAACGATCCTTTGTCCGGTCATCTGCTCCATCCGAAAGGCCAATGCCCTTTCAGACAGAAGACCAACCGCTTTGGCAGTGCTCAGCGACGTGACATCGCCATAGACCAATACGGGCCCTTCAGCGGCATTGATCGCACGGGCCATCGCACGGGTTTCGGCCTGCCAAGGGCGGTAAATCGTATACAGGCTGAACGTATGAACCATATAGCTCAGCACGATCAGCAGCGTGAAATTGCGCGCCATGCGGTCCGCAAACCCGGGGGTCCGGCCCAGCAACGCCGCCGCCCGCACAACGATCACCGCATAAAAGATCCACACGAACAGGAAGGACCGCGACGGGGCCACAACGCCCAGCTTCAGCACCTGAAGCACCATCAGCGCCATACCCAGCCACAGCCCCGCGTGCAGGTACAACGCCTCGCGCGGGGCATGACGGATCAGCACCAGCGTGGCACCGATCAGCATCGCCACGTGGAAATAGGCCGCCGGTGTGAACATGAAACTGATCTTGACCATCAGGAAGGACAAGGTTTCGGCCAGCATGGGCAGGTTGGCGATCATCCCGCTCAGGTCCGCCGCCGGGGTCGCCTGACGCCAGTCGTCCAGCGGCACGCCAAAGACACCGTGGACCTGCCAGTTCAGCGTATAGGTCAGCAGGATCGCCGCGGCAAAGCTGACCACGAACAGCACGCACAGCCCGATCAGGTCGCGCAGGCTGTGACGCTCGGTGCGCACAAGGCACACTGCCAGCAGGATCAGCGGATAGGTCGTATAAGCCCAGAAGCTGAGGATCACAAAAACCGGCAACAGCGCACGGTGCGTGCCAATCGACAGCCGACAGCCCAGAACTGCGTACAAGGCAACGATGCCCAGCCCCGGGATCAACGTGTTAAACCATAGCGAAATCAACGTGGCTGGCGGCGCCACAAGGATGAAAAGCGCCAGCACGGTTGCATACCACACCCGCCCGTCGCGCCCCATCGCCGCCGCCGCCAGTGCAGCCGCCAGCACGGCCCACAGAACCTGATAGACGGCAAAGTTCATCCACGCCGGGGTGACCACGCTGCGCAGGTGCCACAGGTAATTGATCCAGCGGCCCTCGTGCAGCGTCTTGCCCCAGAACAGCTCTGGCTGGGCCAGCAGGGCGGGGTAATCGTCGAACCGGATGAAGGGATCGGCAAGGTTCGGCAGCGACATCACAAGGACCGCCGCCACCGTGATCGCCGCCACCGGCCACAGCCGCAACGCCTGTGCGGTGCGGTCACGGCTGTGCGGCGCGATGCCTTGCAATGCAGTCGCGACAGTTGTCACGCGGCAGACCGTTTTGCACCGGCGCGCGCGGCGATGATGCCGGCACGGGCCTGTGCGATGCGGGTCACGGTGCCCTGCGGCAACATCGACACGACATTGCGGCGCAAGCGCCACATCGCATCCCCGCCGTTTTTCACGGACATGCCCGCCCCGACAGCATGGTCTGTCACGGCTGCGGGCAGCCCGGCGCGCCCCGCTTCGTTGACGTAAAGCACGGTGTTATAACGATACCACGGCTCGATCGCGCGGTTGTTCGACAGGTGCGGACGGACGCAGTCATAGGCGGTATAGCCCCGCGCCGCGAACAGGTCCTGCCAGAACGACAGCGGCTGCTCGTTGACGTGAAATTCGCCGCCCTGCCCGTTTACGGCTGCGGAAAACAGCACCCGGTCCGACGCCCGCGTCAGGCTGTCGATCAGCGTTTCCGACGCGGATGTGGGCAGGTGTTCGCCCACCTCAAGACTTTGTGCCAGATCGAACCGGCGATTGGTGCACACAGGCGCGGTCAGGTCGGCGGCCATGAAGCTGGCGCGTGGCACCGCCAGCTGGTCCAGGTTCACATAGTCGCCATCGACCGCCAGCACGTCCGCCACACCCGCCTTGTGCCACTCGTTCAGCCACACGCCCCGGCCCGAGCCAAGGTCCAGAACCGACGCAGGTGCAAGCCAGGGGGCCAAAAGGCCGATCACATGCTGCGCCGAACGGCGCGCGCCTTGGTCGATGTAGTCGAAAAACGTATCGGAATAGATATGTGCCATGGATCAATCGCTTTCAGGTCGAGGGATGGGAAAAGACCCAGAGGGTCATAAGGATGAAATTCTGCACCGGCAGGATCACTGTCACCGCAGCGGCGGCGAACCAGTCGTCCAGCGCCAGCGTCGGCGCGATCAGGCCGGTGATCAGGCACGATGTAACCAACCCGCAGCCGACCATGACGCCAAAACGCAACATTTGCGCAGGGTCGGCCAGATCTTTCTGGAAGGTGAACGCAGCCTGCCCGCCATATTGCGCCACGATCGCCAGCCCAAAGGCCGCCACGTTGGCCGCGCCGCGCGGCATCCCGATGTGCAGGAACGCCAGGTACAGCACGATATAAAGCGCAGCGATCAGAACGCCGACAAGCGCAAAGCGGGATATGCGACGGGTGTGGCTCATGGCTCAGACCACCTTGCGCAGCGGCAGCACATCGGCGGCACGGGTGTCTTCGGACACGAAATACAGCGGACGGTTTTTGGCCTCGACGTACAGCCTGCCGATGTATTCGCCCAGGATGCCCAGGGTCAGCAGTTGCACACCCGAAAACAGGCTGATCGCCAGTACCACCGACGCCCAGCCCGGCGCCGTCTGGTACACGATCAGCGAATGCAGCACATAGATCATCATCAGCGCCGAGAACCCCAGGCTGGCAAAGGACATGCGCGTCGCAAACTTGAGCGGCTTGGTGGAAAAGGCGGTCATCGCATCCACGGCAAAGCGCACCATCTTGCGCAAGGGGTATTTCGTCTCGCCCATCGCGCGGGGGGCGCGGGTGTATTCAATGCCGATCTGGTTGAACCCCGCCCATGCAAACATCCCGCGCACGAACCGCGCCCGTTCCGGCATCGACAGAACCGCATCCAGCGCCTTGCGGCTGACCAGACGGAAATCGCCGGTGTCGCGGGGGATGTCGACGTCGGACATCGCGTTCAGCACGCGGTAAAAGGCCCAGGCCGTGGCGCGTTTGAACACCGTCTCGCCCTGCCGTTCGCAGCGGCGGCCGTAAACCACGTCATAGCCGCGATCCATCATGCCCATCATATCGCCCAACAGTTCGGGCGGGTCCTGCAAATCGGCGTCCAGCATGAAAATCCGTTCGCCCTGTGCCGCCTCAAGACCAGCGGTCAGGGCCACCTGATGCCCGCGGTTCGCAGACAGCCGCAGGCCGCGCAATTGCTTGCAGGTCTGTTGCGCCGTCTGGATCGCCGCCCACGTCCCGTCGGTTGAACCATCGTCGACCAGCAAAATCTCGGCCCGGTCCTGATAGAGCGCAACCGCGCGCATCAGCCGTTCCACCAGATGCGGGATCGACGCCTCTTCGTTCATGCAGGGCACCACAACAGAGATCAACATAACAGCCACCTTTCGTTGCTTTTGGGAACTAGCGACAAAAAGTGGCCGGATTGTGTGTGCAATTGGCCCGTTTCAGGAAACAATACATTTCGTATACTGGGGGGTGTGGTGTTTGATATCTGGCACAGTTCTTAGATTTTCCGATTTTTCCAAGCGGAAACCCTGCCAAGTCGCTCAGAAATCACCTTTTCTGTCGGATTTTCTAAAGAGCTGTGCCATGACTTTGTTAAACCAGACCAGATATGGGTAAAAAATGCCAAAAAGACTGCTAAAGATCGATCTTGTAGATCGGTTTTCGCCATATCTTCCTGAACCCGCTGCTCAAGTGCTCATCGGCTTTGTGTGTGCCACACTCGCCGTTTTGGCGCGCGGGGTGGTCGACATCGTCTTTCCCTATGCTGGCCCATTCGCATTGACCTTTCCCTTTGTTCTGTTCGCCACGCTGTTCGGGCGGTGGGGCGCGGGGATCGGCGTGATGTGTTTTTCGGCCCTGTATGCGTGGTATTTTGTTTTGCCGGTCGTCAATTCGTTCACGTTCGAAGACCCGCGTGATGGGCCACGGGTTGTCGTCAACGTGCTCTCTGGGTTTCTGATCGTCGCACTTGCCGAATATTTCCGGCGCTTTGTGCGCAAGGTCTTGCTTGACCGGGACGCAATCGCGGAAGAACGGCGGCTTTTGCTTGAGGAACTGGACCATCGGGTAAAAAACAACTTTACCATGGTAAGTTCGATGGTTCGGATGGAACTGCGGTCCGCCCCAGAGGCCGCTCACCCGTCGCTTCGGATCATCCAGGGCCGGGTCGAAAGCATCGCACGGGCCCACGAAACGCTTTACCGTGGCGATCGGGTGATTGGCGAGGTCGCGATGCAGCCCTATCTGTCGAACCTCTGCACGTCGCTGAACGCCGCATATTTCCACGGCAAAGACACGATTTCAGTCGAAGCCAGCGACGCCTCGCTGCCGAGGGACAAAGCCGTTTCTATCGGTCTTGTCGTTAACGAGCTTTGCATAAACGCCGCCAAGCACGCCTTTCCCGAACGCAGCGACGGGCGCGTCCATGTGAAATTGTTCACGACCGACGCGGCAATGATCGTGTCAGTCTGGGATGACGGTGTGGGAATGAATGATGCAGCCGTCCGCGAAGGAAGCCTTGGCCAGGGACTTATCACCGCATTCTCCCAGCAGGCGGGTGGCACGCTTGAACGGGTCGATGTCGACACCGGCACGAAATTCCAGCTTGTTTTGCCGACAGGTGAAGTCCCGTAGGCGTTCGGTCTTACTTGTCTGAACACCACCTTTCAAACAGCCCCCAAGACCAGACACCAAAGCTATTCCCCCTCCAACGTCAGCGTTATCCTATCCCCCGCGAACCACGTGTTCCCGAACTCCACCGGCACGCCCTCCACGTCCACGTTGATGCTGATCGCGTGCAGCACTGGCGCGCCTTCGGCGATGCGCAGGTGCAGGGCTTGGGTTGCGGTGGCCAGTTTCGCCTTTAGCCGGGTGGACGCGCGGGTATAGTCCGCCACGCCGCCGCGCAGCAGCGCCGCCGTGATCGAACGCAGTTCGTGCAGGTCAGCGGGCAGATCGGGAAAGCGCGCCGCCGGAAAGACGCTGCGCACCAGCCCGACCGGCTGGCCATCGGACAGGGACAGCCCGTGATAATCGTGCACCTGCGCGCCGCTGCCCAGTTGCAGCGCCTTGCATTCCGCAGCCGTGGCGGCGCGGGTCTCAAGCGACAGGATTTCCTTGGCCGGCACCCGCCCCGCCAGCGTCAGGTTCTGGTGAAAGCGCACCCGCTTGCCGATGGGGTAATCGGTCGGCACCTGCGTCACGAATACCCCCGCGCCGCGCCGCGCATAGACCACGCCCTCGTCGGCCAATGCGCCAAGGGCATGGCGCACCGTGTGACGGTTCACGCCAAAGCGCGCGGCCAGCGCCGCCTCGGTCGGCAGCTTGTCGCCTTGGGCAAACTGACCGGCGGTGATTTCGTCGCGCAGATGGGTGGCGATGGATTTCCAGATCGGGGTGCGGGCCATGGGTGTCACCAAAACTTCACAGAAGGGGGGATTGCGGTGCGGGGCGGAATCAGGGATATATTTGTCTAGTTGTATAGGACTCTAGACAAATCGGCAAGGTGTCTACATGAATGAAAAGACCGACCCAAACGCCGCCCGCAAGGCCTGGCTTGGCCTGTTGGCCCGCTGTCGCGCGGCGGATCTGAATGCGCTGTGGACCGGCGCCGCGCTGAACCCCGATCACACTGTTTTGCGCAGCCCCGAAGTGGGCAGCGTCATGGTGCGCGGGCGTGCCGGTGCTGTCGGCAGCGCCTTTAACCTGGGCGAGGTCACCGTCACCCGCGCGTCGGTGCGGCTGGCGTCGGGGCAGGACGGGCATGGCTATGTGCAGGGCCGCGACAAGGTCAAGGCGACGCAGGCGGCGCTGATTGATGCGCTGATGCAGACCGCGCAGGCCGATGCGATCCGCGCCGCGGTGCTGACGCCCTTGCAGGAACAGATGGCGCAAACCCGCGCCACCCGCAGCGCCAAGGCGGCGGCCACCAAGGTGGATTTCTTTACCATGGTCCGAGGAGAAGACTGATGCAGGCCGATGCCCTCTCTGGCGGTTTTGCCAATGCCCCCATCGACGCGGCCCACGCGTTTCGCCACATCATGCAGGTGATGGCCGAACCGGGGCGGATCGAGACCGTGACCGGCGGCACGCCCCCTGCGCCCCTGTCCCAAGCGGCAGGGATCGTGCTGCTGACGCTTTGCGACCCGGACACGCCGGTGTTTCTGGCCCCGTCCCGCGACACAAAGGCCGTGCGCGACTGGATCACTTTCCACACCGGCGCGCCGTTTTGCGGTGCCGAGGATGCAGCCTTTGCAGTGGGCACTTGGGACGAACTGACCGGCCTGCCCTTTCCCATCGGCACGGCGGAATATCCCGACCGGTCCACCACGCTGATCGTCGAATGTGACGCCATCACCAACACCGGCGCCACCCTGCGCGGGCCGGGGATCAAGGACAGCGCCACGCTGTCGCTGCCCGAAACCACCGCCTTTCAGGCCAATGCCAAGCTGTTTCCGCTGGGTCTGGACCATTTTCTGACCGCAGGCGACCAAGTGGCCGCCCTGCCCCGAACCACAAAGGTGTCGTAATGTATGTAGCCGTCAAAGGCGGAGAGCGGGCGATTGACAATGCCCACGCATGGCTGGCCGAAGAACGGCGCGGCGATGCGTCGGTGGACGAACTGTCCGTCCCGCAAATCCGCGAACAGCTCAAGCTGGCCGTCAACCGCGTCATGGCCGAAGGGTCGCTGTATGATCCGGACCTTGCCGCGCTGGCGATCAAGCAATCGCGCGGTGATCTGATCGAGGCGATTTTCCTGATCCGCGCCTATCGCACCACCCTGCCGCGCTTTGGCGGGTCGATCCCGATCAACACCGAAACCATGGCCTGCGACCGCCGTGTCTCGGCCACGTTCAAGGACGCGCCGGGCGGGCAGATGCTGGGGCCGACCTTCGACTACACGCACCGTTTGCTGGATTTCAAACTGGCCGCCGAAGGGGACGTGCCCGCAGCGGAACAGGCCGAGGGCAGCACCGCGCAAACGCCGCATATCATGAGCTTTCTCGACCGTGAGGGGCTGATCCAGAGCGAAGTGGACAGCGACACGACGCCGCCCGACCTGACCCGCACGCCGCTGGAACTGCCCGCGACGCGCGATCTGAGGCTGCAATCGCTGACCCGTGGCGACGAGGGGTTCATCCTTGGGATGGCGTACTCGACCCAGCGTGGATATGCCCGCAACCACGCCTTTGTGGCAGAGCTGCGGATCGGGGTGGTGCCGGTGGAGATGGAGATTCCCGAACTGGGCTTCTCAATCGAGATCGGCGGGATCGAAGTGACCGAATGCGAGACGGTGAACCAGTTTCAGGGCTCGAAAACGCAGCCCCCGCAGTTCACCCGTGGCTATGGGCTGGTGTTCGGCATGTCCGAGCGCAAGGCGATTTCGATGGCGCTGGTGGACCGTGCGCTGCGCTGGAAAGAACTGGGCGAAGACAACCTTGGCGCGCCGGCGCAGGACGCGGAATTCGTGCTGTACCATGCGGACAACATTCAGGCGACGGGGTTTCTGGAGCACATCAAGCTGCCCCATTACGTCGATTTCCAGTCGGAACTGGAGCTGATCCGCAAGCTGCGGCGTGAGGCGCAGGGTAATACCGCTGCGCAGTCTGATACCTCAGAGGCTTCCCCTCTCGGCGGTGAAACCGCCTGCCGGGCAACGGGCGGGAGTTTATCTGGCAAGATGAAGGAGGCTGCGGAATGAGTGATTACCTCTCAATCTTGCGTCCGGCGGAACGCCGGACAGCGCCCGGCCGCCCCCACCCGCGGCCGAAGGCTGTCCTTAGTGGCAAATTCGGCGGGCCAAGCGAATTTCACCCTTTCTTGGGAAAGAAACTCTCATGACTGACTACAACTTTGCCTATCTGGACGAGCAGACCAAGCGGATGATCCGCCGCGCAATCCTCAAGGGGCTGGCGATACCGGGCTATCAGGTGCCATTTGCCAGCCGTGAGATGCCGATGCCCTATGGCTGGGGCACGGGCGGGGTGCAGGTGTCTGCCGCTGTGTTGACGCCCGAGGACACGTTCAAGGTGATCGACCAAGGGGCCGACGACACCACCAACGCGGTGTCGATCCGGCGGTTCTTCGAGAAGACCGCAGGCGTGGCCGTGACCGAAGCGACGGCGAAAGCCAGCGTGATCCAGACCCGCCACCGCATTCCCGAAGAGGAGCTGCGTGCCGATCAGATACTGGTTTACCAAGTGCCGATCCCCGAGCCGCTGCGCTTTCTGGAACCGTCCGAGGTGGAGACCCGCAAGATGCACAGTCTGGAAGAATACGGGCTGATGCATGTGAAGCTGTACGAGGACATCAGCCAGCACGGCGCGATTGCCACGTCCTATGCCTATCCGGTGAAGGTCGAGGGGCGCTATGTCATGGACCCCTCGCCCATTCCAAAGTTTGACAACCCCAAGCTGGAGATGGCCGCGATCCAGCTGTTCGGCGCGGGACGGGAACAACGCATCTATGCAGTGCCGCCCTATAGCAAAGTCGTCAGTCTGGATTTCGAGGATTTCCCGTTTGAGGCCAGCAAGGCGGACCACGCCTGTGATCTGTGCGGAGCGACCGACAGCTATCTGGACGAGTTGATTGTCGATGACGACGGCGGGCGGTTGTTCATGTGTTCGGACACCGATTATTGCCAGGGCCGCCGCGCGGCGGGGCATGTGGGCGCGCAGGGCGTCCCGATTGAGGAGGACGCGGCATGACACCGCTTTTGCAGGTAGAAGGCGTGGCAAAATACTATGGCGCGCGGGTGGGATGTACGGACGTGTCGTTCGATCTGTACCCCGGTGAAGTCATGGGGATCGTGGGCGAAAGCGGGTCGGGCAAGTCGACCTTGCTGAACTGTCTGGCGGGGCATCTGACGCCCGACGCGGGTGCCGTGCGCTTTGACACCAAGACCGACGGATTGCGCGACACCGTGACCATGCGCGAACCGGAACGGCGGATGCTGGGGCGCACCGACTGGGCGTTTGTCCACCAGCACGCCCGCGACGGGCTGCGCATGAACGTCAGTGCTGGCGGCAACGTGGGCGAGCGGCTGATGGCCGTGGGCGCGCGCCACTATGGCAGCATCCGCGACACCGCGACCGACTGGCTGGGCCGGGTCGAGATCAACGCCGACCGCATCGACGACCGCCCCACCGCCTTTTCGGGGGGCATGCAACAACGCTTGCAGATTGCGCGCAATCTGGTCACCGGGCCACGGCTGGTGTTCATGGACGAACCCACCGGCGGTCTGGACGTCAGCGTGCAGGCGCGGCTGCTGGACCTGTTGCGCGGGCTGGTGCGCGAGATGGGGTTGAGTGCGATCATCGTGACACATGATCTGGCCGTGGTGCGGCTGCTGGCCGACCGGCTGATGGTGATGAAAGACGGTCATGTGGTCGAGACGGGGCTGACCGATCAGGTCTTGGACGATCCGCAACATGCCTATACGCAGTTGCTGGTGTCGTCGGTGTTGCAGGTGTGACAAATGTTTCGCGCGCGAAACATTTTATATTTATTAACAGTAGGTTAACACAATGATCCAAGTTGAAAACCTGTCCAAGTCGTTCACCCTGCACAATCAGGGTGGCACCGTCATTCCGGTGATGGAGGGGGCCGCGTTCGATGTGGCGGCGGGCGAATGTGTGGGGCTGATCGGCGCGTCGGGCGCGGGGAAATCCACGCTGATGCGGATGCTCTATGGCAACTATCTGGCCGCGTCGGGGCATATCCGCATCGGTGGGGTGGACGTGGCCACCGCCCAGCCGCGCGAGATATTGGCGTTGCGGCGGGACACGCTGGGTTATGTCAGCCAGTTCCTGCGGGTGGTGCCGCGCGTGTCGACGCTGGACGTGGTGGCCGAGCCGCTGTTGCGCACCGGCCATAACCGCGACGCAGCACAGGCGCGTGCGCGTGCCCTGCTGGCGCAGTTGAACATTCCCGAACGGTTGTGGGGGCTAAGCCCCACCACGTTTTCGGGCGGCGAACAGCAGCGGGTGAACATCGCGCGCGGCTTTGCCTATGACTATCCTGTGCTGTTGCTGGACGAGCCCACCGCCAGTCTGGACGCCACCAACCGCGAGGTCGTGCTGACGCTGATCGAAGGGGCCAAGGCGCGCGGGGCTGCCATCGTGGGCATCTTCCACGACGAGGCGGCGCGGGACCGGGTCTGTGATCGGGTGATTGATGCGGCGGCCTTTACCCCCGGCATGGCGGCATGAGCGGGCGGATGATCGCCGTTGTCGGCCCGTCGGGGGTGGGCAAAGACACGGTGACGCAGGCGCTGGTGGATGCGGCCCCGCAGCTGTCGCTGGTGCGGCGCGTGATCACCCGCGCGGCGGACGCGGGCGGCGAGGATTACGACGCGGTCAGTGTGCCGATGTTCATGGGCATGCAGGCGGCGGGCGAATTCGCGCTAAGCTGGCAGGCGCATGGTTTGCGGTACGGCATTCCGGCCAGTGTGGACGGCGATCTGGCGCTGGGGCGTGATCTGCTGGTGAACCTGTCGCGGTCTGTGCTGGAGGCCGCACAGGCGCGGTTCGGCACCATGCCGGTGCTGTTGCTGACCGCCAGCCCTGCTGTGCTGCGCGCGCGCCTGACCGCGCGGGGCCGTGAGGATGGCCGCGAGATCGACGCACGGCTGGCGCGCGCGGGCTTTGCCCTGCCCGGGGGCATCAACGCGATACATATCGACAATTCCGGTCCGATTGCGGACACGGTACAGCGGGCGCTGCGCGCTCTTTATCCACAGAAAGACGTGACACTGACATGACCCAAGAGACCGTATTGACCAACGCCCGCGTGGTGCTGCCCGACGATGTGATCACCGGCACCGTGGTGCTGCGGGACGGCAAGATTTCCGATGTATCCTCGGGCGGCACGGGCGTGTCGGCGGCGCTGGATTGCGCGGGTGATTTCGTGGCCCCCGGCCTGATCGAGCTGCACACCGACAATCTGGAACGTCACATGGTGCCGCGCCCCAAGGTCGACTGGCCCCACCGCGCTGCCATTCTGGCCCATGACCGCGAGCTGGCCGGCACCGGCATCACCACCGTGTTCGACGCCATTCGCGTGGGGTCGATCCTGTCGGGCGATCACAAACGCTATGGCAAATATGCCCGCCAGATGGCCGATGAAATTCTGGACATGCGCAACCGCGGGGCGCTGAAGATCAGCCACCACATCCACCTGCGCGCCGAGATTTGTTCGGAAACGCTGGAGGAGGAGCTGGGCGAGTTCGGGGCCGACGACAAGGTCGGGATCGTGTCGTTGATGGACCACACGCCGGGGCAACGGCAGTTCCGCGATGTGTCGAAGTTCGAGACCTATGTGCGCGGCAAGCACAACATGCCCGCCGAGGGCTTTGCCGAATATGTGGCGTTTCTGTACGGGTTGCAGGACCGGCTGGGGGCGAAGCACGAGGCGGCGGCGGTCGCAGCGGCGGCGCGCTATGGTGCGACGCTGGCCAGCCACGACGACACCACGGCGGATCAGGTCGCGGCCAGCCATGCGCACGGTGTTGCGGTTGCGGAATTCCCCACCACGGTCGAGGCGGCAGCGGCCTGCCGTGCGGTGGGCATCGCCAACATCATGGGCGCGCCCAATCTGGTGCGCGGCGGGTCGCATTCGGGCAACGTGGCGGCGCAGGAGCTGGCGCAGGCGGGGCTGCTGGACATCCTGTCGTCGGACTACGTGCCTGCGGCACTGTTGCAGGCGGCGGTGCAACTGGCGGATGTCTGGGACGACATGGCCCGCGCGATTGCCACGGTCACGGCGACGCCTGCGCGGTCCGTGGGGCTGACGGATCGGGGCGAGATTGCGGTGGGCAAACGGGCCGACCTGATCCGCTTTGGCCTGCTGGAAGGCGCGCCGCTGGTACAGGCGGTGTGGTCGGAAGGGCGGCGGGTGGCTTGAGGGGGCGGCTGGTGCGGGTTCGGACATGACCCTACAGCCCGCCCCGGCCTTCGCAATGAAACACGGAGCCGTGCATTGTCGGGCCGAGGTGCGGCGATGCCACCTTGGTCCATGCCACTTTATGCCAGCCAAACACATCCCACCGTTCTGTCAGGCACTACACCAACCAAATCGCCGTGCCGGCGGGCAGCCCGGCGATGCGCGGCAGCCTTCGGTTTTGTTCCGCGCTTTGGCGCCTAAGTTAGGGCAAGGTGGACGGCAACGCTGAGGAGTCCAGCGCCGTCGGTTCGGGGTGTGGTCCTGGGCGCGGGGATCGGGTTATCCGCGCCGCACCTCCCCCTCAATAATTCACCGTCACCACCACATTGTCCGTGTACACCCCGACATAGGCGTTCTGCCCTGCGGGGATGCGGCCGTAGACGGTGAAGACGTTGTCGGTGCCGGTGCCGTAGCCCGCCGCGCGGGTGCCTGCTGTGTCACCCCAGGGGGCCGAGCGGCCTGCGTCGCGGTATAGGCCGTAGGACAGCGTTTCGGTGCCGTTGCGCAGGATGCGGTTCGCGGTGTCGCCGCTTTGACCGCTGCCCAGCGACACCGTGTAGTTGGTGTCGGACGTGCAGCGCACAGTGATGGACGACGACGCGTCCTTGGGCTGTTGGATGCTGCTGGAAATGATGCCGAAGGCCATCGGCGACACCACCAGTTCACAGCTTGGCACCACGTCGGCGCTGACGGTAAAGGGCGGCACGGTGGCCGCCTTGCCCGGCAGGTCGCAGGCGACCAGACCGTACCGCATCGAGACGTCGGCGCTGCCCGAAAAGGTGGAACTGTAGCTGCCGCTGCCAACCGACACGCTGCGGCTGGTGATGTCGGCATAGATCGGCACCTGCGCGCTGCCGGACCCCAGAAGGGTGACCACCGGCACGTAGATTTGTTCAAGCACGCCAAAGCCTGCGCCGTAGCCCAAGGGGCGCAATTGATAGGACAATGTCTCGCCGTTGACGCCGCGCATGTAGCGCGGGTTGTTGCCGCTGCTGGCCCCGCCCTGCCCTGCGCCAAAGGTCAGGCACACGCCCACCACGTCCAGCAACTCGCCCCGGCATTCCACGGTGATCGTCCCCGACGTGCGGTTGGTCGCCCCGCTGCGCACCGAGATGGAGCCGAAGTTGATGTTGCTGACCGAGGCCGAACAGGCCGCCTGCGCCGCGCGCGGTGTCATCACCACACAGGCCAGCAGCAGGGCCGCGCATATGGACAAAAGGCGGCTCATTTACAGGTCACCGGGTCGATCATGTCCTGCATCGCTGCCGTCTTTTGATAGACGAACCGCGCGGTGCAGCTTTGGCCCTGATAGCGGACCTTGACGGTGTTGTTGCGTTTGACGCCTTCCAGCCAGACCACGCCGTCGTAGCCCACGATGAATTCATCGTCCGAGCCGTTCAGGAAAGCAGCCGCCCCCGTGGGCAACACGGCCCCGTTCGCGTCGCGCAGCACGGCCAGCACCGACGGCGCGTCGTTGCCGTCAAAGCGGACCAGTTCGCCCGCGTTGCGCCCCGGCACGATGTCGACGGCTGTCACCCCGACCGAGGCGTCGGCGGGCAGATCGTTGACGTTGATCGACACCCGGCTGCGCTGGTGCGACGCCGCGCCGGTGATCACGGCGACGCCCTTGCCGTTGGTGCGCGCGATGGGGCGGTTTTGCAGGTAGACGGGCACATCGGCCACGCCCACATCGACGATGGCAAAACCGTCGGTGACGGTGTTGCCCGCCGCAAAGCGCCCGCCGGTGTAGACGATCGCGCCTTCGGCCTCGCCGCGGATATAGGTGGCATCGTCCGACAGCTTGATGTCGGCCCCGATCTTGCCATAGCGGCCACGGTAATCGCCGCGCGCCCCGGCCAGGAAGGTGTTTCCCTGTTTTTCAAGCTGTGCGGCATAGCCGATGTCGCCCACGTCTTCGCCCAGCGGTTTGGACACGTAAAGGCTGGCGGTTTGCATCCCCGTCTCGTCGCGGCCCGCGCCCGACCGCAGGTGGGTGCGGTTGCCCAGCGGCATCGACAGGTTCAGCGCGAATTTCTTGTCATCGGTGTCAAAGTTGCGCGATCCGGTCAGGCTGAGCGATCCGCGCCCACCTTTCAGCGTGTGGCCCACGGACAGCGACACGATACGGTCGGTTTCCGTGGCCCGTTCGGAGTGCACATAGTTCAGCCCCAGTTTCGAGCCGGTGCGCGCCAGCGGCACCGACAGGCTCAGCACGTCCAGCGCGCGGGGCGTTTCCAGCAACGAATTGCCCCCTGCCGCAATCAGGTCGATGCCGGTGACGGACGCCAGATCGGCATAGCCTTCTTGCGACCGCAGGGTCGAGGCGTTCAGGTCGATGCCGGCCACGGTGGTGCGCACGGTGGCGTGGACGAAACCGGCGGTGACGTCGTTGTACTGGCTGGCCCCTGCGGTCATCGACACTTCGCCCAGCGAAAAGGGGACAAAGTTCGCGCCGACGCCCAACAGGGCCAGATCGCGGGTGGCCTCGAAGTGGCTTTCGAGGGTGATTTTTTCGGAGAAACCGTAGCGCAGGCTGCCCGATATGATCAGGTCGTCGCCATAGCTGTTGCTGGATGTGCCATAGTCTTCGCGGGCATAGCCCACTTCAAGCGCATAGTCGGCCATGCCCGGTTTGATCAGGTTGCGCGCGGTAAAGAACGACACGCGGCGGCGTTCCTCGCGGCCCTGTTCGTCGCGCACCACGATGGTGGCATCGCCGGCACCGGTGTGCAGCGGCAGATCCTCGATGCGGAACGGGCCGCTGTCGACATTGGTGGAATAGGCGCGGTTGTTGTCGATGAAGACATCGACGGTCGAGGGCACGGCGGCGGCCCCCGAAAAGGTCAGGCGCTGGTCCTTGACCAGATCGCTGCGCAGGCCGAAATCACGGCGCACCTGAAAGCCGCCCATGCGGATCGGGCGGCTCCATTGCAGGCCGGATGTGGTCAGGTCGCCAAAGGTATAGGTCAGCGCGCGCTTGGTATCGACCACTTCGAAGTTGGTTTCGAAACGCACAAAACGGTTGTCGTCCGCACCCACGCCCGCAAAGCGGTACAGGCCGGTGGAATTCAGCGTGCCGAAGGGCGTGAAAACCCGCCCGTCCAGTGCGGCGCTGACGTTGTTCATACCAAAGTCCGAGATCCCGTCGCTGCTGCTGAAATCGGCGGCGACACTATAGTTCAGCACCGCGCCCGACGTGCGGTCGGGGGTTTCGAAGGGCGGCGCGCTGGCGGCAGAGATCACGCGCGGTTCCAGCGCCTGAAACGGCGCTTCGATATAGATTTTCTGCGCTGTGGCGTCGTAGTTGAAGGTCAGGCCCGCGATGTTGTCAAGGTAGACAGTCGCCCCCAGCCCCGCCGGGGCCTTGATGCCGATTTCTTCCAGTTCGGTGCGGGTGGAGGACAGGCGGTTTTCGGCGGGGTGCGCCATGAATTCGGCAACCAGACCAATCTCGCGGCCATTGATCAGCACGAACAGAAACAGCGGTGTGTCCTGCCCCAGGTCAGAGAACCCGTCCGAGATGACAGCCGTGGCATCCAGGGATGCCGCCTGTGTCACCTCGGTGGAGGGTTCATAGCCGTCGATGGTTTCGGGCATTGCGAACACAGGTCCGCAAATCCCGCCCATCAACAGTGCGAGTGTAAGGCGTTTGTGCGCCATGACATGAAGGTCCCGATTGCCTGTTTGGCCTTGACGGCTCTGATTGTCCTGGGAAGTCGTGTCGTCAGGGTTGGGTCAGCTAAAGCACAGGGGCACGGAATGCCGGACCTGCAACTTCACGGCCTGGCCGCTTTGCTCTTTGCCGGGCAGACGGTCCACCAGAACGCGGTAGCATTCGCGGCCACGCACGGCGCGCTTTTTGGTGCGCACAACGCGCACGGTCAATTCCTCGCGCGGGTTCAGACGGGCCGCAGGCGGGCTGATCACCACGTCGCGGGTGGCTTTCATTTTGCTGGGGTCCTGGCCCTCTTTCCATTCCATGACGCGCAATTGCAGAACCGAGGCTTCTTTGCCGTCTGCCTTGAGTGTCAGCGTGGTCTGGTTCGATGCGGGCACTTCCATGCGGGTCGGAGAGACCGACAGGCTTTCGGCAAGGGCCGCCGGTGCGGCCAGCGGGCCAAGCGACAGCAAGGCCGCGCCGAAACCGATGGACCGCAGGGCTGTGGTTTTGATGCTCGACTGTTTCATGTCCTGTCCTTTCCTCAGTATGTCAGCGTGACAAGAATGGTGTCGGAATACAGGCCTGCGTTGTAGCTGCCTGCGGGGATCTGGCCATAAACGGGAATGACCAGCGGGATCGCGGCGCTGACATCGCCCGAATAGATATTTTCAGCCGCGGCAATGGCGCTGGAGTGACCCGCGTCCGCGTAGACCGAATAGGGCAGGAAATTGCCGTCGGTGCTGATCATGCGGCGGGTGCCGCCGCTGGCGTTCTCGCCTGCGCTGAGCGAGACCGAAATGTCGCTGCGTGTCGACGTGCAGATCACGGCCAGCGAGCCGGGAACGGCCTGCGAGGTGGCCGTGCTGTTGTCGATACTGGCAAAGGACAGCGCGGTGGCTGCGTTCAGCGTGCAGGTGTCGAGAACGACGGCCGACACACCAAGGTTGGACGTTACAGTGTCTGCCGCATAGGCGGGCGCTGCAACGGCCAACATGGCGCCCATCAGGGCCCCGAATTTGGGAGTAATGTAGTTCATAATAACCTCTTGCTACTAGTTACAGACCCGAAACGATCCTGCTGGACCGGCTTGGGCAACTGCCGGAGTTTTCACTAAACTTTGAGGCAGGACTGAGGCACTGTCTGGGAATTACGCCGAAGCTTGACTGCGCAACAGATCATATAAACAAGGGGTTAGAGCTGGCGCCCTCCGATCTCCCTATGATTGCAAAGGGGGCCGGATATTCCTAAAATTGAGGCGAAACCTTTGCGTCTCGGCAGCGTTGGGGCGGGATTGTTCACGTATCGGTGGCAATAAGAATGCGGCAGAATTCGTTCATTCAGCACGCTGGCACAAAAAGGGCGGCTGCGTGAAGCAACCGCCCTGGGCTCGGGAGGGTCGGCCCCCCCGTCCTATTTGGCGAACATCTGCGGCAGAAACAGGACAATGTCCGGATAGGCGATCAGCACGGCCACGATCAGCAGATCGACGATGACAAACCAGAACACGCCTTTGAAGATGGTGGACAGCGATGCGATATTGCCCACCACGCCTTTGATCACGAACACGTTCATCCCCATCGGCGGGGTGATCATGCCGATTTCCAGCAGCTTCACCAGCACCACGCCGAACCACAGCAGGCTAAAGCCGGTTTCGTCCACCAATGGCAGCACCACGGGCAGGGTCAGCAGCATGGCCCCCACGGGTTCCAGCATCATGCCCAGCAGCAGGTATACAACCACGATGCCCACCATGATCAGCACGGGCGACACGCCGAACGACAGGATGGATGACGACAGCGCGTCGCCAATACCGGACAGCGCCAGAAAACGGGTCAGCAGGCTGGCCCCGACGGCAATGATCAGCAAGGCGGCGGTTGTGGTGATGGTTTCCACAACGGCCATGCGCAGCGCCTTGAGCGTCAGCGTGCGGTAGACCAGCGCCACCAGCGCGGACAGCGTGGCACCGATGGCTCCGGCCTCGGTCGGGGTGAAGACGCCGCCAAAGAGGCCCGCAAAGACACCGATCACGATCAGCAGCACCGGCCACGTCTGGCCCAGCGCGCGGATCTTCTGGGCGCGGGTGGCCTGGGTGTGGACCGGCGGGGCCAGGTCGGGGTTCAGTTTGACCCGCACCACGATCAGCAGGACATAGGCGATCAGGGTGATGACCCCCACCACCAGCCCGCCCAGGAAAAGCTGGCTGACCGACTGGCGCGAGATGATGCCGTAAAGGATCATCAGGATCGACGGCGGGATCAGCGCGCCGATGGTGCCTGCCGCGGCAACCGTGCCGGTGGCCAGTTCGGCGCTGTAGCGATGGCGGATCATCTCGGGCACCGCGATCTTGCCCATGGCCGCCGAACAGGCCACGGACGAGCCGGTGACCGCCGCAAAGCCCGCGCAACCAAAGACCGAGGCGATGGCCAGCCCGCCGGGCAGCCCCGACAACCAGACCTGCGCCGCGCTGAACAGCCCTTGGGTCAATTTGGTGTGGTAGCAGATGAACCCCATCAGCAGGAATGCGGGGATCGAGCTGAGCACCCAGCTGTTGGCAAAGTTATAGGGCACGATGCCCAGCGATCCCCACGCGATGTTCCAGTTGAACATCGACCACAGTCCGGCAAAGGACACGGCAATCAGCGACACACCGATCGGGATACGCATGAGGATCAGAAAAAACAGGGCGCCGATGAACAGGCCCGCGATTTGAAGTTCAGACATCAGGCGTTTCTTTCGACAGATAGGGGTCTTCGACGGTCAGGATGCTCAGGCCACTGTCGCGGCCCAGCGACAGGGCGATCAGCTTCCACGCCGCCACCAGCGCCATCAGGCCAAAGCCAACGGGCAGCACGAAATAGGTGGGCCAGATGATCACCTTGCCGCTGGCTTCGATGGAATAGGCCCCGGCTGCATATTTCGACATGGCTTCCTGACCTGTGCGCACAGCGACGGCGGCCATGACCACGGCGGTCAGCAGCAGCGCGACAAAGGCCAGAACGCTTTGAACGGAATTGGGCAGTTTTTCGACCAGCAGTTCCACGGCGATGTGGCTGTCTTTTTCTTCGACCAGCCCCAGCGGCAGGAACGCGATGGCGACCATGTAAAAGGCCGAGACATACAGGATCGTCGCATCAAGCGGCGTCGAGAACATAAAGCGCATCAGCACGTCAAGCGTGACGTGGATCACAAGCATAAGCACCATGATGCCCGCGATGCCAGAGGCCCCCGCGACCATCCACGAGATGAGCTTACCAATCGGTTTCATCGCAGTGAGTTTCCTTGTTCGGATATAGGAAAAGGGGCGCAAGGCCACAGCCTGCGCCCCCGTCATCGGATCGGATTACTGGCCGTATGTGGCCGGATCGACCTTGGACAGCACTTGATCCCAGTAAAGCTGTTGCAGCTCTTCCTGCGAGGAAATGTCGCCAACCAGACCGTACCATTTTTCAAGGATCGGCGCGAATTCGGCGGTAATCTCTTCCGCGCGTTCAACACCGTAGGTGTCCTTGAAAAGGCCCGACACGGTTTTCAGATCCTGCGCTGCAAACTCTTTCACAGCTGCAAGAAGCTCGGGCGTGGGTTCGTGGAAGGCAATGCCCAGATCACGCGATTTCTGCACAGCGGCGCTGTCGTCGCTGTAGAAGTTCCAAGTTGTCGCAGCCGTCATGACGCTGCCACCCCACAACAGGGCCTCGCGGTCTTCGGTGCTCATGGCTTTCCAGCGGTCGGCGTTCACGTTGGCCGAGGCCACGCCGGCAAAGGCACCGCCCGGCACATCCAGCGTGATGTCGGTGACAACTTCGTACAGGTTGTAGTTGGTCAACTCTGGCGCACTGAGCATGGCGCAGTCCAGAATGCCCTGATCCAGCGCTTCATAAACTTCGTTCACCGGCAGGCGCACGCCCTGGGCGCCGAAATGTTCGGCAAAGCGGACAAAGCCCGCGCCACCGGCGCGCAGGCGCTTGCCTTTGAGGTCTTCGATGGTGGTGATCGACGTGTCTTTGCACAGCATGTTATACAGCGGGGTCACGCCGCCGCCGGTATAAACCTGGTTCTGGGCTTTGAATTCGTCCATGCACTCGGGGCAGTTGTTGAACGTATATTCCAGCATCGCACCGGTGAAGGCCAACGGCTCTTTGCCGGTGGGGTTTTCGGCCAGATTGATCAGCAGGTTCTGTTCGTGCAGGAACAGGTTGGTGCTGTATTCGGCCGGGTAATACGGCGTAAGCACAAAGCCCACATCGGCCAGGCTGTCGCGCACGCCGGGGCTGGTTTCGGGCAGGCTGAGCAACGACATGGCAAAGCCGGTGACCGAGATGTTGCCGGCAGAGCGTTCCTCGACTGCGGCGGCATAGTCGTCGACAGCCAGACCGACAGCCGAGTTGTTCGGATAGCCGTAGGCAAAGTTCAGTTTCTCTTTGGCGAGGACAGGCGTGGCCGCGATCAGGGCGGCCCCAAGCGTTGTGATGACAGTCTTGGTCGTGTTGCGTTTCATAAATGCTCCTCCCGAGCGGGTATCGTGAAACCGTGAAATATTCATGGGATTATGGCCCTGTGCAGCCTCAAGGCGGTTCTCCCCTACCGCGCAAAGCCATAACGTCCCGTGGTGTTGTCCTTGCGCAGAGGGTCCGGCAAAAACATTCCCACGAGTATGTTTCTACAATTAACGCTTTTGTGGTGGTGTCAAGCTGGTAGGATGCAAATCCAAAAGTGACGCAACGGAGCATTTCAAAATGACCTTGAGAACCGTCCTGACGGTGGATGATCCGACCTGCGGGGCGCGGGTTTAGGATGTCGCAGCCAGCTTCCGCGCCCGAGGGCAGGCATTTGTCGCGGCGCAGCATCGAAAGCCAGCAACAGATCATTCACGCGGCTGCGGTCTGCTTTATGCAGCACGGGTTGGAAAAGGCGACGGTGGACGAAATCGCGCACGTGCTGGGGTCGACCAAGGGGCGCGTTTACCACCACTTTGCGTCCAAGAACGAGATTTACTTTGCCGTCTATCGGCAGGCGATGGAATATTGTTTTGACGCAGTTCTGCCGCTGTTGGAACAGGACATTCCCGCCCCAGAGAAGCTGACCCGCATGGCCACAGCGCACGGGCACGTGATGATGGACACCCTGCCCTTTCAGCGCACCATCCGGCTGGGGGTGGACGTGTACCTGCGCGGCTCGGCGACCGAGGCAGAGCGCAAGGTGCTGGCCGATCTGATCGCCATGCGCAACGACTACGAGGCGCTGTACCGTGCGGTCCTGCAACAAGGACAGGACGCGGGCACGCTGTCGGTGCCCAGCGTCGCTTTGGCGGGCCGTGTGATCATGGGGGCGCTGAACGGGCTGGTGGACTGGTACCGCGTGCGGCCCGACCAGACACGCGCCGACCGCGACAAGATTGCGGTGTCGCTGGCCGGTCTGATCGTGGGCGGGCTGCGCGCGGACTAGACCATATCGCGCAGCGCCTTTTTGACGATCTTGCCGTTGGCATTGCGCGGCAGGGGATCGGCGCTGAAGGTGACAAAGTCGGGCGTCTTATAGTCGGCCAGACGGGTCGCGCAAAAGGCTTTGACCGCGTCCGCATCCAGGGTCGGGTCCGCGCTGTGCACGAACACCTGCATCTTTTCGCCCAGCACGGGATCGGGTCTGCCGATGGCCGCGCATTCGATCACCGCCGGATGGGCGGTCAGCGCGTTTTCGACCTCGGCGCTGTAGATGTTGTAGCCGCCGCGAATGATCATGTCCTTGCGGCGGTCGTGCAGCTGAATGAAACCGTCGGCATCGCACGAGCCGACGTCGCCGCTTTTCCAGAAGCCGTCGTGGAATTCGGCGGCGGTTTTTTCGGGATTGTTCCAATAGCCCGGCACCACCATCGGCCCCTTTATCCACAGCTCGCCATGTTCGCCGGTGGCGACGTCGCGGCCCGTCTCGTCGACGATGCGGATCTCGGCACAGGGCACGGCATGTCCCACGCTGTCGGCGCGGATATGCCCCTGACCCAGCGGCATGATGGTCGCGGGCGAGCTAAGCTCGGTTGCGCCATATGCGTTGACAAGTGTCAGGTTGGGCAGCTTTTCGGAAAGTTCGGCAATGGTCGAATGCGCCATGGGTGCGCCGCCGTAGCCGCCAATGCGCCAGTGATCCAGATCGTAGTCGGCAACGTTGCAGCGCAGCAGAAACAGGTTGTACATCGCGGGCACCATCAGCGTCTGGGTCACCTTCTCGCGGGCTGCAAGTTCCAGAAAGGTATCGGCCTTGAAGGCGCGCAGGATCACGCTGCACCCCGCGGTGCGCAGCATGGTGAACAGCGTCGCCACCAGCCCCGTCACATGGGACGCAGGCACCGCCAGCAACGAGCGTTCCTGCGCGCCCAGCTCCATGCACAGCTCGAAATGCATGGCCGAGTGGATGATGTTCAGATGCGCCAGCATCGCGCCCTTGGGCTGGCCCGTTGTCCCCGAGGTGTAGAGGATCACGGCGGTGTCTTCGGGGTCGACATGGGCGGCACTGGCCTGCGCGTCATGTGCGGTCAGGGCGGCGTAGTCTCGCGATTCGTCTACGGCACCCTCTATGCAAAACCGATGCTTGATCTGTGTGACCGTATCAGGCGCGGGCAGTTTGGCCGCGACATCGGTGTCGTGGACCAGCAGCATGGCGCCACAGTCGTTCAGGATATGTGCAAGTTCGGGCGTGCCTTCGCGCACGTTGATCGGAACGGCGATGGCCCCCAGGCGCAGGGCCGCCATCAAGACGATCAGGAATTCGGGCGTGTTGCCCGACACCAGCGCCACGCGGTCGCCCTGTTGCACACCGTGGGCCGCCAGCCCTGCGGCCACGGCCCCCACTTGGGCGTCAAGTCCTTCGTAGGACAGCCGGACATCGTCGCAGACCAGCGCCTCGCCACCGGCGTTGCGGTCCACGGCCTGTTGCAGCATGTCGTTCAGGTTCGCAGGCCTGTCGGCAAAGCATTTCAGCCCCTCGCGGCCAAAATGTGTCTCGCGCGTGATCCGATCGGTGATCTGTGATGCCCAGTTTGTCATGCCGTGTGTCCTCCCACTTGACGTGAAGCGATACATGCCAGCCAAGTCAGGGGAAACTCAATCCGGTCGCGCGCGCGCCGTTGCGGCATTTGGAAAATCAACCCTGCGCGCCGGGTGCGCCGGTCTGCTGGCGGGGCAGTGTCAGCACGGCGGCAAAGCCGCGCGAACTGCCAGCACGCGGCGAGAAGATTTCAAACGTACAGCCGGATTGGGTGCACAGATCCTGTACGATGGACAGGCCCAGCCCGTACCCGTCTGACAGCGTGGTTTTGCGGACGAAACGGGTCTTGATCGCGTTCAGGTCGGAGGGCGTCAGCGGGTCACAGTCATTGGACACGACCACCTTGCCGTGCTGGCTGGCGTCAACAACCGTCGGCCCAGGCCCTGCGGCATATTTCAGCGCGTTGTCGAACACGTTGCTCAGGATGATCCCCAGCGCGTCGGGGTCGATCCGGCTGGGCCATGTGCCGGTCGGCGGCTTGAGCACCAGCGCATCGGGGACGACGTCGCGGCGTTGCAGTTCGTTCATCATCAGCGCAATGACCGGGTTGATGTCGGCCCCCACCGCAGTCAGGCCCAGCCCGGACTGCGCCCGCGACATTTGCAGCAGCCGTTCGATCAAGCGGACCAGCCGTTTCAACCCGGCCTCGATTTCCGCGACATTGGCTGTTTGGGCCGGATCGGCCAACTGGGTGCGCAGCCGCTGGACATGGGCCAGACAGATGGCCACGGGGGTGCGCAGTTCGTGCGCCGCGTTGGTGGCAAAGGCACGCTCGGCGGCCAGCACGACATCCAGCCGCGACATCAGCGTGTCCAGCGTGTCGATGGCGGGGGTGATTTCGACAAAGGCGTTGTTCCGGTCGATGGGCGACAGGTTGTATTCGTTCTTTTGCGCGATGTTGTCGCTAAGCTTGGCGATCATGGCGACCGACCGGCGCACCGCCCAGAAGGACGCGATGGCGAACAACAGCCCCAGCAGGCCAAAGCCGACGACCACGCCGATGACCACGTCGGTGATCGCCTCGTTGCGCTCGATCATGGGTTCCGCGACGATCACGGTGCCTGCCCCGTCGCGCCGTGGGGCCAGCACGAACACACGGTGATGCTGTGCGGTGCTGAACCCCGGCACCAGCGGCGCGGGCGGGGACAGCCCTTGGGCCGATGCAGACCGCGCGACGACCGCGCCGGTGCTGTCGAGATACCAAAACAAGGTGCGTTCAGCCGGATCGCGGGCGTCGTTTTCAAAGGCCAGCAGACGCGACAACGCCCGTTCGGTGGCATCGTTGCCGCCGATCCGGGCGCGTGTTTCCTCGATGATTTCGATCAGCAGGTGGGCCTTGCTGGACAGGCTGGAGTCCAAAAGCTCGTCATATTCGTCTTTCAGAACGTGGTAGACGATGAACACCCCCAGCGCCATCACCACGATCCCCGGCACCAACAGCGAGGAGAACAGCGATTGCAGCAGGCTTTTGCGAGGGCGCATCATGGGTTCAACGCATAGCCCATGCCACGGTGCGTTGTAATCAGGTCTTTGCCCAGTTTGGTGCGCAGGCGGCTTATGTGCGCTTCGAGCGCGTTGCTTTCGACCTCTTCGCCGTAGGCATAGATCGCGGTTTCAAGGTTTTCCCTGGCGACGATCTGCGGTTTGCGGCGCAGCAGCACTTCGAGCACGCCCCATTCCTTGGCGGTCAGGCGCACGGGCTGGCCTGCGCGAATGACGCTGTGGTCGGTCATGTTCACCACAAGGTCGCGCAGTTGCACGGTCTGGGCGATCTGGTCGGCGCTGCGGCGGCAGACGGTGTGAATGCGGGCTTTGACCTCGTCCAGATCGAAGGGTTTGATGACGTAATCATCGGCACCGCGGTTCAGCCCGTCGATGCGGTCCGACACCTTGTCGCGGGCGGTCAGGATGATGATGGGGGTGCGCAGCGCCCTGCCCCGCAGCGTGCTGAGAAACCCCAGCCCGTCGCCGTCGGGCAATTGCAGGTCCAGCAGCACCACGTCGTAGTCGGTGGTGCGGATGGCGGCGTCGGCCTCGTCCAGTGTGCCGAACCATTCGACGATGTTCTGGTCCGCTTCCAGATGCTCTTTCAGCGGCCGGGCCAGCGCCGCCTCGTCCTCAATCAGAAGGATGCGCATTGTCTTCCTGCCGTTTCTTTCGCTTTTCCTGCGCCAGATAGGAATAGGGCAACGAGGCCAGATACAGACAGTTGGCCACGATCAGTGTTGGCCACGGATAGACCATCAGGCACACGACCAGCGCCACCACCCCCACCAGCGCGAACGACAGGTGCGCGCGTTTGATGCTGGCGTGTTTGATCGAAATCGTGGGGATCGTGCTGATCGCCAGAAAGCCGACGCCGATGATATAGGCCGCGCGCAGCAGTGGAAAGTTGGTCTCGGTCCAGCCGTGCAGGTAGAAGAACACCGGCATCAGCGCCAGACAGGCCAGCGCGGGGGCCGGGACACCGACAAAGTGGTCGTCTTTCTTCAGCGTGACATCGGTGGCTTTGGCCGACAGGTTGAACCGCGCCAGCCGCAGAGCACAGCAGACGGCCAGCACCAGACAGGCCAGAAACCCAAGGTTGGAATCCGCGGTGCCGATGTACAGCGTGTTGTACAGCAAGATGCCCGGCACGATCCCGAAGTTGAAGAAATCGGCCAGCGTGTCCAGTTCGGCGCCGAAAGGGCTGGCGCTGTCGAGAAAGCGCGCCAGTTTGCCGTCGGCGGCGTCCAGGAACACCGCGATCAGGATGAAATACAGCGCCATTTCGATGCGCCCGTCCAGGCTCATGCGGATCGAGGTCATGCCGGCACAGATGGCAAAGACCGTGACCATGCTGGGCACGATGTGGCGCAGTTTGAGGCGGGGGGGTGTTTCGGTCATTCGGCGATGCCTGCGCGTTGACGTGTGGGGTCGGCCAGATCGGCCAGAATGGTTTCACCGGCGACAGCCGTTTGTCCGACACTGACCAGCGGCGACACGCCTTTGGGCAGGTAGACATCCAGACGGCTGCCAAAGCGGATCAGGCCAAAGCGGTGGCCCGCTTGCAGACTGTCGCCCTCTTTGACGAAACAGACGATGCGCCGCGCCACAAGACCCGCGATCTGCACCACGCCGATGCGGGTGCCATCGGGGGCTTCGATGGTCAGGCTGTTGCGTTCGTTGTGAATGCTGGCCTTGTCCAGCGAGGCATTCACGAATTTGCCGTGACGGTAGATGATGTGCAGCACCTTGCCCGCGATGGGCGCGCGGTTCACGTGGCAATTGAAAACGTTCATGAACACCGACACGCGGGTCAGCGGTTCGGTGCCCAGACCCAGCCCCTCTTCGGGGACGACATCCTGGATCAGTGACACGATGCCATCGGCGGGCGACACCACCAGACCGGGCTGTTGCGGGATCACCCGCACCGGATCGCGGAAGAAGTAATAGCACCACACGGTCACGCCCGCGCCAACCCAGAACAGCGGCGCCCACAGCAATCCAAGAACAACGGCAATCGCGGCAAAGATGGCGACGAATTTGCGGCCCTCTTTGTGCATGGGAACCGCGACGATTTTCAGCATATTCATCAGTAAACTTTCAGGTCAGGACATCAGGCCAATACATAGGAACGTAGGACAACTGCGACCAGAAAAACACCATTGGCAAAAAGAAGGCACATCGTCGCAAGCGACCCAAGGTCTTTTGCGTCGCGTGCGAACTCCTCCCATTGGGGGGCCAGATGGTCGACAATACATTCGATTGCCGTGTTCAACGCCTCGACCGCGATGAGGCAGGAAAACAGGATCAGTAGGACGCAATAGTCAATAAAGCTTGCGCCCACGGCATATAGAAGCACACCGCAGACGGGCAGAGCCGTCACAATATGCCGAAACGCGGTCTCCTGCCACAGTCTTCGTAAGCCTCCCACAGAATAGCCTGCGGCGGCGAACACATGGGCCACACCGCTGACACGGGCGGGCTTTTGGCGCGGGGTTTGGGTGTTGCTATTCATTTACGGCCACCTGCGTTTTCAGTTTGCATGCCGCGAAGATGTCCAGTTCGGGATCGCGTTCGGCGGTTTGAATGTCAAGCATCCCCAACAGCGAGTGGAACAGGTTGTCATGGGACAGCAGCTTGTCCTTCTGGTCGGCGACACAGGATTCATCAATGCCAAAGCGGTTCTTGTACGCCTCGGACATCCACAGGATCATCGGGACATGGGTTTGCTGCTCGGGCGCCATGAAATAGGGCGAGCCGTGCAGGTACAACCCGCTTTCACCCAGCGATTCCCCGTGGTCCGACATATAGATCAGCGACGTGGCCAGCCGGTCGTGGGCATTCAGCAGGTCGATGGTCTGGGCCAGGATGTGATCGGTGTAGGCGATTGTGTTGTCATAGGCGTTGGTGATTTCCTCGGGCGTGCAGCTTTTGAATTCAGCGGTGTTGCACGACGGGGCAAAGCGCGCGAATTCCGGCGGATAGCGCAGGTAGTAGGTCGGCCCGTGGCTGCCCATCTGGTGCAGCACCAGAACGGTGTCTTCGGTGATGCTGTCGGCATAGGCCCTCAGCGCGTCCATGAACACGCCGTCGATGCATTCGCCCGCATCGCAAAAACGGGGGTCCTGTTCGTTGGTGAAGGACCGCATGTCGATGCGTTTCGCGTTGCCCTTGTCGCCGGTGTTGTTGTCCCACCACGCCACGTTCAGACCGGCGTGCTGGATCACGTCCAGCACGTTTTCGGTCGAGATGCCCTTTTCATAGGAATACTCATCCCGGGTGTATTTCGAGAACATGCAAGGCAGCGACACGGCTGTGGCGGTCCCGCAGGAATGGGCGTTGGTAAAGTTGATGATCGGCAGCTTTGCCAGCTCGGGGTTGGTGTCAACGCCATAGCCGTTCAGGCTGAAGTTCTGGGCGCGCGCGGTTTCGCCGGCCACGACGATGGTCAGCATGGGTTTGGTGGCCCCGTCATAGGCCGGCCCCTTGTGCGCGTCGGTGCCGATGCTGGCGACTTCTACGTTTGTCGTATGTGACACCATGCGCGCATAGCGGATCGCACCGACCAGCGGTGCGCCGGGCTGGTAGCTGCTCATGAAATCCTTACGCTCGCGCAGGATCGAGGAATAGGATTTCAGGTCGGCCATCAGCAACCCTGCGGCCAACGCCAAACTGACCACGCAGGTCATCACCGGCATGACCGCCGTGCGGATGCGACCCAGCGGTTTGATGCGGACCCAGACCAGCACCAGTGCCGGCAGCACGCCATAGATCAGCACGTGGATCACGAAACCCGCCGTGATCAGGTGACGCGATTCCGCAATTGTGGTCACCATGACATTCTGGATCATGTCGCGGTCGATGATCACGCCCAGCGCGTCGACGTAATAGGAAGTGATGGCGCTGAGGATGACGATAAAGCCCAGGAACGGCTTGACCGTCCACGGATAGGCGAACAGGCTGAACAGCGCCAGCGTCAGGGAAAACACCGCCAGCATGTAGCCTGCATAGGACAACGGATGCCCCGAGAAGATCTGTGTGGCCGTGGACCAGAAAGTCCCGTTGTCGGCAACAAAGACAAAGGCGATGGTCAGAACCGTCAGCAACAGCGGCGAGATTGCTATCGCGCCGCGCAGGTCGGACAGTCGGGTTCTAAGGGTTTGGAGAGAGATCATTGGGAGCTTCCGCACAGTTTAATTGTGTGCGGTTGACCACCCGAAGCTTACGCGAAGCTTACGGGTGAATATTTTGCGTGTTTTCGCGTTAAAATCTGGAAACCCCAGCAACTGTGCTCGAAAATCCCACGTTTCGAAATAAGTTCATGAAAGCACATGCGCTGCACCCGCTTCACGCGTTGCGGCATGTGCCACGACACGCTAGGCGCAAAAGCGGAAGACACCGGAGGTCTTCTGACAGCTTGACAGATCAAGGCCAGAAGGGACACAGGATGCGCATTCAGATCGACGTTGCGATGCAATACCGTTTCATGCGGCCCAACACCATTTTTCTGGCCATCGAGGCGGCGCGCTATGACGGTCAGGACGTGCTGCACGAAAACCTGTATCTGGGCGATATTCCCATCAACCGCATTGCGGGAGATTCGGATGTGGGCGAACGGATCTGGGCGCAGGTGCCGTGGACCGAACTGACCATGAACTATCACGCTCAGGTCGAGATTACCCGCCCCCCCGCTGTGCTGGAGCGATTGGACGCGGTGCCCGCGCATCTGATCCCGGGGCCGGTTGCCCCCTATCTGCGCCCGTCGCGCTATTGTCAGTCGGACAAGTTCGTGACCTTTGTCGAGCGTCGCTTTGGCAACCTGTCGGGTGGTCAGAAGGTCGCGGCGATCCGCAACTGGATCGAAGAAAACCTGACCTATGTGCCGGGCAGTTCGGACGCGGACACCAACGTGCTGGAAACCTTTGCCGGCCGTCAGGGCGTGTGCCGCGATTATGCCCACCTGATGTGCGCAATGGTCCGGGCCGCGCAGATACCGGCGCGGATGGTCGCAGCATTCAGCCCCGATGTGACGCCCCCCGATTTCCATGCCATGACCGAGGTCTGGCTGGACGGAAAATGGCATCTGGTCGACGCCACCGGCATGTGCAGCGCCGACAGTACGGCAGTGATCGCCGTGGGCCGCGATGCCTATGACATCGCGTTTCTGGATTCCCAGGCGCCGGCCGAAATGCTGTATCAGTCGGTTCAGGTGATGCGAACCTAGGCGCGCAGTGACTGTGGCTTAGACGCTTGGGGCGCCGTCGCGGCGCATAAATCACCTATGGCATTTGGTGCAAAACCAGGGTGCGCCGCCTATCCCAGTCAGATGACTTGCAGGTCTTGCCGTATGTCGAGATCAGGCAACAGGTCATCGTTTTCTAGGGTTACAGCACGTTTGTGCCCTTGGCGGCGCAGCCAGACCAAGGGAAAGTCAAACAAAACCTCCCGCAAACAACGGCGGGCAAGAAACTTTAACAAAACTTAGTTCTTTGAGGCCGTGCAAAATATGAGACGAGGCAGTTCGACCGTCCCTGTCCAAACCCTGATTGCAACTGTGTTGCTGTCCATGGCCGCGCTTGCCGGCATCTATTTCGAACTGGCCATTTCCTTCTCGGTTGCGTTCATTTTCGGATCGGTCGCCGCATTGCTGGCGCTTCAGTTTCTGGGCCTGCTGCCCGGCCTGATCGTGGCGGCGGTGGCAGGCGCCTACACTTGGTTCAACTGGGGCCATCCTTACGTCCTGCTGATCATGACGCTTGAGATCCTGTGCGTCAGGCTGACCATGCGGCGGATCAACAATCTGGTGCTGTCGGATGCCGCGTTCTGGCTGGTGATCGGCGGGCCCCTGGTTGCCATATTGTATTGGAAACCGCTGGATCTGCCGCTGGACTCGGCGGTGATGATCGCGCTTAAGCAATCTGCCAACGGTGTGATGAATGCCTCGATTGCGACGTTCATCGTGGTGGGGTTGGCGCTAAGCCCGATAGGTCGCAACCACCCGAAGCTGGGCGTGTCCTATACGGGCGTCGTCTTTGCGGTGCTTATGTTTCTGGTGACGGTGGTCGGGGCCGCGCTGATTGTGTTGGGCAGCCGCGACCTGTTTGCGACCGAAAGGCTAAAGGTTTCGGAAACGCTGCAACTGGTGCTGTTGCTGACCCGAGAAGACCTGAAACAGGTGATAGACGGCGGTTCGGGTGGGGCTGATTTGCAATCCACGCTGGACCGCGCCGCGGCCAAGGTCGATGCTTTGATCGACAGCAAGACGGGGGTTACGGTTGGCATTCTGGACCCGCAGGGCAACCTTGTCGCCCAACACGGAACGCTTCGCAGCTTTGAACAACAGACGGTCGACGCCGGAGAAGGGATGCAACGGTGGGAACCGCAAGGCGATATGGCTGAATTACAACGCACCGCAGCCGGCCGCTTTGTCAAATCTCTGCCGCTTGACATCGACGGAGCGCCCTATGTGATCACCGCCGAAAGTGCCGTCGCACCGATGGTGGCGAAACTAGCCCAAAGCAGCCGGAACGACATGTTTGCACTTGCGGTGATCATGCTGTTTTCGACCTTGCTGGTGCAAATGCTTAGCATGATGACGACCCGCACCATTCGCAATCTTGCACAACTGAGCAGCCGGGTCAGTCAGGCGATTTCCGCAGGCGACCAAAGCCCGCCGACCTTTCCCAAAAGCAACATTCAGGAATACGAGATGCTGTCGACCTCGTTGCGGGAAATGAGCGCACAGATCGCGCATGACTTTGCTGTGCTGTCCGACCTGAAGGACACGCTGGAAAAACGCGTGCGCCTGCGCACCGCCCAGCTAAAGCGGCTGTCGCAGGTGGCCAGCCAGACCACAAACGGTGTGATTATCACCGATGTGCGCGGACGCATCGAATGGATCAATGACGGCTTAACCCGGATGACCGGTTTTGCGTCGGATGAGGTCATGGGCAAGAGGCCGGCCAGCTTTCTGTATGGCCCCAAGACCGATATGGAAACCGTCGCGCAACTGAACGCCGCGCTGGCGCTTGAACAGGATTTCGAGGCCGAAATCCTGCACTATACGCGCACGGGCCAAGAGTTCTGGACCGAAGTTTCGTGCAGTGCGCTGCATGACTATCGGGGACGGGTCAACGGCTATATGGCGGTACTCACGGATGTCACCGAACTGAAAGAAAGCGCAACCAAGCTGGAGCGTACCTTGGAGCGGCTGGCGCTGGCGCTGGACGCGGGCCACATCGGCGTCTGGGAGTGGAACATCGAGACGGACACGACGTTTTGGGATGACACCGTTTACGATATCTTTGGCGTAGAACCCGGGACAGAAATCAATGTCGACGTCTGGAAAAACGCCGTTCATGTCGATGATGTATCGCGCAACCAGCAGTTGCTTGAACTGGCGCTCAGCCCCAACGACAATGTGCTGGAGGACGAATATCGCATCCATCACAAGACCCGTGGTGAGCGTATCGTCAAAAGTGTGTCCAGGGTGGTGTTCGATGACCAGAAACGCCCGACACGGATCACCGGCATCAATTTTGACGTGACCGAAGACAGGCAGACCGAAATCGAGATCCGAGAGCTGGCCGAACACACCGAAACGGTGCTGAACAACATCGTCGACGGTATCATCACCATTGATCTTCAGGGGGCAATCCTGTCGTTCAACACTGCTGCTGAAAACATATTCGGATATCGCGAGGCCGAAGTGCTTGGGCGGCATTTCAGCGTGCTTCTGGACGGCGGCAACACCGAACAACTGGCTGCGCTTATTCAGGAGTACAGAGGTTTAAGCGACGCCGACAAGCGTGTGGCCCGCGAGATTCAGGGGCGGCGCAAATCGGGGGCGGATTTCCCGCTGGAATTCGCCTTTGCCGAAATTCGGCGCGATGGCCAAAAGGTGTTTGTCGGCATCGCGCGCGACATCACAGAACGCAAACGGATCGAGCGGATGACCAAGGAGTTCATCTCGACCATCAACCACGAACTGCGCACGCCGCTGACATCTATTCAGGGGTCTTTGAAGCTGATTGACAGCGGGATGATCGGGGCCTTGCCCGACAAGGTAAAAAAGATGGTGTCGGTATCGCTGCGCAACAGCGACCGGCTGCGCAAGCTGATCGACGATATGCTGGACATCGACCGGATGATCTCGGGCAAGATGCGGTTCAACATGGCCCGCCACCCGCTTGAGCCGCTGCTGGAACAGGTGATTTCCGACAACCAGGGCTTTGCCAACAGCCACGGGATTGCGCTTGCGCTGACCTCGGATGTGCCGGGCGTCGATATCCTGGTGGACCGGGACCGGTTTGTGCAGATCATGTCGAACTTTATCTCGAACGCGATCAAGTTTTCCGATCCCGAAGGCAAGGTCGAGGTTGCGGTGGCCACAACCGACGACGACGTGACCGTCCACATCGTTGACCAAGGGTGTGGCATCCCCGCGGCGCTGCATGAGCAGATTTTTGAACAGTTCTTCCGGGTGGATTCGTCGGATTCCAGCAGCATCGGCGGCACCGGTCTTGGCCTGTCCATTGCCAAGGCGATGGCCGAGCAGATGAACGGCACCGTGGGCCTGCATTCGGTCGTGGGTGAAGGCAGCGATTTCTGGATCAAGCTGCCGCTTTGAAGGCCGGCTTGCCCAGAAATATTTCTTGGGGGTGCTCGAATTTGCGCTTGAAGACGTATATATTGTAGTCACGACCAAACGACGCGCCGACGCGATCACAAGACGACACCACTCGAAATCAGAAGACAGCATCGCGGGCCTTATGACGGGCAGGCGATGATCGACCGCAGCCAGGCCTGTGCCATTGTGGCACCGGATCGCTGCATTTTGGAAGGACATTCCATGGCCAAAGGCAACAACAGCAAGCGCGGCAATAAAGAAACCAAGAAACCCAAACAGGAAAAGCCAAAAGTTCTGGCGACAGCCAATTCGCTGTCGGGCAAGAACGACCTGTCAATCGGGGGCAAGAAGCCCAAGTAACCACATCCGGACCGGGCCCCTTCGCGCAGAGGGGGTCCCTTCCGCCAGTCACTATCTATTGTGCAAAGCCGTGCATTCGGGCACGCTGACCCCCAGATCAATTCCAAGGGTTGGCGATGCCAGAAATCAGTGCAAGCGGGGTCGTCCTTGGCATTCTGGCCGCGATCCTGTCACGCCGTGTCCCTGTGCGCCGCGATCCGCGGCGCCCGATGCCGTTGTGGGCCTCGGTTCTGTTCGGGTCACTGGTGGCCTATGTCGGCCCCCCTTTCTTTGACATGATTGCCCGGTTCTGGCGCACGATCCCCTTTCTGCCCGAAGTCACCGAAGGCATGGTATTTCTGGGCCTGTTCGTGGGGTTTTTCTTGTATTTTGTGTTCGAGCGTCAGGACCGTCCGCGGCGTATACCCGTCTGGGCGGTGGTGGTGATTTCGATGGTCACCGCCTTTGCGCTGCCACCGCTGCTTTACCGCGTGACGGGGTCGTACTCCATGATAGCCCTGCGGGCGGATGTAAACCAATGCACCCAAGGGGTGCGCGGCGAAACACAGCCCAGCCGGGTCAGCAACACCTGTGATTTTCCGATTGTGGTCGGCCTGTGCGCGCCGGACGAGCAAAACCCAACCCCCTGCGCGCAACAGGTGACCCTGGCCCCCGGCGAAACCGCCAGCCTTGACCCCAAAGGAGCCACCCTTGCCTATGCGCCGGGCAACCGCGACGGGCTGTCCGTGGTGGCCTGCCGCCCGCCGAACCGCCCATCGCGGATGCTGAACCAGACCAACAAATATTATACAGGCGTGTGCCTGCCCGAACTTTAGCCCGCCGGCTTTAGACGGTCGCGGCCATGGCGTGCAGCACCTTACGCAATTCGGGCGGGGTCGCGCCGTCGTTGCTGTTCCAATAGGCCGGCGTCGCCTTGTAGGGCAGCCGCACATGCGCCTGAATTTGCGTGGACGCCACATAGCCTGGCAGCAGGCACAGGTTTTGCGGCACCTGATCGGCGGGAGTCTGCGCGATATAGGCGGCTGTCGCCCGCGAGATCAGACCCGGCCCCGTCTTGGCCCATGTGTTGTCGTTCTCGCGCGCCAGCAGGGATGCGCGCGCCATGTCCACGGCAATTTGCAACAGCGGGTGACCGGCACGCGCCATCATCAGGTTGTTGGCAATCGACCCGATCACAGGTTCGCGAAACAGCACGACCCCGCGCCCCAGCACCCGCAGGGCATCAATATCCCCCACCAGCATGTCATCGGCGTCGGTGTAAATGCCGCCATCTGCCAGCAGCAGGCACAGCCGCAGGAAATCGCATTCTTCGGCCACGTTGTTGGCCATCCGAAACGCCTGTACGTGGGCCGCGTCAAAGCGGTCCTTGAGAAAGGTGATGGCGCCCGCCTTGTCGTAGCGATGATAGGTATAGCCCGGCAGATCCTGCCAGCTTTGCATGACCGCCGCGACCTCGGGTGGGATGGTGGCGGTGTCCCAGTATTGCAGGACGCGGCGCGGAATGTCGGGGGCACCGGCAGGTGCCGCGCCCGTCGGCACGGTGCCTTGCCAGCGGTCCAGCGCCAGCTTGGCGGGGTGAAAGAACACCCGCTCAAGCTCGGGCGACATATCGGGCGACAAGCCGTCGTTCGAGCGCAGGAACAACTGCGCCTCGTTCAGCAAGGCGCCGATGTGGGTCGCGCGAAACTTGGAATTGGCACCGCCGCCCCGCCCCATGCCCGACGACACCACACGCGCCAGCGCGTTGGCGGCGTCAATCTCGCCACGGCCCAGTTTCAGCCGCATCATCTGGAACGGGTTCAGCAACGCGGCCCCGATGTCGCCCGCTTGGGCAATCAACGCGTCGGCCTTTTCCAACTGATTGCTTTCCAGCAGGATGTGCAGGCGCATCCGCAGCACCCGCGCGCTGAGCGGATCGGCAGAGGCGGCCAGCAGGTCCAGCGCCTGTTGCGGCGCGCCAAAGCGTTGGTAGGCGGTGGTCAGCAGCGCCAGAAAACGGAACGAATTGGGCCAGCGGCGACGGCAAAAGCCCAGGTAGCGCAGAACGGTTTTGCGTTTGCCCGCCTGAAACAGAACCTCGACCAGATCGGCGGCCTCGTTCGGCGCGCGCATCTTGACCCGCGCCGCACGCGCACGGGCCAGCGCCACGTCGGGGCCGTCCAGCAACAGGTCACTTTGCAACCGGAACCGTGCAATCTCGTTTTCCGGCAGGTGCGTTTCCAGCCAGTGGCGCACTCCGACCAGCAGGTTTGCGTCGGCAGCGGTATGCGCCAGCTTCACCGCATAGGTCGCCAAGGGCAATGATACCGTGTCACGCGCCGTGGCTTCGGCAAAGGCCGCAGCGGCCAGTTTGAAATCGCGGTTCTTTTCCGCGACCTGCATCAGCCGCAGAAGTTGCGGGGATGACCAATGTTCCAGCCGCTGCGTCGCCTTCGCCAGCACCGCCTGTGCGCGGTCCGACTGGTCAAGCTTCAGCGCAAGGTCACAGTATTTCAGCACGATGTCGGGATCGGCAGCGCGCAGGGTCGGTTTTGGGCGGTCCATTCAGTCCGCCGCCTGAATGTGCTGTTCCAGCAGCTCCATCGCCCCCACGACATCGCCGCGTGTCTCGGCCAGTTCGGCCAAACCCAGGATGGCTTGGGTGTTGGTGGGGTCGGATTGCAGGATTTCGGTAAAGATCGCCTGCGCCGCGGCCACCTCCCCGGCATCCAGTGCGGCGCGCGCGGCTTGCAGATGTACGGGCGATGCGGGCGGCGCGTCGGACCGCAGGGCGGACAACACGGCAAAAGCTTCGGCGGGTTGCCCCGATTGCAGCAAGATCTGCCCCTTGCGGCGCGCAATCTCGGGGTCGTCGGCCCCCAGACGGGACAGCGCCAGATCGCAGGCCGCCAGCCCTGCGTCCATGTCACCGGCCAGCAGCGCCATTTCGATCTGTGCTGTCAGGGCACCGCGATGCGACGGGGTCAGGTCCAGGATCGCCGTATAGATCGCGGCCGCCTCGTCCGACCGGCCCACCGCGCGCAGGGCAGCGGCCAGCGCGACCTGCACCGCCGTGCTGTGGGGGGCCTGACGCAGCAAGGTCTGCAAAATCCCGATCGCCTCGTCGGTGCGGCCAATGCGTTGCAGGGCATTGGCCAGCTTTTGCTGCAATGCGCTGTTTGCACCAAGCTGTTCCAGCCCCAGCTCGCACCGCGCGATTGCAAGAGGTGGGTCGCCCATGGCCAGCGCCACGTCCGCCCTGCCGATCCATGCCGGTTCGGCCTTTGGGTTTTTCGCCAGCACCTGTGCAAAGATGCGGTCGGCCCCGGCAAAATCCCGCACCGCCATCAGCCCGCGTGCGACGGCCAGTTTTTGTTGCAGCGTGGTCGCGGGATCGGTCGCCAGCGCGCCCAGCACCTGTTGGGCCTGTGCCGTCTGTCCCAGCGTCCGCAGCGCCGTGGCCCGTTTCAAAAGCAGCGCCGCATCACCCGGCATCACCGCCAGGGCGGCGGTGATATAGGACAACGCCGCCTGAAGATCGCCCGCCGCCATGCTGGCATCGACACGCCCGATCAAGGCCGGTTGAAAGTCAGGTGCCGTCGCCAGCACAGCGTCATACAGCGGGATCGCCTGTGCCTGTGCGCCAAGACTGCGCAATGCGGCGACAACGCCCATGCGCACCGGGTTGTCTGACGCCTCCAACCTGTGCGGTGCCACCAGAATATCACGCGCCGCGATCAGATGGGATGTCAGAGCGGCCTTGCAATCAAAGGAAGTGGCGTCGGGCATGGACTGGGAGCCTAAGGCAAAAAAGGGGAGTGTCGTCTGCGGCAGACGTTTTCAGGTTCGCGCAGCGGACTCAACCCCCGCGGTTCACGTATGCATGGGCCGCGGTCATGAAAAAGCCCGGACCACGGGATGCGGTCCGGGCTTTCAATGTGGCAAGGATCAGATCATGCGACCTGACGCGCGTCCAGCCATGCGCGGATCGCGGGCGGCAACAGCCGCGCTGCGGACACACGCGGGCGGTCCATTTCCGCGATGGGCAGCTCGTCGCCGTACAGGTCCAGGTATTCCTGATAATTGTCAAAAGACTGGCGGGTCACATAGTCGACAAACGTCTCGGAGGCCGCACCATTGGCCAGGATCGCATCATGGGCGGTGGTCTCGATGTGATAGACGGTAAAGTGGGTGTCCAGTTCGGCAGGCTTCACAAAGCGGATGCTGGTGCCGTTGACCAAAGCCGACGCATTGATGATCAGATCGTTCAGGATCATGCCGTGGTCTGCGGTGACGACCAGATCACGTGTGGGGACATTTTCGCCCAGCGCGCCTGCGGCGATCTTGACCGGCTCGTTGCGCTTGGCCAGACCGAACATCGGCATAATGGTGCGGTGGCCGACCCATTTGACGCGGGTTTCGGCGCCATCTGCCGTGATCAGACAATCACCGATTTGCAGATCCTGAACTGCGACTTCACCAGCGGATGTGGCAATCATCGTGTCCTTGGCAAAGCACGGAACTGCATAGACATCTCCTGAGTTCAACGCCAGGCTCGCGGGAGTGCTCACGGGGTCTTGTGTCATAAAAACAGTCACGAAATCCGGAAAGTCAGTGTATTCAAAGACTGGCCAGGTCACACCGTCGATCACCATGGTGCCGATATAAGAGATCGGAAAACCGCCCGCCGTGGTGGTGTCACCCAGCTCGAAAGTTGTATCCGCATCACCATCGTCGAGATTGAAAGGACCGTCCTGAACAGACGGGGCTTGTGCATCTGTTTTAGAATAGGTGATTGACTTGGTTGCCGTAAAACTTGCCATTCTGGGTATATCCTAATGCATGTCGTGAGATCGGCCGGCTGAATGCCGCATTACCGTTAACAACTGGTTGCACAGTTCCCTGACTGATTCAAGTTTTCTGGCCACTCCGCAAGCCTGCGTTCTGGAGAAGGCGCAACACGGTGCTTCACGTGAAAGTCCTGTCACATTCTCGACGTTAAGATAGGCGGATTAGGTATTGGGGGATGTAGTTTGACGTGCGTTGGCTTGATTGCAAGGCCCCACCGCCCGCTTGTGAACGAGGAGGTGTGTAAAGCAACCTTAGCCGTCACTTGTGGATAGGTTATCGTCATTGCGCACCCCGACGATCACCGGTGGATCGGTCAGGTTCTCGGGATAGGCCCCGAAGTTCAGCAGGTCGCGGCGGCCATATTGGTCGGCGATGCCTTCGGCCAGTGCACGGATGGTCACCCCCTGCCCGCTGCAAATGTTGGTGGGACCGGTCCGCGTGCCGGTGATGTCCTTGACCAGCAGCGCCGCCGCGTCTTGTACGTCGATATAGTCACGCAAGGCGGTGCCGCGCGTCAGGTCGACCGGCACGCCGCGCGCCAGTTTGTTGTGCAATTGCGGCACCAGCCGCCGCGCATCCTCGCGATCGCCGTACAGGTAGAACAGCCGCGCCCAAAGGAATGCGATGCCAGCGGTGGCGCACCATGCAGTCAGCATGGTAAAAGCCGCAACCTTGGCCGCTGCATAAGGAGTTTCGGGGGCCAGTGGCGTGTCGACCGAAAGATGTCCCACCGACAGGTCGTATTCAAAACAGGTGCCTGCGCCCACAAAACGGCGCACCCCGGCCTCTGTCGCGCCCTTGGCCATGGCCAATGTGCCGGTCAGGCAGTCAAGATTGCGCACGCTTGTCAGGTATTTGCCCGGCTCGGCGTACCATGCCAGATGCACAACGGTGTCAATGTCGGCCATCTGCTGCGCCCACCAATCCGCGCTTTGGGCAAACAGGTCGTCACATGTCACGATCTGCGCCTGCACCCCTTCGAGCCGCGCCTCGGACCCGGCGCGGATGACACAGGTGATGTCGTGCCCGAGAGCCGCCAGTTGCTGCGCCACGGGCAGCCCGACAAAGCCGGTGGCGCCGGTGATCAGGATGCGGCTCATGGTGCGACGGCCAATTGCGTGGGGCGCGTGCGGGACATCAAGATCGGGTTGCTGTGGGTCACAGGCGGTACCTTTCGGCTTGTCCTCCAACACCTACCGTGCCCCCCTTGCGCAATGCAACTGCGGTCGGCCCGTCCCCGCCAGCCCGGCCTGAAATTTGCAGACTGTCACATTTCCGATGCGTAGCTGCACTAAGCCGCTGGCAACAGAGATCAGACGCGGACGGGTCAATGCGGCACCGGACAATTTTTATATCCGACGTTCATTTGGGAACACCCGGATGTCAGGCAGAGATCCTGCTGGATTTCCTGTCGAACAATCAGGCCGATACGATCTATCTGATCGGTGACATCATCGACGCATGGCGGTTGCGGCGCGGCTGGTTCTGGCCGCAAAGCCACAATGACGTGGTGCAAGAGCTGCTGGCGCGGGCGCATGACGGGGCCAGGATTTTCTACATCCCCGGCAACCACGACGAGGTGTTGCGTGCTTATCCGGGCACCCATTTCGGCGGTGTCGAGGTGGTGAAAACAGCGCCCCATGTCACGGCGGATGGCCGCAGGTTGCTGGTGACCCATGGCGACCAATTCGACAGCATCGTGGTCAATGCCAAATGGCTGGCCCATCTGGGCGACCGCGCCTATGGATTTGCCCTTTGGCTGAACACCTGGCTGAACCGCATGAAACGGCTGTGGGGCGGGCAATACTGGTCGTTGTCCAAATGGGCCAAGCATCAGGTCAAACAAGCCGTCAGCTTTATCAGCGAATACGAACACGTTCTGGCCGACGAGGCGCGGCGCAATGGCTTTGACGGTGTGGTCTGCGGGCACATCCACAGCGCGTGCATCCGCAAGATCGACGGGCTGGATTACATCAACACCGGCGATTGGGTCGAAAGCTGCACGGCCGTGGTCGAAGACGCAGACGGCACGCTGCGGCTGCTGGATTGGGCCGGCTTCATGCGCGCCCGCGACGCCCGGCCCCCAAAACGGCGCATGGCACGCCGCACGGATACCCTGACCAAAGACAAAGAGGTGGCATAGCCCCTATGACCGATATTCCCAACATTGCAGACCAACTGGGCGCTGCCGTTCACCAGAATGCGGCGCTGAACTCGACCGGTTTTCTGGAACGGATCTTTTCACGGCTGTTTCAGGGGCTGGTCTATCCGCAGATCTGGGAAGATCCGGTGGTGGACATGGCGGCGCTGGACCTGCAACCGGGGCAGGATGTGTTCTGCATCGCGTCGGGCGGGTGCAACGCGATGTCCTATCTGACCGCGCAACCCGGATCGGTAACCGCGGTGGATCTGTCGCCTGCACATGTGGCGCTGGGGCGGCTGAAGGTGGCGGCGGCGACGCATCTGTCCCAAGCACAGTTTTTCGCGTTCTTCGGGCGGGGCGACGGTGCCGCCAATGTGGACATTTACGACCGCAAACTGGCCCCGGTGCTGGACAGCGACACTCGCGCCTTTTGGGAGAGCCGCGTGATGGGCCGCCGCCGGATCACCATGTTCGCGCGCGGCTTGCACAAATTCGGCCTGCTGGGCCGGTTTCTGGGTCTGGTGCATGGCGTGTCGTGGCTCGCCGGTCTGGATTACCGTCCGCTGCTGGAAGCGCCAAGCCTGAAGGCGCAAAAACAGTTCCACGACACCCGCATCGCGCCGCTGCTGGACGCGCGTCCGGTGCGGTGGCTGGCGCGGCGGCGGGCGTCGCTGTTCGGTCTGGGCATTCCGCCGGCGCAATATGACAAGCTGGCTGCCGATGGGGACGGCGACGTTCTGGTGGTGCTCAAGGAACGCGTGCGCAAGCTGGCCTGCGATTTTCCGATCCGCGACAATTACTTTGCCTGGCAAGCCTTTGGCCGCAGTTACGAGCCCGGCACACCGCGTTCAGTGCCGCCCTACCTTGAGGCGCAGCATTTTGAAACCGTAGCAGACGGGGCGGCCAACGTGACGTTCCTGAACCGGTCAATGACTGACCTGCTGGCCGAGCGGGACCCCGCGTCGCTGGATGCCTTTGTGCTGCTGGATGCGCAGGACTGGATGAACAACGTGCAACTGAACGCGCTGTGGCAACAGATCACCCGCACGGCGCGGCCCGGCGCGCGGGTGATTTTCCGCACGGGCGGGGCCGACGACATCCTGCCCGGGCGGGTGGCGCCCGAACTGCTGGACCTGTGGCAGTACCAGCGCGACACGTCGCTGGCCTGCTTTGCCCGCGACCGGTCGGCGATCTACGGCGGATTTCACCTGTACAAGCTGAAAGGCGCGCAACAATGACCGATACGGTGTCTCATGCCGAGCTGATGGACAGCACCTATCGTTACCAGCGGCTGATCTATGACATCACGCGGCGCTACTACCTGCTGGGCCGTGACCGGCTGGTTGCCGATCTTGCGCCGCCGCCGGGCGGTCGGGTGCTGGAAATCGGATGCGGCACCGGGCGCAATCTGGCCTGCATTGCCGACCGCTATCCCGGCTGCGCGTTGTTCGGGCTGGATATCTCGACGCAGATGCTGCTGAGCGCGCAGGCCAAGCTGGGCCCGCGGGCGACGCTGGTGCGCGGGGATGCCTGCGATTTTGACGGTCCGGCGCTGTTCGGCGCGCAGGGTTTTGACCGCGTGGTGTTGTCCTACAGTCTGTCGATGATCCCTGACTGGCAGGCCGCGCTGCGCATGGCGGCGGCGCAGTTGGCACCGGGCGGCGCGTTGCATGTGCTGGATTTTGGCGACCAGAGCGGCCTGCCCCGCAGCTTTCGCCAATTGCTGCAAGCGTGGCTCGCACGGTTTCATGTGACGCCGCGTGTCGGACTGCACGCACAGATGCAAGCCATTGCTGCGCAAAACAATCTGACGTTGCGCTTTGAGCCACTTTATCGCGACTATGCGCGCTATGGCGTTCTGACCCGTAGAACACTGGCGGATTAGGGCAAACCTCCGTCGCGTCTGTGCCTGATTTTCGCTGCATTGCAGCGTCTTAGCCGATATTTAAAACGCCGCGTCGGCCATTGCCAATGGTCAGGGCGCGGGATAGCAATCGCCCAAACTCAAGTGACCTTGGAGGAGGGAAAAGATGTTTTTCAACAAGATTCGCCAGACGGCTGCGGTTGCCGTCGTTGCCACGCTTGCAGCGGGCGCAGTTGCTGCCGAAACCGAAGTGAAACTGGGCTATGCGCTGGCACCGGATTCGCATTACGGCGTCGCCGCGGACAAGTGGCAAGAGGTGGTCGAGGCCAAGACAGATGGCAAGTTCAAGTTCCGCCATTTCCCGTCGTCCGGTCTGGGCGGTGAGCGTGAAGTGGTCGAAGGGCTGCAACTGGGCACTGTCGAGGCGACCATCGTGTCCACCGGCACGCTCAGCAACTTTGTGCCCGCCACCGGCGTGACCGACATCCCGTTCCTGTTCCGCAGCCTTGAGCACGCGCGTCACGTTCTGGACGGCCCGATCGGTCAGGAAATCCTGGCGGAATTCGACGATGCCGGTCTGGTTGCCATCGCTTGGGGCGAACAAGGCTTTCGCCACATCACCAACAACCGCAACCCGATTGAAACGCCCGAAGATCTGGCGGGCATGAAGCTGCGGACCATGGAAAACCCCGTTCACCTGTCAGCGTTCAACGCGCTGGGTGCGGCCCCCACACCGATGGCATGGCCCGAAGTGATCGGCGCGCTGCAACAGGGCACCATCGACGGTCAGGAAAACCCGCTGTCGGTGATCGTGTCGGCCAAGCTGAACGAAGTGCAGAAATACCTGACGCTGTCGGGCCATGTCTATTCGCCCGCCATGTTGCTGGTGTCGAAACCGTTCTGGGACACCCTGTCGGACGAAGACAAGGCCGCCTTTGAAGAAGGTGCAACCGAAGCGGTTGTCGCCATGCGCGCCTATGTGGACGATGTGGAAACCAGCGGCGTCGAGACGCTGCAAGAGCGCGGCATGGAAGTCAATGAGCTGTCCGAAGAGCAAAAGGCCGCGTTCCGCGCGTCGGTGGAAAGCGCCTATGAAGGCTACTATGAGACATACGGCAAGGACCTGATCGACCGCATTTCGGCGACAGAGTAACCCGCACGACGACACAAAAGCGGCCGAAGCGCACAGGCTTTCGGCCGCTTTTTCATTCCCGGAGAACATGATGCGCAGGATCGAACGAATTTTCGTGTCGCTGAACGAACTGGCGGTGATCGGGCTGCTGGGGTCCATGACACTGATCGTGGGGGCCAATGTTGCGTTGCGCTATACCACGAACCATTCGCTGCCTTGGGCAGACGAGGCCGCGCGGTATCTGATGATCTGGATGACCTTTCTGGGGGCGGGTCTGGCGCTGCGTATGGGTGGGCATGTGGCCATCACCAACCTGCACGATTTCATCGGCACCCGGTCGCAACAGATCTTGCGCGCGGCCATCGTGTTGGTGCTGCTGATCTTCTTTGCCTTTATGGTTTATGTCGGCTGGCAATACATGCAGCGCGCGCGGTTTCAGCAAACCCCTGCCCTGCGTCTGTCGTTTCAATATGTCTATGCGGCGATGCCCGTCGGGTTCAGCCTGTTGATTGTCCATCTCTTGCTGATCGCCAAGCCGTTCATTCAAGCCGGGTTGTACAAGCAGGAACAAGGCGCCTCCGATGCCGCGCCCGGAGCTGCCAATGGCTGAAATCCTGTTTATATCCCTCTTTGGGCTGATGATCCTTGGCCTGCCGGTGGCCTTTGCCATGGCAATCTCGGTGTTTCTGGCCATCGCATTCGGCAGCTCTTACCCCGAGATTGTCGTGGTGAAAGAGATGTTTTCGGGGCTGGACAGTTTTCCGCTGCTGGCGGTGCCGTTCTTTATTCTGGCGGCCGAGATCATGACCGGCGGGGCGATCACGCATACGCTGTTGCGCTTTGCCTCGCAGTTTGTGGGGCATTTGCGCGGCGGGCTGGGCTATGCCAACGTCATCTCGTCCACCATGTTTGCGGGCATTTCCGGCTCGGCTTTGGCTGATGCGGCGGGGCCGGGGGCGATGATGATCCGCATGATGGAAAAGGGCGGGTACGACCGGCCCTATGCCGGTGCGCTGACCATTTCCAGCGCAGTTGTGGGGCCGATCATTCCACCGTCGATCGTGATGATCATCTACGCCCTGCAAGATCAGGAAGTGTCGGTGGGCTCGCTGTTCATGGCGGGGGTTATTCCGGGGCTGTTGCTGGCCTTGGGCAACCTTGCAACGAATGGCTATGTCAGCTGGAAACGCAACTACCGCAGCACCGAACCGCGCCCCGCCAAGGCGCAGATGCTGCGCACCACGGCGATGGCGCTGCCCGCGCTGGGGCTGATTGTGCTGATCGTCGGTGGTATTCGCGGCGGTATTTTCACCCCCACCGAAGCGTCGGTGATCGCGGTGTTCTACGCGCTGTTCTGCGGCATGTTCATCTACCGCGCCCTGCGCCTGCGCGACCTGCCCGCGATCATCCTGCGCGCTGCCCTGATCAGCGCCGCCGTGCTGCTGATTTTGGGCGCGGCACGGGCCTTTGCCTGGGTTCTGGTGATCGAGGGCGTGCCGCAGTTCCTGGCCGAGACGATCATCTCGTGGAACCTGTCGCCCATTCTGTTCCTGCTGGCGGTCAACGTGTTGATGCTGCTGTTTGGCCTGTTCATGGACCCCTTGCCGGGTGTGATGATCCTGGTGCCCATTCTGGCCCCGATCAGCCACGCGCTGGGGATTGCGCCCGATCACTTTGCCATCGTGGTGATCGTGAACCTGACGCTGGGGCTGACAACGCCGCCTGTGGGCAGTCTGATCTTTGTCGTGTCATCAGCCGCCAATCTGCGGCCTGCCACGCTGATCCGTGAAATGCCGCCTTTCTTTCTGGCGAACTTTGTCGTGCTGATGTTGCTGACCTTTGTGCCGTTCCTAAGCACGTGGTTGCCACGGATCAGCGGGTTTTGAACGGACATGTGATGGATAAAGGTCCCTGCATGCAGGCGGTCCGGTGTTCGGCATCTTGACATTCGGGTGCCGCACTTTGATTGACTGAGCCAAGGGCTTGTTCACGTTAAGGGGGAGGAAAGATGCGTTTTCTGGGAAGGGTCGCGGCGCTGATTTGCGCCATTAACCTGGTGGTAGGCAAAACATTCGCCTGGCTGTCGCTGGGCATCGTTGTTGTGTGTTTCACCGTCGTCGTACAACGGTATCTGTTCGCCACCAGCTACGTGTGGATGCAGGATCTGTATATCTGGCTGAACGGGGCGATGTTCACGGCCGTGGCCGGTTTCGCGCTGTTGCGTGATGACCACGTGCGGGTGGATATTTTCTATCGCCCCGCCAAGATGAAAACCCGCGCGATCACCGATCTGATCGGTGTTGTCCTGTTTCTGATGCCGTTCATGTGGATCGTCTACGCCTATTCGATGCCCTTCGTGCAACGCGCCTGGACCTATCAGGAAGCGTCCGCGAACGTCGGCGGGATGCCTTGGCTGTTTATCCTGAAATCCTTCATCATCGTCTTTGCCGCGCTGATCGCGTTGCAAGGCGTGGCAATGATCATCCGGTCGATCCTGATCCTGACCGGCAACGTGCATCTGGTGCCCGCGTCGATCCAATACAGTGCAGACCGCATCGCGGCAGACCACCCCGAAGGAGCCGTTTGATGGACCCGGTGATGATTGGCGAGCTTCTCGCCGCGTTGATGTTTTTTGGCGTTATCGGCTTTTTGCTGCTGGGCTTTCCGGTGGCCTTTACGCTGGCCGGTACGTCGTTGCTGTTCGGCAGCCTTGGGTTGGCGTTTGGGGTGTTCGATCCGTCGAACTTCGGCTCCCTGCCCAACCGCTATATCGGGTTCATGACCAACGAAGTGCTGGTTGCCGTGCCCTTGTTCATCTTCATGGGCGTGATGCTGGAGCGCAGCCAGATTGCCGAGCAGTTGCTGCTGACCATGGGCAAGCTGTTTGGCAACATGCGCGGCGGGCTAGGGTTTTCGGTGGTGCTGGTGGGCGCGATGCTGGCGGCCTCGACCGGTGTGGTTGGTGCGACTGTGGTCACCATGGGCCTGATCTCGTTGCCTGCAATGTTGCGGGCGGGGTATGACCCCAAGCTGGCCACGGGCGTGATCTGTGCCAGCGGGACGTTGGGGCAGATCGTGCCGCCGTCAACCGTGCTGATTTTCATGGGCGACATGCTGTCAGGCATCAACAGCCAGGTGCAGATGGCCAAGGGCAACTTTGCCCCCACGCCGGTGTCCGTGGGTGACCTGTTCGCCGGTGCGCTGTTGCCGGGCATCCTGCTGATTGTTCTGTATCTGTTGTTCGTGCTGTTCAAGGCCGTGACCGACCCCGAATCCTGCCCTGCCACGCCCGTGCCTGCGGAAGAAAAGAAGCACCTGCTGCGAGAGGTCTTTGTGGCCCTGGTGCCGCCGTTGCTGTTGATCCTTGCCGTTCTCGGTTCAATCCTGGGCGGTATCGCCACCCCGACCGAAGCGGCGTCCGTGGGGGCCGTGGGCGCGATGATTTTGGCGGCGATGCGCTGGCGGTTGTCCTTTGGCGTGTTGCAGCAAACCGTGATCTCGACCGCGACGATCACCAGCATGGTCTTTATCATCCTGTTGGGCGCATCGGTGTTTTCCGTCGTTTTCCGCATGATGGGCGGCGACAATCTGGTGCATGAATTCCTAAGCAACCTGCCCGGCGGCAAGCTGGCGGCTGTGGCCGTGGTGATGGTGATCATGTTCTTCCTGGGGTTCATTCTGGACACCTTCGAGATCATTTTCATCGTGATCCCGATCACAGCGCCGGTATTGCTGGCGCTGGATGTCGATCCGGTGTGGCTGGGTGTGATGGTGGGTGTGAACCTGCAAACCTCGTTCCTGACGCCGCCGTTCGGCTTTGCGCTGTTCTACCTTCGCGGCGTGGCCCCGGCCGAGCTGCCGACCAGCGCGATCTACAAAGGCATCCTGCCCTTCGTGATGTTGCAGATCGTGGCGATTGCGATCCTGTTTGCCTTCCCCGAACTGGTCACATGGCTGCCAAGGTTGATCGCCAGCTAGGCGATCACATCCCCCGAAATGCAAAAAGGCCCGGTGTTTCCACCGGGCCTTTTCGTTTTGTCAGGATCGCTTGGGATCAGTACTTCAGATACTTCTGACGTGCTGCCACCAGCGGCGAGTCGATGGTTTCGGTGCGGACGCGCACCAGGTTCAGCGCCTCGATGAAGCTTTCCGTGGTCTTTTTCACCAGCGGGTCGTCGCTGTTGCGCAGCTCCTCGATCACTTCGACCGACGCCTTGGCACCGGCTTCCATGATGTCGTCGGGGAAGGCACGCACGATCACGCCATGGTCATCGACCAGCGTTTTCAGAGCACGCGGATCGTTGGCGACAAAGTCGGATGCAACCTGATCGTATTCCGCCTGGCTGACGTCACGAATGATCGCTTGCAGGTCGTCGGGCAGGTCCTGGTACTTTTTCTTGTCCACGACCAGCTCGGTCGCCAGCCCCGGTTCAACGAAGGACGGCATGTAGTAGTTCTTGGCGACCTGATGGAAGCCCAGCGCCAGATCGTTGTAGGGGCCCACGAATTCGGCCGCGTCCAGCGTGCCCGATTGCAGCGCCTGGAAGATTTCGCCGGCCGCCATGTTGGTGACGGTTGCGCCCAGTTTTTCCCAGACGCGACCACCCAGACCGGGTGTGCGGAAACGAATGCCTTTGACGTCCTCGACGCTTTTCAGCTCGTCGCGGAACCAGCCGCCGGCCTGCGTGCCGGTGTTGCCGGACAAGAAGCCCTGAACGCCGAACTGGTCATAGATTTCGTCCCAGATTTCCTGACCGCCCAGGAAGCGGACCCATGCGGTCAGCTCGGGCGTGGTCATGCCGTAGGGCACGCCGGTAAAGAACGACAGGGCGGGCGATTTGTTCTGCCAGTAATAGGCGGCGCCGTGGCTCATCTCGGCTGTGCCGTCGATGACAGCGTCCAGCGATTGCAGCGGCGGCACCAGTTCGCCTGCCGAATAGACCTGAACGGTCAGGCGGCCACCGGACGCGGCGGTGATGCGGTCGGCCAGACGCTGTGCGCCCACGCCCAGACCCGGAAAGTTCTTTGGCCATGTGGTGACCATGCGCCATGTGATGTTGCCTTGGGCAACGGCGGGTGCGGCCAGTGTCGATGCCGCAGCACCTGCCCCCAACACGCCTGCTGTACGAATGAAAGAACGACGATCCACGATGTTTCCTCCCGAATTGAAATGCCGTTAAGCCTGTTTGAACCAAGTTGTCTGACAGGCTTCAAGCCGTTGATAGACCTAGCCCTTGGGGAATGTCCATGCGTTGAACGCAAACTGATACATCACTTTTTGCGTGTACTGTAACACTGTGGCTCGGGCAGGATTTTGGATGTGGTATCAAGCATCTATGCAGATCCGCGCCCAAAAGGTTCCGGCCAAACTTGCCGCAGCGTGCCCGGATTGCAGCATATGCCCGCGACCTCTTGGCGCGGGGGGCGGGACACAGCGATTTGACGTGCTATTTACGCAAAGACTATTCATGATACCGCTCGCTGCAACCAGACGAAAGCACCGTTGATGAAAGCGCTTCGCCAGATTGTTCTTATGCTGCTTGTCCTCGCTGCGGGGGTCTATGTGTGGGTGGCTTACGTGCCGGCCGCGCAGCCCGTTTTGACGCGATTGGGGGTCTATGACCTGCTGGGAATGACGCCCCCTGCCCCGCAGGACACCGCGGCCCAAGGTCGCCCGCGCGGCGGCGGCGGTGCGGTGCCGGTTGTCACGGCCCGTGTCAGCGAACAGGCCCGCGCCGACCGGATCACGGCGATTGGCGACGGGCGCGCGCGCCGGTCGGTGACGGTGCGGTCCAGTGCGGTGGGCACGATCACTGAACTGCCCATCGCCTCGGGCCACTATGTGCAAGCGGGTGCGATCATCGCGCACTTGCAGGACGAGGCGGAAAAGATCGCGCTGGAGCAGGCCGAGATCGAATTTGAAAACGCCGACACCGAGGCCAAGCGCATTGCGCAACTGGAAACCTCGGGTGCGGTGACCGAAGTGCGCCTGCGCGAAAGCCAGTTGGCGCTGCGCAGTGCCGAACTGGCGGTGCGGCAGGCCCGGTTTGATTTGTCGCAACGGCAGATCACCGCACCGATCAGCGGCTGGGTCGGTATCATTGATCTGGAAGAAGGCGATCGCGTCAATGCGCAGGATGTGCTGGTTACGATCACCGACCGCTCGGACATCTTGATCGACTTTCGCGTGCCGGAGCGTGTGGTGGGCCAGATTGCTGTGGGCCAGCCGATCATTGCAACACCGCTGGGTCAGCCAGGAACAGAGCTTCAGGGCGAAATCAGCGTGATCGACAGCGTCGTGGACCGCGCCAGCCGCACGCTTTTGGTGCAGGGGCGCGTGCCCAATGATGCGGACCTGCTGCGCGCAGGCATGGCATTTTCGGTCAACCTGAGCTTTCCCGGTGAAACCCTGCTGTCGATTGCGCCGCTGGCGGTGCAATGGTCCAGCGACGGGCCTTTTGTCTGGGTGGTGCGCGACGGCAAGGTCGCCCAGGCCACTGTCGAAATTGTCCAGCGCAACAGCGACGCCGTGCTGGTCCGGGCCGAGGGGCTGGGACCGGACGACGCGGTTGTGACCGAAGGCGTACAATCCTTGCGCAACGGTGCCGAGGTCAGCCCCCGCAGCGAGGACGCATCGGCGCAGGCGGATGAAACCGCGCCCGGCGGCACGCTATGAGCACACCGGCATCGTCGTCATCGGGCACCGCGCTGTTCGTGCGCAGGCCGATCCTGGCCTTTGTGCTAAATGCGCTGATCGTGCTGGCCGGTATCGCGGGCCTGTTCGGCGCGGAAATCCGCGAGCTGCCGAACGTGGACCGCCCTGTCGTCACGGTCACCACCCGCTTTGACGGCGCATCCCCCGAGACGGTGGATCAGGAACTGACCGGTCGGATCGAAGGTGCTGTGGGCCGTGTGTCGGGCGTGCGGTCGATCTCGTCCAACTCTCGCTTTGGCCGGTCGCGGGTGACGCTGGAATTCAACGACAACGTCGACATCGACGTGGCTGCCACAGACGTGCGCGACGCGGTGGCGCGGATCGTCAACCAGTTGCCCGACACCGCCGACCAGCCCGAGATTGTCAAAGCGGACGCCAATGCCCAGCCGGTGATGCGCATTGCCGTCACATCCGCCGGCCGGTCGCCGCAGGAACTGACCGCCATCGTGCAGGACCGGATCGAGGACCGGCTGATTTCCATCGACGGCGTGGCCGACTTGCAAATCTACGGTGACCGCGAGCCTATCTTTCGCGTCGACATCGACCAGTTGAAGCTGGCCAGCCGGGGGCTGACACTGGGCGACATGCAGCAGGCACTGTCCAATCTGGCCTTTGACACGCCTGCGGGTGATCTGGCGGGTGACCGGCAGTCGATCAACGTGCGCACCACGGCCACGGTGGCCACAACCGCCGCCTTCGAGGCGCTGGAGATCAAGCGCGACGTGAAGGTCGGCGATGTGGCGACGGTCACCCTTGGCCCGGATTCAGGCGAAACCGTGCTGCGGGCGAATGGTCAGCAAGGGCTTGGGATCGGGGTGATCCGGCAGGCCACATCGAACACGCTGGAGATTTCCGCAAGCGTGCGCGCCGTGGTGGCCGAGCTGAACCAGACCCTTCCGCAGGATGTGACCATTACCGTCACCTCGGACGATGCGATCTTTATCCAGGGCTCCATCGAGGAAGTGCTGAAAACGCTGGGCTGGGCTGTGGCCATTGTGGTCGCGGTGATCTTCCTGTTTCTGCGCGATTTCCGCGCGACGTTGATCCCGACGCTGACCTTGCCGGTGGCGCTGATCGGGACGCTTGCCGCAATCTACATGGTAGGGTTCTCCGTCAACATCCTGACGCTGCTGGCGCTGGTGCTGGCCACGGGGATGGTGGTGGATGACGCCATCGTCGTGCTGGAAAACATCGTGCGCCAGCGCGCGGCAGGCATGGGGCCACGGGCCGCTGCGGTGAACGGCACGTCGCAGGTGTTCTTTGCCGTTGTCACCACCACTGCGACGCTGGCGGCGGTGTTCGTGCCGCTGTCGTTCCTGCCCGGACAGGCAGGTGGGTTGTTCCGCGAGTTCGGCTTTACCCTTGCGATGGCGGTGTTGCTGTCGTCGGTTGTGGCGCTTAGCCTGTGCCCGGTACTGGCCAGCCGTATGCTGACACGCGCCCCCGACGACAACGCGCGCGGGCCGATGATCTGGCTGGGCAACCGGCTGATGCGGATATACGAAGCCAGCCTGCGCGGCGCGCTGGCGATGCCGTTTGTAATCGTGTTGATCGCAGCCCTTGTTGCCGCCACCGCCGCGATGATGGCGGGCGGCATCCGGCAGGAACTGACCCCAGCCGAGGATCGCGCGGTGGCCTTGCTGAGCGTGACCGCGCCGCAGGGTGTGTCGCTGGATTACACCCGCACCAAAATGCGCGAGATCGAAAGCATCGTCGCCCCCATGCAAGAGGCGGGCGAGGTGACCAACGTGTTTTCGATCACCGGCTTTGGCGCGGACAACCGCGGGTTCATGGTGTTCACATTGGCCAAATGGGAAGACCGCGCCCGCAGCCAGCAGGACATCGTGAGCGAGATCAACGGCAAGCTGCGCGGGATCATCGGGGTGCGCGCCTTTGCCATCCAGCCCAATTCGCTGGGCATTCGCGGCGCGGGGCGCGGGCTGGCCTTTGCGATCACCGGCGACAGCTATGACCAGTTGAGCCAAGTCGCGGAAGAAATGGTCGTACGGCTGGGCCAGAACCCTGACATGGGCCAAGTCCGGTTGGAATACGAGCGCACACAGCCGCAGCTGTTCGTGCAAATCGACCGCGCGCTGGCCGCCGATCTGGGGATCGACATCACCGGGTTGGGTCAGGCGTTGCAGGCCATGCTGGACGGACGCACGGTGGGATCGGTGTTTATCGACGACAAAAGCTTTGACGTGAAAATGCTGTCCACGTCGAACCCTGTGAACGATCCGCGCGACCTTGAGAACATCTTTGTGCAGTCGGGCAACGATCTGATGGTGCCGCTGGCCAGCTTCGTGACACTGGAAGAACGCGCCGTTGCCCCCGAGCTGGACCGCGAGGGGCAGAACCGGTCAGTTGAATTGACAGCGGGGCTGACGCCCGACCTGTCGCTGGGCGATGCGCTGGCGCAGGTGCGTGACATCGGTGACGAGGTTCTGGCCGAAAACAACCGCATCGTGCCACTGGCCGAAGCGGCGACGCTGGACCAGACCAATTCGGGCATCTTCCTGACCTTCGGCTTTGCCATTCTGGTGGTGTTCCTGGTGTTGTCCGCGCAATTCGAAAGCTTTATTTCGGCGGTCGTCGTCATGGCGACGGTGCCGCTGGGGCTGGCCTGTGCGGTGTTTGCGCTGTTGCTGACGGGGCAAAGCCTGAACGTCTACAGCCAGATCGGGCTGGTGATGCTGATCGGGATCATGGCCAAGAACGGCATCCTGATTGTCGAATTTGCCAACCAGTTGCGCGACAAGGGCGATAGCGTGCACGACGCGATCCTGCAGGCGTCAACCATACGGTTGCGGCCTGTGATGATGACCATGACTTCGACCGTGGTGGGCGGCATTCCGTTGATCCTGTCCGCAGGCGCCGGAGCCGAAGCGCGCGAGGCGCTGGGATGGGTCATTGTCGGCGGGTTGGGCATGGCGACGCTGTCGACGCTGTACCTGACGCCGGTGGCCTATCTGCTGCTGGCGCGCTTTGCCACGCCCAAGGCGCACGAGGAAGCGCGGTTGCAATCCGAGTTGCAGGCAGCCGAAAGCATCTGAAGCGCATCTGGTGGGTGATAAAACTCTGCGTGTACTGACACCGAATGACGCTGCAAGCCCTGTCAGCGGCTTTGAAACGGGCTATAGTCTTTGACAATCCAACACCTCGGTGTGTGCAATCCCTTGCACGCCCCCTGGACCGCACATTCTGGAGCGCCACACCTAGGCCATGTCGACCGATACATTTGCACAGACAACGCCCGATGGGGCGGCGATCGAGGATTTGATCGCCTGCCCCCATTGCGATGCGTTGTATGTGGCGCAGATGCCCGCGCATGGCGGGCGTGCGGTGTGCAGCCATTGCCACACCGTGCTGATCGCGCCACGCAAGAAGGCCGGCAAAAAGATGATTGCGCTGACGCTGACCGTGATGATCCTGGTGGTGGCGGCGCTGTTCTTTCCCTTTCTGGACATCAATGCCAGTGGCATCGGCAATTCGACGTCCATCCTGGATGCGGCGTCCAGCTTCCGGTCAGGGTACATGGTGTTCCTGTCGTTCCTTGTGGCGGCGGCGATTATCTTTATTCCGCTGCTGCGCACCGTTCTGATCCTATACGTGCTGCTCCCCATCGTACGCGACCGCCCCGCCCTGCCCCACGCGCGCAGCGCTTTTCGTCTGTCGCAAGAGCTGAAGCCATGGGCCATGGCCGAGGTATTTGCCATTGGCTGCGCCGTGGCGCTGGTTAAAGTGCAGGATCTGGCGCATATCGGCTTTGGCCCCGCGTTCTGGATGTTTTCCGCTTTGGTCATCCTTGTTCTTATCAATGATAATTTTTTGTGTACCTGGTCTGTATGGAAATCGCTCGAACTGGAAGAAGACTGACGGCGCGCGAAGCAGGCCTTGTGGCCTGCCGCCGCTGTGCGCGGGTCTGGCCGATGGGTCAGGCGCGCTGCGGGCGCTGTGGCAGCCACCTGCAATCGCGTGACACCAAAAGCCTGCAAAAGGTCTGGGCGTGGTGGATTGCGGGCGTCATCGCCTATATTCCCGCCAACATCTTTCCGATGCTGAAAACCAACACGCTGGTGTCGCACACCGAAAACACCATCATCGGCGGCGCGGTCGAACTGGCCCATCATGGCAGCTATGGCGTGGCAGCCATCATCCTGATCGCAAGCGTGCTGATCCCGGTGGGCAAGTTTCTGGCCATTGCTTTTCTGGCCATCACCGCGCGGCACGGATCGACCGTGCCCGCCCGCAGCCGCACCTATATGTACGAGATCGTCGAATTCATCGGCCGCTGGTCGATGATCGACGTTTTTGTCGTGGCCATCCTGTCCTCGCTTGTGCAGTTGTCCGTCGTGGCGTCGATCCGGCCGGGGCCTGCGGCGATGACCTTTGCTTTGTCCGTTATTTGCACCATGTTGTCCGCTCAGGCATTTGATCCCCGTCTGATCTGGGACGCTGTGCGCCGTCAACAACCCAGAAAGACCCCCTGACCTATGTCCGACAACAGTGCGCCGACACCCGTTCCCGTCGAAGACGGCAAGCCCAGGTTCTGGGAAGGCATTTCGTTCATCTGGCTGATCCCGATCCTGGCGCTTGTCGTGGCGTTGGGTGCGGCCTGGAACAATTTCAACCAGCAGGGCCCGCTGATCGAGATCACCTTTGAAAATGCGGCCGGGGTCAAGGCGGGCGAAACCGAGCTGCGCTTTCGTGACATTCGTGTGGGGCTGGTGGAAACCGTGGGCTTTACCGATGACCTGAAACAGGTGCGCGTCGGCGTGCGGATCAACAAGGATCTGGCCGATTTCGTCGATGGTGAATCGCAATTCTGGGTCGTGCGCCCTGAAGTGTCGGCCCAAGGGGTCACCGGTCTGGATACCGTTCTGTCGGGTGTCTACATTCAAGGGACATGGGACGGCACGGCAGGCGGTTTTCGAACAAAATTCGAAGGCCTCTCGAACGCTCCCTTGCTAAGCGCGGACCGCGAGGGCATCCAGTTTACGCTGCGGTCCCCAGAAAGTCTGCCCACCGCCAACACGCCCATTCTGTACAAGGGCTTGCAGGTGGGTCAGGTCGCCTCTGCCGAGATCAACGAAGACGGCACCGGTGTCGCGGCCAAGGCGGTGATCTATGCCCCTTACACCACGTTGGTCACCACTGGGACGCGGTTCTGGGATGTCTCTGGCTTTTCCTTCTCACTGGGGGCAGCGGGTGCGCAGATCAATTTCGACAGCTTTGCATCGCTGATCTCGGGCGGGATCACCTTTGAGACCATGGGGTCCGGCGGCGCGGCGCTGGCCCAAGACGAGGTGTTCGAACTGTTTGCCGACGAAGAAACCGCGCGCAATGATTTCCTTGTCGAAGGCGACGGCGAAAGCAATAGCGCGACACTGACCATGATCTTTGATCAGAACCTGTCCGGGCTAAGCGCCGGCGCGCCGGTGGAACTGGGCGGCCTGCGCGTGGGCGAGGTTGCATCACTGACCGGTCTGGTCGACCCGGAACGGTTCGGCGACGACAAGGTGCGCCTGATGACCACCATGCGGATCAACCCCAGCCGGATCGGGTTAGAGGATGATGCAGGCGATCAAGAGCTGCTTGATTTCCTGTCGCGGCGGGTCGCGGCGGGTATGCGTGGGCAATTGACCAACGCGTCGCTGCTGACCGGTTCGCTGAAAATCCGTCTAATCGACGTGCCCGACGCCCCCGAGGCCGAGCTGATCCGCACAGCCGAACCCTATCCGATCCTGCCCACCACCGACGCGGACATCACCGATGTCGCCACCTCGGCGCAGGGTGTGTTGCAGCGGGTCAACGATCTGCCCATTGAAGAAGTCATGCAATCGGCCATCAGCTTTCTGGACAACGCCACCGCCCTTGTCGGATCGCAGGCGCTGCAAGAGGCCCCCGAAGAGCTGCGCGGCATTCTGTCGGGTGTGCGCGGCGTGGTCGAAAGCGATGACGTAAAAGCGATCCCCGGGCAGGTTTCTGTCGTGCTGAAAGACCTTGAACAGATCTCGGGCAAGCTGAACACCATCGTGACCGAGATCGAAACCAAGGGCGTGATCGATCAGTTGATCAGCTCTATCGACAGTGTCAAAACCGCCGCTGACGGTCTGCCCGGTATTGTGGATCAAGCCAGCGCCATTCTGGACGACGCCGCCGAAGTGTCGCTGAAAACGCTGGCGGATCGGACCACCGAACTGCTGGCCGCGGCAAATGCCCTGATCGACCAGCCGTCGACCCGCGCCCTGCCGCAAGAGCTGAACGAGGCGCTGGCGCAATTGACGCTGACGCTGGAAGAGCTGCGCGACGGCGGGCTGGTGGACAATGCCAACGCCACGCTGGCGTCGGCGCGTGACGCGGCATCGGCGGTCGAAGAGGCCACCAAGCTGCTGCCGGGCATCGCCACGCAACTGCGCAACGTCGCCAATCAGGCGGCGGCCACGCTGAACAACTACGGGCGCGAATCCGCATTCTCGCGCGAAACCAGCGCCGCACTGCGTCAGATCGAAGCCGCGGCCTCGGCCATAGAACGTCTGGCGCGGGCCATCGAACGCAATCCAAACTCGCTTATCCTGGGACGGTGATTTTATGAAAACGATCAACACAGGCAGCATCGCTGCCCTTGGCCTTGTCACGCTGCTGGCCGCTTGTGGCACGACCGAAGTGCGCGTTGCATCGCCGGTCAGCGCGCCGCAAACACGGGTGAACTCCAGCTTCTCCAGCCTTGAAGTGTCCGAGGTGACCCTGCCCAGCTATGCTGCCGCCGAAGATATCTATATGCGCGCCGCAGATGGCACCATTTCGCCCATGGGGACACTGTGGGCGGACCTGCCCGCACGGTCGATCAGTCTGCAACTGGCCCGCGATCTGGGGACCATCACAGGCGTTACCGTCGCCCCCGCACCCTGGCCCTTCCGCGCCTATCCCGCCGCCAAGGTAGACGTGCGGATCGAGGAACTGCTGGCCACAGCCGAAGGTGTGTTCCGCCTGTCAGGCCAGTATTTTATCGCACCCGAAGCGGGCGGACGTGCCACCGCGGGGTCCTTTGCCATTGAGGAGCCGATTGTCGGTGACGCAAGCTCGGCCACTGCCATCGCGGCGGCGCGCGGGCTGGCCGTGGGGCGGCTGGCAGAGACCATCGCGCGCAAGGGGCTGTGATCCAAGAGGCAGGCCAGGGTGCGAATGCGTCGCGGTCCGCCCCCTGGTTTCGCTTTCATGTCTTTTGGTGACTCTGGCCTGACGCTTTGCCAAACGGGCTGCTTGGCGCCGCGCTACACCGACGCCTGAGCAGGTGATTGATGCGACGGCGCGCGCCTCGGGTTGGGAGGTTTGCGCCTATTCTTCCAGAAGATGCTCCAGCCCGCAGCGTGCGATCGCATCGGTCAGCTCTTGCGATGCGGCTGCCAGGATCGCGCGTTCGTCCAGATCGGTCTTGCGGTGACGCATCCGGATCTTGCCGTTGACGATGACCGTGTCCACATCGCCTGCATTGGCGAATTGCGCGGCGGCGGTCAGCGGCATGATCGGCGGATAGAAATGCGCCTGTTCGCGGTCCAGCATCACGATGTCGGCCTTTTTGCCCGCTTCCAACGACCCCAGATCATCCTGCAAACCGATAGCGCGCGCCGCGTCGATGGTGCACATTTCCAGCACGTCAATTGGCATCATCACATCGGGATCGCGAAAGTGTCGGCGGTGGTAGTGCAGGCACTGGGCCATATGGCGAAACATGTCATAGCCGCGATCCGGTGCGGCGGCATCCGACCCCAGCGCCACGTTCACCCCCATATCGCGCAGTTCCGGCGCGGGACAGCGGCCATAAACCGACATGATCGCAGATGGATTGTGAACGATCGAGGTGCCGCTGCGTTTGGCGGCAGCCATGTCGCCCTCGGTCAGGTCGACCGAATGTGACAGGTATGACCACGGCCCGATGATCTCGAGCGTTTCGGCCAGCGCGATAGAGCCGTCGCGGTGTCCGTCTTGTGTGAACAGCAGCCCCGCCTTTTCACGCAGGTCCATCACATCGCGGCACATGCGGCGGATGGTCTGCGGGTCTGCCTGAACCGCGTTCGGCTGGTAGACCGGCATGATCAGGCACACGCCTGTCCCGGTGCCCAACAGGTCGTTGTGCGTCTCGGCCAGTTCGGCGCAGACCGCCAGCTGGTCTTCGAAACTCAGCGTGATTTCGCGCGACTGGTCAAGGCTGCGATAGGTCTTGGGGAACGGTGCGCGGTTCACACCGGCGGCCACCATCGTGCGCAGACCCGCCTCGCGGGTGGCGGCGCAATGCAGATCGCCCGCTTCGCGCGTGTCAGTGCGATAGTGGTCCGCGCCACCACCCAGCAACATGGTGCAGGTGGTGATCCCCGCCCTGAGCCGTTCCAGCGCTGACAAACGCGCCTCGGCCTGCCAGAAACCTGCGGTTGATCCGCGTGTGTACAGGTCTTCGCAAGCTTGAAACCATGCGTCGCCCCCTGCCCGCGCGCCCAGATTGCGGGTCAGTCCGTGGCCTGCGTGGGCGTGGCTGTCGATCAGCCCCGGCAACGTCAACGTGCCTTTGCCGTCGATGATCTCGGCGCTTTCGGGAATGGTCACGTCACCGGCGGCACCGACCTGTGTGATGCGGTCATCGGTAAAGACAATCGTCGCCTTTTCGATGACGCGACGCTTGGCGTCCATGGTGATGGCAGTCGTTCCGGTAATGGCAATGGTGGTCAACTCAGGTATCCTCGGTCAGGGCTGCACCCAGAACATCGGTCGGGAACGGCTGACCATCCCCCGAGGTTTCCAGTTGCAGCGTGTGTTCAGCTTCCAACAGATGCGCGTCCATTGCGCTTTTGGCGGTGTCGAAATCGCCTCGCGCCAGCGCCTCGACGATCGACGCATGTTCGTCCGGTCCGCATTGGGTGTCACATTTCGGCTGGAACACCGCGGTGACCAGCGTGCTTTTTGACACCAGGTCGCGCAGAATGTCGGCCAGCAAGGGCGAGGCACCCAGTTCAGCCAGCAGCATGTGAAACGCCCCCGACAACCGGATGGTTTGCGATGCATCCCCGTCGCGCAGGGCCTGTCGTTCCTGTTCGATATGACTGTTGAGCGCCGCAAGCGTGTCGTCGCTGACGTTCTCTTTCAACGCCTCAATCACACCGCGTTCAACCACGCGTCGGGTGAAAAACACATCGCGTGCTTCGTCCGCTGACGGGGTGGACACAAAAGCCCCGCGGTTGGGGATGTGGCAGACCAGACCATCATGGGCCAACTGGTCCAGCGCGCGGCGGATGCGGGGACGGCTGACGCCGAAAATCTCGCACAGGCGCTCTTCTTTCAGGCGGGTGCCCGGTGGCAGGCGGCGTTCGGCAATAGATTTCCAGATCCGTTCATAGATCTGCTGTTCCGTGAGTTTGGGAGCGTCCGACATCTCACCTCCTTGGCATGGACCGGGCAACGGGCCCGATCCCAATTGTCGCAAAATTAGGCAGAAGGATGCAAGCATTTAATGTCATCATAAATTGTTAACAATAATTGTAGACGTAAATTGCGAATCATGTCAGCTTCCCCTCGTCATCCACGTGCAAGCCGCTTTTGCCGGCTCAATGAACCGAAAACAGGGATACCAACATGACACCACGCAAACTCTTGCTGACCGCAACCACGGCGCTGTCGCTGGCCTTTGGCGGCGCGGCGCAGGCCGAAACCTTTCGCCTTGGCACCAACGGCGACCTTTACGGCCTTGACCCCCATTCCATGACCGACAGCTTTACCGTGTCGTTCCTGAACCACATCTACGAGGCGCTGGTGCGCTATGATGCGGATCTGAGAATTGAACCGGCGCTGGCCACAAGCTGGGAACAGATCGACGAAACCACCGTGCGCTATCACTTGCGCGAAGGCGTCAAATTCCACGACGGTCAGAATCTGACCGCCGAGGATGTCGTTGCCTCGGTCAACCGTGCCGCGCATGAAGATTCGCCCATTCGCGGCAACATCGCGGGTCTTGTCGGGGCCAAGATGGTGGACGACATGACCGTCGATCTGCTGCTGGACGGGCCGAACCCGCTGCTGAACAACTTTCTGACCAACATCCTGATCTTCGATGCGGGCTGGTTGAAAGAGCACGACGCGCTGGACCCCATCGACGCGCAAAAAGGCGAAGAAGGCTATACCACCTCGCACGCCAACGGCACCGGCCCGTTCCATTTCGTGTCACGCACCCCGGACGCGCAGACCGTTCTTGAGGTCAACGAAGGTTGGTGGGACACGCCAAAACACAACATCACCCGCATCGAGCTGAACCCGATCAACTCGGACGCCACCCGTGTGGCTGCGATGCTGTCGGGCGAGTTGGATATGATCGTGCCCTCGCCCCTGCAAGACTCCAAGCGCATCGAGGCGACCGAAGGTATGCACGTGCTCGAGGCGCCCGGACTGCGCGCGATCATGATGGGCTTTAACCTGAGCGATCAGTTGAACAATGCCAGCACCGAAGGCAATCCGCTGCAAAAGGTCGAGGTGCGTCAGGCATTGGTCCATGCGATCAGCTATGATCTGCTGCGCGACAAGATCATGCGCGGCAAATCCCGCAATCTGGGCACGCTTGTCGCCCCGCAAGTGCCCGGCTTTGACGACGCGAACGATGAAATCCCCGCCTATGATCCCGAACTGGCCAAGCAGATGCTGGCCGACGCGGGCTATGCGGACGGCTTCAGCTTTAACATGAACTGCCCGAACGACAGCTACGTCAACGACGCGGCGATCTGTCAGGCGCTGGCCGCGATGTTCGCACGTGTGGGCGTCAAGGCGGACCTGACCGCCGAAACCAAGGCGATCCATTTCGAACACGCCCGCGCCAACGAGACGGATATGTTCATGCTGGGTTGGGCCACGCTGCCGATGCTGGACGGCTATTCGGTGCTGTCGGCCATGCTGCACACCCCCGGCGGGCAGATGGGCACCTGGAACCCCGGCGGCTATTCCAACGTCGAAGTGGATCGCCTGACCGAAGCCGTGGCCACCGAACTGGATGCGGACAAGCGTCTGGCGATGATGACCGAAGCCTTTGCCATCGCCAAAAGCGAGGTTGCATGGCTGCCGCTGCACGCACAGCCGCTGTCGTGGGCCGCGCGTGACGGTGTGAGCATTCCGCAAACCGGCGACGACAAAGCGCGCCTGTGGCTCGCGCGGATCGACTGACCCCTTCGTGGCGGGTGCATGCGTGCCCCCGCCACCTTCCCTCATTCCTGCCGGAGGCCGCCATGTTCGCCTTTCTTCTCAGACGCATCGTCCAAGCCGCCCTTGTGATGCTGGTTGTTGCGTCAATTGCCTTTTTGATGTTCCGCTTTCTGGGCGACCCGATCTCGAACCTGTTGCCCGAAGATGCAACGGTCGAAGAACGCGCGGACCTGCGTGAAAAGATGGGGCTGAACGACCCCTTCGTGGTGCAATACGGACGTTTCATCGCGAACGCGGCCCAAGGGGACTTTGGCCAAAGCTACCGCAACAACCGCCCTGTCTCTGACCTGCTGGCCGAACGGTTTCCTGCAACAGCCGAACTTGTGCTGGTCGCGGCAAGCCTTGCATTGGCCTTGGGTATCCCCTTGGGCATCTACACCGCACTGAACCCGCGCGGCTGGATCAGTCAGGGGTTGCAGGTTGTGTCGCTGCTGGGGATTTCGGTGCCCACATTTGTCACCGGCATCCTGCTGATACTGCTGTTTTCCGTGACGCTGGGGTGGCTGCCCAGTTTCGGACGCGGCGGGGTTGTGGACCTTGGCGGTTGGACCACCGGTTTCCTGACACTCTCGGGGCTCAAGGCGCTGATCCTTCCGTCGATCATGCTGGCCCTGTTCCAGATGACCCTGATCATGCGGCTGGTGCGTGCCGAAATGCTTGAGGTGCTGCGCGCCGACTATATCAAGTTCGCCCGTGCACGCGGCATGCCAAACCGGATGCTGCATTTCAAATACGCGCTGAAAAACACGCTGATCCCGGTGATGACCATTTTCGGCCTGCAACTGGGCGGGCTCATCGCCTTTGCCATCATCACCGAGACGGTGTTCCAGTGGCCGGGCATGGGCTTTTTGTTCATTCAGGCCGTGAACTTTTCCGACGTGCCGGTCATGGCCGCCTATCTGGTGCTGGTGTCGTTCCTGTTCGTCGTCATCAACACCATCGTCGACCTTTTGTACCACGTCGTTGATCCCCGCCTGCGCGTCGAGAAATCGACCGCGCGCGGCGTCTGAGGAGACCCCCTATGTCCACTTTCATGCCTATGCTCTATTCCGCCTGGGACAGCGACATCGCCTATAGCTTCCGCAAGTCGCGGGTTGCGGTGATCTCGACGCTGCTGTTGCTGGCGATGTTTCTGGCGGCAATCCTTGCGCCCCATCTGGCGCCGCAAAACCCCTTTGATATTGCCGAGCTAAGCCTGTTCGACAGCGAACTGCCCCCCGCCTGGGCCGAGGGCGGCAACCCCGCCTATCTTCTGGGCACCGACACCCAAGCGCGCGACGTATTGTCGTCGATCATGTACGGGATGCGCATTTCGCTGGTCGTCGGCTTTGCCAGCGTGCTTCTGGCCGCCGTGCTGGGTGTCACGCTGGGCCTGCTGGGCGGCTTTCTGGGCGGGATCGTCGATGCGGTGCTGATGCGCATTGCCGATGTTCTGCTTAGCTTTCCGCCGATCCTTGTGGCGTTGCTGATCAACGGCGTTCTGCGCGGTGCGCTGCCACAATCGGCGCAGGCGGATTCGGCGCTGATCGTGCTGATCCTGTCCATCGGGCTGACCAACTGGGTGCAATATGCACGCACCGTGCGCGGCTCGACCATGGTAGAGCGGCGCAAGGAATACATCGAAGCGGCGCGCACCCTTGGCACCGGATCGGTGGCCATCATGGTGCGGCACATCCTGCCCAACGTGCTGGGGCCGGTGCTGGTGATCGCCACCATCAACCTTGGCATGGCGGTACTGACCGAAGCGACGCTAAGCTTTCTGGGAGTCGGCATGCCGCCAACCCAACCGTCGCTGGGCACGCTGATCCAGATCGGCAACGAATTCCTGTTTTCCGGCATCTGGTGGGTCGTCGTCTTTCCTGCTGCGGCACTGGCCGTGCTGGTGCTGGCTGTGAACCTGCTGGGCGACTGGCTGCGCGACGCGCTTAACCCGAAACTGAGGTGAGGTGAGATCATGACCCTTCTAGAACTCGACAATATCGTCGTAGAATTCCCCACCCGCCGTGGCCCGCTTGAGGCCGTCAAGGGGCTGAGCCTTGAGCTGGACGAGGGACAGATCCTTGGGCTGGTGGGCGAAAGTGGCGCGGGCAAGTCCATCACCGGCGCCGCGATCACCGGCCTGATCGAGCCGCCCGGCCTGATCCGGTCGGGTCAGGTACGCCTGCGTGGGCAGCGGATCGACAACCTTGCGCCCGAAAAAATGCGCCGCATCCGGGGCAAGGAAATCGGGGCGATCTTTCAGGACCCGCTGACCAGTCTCAATCCGGTTTACACTGTGGGCGAACAGTTGATCGACACGATGCGCGTGCATCTGGGGCTGGATCACAAAGCCGCCCGCAAGCGGGCCATTGACTGGCTGGCCGAAGTGGGCATTCCCGCCCCCGAGGCACGTCTGGACCAGTACCCGCACCAGTTTTCCGGCGGGATGCGTCAGCGGGTCGTCATTGCATTGGCCCTGTGTGCTGAACCGAAACTGATTATTGCGGACGAACCGACCACGGCGCTGGATGTCAGCGTGCAGGCGCAGATTCTGGCCCTGCTGAAACGCCTGTGCCGCGAGAACGGCACGGCGGTGGTTCTGGTCACCCACGATATGGGCGTGATTGCCGAAACCGCCGACCGTGTGGCGGTGATGTACGCAGGCCGGCTGGTCGAGATCGGGGACGTGGCGCAGGTCATTCAGGACCCGCTGCACCCCTATACCAAGGGGCTGATGAACTCGATCCCGCAGATCGGCAACCGCGACGCCCGCCTGACCCAGATCGAAGGCGCGATGCCCGGTCTGCGCAACCCCGCCCCCGGCTGCGCCTTTGCGCCGCGTTGCCCGCAAGCCATGGACACCTGCCGCACCCTGCGCCCTGTCCCCGTGGACGCAGGCAGCGGTCAGGTCGCCTGTCATCTGTTCGGAGAGGTTCAATGAACGATCAAGCACAAAGCCCCGACATCCTGAGTGTCCGCAAGGTTTCCAAGCGTTTCGACATATCCGAGCCGTTCCTGAACCGTCTGCTGGAACGCCGTCCCAAGCGCATTCTGACCGCCGTGGACGAGATCAGCTTTGACGTGCCGCGCGGCAAAACCTTTGCCGTGGTGGGTGAATCCGGCTGTGGCAAATCCACCGTTGCGCGTCTGTTGATGGGTCTGCACACGCCCAGCGCCGGGGCAATCCATTTCGAAGGCAGCGACATCACCCACATGGCCCCCGGCAAGCCGCCTGCGTTGCGCCGCCGGATGCAGATGATCTTTCAGGACCCCTTTGCCTCGCTCAACCCGCGCTGGCGGGTGCGTGACATCATCGGCGAGCCGCTGAAGAATTTCGGCATCTGCAAGACCCGCGCCGAAGTTACGCAAGAGGTGGAGAAACTGCTGGTACAGGTGGGCCTGAATGCCGCCGACGCCAAGAAGTTTCCGCACGAATTTTCGGGCGGACAGCGTCAGCGTCTGTCCATTGCCCGCGCCCTGACCACGCGCCCCGAACTGCTGATCTGCGACGAGCCGACCTCGGCGCTGGATGTCAGTGTGCAAAGCCAGATTTTGAACCTGATGAAGGACCTTCAGGACGAATTCGGCATGAGCTATATCTTTATCAGTCACGATCTGGCCGTGGTCTGGTACATGGCCGACGTTCTGGCGGTGATGTATCTGGGCAAGATCGTCGAGGTCGGCCCGAAAGAGCAGATTTTCGAAAACCCTCAGCATCCCTATACCCGCCTGCTGATGGAAACCGTGCCAAAGCTGGCCATCGGCGGCGTCGAGCGCGCACCTGTCGCTGGTGAGGTGCCAAACCCGATCTCGCCGCCTTCGGGGTGCACATTCCACCCGCGCTGCCCGCTGGCCAACGAAAGATGTCGCACCGTATCGCCCGAGTTGAATGTCAGGGCCGGTGGTGCGCACTCTGCATGTCATGCGGCAGAAGAAGGACGGTTGCCGTCCTGGGCACGCATGGCAGCGGAGTAGACACGATGGAATTTGATTTTACAGCACTTCCCGAACAGGACCGCTATCGGTTGCTGTCCAACTTTGTCGCCCCGCGCCCCATCGCGCTGGTCACGACGCTGTCGGCAGACGGGGTGGCGAATGCGGCCCCGATGAGCTTTTTCAACGTGTTCTCGCAAGATCCGCCGATCCTGATCCTGGGCATCCAGACGCGCCCCGACGGCACCGTCAAGGACACCGTTGCCAACATCGACGCGAGCGGATCGTTCTGTGTGAACATGGTGGACATGGCCCTGGCCGAGGCGATGACCGTTTGCGGCATCAGCTATGAACCCGACGTGGACGAGATTGCCACCGCGGGTCTGACAATGACCCCCGCGACGCAGATCAACGGCGGCTGGATCGCGGAAAGCCCCTGCGCGATGGAATGCAAGGTGGCCGAAACCATCCGCTACGCACGGCGCGTGATCATCCTGGGCGAAGTGGTGCAGATGCACGTGCGCGACGCCTGTCTGGATGCCGCGGGCCGTTACGTGAACCCCGAAACCTATCAGCCCATCGCGCGGCTGCACGCCGACAATTACATCACATCCGACCGTCAGTTCGAGCTGAAAGCCCCTGCGCAGCCTCCTGTCGGCATCAAAAGGAAAACCCCCTCATGAAAGTTTTGCTGGTCAATCCCAACTCGACCCGCGAGATGACCGACGCCATCGCGCGCACCGCGCGGGCGCTGTCCGGTCCGGGCATCGAGGTGATGGCCGTGACCGCGCGCGGCACGCCCGCCAGCATCGAAGGCTATGCCGACGAAGCACGCGCCGTGCCCGCGATGCTGGACGCGATCCTCGAGGCCGAGCGTCAGGGTGCAGCGGCCCATGTCATCGCTTGCTTTGACGACCCGGGCCTGGACGCCGCCCGCGCGGTGGCCAGCGGGCCGGTGGTGGGCCTGTGCGAGGCGGCGCTGATCGCTGCTGGACGAGTGGCCAAGCGGTTCTCGGTTGTGACCACCCTGCCCCGCGCCGTGCCGATCATCGAGGATCTGGCAGGTCGCTACGGCTGCGGGCGCAGCCTGCGCCGTGTTCATGCTGCCGACATTCCGGTGCTGGATCTGGAAACCGATCCGGACCGTGCGCTGCCACTGATCGCGGCCAAGATCCGGCAGGCGGTCGAGCAGGACGGCGCCGAAGCCGTCGTGCTGGGCTGTGCGGGCATGAGCGCCCATCTCGAACTGCTGAGTTGTGACGCCGGTGTGCCGGTGATCGACGGCGTAGGCTTTGCCATCCGCATGGCGGCGGGTCTGGCGGGCACCGGCCTGATGACCAGCAAGACCGGCGCCTATGCGGTGCCCCGCCTGAAACAGACCGTCGCGGGCCAATTGGCCCCCGCACCCCACACTTGACCAGACAGGACACAGACATGCCCGACCGTTTGCTTTTGAAAAACCTTCGCCTGATGGGCGCGGACCCTGTGGATGTGCTGATCGAAGGTGGCCGTATCTCGCAAATTGCGGCAGCCATCGCGCCACGAACCGACGACACGGTGGAACATTGCGAAGGGGCGCTTGCCCTGCCCGGACTGGTCGACGCCCATGCGCACCTGGACAAGACGCTGTGGGGCATGCCGTGGCATCCGCACGCCCAGGGCAAAAGCCTGCAACAGATGATCGACACCGAGCGCAGCTTGCGGCACGAACTGGACATGGACGCCGCCCGCCAGTCCGCGCGGCAGGTGACGCTGGCGCTGTCCAAGGGGACGACCGCCATCCGCAGTCACGTGGACATCGACACCGACCACGGGCTGAAGATGTTCGAGGGCGTGGCCGAAACCCGCGCCCGCTTTTCCGATGTGATGCAGATCGAAATCGTGGCCTTTCCGCAATCAGGCATGATGATCCGCCCCGGCACCGTCGAGTTGATGGATCAGGCGCTGCGCGACGGTGCGGATATTGTCGGCGGGCTGGACCCCTGCGGCATCGACCGCGACCCCAAGGGGCAGCTCGATGCTGTTTTTGGACTGGCCGAGAAACACGGCAAACCGGTCGACATCCACCTGCACGAAGCGGGTGAATTGGGCGCGTTCAGCCTGGACATGATCCTGGACCGGACCCAGGCGCTGTCGATGCAAGGCAAGGTCACGGTCAGCCACGCCTTTTGCCTGGGCATGAACGACACCGCGCGGGTGAATGCGCAACTGGACCGGATCGCGACCCTTGGCGTGTCGTTGGCCACCACCGCGCCCGCATCGCGGCCCGTGCCGTCGGTTGCGGCCTGCCGTGAACGGGGTATTGCCATCTGCGCGGGCAACGACGGCATCCGCGACACGTGGACCCCTTATGGCAACGCCTGCATGTTGGAACGCGCCATGCTGGTCGGTCTGCGCAACAACTTCCGCGCCGATACCGAGATCGCCTGGGCGCTGGACACCTGCACCACCGACGGAGCCCGTGTGATGGGCCTGAACGCCTATGGGTTGGACGTGGGCAGTCGCGCCGATCTGGTGCTGGTCAATGTCGAAGCCCTGTCCGAAGCGGTCACATTGCGCCCCGACCGGCGGTTGGTCATTTCAGGCGGGCAGGTCGTGGCACGCGCCGGCGAAACCCTTGCCGCATGGCAAAGCGCATGAAACGCACCGCTCTGACCGCACGCTGGGTGGTGGGCCACGCGGATGGCAGCCACAGGCTGTTCCGAAACGGCACCGTTGTCGTCGAAGGCACCCAAGTGCTGTTCGTCGGCCACCGCTTCGACGGTCCCGTGGACGAAACGATCGACTTTGGCGCGGCGATGATCGGCCCCGGCTTTGTCGATCTGGACGCTTTGTCCGATCTGGACACCACCGTTCTGGGCTATGACAACCATCCTCCCGAACTGAAGGGACGTGTCTGGCCGCAAAGCTATCTGCACGCAGGCCCGCGCGAGATGTACACGCCGGACGAGCTGGCATGGCAGAAACGCTATGCCTTTACCCGCCTGATCCGCAACGGCATCACCACAGCCCTGCCCATCGCGTCGCTGTTCTACCGCGCATGGGGCGAGACGGTCGCGGAATTCGAGGCCGCCGCCGATGCTGCCGCAGACCTGGGCCTGCGGGTCTATTTGGGACCAGCCTATCGCAGTGGCAATCTGGTGGTCGGGACCGACCGCAAAATCGGTTTTCACTATGACGAAGCGCGCGGGCTGGACGGCCTGGACGCCGCGGCCCGGTTCATCGACAGCCACGAGAACACCCGGAACGGGTTGGTGCGCACAATGCTTGCCCCCGACCGGATCGAGACCTGCACACCCAAGCTGCTGCGGCGGAGTGGTGCGCTGGCGCGCGACCACGACGTGCCGGTGCGCCTGCATTGCTGCCAGTCGCGGCTGGAATACGATCTGGTCGTACAGCAGCACGGCAAAAGCCCGCTGGAATTGCTACGCGACACTGAATTCTTTGCCCGCAGCACGATCCTGCCGCACGGTCTGTTCCTGTCGGGGATCAACGGCATCACCTATCAGGCTCCCGATCTCGACATCCTTGTCACTTCAGGTGCGGCACTGGCCCACTGTCCGCTGGTGATGGCGCGCAGCGGCAAGGTGATGCAATCCTTTGCGCGGTTCCGGGACTTGGATGTGACCATCGGCATGGGCACCGACACCCATCCGCCTGACATGATCCAGAATATGGCGGTCGGCGTAATGACGGCGCGCATCGCCGGGGGCGACGTCACAGCCGTTCGCGCAGCCGATTACTACGACGCGGCCACGCTTGGCGGTGCAGAGGCGTTGCAACGCCCCGATCTGGGACGGCTGGCCCCGGGATGCGCCGCGGACCTGAACGTGATCCGGTTGGACACGCCCGAGATGGGTCAGGTGATCGACCCCATCCAAACGCTGTTGCTGAACGGATCGGGCCGCGATGTGTCCGACGTGATGATCGCAGGCCGTTTCGTGATGCGCGACGGTATCATTCCCGGCGTCGACGCAGCGGCTGATCGCGAACGCGCACAAGCGCAGTTTGACAGGATGGTGGCGCAATACCCTGACCGAACGCTGTTCCACCCGCCCCTCGACCAGATTTTCCCGCCCAGCTATCTGCTGGGCTAGAGACTGCTGGAAAACAGGACGCACTTGCGATGGACGGTGTTGCGCAACTAAAGCTTGAAGCGTGACGTTCCCTTTTCGCTATAGCCTTAAGCCACGCGGACGATCTCGGCGGCGCCGAAGGCTGAAAGGCGGTTCTTCAGTGCGGTGCGGATCTGAACCGTCAAAATCTTTTGCCTTCGGACGGCGTCGCGCACGCCACCACTGCCCAAATCCGACCGGCCATCTTCAACAGGCTGGCCACCTCCCGGTCGTCTGCCTGAGCTGATGGTCAGGCAGAACTGGATCGCCGCACCTGAGAACACCTCAGTCCGACCGGGGCTGCTGCCATGCGACGCGCGCCGGATCATGTCCTTGTCCAGCCAGATCAGCAGTGATCCGCGCTTGCGCAGCAACGCTGTGTAGCTGGACCAGTTCGTCGTGCGGTAGCGGGCGGGTATCGGTTTGCGCATGCGCCCTGCCTGAACGATCAGGTGGTATTCATTACACCAAAAAGTCGGGACGACCCGTCATCAATCTGTACCGGCCGCACATCGTCTCAGGAGACTGTCAGATTTTAACCGGATACCAAGACTTCTACCCTCTCTGGCAATAACCACCCTATGACACCGAACAAAGCCGCAGCGCGTCATAGACCGCCGCGTGAATGTTGCGCGACGATTGGGCGTCGCCAATCCGGTGCAGCTCGAACCCTTTGCCATTGTTGGGCTGGGCGCGCAGATCCTTGAGCGCGTGAAGGTCGGTGACCCCGTCATTGGCCGATTGACCACGCAGGTCCTCGAACAGTTCGTTCATCGGCAAGGTGCCCATTTCGACAATCACCTGATCGTAAACCTGACGGGAGACCTCATGAGTCAGCTCGTTTATCAGCGCAGCTTCCAGCTTGTTGCCTTTGCGCGTCACACCGGTCAGCCGCAAGTTGCCCTCAGGGCGCAAGCCGGATTTGGCAAACTCTTTGTGCCAGCGGGTCGATTCAGGATAGACAAGGTCCTGACCGATGTTCACGTCGATCGTCGCCAGCCGCACGTTTGCACCTTCGGCCTGTGCCATCTGCGCGGCCAGCAGTGCGGGATGCCTGCCGGTGTTGTCCCAGATCAAAACGTCAGAGGCGGGTTTGACCTGTCGTCCTACGATGTCCCAAGCGCTTTGCACCAGATCACTGCCTGCACCGAATTCGGTCTGCGGGATGCCGCCCGTGGCCAGGATGACCAGATCGGGGTCAAGGGCCGCGATACTGTCCATGTCCATGTAGCGGTTGCATTCCACCGTGACGCCCAGAATTTCCAGCTCGGCCAGACGCCAGTCGATGATGCCGATCAGATCACGCCGCCAGTCGGAGGCAGCCAAAAGAACCTGACCACCCGGTTGTGCCGCCGCTTCAAACAGTCGGACCTTGTGGCCACGTTCGGCCAGCACGCGCGCCGCTTCCAGACCGGCGGGTCCGGCCCCAACGACAACCGCATTGCGCGGTGTCTGTGATGTTTCGATCCGGTGGCCAATGGTCAGCTCGCGCCCCGTCGAAGCGTTGTGCAGACATTTCGGGCGGTGCTGCGACTGACAATGCCCCGCTCCGACACAGGGCCTGATCCGGTGCTCTTCGCCGCGCAGCAGCTTGGCCACCATATGCGGATCGGCAATATGCGGCCGGGTCAACCCCGCCAAGTCCACGTGCCCTTCTGCGACAGCAAATCGGGCCGAGGCCATGTCAGACAGTTTCGCCGCGTGGAAGACCGGCAGATTGACCGCGCGTTTGAACCGGCCCACCGCCGCAACCCAGGGTGCTGCGGGCGTGCCCATGCCGGGAAACACTTCTTCGGACAGCGACCGTGATGTGTCCATCGAGCCGAACAATGCGTTGAAAAAGTCGACCGCACCTTCACGTTCCAGAATTTGGGCCGCCGCCAAACAGTCGTCGGCTGACAATTCGCCGTCGATGCCCTCGTCCACCACATAGCGCATCCCGACGATAAAATCGTCGCTCACATTGCGCCGTATCTCATCATGAACCATCAGTGCAAACCGAACGCGGTTTTTCAGCGACCCGCCAAACCGGTCGGTCCGGTGGTTGGTCTTGGGTGACAGGAATTGACCTATCATATGCCCCGAGGCCAGTGTTTCGATCCCGTCAAGCCCGCCTTCCTCGCAGCGCCGCGCGGCTTGACCATAAGCTTTGACAACCCGCGCGATGTCATGTTCATCCATCTCGCGGGGGATACCGCGGTGCAGGGTTTCCCGGATCGGTGACGGGCCGATTGGCGGCAACCAGTCCTGCGCATAAGGGTCGCCACGCCGCCCCAAGTGGGTGATTTGGCACATCAGCGCAGCCCCCTGCGCGTGCATCCGTTCGGAAAACCGTTGCAGGTGCGGAATGATCGCGTCAGTGCCGACATTGAGCTGCTGAAAGATGTTCGGACTGTCGATGTCCACATTCGACGATCCGCCGAACATCGAAAGACCGATCCCACCCCGCGCCTTTTCCTCGTGATAGGCCTGATAGGCCTCTTGCGGGAAGCCGTCCTTTTCCAGGCCACAGGCGTGCGAAGTGCTCATGATACGGTTGCGCAGAACCAGTTTCTTCAGCTTCAGCGGTTGCAAAAGCGGGTCTTTGGCGCGGGTTGGGCTGTGGATGGTCACGACAGTTTCCTGTATTAATGTTCGTCTCTCGCCGAGTGGACGCTCAAAGCACCTTGGACAGGAATTCTTGCGTGCGCGGGTCTTGCGGGGTTTCAAAAATCTGAGACGGCGGGCCGCTTTCCACGATGCGCCCGGCGTCGGTGAAATAGACCCGGTCCGAAATCTCGCGGGCAAAGCCCATTTCGTGCGTCACCAGCATGCAGGTCATGCCGTCACCCGCCAGATCCTTGATCGTCACCAAAACCTCTTTGACCGTTTCGGGGTCAAGTGCTGCGGTCACCTCGTCGAACAGCATCACGTCGGGACGCATGCACAGGCTGCGCGCAATCGCGACGCGCTGTTGCTGCCCCCCTGACAGTTCAGCGGGATAGGCATCTTCCTTGTCGCGCAGCTTGACCTTGGCCAGCAGGGCGCGGGCGCGTTCCTTAACCTCGTGGCGGTTTTCCTTAAGCACCAGCAGCGGCGCCATCATCACGTTCTGCAAAACCGTGCGGTGCGGGAAAAGGTTGTACTGCTGGAACACGATCCCCACCTTGCGCCGCAGCGCCAGTTTGTTGAGTTTGGCATCGTGCACCTCCAGCCCTTCGACCTTGACCGATCCCTTGGTGACCGGTGTCAGCCCGTTGATGGTGCGGATCAGCGTAGACTTGCCAGACCCTGACGGCCCGATGATACAGACCACCTCACCTTTCATCACGTCGATGTCGATGCCTTTGAGAACCTCGAAGGTGCCAAAGCTTTTGTGGACACCGTGCAGCGACACGATGGGCTGCGCGGAGGTCCAGGTATTGGTAGGGGAGATAGTCATAAAGTCTCCTGTCAGGACACCGCCGCAAAGCGTTTCTCAAGCCGGCGGGTGTAAACGGATAGCGGATAGATGAAGACAAAGAAGATCGTCATCAGGAACAGATAGAAGGGGATAAGGAATTCGGGCCGCGAGCCGGCGGCTTCCATCGCCGCCTGCGTATTGCCCAGTGCCTCGTTGACACCCAGAATTGCGGCCATCGGTGTCATCAGCGTCAGCAGAGCGTACCAGTTCATCCAAGGCGGCAACATCCGGCGGATACATTGCGGCAGGATAACATGGCGCAGCGTCTGAGCGCGGGTGAACGCAAGGCTTTCGGCGCTTTCCCATTGGCCAGATGGGATCGACACGACCGCGCCGCGCAGGATTTCGGAAACATTGGCCATGACCGGCAAGGCAAAGCCAAAGGTTGCCTTGACCCAATCGGGAATCATCACCTTGTCACCCCCCGGCAAGGTGATCTGGAACGGCACAAGGAACATTATCGCAAACAAGATCACCAGCCAGGGCGAGTTGCGAAAAAGGTTTGTGACAAGCTTGGCGGGCACCCGGATCAGAGCGACGGGGCTGATCTGCATGAATCCCAGAATGACGCCCGTGATTGTAGCAAAGGTCATGGCCAGAACGCTCATCAGCAGGTTCAATCCGAATCCTTTCAGAATGAAGGGCATCCAGATCACCAGCGAGGCCAGCGCCGAAGGGCGACCGGCTGATCCGTCCTGTGCCATCGCGCCGACAGCCGCCAGAAGACACAGACCGGCGGCCAGTACGGGGGCACGCCACGTCACGCGGGTTACGGTCCAGTTTGACATCATTGACCGTACCCCGGCAGCGCAAGTTTGCGTTCGATGGCGGTCATGATCCGGGCGATGATCGCAATCAGAACGATATAATAGACAAAAAGAAGCAGCATCATTTCCGGCACGTTCAGGCTGTCGGACCAGATACCGCTGAGCGAATACGTAATTTCGGGAACCGCAATCACGTAAGCCAGCGAAGATGTCTTGGCGAGCGAGACGATGTTGTTTGTCAGCGCAGGCAAACAGATACGCACGGCCAGTGGGAAGGTGACATAAACGAATATCTTGAACCCCGAAAACCCAAGCGCCTCGGCCGCTTCCTTTGTCGAATCCGGCACCGCTTCGATCCCCGAGCGGAAGATTTCAACGTTGTAGCTGCCACCGAAAATGCCGATTGCAATAACCGCCCAGCCAAAGCTGCCGATCATCGGCTCGTACCAGCCCCCCATATCGACCTGCGGTGTGATCGCCCCCAGACCGAAGTAGAAGAACAGCAACTGCACAATGGGCGGTGTGTTGCGGAAGATTTCGATATAGGCCGCCACGACCCAGCGCACGGGTCGCAAGCGCGAGGTCTGTGCCCCGGCACCAATCACCCCGATCACCAGAGAAAGCGCGATGATTGCAGTGATAAGCTTGATCGAAACCCACATTCCCTCCATCAGCCGACCCCAATCATAGGAATCGTAAAACGTTGAGAAGTTGAGCCCGGTGGTGTCATTTAGCCGCTCGAAAAACGGCGCGATAAGGTCCAGCACGGGTGTCATCCTGTTAGGCGGTCAATCCGGGGGGACGTGGTCCCCCCGCATGTATCAGTTTTCCAGATAAGAGCTGTCGTACTGCAACTGGTCATGCATGGCAGCGATCCAAGGGGACGGTTTGACACCCCACTTTTCTTCCAGCGCGATCAACGTGCCGTCCTTGTGCCAGTTATAGGCCATGCCGGACATGAAGGTGCCCCAAATGCCGTTCTGCTCTTCGATGGGGACCGCAAGACCCCAGGGGTTCGAAAACACGGTGTCGACCGGCATTTCATAGCCTTCCCACTCACCGCTCGCGATATCAGCCGAGATCGAAGTGTCGTCATAGACCCACGCCACGCATTTGCCCGAACGCAGGGCTTCCTTGGCTTCGGTGTTGCCGCCAAAGGCCACGACATTTGCACCGAACTCGACTTCGGCGATCTTGTTGTAGAAGACGCCCTGTTTGCCGCAAACCGGCTTGCCCCGGATGTCATCCCACGAACTGATCACACCGGTTTTGGCCATCAGCGTCGGGCCAGAAGTCCAATAGGCAGGCTCGACGATACCGACAACCTTGCGACGGTCGGGGCGGTCGGACATGGCGCCGATCAGCAGGTCGATCTTGCCCTGTTGCAGAAATTCCATGCGGTTTGCCGAAGAAATCACCACGGTTTCCAACGTCACACCCATGCGGTCGGCGACGGTTTGCGCCAGGTCCACTTCGATCCCCTGCACGGCGCCGTCGGGTGCACGAAACGCCCAGGGTTTAAATGCGCCTTGCACGCCGACGCGTAGCACACCGCGCTCAAGAACGTCCTTGAAGCGGTCGTTTGTCACATCCTGCGCCAGCCCCGTCGTGGCGGTCAAAGCCGCCAAAGCGATGGTACCTAGCAATGTTTTCATCATGTTCATTGGTTTCTCCTTGTTGGTATTTTCATGGTCGCATTGCCGGTTGATCCGGCCTTTTCCTGTCGTGCCGTGGCACGCAGAATTCCGTCTCTTGTCGCTTCAGGAATGCCTCGATCTCCGAGGTTTTGGCCTGTTCGGTCCAGCCGAACAGCGGGGCAATCGTGTCGGCGGTCTGCGTTGCATCCTCGCGGCTGACCATCCCCGACCAGATCGCACCGGTCCGACGTGCCAGAACCGCATAAAGGTCCGGCGCATGTTCATGGGTCACGGCCAGCGTCACCGCGTCGGTCGGGGCTTGTGTGGTATGGCCCAGACCAACCGTCGCGCGGGCTTTGGGCGGGCCGATCCGCGCGGCGACCTCGGACAACATGCGTCGTCCTGCGCTGCGCAGGCTCATTACCGGCCCTGCGGTCATTGCCAATACGTTTTCAAATCCCTGTGGTGCCAGATCGTGCACCTTGCGTTCACGCGCGCCCATCGGGCGCTGTGCATCCTCGGTCAGCGGGCGCACGCCGGCCCAGCATTGTTCCACGTGCTTCAGCGTCAGGCCGAGCCCCGGCAAAAGATGGTTCGCCTCGCCCAGCAGGAACTCAAGATCGGCGCAATCGGCATGCACATTGCGTGCGTCGCCTTCAAAGGGCGTCTCGGTCGGGCCGAAATAGAACCGGTCCTGCCCCAGCGGCAGGCCATAGAAGGGGTGACCGCCCCGATGCACCGTGGCGATCCCCCGGTCGGCGAACCCTTCAGGCAGCCGCACGATGATATGCGCACCCTTGGTCCCGCGCACCAGACGCTTGCCAAAACTGGCAAGCCCGTCTGCCCAGCTTCCGGCCATATTCAGAACCACGCGGGCACGCACTTCGGTGCTGTCGTCAGGGCCATCAAGCCCCACACGCCAGATCCCTTCTGCGTCCCTGCCCCGCAATTCCGCACGGGTCATCAGCCGCAGCTTTGCACCGCGGGCCTCTGCGTCCAGCGCATTGTCGATGCACAGACGCTCGGGCGCGGTGAACAGATACTCGCGAAAGCTGACCATGCCGCGCAGCCTGTCCTGATCGCGCAAGTGACGACCGATGGGATGCACCCGCGTGGCAATGGCGTCGCGCGACCTGATGTCCAGCGGAACCCCGGACGGACCAATCTGCCGCAAAAGTCGCAGACCGGCCTCAAGCTGCCAGCGTGGAAACGGACCGTCGCGCCAGACCGGAAACGACAGCTCTATCGCCCGCGTACCAACTGTTTCGTCCTGCGCCAGTTCGGCCCGCGCCTGCATCGCATCGCGTGCCATACGCAACGCCCGCGCAAACCGAATGGGATGGCGGATCGCGTTTCTGACCGGTTCGGGGTTCTCAAGATAGCGCAGCCCGCAATGCAACATGCGCGATGACCGACCGCTGGCGCCCGATCCCAGATCTTCGGCCTCGACCAGCATCACTTTGTACCCTGCACCGGCCAACGCGCGCAGCGCTGCCGTGCCATTGACGCCGCCTCCGACGATGACGGCATCAAAGATTTGCGCACAGCATTCTGGTGGCTGGTTCAGGTTCATGGACCGTACTAGAGCAAATCACCCATTAGAATCAAAATGCAAAGTTAACCTTTCAATATCCGTTTTGCGCATACTGAACCAAGGCGCGCTTTACCCCATTCCGGCAAGCACCTCGTCCCTCAGCGTTTCCGCATGGCCGATCAGCTCGGTTGCCAGAACCGTCGGCGTGCGCGTGTCGGGCTCAAGCAGGGCAAAACGGCACGGGATCTGCGGCAGAAAGGGCCGGAACACGATGCTGGGGTCGCGGTTGGCCCATGCAGTGAAGGGATCAACCACAGCCAATCCCAACCCGCGTTTGACCATGCTGCACATCGGGGCGGACATGGTTGTCTCGGTCAGTTGCTGCGGGATGATACCGGCGCCCTGCATGATGTCGTCAAAGATACGCCGCGCCGAAACCGATACCGTCCAGCCAATCAGGCGTTCACCCGAAAGATCTTCCGGCCGCACGACCTCGCGGTCGGCAAGTGGATGATCCGCCGGGATCGCGGTGATATAGCTGGTGTCGGCAAAAAGCCGGGTGTGAAAACCCGAAAGCTGGAAGGGTGTCTCGGCCAGACCGAAATCAACCTGCTGCGTGGCCACCCATTTCTCGACGCTGACCGACATCCTGACATTCAATTTGACCCGCGCCAGCGGCCGCTCTTGTGAGAACCTCGAAATAACCTCGGGCAGAAAATCCAGTCCAAGCGCCGGCAGCGCGGCGATACGGACACCGCCATCCGCGCCCTCTTCCATGCGGCGGCTGAAGTCATCCAGCGAGGACAGCGTCACAAACAGGCGCTCCACCTCATCCAGCAGCAGATGCGCCGCGTGGGTGGGAACGACCCGACCCTTTCGCCGCTCGAATAACTTGACGCCGACGCTGCCTTCCAATTTGTCGATCATCCGGCTGACCGCAGGCTGGCTGCGCCCCAGAACCTCGGCGGCACCGGAAATGGTCCCTGTGCGCATCACAACCTGGAACGCCTCGTAAATGGAAGGGTGCAGTCTCATTTGCCCGCCCCTGGTTCCAGCAGCGCATCAACACCCAACGCCGGATAGCGCGTGGCGATGGCCATCAGATCGGACTGAATTTCACTGACCAGCCAAGTGCTGACGTCTTGCACCACATCGGCATGGTCACCAGTCGTTCGCGCCAGAATGCGGCATTCACGTCCGGGGCAAACCTGTTTGTTCACCGCTGGAACCAATTGCTCTTCGTTCATCCAGTGGCTGACGATGTTCATCCAGCCCGCGGCGATCCCCTGCCCCAAAAGTGCGGCCTGAATCACAACGGAATAATCCGAAAACCCCAATTGCGCCTCGCGCCGCAACCCCATGCCGACCATCAGATCGGCCAGCTCGTCCGAGGCCTCGCCTTCCAGCCGGATCAGCGCGGGACCGTCCTTTGGCGGCGGGCTCAGATAGCCGGGCGCGCAGACAGGGACATAAGACTCACGCATGACAAACCGTCCGGCAGTATCTGGAACAACGCCATAGCGCATGGCAATATCCACGCCATTGGTCGGCCCCATGACCTGACCTGCAATAAGCTGAAACCGTAGATCGACGTCAGGAAAGCGCGCCTGAAACCGCGAGATCCGCGGCATCAGCCAATGCGTCGTGAAGGCGGTAGAGACTGACAATGTGACCTGCACCTTGCCGGTCCGGCGCTCTTCGATCTGGTGAAGAACGCGATCAATCTGCAAGAACGCTGATTCTACGGCGGTTTTCAGCATTCTACCGCTTTCCGTCAGCCGCGCACCCGGTTTGCCGCGCAGGAACAATTGCGCGCCAAGATGCTCTTCCAGACCCGCAAGCGCGCGACTGACAGCAGGCTGGGTCACGTTCAGCTCTTCCGCGGCGCGGGTGAAATTTTCATGCCGCGCCGCCGCTTCAAACACAAAGAGCGCATTGGCAGAGGGCAATTTACGACGCAGTCCATTCATTACCACAGTTTATGGAAACCCTCAGAATTTGGCAATTGCCCATTTCACAGCATCTGAACCATATTCGCCGCAACGCAACCGCCCTGAGGGGCCTCCAGCATGAGGGTTTCATGGATTTCACCCCTTTCAAAGTTCTGACGTTCGACATTGTCGGCACCTGCATTGATTTCGAAAAGGGCGTACTTGACGCTGTCCGGCGGATTGGCGGTCGCCCTGATCTGTCCGACGACGACATCTTTGGCCCCTACATGGCGGGCCGAGATCTGAACTATGGCCGCTCAAGCGAAGTCTTTTCCGATGTCTATATGCATCTGGCAAAAGAGCTTGATCTGGTCGCAACGCCCGAGGCGGCGCGCGACTTTCAACTCTCGGTGCTGGAGTGGCCGGCCTTTGCAGATTCAGTCGAGGCGCTGGCCCGTCTGCGCACCCGATTCCGGCTGGTTGCGATGACCAACGCCGACCGCACGGCCTACACCTCTTATGCGCATCGGTTGGGGCTGCCGTTCCACGATGCCGTCACTTGTGACGAGGCCCAATGCGCCAAGCCGAACCCCGAATTCTTTGCCTTTAACCGCGGGCGACAGTCGGCACACGGCTACAAGCAAAGCGAAATCCTGCACGTCGCGCAAAGCCAGCACCACGACATCGGCGTCGCAAAATCGCTGGGCTACACAACTTGCTGGATCGAACGGCGGCATGATCAGGCAGGCTACGGTGCCACGCCCGATCCCGCGACATTCACCGAACCCGATCTGCGCGTGCCTAGCCTGGGTGCGTTGGCTGATGCCGTGTTCGCAACAGCATGACCGTGCTGCCGCCGCCAGCGAAATCGCTCTGGCGTGACCAGATCGGAAGCGGGGCTGATTTCCCCGCGTTGACGCAGGATATTTCCTGTGACGTTGCGATCGTGGGCGGCGGCTATACCGGCCTGCACGCGGCACTGACCCTCGCCGCCGCGGGGCTTAGCGTCGTGGTGCTGGAAGCCGGGATGCCTGGGACAGGCGGCAGCGGGCGAAACGGCGGCGTCGTCTCTGCCAAGTTCAGGCGCGGCTTTGCCGAAATGGCCAAATCCGAAGGGATCGACATGGCACGCCGAATGCATGACATTGCGACAGGCAGCGTCGATCATCTGATCCGTAGCATTGACGATCTTGACCTTAAAGACACCGGCTTTCGCAAGGATGGCGCACTGAAATGTGCCCATTCCGCAAAGGCGTTCGACCATGCCCGGCAAGAAGCCGACTGGCTGCGCGATACGCTGGGCGACACCGGTTTGCAGGTGCTGGACGCCGATGCGGTGGCGGCTGAAACCGGCTCTTCCCATTTTGTCGGTGGCGTGTTGCAGAACGGTGCGGGCACCATTCAGCCGCTGGCCTATCTTTTGCAACTCTGGGCCGCGGCGCAGGCGCGCGGGATTGCGCTGTTTTCCCAAACCTCGGCGCTTTCCATTGACGAGCGCCAAGGTCAGGTAGCCATTCCAACACCCGGTGGCACAGTGACGGCGGATCGGGTGCTGCTTGCTACCAATGCCTATTCCTGGCTGACATCTGCGGCCAAACCCGTCGCGCGCAGTCTGGTTCCGTTTCGCAGCGCGATGATCGCGACCGAACCGCTGTCCGAAGACCTGGACCGCCGCCTGCTGGGCAAGGCCCGAAGCTACACAGAGACACGGCGCATGATGCGTTGGTTCCGAAAGGTGGACGGGCGGATCATCTTCGGCGGGCGCGGTGCATTGGGTGCAGTCGACGCGCCGGCCGCATTTCAACGGCTTGCAACCGCGATGGTCAAGATTTTCCCTGACCTGCGCGAAACGTCCATCGAACACCGTTGGTCCGGACAGGTCGCCCTGACCTTTGACGGACTGCCCCATGCGGGGGCCATGTCACCGCGCGTAACCTATGCCGCCGGCTTCAACGGCACTGGCGTCGCTATGTCCGGATTTGTAGGCGACCAGATCGCCCGCCAGATGACCGGTCAGCCCCATGACCTTGGCATGATCGCACGGGCAAACCTGCCAAAGGTTCCGTTCTACCCTCTGCGTGCTGTGGCGGTCCGTGCCACCACATCCTATTATGAGATCCTGGACGCTATGGGCATGTAAGGGTGGCGCTGCCTGTCTGACGTCAGCGCCCGCGCACTTTAGCGGACGTGCGCGACAGACATCATCAACGTCAGTGTCCTATGGGACGGCGCCGTTACGCCAGCGCCGCAACGCAGGGCTGAATGAGGTGCGCGCTGTACAGTGTCCGCAAAGTTCGGTGACCTAATCGCCCGCAAACAAGCAATTGTGCCCTTAAACCAGTGCGAAACACTGCCTAAGGGACATTGCACACCCATACGGCACCCAATGAACAGACGCGCTTTTTTGCACAACGCTGAAAGCACAAAGTATGGAATATCTTCATTTTGTAATAGTGGTGCCCGGGGGCGGAATCGAACCACCGACACGAGGATTTTCAATCCACTGCTCTACCCCTGAGCTACCCGGGCACGGGTGATTGCGTTGCAATCGGGGTGAGGCGGTTTCTAGGGGGGTTGGCGGGCGGTGTCCAGAGGCTTTTTAACCAATATCGTCAATGCGGTTTGCGCACCTCTGCTTCCAGCGCGTCCAGTGCTTTTTCGATGTCTTCGGGATCATTGGACGGCACCGCGTAATCACCGTTTGCCCAGCGGCCCAGATCAATATCCGCGCAGCGGCGCGAGCAGAAGGGGCGGTATTTGTGCACAGTTTCAGATTTGCAGATCGGACAGGTCATACGGCCTCGGGTGGCAGCGGCGCGCGGGCGCGTTTGCGTTGCAGTTCCATGTGGCCCAGCGGGGTCCAGCCCACCAGCGCCGTTTCAATCGTATCGCCACGCAGGGCGGCGCGCAGCGCGCTTTCAAAGGTGCGGCGGTCCTTCTTGGGCATGGGTGCCAGATCCATCACGATCTGACCGCCAAGACCGCGCACACGCAGGGCTGTGGGCAGGGCACGGGCGGCCGCAAGGTTCGCTTTCAGCCCGCCCGCCAGCGAGGCGTCGTTGCCGGTGTTCACGTCCACGGCGACCAGCGCGCGGGTTTCCTCGACATACATCGACGCACCGCCGCCCAGATCGACCCACGCGCCACGCGCCGCGTCGATGGCATCCAGCACGCTGTGCGCGTCAAAGCTGCCTTCGTCGGTCACCACCTCTGCCGGATCGGTCCAGTCGCGCCAGGCCAGAATATGCGGGCCGTCGCCTTCGGTCAGCACTTCGGCGCCGTGGCCAGCGTCGTCCAGCACGGTTTGGGCCAGCGTCGCCATCGCCAGAATGTCGTCGGCAATGTCGTCCGCATCGGCGTCGGCGCAGCTTGAGCGCAGAATCAGCCCCAGCTCGCGGCCTTCCGCTGCAACCGGGGCCATCGTTTCGTGCGCGATCTCCAGCAGCGTGTCGCGCAGATCGTCGTCGCGGATCGACCGCGAGACATTCAGCCCGGGCGCATCGGGGGTGATGATGGCATAGCGGCTTTTGAACAGCAGCTTTTGCGTCACCGGAATCGCCTTGCCCGGCTCGGCATAACCCGACACCTGCACCAATATTTCCTGCCCCGGCGCCAACCCCTTGATCTGGCGCAGGAACGCGCTGCCATCGGGGGTTTTCAGGAACATACCGCCCTGCCCTTTGACGGGCTTGTCGGCAATCGCGCGGTACACGGTGCCGGGACGGGGCGCGTCGCTGTCGATGATCAGATCGTGCAGCTTGCCATCGACCATCAGCGCGGCCGCTTCGGCCCCGTCCAGATGGTCCAGAATGATCGTATTGCCCTTCATGTGCTTCCCCAAAGCTTGACGCCGGCCGCGTTCAGCAGCCCGGCGGTTTCGGCCAGTGGAAGGCCAACAATGCCGGTAAACGACCCCGAAATCCACGGGATCAACGCGCCGGCAGGCCCCTGAATGCCATAGCCGCCTGCCTTGCCCTGCCAATCGCCGGTGGCCAGATAGCCGTTCACCTCGTCGTTCGACAGAACCTTCATGCGCACGGTGCTGACCACGTCGCGTTCCCACAACCTATCGCCCCGGCGCACGGCCACAGCCGTAATCACGCGGTGACGGCGGCCCGACATGGCCCACAGGAACGCCGCCGCTTCGGCTGCGTCCGCAGGTTTGCCCAGAATGCGCCGCCCCAGCGCCACGGTGGTGTCGGCACATAGCACAACGTCATCCGCATCCGCCTGAACAGCGGCGACCTTCTCGCGGGCCATCCGCTGGCAATAGGGGCGCGGCAGTTCGCCCGCCTGCGGAGTTTCGTCGATGTCGGGGGCGCGGATGTCGTCAGGCACAACGCCAATTTGTCCGAGAAGCTCTTTGCGTCTCGGACTGCCTGATCCCAGTACAAAGGCCACTTTGGCCTTACTTGAAACGGTAGTTGATCCGACCCTTGGTCAGATCGTAGGGGGTCATTTCGACCTGTACTTTGTCGCCAGCCAGAACACGGATGCGGTTTTTGCGCATCTTGCCTGCCGTGTGTGCGATGATCTCATGGCCGTTTTCAAGCTCGACCCGGAACGTCGCATTGGGCAGAAGTTCTTTCACGACACCGGGAAATTCGAGCGTATCTTCCTTGGCCATGGTCTCTCCATATGCAATCCGTCCGCTGAAATTTGCGGACAAGGGGGTAAATGCGCCGATTGGCCCCTGTTTTCAAGGGCTATTCGCGTAATTTACACACAAGCGCGGCATCGCTGCGCGAATCCTGCCGTGTCCAGTTGCGCCGGTTCAGAACCACGCCGTCGGTGCGGGCGTGCGCAATGGTCTGCAAATCGACCTGCGCATAGGTCCATCCGGGCTGGTTTATTTCGCCCACGGCCAGCACGCCAGTGTCGGGAAACCCCTTGTCCGGCGGGCCATAAATGCCGCCTGCGCCCACGCTGATGTCCACCGCAGGCGACCAGTCTGCCGGGCCGACAACCGACGACATGACGGTAACGCATTGGGTTTCCAGCGCACGGGCCATCGCCCCGATGCGCACACGCCAGTAGCCTGACAGCGCCTCGGTCACCGACGGAATCAGGATCAGGTCGGCGTCACTCAGGGCGCGGGCCAACAGGGGAAACTCACTGTCATAACAGATCAGGATGCCCATTTTGCCCAAGGCGGTGTCGAACAATTGCAACGCGTTGCCCGGCACCACGTCCCACACCTCTTCCTCGAATCGCGTCATGATCTGCTTGTCCTGCACCCCCACCTGCCCTGTCGGTGCAAACAGGCGCGCGCGGTTGACGGGACGCTGACCAGCGGCAGGCACATAGGGCGCCGAGGCCGCAAGGATATGTACCTTATACTCTGCCGCCAGCTTCACATGCAGCGCGTCGGCTTCCGGCAACCGGTCGGACACCGCGTGCAGCGATGCCTCAAGGTCGGCAGCAACGTCCAGCCCCGCCAGCGTGGCCAGCTCCATCGCGCCGTATTCGGGAAACACCAGCAAATCGGCCCCCTGCCCGGCGGCCTCGGACACCCATTTCGTCAGCTTGGCCTCGTAGTCGGCCCAGGTTTGGAACACGTCCAACGGGTAGGATGCGGTTGCGATTTTCATGACGGCTCCGTGCGCTGTTCAGATGGGTTTAGCGCCAAGTGTCGCGCGATTTCGACCCACCTGCAAGGCGATGAAACATTGGGCCTTACATCACGAAAGCCAAAGATAGAGATTGTAAAAGTTCTATGAACGGTTGACCCAGCGCCCGCGAAGTTTCACAAAACCCGAAACTGGAGACAACAGCGATGATCAGCAAGGGCGTCACCCTGCGCGGCTTGGAAGTGTTCGAGGCGCTGGCCTCGACCGGATCGGTGGCGCAAGCCGCCGCTGTCACCGGCCTAAGCCAGCCCGCGGTCAGCCAGCAGTTGCGCAATCTGGAAACCGCATTGGCCACCGATCTGATCGACCACGGCAAACGGCCCATGCGCCTGACCCCTGCGGGCCACAGCTTTTTGGGGCGGGCCGAAGCGGCGCTGGCGCAGTTGCGACTGGCGCAAAGCGAGCTGGCGGTGATGGATCTGGCGCATCTCAGCGCGCTGAGCATCGGGTTGATTGACGATTTCGACAACGACCTGACGCCGCGACTGGTGACGATTCTGGCCGACAGCCTGACGCACTGCAAATTCAAGCTGATCACAGCCCCCAGCCACAAGATCCTTGAGGACATCGCCGACAAGAAGCTGCACCTGGCGATTGCGGCCAGTGCGGGCACGGTGACCGAGGGTGTGCTGGAGTACCCGCTGGCGCGCGATCCCTTCATCCTGGTCGCGCCCAAGGGGGCGATCAAGGGCGGCGACGACGTGATGGCGCAATTGGTCAACCTGCCCTTCCTGCGCTACGAAAAAAACCAGTTGATCGGCCGACTGATCGAGGCGCATCTGGCGCGGCAAAAGCTGGATCTGCCCGAACGGTTCGAGATTGGCAGCCATCTGGCGCTGATGGCGATGGTGGCGCGGCGCATCGGCTGGGCGGTGACGACCCCGCTGGGCTATATGCGCGCGGTGCGGTTCCATGACGAGGTTGATGCCTTTACCCTGCCGTTCAAACCGTTTGCGCGCACCATTTCTTTGTTCGCCGGGGCCGACTGGGCGGGTGAAGTGCCTGCCAGCGTGGCCCAGACCATGCGGCGGCTGATTGATGCGCATATGATCACCCCCGCGCTGGCGCAATTGCCCTGGCTCGCGGGCGATTTGCGGGTGCTGGACGGTTGACCGGACCCGCCCTGCCATTCCAGACTGCGCCGACGCCCAGACGAAAGGTCCCTGCCATGCCGAAAATCGTGATCCTGACCGGAGCGGGCATTTCCGCCGAAAGCGGGCTGGGCACGTTCCGCGACGAAGGCGGTCTGTGGGCGCAGCACCGGATCGAAGACGTGGCCACCCCCGAAGGGTTCGCACGCGACCCGCAACTGGTGGTCGATTTCTACAACACCCGCCGCGCACAGGCAGCCGAAGCCATCCCCAACGCAGGCCATACCGCGCTGGCGCAGCTTGAGGCGGCGATGCCCGGCGATGTGCTGGTCGTCACGCAAAACGTGGATGGGCTGCATGAAAAAGCGGGCTCCACCAATGTGTTGCACATGCACGGGCAGCTTGATTCGGCGCTGTGCGCGGCCTGCGATCACCGCTGGACTGCGCCGCTACAGATGGCCGTGGGCACGCTTTGCCCGGCCTGCAACCGCCCCGCCGCACGCCCTGACATCGTGTGGTTCGGTGAAATCCCGTATTACATGGAAGAAATCGAAATGCGCCTGAGCGAGGCCGACATTTTCGCGGCCATCGGCACCAGCGGCAATGTCTACCCCGCCGCTGGCTTTGTGCAGGCGGCCGCAGCTTACGGCGCGCTGACGGTCGAGTTGAACCTAGAGCCGTCGTTGGTGGTCTCGCAATTCGACGAAACCCACTTCGGCCCCGCCAGCGAGACAGTGCCGAAATGGGTCGACAAGCTGCTAAACGCCTAGTCTGTCTTGTCCGCGCTGTGATCCATTTTGGAGTGGTCCATTTGTGAATGGTCCATCATGCTGTAGCCCGCAGCACCTTCGGCAGCCTTGCGTTCGTTGTCGACGGGAATGGTTACCTCGACTTCGCCCGCGTTCTCAAACACCAAAGTCACGGTCACCTCGTCGCCCTGCGCCAGTGACCGGTTCAGCCCCATCATCATCACATGATCGCCGCCCCGCGCCAGCGCGTGGGTGTGGCCGGCAGCCACGGGAATGCCGTTTTCGATCTGGGTCATCGCCATCACGCCACCGCCCTGATCGACGTGGGTGTGCAGTTCGACCTTTTTGGCAATGTCGCTGCGCGCCTCGATCAGGCGGTCGTCGCTGTCGGACTGGTTGACCAGCGTCATGAACGCCGCCGCCGTTGGCGCGTTGGGGCGCGAGGTGCGCACATAGGGGTCCTGTACCAGTATGCCGTCGGCAAAGGCGGCTGTGGACAACAGGGTGGTGACCGCAGCAGCGCCTAGGTATTTCGTCAGTTTCATGTGAATAAGTCCGTTGTTTTGCTCTTGAAAAGATAAGGGGTTTTCAGAGCAAAACAGGCGGCGCCCGCGAAAGATAGGCAGATGCAACCGCCACAGGCATCGCGGGCACGTGGCGGGCGGCATATTCGGCACGGCGGATCGACACGACCCTCTCGGCGGCCCAAACACCCACGTCCTGCCCCAGCAGCGTCAGTGCGGCATCGGGACAAATATGAGGCGCGCCAACGGGTTGGCCGTCGGCGTCAATGTTAACGGTGACCGACCCGGTCCCGATACACAGCACCATTTGCCCCGCAACCGGTGCCGCCCCGCGCGCCAGCGCAAAGGCTTGTGCCGTGACGACAAGCGTCAGGATCGCAAGACACAGGGTGATATGGCGCAAAACGGTCATGACGGCAGCATTAGCCGCCCGCCCGTTCACACACAAGGACCGCAGCCTGCGCCAAAATGCCCTGCACAAACGAAACGACCCCGCCTGCGACAGCAGACGGGGCCAAATTCGTAAACCTCAAAGGCTTCAGGCGGCGTTGGCGGCCAAAGCTTTTGCGATCTCTTTTTTCACTTTCAGCGCGTTGGCCGACAGTTCGTCATCTTTCGACTTGGCGAAAAACGCGTCCAGACCACCACGGTGGTCGACAGTGCGCAGCGCCGCAGCCGAGATGCGGAACTTGATCGCGCGACCCAGCACTTCGGATTGCAGCGAAACGTCGTTCAGGTTCGGCAGAAACCGACGACGTGTTTTGTTGTTCGCATGGCTGACATTGTTGCCAGACATGGGGCCTTTTCCGGTCAGTTCGCAACGACGCGACATGGGATTATCCTTTTGTTCTGGTCGCTGTCAGGGCGGTCCCCGAAACGACAACAAGCGCTGCTCGTAGCTGCGCCCCTAAATTCGTCTGGTGGCAATAGGGGGAATCGCACGACGGGTCAAGCGGGATTGCACAGGTTTTCGCGCCTTATTGCACGATCATTGCCGTCTGTGACCCAGTGTGGCCAGCATCTGTTGTGCCGCCAGTGCCGGATCGGTCTGACCTTGGGCCACCTCGGCCCCCAGCCGCGCCATATCGGCGCGGGCCTGCGCCCCGTCCAGTTGTGCCAGCAGCGCGGCACGCACGTCCTGTTCAAACCAGTATTGCGCCTGTTCCGCCCGGGTCCGGTCAAAAAACCCGTTTTCGCGCCGCCAGCCTGCCAGCTCCTGCATCGTCTCCCAAGCCGCGCTCAGGCCGGTGTCTTCCAGCGCCGAAACCATCATTGCCTTGGGAAATCCGGCCGGATCTTGCGGACGTTTGCGCAGCAACCGCAGCGCACCGGCATAGTCGGCGCACGTGCGGGTCGCCGTCGCTTTCAGGTCGCCATCGGCCTTATTGATCAGAATCACATCGGCCATTTCCATGATGCCGCGTTTGACGCCCTGCAATTCGTCCCCGCCCGCAGGGGCCAGCAGCAGCAGAAACAAATCCGCCATCTGCGCCACCACGGTTTCCGACTGGCCCACGCCCACGGTTTCGATCAGCACCACGTCGAACCCCGCCGCCTCGCACAGAGCCACAGCTTCACGGGTGCGCCGCGCCACGCCGCCCAGATGGGTCTGGCTGGGGCTGGGACGGATGAACGCCTTTGGCTCGCGCGCCAACTGATCCATCCGCGTCTTGTCGCCCAGAATCGACCCGCCCGAGCGTGCCGAAGACGGATCGACCGCCAGAACCGCCACGCGCAGCCCCTGCCCCGTCAGCATCATGCCAAAGCTTTCGATAAAGGTGCTTTTGCCGACCCCCGGCGTGCCCGACAGCCCGATGCGCAAGGCTTGCCGTTCGCGCGGCAGCGCCCCCAGCAGGTCCGCCGCCTGCGCACGGTGATCGGCCCGCCCGCTTTCCACCAGCGTGATCGCGCGGGCGAGCGCACGGCGGTCGCCCGATGTGATGCGTTGGGCGGTGTCGGTGATGTCCATTTGCGTGCCTTTCGTGCTTGGCCCCGTTTTTCCGGTCTGGGCGCGGATTTGTCCAGCCTTGGCCTTGACCGCAGTTTCGCAGATAAGCGCAGACATGACATTTGCCCTTCCCATTGATGACGTCCTGGACACGGTCTGCACTCAGCTCGCCGCGCACAAGCGGCTGGTCCTGCAAGCGCCCCCCGGTGCAGGCAAGACCACCCGCGTGCCGCTGGCCCTGCTGGAGGCCGGATTTGCGGGCCGCATCCTGATGCTGGAACCGCGCCGTCTGGCCGCGCGCACCGCCGCCGAACGCATGGCCGAAACGCTGGGGCAGTCCGTGGGCGACACCGTCGGCTACCGCGTGCGCGGCGAGGCGAAGGTGGGCAAGACCACCCGCATAGAGGTTGTCACCGAAGGCATCCTGACCCGCATGATCCAGTCTGACCCCGACCTGCCCGGCGTCGGCGTGGTGATCTTTGACGAATTCCACGAACGCAGCCTGAACGCCGATTTGGGGCTTGCCCTCTGCCTTGAGGTCGCCGAGGCGCTGCGCGACGATCTGCATCTCGTGGTCATGTCCGCCACGCTAGACGCCGCCCCCGTGGCCGAGATGCTGAACGCGCCGCTGGTCACATCCCAAGGCCGCGCATTTGATGTGACGCCGCACTGGCTGGACCGTCCGCGCGGTCAGGCGCGGCTGGAAGGGGCGGTTGCCGATCTGGTCCGCGACGCCCTGCGCGCGCAATCCGGCAGCGCGCTGGTGTTCCTGCCGGGCGAAGGCGAAATCCGGCGGGTTCAGGGGTTGCTGGATGGCAGCTTTGGCAGTGACGTGGCGGTGCATCCGCTGTTCGGTGCGATGGACTTTGCCGCCCAGCGCGCCGCGATTGCGCCCGCGAAAACGGGCCGCAAGGTGGTGCTGGCCACGGCCATCGCTGAAACCTCGCTGACCCTGCCCGACATCCGCATCGTGGTGGACGCAGGGCTGGCGCGGCGTGCGCGGTTTGACGCCGCCAGCGGCATGTCGCGGCTGGTGACCGAACGTGTCACCCGCGCCGAAGCCACCCAGCGTGCGGGCCGCGCGGGGCGTGTGGCGGCTGGCCATTGCTACAAACTGTGGACGCGCGGCGAAGACGGTGCGCTGGCCGCCTTCCCCCCTGCCGAGATCGAGGCAGGCGACCTGACGGGCATGGCGCTGGAACTGGCGCTGTGGGGGGCCACGCCGGACGCGCTGCGCTTTGTCACCCCGCCGCATCCGGGTCGCTACAACGAGGCGGTCGAGGTGTTGCGGATGCTGGACGCGCTGCACGACGCGGGCCGCATCACCGCCCATGGCCGCGCGCTGTCGGGGCTGCCGCTACACCCGCGTCTGGCGCATATGCTGGTGCGCGGCGGTGCGGGTGCGGCGGAACTGGCGGCCCTGCTGGCCGAGCGTGACATCCTGCGCGGCGTGGGCAGCGACCTGCGGTTGCGGATGCAGGCCCTGCGCAGCCCCGACCGGTTCGGCAACGCCGTGCAACGCGGCGCGCTGGCACGGGTGCGACAAGAGGCGAAACGACTGAAATCGCGCACCTCGGGCAATGCGCAGTCGCTGGGGGCGATGGCGGCGCTGGCCTACCCCGACCGCATCGGGCTGCGCCGCAAGGGCGATGCCCCGCGCTTTGTCCTATCAGGAGGCAAAGGCGCGATACTGCCCGATGGCGACGCGCTGGCAGGGGCGCGGCTGATCGTGGCGACCGATCTGGACGGCGACCCGCGCGAGGCAAAAATCCGGCAGGCGACCGAGATCAGCGACGCCGACCTGCGCGCCACATTTGGCGGTGCGATTGCGTGGCATGACGTGTGCCTTTGGTCCAAACGCGAGGGCCGCGTGCTGGCCCGACAGCAGGAACGGCTGGGCGCGCTGGTGCTGGAGGACCGCGCGTGGCGCGATGCCCCGCCCGAGGACATCGCCGTGGCGATGCTGGACGGTGTGCGGCAGTTGGGCTTGCTGCCCTCGGCCAAGGCCGCGCGGTTTCTGGCGCGGGCGCGGCTGGTGGATGCCGCTGACTGGTCTGATGATCACCTCATCACGACTCTAGAGGACTGGCTGCTGCCGCATCTGGGTGGCGTGCGGACCGCTGCCGACTGGAAGGCGTTCGAGCTGACACCGGCCCTCAAGGCGCGGCTGGACTGGGACGCGGCCCAAGCGCTTGACCGCGCCGCGCCGTCACACTTCACCACGCCACTGGGGCGCAATGTGCCGATTGATTACAGCGGCGACGCCCCCGAAATCGCGGTGCGGCTGCAAGAGATGTTCGGCGTCACCCGTCACCCCACCGTGGCGGGCAAACCGCTGAAGGTCACCCTGCTGTCCCCCGCGCACCGGCCCATTCAGATCACCATGGACCTGCCGGGGTTCTGGGCCAGCTCTTATGCCGACGTGCGCAAGGACATGCGCGGGCAATACCCCAAACATCCATGGCCCGAGGACCCGACGCAAGAAGACCCGACGCTGCGCGCCAAACGCCGTACCTAGCGCAGCCAGTCGCCGTGATGGGCACCGTCCTGATCCATCCGTTCAAACCCGTGCGCGCCGAAGTAATCCCGCTGCGCCTGGATCATGTTTGCAGTGCCACGGCCCAACGCCATGGTGTCGTGCCATGCAAGCGCTGCCGACAGTGCCGGCACCGGCTGTCCGCTGAGCGCCGCCGCCGCAACCACACGCCGCAGCCCCGGCAGGGCCGCTGTCAGACGTGTGCGCATAGCGGGGGCAAGGATGAGGTGGCCGTGCGGCAGACCGCTGCGCACAGCCTCCGCAAACTCGTCCAGCAGGGCCGAGCGGATGATGCAGCCCGCCCGCCAGATTTCGGCAATGCGGGCAAGGTCCAGATCCCAGTTGAACTCCTCTGAGGCCGCAGAGAGCACGCGGAAGCCTTGGGCGTGGCCAAGGATGCGTGCGGCCAGCAGGGCGTTTTCCATGTCATCCGTGGCAGGCAAGTCGGCAGCCTGTGTCGCAGGGTCCAGAAGGTCCTGCGCCGCGCGGCGGGTGTCGCCCTCGGACGACCAGCCGCGTGCCCCCACCGCTGCCTCGATGGTCGAGGCGCTTTGACCCATTTTCAAGGCTTCGATCAGGGTCCAGCGACCTGTGCCCTTTTGCCCCGCCTGATCGCGGATCACGTCCACGATGGGCAGGCCGCTGGCCGCATCGGTCGACGCCAGCGCCCGCGCCGTGATGTCGATCAGATAGGACGCCAGCGGCCCGTCGCGCCAGCCGTCAAAGACCTGACCGATCTGGCCCGCGTCCATCCCTGCCTGATCGCGCATCAACCCGTAAACCTCGGCGATCATCTGCATATCGGCGTATTCGATGCCATTGTGCACCGTCTTGACGAAATGGCCCGCACCATCGGGGCCAAGGTGGGCCACGCAAGGGTCGCCCCGAAACTTGGCCGCAATCGCCTGTGCCATCGGTTTAAGCTGCGCCCATGAATGGTCTGACCCGCCCACCATCATCGACGGGCCATGCCGTGCGCCCTCTTCGCCGCCCGACACACCCATGCCGACAAAGTGGATGCCGGTGCCGTCCAGCGCCGCACTGCGCCGCCGGGTGTCGTTGAAATCGGCGTTGCCACCGTCAATGATCGTGTCGCCGTCGGACAGCAGTGGCGTGATCGCGTCGATCATCACATCCATCGGCTTGGTCGAGGGGATCATGAACAGGATGGTGCGCGGGGTCGCAATCGCAGCGACGAAATCTGCCAAGTCGGCGTGGCCTGTGACCGTGCCGCTTAGTCCCTCGGCTTCGGGCAGAAAGCTGTCGATCCAGTCGGCCTCGCGGTTGGACACGGCCATGTCAAAGCCGTGATCGGCCAGATTCAACGCCAGGGCGCTGCCCATTGTGCCCAGACCGTACACGCCGATTTGGGCGCCATTCCGGGCCCGACTGTCTTGCTGCGCCATATACTTTTGCCTGTATTGTGATGTTTGCGATAAAACATACGCCCTGAGACTGTGGGGGCAAGCCTTGGCGATGGTGCCGCGCGCATCTTCCGGCTTGTGACGGGCGCGCGGGGATGGCTAGATGCGGGCATGAAGATTTGTGCAATCACGATGGTTTACCGCGATTACTGGGCGCTGGCGCAATGGTATCGGCACTATGGCGCGCTGGTGGGGGCAGAGCATCTGGTGGTGGTCGCCCACGGCGCCGACCCGAAGATCGCGCAAATCTGCCCCGAAGCCAGCATCCTGACCGTCCCGCGCGACGATTTGTCCGGCTTCGACGGGGTGCGCGGGCGGATGCTGAACGGGATTCAGGCAGGATTGGCCGAAGTGTACGATTGGGTGATCCGCACGGATACAGACGAGCTGATCTGCCTTGATCCGGCGAAACATGACAGTTTGGAGAGCGTGTTCGCAGACCAGAAAGGTCAGGCGCTGTTTGCGCTGGGGCTTGAGGTGGTGCAGACCGATGACGGCACCTTTGGCGTGTTTTCAGGACATTACAGCAAGGCATGGGCGGTGCGCGGCGGCATCCCGATGAAACGCCACGGCGTGCAGGTGCGCCCCCGGCGGGTGGCACAGTTCGATTATGTGATGCCGGATGGTGTGTTTCTGGCGCACCTGAAGTTCGCCAACCGCGCGGCATTGGCCGAAACGAATGTGCACCGCGCCGAGGTGGCATCCGGCCCTGGTGACGGGCTGCCCGGCAAGGCCTGGGAAGACCCCGAGCACGAGGCGCGCAAGGTGCAGGGTCAGGTGATGCGGATGGATGCGGTGGACTGGCAGGTCGCCGAGCAGATGGCGCGCCGGGAACTGGCAGCGGGACCGACCGTGGACGCCAGGATCGGGCTGGTGCGGTCGCGGTCGTTCAAGCTGGACTGCAAATGTGTGTTGCCGGGCTGGTTTCCTGAACTCGTCTGAAGGTCTTAGGGGGCTTTGCCCCCGACGCTTTGCGTCTCCCCCAGGATATTTCGGGCCAAAAGAAAGCTGCCCCGAGGGAGATTGCGTTATTTGCCCAGGCACCAGCGCATGACGGCCTTTTGGGCGTGCAGACGGTTTTCGGCCTCATCAAAGATCACCGAGTTGGGGCCGTCCATGACTTCGGACGTGGCTTCGTCGTCGCGGTGGGCGGGCAGGCAGTGCATGAACAGGGCGTCAGGTTTTGCCTTGGACATCAACGCCTTGTTCACCTGATAGCCGCGCAACTGGTTGTGGCGGCGTTCGCGGGCGGATTGTGGGTCGTGCATCGACACCCATGTGTCTGTGACCACCAGATCGGCGCCTTGCACCGCTTTGTCGGGGTCGCGTTCAGTGGTGTAGAGACCGTTCAGCGCGGATTCGGGTTGCAGGGTTTCGGGGCCGGTGAACACCAGTTCAAAATCGAACTGCTTGGCCGCGTGGGCGAATGAGGCAAAGACGTTGTTGCCGTCGCCGGACCACACGACCTTGCGCCCTTTGATGGGGCCGGAGTGCTCTTCGAACGTCATGATGTCGGCCATGATCTGACAGGGGTGCGTGCGGTTGGTCAGCCCGTTGATCACCGGCACGGTGGCGTGCTCTGCCATTTCCAGCAGCGTCGCCTCTTCGAAGGTGCGGATCATGATCAGGTCGACATAGCGCGACAGCACGCGGGCGGTGTCGGCGATGGTTTCGCCGTGGCCCAGTTGCATGTCCGCCCCCGACAGCACCATCGTCTGCCCGCCCATCTGGCGCACGCCGACGTCAAAGCTGACGCGGGTGCGGGTCGAGGGTTTTTCGAAGATCAGCGCAACCATGTGACCGGCCAGCGGCTGGTCGTCGTCGGGCGTGCCCTTGGGGCGGCCGGCGCGCGCGTCTTTGATGGCGCGGCCGGTGTCGATGATGCTGCGCAATTCGGCGGGGTCGGTGGTGTGGATATCAAGGAAGTGTTTCATAAGTTATTTTCTGTATAGGCCGGAAACGGGGGCGCTGCCCCCGGACCCCCGGGATATTTAAAGCCAAAAGAGCCGGTCAGGACAGGCTGGCGGCTGCGGCATCAAGACGTGTGACCGCCTCGGCGATTTCGTCGTCGGTGAGGTTCAGCGGGGGCAACAGGCGGATCACATTGTCGGCGGCGGGCACCGTGATCACGTGGTTCTTATAGCCTGCGGCAACGATGTCGGTGTTGGGTGCCTTGCATTTCAGCCCCAGCATCATGCCCGAGCCGCGGACCGCTTCGAACACGTCCGGGTGGCTGGCAATCAGCCCTTCCAGCTTTTGACGCAGCAGGCCTGCTTTGCGGTTGACCTCGGCCAGGAAGGCGGGGTCCGAGACGATGTCCATCACGGCACAGCCCACGGCGCAGCCCAGCGGGTTGCCGCCATAGGTGGACCCGTGGGTGCCTGCGGTCATGCCGGATGCCGCGTCTTCGGTGGCCAGCACGGCCCCCAAGGGAAAGCCGCCGCCAATGCCCTTGGCGACCATCATGATGTCGGGGGTGATGCCGGACCATTCGTGGGCGAACAGCTTGCCGGTGCGGCCCACGCCGCACTGCACTTCGTCCAGGATCAGCAGGATGCCGTGTTCGTCGCACAGGTCACGCAGACCCTTAAGGCATTGATCGGGCAGCGGGCGAATGCCGCCCTCGCCTTGCACCGGTTCGATCAGGATCGCCGCAGTCTGGTCGGTGATGGCCGCCGTCAGCGCATCGTGGTCGCCCCAGTCAAGGTGGACGAAGCCGCCCAGGATCGGGCCGAACCCTTTGACCATCTTCTCGGAGCCTGCGGCGGCGATGCCTGCGGCGGACCGTCCGTGAAACGACCCTGAGAAAGTGATGATTTCGACGCGGTCTTTGTCGCCCTTGTCGTACCAGTATTTGCGCGCCATCTTCACGGCCAGTTCACAGGCTTCGGTGCCCGAGTTGGTGAAGAACACGGTGTCGGCAAAGGTGGCATCGACCAGTTTGTCGGCCAGCGCCTGTTGCTGCGGGATCTGGTAGAGGTTCGAGGTGTGCCACAGCGATTGCGCCTGATCGGTCAGCGCCTTGACCAGCGCCGGGTTGGCGTGGCCCAGCACGTTCACGGCGATCCCCGCCCCCAGATCAAGGTATCGCGACCCGTCTGCCTCGATCAGCCAGGCGCCTTCGCCTTTGACAAAGCTCAGCGGAGCGCGGGAATAGGTCGGCAGAACGGAGGGGATCATGGTGATCGTCCTTTGATACGGGCGGTGCGAAGCACTTTGGTGCATGACGCGGGCCGCAGGGTCAACATATTTGAGGGGTTGGGGTGCCGTTAGGCGATAGACAAGCGGGACAGGCCCGCGACACGGAAGATGGACGTTACGCGGTGCGTCGTCGGATCGAAGTGATATGTGCCAGTGCTGTCATGGGGCGGTCTTTAGCCTAAGCCTGACGCCAAGGAAAGTGTTTTCGCGCTTCGCGATGCGGCGGCTCTTGCCTTGGGGTGCGGGCGCGGGCAATGGGTTTGCATGTTTTCACCCCGCGCCCATAATCCCGCCCTTGCCGCCGTTCTGGCCTGTATGGGCTGTGCGTTTATCGCGGCGACCGTGCTGATCGCCAAGGCGCTGGGGTCTGATCAGTTCGGCCCTGCGCTGCATCCTTTACAGGTCAGCAACGGGCGATTCGTCTTTGCCTTTGCCGGCCTGTCGTTGGCGGCAGCGGTGGTGCGGCCCCGTTTCACCCGTCCGCGCATGGGCTGGCACGTGGCCCGGACCACGGCGGGCTGGGCCGGCGTTACGCTTATGTTTGCTTCCGTCGCCTATATCCCGCTGGCCGATGCCACGGCGATCACCTTTTTGAACCCCGTCTTTGCAATGGTGCTGGCGATCCCGCTGCTGGGCGAACAGGTCGGGCGCATCCGCTGGATGGCGGCGGCAACCGCGCTGTTGGGCGCGCTGATTCTGTTGCGGCCCACGCCCGACAGTTTTCAGCCTGCGGCGCTGCTGGCGCTGGGGGCTGCGGCGATCATGGGGCTGGAGCTGATATTCATCAAACGGCTGTCCGGGCGCGAGGGCGCGTTGCAGATCCTGTTGATCAACAACGCCTTGGGCGTTGTCATCTCGACCTTGGCGGTGCTGGCCGTGTGGCAACAGCCCACACCGGCGCAATGGGGTTTGCTGGCGATGCTGGGTCTGTTGATGGCCTGCGCCCAAACCTGTCTGGTCAACGCCATGGCCCGCGCCGAGGCCAGCTTTGTCGCGCCGTTCAGCTATTTGACGCTGATCTTTGCCGCCTTTTACGACGTGGTCTTTTACGCGGTAATCCCAGACGGGGTGACCGTTGCGGGCGCTATGATCATCGTGGCGGGGGCCTTGGCGCTGGCCCTGCGCGAGGCGTGGTTGCGGCGCAGCGGCAGGCCTGTCACACTGTCGGGCACCGCAACAACGCCGGTGCCGGTGCCCGATCCCGAGTAAGTGGGCTTCATGCCTTGTAACTCACTGCTGAGTGATTAGAATAGGGCGCTGAGAATGAATTTGGAGCGGCCATCAAAGATGCGCCGCTTTTTAGCTAGGAAAAGCCTGCATGTCCTGGACAGACGACCGTGTTGAACTTCTGAAAAAGATGTGGGGCGAGGGCCAGTCGGCCAGCCAGATCGCCAAGGAACTGGGCGGCGTGACCCGCAACGCCGTGATCGGCAAGGTCCACCGTCTGGGCCTGTCGAACCGCGCAGGTACGGGTGCCACCGCCGCGGCCAAACCCGAGCCCAAGGCCAAGCCCGCCGCCCCCAAGGCCGAGGCCAAGCCAAAGGTCGAAGCCAAGCCCAAGCCCGAAGCCAAGCCCAAGCCGCAGGAAGAACCCGTGCCGGAAACCCGCGTTGCGGTGATGCCGCCGCGCGCCAAGATCATTCCGGCGGGCCAGCCCCTGCCCCCGCAACCCTCGGCCAACGAGATCAGCCCCGAGGCATTGGCCAAGGTCAGCGAAATCGAGAAGAAGGCCAAGCGCCTGAGCCTGATGGAACTGACCGAGCGGACCTGCAAATGGCCCGTCGGTGACCCTGCGACGGATGATTTCTGGTTCTGTGGTCTGCCGGTGCAGGCGGGCAAACCCTATTGCGAGGCGCACGTTGGCGTGGCGTTCCAGCCGATGTCGTCGCGCCGCGACCGCCGCCGCTGAGGCGCGACAGTTTGGTAAGATTTGCAACGGTCCGACACTGTCGGGCCGTTTTGCGTTTTTGCGGGCCTGCGCGTTCCTAGCTTTTCGCCAGCTTGTCGATGATCGGACAGTCCGGGCGGTCGTCACCTGCGCAACAGTGCACCAGATGGGCCAGCGTGTCGCGCATCTGGTGCAGTTCGGCCAGCTTGCGGTCGATCTCGTCCAGATGATCCTTGGCCAGTTTGCGCACATCACCGCTGGCGCGGCTTCGGTCTTCCCACAGGGCCAGCAGGGTGCGGCAATCTTCAATCGAAAACCCCAGCGACCGTGCCCGCGACAGAAACGCCAGCTTGTGCGCGTCCGTATCGGAAAAGGCGCGGTAGCCGTTGGCGCTGCGGGCGGGTCGGATCAGGCCGATGTCTTCGTAATAGCGGATCGTTTTGGCAGGCAGGCCCGAGGCGGTGGCGGCTTGCGAGATGTTCATGGTTGGCTCCTTTGCCGGGGCGAGTGTTGCCAGATAGATGGGTTCCCAGCACTGGAAGGTCAAGACGGCCTTGCTGACACAAAGCTGGCGGGATGGTGAATTGCGCCGCACTCTCCCTTTGGGCCACTGTTGCGCCAACAAGTGACGAGGATGCGATGACCAAGACAATCAGGGCCGCCGATGCGGTTGCGCGCAGGCTGTATGCCGCCGGGTGCCGGATGGCGTTCGGGATGCCGGGGGGCGAGGTTCTGACGATGGTCGACGCGCTTGAGGCGGCGGGAATACGCTTTGTGCTGTGCAAACACGAAAACGCTGCGGCGTTCATGGCCGAAGGCACGTGGCATCGCACCGGCGCGCCCGGTGTGCTGGTGGCCACGGTCGGCCCCGGCGTGCTGAACGGGGTCAATGCGGTGGCCAATGCCCTGCAAGACCGCGTGCCGTTGATCGTTCTGGCCGGTGCCGTCGATGCGGACGAGGCGCAAAGCTATACCCATCAGGTACTGGACCAGTGCGCTGTGTTTGCCCCGATCACCAAGGCGACCTTCCTGCTGGATGCCGGTGCGGTCCATGTGATCGCGGACAAGGCCGTGGGGATCGCCACCGAAGGCCAGCCCGGGCCGGTGTTCATCGACATCCCCATTCGCGTGGCCGAGGCGCAGGTGCCTGCCATTGCCCCAACGCCCCGTGCTGTGGCCGCTGATGTGGTGCCCGATGCCACCACGTTGCAACAGATCGCGGGCTGGTTGTCGCAGGCGGCGCGTCCCGTGATTGTTGCCGGTGTCGATGCACTGAACGACGGCGCGGATGTGGCCGGACTGGCGCGGCGGTTCGGCGTGCCGGTTGTCACAACATACAAGGCCAAGGGGCTGCTGCCCGAGGACGATGCGCTGTCAATGGGTGGGGCTGGTCTGTCGCCCTTGGCCGACAAGACCCTTCTGCCCTTGGTGCAAAGTGCCGATCTGGTGCTGTGTCTGGGCTATGATCCCATCGAAATGCGCACCGGCTGGCGCGATGTCTGGGACAGCACGGCGCAGCGGGTGGTCGAGGTGACGGCGGTGGCGAACCACCACTATATGCACCAGTCCACGGTCAACGTCGTGGGATCTGTGCGCGCGACGGTTGCCGCCCTGATGCACGCCGCCATCCCGCGCACGACGTGGGAGGGCGGCGACGTGGCCGCAGCGCAGACCGCATTGGCCAAGGCGTTCCCGACGGACGAAGACTGGGGCCCCGCCGCCATCATAGACACCTGCCGCACTGCCCTGCCCCGCGACACGCTGGCAACGGCGGACAGCGGCGCGCACCGCATTCTGCTCAGCCAGATGTGGCGGTGTTACGCGCCGCGCGCACTGATGCAATCGTCGGCGCTGTGCACCATGGGCTGCGCTGTGCCGTTGGCGATGGGCGCGGCGCTGGCGTCGCCGGACCTTACGGTGGTCAGCTTTAGCGGCGATGCAGGCTTTCTGATGGTGGCGGGCGAACTGGCCACGGCCAAGGAGTTGGGCCTGCGCTGCATCTTTGTGGTGTTTGTCGATGCCTCGCTGGCGCTGATCGAATTGAAACAACGGCAGCGCCAGCTTGGCAACCATGGGGTCGATTTTGGCACCCACGACTTTGCCGCCATCGGTCGTGCCTTTGGCGGCAGCGGCGTCGATGTGCGCAGCCGTGCCGAACTGCAAACCGCGCTGCGTGACGCGCAAACGGCCCAAGGGTTTACCGTGATCGCCGCACATATCGAAAAAGGAGCCTACGATGGCCGCATCTGAAGGTGCCCTTGACGGGCTGTTTGTTCTGGACCTCAGCCGCATTCTGGCCGGCCCCACCGCCACGCAGATGTTGGGCGATCTGGGGGCCACTGTGATCAAGGTGGAAAACCCCAAGTCCGGCGGGGACGACACCCGGGGCTGGGGGCCGAACTATGCCCGCGATGCGGCGGGCAACGCGACCGACCTGTCGGCCTATTTCATGGCCGCCAACCGCAACAAACTGTCCATCGCGGTCGATCTGACGACCGATGCGGGGCAGGACACGGTGCGCCAACTGGCGGCGCGCGCTGATGTGGTGGTCGAGAATTACAAACCCGGCGGGTTGGTCAAATACGGGCTGGACCATGCCACGCTGCTGAGACGGCACCCCGGATTGGTCTATTGTTCGATCAGCGGCTTTGGCCAGACCGGCCCGAACCGCGACCAGCCCGGATACGATCTGATGGCGCAGGGCTATGGCGGGATCATGTCGCTGACAGGTGCACCTGATGGCGCGCCGATGAAAGTGGGCGTGGGCATTGCCGATGTGATGTGCGGGATGTACGCCACCGTCGGCATTCTGGCCGCCCTGCGCCACCGCGACAAGACCGGCGCAGGCCAGCACATCGACCTGAGCCTTGTGGACACGCAAATGGCGTGGCTGGTGAACGAGGGCACCAATTACCTGACCAGCGGACAGGTGCCCGAACGGCGCGGTAATGCGCATCCCAACATCGTGCCTTACGACGCCTTTGCGTGCCGCGATGGCCATGTTCTGCTGGCCGTCGGCAATGACGCGCAATTCGCACGGTTCTGCGATGCGGTGGGGTTGGAGGGGCTGAACGACGATCCTCGCTTTGACACCAACCAGCACCGGATCGAGCATCGCGCAGCCCTGATGCCGCTGCTGGCGCCGGCGCTTGAAGCGCTGAACCGTGACGAGATCATACGTCGCCTGCACGCGGTCAAGGTGCCGGTCGGCCCGATCCACAATGTGGCCGAGGCGCTGGCCTCGGATCAGGCGCAGGCACGCGGTGCCGTGGTCGCGGTGCCCTGTGACGGCGTGGCAGAGGGACATGTGCGCCTGCTGGGCAATCCGCTAAAGCTGTCGGCAACGCCCGTCACTTACCGTCACGCACCGCCGATCTGCGGTCAGGACACCGACGCCGTGTTACAAATGCTGCGTCAGGCACCCGACACTGCGGGCTGATCGGGCTGTTTTATACCTGAATATTGCAAGAAACCTGCCGAACCTCACGAAAACGGGCGTGTCTTTTCACACCTGCGTGTAAGGCCGCCGCAGCCACCCATTTCATGGGTAAGTTACAGGCACCGCACGGACCCGCCCGTGCCCTGAACAAAGGTGCCGATGATGCGCAACGACATATGCGACTGCCCCGTTTCCCTGAGCGATGCGGCTGTGGTGGACCATTGGAACGGCGTCATCACCGGCTTTTTGTCGCACGGCACGCAGACGCCTGTGCATCTGGGCAAGGTGCTGGAGGCGGCACCCGACTTTGCCATGGGCCACGCCGCGCGCGGACTGTTTTCGCTGATGATGGGTCGGGCCGAGCTGATTTCCGTGGCGCGCGAGGCGCACGCGGCGGCGCAGGCAGCTTTGGCGCGCGTGGGCGCCGCACCGCGCGAACGGCTGTGGGTGCAGGCCCTGGGCGAATGGCTGCACGGGCGGCCCACGGGCGCTGTGGCCGCAATGGAGGCCGCGCTGCGCCTGCAACCGCGCGACACCCTGTCGGCCAAGGTCTGCCATGCCATCCGCTTTGTGCTGGGCGACGCCAAGGGAATGCGCGCCTCGGTCGAGGCGGTGTTGGATGCGCATCGCATTCACCCGATGCGGGGCTATTTGTTGGGGTGCCACGCCTTTGCGCTAGAGGAAACCGGCGACTATGACGCGGCCCGCCGCACCGGATTGCAAGGGTTGGTCCATGCCCCCGACGACGCCTGGGGCCTTCATGCCGTGGCGCATGTGTTCGACATGACCGCACGGCCAGATGACGGCATTGCGCTGATCGAAAGCCACACGCACGCATGGGATCACTGCAACAACTTTCGCTATCACGTCTGGTGGCACAAGGCCCTGTTGCACATGGACCAGGGGGACCTGGATGTGGCGCTGGGGCTGTACGACGAACAGATTCGCCAAGAGAAAACAGATGATTATCGCGACATCGCCAATGCCACGTCGCTGCTGATGCGGCTTGAGCTTGAGGGAATGAATGTGGGCGACCGATGGGACGAATTGTCCGAATTCTCGGAAGAGCGGGTCGAAGACGGCTGTCTGGTCTTTGCCGACCTGCACTACATGCTGGCGCTGTCTGGTGCGCAAAAGGGCGCTGCCGCTGACGCGATGTGCGCGCGCTTTGCCCGTGACGCGATAAGGTCCGGCGAGATGCCGCGCCGTGTGGCCGACCCCGGCCTTGCGGCGGTGGCGGGGCTAAGTGCCTTTGCCGAAGGGCGTTGGGATCAGGCCTTTCAAAATCTGGCAGCCGCGCGTGTGTCATTGCAGTCAATCGGTGGCAGCCACGCCCAGCGCGACGTGTTTGAACGGATGACCATAGATGCCGGATTGCGCGCCGGTCGGGTTGAGCGTACAGCCCAGATTCTGGCGC
>NZ_CAXBJW010000006.1:0-142521 GCF_963976325.1 uncultured Pseudosulfitobacter sp.
TCCGACATGCGCGTGAGTGTATTTCGTCGTGACCGATAAGGCAAACTTATTGGACATAAAAGAATCTGGCAAGTTGCGGCGGTTTTTAAGGTAATTTCTGGGCGTAAGCGCCGCGCAGATGAAGGGATTAGTCCAGACGATCACATCCGAGAGACAGACACGATACCCCGCATGTCCGTAGGGGGCGACTGTTGCATTAACAGGGGCTGATGGGGAATATCGGTTTGAAAGGATCGCTGAGATGTCGAGCAAACAGCCCTTCAAACGCCACCGGTTTCCTGCAATGGTCATCTTAGTTGCTGTGCGGATGTATCTTCGTTACCCTTTATGCTATCAGGATGTGACAGACCTGCTGGCGGAGCGAGGGCTGGAGGTTGATCGCTCCACGGTCTTTCGGTGGGTCCAGAAGTTCGGGCCGGAACTGTCCCGGCGGACTGAGCGTCATCTCCGCCGCGCAAGCCTCAATTGGCACGTGGATGAAACCTATATCCGTGTTGGTGGAAAATGGCGTTACCTCTGGCGGGCAATTGATGCCAACGGCCAATTGGTGGATTTCAGGCTCACTGCCAGACGCGATGCGAAAGCTGCAAAAGCCTTTCTGACCAAGGCAATGGAACGGGTGCGGCTGCACCGCCCCTTGTCAATTTGCACAGATAAGGCACCGACGTATCGAAAGGTGATCCGCGAGATCAACCATCGCTACGACCCGCATTTTGACTATATCACCCATGTTGACCGCAAGTATCTCAACAACCGTGTCGAGAGCGATCATGCCGCGCTGAATCGGCTGCTCGGGTATCGGCAAAGCTTCCGATCTCTGAGTTGTGCCAAGGCGACACTGCTAGGGATGGAGACAATCAGAGCGATCAGGAACGGGCATATACAAACGAGGCAAACGGGCGTCAGGGGCGAGATCAGTTTCGTCCACCAGCTCTTTGGATTGGCTGCCTGAAATCAACGCAGCGAAGTAAAACTATCCGCGCGACAAGTTAACGCAACAGTCCCTTGTCGATAGCGTTGGCAAAGCGATCATGGAACGGCTTGGTGGCCTCGACTCGAGAACCTGACAGTCCCGGTAAAAGGTTTCGGTGGAGAAGCTCCATGAAATGGTATACCAAAATGATAGCGAAAGCCCGCCGTCGCAAAGGGAGCCTTAGGTGATAGACGCACAAGCCCGCGGCAGAGGTCGCCATTTTTTGCAGACCGCTTCACCTGTCTGCAAGAGATCGTAGTTATTCATGAACCGGGTTGAACGATTTGCCCTTTACGTGGCGCTGACAGCTTTGACCGCTTTGGCGATTGACGGTGTTCTGCCTGCGATGCCCATGATCGAGGCCGATCTTGAAGATGCCTCACCTTTCACCGGCGCACAGATCATAACGGTTTTCGTGTTCGGGATGGCCGGTGGAGAGCTTTTGACCGGACCGCTGAGCGATGCGGTGGGTCGGCGCAGCGTGGTCATTGCAGGGCTTGTCGTCTTTGCCATCGGGACAATCATCGCAGCAACCGCAGATAGCTTTGCGGCGGTCATAATGGGCCGGTTTCTACAGGGTGTGGGCGTCGCGGGGCCGAAAATCGGAACGCGCGCAATGATCCGGGACCGATATGCCGGCAACGACATGGCACAGGTGATGTCGGTGATCTTCACCCTGCTGATCCTTGTGCCAATGATTGCACCCGCCATAGGGGCTGTGATCGCCGCCGCCAGTGGCTGGCGTGGCGTGTTTTGGGCGTATCTGGTGCTGGCGCTTGTGCTGGGGGTTTGGCTGGCCGTGCGGCACCCTGAAACCCTGCACCCTGAAAAGAAGATACCGCTACACGTCCGGCGTTTGGTCAGGAACACCTGCACCGTGCTGGGACGCGCCGACGTGACGCCGGTTATCATCGCGACCGGTTTCATCTTTGGCGCGCAACTGACCTATTTCGCCGTGGCGGCAGATCTTTTTGGAACGCTTTACCTTCAGTCCGCAAGGATGCCCGCGCTATTTGCACTGCTTGCCACGGGTACGGGTGCGGCGCTTTTGTTAAACGTGCGTTTCGTTCGACATACGGGCATGGGACCGCCAATCCTGGCGGGCCTTGCTTTGCTTGGCGTTTCTGGCGCCACGTTGATGGCGGCCGCAGCATTTACCGAAGGTCACCCATCGTTGGCGGTTCTACTGGGACTGGCATGGATTGGCTTTTTTGCCCTTGGCCTTTTGTTCGGCAACCTGAATGCGCTGGCGATGCGCCCGCTGGGCGATCTGGCGGGGTTAAGCGCGTCCATCATCGCCGCGACGTCCAGTCTGGTCGCCTTTGTGTTTGCCACGGGCGTCGGGGCGTTGACCACCAGTCCTGTGTGGGCTGTTGCGGTGGCGTTTGCGTTGTCCGCAACGCTGTCAGCCGTTTTGATCTCGGTCGCGATCCCTGCGCGATCGTGGGGGCGGGTGCTGCGCTTGCGCCCGCCGTCCCGTTAGGCCGCGCACAGGCAGTCCTGCCGACACCACCCGCGTCGGGTGCTGCCGACAAAACGGTGCGGGATCAGGCGGGTTCGCCACCATTTTCGGGGTAAAAACAAGCCGCCGCATGGGCCATGTCAGGCAACACCGGACGCTCGGCGCGGCATTTGTCCTGCACCTTCCAGCAACGCGGAGCAAAGGGGCAACCGTCAGGGATCGACAGCGGCGAAGGCAATTCGCCTTGCAACTTGATCCGTTCCTTCACGCCACCCGGGTCGGCCTTTGGCGTGGCCGACAGCAACGCCTTGGCATAGGGGTGGAACGGTGCGTCGAACACGGCATCGCGGCTGCCCTTTTCGACGGCACGGCCCAGATACATGACGATCACTTCGTCCGCCACGTGACGCACCACGCTCAGGTCGTGGCTGATGAACAGATAGGCCAGCTGCAACCGGTCTTGCAGATCGACCAGCAGGTTCAAAACCGAGCTTTGAATCGAAAGATCCAGCGCCGAAACAGGCTCGTCCAGCACCAGCACCTTGGGGTCCAGCATCAGCGCACGCGCGATGGCGATACGTTGGCGTTGACCACCCGAGAACATATGCGGATAGCGGTCGTAATGCTCGGGGCGCAATCCGACCAAGGCCAGCATGTCGCGTGCCTTTTTCTGACGCTCTTCCTTGGACATCGACTTGCGATTGATCTTCAGCGGTTCTTCAAGGATCGCGCCGATGCGCTGGCGCGGGTTCAGCGATCCGTAGGGGTCCTGAAACACGATCTGCACCGCCTCGCGATGCGAGGCCCAGTTGTCCGGCGTCAGTTCCTCATCGTCGAGGATCAGCTGACCGGCCGTGGGCTCTTCGATCATGGTCACCATGCGCGCCAATGTCGACTTGCCACAGCCGCTTTCGCCGACAACGGCCAGCGTCTTGCCGGGGTAGAGGGCAAAGTCCAAGCCCGCCACAGCTTTCAGCGTGCGCGACCCGCGCAGCCAGCCGCCCGAGACATCATAGTGCCGTTCCAGCGCGGTTGCTGTCATCACCGGTTTCGTCATGATGCAACCCTTTCGTCCGCATTGAGGGGGTAGAAACACCGCGCATATCCCACGTCGGGGCCAAGCGCGGGTGGCGGATCGGTGCGGCATTTGTCATTGGCAAACTTGCACCGTGGCGAAAACAGACAGCCCGCAGGACGGTCAAACTGGCCCGGCACCACGCCTGGAATTGTCGGCAGCCGTTTTTCCGTCGCCCGTTCCGGCAGCGCATCCAGCAAGGCCGAGGTGTAGGGGTGGTGCGGCGTGCGAAACAGCGGCATCACCGGCTGCTCTTCGATCTTCTGGCCTGCGTATTGCACGCTGACACGTTCCGCCGTTTCAGCCACCACGCCCATATCGTGCGTGATCAGCACCAGACCCATGCCGTTTTCGTCGCGCAGCTTGGCCAGAAGGTCCAGAATCTGCGCCTGAATGGTCACATCCAATGCGGTTGTCGGTTCGTCCGCGATCAGCAGCTTGGGTTTGCAGGCAATCGCCATGGCGATCATCACCCGTTGGTTCATGCCACCCGACATCTGGTGCGGAAATGCCGACAGGCGCTTTTCAGGGTCGGGTATACCCACCTGTTCGAACAGCTCGATGGCGCGGGTGTGACGTTCGCGGCGGCCCATCTTCAGGTGCTTGCGCAGGGCCTCGCGGATTTGCCAGCCAACGGTAAAGCATGGGTTCAGCGATGACATCGGCTCTTGAAAGATCATTGCCATGTCCTTGCCGATGATCTTGCGACGGGCGGCGGCGTCAATCTTCAACAGGTCCTGCCCGTCAAAGGTCATCTCGTCGGCGGTCACGGTCGCGGTCCACGGCAGCAGCCCCATCACCGCCAGCATTGATACCGATTTACCCGAGCCACTTTCACCGACGATGGCAAGGATTTCGCTTTCGTTGACGTCCTGGTCCACCCCGTCCACCGCACGGAACCGTCCGGTTGCGGTGGCGAATTCGACACTCAGGTTTCTGATACGCAAAAGGGCCATGCGTTAGCTCCGCTTCAGTTTCGGATCAAGTGCGTCACGCAGACCGTCGCCCATCAGGTTGATGGCCAGAACGGTGACAAGGATCGCAAGACCGGGAAAGGTGACGACCCACCACGCGCGCAGGATGAATTCACGGGCTTCGGCCAGCATGGTGCCCCATTCGGGGGTTGGTGGCTGTGCGCCCATGCCTAAGAACCCAAGGGCCGCAGCATCAAGGATCGCCGTCGAGAACGACAGCGCCGCCTGCACGATGATCGGTGCCAGACAGTTCGGCAGCACGGTCACGAACATCAGCCGAAGCGTCCCCGCCCCTGCCACACGCGCCGAGGTTACGTAATCTTTCTGCCGCTCGGACAGCACGCTGGCGCGGGTCAGGCGGACATAGTGGGGTTGCAGCACGATGGCGATGGCGATCATCGCGTTGGTCAGCGACGGCCCAAGGATGGCCACCAGCACCAGCGCCAGCAACAGCGACGGAAACGCCAGGACAATGTCCATGATCCGCATGATGATGCTGTCGACCCACCTTGGCGAAAACCCTGCGATCAATCCGATGATGATCCCGCCCGTGGCGGCGATCGTCACGACGAACACCCCGACAAAGAACGAGAACCGCGCGCCCACGATCAGGCGGGACAGCATATCGCGGCCCAGTGGATCGGTGCCAAGGATGTGGCTCCAGGTGCCGCCATCCTGCCAAACGGGGGGCTGTAGCGTTGCCTCGCGGAACTGCTGGGTGGCGTCATGCGGCGCGACCCACGGGCCGAACACGGCCAAAAACGCAAAGACTGCGAAAATGGCCAGCCCGAACAGGGCGCCTCGGTTTTCGCGGAAATAGAACCAGAACTCGCGCAGCCGTCCGGGCCGTTCGTGGACCATCTCGGCTTCGGCTGAAAGGGCGTCATCCATCTCAACGTTTCCTGATTTTGGGGTTGATGACGCCGTACAGCATATCAACCGTTAGGTTTACGATCATCACCATCACGGCAATCAACAACAGCCCGCCCTGCACCACCGGGTAGTCACGGCGGAAAATACTGTCGACCATCCACTTGCCGATGCCCGGCCAGCTAAAGATGGTTTCGGTCAGGATAGCGCCCGCCAGCAGGGTGCCGACCGACAGACCGATCACGGTGACCACCGGTATCAGCGCATTGCGCAGGGCGTGGATGCCATTGATCCGTCCCGGCGACATGCCCTTGGCGCGGGCGGTCCGAATATAGTCCTCACCCAGAACCTCCAGCATCGCGGACCGCGTTTGCCGCGCGATCACCGCCAGCGGGATCGTGCCCAGCACGATGGTCGGCAAGACCAGATGGCGCACGGCCGAGGCAAAGGCCCCCTTCTGCCCCGAGGCCAGGCTGTCGATGATCATAAAGCCCGTGGGGTTGGGGAAATAGTAAAGCAGGTCAATGCGCCCCGAAACAGGTGTCCATTGAAGATTGCCCGAAAACACGATGATCAGCAGAAGCGCCCACCAGAAAATCGGCATCGAATACCCGACCAGTGCGGTCGACATCAGCGCGCGGTCAAACAGCTTGCCCCGGTTCACGGCGGCAATGACCCCGGCGGGCAATCCCAGCAGGATCGCAAAGAGCATCGCAAAAAACGACAGCTCAAGCGTGGCCGGGAACAGCGCAAAAAACTCGTCCCAAACAGGGCGTTTGGTGACGAATGAAGTGCCCAGATCGCCCTGAAGCACGCCGGTCAGATAGTCCCAGAACTGGATATGGATCGGCTGGTCAAAGCCGTATTGCGCGGCCAGTTCGGCGTAGCGCGCTTCGGAAACGCCCCGTTCGCCCGCCATCACCTGAATAGGATCGCCGGGCAACGCGCGGATGAAACTGAAGGAAATCAGCGTCACCCCGATGAAGGTCGGGATAAACGTCAAAAGCCGTCCAAGAATGTAATTCAGCATGGGATCACCATCAACTCTTTCGGGAAGCGCGTCAGCGTTTCGTATCCGTCTTCGGTCACCAATACGTCGTCTTCGATCCGTACACCGAAATTTCCGAGCTCGTAGAGTCCCGGCTCGTTGGTGTAAACGGTGCCCGCGGGTAAGGTCATTTGATTGCCCCGCATGATATAGGGCGCCTCATGCACCTCGCGTCCCAGACCGTGACCTGTCTTGGTGCGGATGCGGTCGGCATAGGGCGATGCTTCAAGCACACCCGTTACCACATCATCAATCTCGTGGGCTGTCACACCTGCGCGGGTGACATCAAGACCGGCCAGATTGGCGCGCAAAACGGTGTCGTAGACATCGTGGCCCTCGTCGCTGACGTGGTCCAGAAATACGGTGCGGGTGATGTCAGCGGTGAACCCGTCCGCACGGGCACCAAAGTCGAACAGCAGCGCATCGCCTGCCTTGACCATGTAGTCGTGGCGCGCGTGCGCGTGCGGCTGCGCCGAGTTTTCGCCAGCCGCCACGATGGGCGTGAAAGACAGGTTGTCGGCGCCTTCTTCGAACATCATACGCACCAGCGTTTGTTCGATCTGTTTTTCGCTCTGACCCAGCTTGATCGTCGCAAGCGTGCGGTGCAGGGCGCGTTCTGAAATCTCTACGGCCTTGCGCAGGGCGGCCACGTCTTGCGGCGTCTTGATCATCCGCAACGCCGAAATTTCGCGTTCACCGTCAATGATCCGCAGATCGGGTTGGGCGGATTTCAATGCGTGATGCACGAACACACGCATCACCTGCCCTTCGACAGCCAGCGATGCGATGTTCAGATGCTTCAGCAATCCGGCAAAGGCATCGTCATATCCGGTCTGGTCGCGCCAGTCGAACAGCGCGCCCTCGAACCCTGTCGATTGCCAGCTTCCCAGTTCAAGGTTGGGCACAAGTGCGGCGGGCGGTTTGCCGGCAGGCACAACCACCAGAAAGGGCCGTTCATGGCTCATGAAGCTTTGACCAAGCGCGCGGGTGAAATTGGGGCCAGGCACCAGCGCCACGGCGTCAACATCAAGCTGGCTCGCAACTTCGGCATAGGCGCTTAAGCGGTTTGAAAGTGTATCCGGCACAGGCGGCTTGCTCCTGATCAATCTGAAACAGAAGAGGCAGCGCCAACGCAGCGCTGCCTCTGTTTGGGTCCGGGTCGCTTATTGCGACAGACCAACCTGGTTGAAGATGTGGCCACCCAGCGGGTGAACAACGTAACCTTCAACTTCAGGGCGCATGGTCATGAAGACAACCGAGTGCGCGATCGTGGCCCAAGGTGCTTGATCCTTGAAGATCTCTTGCGCTTGCTCGTACAGGGCCGCGCGTTCGTCTTGCGACGACTGCACTTTGGCATCCTGAACCAGCTTGTCGAAGTCTTCGTTGCACCACTGCGCACGGTTGGAACCGCCGACGGCATCACAGCCCAGCAGAACCGCAAGGAAGTTGTCGGGATCGCCGTTGTCGCCGGTCCACCCCAGCAGAACCGCGCCATCACGATCTTCGGCTTTGGACCGCTCCAGGTATTCACCCCACTCGTAGGACACGATTTCAACATTGACGCCGACTTTCGAGAAATCTTCCTGCATCAGCTCGGCCATGCGGCGTGCGTTGGGGTTGTAGGGACGCTGCACCGGCATCGCCCAGATTTTCAACGTCAGATCGGACACGCCTTCGGCTTCCAGCATCGCCTTGGCCGCTTCGGGGTCGTAATTGTCGTCCTCGATCGCGTCGTTGTAGGACCACATGGTCGGCGGGATCGGGTTCTTTGCAATCTGGCCCGAGCCCTGGAACACCACGTCGATGATCGCCTGCTTGTCGATCGCCATGTTCAGGGCCTTGCGGACCTTGGCGTTGTCAAAGGGTGCGACCTTGGTGTTGTAGGCAAGGTAGCCGACGTTCAGACCTTCCTGCTCCATCACGACGATGTCTTCGGCGTCCTTCATCGCCTGCACGTCGGCAGGGTTCGGGTAGGCCATGACATGACATTCACCGGCCTGCACTTTCTGGTAACGCACCGATGCGTCAGGTGTGATTGCGAAGATCAGGCTTTCGACCTTGGCCGCATCACCCCAATATGCGTCGTTGCGCAGATAGCGGATAACCGCGTCTTTCTGATAGGCTTGGAACTGGAACGGGCCGGTGCCGATGGGCGCCTGGTTCAGCATTTCGGGCGTGCCCGCTTCCATCATCGCGTCGGCATATTCTTTCGACTGGATGGAGGCAAAATCCATCGCCATGTTGGCAATGATCGGCGCTTCGGGACGGGTCAGGTTGAACACGACGGTATAGTCGTCAACCTTTTCGATGCTCTCGATCAGTTCAGGCATCGACATCGAGTTGAAGTATTCCCATGTGCCGCCGGACACGGTGTAATACGGGTTTTCTTCGTTGCCCTGACGGTCAAAGCTGAAGATCACGTCGTCGGCATTGAAATCGCGGGTCGGGGTGAACTGGTCGTTCGAGTGAAACTTGACACCCTTGCGCAGATTAAACGTGATTTTCTTGCCGTCTTCCGACACTTCCCAGCTTTCTGCCAGACCGGGGATGGTTTCGGTCGTGCCCGTCTTGAATTCGGACAAGCGGTTGTAGATCGGGTGGCTGGACGCGTCAAAGGTGGTGCCGGAGGTATACAGCGCCGGATCGAAACCTTCCGGTGACCCTTCCGAGCAGTAGACCAGCGACTGGGCATGTGCCGACACGCCCAGCGTGCTTAGCAACAGGCCAGCGGCCATAATTTTCTTCAAAGACATATCATTCTCTCCTGTTTGAAGATTTGTTATCCTGAGGCGGGCTTGTGCCGCCACAGCGACGGGTTTCAGCGCCTGAGGGGTAACATTTCGCGGACGTCCGCGAGTGCAGCCTCTGATTGTCCGATTTGCCCGGACTTATCGTATTCCATACGGCCCACCCAAAGAATGCGGGCCGGTTTATCTGTCTTGTTCGACCAGCAATGCGGCGTGTCCCCCAGATAATGAAGGCTGTCGCCCTCACGCATGAGATACTCGCGCTCGCCCACCATCTGCGAGATTTCACCCTCGAGAATATAGATGATTTCCTCGCCGATGTGGTTCACGACTTCGGATTCATACCCTGGCGGCACGTTCATGACATAAGAGGTCAGTTCGTGCCCCGAAAAGGCTGCACCGATCTGTTCATACTCCACAGGCGATCCCGCCACGGAAAACCGTGGTCGGCTGGCCCCGCGGGTCAGACTGTCGACCGCACGCGGTGAATGGACAAAATGGTCAAGATCCACAGCCAGCGCGGTGGCGATCTGGTTCAGGGTTCCCAGTGACGGCGTGGCATTGCCACGTTCGACCTGACTGAGATAGCCAACGGATACCCCCGATGCAGCAGAAAGCTTTTGCAAAGTCATCGCAAGCCGATGGCGCTGCGTACGCATACGCGCCCCCAGCAGATTGGATGGCTTTTCTGTTGCAGCTTTGCTTTGCATAGGTGGCTGGAAACTCCCCGAGGCCCGCGCGCTTGATGGTGTCGCGAAGCTTGGGGATGAAAACAGTTTAGGTCAACAATAAAAATTATTGTCAGGTCAAAAATGTTTGCATCTCAGGAGCGCCGAATGATGTTTTTGACAAGTCACTGCGGCGTTCTACCCGCTGTTGGCGGGCCGTTTCGGTGAAGGACACTTTTGTATTTCAACACGCATTTGGCGAACGAAAAACAGATCGCCCAAGCTGACGTTAGACCCATGCGCAGGTCAGTCGACCATGAACATCTCCAGCTCTTGGTTGCGACGCCCTCTGCCAAGGCCATTTCCACGGCGACCAGCACGGCCTGTTCATCGTGATGCAGAACCAGTGCCAGAATATCGACCCTTTCCCTATCCCCACCAAGCTTGTGCAGCATGAGGTGCTGGAGCACGAGGCCGCAAGACCAACCATCATATGCGTCCTAGGGTCGGCGGCGTGATCCTTTCGTTCGCGTTCAAACCCGGTGAGCGACGTTAAAATCAACGCCGCGCCGCGCGCGCTTTCAGATCCGCACCACACGTCACGCGGGAACCAAACCCCGGCCCGTGCGTTTCTGAAACATTAAGGCAGGGTTATTTTGCCCTGTTTTACCGATCTAGACAGATTAAGGAGAGGTGACATGCCTGACACCGATACACCGCGCACCCAATCCGGATTTGAGTGGTACGTTGTATTCATAGGCATAGTCGTGTTGGCGATCGGATTGATTTTGGCAGCGGGTGGTGTCTGGCTGATTTCCTTGGGCGGTTCTTGGTATTATGCGATCACGGGCGTGCTGTTGGTCGTCGCGGGTGCCTTGCTGTTTCGGAAGCGACGCAGCGGTGTGACGCTGTTTGTGGCGGTCTGGATTGGCACGTTGATCTGGGCGATCTGGGAGGTAACCCTGGACGGGTGGCAACCTGCCTCGGATTGGTGGGCGTTGGAGCCAAGGGTGTTTGCGCCCACGGTGCTGTTGGTTCTTGTGTTGATTGGTCTGCCTGCACTGCGTCGACGAGATATGAGCGGTGTCAGCGCGGTCGTGGCCACAGTGGCGCTGGGGCTTTCGCTGATCATGGGGGGTGCCGTGCCGCTGTATGCGCAGCAGGACACATCGCCAAACACCACGCCAGGTGCCACAGAGACACCGGATGCGGCGGCAACAGCGCAGGCCGCGCCCTTGGAAACCGGTGAGGACTGGCCGGTCTACGGTGGCACTGTTCGGGGCGAGCGGCATTCGCCGTTGACGCAGATCACCACCGAAAACGTCGCAAATCTGGAACAGGCCTGGTCGATTCACACTGGCGACATGCCGTCCGAGGCCGCCGACGGCAAATATTCACCCGAAAACACCCCTCTGAAGGTTGGCGATACGCTGTTTGTCTGCACACCGATGAATCAGGTGTTGGCGCTGGATGCGTCCACCGGGCTTGAAGAGTGGCGATATGATCCGAACGTGTCCGAGGATGCGATCCCCTATGGGGCGACCTGCCGCGGTCTGGCCTATCATGTGCAAAACGATGTCGATCCTGACACCCTTTGTGCGGCCCGCATTCTGGTCGGGACACTGGATGCGCGGCTGATTGCGGTGGATGCGGGCACCGGCCAGATTTGCCCCGCATTCGGGCGCGAAGGGATGGTTGATCTGAACAACGGCCTTGGGGACACGGTGCCCGGCTGGTACGCGGTGACCGCACCGCCGACCATCGTGCGCGGCGTTGCCGTGGTTGGTGCACAGGTCAGCGACAACGAGGCAAACGATGCCCCGTCGGGGGTTATCCGTGGCTATGACGTGGTTACAGGCGACATGCTGTGGGCCTGGGATCTGGGGCAGGGCGGTGTCGTCGATGAACCCGGTCAAGGCGAGACTTACACCCGCGGCACGCCGAACATGTGGACGATGGCATCGGGAGATCAGGAACTGGGGTATGTGTATCTGCCGCTTGGCAACTCCTCTAGCGATTACTACGGCAGTGACCGCAGTGCGGAAGAGAATGAATATGCATCCTCCCTTGTGGCTTTGGATGCCACAACCGGCGAAGAGGTCTGGCATTTCCAGACCGTTCATCACGACGTGTGGGATTACGATCTGGGCAGTCAGGTGACGCTGGTCGATTTCCCTGCCGACGGTGGCACGGTTCCGGCGCTGATCTTGCCATCGAAACAGGGGCAGATTTACGTGTTGAATCGCGAGACAGGGGAAAGCCTGTTTCCTGTGGAAGAACGTCCCGCCCCCAAGCTGGGCAGCGTCGAGCCTGATTATATCTCGGATACGCAGCCTTATTCGGGCTATGCCAATCTGAACCAGCCTCCGCTGACGGAAAAAGATATGTGGGGCATGAGTCCGATTGACCAGCTGTGGTGCCGCATCCAGTTCCGCCGCGCCAATTATGCGGGGCAGTTCACACCGCCCTCGGCGGACAAGCCGTTCATTCAATACCCGGGTTACAATGGCGGATCGGATTGGGGCAGCGTGTCGGTGGACACCGAACGCGGCATCCTGATCGCCAACTACAACGACATGCCGAACTACAACCAATTGATTCCGCGCGAAGAGGCTGATGCACGGGGCGTAAAACCGTTCAGCGATGCCGGTGGCGAGGCGGGTCCGATGCAGGGCGTGCCCTATGCGATTGAGGTGAACGCGGGCTGGCGGGTGCCATTTACCGGAATGCTGTGTTCCGAGCCGCCTTATGGTTGGATCAGGGGCATTGATCTGGCCACCGGTGAGACCCTGTGGGACCAGCCGTTCGGCTCGGCCGAAAACAACGGGCCGTTTGGCATTCCATCAATGCTGCCGCTGACGATCGGGACGCCGAACAATGGCGGGCCGATCACCACGGCGGGGGGCGTAACCTTTGTGGCAGCCACCACCGACGATAAACTGCGCGCCTTTGCCACCGAAACGGGCGAAGAGTTGTGGCAGGTCGATCTGCCTGCGGGGGGACAGACAACGCCAATGACCTATGAGGTCGATGGTCGCCAATACGTCGTAATCTATCCCGGCGGGCATCATTTCATGGAAACCGAAGTGGGCGACCAGATTATCGCCTATGCGCTTCCGGAAGAATAATAACTAACGCCCCCGTCATCAGGCGGGGGTACTTTTGGTCTTATGTCGTTGGAGGGTGGGATATGTCGGACGCACACTCGGGGTCATCGGGAAAGGATGAAGACACCAAGCTGAAACGGGTGATGGGACCGGGGCTGCTGTTGTTATTCATTGTGGGCGACGTGTTGGGCACCGGCATCTATGCGCTGACGGGCAAGGTGGCCGGAGAGGTCGGCGGCGTGGTTTGGCTGCCCTTCCTTGTGGCCTTTGTTCTGGCGACGGTGACGGCGTGCAGTTATCTTGAGCTGGTCACGAAATACCCCCGCGCGGCGGGGGCTGCCCTGTACACGCACAAGGCGTTCGGCGTGCATTTCATCACCTTTCTGGTGGCCTTTGCCGTGATGTCGTCTGGCATCACCTCGGCGTCCACGGCATCGCGGGCTTTTGCCGAAAACTTTGCCCAGACGGCGGGATTTGGCGACGGGGCATTTGGCGTCACGGTGATCAGTCTGGCCTTTATGGCGCTGATCGCTGCCGTCAACGTGCGCGGAGTGGGCGAAAGCGTGAAGATGAACGTGGTGTTCACCTGTATCGAACTGACCGGATTGGTCATCATCATCCTGATCGGGGCCTGGGCGCTGGCAGGCGGGCAGGGCGACTTTGGCCGTGCCTTTGATTTCAGCGGTGGCGAAACGGAAAAGGGTCTGTTCTGGCCGGTGATCGCGGCCACCACGCTGGCGTTCTTTGCGATGGTCGGGTTCGAGGATTCGGTCAACATGGCCGAAGAATCCAAGAAGCCGTCGCGGATATTCCCCAAGGTGCTGCTGACCGGCCTGCTGATCACGGGCGTGATCTATCTGCTGGTGTCGGTGACCGCGATTGCGCTGGTGGATGCCGAAGAGCTAAGCGAAGGCGCCACGCCGCTGCTGAAGGTCGTCGAGGCCGGCGCGCCGTGGTTTCCGCTGGGCGTGTTCGGGGTGATCACAATGTGTGCGGTGGCCAATTCCGCGCTGATCAACATGCTGATGGCGTCGCGGTTGCTGTATGGCATGGCCGAGGAAAAGGTGTTGCCGACGGTGCTGGGCCACGTGTTGCCAAACCGGCAGACGCCTTGGGTGGCCATCCTGTTCACCACGGCGTTGGCGGCGGGTTTGATCACCTTCGTGGGGGCGGTGCCCGATCTGGGCGGGACCACCGCGCTGCTGTTGCTGGCGGTGTTTGCGGTGGTTAACGTGGCGGTGTTGGTGTTGCGCAGTGACAAGGTGGACCACGATCATTTCACCGCGCCGCTGGGGCTGCCCTATCTTGGTGCCGCAAGCTGTGCGTTTTTTGTCGGGCCTTGGACGGGGCGCGATCCGGTACAGTATCTGATTGCGGGCATCTTGCTGGCAATCGGTGTGGTGCTTTGGGGGGCGACGGTCGTTTACATGAGGTCGAAGGGCGAGACACCCGGAGGGGATGATATGAGCGAGTTGGCACAGTGATGCGGAGGCATTCTTGACCCGCTTTATGTCGCGCAAACGCATGGGAACGCTGGCCGCCTTGGCCGGCGTTCTGCTGCTGTCTGCCTGTGGCGAGGGGCGGCAATCGGTGCTGAACCCGTCGGGGCGCGATGCGCATTTGCTGTATGATCTGGCGATGGTGATGTTCGTCGGCGCGCTGGTGTTGTGGCTGCTGGTCGGGGGGCTGTTTGTCTATGTGACACGGATCAACCCCCGCGAGATGTCGCGGGGGTTGGCCGAGGGGCTGATCGTTGGCGGCGGCGTGCTGTTCCCTGTCGCCTTGCTGGGTGGCTTGCTGGTCTACAGCCTGCCGCTGATGCAGGCCCCGCGCGAAGCGGACGAGGGGATGCGTGTGCATATCACCGCTGAACAATGGTGGTGGCGGGTGGAATACGAGCTGCCCGACGGCAGCCGTGTCACATCGGCCAATGAATTGCGCCTGCCCGTGGGGCAGCGCACCGGGCTGGTGCTGAATGCGCACCGGGTGATCCATGCGTTCTGGGTGCCCGCACTGGGCGGCAAGGCCGACATGATTCCGGGCCGCGAGACCTATCTGTCCTTTCTGCCCGAAAGCGCGGGCACCTATCGTGGGCAATGCGCCGAGTTTTGCGGCGCGTCCCATGCGTTGATGGCCTTTGAAACCGTGGTGATGGAGCCGGAAGATTTCGAGGCATGGCTGGAGGCCGAAGCACGGAACGCCACGCCGCCCCAAACCCAAAGCGCCACGCGCGGCGCGCAGGTGTTCGCCCGCGAAGGCTGCGGCAGTTGCCACACGGTACGCGGGACGCAGGCTGTCGGACGGGTCGGACCGGACCTGACCCATGTGGGCAGCCGCCTGTCACTGGGGGCGGGTATCCTTGGCGTTGAGCCCGTCGATTTTGCCAACTGGATCGCCCACACCGAGACCCTGAAACCCGAGGTTGCCATGCCCAGCTATGACCACCTGTCGCCCGACGACCTGACCGCGCTTGCCGCCTATCTGGGGGGGTTGGAATGACCCGCCCAGCCCCGTTCCCTGTGGCCGAAGGACTGTATCCCCCGACCGAGGAGATGCTGAACACCCCCGTGCCGCCCGAGGAACAGGAACGCGGCAAGGCCGAGCTGCGCGCGGCGTGGAAAACACCGGAAGGGTGGCGCTATATCTCGGCTGTGAACAACACCGAGGTGGGGGTCTGGTACGCGCTGACGGCGTTCGGGTTTATGTTGCTCGCGGGGCTTCTGGCGCTGGCGATGCGGGTGCAATTGTCCTTTCCCGGTATGACGTTCCTGGATTCGGACCGGTTTAACCAGTTCTTTACCATGCACGGGTCAGCGATGATGTTCCTGTTCGCCGTTCCGATGTTCGAGGCGATCAGCATCCTGTTGCTGCCCGCCTTTCTGGGCGCGCGCGACATGCCCTTCCCGCGTCTGTCGGCCTATGGCTACTGGTGTTTCCTGATCGGCGGCTGCTTCGTCATGGGGTCGCTGTTGTTCGACGCGGGGCCAAAGGCCGGATGGTTCATGTATCCGCCGCTGGCCACCGAAGAAGAAGGGATCGGTCCCGACATCTGGCTGCTGGGTCTGTCGTTCATCGAGGTTGCCAGCATTGCCGCCGCCGTCGAATTGATTGTCGGCGCGTTGAAATGCCGACCACCGGGGATGCGCGTGAACATCATGCCGCTGTATGCGTGGTATGTGATGGTCGTGGGCGGGATGATCCTGTTTGCCTTTCCACCGCTGATTGCGGGCGATTTCCTGTTTGAATTGCAGCGGTCGTTCGACTGGCCGTTCTTTGACCCCGAACGCGGCGGCGACCCGATCCTGTGGCAGCACCTGTTCTGGATTTTCGGCCACCCCGAGGTCTACATCGTCTTTCTGCCGTCCATCGCCATCGCCGCGATGATCGTGCCGACCGTGGCGCGGAGGCCCATCGTGGGCTATTCGTGGATTGTCCTTTCGGCGGTGGGCACCGGGTTCCTCAGCTTTGGGCTGTGGGTGCACCATATGTTCACCACGGGGCTGCCGCAGATGTCTTTGGGCTTCTTCTCGGCGGCTTCCGAGGCAGTGGTGATCCCCACCGGTATCCAGTTGTTTGCGTTCATCGCCACGCTGATGGTCGGACGGGTCAGGATGACCCTGCCGATGCTTTGGATTGCAGGCGCGCTTGCGATTTTTGTGGCGGGCGGGCTGACGGGCGTGATGCTGGCCATCGTGCCGTTCAACTGGCAGGCACACGACACTTATTTCATCGTGGCACACCTGCATTACACACTGTTTGGTGGCATGGTCTTTCCGGTGATTGCGGGGGTCTATTATTTTTACCCGTTCTTCGCCAAAAAGCTGTTGTCGGAACGGCTGGGCCGCTGGTCCTTCTGGCTGATCTTCACCGGCTTTAACGTGACCTTCCTGCCGATGCATCTGACCGGACTGATGGGGATGCCACGGCGTGTGTTCACCTATCCCGAAAGCTCGGGGTGGGGGACGCTGAACTTGATTTCGACGATTGGGGCCTTTGTCGTGGCGGCTGGTTTTGCCGTGTTCGTCTATGACCTGCTGCGGCCCAAATCGCGCCAGGGGCAAATTCCGCGCAATCCTTGGGATGCCGGCACACTGGAGTTTTCCCATGACGTCCCCGAAGAGGCATGGGGTGTGCGGTCGGTGCCCTATATCACGTCGCGCTATCCACTGTGGGATCAACCGAAGTTGGTCGAACGCATGGACGCGGGTCGCTATTACTTGTCGGATGCGCCGGATCACCAGCGCGAGACGGTTGTGACATCGGTGATTGATGCCAAGCCGATCTATGTGCAGCGGGTCACGGGCCCGGCGTGGATCACCATCTGGGCCGCGATCTTTACCGGAGGGGCGTTCATCTTCCCGACGTTTCACATCTACAAGCCCGCGATTGTCTGCGGTGCCTTTGCCATCGTCTGCGTGCTGTATTGGCTGTGGACCAGCACCGCGCGCCCGCCAAAGGCGGATATGCGCGAGGCGGGATTGGGTCTGCGCCTGCCGACCTACACCTCGGGGCCGGACGCAGTGGGCTGGTGGGGCATGTGGATTACCATGCTGGGCGACGCGACCGCCTTTGCCAGTATCGTGTTCGGGTTCTTCTTCTACTGGACCGCGCGCCCCGATTTTCCGCCTTCAGGCGCCGATCATGCCATTGGCGCATGGGTCGTAGCGGCGGCGCTGTTGGGAGTGGTGGCATGGGCCGCAACCCTGCTGGCCCGCGAGGTCAACCGGCGTGGCAAGGTGATGCTGGCACGGGTGGCGCTGGTGCTGGCCCCGCTCAGTGCCGCCGCCGCGGCGGGGACCGCGTGGCTGGCCGTGCGCGATCTGGACCCGGTGTCGCATGTTTACCCCGCGATCCTGTGGGCGCTGATGGTCTGGCTGGTGGTGCACCTGTGCGCGGGGATCATCATGCAATGCTATTGTCTGGCGGGCAGCCTGTTTGGCAAGGTCACGCCGCGCCATGATGCGGACCTGCGCAACGTCACGCTGTACTGGCATTTTGTCGCGCTGAAGGTGTTGGTGACGGCCGCGCTGCTGGGGCTGGTTCCGGGGTGGCTGCCATGACCGAGATCAACGAGAACGAAGACGCCCGCGAATTCCGGTCCGAGGCGGCGAGCCTGTGGCGTATCACCTTTGGCCCGTTGATCTGGGCGGTGCATTTCGCCGCGTCCTATGGGGCGACGGCCTTGATCTGCGCCAAGGGTGCGCCGGGCGCTGTGGACGGCTTGCGGCTGGGGATCGGGATCGGCACGGTTGTGGCGTTGCTCGCGATTGTGTGGCTGGGCTGGCAAGCGTGGCAACAGTGGGATCTGGTGCGGGACCGGGATTGGGAAAACGATCAGGGCACCGGCGAGGACCGCCACCAGTTTCTGGGTCATGCCGCGTTTCTGTTGACGGTGATTTCGTTCATCGGGGTCAGCTATGTTGCCCTGCCTGCGCTGCTGATCGGCACATGCCGGTGAGGCCCTTGCTGGGATACGCGGGCCTGCTGGTTCTGGCCGCGCTGTGGTTGCTGCCGCTGGGCGACTGGGCAGGGGCGGATTTTCCGCATCATATGCTGCGGCACATGGGGTTGGTGGCCATCGTCACGCCGCTGCTGGTTCTGGGCTTTCCCAACGCCACCCGCCCCTTTGCCCTGTCGCCGCTGGTCGGGGCGGCGGTCGAGTTCGCGGTTGTCTGGGGCTGGCATCTGCCGGGGCTGCATGGCTGGGCCGACGGTGGTGGCGCGGGACTGGTGTTCGAACAGGGCAGTTTCGCCATTGCCGGTCTGTTGGTCTGGGCCGGTGCCCTGCGTGCCGAACAACCGCTGGCGGGGGCAGGGGGATTGTTGCTGACGTCGATGCATATGACCTTGCTGGGGGCGCTGATCATACTGGCGCCGCGCGATCTGTATGCAGAAATTTGCGGACGCGCGCCGGATCTGGATGCGCAGCAATTGGGGGGGCTTTTGATGCTGGGCATCGGCACGCCGGTCTATCTGGTGGCGGGGCTGGCGCTGGTGGCGCGGGCATTGGATGACAAGAGGGAGCTGGCATGAGACGGGTTTTGCAAACTTTGGCGGCGCTGGCGGTATGCGGCGGGATTGCCGCCGCTGCGGTCGTAGGTTTTGGCCTGTACAACGTATCCGCACGGCAGGGGCATTTGCCCGGTGTCGAATGGGTCCTGCACACCACGTTCAAACAATCGGTGCGCTTGCGCGCGCCCGATGCCAAGGAAGTTCCCGAGGACATTGACCATGCCGATCGCATCCGGCTGGGTGCGCTGCATTTCCAAGGGGCCTGTGCCTTTTGCCATTCGGTGCCGGGCCAGCCGCGCAGCGCCACGGCGCAGGCGATGAACCCGCCGCCGCCCCACATCTTCGAGGCGGCGGCAAAATGGGAGCCGCAGCACATGTTCTGGATCGTCGAACAGGGCGTAAAGATGAGCGGTATGCCCCATTGGCCCGCAGACGGACGCGGCGATGAGATCTGGTCGGTTGTCGCCTATTTGAACGCGGTGCCGGATATGACGGCGCAGGACCAGACCGCGTTGACGGGGGACGGATCAGGGGCGGCCCGTTGTTCGGCCTGCCACGGCGAGGGCGGCAAAAGCACCAACAGCTATGTGCCGCGACTGGACATTCTGACGCCTGACCAGATCACGCAGGCGTTGATCCAGTACCGCGACGGCACGCGCCCCAGCGGCATCATGCAAGAGGCGGCAGCGCGGCTGACCAACGCGCAAATCGACCGCATCGCGGGACGGTATGGCGCGGCACAGGCGGTCAGCGACCAAGCCACCGCCACGACGCAAACCGATCACGCGGGCGCGGGTCTGGCCCTGCGCGGCACCGACGCTGTCCCTGCATGCACGCAATGCCACGGCCCCGGACGGGCAGCGGATGCGCCGATTGCGCCAGTGTTGGCAGGGCAAAGTCGCGCCTATCTGGAAAGCCAGTTGAAGCTGTGGCGCGACGGCCATCGCGGCGGCGGGGTGCGCGCAAATCTGATGACCAAGGCCGCCCAAGGTCTGAGCGATGACGAGATCACAGCGTTGTCTGAGTGGTTTGCAGGCCTGGCCCCCACAGCCGACGCCCGGTGATCCCCCGGGCGTTGTGGCGTCAGGAATTCGCAAGCCGCGTGTAGTGGCCAAAAGACTGGCTGAGTTCGGAATGTGTGCCCATTTCCACGATCTGGCCGTCTTGCATCACGGCGATGCGGTCCGCGTTGCGGATCGTGTCCAGACGGTGCGCGATGACCAGTGTCGTGCGGTTTTCCGACAGTGCATCCAGAGCGTCCTGAATTTGGCGTTCGGTCTGTGTATCCAGCGCCGAGGTGGCCTCGTCCAGGATCAGGATTGGCGGGTTTTTCAGGAATATCCGCGCGATCGCGACCCGTTGCTTCTGCCCGCCCGACAGGCTGACACCGCGTTCGCCCACAATGGTATCAAGCCCGTCCGGCATCTGTGCGATCATGTCGCTGAGCTGCGCCTTGGCGGCCGCGTCCAGGATGTCATCTTCGCTTGCGTCGAGACGGCCATAGGCGATGTTTTCGCGCAATGTGCCGCCGAACAGAAACACATCCTGACTGACAATGCCGATCTGACTGCGCAGGGAATTCAGCGTGACACTGGTGACGTCCAGACCGTCGATGGTGATCCGCCCCGTCTGCGGGTCGTAGAACCGTGGCACCAGCGCCAACAGGGTGGTTTTGCCCGCACCGGACTGTCCGACAAAGGCCATCTTTTCGCCGGGTCGCACATCCAGTGTGATGCCTTTGAGCACCGGCCGACCCTGACCGTAGTCAAACCCGATGTTTTCGAACCGAACCGCCCCTTTGAACGCAGGCGCTTCTACTGCGTCCTTTGCATCGGCCACGTCGGGCTCGGTCTCCATCAGATCAAGATAGCGGCGAAACCCTGCGATCCCGCGCGGGTAGGTTTCGATTACGGCAGCAATCTTGTCGAGGGGACGGAAGAACACCGTCACCAGCAACAGGAATGCAACAAAGCCGCCGGTGCTGAGCGAGCCGTCCAGCACAAAACCGGCTCCGGCCACCATCACAACCACCTGGATCAAACGCATCCCCATGTAGTTCAGCGCCGACGACCCTGCCATCAGCTTGTAGGCCGACAGCTTGGTTTCGCGGTAGCGGTTGTTGTCCTGGGCGAACAGGGCCGCTTCGTGGTCTTCATTGGCAAAGGCCTGAACCACGCGGATGCCGCCGATGTTCTCCTCAAGCCGCACGTTGAAATCGGCCACGCGTGCGTAGATGGACCGCCATGTGCGGGTCATGCGCCCGCCGAACACAACCACGATAACGACACAGGCCGGAACGATCACCGCCGTGATCAGCGCCAGTTTGACATTGATCGTCATCATCAGGGCAAAGGCCCCGACAAAGGTCATGATTGCAATGAACAGATCCTCCGGCCCGTGGTGGGCGACCTCGCCGATCTCTTCAAGGTCACGGGTGACGCGGGCGACCAGTTTGCCGGTGCGCATCTTGTCGAAGAACGAAAACGAAAGCCGCTGAAAGTGCGCAAAGGCCCGACGGCGCATTTCGGTTTCGATGTTGATGCCCAGCATGTGACCCCAATAGATCACGATGGTCATCAGGCCCGAGTTCAGAACGTAGATCACCAGCAGGCCGAAGGCGGCCAGCAGGGTCAGCCCCAGATCGCCCGCTGGCAAAAGCACATCAATGAACGCCTTGATCGCCAGCGGAAACGCAAGCTCAAGCAGTCCCGAGGCCACCGCACAGCCAAAATCCAGCCAGAACAGGGCTTTCCAGGGTCGGTAGTATTCAAAGAATTGCCGGAGCATGAAGCGCATCTTTCTGCTTTGGGGTGTCTGAAGGCTGGTTAAACGAATGGGGGGTGGTTTCCCAGACGCAAGCGTTGCCGCAGCGCGCGTGCTGGCTGGACGGGGTCGCGCCTGCACAATCTGTCCGCTTTCCGGCACAAGGCTTTGGCTGCGGACAAGGCGACCTGCATATCTGGGGGAACTGCGTGCGCGGTCTGTGCGTTTTCGCGATGGAGGGGTCGCATCATGCTATTTCGCCAGAACCACATCACCAACCCTGGTTTCACATGGGCCAAGACCGCATCGCCCGCGTTGTCCGAGACCGAAGCCGAAGCGATTTCTTCGGGGACATCCGACCGGCCTGCGCCGCGCAAGCCGTTGAACAGACTGGTCGAGAGACGCGCGATATTCCCCGACGCCCCGCAAAACCCTGACAGCTTTACCCCCAGAAAGGCCGCAGCATGACCCGACCCGTTTACCTTGTCGACGGTGCCCGCACCCCGTTTCTAAAGGCACCCGGCGGTCCGGGACCGTTCACGCCGGTTGATCTGGCCGTGCAATGTGGCAGGCCATTGCTGATGCGCCAGCCGATGCCACGGGATGCTTTTGACCTTGTTATCCTTGGCTGTGTGAACGTCATTCAGGACGAAATGAACCCCGCCCGTGTGGCCGCGTTGCGGTTGGGAATGGGCGATGAACAGGTGGCTTTTACCGTGCAGATCAACTGTGGGTCGGGCATGCAAAGCATCGACACCGCCTTTCGCTATATCCGCGATGGCAGCCACGAGATGATCCTTGCGGGCGGCACCGAGGCGTTAAGCCATGCGCCGCTGGTTTATAACCGCGAGGCGACCGAATGGTTCGGTGGTATGGCGCGAGCGAAGGGCGCACTGGACAAGGCCGCCAAGCTGACCGAGCTGCGGCCCGATTTCTTCAGCCCTGTCATCGGTCTGGAACGCGGGCTGACCGATCCGATCACCGCGCTGAACATGGGCCAGACCGCCGAAGTGCTGGCGCATCGTTTCGGCATAGACCGCGAAACCGCGGATGCCTATGCGGTGGACAGTCACAAACGCCTTGCCGCGGCACAGGCCGACGGGCGGCTGGATGGCGAGGTGTTGCCTGCCTTTGACCGCGACGGGGTGGCACATGCGAAGGACGATGGCGTGCGTCCCGACAATTCCATGGACCAACTGGCCAAGCTTGGGCCCGCATTTGAAAAACCCTATGGCAAGGTCACTGCGGGCAACTCCAGCCAGATCACCGATGGCGCGTCCTGGGTGATCCTTGCGTCGGAAACCGCCGTCAAGGCGCACGGGCTGGACCCGATTGCGCGGCTGGTCGATAGCGAATGGGCGGCCTTGGACCCGTCGATCATGGGGCTGGGTCCGGTGCTGTCGTCAACCCCGCTGGCGCAGCGGCACGGACTGTCGGTAGAGGACATCGACCTGTGGGAGATCAACGAGGCCTTCGCCGCGCAGGTTCTTTCCTGTTTGGCCGCGTGGCAGGATGACGACTTTTGCCGCGAGGTTCTGGGCTATGACGCGGCCTTTGGCCGGATTGACCGGGGGCGGCTGAATGTGGATGGCGGGGCGATCAGCCTGGGGCATCCGGTGGGCGCCAGCGGCAACAGGATCGTGTTGCACCTTGCCAATGCCATGAAACGCAAAGGTGTCCGCCGCGGCATCGCCACCGAATGCATCGGCGGCGGGCTGGGCGGTGCCATGCTGCTGGAGGCCGCGTGATGGATGTTATGGAACACCTTCCCAAAAGGCTTGTGCCCGAAGATACGCCCAAACCGCAGGGTGTGACCAACTGGCGTTATGCCAAGGGCGATATTGCACAGCTTTGGCTGGACTGTGCCGATACCGGCACCAACGTCATATCCGAGGCTGTTCTGCGCGAACTGGACAGCTTGCTGGACATGGCAAAGACAGACAATCCCCGCGCGCTGGTGATCCGGTCGGCCAAGGCGGGCGGTTTCGCGGCGGGGGCCGACATCGACGGCTTTGCCGATCTGCGCGGTGACGATGCCGTGCGGATGCTGGAACAGGGGCATGCCGTGCTGGACAAGCTGGCAGCCCTGCCGTTCACGACCATTGCCGTAGTGCATGGCAACACGCTGGGTGGCGGTCTGGAGCTGGCGCTGGCTTGCGATCACCGTATCGGGGTTGAAGGGGGCAAGGTCGGCTTTCCCGAGGTACAGTTGGGCTTGCATCCGGGCTTGGGCGGCACCGTGCGGCTGACGCGGCTGATCGACCCAGTCGCGGCGATGCAGATGATGCTGACCGGCAGTTCGGCGCACGACCGCAAGGCGCGCAAGCTGGGTATTCTGGATGCGTTGGTGCCCGAGCGCCATGTCGAGGCCGCGATCAGCGCGGCAGCGGCGGGGAAACTGGACCACGACACCGGCGGGCTGCGCGCCACGGCGCTGCGGACCCGCGCGGCGCGGGCACTGGCTGCCACGCGAATGCGGACCGAAGCCGAGAAAAAGGCACCGAACCAGCACTATCCCGCGCCCTACGCGTTGATCAATCTGTGGGAGGACCACGGCGGCGATGCGGCTGGGATGCAAATGGCCGAAATGAAATCCTTTGCCGACCTGCTGGACAGCGCCACGGCGCAGAACCTGATCCGCGTGTTCTTTCTGCGCCGCAAACTGAAGTCCGAAGGCAAGGGCAAGGACGGCATTCATCATGTGCACGTGATCGGCGCAGGCGCCATGGGCGCCGAGATTGCTGCCTGGTCCGCGATGCAGGGCAAGCGTGTCACCCTGGAAGACCTGGCGATCGAACCGTTGGGCAAGGCGGTGAAACGGGCCGTGGGTATCTATGACAAGAAACACCTGAGCGGCATTGACGCGCGCGATGCGCTGGACCGGATGATGCCCGACCCCAATGGGCTGGGCCGTGCCCGCGCCGATCTGGTGATCGAAGCCGCACCGGAAAAGCCGGAGATCAAGGAAAAGATCTATACCTCGCTTGCCGGCGTTATGAAGCCCGCCGCGATACTGGCCAGCAACACCTCCAGCTTGAAACTGGCCGATCTGGTCGCGACCGCGCCCGATGCAGGGCGTTTCGCAGGGCTGCATTTCTTTAACCCCGTGTCGCAAATGCCGCTGGTCGAGGTCGTGTCGCATGACAAGGCCGAAGCCAATACAATGGACCGCCTGGCGGCCTTTGTGCAAGGCATTGACCGGCTGCCCGTGCGGGTCACCGATTATCCGGGGTTTTTGGTGAACCGCATGCTTGGCCCCTATCTGATGGAGGCAATGGTGATGCTGGAGGAAGGCAAATCCAAGGAAGAGATCGACCGCGCGGCACTGGCGTTCGGGATGCCGATGGGGCCCGTGACGCTGGCGGATCAGGTCGGGCTGGACATCTGCCTTGAGGTTGCGCGGTCACTTCGCGATGGCCTTGACCGTCCGATGGCCGACACGCCCGACTGGCTGGCCGAGATGGTCGATCAGGGGCACACGGGGCGCAAATCCGGGCGCGGTTTGTACAACTATGACAAGGGCGAAACACCCCCCGATACACCCGCAGACGATCCAGCCGACAGTATCATTGACCGGCTGATCCTGCCAATGTGCGACGCTGGTGTGGAATGTCTGCGCAAGGGCGTGGCGCAGGATGCCGATGACGTGGACGCCGCCGTGATATTCGGCACCGGATGGGCGCCGTTCCGCGGTGGGCCGATGCACTATGCCAAAGTGCGCCGCGATGTGCCGCAACGGCTGGAGGCGCTGGCGGCAGAGCATGGCGCGCGGTTTGCCCCAGACAAAGGATGGGCCTCTTTTGGCTGAGAGCACCGCAGACCGGATCGCAGCCGAGATCATCGAACGCACCGGCGGAGACATCCGGCTGGCGCTGCCGCTGGGACTGGGCAAGCCGGTGACCTTGTTGAATGCGCTGACGCGTGCGGTGGCCGCGCGCCCTGACGTGCGCCTGTCGATCCTGACCGCGCTGACGCTGGAACGGCCCGATATGAAACAGGGCATGGCGCGCCGCCTGCTGGAACCGGCGGCGGACCGTCTGTTCGGGCATTACCCGCAGATTGAATATGCCCAGATGATGCGCAACGGCACCCTGCCCGACAACATCGAGGTGTCGGAATTCTTTATGCAGGCGGGGCGCTGGCTGTCGCAGCCTGTCGCGCAGCGGCGCTATATCGCGGCGAACTACACCCATGCGCTGGACGTGCTGCGGCGCTGGCGGCCCAACGTGGTGATGCAACTGGTGGCCCCGCTGGACGGCGACCGTTTCAGCTTGTCATGCAACACCGATATATCTGCCGATCTGTTGGATGACCGGCGCGCAGGGCGGCAGGATTTTGTCGTGGCAGCCGAGGTAAACGACACGCTGCCCGCGATGACCGGACCACAGGCACATGTGGCCCGTGACGAGATCCAGATGCTGATGGACGACGGCCCGCAGTTCGAGCTGTTTTCCGTGGTCAAACGCCCTGTCGGCGCTGCGGAACACGCCATCGGGCTGCATGTGTCGCGGCTGATCCGCGATGGCGGGACGCTGCAAATCGGGATCGGCGCAATTGGCGATGCGGTGGCCCATGCGCTGATATTGCGTCACGCGGGGCAAGCTTTGGAACTACAACGCAACAGCCCCTTTGCCCAGGACGGCTTTGACGAAAGCGGGGCCTTTGACACCGGCCTGTATGTGGTGACCGAAATGCTGGTCGACGGTTTGCTGCAACTGTTCAAGGCCGGCATCGTGCGCCGCGAGGTTGATGGCGTTGCGATCCACGCGGGATTCTTTGTGGATTGCCGCGCCTTCTACGAGGCTTTGCGCGAATTGACGGAGGCCGAACACGCCCGCATCCGCATGATGCCTGTATCATTCACCAACCAGCTTTACGGTGACGAAGACGCCAAACGCGCCGCCCGCACCGATGCGCGGTTTGTGAATGCCGCGATGAAGGTGACGTTGCTGGGTGGTGTGACCAGCGACGTCACTGCCAAGGGCCAGGAGGTCAGCGGGATCGGCGGCCAGTTCAATTTCATCGAACAGGCCTTTGCACTGGACGCGGCGCGGTCGGTCATCACGCTGCCCGCCACACGGACAAAGGCGGGACAGACCACGTCCAATATTGTCTGGTCGCATCCGCACGAAAGCGTGCCGCGCGCCTATCGCGATATTGTGGTGACGGAATATGGCATCGCCGATCTGCGCGGAGTGCGTGACGAGGTCGCGGTGGCCCGTATGGTGCGCATTGCCGACAGCCGGTTTCAGGACGATCTGGTCGCGCAGGCCAAGGCGGCGGGCAAACTGGCGTCGGATTTCGCGGTTCCCGACGGCTGGCGTTGCAACACACCGCGGCATCTGAATGGCTGGCTTGATCCTGCGGGATTGCCGACTTTTCCCTTTGGCACCGATTTTGATGACGTGGAACAGCGGCTTCTGCCTGCGCTGGACCTGCTGTCCCAAACCCAAGGCAACCGCGCGGCCATGGTCCGGCTGGTTCTGAAAGGTTTGCGGGCCGGGGATGCCAATCACGCCTGTCTGGATCGCATGGCGCTGAGGGCACCGCGCGGATTGCGCAGTCGGCTTGAGGCACTGGCGCTGAAAGGTGCGTTGCGACAGGTCGGGTAGTGGTCCTGTCCATCCGGGGGGGGGAACCTTTTTGCAGCGTGGTATGTTTGATAACATACGTTCAATACCACTGGTCGGCACGTGGATGTCCGACACGGAAAGGCCCTGGAATGAAGTCAGGCACTGGCACGGCACGGATTGCGATTGTCGGTCTGGGGCCACGAAGTTTGGGCGCGCTTGAGGCGCTGGTGACGCATCTGGCAGAAGTTAAGTGCCGGGTGACGGTCGATGTGTTCGAACCTTCTGATGCACCGGGGGCCGGTCCGAACTTTCATCCCGACGAAAGTCCGCTGTGCTTGCTGAACATTCCCTTTCGCGACATCGACATCCGCCCGCCCGCGTTTTCGCGCTGTGGCAGCTTTGCCGAGTGGTATGCCAGACACGCGGGAAAGCAGGCCGATCCTGACAGTTTCCCGCCACGGGCCGAACTGGGCCGTTATTTGCAGGCTCGACTGGACGATCTGCTGGACGCCGCCAACGGGGCAATCGCCATCATTCCGCAGCATGTCGCGCGGATCGACCGCAGGGGTGCGGGCTGGCGGGTGCAAGCCGGTGACCAGACGCACGCGATTTATGACGAGGTGCTGCTGACCCCCGGCCAACCCGAAACAGCGCCCGACGACCAACTGGCCGAATGGCAGGACCATGCCAGCCGCAGTCAGGGGCAACTGGCGCAGGCTTATCCGGCGGCGCAATTGGCGCACCGCGCCCGTGACTGGACAGGCCGCACCGTGGCGATCCGTGGTTTGGGGCTGTCGACCTTTGATGTGTTGCGGGTGCTGACAGCCGGGCAGGGCGGGCGGTTTGATGCACAGGGCTATCACCCTTCGGGGCGTGAACCTGTGCGCATCCATCCGTTTTCGCTGAACGGTCATCCACCGTTTCCCAAACCCGCGACAGAGCCGCTGGATGCGCGCTTTGATCTGCGCCCGTCAGAAGTGGATCGGTTTTCGCAAGCGATGGCACAGGCTGCGGAGGCCGATCAAGACAGCGCATCGGCCGCGATCAATGCGGCGCTGATCCCTGTTGTGAGCCGGATTCTGGCGGCCTGTGACGCCGAGGTGCCGGACAATGAAGTCGATGACTGGCTGCATGCTGAATGGAACGACCCCGGATCGCAGGAACGGCACCTATCGCCGATGGAGTGTCTGAGAACCGGGATCGCGTTGGCGGATGGCAGTCTGCCGCCCACCACGGGTTATGTGGTCGGACAGGTCTGGCGCAAGCTTCAGGACGCCCTGCGCGCCGGATACAACCCTGTTGGTACGCCCGCTGAGACCGCGAAGACGCTGGTGGGTTTTGACGAGGGGCTGAAGCGTTACAGTTATGGGCCGCCCCTGTCTGCCTCGCAGGAAATGAAGATGCTGATCGAAGCAGGTGTCATGGACCTGAGCCTTGCTGCCGACCCGGATTTCAGCCTGACGGACAGCGGTTGGACGCTGGAAACATCTGACGGCACGGCAGCGGTTTCAGTGATGATTGACGCGGTTTTGCCCTCGCCAGATTTGTCTGCCATTGAAAAAGCACCCATCTGCACGCTGGTTGAAAATGGCGCGCTGGCCCCATTGGCACAAGGGTTGGCGGCGCGTACCGTAGCGGACGGGCAAGTTCGGGATGAACAGGGCCGCGTGGTGCCGCGTTTGTGCCTTCTGGGTCGACTTGCCCTGGGCAGTGTGATTGCGGTGGATTCCCTGCATGACTGCTTCGGAAAGTCCTCGGACCGCTGGGCCAAGGGGGTGTGCGCGCGCTGGGATGCGACGGGACGGGATGCGCGGGATCGCAAAGTTTCTACGTCAACGTGATCAACATCATTTTGTGTCATGGGGGGGTAATCCCAATCGCGCCCCGCAAGCCGGAGCGCAGGAATTCACCGTGGTCCGATGGGCGTGCAACAACGTAACGGCCAATTGATCACGAAGTTTCAGACAAATGTTGCAACAGTCCCCTCGGGGTCGCGCTGTCCCTCATGTTTTCGGTGTGACGTGACTGCTCGATACGTGGAATTCGGATGATAAACAGCGCATTTCCCACAATACTGTTGCGCGAAATTTCGTGGGCCAAATCAGCGATCGTTGTGGTCAAAACGCGCTGGTCGCGTTTGCTGACATCAGCGGCGATGGTCACGGGCGTGCTGACACAAAGCCCCTTTTTCAGAAGCGACTGACCTATTTTTGGCGCAGCGCTGACGCCCATGTAAAAGACCAGCGTCGTCCCCGGCAAAGCATGATCCGCACAGGTTTCGGCTGCATCGCCGTCACAGTGCTGGCCAGTGGTCAGAACCAGTGTATCGGTCTGGCCGCGCACCGTCAGCGATTGCCCCAGCACAGCCGACGCGGCACTGGCCGCAGTAACGCCCGGCACAATCTCGACCGCGACACCCGCTGCGCGAGCCGCATCCAGCTCTTCGGTTGCCCGCCCGAAGATACCGGGATCACCCGACTTCAAGCGGACGACACGGCGGCCTTTTGCGGCTTCGGCCACGATCAGCGCACAAATGCGGGTTTGCGGCCAGGCGTGCGCACCCACGACCTTCCCGACATAGACCCGCTCGGCGTCGCGGCGGGCCAGTTCCAATACTTCGGGATCAACAAGGCGGTCGTAGAAGATCACATCGGCCTCTTGCAGGCGTTGAACGGCGCGCAGGGTCAACAGGTCGCGCGCGCCGGGGCCTGCGCCGACCAGCGCGATATGGCCTTGGGCTTGGGGGACATCACGGGTGGCAATGGTCTGTTTCAGCAGGTCGGCAGCCGCGCGCTGCTGACCGCTTCGGTGCATCTGCCAGGGCTGTTCGGCAAAGGCCCACCGCCAAAAGGCGCGACGGTCCGGTTTGGGTATGTTGGCCGCCACAGCCCCCCGCAGGCGGCCCGCAAGGGCGGCGAAGGGGCCAAGCGCCGGGTCAAGCATCTGTTCGACCTGCGTCTTGATCTGGCGGGCCAGAACCGGTGCCGTGCCTTCGGTTCCGATGGCCACGACCACGGGATCACGATCCACCACCGACGGCGTGGTCATGTCGCACAGCGCGGGTTGGTCCACGACGTTCACCTGCGCTCCGCCGACCTTGGCCAGCGCGTGTAATGCAGCGTCAACGCCGGGGCAGCCTGTGGCGATGAACACCAGTGCTGCGTTGTCGAAACTGGCGGGTGTTATCGCGTCTGTGACCTGCGTGGCCCGCCCTGTGGCCACCAGATCGGTCAATTCCGCATCCAGCTTTGGTGCCAGCAAAACCAGTGCGGCATCCGTCTTCAGCATCAGCCGCGCCTTTTGGGCAGCTTGCTCTCCTCCGCCTGCGATTACGACGCGGCGGCCCGTGGTGCGGATGAACATGGGAAAGCTTTGCATGGTAATCTCCTTACACGGTGCAGGCCTGATGACGGCGCTGCCACAGGTCCTGTGCGGCCCGCGCCGCGTCGGCGACCCCAAGGGCAGACAGCGCCAAAGCGGTGGTGCTGGTGATGATTGCGGTGGCAAAATCGTCGTGTACGGTGCCGTGCCAAACATCAGAAAGGGTGCTGTCGGTGTTCGACAGGCGCTGGTGGCCGGTCACGGGTGCGCCGGTCTGGTCTTCCCACGGGATGCCGTTGGTCAGGCCGTGCAAGGTAATATCCTTGGCCGGGTGATGTTCAAACTCGCCGCCGCCGCCTTTCAGAACCCGCAAGGTCGGTTGGCCCAGCAGCAATCCGGCATCGCGCTGCAACTCGCGGTATGAGGGATGAAAGACACCTTGCAGCGCCACAGAAGCTGCCGCGGGGTTCAGCATCCGCAGCACCGTGTTGATGCAAGAGCGCAGACCAAACGTGTCGCGCAGGCGCAGCAGATCCATCAGGCGTGGTTGCAGGTGTTCCAACGGCACATAGGCGATGCCGGACCGGGCAAGCTCTGCCGAGGCATCAGCCCAGTTCACTTGAGCGATGCCAACATCAGCCAAAGCGGCGCGGACCGACGCGCCTGTCGCCTGATGAGAGTTCCAGCCGTGCAGCAACACGGGATATCCGGCCTGTGCCACCAGCCTGGCCGCCGCCAGAAACCACGGCTGGCCACGGGTGCGGCCCGCGGCATAGGATGGCCAGTCAACCGCTGGCGGCGGGCCCTGCCATGCGGGCAGGGACGCCCGTGCGGCGGCGGTGAAACCGGCGATTTCGGCGGCAACCTCGCCCTTCATCCGCAGCAGCATCAGGATCGCGCCGACGGCCTCGGGTGCGCCGTCGCCGGACAGGATGATCTGCATCGCCGCGCGGGCCTCGTCCATCGTCAGGGACCGCGCGCGGCCCTGTCCGCGCCCCAGAATGGCGACATAAGGGGCAAGGGTCATTCGGCGGCTTCCAGTTTGCGGAACTTGGCCAGAAGCACTGTGATCTCGGGGCGGCACGACCCGCAGTTGGTGCCCGCACCGGTGCATTCGCCCACTTGCGTTACCGTGGTCGCCTGACCGCTGGCGATGGCGGTGCCGATGGTGTTGATCCCGACGTTCAGACAGGCACAGACCACCGCGCCGGGGTCTGGCATCTGGGCGTTTGGTCTGCCTGACAGCGGGGCGTGCGCCACTTGCCCCAGCTGCGACACGATATGATCGCGCGACAGTGCAACAGGTGTGCGTGCCACAAAAAGCGCGGCCAGCAGGCGGTCACCGTCCAAAAATGCAATGCGGGCCATGCCATTGGCCGGATCGCTGATCATCTGGCAATGACTGTGGGGCAGGGCAAAAAGACAGCGTGCCTCTGTCTCCCAATCCTGCGGTTCGTTGTCGCCGGCCAGTTCCGCGCGCCAGCCTGCGTCAACCCTGCTGCGCGCCCAATAGGGGCAATCGGGCGTCAGGGCGCTGGTGCTGACGGCGAACCCGAACCAGCCTGCGTCGTACGCGGTTACGGCCACGACTGCGGCCTTGCTTTCGGGTTGGCCCGACAGCGGATCTGCGACGGCGGGAACCAATGCGTCGACGCGGCCCGACGGGGCAGTTTCACCGGTCCAGTGCATCGGGGCAAAGACCTGACCCTGTCGTACACGGTCAGTAACAAGCGCCCGCAGGATGCAACTGCCTGTCGGGCTTTTCACGCGCACCAGCGTGGCGGCAGCAATGCCCAGGACTTCGGCATCGTCGGGATGGATTTCCAGAAACGGCTCGCCCAGGTGTTGGTTCAGACGGGGGGATTTGGCGGTGCGTGTCATCGTGTGCCACTGATCGCGGATGCGGCCGGTGTTCAGACGGAAGGGATAGCGCGGGCTGGTCCGGGCGGCAGGCGGGCGCGCTGTGACGGGGACCATGCGCGCGCGCGCATCGCCGGTGAAAAACTGTCCGTCTGCAAAGAAACGCTCGGTCTGCCCTGTCGCGGTGACAGGCCAGCGCGTTGGCGGCAAGTCGGCATAGCCGGCAGCGCCCAACCCGCTTAGGCCGGAAATGTCGAAATCCCGTCCGGTCGCTGCCGCCAATCCCGACAGGGTCGCGTATTCGTCGAAAATCTCGGCGGGCGAAGCATAATCGAATGCTGTCCCGAACCCCATGCGCCGTGCAACATCGCACATAATCGCCCAGTCCGGGCGCGCCACACCGGGTGCGGGCAGCACGCTGCGCTGGCGGCTGATAGTGCGGTCGGAATTGGTAACGGTGCCGTCTTTTTCACCCCAGCCGGTTGCGGGCAACAGCACATGCGCCAGCCGCGCGGTGTCGGTATGTGCGGTCACGTCGCTGACGACGACAAAATCGCAGGCCGCGATAGCATCCCGCACGACATCTGCGTCGGGCATTGACACTGCGGGGTTTGTGCAAACGATCCACAGCGCCTTGATCTGGCCTGTCCTGACACGGTCGAACATATCCAGCGCCTTCAATCCCGCCCCTTGGGGCATGGTCGGCGCGTTCCAGAAGTGGCGCACCAACTCGCGGTGCGTTTCGTCTTCGATGTCCAGATGGCAGGCCAGGGCATTGGACAGGCCGCCAACCTCGCGTCCGCCCATAGCATTGGGTTGGCCGGTGACCGAGAACGGCCCCATGCCCGGCTTGCCGATGCGCCCCGTGGCAAGATGGCAATTGATGATCGCGTTGACCTTGTCGGTCCCCGAGGACGACTGGTTCACGCCTTGGCTAAAGACAGTCACGACCTTTTCGGTACGCTGCCACAGATCGAAAAACGCCGCCATTTGCGCCGGATCAAGGCCGGTGACCCCAAGGTCCTGTGCCATCGCCGCGCGCAGCGTCTGGTCCAGCCCGTTGACATGGCGCAAATAGGTGTTGTCCAGCGCGTCCGCAGCGGAAACAGCCGCCAGCAGCCCGTTGAACAGGGCCACGTCGCTGCCGGGGGCCAGCGCCAGATGCATATCTGCCAGATCGCAGGTCGCCGTGCGGCGCGGGTCGATCACCACGACCTTCATGTCAGGCCGCGCGGCCTTGGCTGCGGCCAGACGCTGGTACAGCACCGGATGGCACCACGCCAGGTTGCTGCCCACCAGCACCACGAGGTCGGCTAGTTCCAGGTCTTCGTATGTGCCGGGCACGGTATCGGTGCCGAACGCCCGTTTCTGCCCCGCCACGGTCGAAGCCATACACAGGCGCGAATTGGTGTCGATGTTTGCGGACCCGATAAAGCCCTTCATCAGCTTGTTCGCGATGTAGTAATCCTCGGTCAGCAGTTGGCCCGAGACGTAAAAGGCCACCGAATCCGGTCCGTGTTGCGCGATGGTCTGGCTGAAGCGATCCGCCACCTGCCCAAGCGCGGAGTCCCAGTCGGTATCGACCCCGCCGATGCGGGGCGCCAGCAGGCGGTCGTCCAGCGACAGGGTTTCGCCCAATGCAAAACCTTTCGAGCACAGCCGCCCATGGTTCGCAGGGTGGTCCGGGTCGCCGCGCACCGTCACACCACCCGCGCCGTCGGGCCGGGCCAGCACGCCGCAGCCTACCCCGCAATAGGCGCAGGTCGTGCGGATTTCGGGGGCGTCGTGCGACCCGTCCATCACGCGACCTGACCGCGGCGCAGGCGTGCGGTGTCCAGCATGATCCGGCCACCTATCACGCGGACGGCATAGGTGTTCACGGCCCCTTCGTCCGCCCCTTGCGCCAGTCCCGTATCCAACCGCAACACCATATTGTGCAGCGGGCAGGTGACAGACCGGCCATGCACGATCCCCTCGCTTAGCGGGCCACCCTTGTGCGGGCAGGCATCGTCGATGGCAAACACCTCGTCATCAACCGTGCGGAACACGGCGACGCAGCCCACGTGCGTTTTCACAACGCGGGCGCCGCGTTTGGGTATGTCGGTCAAAGCGCCGATATCGGTCCAGACGGTCATTCTGCGGCCTCCAGTGTCAGATCGGCAAGTGGGGAGTACAGTGCGCGGTAGCTGGCTTTGGTTCGCTCGGCCCAGGGGTCTTGTTGCATGAACTGCTGCGCGAAATAGAAGCGGTCAGCCAGCGCGCGGCGGCTGTCGGCATCGGTCACGACACGTTCGACAATGTGATCCAGGCCGACGTTGTCCATCCACTTGTACATCCGCTCAAGATAGGCGGCTTCTTCGCGGTAAAGCTGGACGACGGCGGCGGTGTATTCCAGCACCTCGTCCTCGGTCTTGACGGTGCACATCACCTCGGTGCCCTGAATATGCAGGCCCGCAGCACCGCCGATGTGCAGCACATAGCCGCTGTCGACACAGATCACGCCCACATCCTTGCAAGTGCTTTCGGCGCAGTTGCGCGGGCAGCCCGACACGGCCATCTTGACCTTGGCCGGTGTCCACGACCCCCACAGCGCCTTTTCCATGCGAATGCCCAGACCGGTGCTGTCTTGGGTGCCAAAGCGGCAATGGTCAGAGCCGACGCAGGTTTTCACAGTGCGCAACCCTTTGGCATAGGCCTGACCGCTGACCATGCCGGCGGCGTTCAGGTCGGCCCAGATGTCCGGCAGGTCCTGTTTCTTGACGCCCAGCAGGTCGATGCGCTGTCCGCCAGTTACCTTGACGGTCTGCACTGCGTATTTGTCTGCTGCGTCGGCAATCGCGCGCAGCTCGTCCGGGGTTGTGATGCCGCCCCACATGCGTGGGACGACAGAATAGGTGCCGTCCTTTTGAATGTTCGAATGCATCCGCTCGTTCACAAATCGGCTTTGGTCGTCGTCCTGATACTCGCCGGGCCAGTCGCACAGCAGGTAATAGTTCAACGCCGGACGGCACGAGGCGCAGCCGCAGGACGTGGTCCAGCCGCATTCCTGCATCACCGCGGCCATGGATTTCAACGCGCGCGACTTGATCAGGCGGCGCACGTCCATGTGGGTCAACGTCGTGCAGGGGCACATCGGTTTGACGGTCTGCACCTCGAATCCGTCGCCAAGGGTCAGGGCCATGACCTGTTCGACCAGCCCCGTGCAGGTCCCGCAAGATGCGCTGGCCTTGGTCTGTGCGCGCACATCGGACAGGGAGGTGGCCCCGCCGTTGATCGCGTCAACAATCGTGGATTTGCAAATGCCGTTGCAGCCGCAGATTTCTGCGTCACCCGGTAAGGCTGCAACGGCTGCCAACGGGTCCGAGGGGGTGCCCCCCTGAAACGCCGGACCGAATATCAAAGTATCGCGCATGTCCGACACGTCGCTGCGATCTTTGATCAGCCCATGAAACCACGCGCCATCTGCCGTGTCGCCATACATGACAGCACCGATCAGCCGGGTGCCTTCCAGCACCAGCCGCTTGTATATACCGCGCGCGGGGTCGCGGAAAACGATGTCCTCGCGCCCGTCCCCTTCGGCAAAATCGCCCGCGCTGAACAGGTCGCAGCCTGTGACTTTCAGCTTGGTTGCCACCTCTTTCGGGGTAAATGTGGCGGGCGTTTCACCCAGCGTATCGGCGGCCACTTTGGCCTGATCGTACAACGGGGCCACCAGCCCGAACACCGCGCCTTGATGTTCAACACACTCCCCAAGCGCCAGGATGTTGGCGTCGGATGTGACCATGGCGTCGTCAACATGAATGCCGCGCCCAACGGCCAGATCCGCGTCTTTGGCCAGCGCCACGTTCGGGCGGATGCCCACGGCCATAACCAGCAGATCACACGGAATTTCGGTGCCATCGTCCAACCGCAGACCGCTGACGCGCCCGTCGGTGCCAAGGATTTCCTTGGAATTGGCCGAGGTCAAAACGGTAATCCCTTTCTCCTCTAGCGACTTTTTCAGCAGGTATCCCGCGGCTTCGTCCAACTGCCGTTCCATCAAGTGGCCCATGACGTGAATGACTGTCACGTCGATGCCCTGCGCCTTCATGCCGGCCGCCGCCTCAAGCCCCAGCAGGCCACCGCCGATGACAATGGCGCGCGCGCCGGGCGTGGCACCAAGGGCCATCATCGTTTCGGTGTCGTCCAGATCGCGGTAGGGAATGACCCCTTGCAGATCGTGACCCGGCAGGGGGATCATAAAGGGGTTCGATCCGGTGGCGATGACAACACGGTCGTAAGGCACCGCGCCGTTTTCCCCCACGACAACCTGCGCGGTGCGGTCGATCCGCAGCACTTTTTCGCCAAAACGGCAGGTGACGCCGTGGGCCTCGTACCAGTCGGCATCATGCGTGATGATCTCGGCATAGGTTTTGTCGCCCGACAGCACGGGGGACAACATCAGCCGATTGTAATTGCCGCGCGGTTCGGCGTTGAACAACGTGACGTTCCACGCGCCGGGTTGGGTTTCGAACAGATGTTCCAGCATCCGCCCCGAGGCCATTCCAGCCCCGATGACAATCAGATTTCTGGTCATGGCTTACTCCGCAGCAAGGGGTTTGGGTTTTGGCGCGGGTTTTGCGCCGTGTTCGTATTCGGTCAGGAAATCAAGGACCTCCTGCCGGTAGGCATAGTAGTCGGGGTGGGACAGCAGTGCCTTGCGGGTGCGCGGTCGCGGCAGCTTTACGTCGGTGATCTTGCCGATGGTGGCCTGCGGGCCGTTGGTCATCATGACCACGCGGTCGGCCAGCAAGATCGCCTCGTCGACGTCATGGGTGACGCAGATCGCGGTGACCTTGGTGCGGGACCAAACCTCCATCAAGACCTCTTGCAGCTCCCATCGGGTGAGGGAATCCAACATGCCAAAAGGTTCGTCCAGCAACAGCAGCTTGGGGCTAAGGGCAAAGGCGCGGGCGATGCCGACACGCTGTTTCATGCCGTTCGACATGGACGCCGCACCGCGGTCCATCGCATCGGCCAGACCCACGCGTTCAAGGTAGTATTCGACCACATCCTGCCGCTCGGCCTGGCTTGCGCGGGGGTACACCTTGTCCACGCCAATCGCCACGTTCTCTTTGGCGGTCAGCCACGGGAATAGGTTGGGCGACTGGAACACCACCGCGCGTTCGGGGTCGGCGCCTTCGACGTGGCGGCCATCCAGTTTGATCGCGCCTTTGGATATGGCATTCAGGCCGGCGGCCATGGTCAGCACAGTGGACTTTCCACAGCCCGAATGGCCGATCAGGCTGATGAATTCGCCCTGATTTACCTTCAGGTCAAAATCCTCGACCACCGTCAGTGGACCTTTGGGCGTCGGGTAGACCTTGTGCAGTTGTGAAAAGTCCAGAAACCGCTCTTCGATCATACCGGCGCGCGCCTCTTTGACGACGGCGGGCAGCGTCTGGTGGATCGGCGTGACGTTCGGCAGGTGCCGAGTTTCTTCCACCTTGGCGGCGATTCCCACGTCCATCAGATATTGCGTGACCTGCGCGCGCAACGATTTGAACGCGGCATCGTGGTTCATCGCGTCGCGGTTGCGCGGGCGTGGCAAGGTGACAGGCACCGGATCGGCCAGCGTGCCGTCGGGGTTCAGAACGATGATGCGGTCCGCCAGCAAGATGGCCTCGTCCACATCATTGGTGATCAGGATGCAGGTCTTTTTGTCCGCCTCCCAGATTTCCAGTATCTCATCGGCCAGATTGGCACGGGTCAGCGCATCCAGCGCCGACAGCGGTTCGTCCAGCAACAGCAGATCAGGCTCCATCGCCAATGCGCGGGCCACGGCAACCCGCTGGCGCATCCCTCCCGACAGTTCCGCCGGCCGACGGTGCGCTGCGTGGGCAAGGCCGACCATGGCAATGTAATGATCTGCCTTGGCTTCCTTTTCTGCTTTGGACAGTTTGCCATGCACCGCTTCGACGGCCAGCATGATGTTGCCGCGCACGGTCAGCCACGGCATCAGGCTGTAGCTTTGGAACACCAGCCCGCGATCAGGCCCCGGCCCCGCAATCGGCGCGCCGCGAAAGGTCAGCGTGCCGGTGTCAGGCATCTCAAGCCCGGCAATCAGGTTCATCAGCGTGGATTTGCCGGTGCCGGAAAACCCCAGAACGGCCAGAAATTCGCCCTCTTTCACGTCCAGCGTGATGTCATGCAAGACTTCGGCGCGGTGGGTGCCTTCGCCGAACCCTTTGTTCACGTTCTTGAATTCCAGAATGCTCATACCGCTCACCGCTGGGCCGAGAAGGTAAAGAACGACTGCAATGCGAACATCACGCGATCCAGAAGGAAGCCGATGATGCCGATGGTCAGGACGGCCACGATGATCCGTGCCAGCGATTGCGACGATCCGTTCTGGAATTCGTCCCAGACGAATTTGCCAAGGCCCGGGTTCTGCGCCAGCATTTCGGCGGCAATCAGCACCATCCAGCCCACCCCAAGGCTAAGCCGCAATCCGGTAAAGATCAGCGGCAGGGCCGAGGGCAGGACCAGTTTGGTGATCTTGGCATAGGGGCCCATCTTCAGCACGCGGCTGACCGAGATCAGATCACGGTCGATTGAAGCCACACCAAGGGCCGTATTGATCAGCGTCGGCCACAGCGAACACAGGGTCACGGTGATCGCGGACACGAGAAAGGATTTGGTAAAGAACCCGTCGTTTGTCGCATAGACCGCAGACACGACCATGGTGACAATCGGCAGCCAGGCCAGCGGCGACACCGGCTTGAAAATCTGGATCAGCGGGTTCAACGCGGCATTCGCCGTCGGTGACAGGCCCGCAGCAATGCCCAAGGGGATCGCGACAACCGAGGCAATCAGGAACCCAAAGAACACCGTCTTGATCGAGGTCCATATCTGCCCGTAATAGGTCGGCGATCCGGTATAGGCGATGTCCTTGACCTCGGACGCGCGGCCCGCTTCGATCAGCTTGGCATTGCGCTGGTCCAGACGGTCCCGGAACACTGCGGCCTTGTCCCACTTTACCACGGCGTCGGCGTGCAGCCCCTTGGCCTCTTGCCAGACCGCAACAGGGCCGGGGATCGCGCCCAGCGAGGTCACGACCCTTGGTGCCAAAGCAGACCAAAGCATCAGGAACACCGCGATGGACAGCACCGGCACGCCCAGCAGCTTCCAGACATCTTTCATTTGCGCGCGAGGGTTGTCGCCGGCCGCGGCCTTTAACAAGGGGGTAAGCCAGCCAAGGCCGAGCACAGTGAACCATGCGTCCGCCTTGTTGATACGCGTGAACCAAACGGCGCGGCGGGCTTCGCGCTGCTGGGCTTCAAGGTGGTCGGGATCGACAACGGTCATTGAAATGTCCTCGGATCAGAATGGAAAAGGGGAGCCACCCCAATCAGGGGCGGCGCCGTTTTGTCAGCCACCGGCCACATCGCCGGACTTCAGTCCGATGGGCAGGCTGTCGATGTAGGCATTCGGCGCTTTGCCGTCGTAGGGGATGCCGTCGATCACGTCGTCGGCCGGCGTCGGGGTCTTGTAGCCGTCACTGTCAAAGGGGAAATCCGCCGCGTCTGCCAATCCTTCGTCCACCAGCATCTGCGCGGCCTGCAAATAGATGTCAGGGCGGTACACGGATTTGGCGGTTTCATCGAACCAGGCGTCGTCCTTGGGTTCGGCAATCTGGCCCCAGCGGCGCATCTGGGTCAGGTACCAGACCGCATCCGAATAAAACGGATAGGTCGCGTGGTGCCGGAAAAAGACGTTAAAGTCGGGCACATCACGCACATCGCCCTTTTCATACTCGAAGGTGCCGGTCATCGACGCCGCGATGACCTCGCGGTCGGCGCCGACGTATTCGGGACGCGCCAGCATATCGACGGCTTCGCCCCGGTTGGCGTTGTCATTTTCGTCCAGCCACATCGCCGCGCGGATCAATGCCTTGGTCAGGGCGAGTGTGGTGTTGGGATTTTCCTTGGCGAACGCATCCGTGATACCGAACACCTTTTCGGGGTTGTTCTTCCACAGCTCATAGTCGGTGATCACCGGCACGCCGATGCCTTTGACAACCGCCTGCTGGTTCCATGGCTCACCCACGCAATAGCCGTCGATGGTTCCGGCTTCCATCGTGGCCGGCATCTGCGGCGGCGGTGTCACCGACAGCATGACATCGGCCCCGATCGTGCCAGAGGTGTCGTTGGGGGAATAGGTGCCGGGGTTCAACCCGCCCGCCGCCAGCCAGTAGCGCAATTCGTAATTATGCGTGGAGACGGGAAACACCATCCCCATGTTGAACGGTTTGCCTGCGGCTTTGTAGCTGGCCACAACCGGCGCCAGTGCCGCGGCGCTGATCGGATGCTGTGGCTTGCCGTCGGCGTCTTTTGGGATGTTCGGCTTCATTTCCTCCCAGACGCTGTTCGACACGGTGATGCCGTTGCCGTTCAGGTCCATCGAGAATGGCGTGATGATATGCGCCTGCGTGCCATAGCCTATGGTGGCCGCCAGCGGTTGCCCCGCCAGCATATGCGCGCCGTCCAACTGTCCGCCGATCACGCCGTCCAGCAGGACCTTCCAGTTTGCCTGCGCTTCAAGCGTGACGAACAATCCCTCGTCCAGAAAATAGCCATTTTCATAGGCGACAGCCAGCGGCGCCATGTCCGTCAGCTTGATGAAGCCGAATTTGAGTTCGTCTTTTTCAAGCTCCAGCATCTCGGCAAAGGCCGGGGCGGCAAGCAGTGTCGTCGTCAGAAGTAAGGCAGAGAAATGTTTCATTTTGTCGTCCCTTTAGGGTCCGGGACAGACGCCCGGACATACGAAAAATAGCCGCTGACCAACCTCATGCGTTGGCATGAAGGGTCGAGCGGCTGTGCTCGGATTACCCGGACTTTGGGAATGGGGTCAGGCGGACGCCATTGTCTGCCTGCCTTCAATAAAAATTTATTCGTCGGCCCTAATCAACGATAAATCTGGATTTGCGGTTGCAGCGGGCCATTTTTCTGCATCGCGGCATAAATGTGCTGAATTCATGATCACTCTGGCAGCGCAAGGGTGAAATTCTGACCGTCAAATGAACGATCCGATGGCGCAGGTTCCTGCACATAGCCGGGAATCGCCTGAACCGTGCTGTCGTGCAGCGCGGTGCGGTAGGTCGCCTTTGCCGCCGCCTGAGAGGTGCTGCGATCCAGACCCAGACGCGCCGCAAGCCGTCCGCCGATCCATGCCGCGTGAACCTGTTGCGGTGCAAACCGGCCAAAATCTACGAACTCGGGCACGACCCGGCTGTCACCGCGCGCCGAAATCGTCAGATGACCTGACAGGGCGCGGTCGATGACCTCGGTCGGGACGTCAAGGTAATCGCGACCCGACAAGATCTCGCAGGCGGTGACGCGGCTGCGTGGATCGTTCAGCCATTGCCCCGCGTGCCACAAGGCGCGGATCAGGGCGCGCAGGGGTTCGGGGTCGCTGTCGGCCAGATCGGCCCGCACGCCCAGCACCTTTTCCGGCACCCCGGGCCAGATCGCGGACCCGGGCAACAGCAATGCGCCTGCCCCCCGTTCAACCGCCATGGACCCCCAGGGTTCGCCGACGCAACATGCGTCAAGCTCGCCCGCAGCAAGGGCTGCCGCCATCAGGGAGGGGGGAACAGTGCGGATGTCGATGCCCGAGGGCGCAGGCAGCCCCAGCGTCGTCAACCAATGATACAAAAGCTCGGCGTGCATCGAGAAAGGGAACGGCACGGCAATGCGCAGCGGACCATCAGCGGCTTCGATCAAAGCGCGGCCTGCTGTGTGGGCATCGTCAAAGTCAAAGGTGTGACCAGCCTGTCGCAACCTTTTGGCCAAGGCTTCGCTGACGCAAACCACCTCACCGTTGGTAGACAAGACCGCGACCGCGGCCAGTGCTGCACCGGCGCCGCCCAGCCCCAGCGCCGTGGCAACAGGCATGGGCGACAGCATTTGCGCCGCGGTGACCTGTCCAAAGGACACCATATCCCGCAGCGCCGACCAGGAATTCGCCCGCCGAAGATCCAAAGCTATGCCCTCGGCGCGGTCGAACCCCATTTCGGCTGCGACTATCAACGGACCCGCGTCAATCAGCGGAACAAAACCGACAGGCATTGTTGTCGTCATGACAGCAATCCTGCGGTGCTGACCAACGCCTCGGCCACATCGCCGACCTTGCGGCCCTGATCCATCGCCGCCCGGCGCAACAAGGCATAGGCGGCCTCTTCGTCGATCCCTTTTGCTTTCATCAAGATGCCTTTCGCGCGGTCGATCACCTTGCGCTCTTCAAGCGCACGTTTTGTCGCCGCCAATTCGGTTCGCATCTGCCGGAACATGTTGAACCGCGCGACAGCGGCGTCGAGGATCGGCTTGAGCCGGTCGGCCCGCAGCCCGTCGACGACATATGCGGACACCCCCGCCTCGATCGCAAGCTTCGTCAGGTTCGCATCGCCCTGATCTACAAAAAGCGCGACAGGACGCTCCAGCGGGGCGGTGGCCAGCGTCAACTCTTCCAAAGCATCACGCGACGGGTTGTCGAGGTCGATCAGGACAATGTCCGGGTTGATCTCTTTGATCGCACTGTTCAGCCGCGTCATGTCGTTGATGATATTCAGTTCGTATTGCCCCACCCGCAACAGGCTTTCCTCGATCAACGCAGCGCGTGCGGGATCGCTTTCTACAATGGTTATTTTCAGAAGTCGCTGCATCACTGGAGCGTCAACAGACAGTGGGGCGAATAGCAACGTTGAACGCCCGGGCGGCGACCGCTTGTATTCCGTGTTGCCTGAAAATTGCGCAGAATTGCGGGGGGGTGGCCGTCCTTGGCGGCAAGTGGAAACCGCTCATTGTCTATCATCTCGCCAACGGCCCCAAGCGCACTGGTGAGCTCCGCAGGCTCGTGACCAATGTGAGTGAGAAGATGCTCATTCAGCACCTCAAGGAACTGTCGGATGACGGTTTGATCCGTCGCATAGATTTCCAGACAGTGCCGCCCCATGTCGAATATGAATTGACGGACTTCGGCCGGAAATTGACAGAACGATTGGCGCCGTTGTGCGAGTGGGGAACCCATCACGGCGCGGAGGTCGCAAGGATCGTGGAAAAGCGCATCAAGGCGGCCTAGCTCTCGTTATGGGATTGCCAACTTGCTGCGCCCCTTGAGGGGGCCTCGCTGGTGACTGTGAACATTCCAGCTGAGATGCCGCGCGTGAAAGGCTACCGCTTCCCTCGTGAGATTATCGCTTATGCAGTGTGGCGTACCACCATTTCGCACTCAGAACGACGGACGTGGAAGACCTGCTTGCCGAGCGAGGTGTAATCGTCTGCCGGGAAACCCCTACGCAAATGGGTGAGCCGGTTTTGTCAGCATTTCGCCCGTTGTGTTAGGTGTGACCTGCCTTCGGCGGCTGATCTCTCGACTTGGCCTCTGCCGATCAGGATGCAATGATTGCGGGCCACGGCGGGCCCGAGGTGGCGATGACCATGGGCGCGCCCGCAGCCACACCGCCGCCGCAGACCCGACCCCGCTCCGGCCCTTCGACACAGGGCGGAGCGTCCTATCAACCCTCTCTCCACCCGGATCTCCGGGTGGCACACACCCAGGAAGCGCAAGGCCATGTTTCGTATCGTCAGGCCCAAAGAGTTCACAACGACGCCGTGGAAGAATGGCGGCGGCGTCACCCATGAGGTCCTGCGCGACAAGGGGGCGGATCCATGGCGCTGGCGGATCAGCATCGCCGAGGTGTCGACCGATGGGCCGTTCTCGACCTTCGCGGGGCTAGCCCGCGTCTTGACGGTGATCGAAGGCGGGGGGCTGGACCTGCACACGCCCGACGGCGTGCTGTCGGCGCGGCCGTTCCAGCCGTTGGCCTTTTCCGGTGACACGCCTGTGGACAGCCGCATGGTGAACGGGCCGGTGCGGGATCTGAACCTGATATACGACCCGACGGCGGTCTCCGCTTCGGTCGAGGTGACGGTGGGACCGGCGCGCATTGAGAACGGACCGGCGCAGACCGGTGTGTTCTGTCACCGCGGCGATGTCGCGCTTGACGGGGCGGCCTTGCCTGTCGGGGCCTTCGCCCTTGGGCAAGGCGGCACGATTATTCTTGGGCCGGAAGCGCGCTGTGTGATCGTCAGGATGGAGAGCGTCTGACGCACCGAGCAAGGCGCAGGTCAAAGGCGCGGCCTGCCCGCTGAAGCGGGCCGTGGCGCGCTTCAGGCCAGGACGCGCATGGCTTCGACAGCTTCAAGGAAATACCGGTTCTCGTCCGGCGTGCCGACGGTCACACGCGCCCAGCTTGTGAAAGGGTCTTCCAGCCACGGCTTGATCAGCACGCCCCTGTGCCGAAGCGCTTCGGCAAAGTCGGTCGCCACCCCGCCCGTGTCGAAGAAGACAAAGTTGGTCTGGCTGGGCGCGCAAACAAACCCGGCCTCAGACAGGTGCCGGGCGAGATGCGCGCGCCCCTCGGCGGCCAGACCTACCGAAAGGGCCAGATGGTCGGTATCGCGGAGCGCGGCGCGCGCAGCGGCCACGGCCAGTGCGTTCACGCCGAAAGGGTTGCGCGCCTTCATCATCTGTGCGGCCAGGTCGGGGGCGCAGGCGATGCCATACCCGACCCGCACGCCCGCCAGACCATAGGCCTTGGAAAAGGTGCGCAGGATCAGCCAGGGATGGGGGCCAGCGGCCAGACGCGCCATCGCATCGAACCGAGCGGCGGGTTCGAGATATTCGAGATAGGCCTCATCGAACACGACCAGCGTGTCGGCGGGCGTGGCCTTGAGCAGTGCGCCGAACTCCGTCTCAGAAATCGCCGGACCCGCGGGATTGCTGGGCGACGAAAAGATCAGCACGCGCGGCGCCTCTGCCGTCATGGCGCGGATCATACCGTCCAGCGGAAAGGTCCAGTCGGCGTTGAACGGCACCTTGGTGACATGCGCGCCCGAAGCCAGCGCGCCGAATTCGTGCAGGCCGAAGCTGGGGCAGATCGTGACCACGTGATCGCCGGGGCGGAGAACCGTGCGGAAGACGGCGCCGATGAGGTCTTCGGACCCGTTGCCGATGATGATCTGGTCGGCGGTCGTGCCGGTGGCGGCGGCCAGGTCTTCGCGCAGTGCGCCGTTGCCCGCATCGGGATACCGCGCGATCCCTGCGGCCTCGGCGCGGATCGCCTCGACGACGCCGGGGCAGGGGCCTGCGGGATTTTCGTTGCTGTCCAGCTTGGCCAGGCAGTCGATGCCGTAATGCGCGCGGAACCGATCCAGCGCGAGGCCCGCGTTATAGGTCGGCAGCGCCGCGATTTCAGGGCGGATCAGATCGGGGTTCATCGTGGGTCCTTTGCTCAAAGATCGAAGATCTTGCCTGGGTTCATGATATTCGCGGGGTCGATGCAGAGTTTAAGCTGGCGCATCAGGTCGAGCGCGGCACCGTGTTCGGCGTCCATATAGGCCTTTTTGCCCAGGCCTACGCCGTGTTCGCCGGTCGATGTGCCGCCGAGCGACAGGGCCAGCTCGATCAGGGCGGAATTGATGCGGCGCCCTTGGGCGGTTTCCTCGGGGTTGTCGGGATCGAACAGCAGGACCATGTGAAAGTTACCGTCGCCCACATGCCCGATCAGCGGCGCCTTGAGCGAGGTTGTCGCGACCACCTTGCCGATCCCCTCGATACAGGCGGGCAGTGCAGAGACCGGCACGCAGACATCGGTCGACAGCCCCTTAATACCCGGGCGCAGGGCGCGGGCGGCATAGAGTGCCGAATGGCGGACCCGCCAGAGCGCGGCGGCGGCCTCGGCATCCTTGGCGTGCTCCAACCGGGTTGCGCCCGCGTCCCGGATCAGGTCTTGCAGAACTTCGGAATCATGAACCACGGTGGCCTCGGACCCGGCCAGCTCGATCCACAGGGTGGGGGCCTCGGGAAGGTCCGAGTTCCCGTAGGCGTTGATCGCGGCCATCTGGACCGCATCCGCCAGTTCGATCCGGTTGAGGCACAATCCGAATTGCAGCGCGGTTACCACGGCGGCGGTGGCCGTTCCGATGTCGTCAAAGCTGCACATCAGGGTGCTGGTCGCCTCGGGGATGCCGGCCAGCCGCAGGGTGAGTTCGGTGATGATACCAAGCGTGCCCTCGGAGCCTACAAACAGGTGTGTCAGGTCGTAACCTGCCGCTGATTTGCGCGCGCGCCCTCCGGTCTTGACGATCCGGCCATCCGGCAGCACCACGGTGAGGCCCAGCACCAGGTCCTTCATCGAGCCGTAGCGCACCGTCGTTGTGCCCGAGGCGCGCGTCGCCGCCATGCCGCCCAGTGTCGCGTGTGCGCCCAAGTCGACGGGAAAGAACAGGCCAGAGGCACGCAGATCTTCGTTCAGACGTTGCCGGATGACACCGCATTGCACCGTACAGTCCATGTCATCGGCGTGCACCGCCAGCACCCGGTCCATGGACGAAAGGTCCAGGCTGATCCCGCCGTGCGGCGCGTTGACCTGGCCTTCTATCGACGATCCGGCCCCAAAGGGCACGACCGGCACGCCGTGTGCGTGGCACAGCTTGAGCACCTCGGCCACCTCTTCGGTGCTGTGGGCCATTACGACGGCATCCGGTGCGGCAGGCGGCAGCCAGCTTTCCACCGCGGTGTGCTGATCGCGGATCGCCTGCTCTGTTGACAGCCGGTCGCCAAAAAGCGGCGACAGGGCCGAAAGAACCGTATCGAGCGGGCTGGAATGCTGTGTCATGTGTCCTCGCATATGTGGGTGGCGGGCCGGGGAGAGGTAGCCCGCCAATCGGGATCAGGCGGCAAACCACCAACGTTCAGAGGCACGGTTGCCGTCCACGTCCCAATCGCTTGCGATCTGCTCGCCCGTGGCGACCTTGCTTGATTTGGCATCGAGGATGTCGGCCCAGATCGGGGCGATCATGCCGCCGTCTTCGTGGATGAGACTTTGGCACTCCCAGTATAGCTCCTTGCGCTTGGCGTCGTCCTTTTCGCCCCGCGCGGCGACCAGCGCGGTGTTGAAGGCGTCGTTGTCCCAGTGAGTCGCGTTCCAGCTGCCGAGGCTTGCCCGCGAATAGGCTAGCGTCAGCATCAGATCTTCGTTGGCGCGGCCGGACCAGCGCGAGGCAAAGAACGGCGTCTTGCCCCAAATGTTCGACCAATAGCCGTCTTCCGGCTCGCGCGAGACCTCGATGTCGATCCCTGCTGCCGCAGCGTGCTGGCTGAAAAGTTGTGCGGCATCCACGGCCCCGGCAAAGGGGGTGTCGGATGCGTGTAGGACGTGCTTGTGCCCTTCGATCCCTGCTTTTTTCATCAGCGCACGTGCCTGTTCCGGATCGTAGCTGTGCTGCGGCAGGTCGGGGTAGTGGTTCGGATAAGCGCTCGAGATCGGCTGGTCGTTGGCGATGGAGCCGAAGCCGCCGAGGATCTTGTTCACCATGTCCTCGCGGTCGATGGCCAGTTTCATGGCCAGGCGCACGTCGGGGTCCTGATAGGGCGTTTCGGACAGGTTCATGGAGAAGCAATAATGCATCTTGCCCTGCACCTGGATCAGGTCGATGCCGGGCATCGCCTTGATCAGCTGGGCAGTCGTCGCGTCGACGGCGTTCATCGCATCAATTTCGCCGGTACGCAGGGCCGTGGTGCGCGCGTTCACATCGCGGATTGCCAGGATTTCCACTGCGTCGAAATGCGCGCGGCCTTCTTTCCAGTAGTTCGGATTCTTCACCACGCGCGCCTTCACGCCGGGCTCATAGCTTTCCAGAGTGTACCCGCCGGTGCCGATCCCCTCGTCGAAATTCGTGGTCCCGGCCGGAACCACGATCGTCGCGGCCATGGACAGGACCGCCGGGAAGCCGCTGTTCGGACCGGACAGCGTGATGGTCATCTCATGCGGGCCGGTGGCCTGCACGTCGGTCACGTCGGCCATCAGCGACTTGATCACCGAGATGGTCTTTTCGCCGCGATGCAGGTTGACCGAGAACACCGCATCTTCGGCGGTGAAGGGCTGGCCGTTGTGGAACTCTACGCCTTCGCGCAGCTTGAAGGTCCAGACGGTCGAATCGTCATTGCTTGACCATTCTGTCGCCAGTTCGGGGATCAGAACGCCGCCGGGGCCGACCTCGATCAGCGCATTGCGGATCTGGTATTGCAGGTTCTGCATGAATTTGCTTTCGTTGACCTGCGGATCCAGCGTTTCGCCGCTGTCGAAGTCATTGATTGCAAGGCGGAATGTACCGCCCTTTTGCGGCGTTGACTGTGCCCTTAAGGGTTGCCCGTTAAGGCCGAGTACGCCAAGCGTGCCAAAGGCGGCCGCAGTCTGTAGCAATGTACGCCGATTGGTGGAAGTTGTCATGGTTCTCTCCCTGCAGAGATGGTTATGGATATTTGTTTGATTATATGTCTATTCATAATACCGTATGAGGAGACATAAGGCTGGGACAATTCAGTATTCCTGTGATACTGTGTAGCGCAGCTAAACATGCCTCGGTTCGGTGCTGAAAAGGTGACAGTGAAATCCTATTTGCCCCCCTTGCGCGCCTTGCAGGCGTTCGAAGCGTTCGGGCGTCTTGGTTCCGTTGGGGGTGCTGCCCGGGAACTGGGTGTAACCTCGGGCGCAATCAGTCAGCAGCTTAGGGTTCTGGAGGAACACCTTTCGCTGAAGTTGATCAACAAGGACGGGCGCCGGGCCGCGCTGTCCGATGAGGCACTTGCCTTTCACAAGTTGGTCGTCGAGGGGTTCGATCGGTTGCGGATGGCCCATTCACTTGTGCAACGCACAAAGATGGGCGCTGACCTGAAAGTATCAGGACTTCCGACACTTCTTCTGAAATGGCTCAACCCGCTGTTGCACGATATTCAGGCACATCTGGATGACCTTCCCCTGCGGCTTGAGGCCACGCATCTTGAACCGGACCCGGACATGTCGGTCGATATGTTCCGGCTGACTTACGGAAATGTGTCGCAACGGTTTCCGCATGCCAGGGAGTTGTTTACCGATGTCTGTTTCCCGGCTGGTTCCCCTGCTTTTCTCAGTCAGCATCCGGAGGCGAAGACGGTGGAAGGTTTGCAGCGTCTTCCCCTGATCGAAATTGACTGGGGGCCTGCCTACAGCACGGTGCCTCGGTGGTCGGACTGGTTCGCCGCGCATGGCATGTCTCGCACCAGTTTCAAACCGGTGGCGGTGCATTCGCTGTCCAGCAGCGCGCTCGAGGCGGCTGCGGGCGGGCAGGGCGTCGTCCTTGCGCAGAGGTCGTTTGCGCGGTTCGATCTGGAGCTTGGGCGTCTTGTGCGGTTGTCCCAGGACAGCCTGTCCATGCCCGAACCCTATTTTGTCTGCTGGGGTGACACCACGCTGAGCCAGCCGAAAGCACGCGAATTTCTGAACTGGTTGATCGGAATTAGCCGGAAACTCTCGTCAGAAGATCAGGATATCTAAAGTATCAACGATCATTTCTACCTATTAAATGCGTCATGTTCAGACATATTGCGATTAACCCCAAGCAACTTACGAGGTCGCCAATGTTTCTACGCAATGCATGGTATGTCGCCGCATGGAGTACCGAGGTTACGCGGGATCTTCAGCAGATCAAGGTTTTAGGCGAAAAGATCTGTATCTTCCGCACCGAGGAAGACGAGGTTATCGCGCTGGAAGATGCCTGTCCGCACCGCAAACTGCCGCTGTCAAAGGGACGGATCAAGGGCAACACGGTGGAATGCGGCTATCATGGCCTGACCTTTGATTGCGCCGGGCAATGTGTCTGGGCGCCCGGTGGCGGGCGCATCCCCTCGGCAGCCAAGGTGCGGCCTTATCCGATCCACGAGAAATACGGCCTGGTGTGGATCTGGATGGGCAACGCGGCCATGGCAGACCCGGAAGAAATTATCGACATCCCGAATTTTGACAGCCCCGACTGGGGCATCAATGTGGGTGCCGCGATGGAGTTGCAGTGCAATTATCTGCTGATGTGCGACAACCTGCTGGACCCCAGCCACGTGGCCTGGGTACACCAAAGTTCCTTTGCGGCGCCGGCCACGAAGGACACGCCGCTGCGCGTTACCAAGACCGATAACGGCGTGATCGTCCACCGCTGGATGATGGACCACGAACCGGCGCCATTCTACAAGAAGGTGGTCGAGTTTGAAGGCAATTGCGACCGCCTCCAGCATTACGAAGTGCGCTATCCCTCGCACGCCCTGATCCGCGCGGTCTTTACCCCGGCGGGCACCGGTGGGCCGGACGGGCCGCTGCACGAAAACACCTTTGTGATGGACAGCTATAACTTCATGACGCCGACATCCGAGACGGAGACGCGGTATTACTGGTTCCAGTTGCGCAATATCCGCCCCGACGACGAAGCGTTGTCCAAGATGATGTCCGAGGATGTGCGCCACGCCTTCGAAGAGGATCGCGCCATCCTGCAAGAGGTCCAGGTCGGCATGACCAACAAGAACTCTCCGCATATCGACCTGAGCATCGACGCCGGCCAGCTACGGTTCCGCCGTCAGCTTGAGGCGATGATCGCCGAGGAACGGATGGTCGACGCCAAAATGGAAGCGTGAGATGGCCGATGCATTTCGCAGGTTTCGCGTTATCGCAAAGGTGCGCGAAAGCGAAGTCGTCACTTCGTTCCATCTGACGCCGGTCGATGGCGGGCCGCTTTGGCAGGCGCTGCCGGGGCAGTACCTGACGCTGCGGGTGCCGACCGCACAAGGAACGGTGCTCAAGACCTATTCGCTGTCAGGCGACGTGCAGCGGGACGAAGCGCACCGGATTTCGGTCAAGCGCGCGTGCGCGCCTGATGGTGTGGAGGTCCCGGACGGGATTGGCTCCTGCTGGCTGCATGATCAGGTTGAAGAAGGGGCCGAGATCGACATCGCCCCGCCGCGTGGTGGCTTTGTGCTGGATCAGGAAAGCACCCGGCCCGTGCTGCTGCTGGCCGGTGGCATCGGCATTACGCCCCTGCTGGCGATGGCAAAGGTTCTGGCGCGCGCAAAGCGCCGCGTCTGGATCTTTCACGCCAGTGAAAACGGCGATGTCCAGGCGCTGGGTCCGGAACTGAAGGCGCTGGCCGAACGGGCTGAGGGCCGGATTGCCTTGCATGTTGTGCATCGGGCACCGAACGAGAATGACCGGGTCGGAGGCCGCTTTGACAGCGAGGGGGTCATTGACAAGAACCTGCTGCAATCGCAACTGCCGCTGGACGATTACGAGGTCTACATGTGCGGGCCGACCGCCTTCATGGTGGCCATGTATCGCATTCTGACAGAACTTGGCATTCACGAGAACCGGATCGCTTATGAATTCTTCGGCGCGGCCACACCGCTTTATAAGCTGGCAGTGCAACCGGTGTCGGCACCACGCGCCGCCTCACGCGCACCCAAGGCAATTGCCGCGCTGGTAAACCTGACCGACCCAGAGGCCTGGGCAGTGTCAGAGACCCACGAGCCGACGGCCGACGGGGACCGGCAGGAGATGGCCGTCTCGGGCGATTCCGTCCACTTTTCCAAATCCGGGATCACCGCCACCATGGGCGGCGATGTGCGCACGCTTCTTGAAATGGCCGAAGATGCGGGCCTTGAGCCGGATTTTTCCTGCCGGTCCGGCATCTGCAACACCTGTCGTTGCACATTGGTCGAAGGCGAGGTGTCCTATGTTGAGGAGCCGCTGGAGACGCCGCCCGCAGGTCAGGTTCTGATCTGCTGCGCCCGGCCCAAAGGCCGTGTTGTGCTGGACCTCTGACACTTTGGAAATCCCGGTGCGTCGGCGCGCGGTCGTTATCTGGCCGCGCGTCTGGCCTTCAGCACCCCGTCCAGCCAGTCCGGATCCATCTCGGGTAGCGAGGACAGAAGAAGCTCGGTGTAGGGATGGTGCGGTGGTTTGAAGATGTCGTCCTTGGGGCCCTGTTCAACGATATCCCCTTTTTGCATCACGACGACCCAGTCCGCGATCGACCGGACTGTGGCGAGGTCGTGGGTGATAAAGAGATAGGTCAGGCCCATCTCGCGTTGCAAACGGTCCAGCAACCGCAGGATGTCTTCGGCGACAAGCTGGTCGAGTGCCGATGTGACCTCGTCACAGATGATAAAATCCGGCTCTGCTGCCAGCGCCCGCGCGAGGCAGATCCGCTGTTTCTGACCGCCCGACAGTTCGGACGGCAGCCGGTCGATGAAGGACTCGGGGTCAAGCTCGATCATCGTCAGAAGTTCGCGAATACGGGCCTCCTTGGCGGCGCCTTTCATGCCAAGGAAGAATTCCAGCGGACGGCCCAGAACCTCGCGGATGCGATGCTTGGGGTTGAGCGCGGTGTCGGCCATCTGGTGGATCATCTGCACGCGGCGCTGCACGCCTTTCTCGCGATGTCGGTTGAGCGGCGACAGCGTTATGCCGTCGAGTTGGACAGTGCCATTGTCGGGCGGCAACAAACCCATGATCACCCGCGCAAGAGTCGATTTGCCCGAACCACTTTCGCCGACCACCGCCATGGTCTGGCCTCGGTCGATGGTCAGATTGATCTGGTTCAGAACCTGAAGCGTGCCATAAGACGCATCGACATCCTTGATTGTCAGGATCGGCACGGTTTTTTCCCCCAGGTCCATCGGCGTGCGACGGAATTCGCGCACGGCCCAAAGGGATTTGGTGTACTCTTCGCGCGGGTCGGCCAGCATCTGCCGCGTTTCGGCCTCTTCAACCTCGTCGCCCTTGAGCAGCACCTTGATCCTGTCGGCCATCTGCGCGACGACGGCCAGGTCGTGGGTGATATAGATCGCCGCAGTGTGATGTTCACGCACGACCTTGCGTATCGCCGCCAGCACCTCGATCTGGGTGGTCACATCCAGCGCGGTGGTGGGTTCGTCAAAGATGATGAGGTCGGGGCGACAGGCCATGGCCATCGCGGTCATAGCCCGCTGCAACTGCCCGCCCGAAACCTGATGCGGATAGCGAAAGCCGATCTCGTCCGGGTTCGGCAATTGCATCGCGCGATAAAGCTGCACGGCATCCCGCTCGGCCTCTTTCCGCGACATGACGCCATGTTTCACGGGCGCTTCGCTGTATTGCCGGATCAGGCGATAGGCTGGGTTAAAGGCTGCCGCCGCCGATTGCGCCACATAGGCGACGCGTTTGCCACGCAGGTTGCGCAAAGTCTTGGCCGGGGCACCGACGAGTTCCTGACCGTCAAGCTTGATCGAGCCGCCGGCGATGCGGCAGCCCGACTTGGTATAGCCCATGGCGGCAAGGCCCAGCGTCGATTTCCCGGCACCGCTTTCACCGATGAGGCCCAGGATCTCACCGCGTTTCAAAGTCAGGTCGATGCCCTTGACGATGGGCAGCCAGGCACCGCCAGAGCGGCCCTCGATGACAAGATTGCGGATATCCAGCAAAAGGTCGGACGTCTGGGTCATGATCAATCCTCCAGCCCGCTGGCCAAGTGCAACACCCAGTCGACGATCAGGTTTACGGACACGGTCAGCAGCGCGATGGCGCCTGCGGGCAAAAGCGGCGCCAGCCCGAAGGTGGCGGTTTGCCAGGTTGAAAAATCGGCGAAGGAAATGAGCTTGGCGCTTTCGCGGACCATGGCGCCCCAGTCCGCGATGGGCGGTTGCAGCCCCAGCCCAAGGAAGGACAGCGCCGAGATAAACAGGAAGACAAAGCAGAAGCGCAGCCCGAATTCGGCGATCAGCGGGGCAGCCGCATTCGGTAGCACTTCGCGCCGGATGATCCAGAGCAGGCTCTCTCCGCGGATCCGGGCGACCTCGACGTAATCCATGGTCAGAATGCCTTGGGCGACTGCGCGGGACAGGCGAAAGACCCGGGTGCTGTCGAGCACGGCAATCACGAGGATCAGCGAAATGACAGAGGTGCCGGTGATCGTCAGGATCAGGAGGGCGAAGATCAGCGAGGGGATGGCCATCAGAACATCGACCGCCCGGCTTGCGATCATGTCGAACCAGCCACCTAAAGTCGCAGCCAGAAGGCCGAAGGTCGCGCCCAGAAGAAAGGCGAGTGCCGTTGTAAGCAGGGCGATCCCGACAGTATTGCGTGCGCCATAAATCATGCGCGACAATACATCCCGGCCAAGCGCATCAGTGCCCAAGGCATAGGGCGCCGCCCAGGGGCTGTATTGCGGACCGACGATCTCGAATTCGGGGTAGGGGGCAAGAACCGGCGCAAAGATGGCGATAAGGGCGATCAACGTCACGATAACGATGCCGAACCAGGCCGAAAGCGGTGCCTCGCCGAGTTTTCTTATGAACAGCGTCATCGGCGATTACCTCGGGTGAAGCAGGCGTGGATTGGCGATGATCGACAGGATGTCCGCGGTCATGTTCAGCAGGATGTACGTGGCAGCGAAGATCAAACATGCAGCTTGCACGATCGGCACGTCGCGATTTGAGACGGCATCCACCAGCAACTGTCCAAGCCCCGGATAGACGAATACCACTTCGACCAACACCACACCGACGACGAGGTAGGCAAGGTTCAGCGCCACCACGTTGATGATCGGAGCCACGGCGTTCACCAGAGCATGGACCGAGATCACCCGCCAGCGTCGTATGCCCTTGAGATGCGCCATTTCGATATATGGAAGGGCCAGCAGGTTGATGATCGCGGCGCGGGTCATCCGCATCATATGCGCCACCACGATCAGCGTCAGGGTCATGGCGGGCAGGAAGGTGCGGTAGAGCCGTTCACCTAGGCCGGTCGACGCATCGACACTGGCAAGGCTGGGAAACCAGCCGAAGATTACCGAAAAGAGCAGCACCAGGATGTAGGCGACGAAGAATTCCGGAAACGAGATCGCCGCCAGCGTGGCGCCCGACACGGTCTTGTCGAAGGCCGAATTGCGGTAGAGCGCGGCCAGCATCCCCAGGATGACAGCAATTGGGACCGCGATCAGCGCGGCGTATCCGGCCAGAAAGAAGGTGTTGCCGGCGCGTTGCGCAATCAGTTCCGAGATCGGCCGCTGATTGGACAGCGATACGCCAAAATCACCCTGAACGGCATTCGCCAGCCACTCCAGATAGCGCATATGCACAGGGCCGTTCAGATTAAAACGCTCTTTGAACGCGGCGATGGTTTCTGCGTTGGCGGATTGTCCAAGCGTTTCCGTCGCGATGTCGCCGGGCAACAGTTCGATGGCTGAAAAGATCAGAAGGCTCACGATCAGAAGCGTCAGAATTCCCATGACGAGACGGGACAGTATGATCTTGAGAATGGGCGACAAGAGTTCGGTCCTATTGTCTACTTTTATTTCGTTATGTATATCATTATGAAGGTCTTAAGCCGCCTGTATACCCGAAGTTTGAATAGCTGGGCTGGTCTATTGGTTAGGTTGGCTGAAATAATGAAGGGAAAGTGCAATTGACCGTGACCTTCAAGGATGTCAAAGCGGACCTTCTCGATCAGATTGCGCGGGGGATCATGGCGCCCGGCACTTTGATGCCGAACGAGATGGACCTGGCCGAAACCTACGGCTGCGCACGTGCAACGGTCAATCGGGCGATGCGCGAATTGGCGGACGAAGGTATCGTTGAACGCAAGCGCAAGGTCGGCACGCGGGTTCGCAAGGCACCGATCCGTCAGGCCCGCTTTTCGATTCCGATCGTGCGGGAAGAGATCGAGGCGCAGGGGGCAGAGTACCGCTATGCGCTGATCGACAGGACAGTCGCCGAGGTGCCAGACTGGCTGCGCGGGCGACTTGCTCTGACGTCTGGCCAACAGGTGGTGCGGGTGGTCTGCATGCATTGGGCCGATGGTATCCCTTATCAGCACGAAGAGCGCTGGATCAATCCCGAGGTCGTTCCCTCTGTGCTGGATGCAGATTTTTCCGCGAGCGGACCGAATGAATGGCTGCTCGCAGAGATACCATTTTCCAATGCCGAGATCAGTTTTATGGCGGTGGAGGCGACACAGGAAATTGCCGATCACATGGGGTGCTTTGCCGCGAATGCCCTGTTTCGCACCGAACGCACAACGTGGCTGAGGGAGCGGGCAATCACCCTTGTCCGGCTTACGTATCGTCGCGGTCACAGGGTGACGACGAAATACTGACCTGTTGCGGCGCGACCTGAAAGCTGATCCGCGACGTAAGCCTGGGCGCAAGCAGTGCTTAGCGCAATCGTATTTTCAGTCAGTTCTTACCCTGAGTAGATTGATCCGAGACGTGCCAGAAGGCTCGCGGATGCGCAAAGGATTCCCATGTTACCCGAAAAAACGGATACGGTTGTCGTAGGTGGCGGTCAGGCCGGGCTGGCGATGAGCGCGCATCTGAGCGCTTGCGGTATCCCGCATGTGGTGCTGGAACGTGCCCGCATTGCCGAACGATGGCGCACGGAGCGGTGGGATTCCCTAGTGGCCAACGGCCCGGCCTGGCACGACCGTTTCCCCAGCAAGGTTTTTGCGGATACGGCACCGGACTCCTTTGCGACCAAGCACAGCGTCGCGTCCTATTTCGAGGATTTCGCGCGGCAGATCGAAGCCCCGGTTCATTGCGGGGTGGAGGTCCGACACGTCCGGCACGGCGTCGGCGGCACAGGTTTCCGGGTCGAGACATCCAAGGGGACGATCGCGGCGCAAAACATCGTTGCCGCGACGGGGCCGTTTCAAAAACCGGTCATTCCGCCCGTGCTGCCGGCCCTTGACGGTGTGACGCAGATGCATTCATCGGCCTATCGCAACCCGGACCAGCTGGAACCGGGTGCCGTTATGGTCGTCGGCGCCGGATCGTCCGGCACGCAGATCGCCAGTGAATTGCAACGCGCCGGACGCCGGGTTTATCTGTCTGTGGGGCCGCATGACCGGCCGCCACGCCGCTATCGCGGACGGGACTTTTGCTGGTGGCTGGGCGTTCTGGGCAAATGGCAGGCCAGGACGCCACCCGCTGGAAAAGCGCATGTGACCATTGCGGTCAGCGGAGCCAACGGCGGTGAAACGGTCGACTTCCGCCGACTTGCGGACACCGGCATCACGCTGGTTGGTCGGACGCAGGGGTATGATGATGGTGTCGTGCGGTTCAACGACGATCTTGTCGCAAATATTGCCGCTGGCGATGCGAACTACCTGTCGCTGTTGCAAGAGGCGGACGAATACGCCGCGAGAGAGGAACTTGATCTTCCGGCAGAGCCCGAGGCGCATGTTCTTCCGTCCGATCCCGAGTGCCTGACCAATCCGGTCCTGTCACTTGATCTGACAGAGGCGGGCGTCACGACTGTCATCTGGGCGACCGGTTTTGAGCAAGATTTCAGTTGGCTGCATGTCGATACCTTCGCGCCGACCGGCAAGCCGCAGCATGATCGCGGCGTGGCATCGGTCCCCGGCGTCTATTTCATCGGCTTGCCGTGGCTGTCGATGCGGGGATCGGCGTTTATCTGGGGTGTCTGGGTCGATGCCCAACATATCGCACAGCACATCGCGGACAGGCATGGACAGGCGGCGGGGCAGGCTGCACATGCAAACGGTTGATATTCTAAAGGCGCTGATCGGGTTTCCGACAGTCAGCGCCGACCCCAATGACGATCTGATCGCCTATTGCGCGGACCTTTTGCGCGAGGCCGGGGCGCATGTCACGGTGATCCAGGACCCGGTGCAGCCCAAGGCGAACCTTTACGCCACCATCGGTCCGCTGGACCGTGCAGGGGTGCTGCTGTCAGGTCATACCGATGTGGTGCCCGTGACGGGCCAGACCTGGTCGGTGCCCCCCTTCGTGCTGACAGAGTCCGAAGGCAAGGTGTACGGGCGCGGCACCGCAGACATGAAAGGTTTTGTCGCCTGCGCACTGTCCGCGGCCTTGCGCGCCGCGAAGATGGATTTGAAGACGCCATTGCACCTGGCCCTGTCCTATGACGAGGAGATCGGCTGCATCGGGGTGCGGTCGCTGATCGACCTGCTGGCTGCTGCGCCGTTTCGGCCCATGTTCTGCATCGTGGGGGAACCGACAGAGATGATGGTTGCCACAGGCCACAAGGGCAAGACAGCGTGCCGCGTCCTGTGTTCAGGTCGCGAAGGACATTCCGCGCTGGCGCCAACGGCGCTGAATGCCATCCACCTGGCCTGTGACATGATCGCGGCAATTCGCGCGATCCAATCCGAAATCAGCCGCACGTCACTGCCGGATGATGATTATGATGTCCCCTATTCCACGCTGCATGTCGGGCGCATCAGTGGCGGTGTCGCATTGAATATCGTGCCCAATACGGCAGAATTCCTGTTTGAAATCCGCAATCTGCCGGCCGATGATCCGCAGATCATTCTGGATCGGCTGAAAGAGGCCGCGCAGAATATCCTGAAACCGCTGCATCAGACCTTTGCCGAGGCCGACATCAAGATCGAAACCACCGGCAGCTACCCGCCACTTGCCACGGGGCGCGATGCCGATGTGGTCAGCTTTGTGACATCCCTGACCGGTGGCAATGCGACGATCAAAGTCGCCTTTGGCACGGAAGGTGGTTTGTTTTCAACGCAACTGGATATTCCGACGGTCGTTTGCGGGCCGGGGTCCATGGCACAGGGGCACCGGCCCGACGAATTTGTCAGTCGCGCGCAACTGGTCAAATGCGATCAAATGATGGACACGCTTCTGAAGCGGCTTGTCGCGGGAATTTAGGGCTGGTCGTCCGGCATTAGGTGTTCGCCGCGGCCCAACTGGTCCTTGGCGTGGCGAAAGAAGGCCGTGACGATGCCGGACCGATGATCAGACCCCTTGGTGGCCAATCCCAGCACCACGGGCCGGACCGGCCCGGCAAGTGGCCGCGTCACCAGCGTTTCACCGTCCGGTGCCAGATCAGACCGTGAGCGCAGGTTGACCAGACCGAACCCAAAGCCATTGGCGACGAGGCTGCGGACCATCGACATGTCGGATGTCCGCGCGGCGATGTTCGGGCGCAGACCGCAATCGTGAAACAACGACAGGAAATAGTCGCGGCTTAGCGGCAGGTCGAGCAGGATCATGGCCTCGTCTTTCAGCTCTGCCAGGTTCAACGCGGGTTGGGCGGCCTTCGGGTGATCCTTGGCCAACATGACATAGGGCGGCAGGGTCGCCACCGGCTCGAACTGGATATCCTTGGGGATGTCCAGATCATAGGTGATCGCCACGTCGATTTCGGCCTGGCTCAGCATACGCAGCAGATGGGTTTGGCTGCCGTCCTTCAGGCTGACCGATGCGTCCGGATAGGCGGCCTCGAACGACCGGCGCAAGCGGGCGCTGACGATGGGGGCGAGGGTCGACAGTGCGCCAATCGCGATCGGCCCCCGTGCCGTTTCCAGGATGTCGTTGGCAAGATCGGTCAAGCCATTGGCGTCGGACAGGATCTGTTTTGCCGCAATAAACACCCGCCGCCCGCCGGGCGTCAGGGACAGACCCTGCGCATGATGGCGCACGAACAGTTGCAGGCCCAGATCGGTTTCCAACTGGCTGATGGCAGAGGAAATGGACGGCGACGACACGTTGACGCGCTGTGCGGCCATGGCAATCGTGCCAGCTTCGCCAACGGCGACCAGATATTCCAGTTGTCTGAATGAAAAACGCAAAGGCATGTGCAACAGTGGCTTTCGGTGCCCGCAAATTCAAGCGGCGTTACTCATCCCCTGCGACGCCATAGGACGGCGCCTCTCTTGGGTCGATGGCCCGTTGCACATAAGCGTCAAGCTGCGGAGAATATACGGCCCATGCTTCTGTCAGCGCCGCAATCGGGCAGTCGTCGGTCCAGTCGCACCGCAGATCGGCCACCGGCCAGGGCACGGTGTCGCAGATCTGAAGTCCCGCTGAATGAACCGGGCCAGCCTCTCCGCCTGCCGCAAGGCCGGCCTTCATCGCCGCGATCAGGCGATCGCCCAGATGGCCCGTTGCGGTCTCGAACCCCGCCACCATCGCCTGCGGCACCTGCGCATTGGCCAGCAGGTTGCCCGCCGCAATCACGTCCTGCCCGCTTGCTTGCGTCCAGATGCCAAGCGACCGCGGCCCGGAGTGGATCGCCGTGCTGCCGTTCGGATCAATCGCCAGCACCTGGCGATATTCCATGAACTGGCCCTGCGCCTGAACTTTGGAAATTGCGGCCTTTGCGGACAAGCCGCCCTGCATCAGATCCAGCGCCAATGGCCCCAGTCTGGGATCGGTAATATTCTGGCTAGAGACCGCGCCGACACCTGCGCGGGTATAGGAACATCGCGCCGCGACGGCGGGTGAGGACGAGGCGATTGCCGTGCCGAACATGCCCGTATCAGCGCAGCGCGCCACCAAGGAAAAAGTCATGCCGGGATCACCGCGGTGCCGTCAATCTCCACCAGCCATTCCGGCCGCGCCAGGGCCTGTACGACCAGCCCGGTCGACACGGGATGCACACCTTTGATGTATTCGCCCATGGTGCGGTAAACCGCCTCGCGGTGCCGCACGTCGGTGATATAGACGACCACCTTGACCAGATCGGACATCTGGCCGCCCGCCTCTTCGATCAGCTGCTTGATGTTCTGCATGACCTTGTGGGTCTGTTCCACAGGATCATGGCTGTCGATGTTCTTGAAATCATCCAGGCTTTGCGGGCACTGGCCGCGCAGATAGACCGTCTTGCCACCTTGCGTCACCACCGCCTGACACAGATCGTTGTCCAGCGACTGTTCCGGATAGGTGTCCCTGGTGTTGAACTTTCGGATGCGAAGATGGGTCATGTCCGGTCCTGCCTTTTGTCCGCCGCCTGTATGCGGGCATTGATATACTGCGCAAAATCATAGTTTGGCCGTTCAAGATGCGACAGATGTCCCGGCGATGCCGCTTGCGACCGCAGCCCGCGATAGACCTTTTCCGTGCATCCCTTGTCCTCTACGTTCACCTCGTCCAGCAAGGTCTTGAGTTGAACGAAATTCGCCTGCGCGTCGGGATCGTCCTTGTAGTCATTCGACATCCCGCCGCCAAAGCCGATGCGGACCTGGCCCACGCCGTGCGGATGCAGGGCGAGATACCAGAAATACCCCGGCGTCAGAGTGATCAGCAAACTGGGGTAGATGGCCAGCAGAAAGGTCGTGCGGCGACGGTCGCCTTGCATGCGCGTATTGCTGGGATGCGCCAGCGCGATCCTCAGCGAGTCGTCTTTCAGGATGGTGTGGTAGTTGAAGGCGTCTTCGCCCGGCGGGCAGATCATATCATTCAACTTGGACAAGCCGCCGATTGTCCCGGCATGGCAGACCGGCAAGTGGTAGCTTTCCATGAAGTTCTCGGCCAGCACCTTCCAATTGGTATTCCAGATGTGGTTTTCAAAAAAGGTTTCGGTGTAGTTTGCCATGTCATAGTCACCGACAAGATCCTCGACCTTGGCCAGTTGGCGCGCGACAGCCGGGGCGTCCGGGTTGAGCGTCACAAAGACCCAGCCCAGCCATTCCTCACAGCGGATATCCGGCAGACTGTAGTCCGATTTGCAAAATCCATCGTTTTGATCCATCGCCGGTGCCCCGCGCAACGATCCGTCCAGATTGTAGGTCCAGGCGTGGTAGGGGCAGACAATGCTGCGCGTGTTGCCACGGCCTTCGAGCAGCGTCGACATGCGGTGACGACAGACATTCGACATCGCCCGCAAAGCACCGGACTGGTCGCGCAAGAGGATGATCGGCTGATCCGCGAGGTCCAAGGTGATGTAGTCGCCGGGATTGGCCAGCGCGTCCACGCGTCCTGCGCAGAACCAGTCTTGTGCGAAAATTGACGAGGTTTCGCGCGCCAGAAAAGCCTCGGAGGTATAAACCGACGGCGGCATCGCACGGGCCTGTTCAAACGGAAGCGCCACATTTTCAAGAAGTTCTTCGGCTGCGTCTTTCATCCTGTGTCCTTTTGTGACGATCGTGCTGGGTGGGACTCTTGGCCGCCGTGTCTGAGAGTGTCCCCTTGCTTTGCAATACACCCGCGCGGCACAGGGTCGGAGGGCGGAGAAAGCAGATGAACAGCCACTCCGTCGCGTCCTACACATCGTGAGAGATCGAGGGTAAATAAAGCAACCTCTTTCGCAGTCATGCTTTGGAAAAAGCTAACCACGGGCTTTTGAAGCTGAACGACGGCCGCGTCACCCCCCTGGCAAGGTGAACGGCGCGATGCTTTGCTGTACGAAATCCTGCATTTGTTCCCGGATCTCTGCGGCGGGATGGTCCCTGGACGAGATCATCACGGTCTCGTGCAGGATCAGCGGGGCAAAGGGACGCCAGATCACGCCATCGCCCAGATCTGCCTTGGCATTGATCGGGTCAATGATCGCCAGCCCCCCGCCGGTGGCCACCATGTTGCGCGCGATGGCATAATAGTAGCTGAACGCACGGAAATGCAGTGGCAAGCCGACCTCGAACATCATCTGGTTCAACTGGCGGTCCAGCGCATGATCGCCGTTGATACCGATCATCTCGCGGTCGGCCAGGCAAGCGGGGGTGATGACATCGCGGCTGGCCAGGTCATCGTCCTGGCGCATGATGCACACGCATTCCATCGCAAAGACCGAAGCCTTTAACCCGGCGACCGGAACAGGGGAGTCGATCAGGCCGATGTCGATCTGGCCGCTGGCTGTCCAATCCGCGATCTGCCGCGAGGAATGAACCCGCAGTTCGATCGGCGTGCCGGGATGCAGCGCCTGAAATTCGGTGATGACGCGCGGCAGGAAATTCATCGACAGGGCACCGTTGGTCGCAAGGCTAAGGCCCCGTGCCGATCCGCGCCGGATTTCGTCGGCGCGCTTTTCGATCCGGCCAAGCGCCATCAGGCCCTGCGTGACCTCGCCGCGCAATTGCAGCGCCTCGCCCGTCGGGGCGAAAAACCCGCGCTTGCGGTGAAAGAGCCGAAAACCAAGTTCGTCTTCCAGATTGCCAAGCGCGATGCTGACCGCAGGCTGGGTCAGGTTCAGGCGCAGCGCGGCGTTGCTGATCGACCCGGTTTCGAACACCGCATTGAAGACTTCGAGATGTCGCAACTTCAGAGACATGGATGGAACGCCCTCTTCTTGTATAAAGAAATCGAAATATACTATTACACACATTAAATTGCTAAATCCAAGAGTGCCTCCTAGTCTCGATGAAAATCTGGGTTCAACGGGAGTACGAGCCACATGAACAGGGGTGGGCGAAATGCCGAAGACCGCGATCCAAGTCTGTGGACGCAGGATTGGTCGGACACGTCCTATTGGCTGGACGGGTTGTCGCCGCCCGATGTGCCGCAGGTCGACCTGCCGCCAACGGTGGATGTCCTGATTGTCGGTTCCGGTTACACCGGTCTGAACGCGGCGATAGAAACCGCGCGCGGCGGGCGCAGCACGTTGGTGGTAGACGCCGAGACCCCTGGCTGGGGGTGCAGTTCGCGGAATGGGGGACAGGTTGGGACGGGCATCAAGCCGTCCCTGGCCAAGCTGACATCGCGCCACGGCGCGAACAGGGCGAAGGCCATTCGTGCGGAGGGAGATGCGGCGCTTCAGTGGATCGAGGATCGTATCACTGCCGAAAACATAAGCTGTGATTTCCAGCGGTCCGGGCGGGTACACGCGGCGCATACACCGCAAGCCTATGAGGTGCTGGCCCGCGAGGCTGACCTGCTGCGGCGCACCGAGAACACCGATGTCGAAGTGATTTCCCGCGCGGAACAGCGGTCCGAACTGGGGACGGATGCCTATCATGGGGCCGCCGTCTTTGCGGCACATGGCGCGCTGGACCCGGCGCGATACATGCGGGGATTGCTGCAAACCGCGCTGAATGCCGGCGCGCAGGTTCTGGCGCAGACCCGGGTGCTGGATATTGCGTCCGGTTTGCAGGGACACGAGGTGCGCACATCCAAAGGCTTGGTGCGGGCGCGGGAAGTGATCGTTGCGACCAACGGCTATACCGGTGGTGCGACCCCCTGGCATCAACGCAGGGTCATCCCGATCGGCAGCTATGTTATCGCGACCGAACCGCTGGACCCGGCCCTGATCGACCGTCTGTTTCCCACAGGTCGGGTTGTGACCGACACCTGCAAGGTCATCTATTACTATCGCACCTCGCCTGACCGCAGGCGCGTGCTGTTCGGCGGGCGTGTGTCCGCCGGGGAAACCGATCCTGCGGTCAGCGGCCCGCGGCTGCACAACGCGATGTGCCAGATCTTTCCCGAATTGCGCAGCGCCCGGATCAGCCATAGCTGGAGCGGCACCGTCGCCTATACCTTTGACGAGCTTGCCCACACCGGCACCCATGACGGCGTGCATTACGCGATGGGATACTGCGGGTCGGGCGTTGCGATGTCGTCCTATCTTGGTATGCGCATGGGTCAGAAGGTGCTGGGGCTGGCCGAGGGGCGCACGGCCTTTGACGACCTGCCCTTTCAGACGCGGCCCTTTTACACGGGGCGGCCCTGGTTTCTGCCTGCGGCCGTCGCCTGGTATCGCTGGCGGGACGGCCAGCAACGCAAAAGGGCAGGGCAGGGCACGCGGGATCGGGCGGAACCGGCACGAGTATAATCAACAGGTCACCGGAAAACCGGGGCCAGCAACCAACAGAGGAGAACAATATGAACCACAAGATTGCACTTACAATTGCCGCGAGCCTTTTGGCCACAACGGCGCTGGCGCAAGACAAGTCGCTGACCGTCGCAAGCTGGGGCGGGTCCTATCAGGATGCACAGAGCAAAGCGCTTTTTGAACCCTACGAAGCCGCGACCGGCGTTACAGTGAAACAGGAATCCTACGGCGGGATGTCGGATGTCCGTTTGCAGGTCACATCGGGGCAGGTCACGCTTGATGTGGTGGCCAGCGGATCGGGATCAGCGGCGCGCGCCGGTGCGGAAGGTCTTCTGGAACCGCTCGACTACGACGTGATCGACGTCAGCCGCTTTCCCGACGCGTTCTACAGTGAATATTGCGTTGGCGGAGACGTCTTTTCGGTCGTGCCCGCCTTCAGCACCAAGACCTATGGCGACAACGGACCCCGTGGTTGGGCCGATTTCTTTGACACAGAGAAATTCCCCGGTTCGCGCGGTTATCGTGGCACGGTTGCAGGCGCGCTTGAGCCTGCGATGATGGCGCTGGGTGTCGCCCCCGAGGACGTTTATACCGAGTTGGACAGCGAAGAAGGCATTGAACGCGCGCTGGACAAGATCCGCGAGCTGAAGCCGAACATTGCGGTTTTCTGGACCTCGGGCGCGCAGCATGCGCAGCTGATGAAGGACGGCGAGGTCGACATGACCACGGGCTGGAACGGCCGTTTTGACAATGCCGCCGCTGATGGTGCCGCAGTTTCCTATAACTTCGATCAGGGTCTGCTTGACTACGATTGCTTCGCGATCCCGAAGGGGGCGCCGAACAAGGATCTTGCGATGGCGTTTATCGCCGAGATTTCCAAGGCCGAATACCAGGACGATCTGCCCAAGTTCATCACTTACGGACCGACCAACGGCGCGGCTTACGAAACTGGCGAAATCACCGAAGAGGTGGCGGCCAATCTGCCTTCTTCGCCTGCGAACATGGCGATGCAGCTTCCGATCTCGTTGGAATGGTATGCCAAGTGGGAAACCACGGCGGCGGAAATGTACCAGGAAATGCTGACCGAATAAGTCCATGCACCATCGGGGGCCGGTCTTTGCCGGCCTCCTGCGATTTGCAGTTGAGGGAGTGAAAAATTGACAGCGAAAACCGGCGCCTTGCCAATCACCGTCCGCGACGTCACCAAGACCTATGGTTCGGTCCATGCCTTGGACAGCGTATCGCTCAATGTGAAGAGCGGCGAGTTTCTCACCCTTCTGGGCCCGTCCGGGTCGGGCAAGACGACGTTGCTTATGGTCCTGGCAGGGTTCACGCGCCCGGATCACGGCAGCCTGAAGTTCGGCGAGGACGAGATGATCCGCACGCCGCCCCACCTGCGCGGCGTCGGCATGGTGTTTCAGAATTACGCGCTGTTTCCGCATATGACCGTGGCGGGCAACGTCGGCTATCCGCTGAAACTGCGCAATGTGCCCAAGGCCGAGGCGCGGGACCGGATCGACAGGGCGCTGGAGCTTGTGCAGCTTGGCGGCTACGGGGATCGCGGGATCGACCAGCTGTCGGGGGGCCAGAAACAGCGGGTGGCGCTGGCGCGGTCCATCGTGTTCGAACCGCGCATCCTGCTGATGGACGAACCGCTGAGCGCGCTGGACAAAAAGCTGCGCGACCGGATGCAGATCGAGTTGCGGCATTTGCATGAAAAGCTGGGCATGACGACCGTCTATGTCACGCACGACCAGCGCGAGGCGCTGACCATGTCGGACAGGATTGCGGTGGTGAACCGCGGTCGCATCATGCAGCTTGCCGAACCCCAGCAATTGTACGACCGGCCCGCCAACAAGTTCGTCGCCGATTTCATCGGGGATTCGTCATTCCTTCCCGTGTTGCGCGAGGGTGCGGGTGTCAGCTTTGCCGGTTCCAAGCTTCAGATGGACGGTGCGATGCCTGACGGGAACGACCTGCTGCTGATGGTGCGGCCGGAACGGGTCCGGCTGCTGACGGGTGATCTGCCCGGTGATACGAACATCTTCGACGCCAAGGTGACCGAGCTGGTTTATCAGGGCGAAAGCTATCTGCTGTATGCGCGCCTGCCGGACGGCAGCGAAATCGCTGTGCGCGGGGCGATCCGCGAAGGGACTTTCGGCAAGCTGCCGCAGGTGGGAGATGCGGTGAAGCTGGGACTGCACAAGGCCGATACGGTCGTTATCGCAGATGGGGAGAGGTAGATGTCCGTGACCGATCTTCATGCCGCAGGCCTGCGCCGGGACGAACGGCTGGAACGGTGGAAGCTGTTCGGCCTTGCATCGCCCGCAATTCTTCTGGTGCTGGTCGTTCTGGTGATCCCGGTGGGCTGGCTGTTCTACGTGTCTTTTGTCGGGGCCGACGGGAATTTCTCGCTTGAGAATTACGAGCGGATGGTGTCGCGCAAGTCCTATCTGCGGATATTTGTGACCACCTTTCAGGTCAGTATCCTGACCACGGCGCTGTGCATCGTTATCGGCTATCCGCTGGCCTATTTCATATCACAGCTGCCAACACGCTGGGCCAACCTGTGTCTGGTGACGGTGCTGCTTCCCTTCTGGACCTCGCTTCTGGTGCGCACCTACGCATGGCTGGTCTTGTTGCAGAAACAGGGTCTGGTGAACCAATGGGCCATCAGCCTGGGACTTTGGGATGAACCGCTGAAATTCGTACACAACATGACCGGCACGCTGATCGGTATGGTACACATCATGCTGCCGTTTCTGATCCTGCCCGTTTATGGCGCGATGCGCGCGATCAACAAGGATTACCTCAAGGCTGCGTCGAACCTTGGCGCCAGCCCGCGCCGCGCTTTCTGGACGGTCTTCTTTCCGTTGTCCACGCCGGGCCTGTTCGCGGGTTCGCTGATGGTCTTTGTGCTGTGTCTGGGCTTTTTCGTCACGCCTGCGGTCCTGGGTGGCGGGCGCGTTATCATGGTGTCGATGAAAATCGTCTCGAATATCGAGCTTTTCGTGAACTGGGGGGCCGCCAGCTCGCTCGGTGTCGTGCTTCTGGTTCTGACCGTCATCGTCTTGTGGATCGCGTCGCGGTTCACCCGGCTGGAGCAGATGGCGGGGGGAGGTCACTGATGTTGAACTGGCTTAAATCCCCGGCGTCCGAAACACAGGTGACGCATGGCCAACGCCTGTGGCTGTATGCGTTCGCCGCGATCATCATGATGCTGCTGGTCCTGCCGACGCTGATCGTGATCCCGATGTCCTTCTCGGACTCGCAATATCTCGAATTCCCTCCTGAAACCTGGTCGCTGCGCTGGTACAGGAACTATTTCGGATCGGCCGAATGGATGCAGGCGACGGCGACATCGCTCAAAACGGCCGTGCTGACCATGCTGGTGGCGACACCGATCGGGGTGCTGGCCGCCTATGCGCTTCACGCCTCCAGGCTGCCCTATATCCGCGCCGCCTTTGTCTTGCTGATCACGCCGATGATGGTGCCGGTGGTGCTGATCGCGGTGGGTGCCTTCTATGCCTACGTGAAGCTTCAGATCCTTTATACGATCACCGGGCTGGTGCTGGCGCATTCGCTGTTGGCGATTCCGCTGGTGGTTATCGTGACGGGGTCTGCTTTGCAGGGGTTCGACATGAATCTTGAACAGGCGGCGCGGTCCCTTGGTGCGCCGCGATGGCGTGCCTTCCTGACGATCACGCTGCCGCAAATCCGCTTCGCGGTGGTGACGTCGATGCTGTTGTCGTTCCTTGCCTCTTTCGACGAGGTGGTGATCGCAATGTTTATTTCGGGCGGCGACAATCCGACCCTGACGCGCAACATGTTCAATGCCCTGCGCGACCAGATCGACCCCACGATTGCCGCGATTTCGACGATCATGATCCTGATCACGACGCTGATGATGGTGCTGGTGGCGATATTCGGACGGGGCAAAACCTGACATCATGGAACGATATGATTACATCATCGTCGGTGCCGGCTCTGCCGGCGCCCCGCTCGCAACGCGGCTGGCCGAGGCCGGGCGGCGCGTGCTTCTGCTGGAGGCGGGCGGCGCGGGCAAACACCCTTGGGTCAATATTCCGCTGGGATATGGCAAGGTATTTCACGACGCGCGGTTCAACTGGAAATATACGACCGAACCCGAACCGGGGCTGAACGGCCGTCAGGTCTATTGGCCGCGCGGCAAGGTTCTTGGCGGATCGTCCGCGATCAACGCGATGGTCTGGGTGCGTGGTCATCCCGCCGATTTCGACGAATGGGGCGCGCTTGCCCCCGGCTGGAGCTGGAAGGACGTGGCCCCGGTCTTCCGGCGGATCGAACGCTGGTCGGGCGCGCAAAGCCCCGAGCGCGGTGGTGACGGGCCATTGTCCGTCACGGACATGAGCGCGCAGATGCACCCGCTGACCCATGCCTGTATCGCCGCTGCCGCAGAGGCGGGCATCCCCACCAACGCGGACTACAACGGTGCCGACATGAACGGCGCGGGGTTCTACCAGATCTCGACCGCAGGTGGACGCCGTGCATCGACGGCGCAGGCCTACCTGCGTCGCGCCAGCCATCTGCCAAACTTCCGGATCGAAACCGCCGCCATGACGACGCGCATCCTGCTTGAAGGGCAGCGCGCGACCGGGGTGGAATACGTCAAGAAGGGCTGCCGCGAAAAAGCTTTTGCCAACGAGGTAATCCTGTGCGGCGGGGCGCTGAATTCACCGCAGCTTCTGATGCTGTCGGGGATCGGACCTGCGGCGCATCTGCGCGAGCACGGGATTGATGTCGTGCTGGACGCCCCGCATGTGGGGGCGAACCTGATGGACCACCTGGGCTATGATCTGCTGTACAGAACCCGCAGGCCCAGTCTGAACCAGACCCTGCGCCCCTGGTGGGGCAAAGCCTGGGCCGGGATGCAATATGTCACGATGCAGAAGGGTCCGTTGGCGATGAGCCTTAATCAGGGCGGTGGGTTCACGCGGCTTGCCAAGGGTGCTGGCGTGCCCGACACCCAGCTTTATTTTTCGCCACTCAGCTATTCGACCGCGCCCAAGGGCAAACGCCCGTTGATGAATCCGGATGCCTTTCCCGCGATGCGCATGGGCTTCAACCCCTGCAAACCCACCAGCCGGGGCAGTGTCGGCCTGACCAGTAACGACCCCTTCGCGCCGCCCGCTTTGCGCGGCGGCTACCTGACCAGCGCATATGACTGCGACCTGATGGTGCGCGGCGTGCGCGAGATCCGGCGCATCGCGTCCATGCCTGCGCTGGAAAACCTGATAGAGACCGAGCTTGAACCCGGACCGGGCTACCAGAGCGATGCGGATATCCTTGAATTCGTGCGCGACCGGGCTGGCACCGTCTTTCACCAGTGCGGCACCTGCCGGATGGGCACCGATGCCGCAACCTCTGTCGTGGACCCGCACCTGCGGGTTCACGGGATCGCCGGATTGCGCGTGGCGGATGCCGCGATCTTTCCGACCATCCCGACGGGCAACACAAACGCCGCCGCCGTCATGGTGGGCGAGCGTGCATATGACTTGATGACGCAAGGATAAAGCAGGATGAAGATCACCCGGATCGAGACTTTCGACACCAAATACGTAGGCTTCGTACGCATCACCGCCGAAGACGGCAGCATCGGTTGGGGACAGGTGTCGACCTACAATTCCGACATCACATGCCAGGTCCTGCACCGGCAGGTCGCGCGTTGGGTTCTGAACCGGGACACCAGCGATCTGGACGACCTGCTCGACCTTGTCACCGAACGCGAGCACAAATTCCCCGGCTCCTACCTGCGCCGAGCCATGGCCGGTTTCGACACGGCGGTCTGGGATCTGCGAGGGCGGCAGGCGGGTAAATCCGTGGCCGAACTTCTGGGCGGGACGCCAGGCCCGATCCGCGCCTACGCCAGTTCGATGAAGCGCGACATTACACCGACGGACGAGGCGGACCGGATGAAGCGGCTGCGCGACCGGCACGGTTTCGACGCGTTCAAGGTTCGGGCAGGTGCCGAAGTGGGACGCAACCGCGATGAATGGCCGGGCCGGACCGAAGAGATCATCACGACCATGCACCGCGAGATGGGCGACACGGCCACCCTGCTGATCGACGCCAACAGTTGCTATTCCCCCGACCGTGCCATCGAGATCGGGCGGATGCTGGAACAGAACGGCTTTAGCCATTTCGAGGAACCCTGCCCCTATTGGGAACTGGAGCAGACAAAACAGGTCACCGACACGCTGGACATCGACGTGACGGGGGGCGAACAGGATTGCGATCTGACGATCTGGAAGCGCATGATCGACATGCGCGCCGTCGACATCGTGCAGCCCGACATTCTGTATCTTGGAGGGATCGCGCGGACCCTGCGCGTTGCCCGTATGGCCGAGGCCGCGAAGCTGCCGGTGACGCCGCATTGTGCGAACCTGTCGCTGGTCACGCTGTTCACGATGCACCTTTTGCGCGCCATTCCCAACGCGGGAAAATACCTGGAATTTTCGATCGAGGGGGCCGATTACTATCCCTGGCAGGACGGGCTGTTTACAACAGACCCCTACCGCATTGATGACGGGCAAGCCATCGTGACGGACGCCCCCGGCTGGGGGATCGAAGTTTGCCCTGACTGGCTGGCCCGCGCCCACTATAGCGTATCCAGCGCCGACCAGCTTTGAGTGATAAAGGAAAAATGACAATGATCGACCTGAACAGCTTTCCCGATCTTTCCGCAGTAGATGTGGGCGCTTTCGCCGCGAAACCGACCACGCTGACCCCCGGCCAGACCGAAGCGGCCGTCAATCTGTGGGCATCGGAGGATGGGCAGACCAACATCGGTGTCTGGGAATGCACGCCGGGCCGGTTCACCGCAGACCGCACGGCGGCAGGCGAATATTGCCATATCATCGCCGGTCGGGCGACCGTGCAAAATCAGGACGGTTCCAACCCCCGCGAGATCGGCCCCGGTGACTTGCTGATCCTTCCGAAAGGCTGGAAGGGGGAATGGACCATCCACGAACACATGCGCAAGCTTTACGTCATCGGTGGTTAATCGCGCCCTTGATGATGTAACCGCCCCCCGACGGCAGTGATGTGCCCAGGTGCAGCTTTTTGTTCCTTAGTTCGCCGCAAAACCAATGGTTCTTCGGTGCCGGTTGCCTGTGGCCACCGTGACGTCCTGAACCGGGGATAGGTCGATCAGGGCGTCCCGGTCAGCGTGCAGCATTGGTACGACCATACGGCAACAGCTATGATTTCATGACGATGGTGCAGCGGACAGTCGCGGCCCCTGAGACTTAAGCCAAAGCCGCCTGTATCGCCTGATCCAGATCGGCAATGATATCGTCCACATGCTCAATGCCCACGGATACGCGGACCAGACCCGGTTCGATCCCCATGGCGATCCGCTCTTGCAAAGGGATGTCCAGAAACGCCATCGTTCCGGGCATCTGGGTGGTGGTGCGGACCCCGCCCAGGCTGGCAGCAAAGGCGCAGAGTTTCAGGTTTTTCAGGATCTGCACGCCCATTTCCTCGGTGGCGACCTTGAACGACATCATGCAGCCGAAATCACGCAACTGGATCTTTGCTGCTTCATGGTTGGGGTGCGATTCCAATCCCGGATAGAACACACGTTCCACCTGGGGATGGGTGTCCAGCCATGCGGCGATCTTGGCGGCGCTCTGGCATTGACGCTCGGCGCGCAGGGCCAGGGTCTGCGCCCCACGCAAGAGCAGCCAGGCATTGAACGGCGAGATTGGCGCGCCCAGTTTGTTCAGCGTGTTCCAGCGGACGTCTTCCAGCCAGTCGGCGGGCAGGATGTCGGATTTCTGCGTGATGACACCACCCACCGCATCGTTGTGCCCGCCGATGAATTTCGTGGCACTTTCCACGACCACATCGACGCCAAAGTCATGCGGCCGGCATATTGCGGGCGAGGCAAAAGTGTTGTCGCAGATCACCACGATGCCATGTTCATGCGCCAGCGCCACCAGTTCGGCCATCGGCGCGACCTTCATTGTCGGGTTGGCAATCGCCTCGAAATACAGAACCTTGGTTTCGGGGCGGATTGCGGCGCGGACGCGGGCCACATCGGTGCAGTCCACCAGCGTCACGTCCAGACCGAAATCACATGCGCGGTGGTCAAAGAATTCATGTGTGCTGGAATAGGTCGTCAGGTCCGCAATCACGTGATCGCCCGCTTTCATCACCCCGAACAGAGCATGCGAGATCGCGGCCATCCCCGACGCCGTCGCCAGGCAGGCAGTGCCGCCCGCAAGCCGGGCGACGTGTTCCTCGAACTGGTATTCCGTCGGATTGCCACAGCGCGAATAGATGTTCACATCCTTGCGCGCGCCTTGGGTGATGCGGTCATAGGTATCGCCGCCGTATTCAAAGTTCGCGGACATATACAGCGGGTAGTTGATGGATTGCGAATGCTCTTCCGGTTCGTAAAAGACTGCGAGGCTGGCAAAGTCGAGATCGGATTTGTCCATCTTGGATACCTTTGTTTGCTGACACGCGGGGTCAGCGAAAATTGTGGGAGTGTCAGGCCGTCGCCGCGTTACAGAACGCGCGACAGAAATTCGCGGGTGCGCGGCGATTGCGGGTTTTCGATCATCTCTTTGGGATCGCCCTTTTCGACGACCACGCCGTCATCCATGAAAATAAGCTGATCCCCGATTTCGCGGGCAAAGGCGATTTCGTGCGTCACCACAACCATGGTCATGCCGCTTTTCGCCAGATCGCGCATGACGTTCAGCACCTCGCCAACCAGTTCGGGGTCCAGCGCCGATGTGGGTTCGTCAAACAACAGCGCCTTGGGCTTCATCGCCAGTGCGCGCGCAATCGCCACGCGTTGTTGCTGGCCGCCGGACAGCTCGCGCGGATAGCTGGCCGCCTTGTCGCTGAGCCCCACGCGCGCCAAAAGCGTCAGGGCAGCGGCTTCGGCTTCGGCCTTTGGCAACTTGCGCACACGCACCGGCGCTTCGATCAGGTTTTCCATGACCGTCATATGTGAAAACAGGTTGAAGGACTGGAAAAGCATTCCGATTTCGGCACGCCGCTGGCAAACCAGCTTGTCTTTCAGCTCGATCAGACGGTCACCCACCAGATCGTAACCCACAAAATTTCCGTCGATCAGGATGACGCCGCCGCTGAGCTTTTCCAGATGGTTCATACAGCGCAGGAACGTGCTTTTGCCTGATCCCGACGGCCCGATGATGCAGGTCACGGACCCTTCCGCCACGTCCACGTCGACACCTTTCAGGACTTCAATCGCGCCAAAACTTTTGCGCACGCCACGTGCAAAGATCATCGAGGTTTCGGGCACGTCAAACCGTGCCCTGTTCAGCTTTTGTGCCTCAGACATCGGCATTGCTCCGGTTTTTGCGGCCAAGGATCGCGCGGACCCACGTGTCGAACAGCGTCTGGTTGCGCTTGTCGCTGCGTCCGAAATGCCGCTCGAGGAAGTATTGGCCAACCGACATGATGCTGACCACGGCCAGATACCAGGTCGATACGACGATCAGCAGCGGGATCGTCTCGAACGTGCGGGCATAGATGCTTTGGGCCGAGTAAAACAGATCATCCACGGCGATGAAGGTCACCAGCGACGTCATTTTCAACAGGTTGATCGCCTCGTTTCCGGTGGGTGGCACGACAAAGCGCATGGCTTGGGGCAGCGTGATGCGTTTCAGGATCATCCGGTACGGCATGCCAAGGGCTGTCGCCGCTTCGGCCTGACCGGACGGCACGGATTTGATGCCTGCGCGGATGATTTCGGCCATGTAACCCGCTTCGCACAGCGCCAGCGCCACAACCGCCGAAAAGAACGGGGTCATAAAGTCGTTGGTGCGTACGGAAAACACCTCGCCCACGAACGGCAGGCTGATCGAGATATTGCTGACCAGCAAGGACAGGTTGAACCAGAATATCAATTGAATCAACGCGGGCACGCCGCGAAAGAACCAGACATAGACGCCCGCGAACCCGTTCAGGATTTCGCTGCGCGACACCCGCATGATTGCGATAATCGTGCCCAGGATCGTGGCCACGACCATGATGATCACAGTCAGCAGCAGCGTGTTGTAAAGTCCGCGCATGATCGAAGGATGGAACATATAGCTGCGCGCCACGTCCCATTCAAAGGCCGGATTGACGGCAAAGGCGCGGATGATGAAATACATCAACACCAGCACCAGCGCCGTTCCGATCCACAGCCCGTACTGCTTTTGCGGCACAACCTTCAGGGACGCCACTGTCTCAGAGGCCGTCTGCACCTGTGCGTTGTTATTTGCGTCATGAGCGCTCATCGGCAGACGTCCTTTGGTGTGTGCAGGGCGCCCGGAACAACCGGACGCCTGTTGTCATCAGTCCTGACGCAGATCGTCCATCGCGCTGACAAGATAGGGTTCGTTGATCGCATAGGCACCCATGCCAAATTTATCCAGAACGGCCTTGTAAGTGCCGTTTTCGAATACGGCTGCCAGTGCCTCTTGCATCATGTTGGCCGTGTCAGGGTCGTCCTTGGCGATGGCCATGCCCAGTGGCGACACCTCGTAGAGGGTCGGCAAAACGACCAGCTTGCCCTTGCTCTCGATCTCGAAAAAGCTCGAGGCGGTGGCATCGTCCAGACGGGCATCAATGCGACCGGACAGAACGGCCTGCACGATGTCGGTCGATGTGTTGAACACCGATTTATCTACATTGTCCAAGCTGTTTGCGGTGCATTCCGCATTCAGCTTTTCAACAAGGAAATCGGCCAGGCTGCCTGCCGACACGCCAACGGCCTTGCCGCACAACGGGTATTCGCCGGAAAATTCCTCGACCTTGGCGGGCAGCGTTGATGCGGCGACACCTGCCTTGAGGAACATCACGAAATCGACCTGCTCCAGACGTTCGGGCGTGGCGGAAAATGTCTCCCATGCGACGCTGAAGCGGCCCGCGGCAAGGCCGGGGATCATCGACGGGAACGGCGTGCGCTGGATTTCCAGTTCGACGTTCATGGCGTCGGCAACAGCATTGGCCAGCTCGACGATGATACCGGCCTGTTCGCCGTTTTCGTCCAGATATTCGAAGGGCGCGTAATCCAGCGTGTTCGCAATCGTCAGCACACCGCTTTCGGCCACATCCGGTGACACCGTGATGTCTGCTGCGGACACGCTGCCTGTGCTCAGCGCAAACAATGCGCCCGCGATGGGTGCGATCAGTTTATTGGTTTTTTTCATGATATCCCTCCAAGTTGGTATTGGTTGATAAGCCCAATAAGTGACACAGCCGCCGGCTATGTCGCCTGTTCGGCTGCTTTCTTGCGGTAATGATAATTCTTGTCGATCCGTTCCATCAGGTAGTCGCGGTAAAGGATCGGCTCGTACTTCTCTTTCCCGTCGGGTCCGATGCAGGGTTCCAGAACCTTGATCGTCTCGTCCATTGACGGATCGAAGAAGAACGGTTGCGAATACCGTTCGCGGCCCGAACTGTTGATGACCCGGTGCGGGGTGGACACGAACAGATCATTGGACCAGCGCGCCAGGATATCGCCCACGTTCATCACAAATGCCCCGGGAACCGGCGGGGCCGCGACCCAGTCGCCATTCTTGTTCAGCACTTCAAGCCCGCCCACGTCATCCTGTGCCAGCAGCGTGATAAACCCGTAATCGGTGTGCGGAGCCGAGCCGAACAAACCGTCTTCGGGTGGTTGCGGGGGGTAGTGCAGCAGACGCAGAAATGTTGTCGGATCTTCAAAATAACGGTTCAGACTGTCGGCGGGCAGCCCCAGCGAGATTGCAATCGCGCTGGCCATCTTGCGGCCCAGCACCGTCATCGCCTCGACATAAGCTTCGATCGTTTCACGAAAACCCGGCAGCACTTCCGCGTCCGGCCATTGGTTCGGCCCCTGCAACGGCAGACCCTGAACCGCACGCGGATCGTGTTCGGCAACCTCGTGCATGAAGAAAACGGATTCGCTTTGATTGGGCTTGCTCACCTGCTCGACTGACGACGTCACGATGGTCGAACCCGCGAATTTGAGGTAGCCGCGAAAATTCTTGTCGATCTGGATCTTGGCTTTTTCGTCCTCGGACAGCGCAAAAAAGCGTTTGCCCATCGTACGCACCGCTTCGATCTGGCCCGTGGTGATGGGATGGCCGACGACATAAAGGAAACCGGTCGTCTCAAGGTGGCCGCGCATTTCGGCGGCGGTGGCGGCAATCGCGCCGTCGTCCGTGCCATACAGCGCCGATACATCCAGCTTCGGGATTTCAGAAAAATCGCCCCGTTCAGCCCCGTTCATCGCAGTCTCCCAGTCTTGTCGATCTTGCCATCTACATACAGTACTGTATTGTATTCACGAAGCGCAAAAAACAGCAATAGTTTTTTGTCACAAAGGAAGGTCACGCGGATGAGTGCGCGCAAAATCATTATAGATACCGATCCAGGGCATGATGATGCCTTTGCCATCCTGTTCGCTTTGGGGTCGCCCGAAGAACTGGAGGTTGTGGGCATTACCACCGTTGCAGGCAACGTCCCGCTGCCTTTGACCTCTCTGAACGCGCTGAAGGTTGTCGAGTTGGCAAAGCGCACCGATGTGCCGGTCTTTGCAGGTTGTGCCGCGCCCATGGTGCGAAAGCTGCTGACCGCCGAACATATCCACGGTGAAACCGGGATCGACGGGGCCGATCTGCCGCACCCTGTCACCCCCTTGCAGACTGAACATGCGGTCAACTTCATCGTGCGCACACTGATGGAAGCACCCGAGGGCGAGATCACGATTTGCACCCTTGGCCCCATGACCAATGTGGCAATGGCGATGACGATGGAGCCGCGTATCATCCCGCGCATCCGCGAGGTCGTCCTGATGGGCGGCGGCTTTTTCGAGGGGGGCAACACCACGCCCGCCGCCGAATTCAACATCTTCGTCGACCCCCATGCCGCGCACAAAGTGTTCGCATCCGGTGTGCCGGTCACGATGGCGGGCATTGACTGCACCTATACCGCACAGATGACGCCGGAATGGCTGCAAAAGCTGCGCAACACCGGCAGCCACGCCGCCGTTCAAGCCGCCAATCTGGCCGATTTCTTCCGCCAGTACGGATCGCACAAATTCCCGACCGAAGCGCGCCCGATTCACGATGCCTGTGTCACCGGATATCTTCTGGCGCCAGAAATCTACGAACAGCGCATGTGTCACGTCACAGTTGATATATCGTCGCCCGTGACCATTGGCATGACCGTTGTCGACTGGTGGGGTGTCACCGGCAACGACAAGAACTGCAATGTTCTGCGGCGGGTCGATGCGGATGCATTCTTTGCCCTGATGTTGGAACGTATCGGGTCGCTGCCGTGACCGGTCTATGGACATGGACGGGCAAACATGACAGCTTTTGCCGCGACCTTCGGGCGTGGAAATCACAATGAAAGCAAGGCCCTGTTGGCACGTGAGTGAACCTGTAAAAACAGATAAGCCCACCAGGGTCCCCCGCAAGAACCTGTCACGCGATGCCTGGGTTGCGGCGGCACGAAAGGTGCTGGAGAAACGCGGCATTGCCGAGGTCAAGATCGACGGGCTTGCCCGGAAACTGAAGGTCACCCGTGGCAGTTTCTATTTCCACTTCAAAAGCTTGAAAGACCTGCACGAAGAGCTTTTGAACGAATGGCGCCGCGCCAACTGTGCCCCGTTCCATGCCCTGAGCGATGCGAACCATGACGATGGCCTGCAACTGTTCACCGACATCGTGCATGTCTGGGTGGACGAAGCACCGTTCAGCCCCGCGCTTGATCTGGCCACCCGCGACTGGTCGCGCACCTCGAAAGCACTGGCAACCGAGGTCGAGGAGAACGACAATCTGCGCATGGATCTTCTGACGCAGGCCTTTCAGAAAATGGGCTATGATCAGGATGAAAGCATTGTGCGCGCGCGCATCACCTATTTTCATCAGATCGGCCAATACGCCTTGTCGTTCAAGGAACCCCGCGACATCCGCGAGCAATACCAGCCCCTGTTCGGCTCTGTTCTGTTGGGTCCCTTGGTGCGTGATCCGAACCTGAAGAAAAGCTAGGTGTTCAGACAATTGACCTGTGGAACTTCGATCCGTCAGGAAACGGCTGTCAGTCGCTTCTTGGCCTGAGCGCTTGCGACAGAACCTGCAGATTATCCCTGCAACACGACCCGCTTCCCCAGTTTCGGTCTAACAGCCGCGAAAATAACCTCATATACTCCGGTCCTATGGAGAACGTCAGATTTGAAATAAACGAGCGGTTGGGCGATACCATCGGTGAGGTCGCCTATCGGCGTATCCGGTCACATATCGTCAATGGCCAGCTTTTGCCGGACCACAAGCTAAAGCTGGACCGGATGAGGGAAGTTTACGGGGCCAGTGTCACCACGTTGCGCGAAATCCTGAACCGACTGGCGGTTGAGGAGCTGGTCACAGCCGAAGGGCAACGCGGATTTCGGGTGGCAGGGGTCAGTGGCGCAGAGTTTCATGAACTGGCGGCCCTGCGGATATTGCTTGAAACACACGCTTTGCGGACGTCCATCGCGCAGGGTGACATAGAATGGGAAGCCTCGGTCGTGGCGGCGCATTACAAGCTGTCCGTGGCTGAACGTGATCTGATGGCCGCCAAACAGGGCGGGGTGGATCAATGGGTGTCCTGCGACTGGGGGTTTCATCACGCAACCATCTCGGCCTGCGGTCAACCGGTTCTGATGAAGACCCATTCGTCGATTTTCGACCGGTTCGCGCGCTATCACATGCTTGCCAAAAATTTCCGGGGTCAGGGCGTGGTTGACGACCACACCGCGCTGCGCGATCTGGTGATAGGACGCGATGCCAAGGGAGCAGTGGCCTTGCTGACGCGCCACATCCAAAGCGGCGTCGCGCACGTCATGGGGGCTGGGCATTTCGACTAGGGCTGCGGGTATCGCGGTGCGGTCTGCCGCCAGGTTCAGCTAGCCCGACTGCGCCATCTGCCGCGCAGCATCCGCTGCCGTGGCTGTATGCGCCAACGTATATTGGTTCAAAACCAGATCAGGAGACGCGCCTATGTTGCACAGATGCGCCTTGTCGAAATGCACGGATGCAACCCGGTTCAGCGGCGCCGGATCGTAGGCCGAAACCAAGACCACCCATGGCATCGGCTTGTCGGGGCCGCGCAAGGATTGTTCGCGGGTCATCGGCGGGGGCGCTGCCGGGCGCATCAACAGCGCACTGACAATCCCCGCCGTTGCGGCGATAGCGGGAAGCACATCATCGGTCAGGGCATCAACCAAATGATCCATAGAGTCCGTCCGAGGTGTAAACCGCAGCACCAATACCGTCGAGCCAAGGCCAATCCCATGGCTTGCGATAATATCACAGAACCCACGGGTCATGCCGCGAAACCGTGGCATCACCTGACCCGTCCATGATGTCGGATCATTCAGACGCTCAAGATAAGGTCGGGACGTTCCGATATTGGTGTCGCTTACCTCATAGGTGACAAGGTATCTGGGTGACCCTGTCCGCGCCACCCAACGGGTCGCGCGTAGAAAACCGGGCACAGAAAGCCGTTCGAGGAAATGTTGATTGCTATGCCAGTCGTCGTGATCTGCGGTGTCGCCTTCAAAATCGTAGAACAGCACCATCGTCGCATCGCTGGAAAGTGCCATAGTCCATCTCCTGGAATGCGCGGGAACGCCGCAGCACATCTTTTTGCCTATCTGGACCGCCACCAGCGGCTTTGCCCCATCATCGTGCGTTTGCCAGCTCTGCCAGCTTGCGGATTGCAAAATCATAGCCCCGGATGCCAAAGCCTTCGATCTTTGCGGTCGCTGCCTTGGACACATAGGACAAGTGGCGAAATTCGTCGCGGCGGAACAGCGGCGATATGTGAACCTCGATGATGGGCGCATCATAGATCAGCAGACTGTCCAGAATGGCAATCGAGGTCGAGGTGAAGCCGGCGGGATTGATCAGCAAACCTGCGGTCTTGCCGCGCGACTGTTTGATCCAGCCCATGATCTCGGATTCGCTGTCACTTTGGCGAAAGTCTATCTCTACGCCTTCTTCCTTGGCGATGCGCTGGCAAAGTGCTTCGACATCGGCCAGCGTATCGTGTCCGTAAACCTCGGGCTGGCGGGTGCCCAGCATATCAAGGTTCGGACCGTTGATGATCAGGATTGTTTTGGTCATGGAAGCTCCGGTTCAGTGTCAGCCTTTGTATCCGTACAGCCGTGGCAGCCACAGCACGAGGTCGGGGACAAAGGTGATGATCGCAAGCCCTGCGATCATGATGGCGAGAAAAGGCAAAAGGTGGCGGATGGTGTCGCGGATCGGGGATTTGGTGATGGATGTCACCACGAACAGCAGCAACCCATAGGGTGGCGTGGCCAATCCGATCATGGTGTTGACCACCACGATCACACCAAAGTGGACCGGATCAACGCCAAGCGCGACAGCCGTGGGCAAAAAGATCGGGACAATCACCAGCAGGATGGCGTTCGCTTCCAGCAGGCAGCCCAGCAACAGCAGCAGCACGTTCACCATCAGCAGGAACGACCAGAATGTCAGTTCCCGTTCACCAAGCGCGTCACGGATGACATTTGGCACCTGTTCGATGGTCACGACGTAATTGAACGCCAACGCACCGGCGATCAGAAAGCCGACACCAGCGGTTGAACGCGCACTGTTGCGCACGGTCACATAGGCTGTGCGCAGCGACACCGACCGATAGAACACCGTGGAGACAAGGAATGCATAAAGCGCGGCCAGTGCGGCGGCCTCGGTCGGGGTGGTGATGCCGCCGTAGATGCCGACCAGCAGAATAACAGGCATCAGCAGCGCCGGAATGGCCCGCAAGGTGATGCGCGGCAGTTCACGCAGCGGCACGGGATCATCAACCGGATAGTCGTGGACGCGCGCCTGCCAGGCGTTCATGACCATCAGCAGGACACCAAGGATCAAACCTGGCACGACGCCGGCCAGAAACAGGAAGCCGATAGATGTGTCCGACACCAGCGCAAACAGCACCATCGGGATCGACGGCGGAATGATCGGCCCGATGATTGCCGAGGCCGCCGTGATCGCCCCTGCGTAAGATCCAGGATATTTGCCATCTTTGGTCATCAGGTTGATGATGATCCGCCCCATACCGACAGCGTCGGCAATGGCCGAACCGGACATGCCGGAAAAGATCAGCGAAGACACGACATTCACATGCCCCAGCCCGCCCCGGAACCGCCCAACCAGCGCACGGCAAAAATCCAGCAACCGGTCGGACAACGACCCCACGTTCATCAGGTCGGCGGCAAAAATGAACAGCGGAATCGCGAGCAGCACGTAAGAGCCGTAAAGCCCTGTCAGCATCTGCTCGAATGCGATGGACATATCATGGCCCTGCAACAGCAGATAAAAAACAGACGATGCCAGCATGGCGTGTCCGATCGGCAGGCCGATGATTGCGGTCATCATAATGACAGCAACGCAGGCTCCAAATTCCCAGCTCATTCGGTAAGATCCTTGCGTACGACGGAGTCGATCCCGGCTTCGGGTGCGTCGCGTCCGGCGGCAGCGGTCCAGAACACCCACCCATAGCGCAAGATCGAAACGACCGAAAACACCAGTGCGATGGAATAGACCCAGTTAAAACGAATATCGAGATAAGAGGTTTTCTGGATTTTCATGAAGGTCACGAAATCCCAGAGCGCAGGCAACGACCATGCGTAGATGCCCACGAGAAAAACAGAGAAAACCATGCGGAACCACCGGCGCGTCGCGGGCGATACGCTGCCGTACAGGATGTCAAAGCGGATTTCATCCTCTTCGCGCGCCGAGACAGATTGCCCCCACAGCAAAATCCACAGCCACGCGATTACGCAGACTTCGACGGTCCAACCGACGGGGCTGTTCATGACATAGCGCATCAGCACCTGAATGATGAAGCAGGCGAACATCGCGGCCAGCAGGACCGCAGGGATCGCATCGGCCAGCACGCGCGCAACATGCTTGAAACGGGTCAAAGAGGGCATTGGTTCTTTCCGCAATATGCAATCATAGGCGGCCCGCCAGCGCGGGCCACCATGATGGAACTTGGTAAAGCGTTTAGTCGGCCAACGCGTTGATCGCGTCGATCATGCCTTCGGGCCAGCTTTGCGCGAATTCGGATTCCAGGTATTTCTTCTGGGCATAGTCACGAAACGCGATCCGGTCGGGTTCGTATACTTTCAGACCTTCATCCTTGAAGAACTGGATCAGCTCTTCTTCGCGGGCGATGTGGCGTTCGGTGCTTTTGTCGATGGCGGTGTCGACGGCCGATTGCAGCGCTTCTTGCTGTTCGGGGGTGAAGTCGTTCCACAGCGACGCGCTGATCGCCAGCACGTCAAATCCGACAAGGTGGCCGGTCAGCACGATCTGGCTGGTCACTTCGTAGAACTTCATGTTGTAGTCGTTGGGCAGCGGGTTGTCCTGACCATCAATCGCGCCGGTTTGCAGGGCCGTATACACTTCGGCATAGGCCAGCGGCGTCGGATTTGCGCCGATGGATTCACCCAGGAACTGCCATGCATCGCCACCGGGCATCCGCAAGGTCACACCGCTGAGGTCTTCGGGCTTCATGATTTCCTTTTCAGGGGCAAGGTTCACCTGCCGTGTGCCGAAGTAAACAGGTGCAAGAACGTGAATGCCGGCGTCTTCTGTCAACTTAAGAAGCTGTGCGCCCGCTTCACTGTTGAAAGTTGCCTTAAGGTGGTCAGCGTCGCTGAACAGATACGCCGAGGTCAGGATCGACCATTCCGGAATTTGCTCGGAAATGGTTTGCGGGGCGATCAGACCCATTTCAAGGTTGCCACGCTGGATCGAGGTCATCTCGGTGCCCTGTTTGACCAGCGTTGCACCGTTGAAAACCTGCATGTCGAACTGCTCGGACACGGCAGCGGCGATTTCAGCAAAGGCTTCGGCGCGAATGTCGTTTTCAGAAACAACCGAGCTGAGGCGCAGGGTTGGTTTGTCCTGTGCAAACGCAGCCCCTGCAAAGCCCGAAAGCGCAGTTGTTGCAGCAAGTGTGGCCACGATTGCGGCCCGGCGAGTAAAGTGTGTCATTGGTTTCCTCCCTGATGACGGCGGCCTTTATTGGCCTGGGTCTTTGATGGTTCTATAGGACTAAGTGCAAAATGTCCTACATTTTTTGTGATGGGTGTAATCTCATTCGGCTGGCATGCCTTTCGGTTTCTGGAACCTTTTCTGTGCTGCGATCCGGAATGGTGCATTGGGCGCGCCATACCCTGCATACCCGTCGCACCGCTGCACGATTTCAAAAAACATCTGTCCTGCGAAAGGTTGCGAATACAGTTGGAAAAACGCCCCGGTGTCATCTTGATCGAAGAGAATATTTTCTGCGCGCATCCGCGCCATCATATCGGGCGCGATGTCAAAGCGCGCGGCCAGGTCGTCGAAGTAATTGGGCGATAGAGACAAAACTGGAAAACCAGCGGCCCGCAAACTGGCCGCCGTGGCAAAGATATCATCGGTGGCCAGCGCGATGTGCTGGACCGTCGCACCCAACCCTTCGGCCAGAAAAGACCCCGCCAAAGTGCGGTGCGTTTCGGCCCCGTTCAGGGTGATACGAAAACTGCCTTCATCAGTGGCCAACGCGCGGCTGCGAACCAATCCATCAGGATCGACCACGTCGACCATCGGCGCTTTTTTCATGTCGAACAGGCTGGTGTAGAACAACGACCACGACAGCATTTCGTCATAGGTCATGGTCTGCGCGATGTGGTCAATTCGTTTCAGACCTGCACCAGCCGTTGCCGGGGCATCGGCAAGAAACTCGACATCCCAAACGTCGGCAAGGCTCCCGTCATCAATAAAATGCATGACGCTGCCACCCAATCCGCGGATCGCAGGAATAGGCATTTCACCGGGCCCCAGCGGTTGGGAAAACGGCTTTGCCCCCAGTGCCGCGGCCCGCTTTACAGTGTCCTGGGCAGATGCCACCGACAGGCCGATGTCACACACGGTGGTGCCGCGCCCATTCCAGGCTGTCGCGGCATGTCCCACGGTTTCGGCGTTCAGCACGATCCGAATGTCACCCTGCTGCCACAGCGTGACCTGTTTGGACACATGCCGCCCGGCCTGCTGAAACCCCATGCTAAGCAACAGCTTCTCAAGGGCTGCCAAACCTTCACCGCGGGCGGCGAATTCGATGAACGCCGTGTCTTTCACCGGAACATGGCGCGGCAGCTCGGGAAGGTCGACGGACGCTTCGGGTTCGGCCCGGCGCACGTCGTCCATCAGCGCAATCAGCGACCGGTGACCATCCTTGGCGATGGTTCCCGGGCTGCCACCACGAAACTGATCGTTGAATATTTCCAGACTGATCGGTCCGGCATACCCCGTTGCCATGACAGCCTGCATAAACGCGGTGACGGCCAGATCGCCTTCGCCGGGCATATTGCGGAAGTGGCGGGACCAGTACAGCAGATCCATGTCGATGCGCGGCGCGTCAGCCAGTTGCACAAAGAAAATCTTGTCACCCGGAATCCGGCGAATGGTTTCGGGGTCAATTCCACGCCCCAGCGTGTGAAAACTGTCAAGGATCAACCCGACGTTGGGATGATCCGCGCGGCGTACGATTTCCCACGCGTCGCGGTGATCGTTGACATGGGTGCCCCATGCCAGCGCCTCGTAGCCAATGCGCAATCCTCTTGCGGCGGCACGGCTGCCCAGTTCGGCAAAATCCGCCGCCGCGCGGTCAATCCCGCCAAGTGCCTTTGGGTGGGCGGAGGAGCAGACCAGAACCAGATCGCAGCCCAGTTCCTGCATCACGTCAAATTTGCGCTCCATGCGATCAAACGCCTTGGCGCGCAAGGGCTCCGGCAGTCCTTCGAAATCGCGGAAAGGCTGGAACAGCATCACCTCAAGACCCGCGGCGCGAATGCGGTCACCGACCGCGCGGGGCGTGCGAATGTCGGCAATAAAATCTTGCTCAAAAATCTCGATACCGTCAAAGCCAGCGGCGGCAATGGCGTCGATCTTTTCTTCGAGATTGCCCGAAATGGAAACGGTTGCGATGCCGGTTTTCATAGCTGCGCCTTACCCTTTTCCAAAACTGCGAAAGGTGGCCCGCATCTGATCGGGGTCGGCGGTGTGCCCGGTGAACAATTCAAACGCCCGCACCGCTTGAAAAATCGCCATGCCCTCACCGGGCAAGGTGCGGCACCCGGTGGCGGCGGCTGCTTTCAGCAAAGCGGTTTCCAGCGGGAAATAAACGATGTCGGCCACCCAATGCCGCGCCTTCAGGCACGACATGTCCAGCGGGGTGCCGGGCAGTTTGGCCATGCCCATCGGGGTTGCGTTCACGATACCATCCGCACGTGCAGCAGCTTGTGCCAGATCGTGAACGACTTCGGCTTGGCCACCAGCGGAACGGATCGCAACGGCCAGCGCCTCTGCGGCGTCGGTGCGGGTGTCTGCAATCAGGACGCAGCCAACGTCCAGATCGCTGAGGGCATGCGCCACGGCACCGCCAGCGCCCCCAGCGCCGATCAGCAACGCAATGTCGCGTTTCACATCGGGCAGTCCGCGGCGAAAGCTTTCGCGAAAACCCCACAAATCGGTGTTGTGACCAAACCGGCGCCCGTCCCGAAACACCACGGTATTCACCGCTTCTACGCGCTGAGACGACGCCGAAATCTCATCCAGCAGCGGGATCACATCCTGTTTATAGGGATAGGTGATGTTCAACCCCGCAAAACCGTCTGTCTCGGCTTGATCCAGGATTTCAGCCAGCCGCACGTCGGCTTGGCCATCGGTGTCGATAAGGTCGTAACGGCAGACCAGCCCCTGACGTTCGGCCTCGGCCGTGTGCATCGCAGGCGTGCGTGACAATTGGATGCCACGGCCCACCAGCCCCAACTGCAAGGGCGTCGCCGGGATGGTGCGGGCATCTCGAATCTGCTGTTTCGTCTCCACGCTCCGACCTCCCTGAAGCTTGTTCCGGACAAAATGTACTTAGCGGTACAATCTGTCAACTGGAATTGTACTTACAAGAACATTTCCCTCTTGCTATGGTTTTCGCCTAGGAGGCTGCATGGCAAAAACGACGGCAGAAGACAGGCGCGGCTGGACGCAAAACCCCGAGGGGGTAAAGCGCGATATTTTGGCAGCAGCCGTATCGGAATTCGCAGAGCGCGGCCTGTCAGGCGCAAAAGTCGACGACATCGCAGCGCGCACCCGCACATCCAAGCGGATGATCTATTACTATTTCGGCGACAAAATGGGCCTTTACACCCAGGCGCTAGAGGCCGCCTATCACAAGGTGCGCGAAGGCGAGGCATCGCTGGATCTGGATCATTTACCCCCCTTGGAGGCGCTTGAGAAACTTGTCTCTTTCACCTTTGACCATCACCGCAGAAACCCCGATTTCATCCGCATGGTGATGATCGAGAACATCCATCAGGCCGAAGCTTTGATCGCATCTGACAAAATCCGCGACCTGAACATTGCTGCTATCGAGAAGCTGCGCGAAATCTGCGTGCGTGGCGAAAAAGAGGGCGTGTTCCGCAGCGGGCTTGATCCCGTGGCTTTGCATTGGCAAATCAGCGCGGCCAGCTTTTTCAACGTATCGAACCAACCCACATTCACGGCCCTGTTTGGTGGCACTCTGTTTGGCGAAGCAGGCCAGCAATACCTGCGCAGCCAGACGGTCAAAGCGATTGTTGCCATTGCGCGCAGCCAGGCAACTTTTGAACCGTAAGACGAAGGTCAATATGACCCGTTGTCCGTAATAATGTGCTTGGCACAATGACCCGGTGCCCGCCGGACCGCATAGGCGACGATCGCGCGTGGGAAGCGGCAAACTTTAAGCGGGGCCTGCCAGATGGTGCGCTTATCGAAAACGCTTAGACGGCGACGAGACTCCTAACAAGCTTGATAGGTCAACGAAACAATACCGCCTCATTTTGAAACGGCTAATGCCTCTGCTTATACCGATGCCCGGAAAGACAGCCGAATCGCATTCGCTCAGCTGCTCCGCTGTAGCACCGGATTCAAATCCTATTTTCCCAAGACGCAGATGAAATGGAGAGATTTGATAAGAATCAGTAATCAGGTCGTCCCCGATGTTAGGAATCGATCAGGCAGATGCCAAACGCGTCTCGGGTCTGGAGGCCGCAGCCGTGACCGTCTTGTGCCCGCTTGAGAAAGCGGCAACTGTCCGAAGCCTGGGCGCTTGTCTGCGGCGGTTGATACAAATCGCGCGGGCAGGGGGGCTTTCCCTCTTTGCGACGCTGGCGGCACGATGCGATCGGTCAGGTTGTCGGCTGAAAAACTGAAATCGTTTTATTTTACATATGCTTATGTTTTTCATTGCCGGGTTGTCTGCGGACCATTGCCCGACATCTGTACCGCGGCAGGGCAGCGGGCCCAGGCACGTTCCAGTAGGTTCAGGACGGTCAACGGCTTTGGTCATCTTGGTCTGAACCGTCGTTTCCAAGACCCGCCACAGCAGAAACATACCGGCCCCAACCCGCGCCGGCCTGGGCCGCGGATGTTTCTCCGATCGGTGACTCATTAACCATTGTGTTACATTCTTGTGCGATTTTTCCTAAAAGTCTCCGTGACCCTGGAAAATGGAAAAGTTGTGTTGCAGGTCTGGTCAGGAATTGTTTACTCCGGTATCCATCACTGGAATTTGACACGGTCCAAGTCCTTAATCTCTATTTTGAGACCATTTTATAGCTCGCGCTGGGGGGCGCTCTTGGTTTGAAACATCAATTTATAAACAGTTTTGTTGCGGCAGAACACGAACCTTCCGAATTCTCCAGCGAGGTTTCTTTCTATTCCCGTTGGGGCAAGCGCGTCTTTGACGTTGCCTTCGGCCTGCTGCTACTGCCGCTCCTCTTGCCGGTCATTGCCATCCTCTGCGCCTTGGCATCGCTGGATGGTGGTCTGCCTGTCTTTGGCCACCGGCGGATCGGCAAAGACGGCCGCGAATTCCGGTGCTGGAAGATCAGAACCATGGTCGTGGACGCCCAGGAGCGGTTGAAACAGCACCTGATCGACAATCCCGAAGCCGCCGCCGAATGGCAGCGCAATTTCAAGCTTGAGAATGACCCGCGCATCACCCCCCTGGGCCGGTTCCTGCGCAAAAGCAGCCTGGATGAACTGCCCCAGCTGTTCAACGTCTTCCGCGGCGAGATGAGCTTTGTCGGCCCCCGCCCGGTCGTGCGCGACGAGTTGGAGCGTTACGGTCTGAGCCAGAAAACCTACGAAAGCCTGCGCCCCGGCGTGACCGGCCTGTGGCAAGTCTCGGGCCGCAACGACGTCAGCTACGATGAGCGCGTGGCGATGGACGTCTACTATGCGCGAAACGTGAGCCTGGTCGAGGACATGCGGATCGTGGCTAAAACCGCGACGTCGGTTGCTGGGCTGACAGGGAAGTGATGGTGGAATTAGATTCGCCCGCAAGTTAGTTATTGGGTAGTGGTGAATCTGTTTCGGTACCTTCGTTGGTCGAAGAACTGTCTGGCTTACTAAAGACAGCGCTTGATTTTAGAAACAGCCGTCATGAAAATGCGCAGTATTGACGGCATAGCATGGACGGCCGCAATCCTTGAGGCCGGCAACGACAGCTTCCGCTTCAAGGCCAGTGCAGCCGTGGCAGCGCGGAAAAAGAGGGAGGGCAATCGATCTCTGGAGTGCCCCACTGAAGTGGTCCACCAACTGGGATAGATTTATCCCATGTTCAGGAGGACCAAGACACGGCTGGAAAGGGAGTGACCTGCCCCTGAGGCTCCCTCATTCATAACGAGAGTTTGCGGGTTGGGGTTTCATATTCTTCTTCTGTCTCCTTCTTGGAGAGCAGGCTAACTCAAAACGCCGGCCTTTTCAGGGAAGCATGTCACAACATGACCCAGCCCATCAGCCAAAAACAAACTGACCGCGGCAAAAATAACGCAACTGTCACCCTATTTACAAGTCAGGCTTCGGACTGTGTCGATTGAGGAAATACCCCTTCACGACATAGCAATTCGTAAGGCGACAGATTGGCAGAATCTGCGCGCATCTGCAGTTCGTAGAGTTTGGCTTCGACAAGCATGCGATACCAGTAGGCTTGAAGGAAATGAAAAAAGAAGCCAGACTTGCCGTCAAGAAAACCCAGCCCTAAGAAATAGCGGTAGAAGAAGTAAAAGCTGGCTCGCAGGGCAGAGGGCAGCCGAGCATAAATTTTTTCTTTCAAGAACCGCTTGCGCGCAGCTTGACCGGAAAGGATATGCGTGGAAGAATTTTGGCTATGTCGTGCCTCAATGCGCGCAAAGGCTTCTTGGGTAGCGTATCCATTGTGCTTCGCGATCCACCACGTCAAGTCATTAAGGTTATGATCGACAAGGTCCCCTTCCTGAAGGGTCTTGATTTTTGGCGATCGCAATACCACATGCTCGTCCATTCGTCGCTGCTCCATCCGGCCATCACCGCTACGCCAAAGCCGCAAGATATGTGCGGGATAGAAGAAGCCGTGCCGGATTGGACGCCCTAGAAATACGATTTGGCGCCGCAGGTAAAGCCCGTTGATATCGGGCTCCGGATTCGAAATCCATTCTTGCATAGCTTTACGAAGTTTCGCATCCAAATACTCATCGGCATCAATCCTTAGTGTCCAATCACTACTGATGCCCACGGTATCAAGGCCCCACTGGAATTGTGCCGCGTGACCGGGCCAAGAGTTCTGGAACACCTCGGCCCCAAGCCCTATTGCAATCTCAACCGTTCGGTCGCTCGAATAGCTGTCCACGATGCAGATCCGGTCGGCGACACCGGCAAGCGAGCGGATGCAACGCTCGATATGCTGCTCTTCGTTGAAGGTCAGGATCAGGGCGGTAAGCATATCAGGCATCATCTGGACCTTCGAAATTGCGGGCGGGGCTTGACCGCTGTGGCCGGGTTGCCGCGATAGACGGTCCAGCTGTCGAGATCGGAAAAGGCAGCGGCGCGAGCGGCTAGAACGGAACCTTTGCCAACCTTCACCCCAGGGCCGACAAAGGCCTCGGCGCAAATCCAGGCATCATCCTCAATCTCAATAGGCAGTGCGCGTAGTTGAAAGGACGTATCGCGGATATCATGGGTTCCGCCGCACAAATGGGCCCGCTGTGAGACGACAACGTGGTGCCCGAGGCGAATAGGCGCCATGCAATAGCAGTGAACTCCGGGGCCGAGGGCTGAATGTGCAGCCATCGTAAGGTTTCTTGGCAGCCAGATGCGGGTGCTGCCATAAACGTTCGCGGTGGACGCCAACTTTGCTCCAAACCGACGCAATATCCAAAGTCGCCAGCTTCGAAGCGGCGGTGGGGTCCAAGATGCGAACATTAGCCAGACAAGAGCAAAGGCAGCCCGCTCAAGGCGATTTTGCAGGGAGAAAGAAGGCGCGCCAGCAAAAGGGCTGGTCCGGGCGGAGTCTAGCGGTTCAGTCACATGCACTCTCTTTTTGTTACAAGACTCAGTAAGCAGTCGTATGGTCAGGGTTCAAGATATTGTCGGCGTCGATCCCCGTTGTGGGTTCTCAGTGAAAAACAAGTTATTAAAGCCGATTAGGCGCCGAAGCCCTTTTGATTGTATTTTAGCGGCGATACCATTTACTGACTTTTTTTCATGGGCATGCAGCTCGCGATCAGGTCTGCGTAACGCTTTGCTACCCCATCCTGTGAAAACTCTGCTGCTACTAGCGTCCGTGCGCTGGTGCGGGCCTGGTCCAGCGTTTCATCGGACCAGGCCATGATCCTAACCATCCCCTCTGCGATTGTCGTTGCGTCCTTACCTACTTCCACGGCCGCACCAGCTCCGAACCCCTGATCAAGGTTGCAAGCCCGGGTCATTAGGGAGGGTACGCCTGCAGCCCAAGCTTCAAGCACGGCCATAGGCAAGCCCTCGCTTTTGGAGGGCAGTACAAAGATATCAGCCGCAGCCATGCTGTGGTCACGCTCAATGCCGAATTGTGGTCCGGCGAACAGTATGTTCCCAAAGCGTTCCGCTAGCGCGACGACGGTTGGCTCGAAATCGGGGCAGGAGTCGGGCCACCCACAGAACACGAGTTGAGCGCTGCGGCAGAAAGATGGGTCTGAGGCGCTGAGTTGCGTCCATGCCGCGCAAAGTTCACGCCAGCCTTTCTTGTCATGGATACGTCCGAAGAAAAGAAAGATCCTACGCTCGGCAAATTCTGGCTGCCACCAGCGAGGCATGGCGGCATCGTCTGCTGGGGGTAGGGCATAGTTTGGAATCACATGGCAGCGCGCAGTGGGCAAACCCGCCTGCGCGACATCATTGGTTTCCTTGCCGGTAAGCACATGGATCGCGGCAGCGCCTGCCAGAAATCTAGCCTGATATAATCGCGAGACTGCTGCTTTTAACCGCGGCGAACGTTTCAAAATCCAAGTTTCCAGCATTCCGTGAGGCGTCACCACCGCTGGCCGTCGACGCAGCTTGCACCAGAGCGCAGCGCAGAACACGTGGAACATCCAGATCCCATGGACATGCACTAGCGCGGCGTCACGGTTTCTCAGGACGTGCAGTAACATACCCGGCGAAAAGCCGAAGTTCGAAGGGCCATAGGAACGAAACCCGTGGATCGGCACTGCGGGCCAGTTCGCGCGGTCCGCTGCAAAGCTGTCATCGTTTAGCGTGACTACTTCGGGTGCGAAGCGACCCTCAGCAACCAATGCCGTCACGAACAACCGGGCCGCTTCGGACACGCCGCCCCCACGCCGCCCTATGGCGGGAGTCAGCACCATCACACGCGGCTTCATGAGATTTCTTCCAGCACGTCGCGTAGGCGAGTGTGGGTGTCACGGTAATGGGTCACAGCCGTTTCAATCTCGGCCCGGGCTGCGGGTAGATCGGCGAGGTCACACTCCAGTGCGCTAATTACAGCGTCTGGGTCGAACTCAGTGATCGGCGCCTGGCGCGCATCCAGACGAAGATCGCGGAGGATGAAGCTGGTTTTGGGCAGGTAAGCGACAGCGAAAGTGGGGCGGCTTGCCATCATTGCAAAGATGCACGAATGAAAGCGGGTTCCAAGAAATAAGGTTGAGCGTGAGATCAACGCACGCAGTAAATCAGGCTCGCGTGAAGTGCGGTCAATCAGGACGGGCACGGTGCAGGCTGCGGCGACACGCTCTGCCATGCTCAGATCGTCAGAGACCTGATTAAAGATTACTGAACGAAGCCCGTGATGCAGGCTCATGTGCTGGATCACCCGCGCTAGGCCCTGCACATAAGCGTCCTGCGCCGCCAACACATTTAGGGATTTTGGGAAAGTCCAGTCCACGACGGTCAAGCCGAGGACTTGCTCTACCTCGGGATCAACACCGATCTCTGACCAGGCTGCCTGCGAGGCGGCAGTGTCTTCGCTAACATCAGTATTCCAGAAAGCGCTATCACCCGAACGGCGCAGCAGTTGCTTCGGTAGGTTAAGTGTGTTGCGCAAGAAGTCCCACGAGTAGCTTTCTCGCGCGCAAACCGCATCACTCCACGACAGCACTGCGCGGGCTATGCGACGTGCAAACGCGGCGTCAATCGGCCCGATGCTTTGTGGTGCAAGTATCACTCGCGTTCCGCGCCGCTGCCCCAGCCAAATGTGAAAGAGAGCAACGTAATAGGCGAAATTGGTGTCGTGGATATAGCCGCCCGGGGCGCTGATCACGATGTCGGCACTGCGTATCATCCGCCAGCTCTCCTGTTGTGACAAGGGCAAGCTGCGAACTATCCAACCAAGACTGGGTATTAGCGCCAAACTGGCTAGGATCATGCGCCCCAATGTCACCAATTTAGCTATGGCTCCCCTTTGCCCCGTATTACCGATCCGTTCCGAGAAGCGCACATTAGGATGCGCCGCGCGTGCTTTGTCTAACTCCTCGAAAACGGCGCACCCTATCTGCGCGCCCGGCACCGCATTCATTACGTCGGCAATGCATTCATCGAGCAAGACAGAGTCCCCGCGGTTCGAGCGGCCGTAGGCGTTGACAATCATAATCTTCATTCGGAGGGCTCCTGTGTGAGACGCATAACGGCTTGCGCGAAGTCTTCGACGTTGCAGGTAGTCATCTTCTTGAGGCAAGAGTTCGAAAGGGAGGCTCGCCAAAGTGGATCAAGCGCACAGCGGCGCAATTTCAAACCCGCTACTTCAAGGGTTTCTGGCGTAAAGATGACGCCTGTCTCTTCAGTTACAATTTCATTTGCCACCCCGCAACGTGGCGTAACAAATGCAGGTACGCCGCATGACATGGCCTCGTTTACGCACAACCCCCATTGATCGTATTCCGAGGCGAGAATAAGTGCACTGGCGCCGCCATAGACAGCAGGCATTCGATGGTTTGCAATATTCGGGAAGTTGTGAATACACTTGTCGAGGCCAAGTTTGGCAGCTTTCGCGTAGATGGCGCCACGCTCAGGACCATCACCAACCAAAACAAAGGCCACACCATGCGCAGCGAGGCCTGAAGCAGCGTAAAGATCGAGGGCAAGAGTTACTCTCTTACGCGGCACAAGTCGGCTAACGCACAGCACGTAGTGCGCAGGAAGAGAGTGTTGTAAAATCGGTGCGGCGCGGCGGCGATATTTCTGCGATCTTATAGCGAAAAATTTATTGTCGATCACATCGTAAGGCGTCTCAATAGGCCCCTTAAATCCGAGTGAACGAAAATATTCTACGTGACGGGTCCCAGCCACCAACGCTCCATCGAATATTTTCAAAATAATCCGTTTGAGAACTTCAGTTATTTGGCGCCGTGGTTGATCGTCAGCCTTGCTGTCCGACAGGAAATGCACGCGCGCGCCATGGCTTCGAGCCCAAAGAGCTGCAGTGAGCGAGATAGGGTCATTATAACCAAGCACTAAAATATCACGGGGCCGAATCCTGTTAAGTTCGCTCCATGTCATACACCCTTCTTGCCAGCCTGTTTGACAAGGCCGATTAGCAAAATGGAGCTTGGATACGAGGTGGTTCCGCCGCGTTTGTTTGTGCATATACAAATATGATCTGGCGCCGAACTGCACAACCGAAAGCTGCCGCCCCTGAACTGCAAGCAAGGATTGAAGTGCCAGAAGCCGAGGAGCATGATAATCGCCGATCCACCTGGAAAGGTAGGCAACGCTCCCACTCTTTGATTCATCTGACGACCAACTATCTAGTTCCATAAATATGCTCCAAACCGTCAGCATAAGTGCGCCAGTTAACGAGAAGCCGCGTTCGCATGAAGGCAGCAGCCGAAATTTGCGAAAGCATATCGCGGTCGTCGTTGAGACATGCAATCTTCTCGGCCAAGGCCTCCTGGTCTGTCGCGTCGAAAAGAAGTCCGTGAACCCCATCATCCATAACCTCGGATGCACCAGATTCTCGTGTTGCAATAACCGCCAGCCCCATGGCCATTGCTTCGCAGACCGAGACGGCGAGCCCCTCTTCTAGTGAAGCACTAACAAAAATATCGTGGTTGGCCAGTAGCTTTGGCATTTCTGGCGGAGCTACGCGTGCTACATGTTTGAAGCGTTGATAATGCCGCGCGAGCAGCTCAATCACTTCTGGGTCAATATCTCCGACAAGGGTGATTTCAATGTCAAAGTTCAACCGCGAGACAACTTCGAGTAAGTGCAACTGGCCCTTCCTCAATCCAATTTGACCGACTGAGATGATGCGCAGAGGCCCATGACGAAGTCGCTTTTCCGGCCCCTCCAGTGGTTCAAAGCGCTCGACATTTGCGGCATATGGTAGGATATGAATCGGCTTTGTGAAGCCACTCTGTCGGAAACTGTTTGCTACATGCTGTGTCGGTGCCAGCAAAGCATCTGCCTGTGCAACTTCTTCCAAGATAAGTTTCTCGCGCCGCAACAAGGATGGCCGCCAAGCCTTTAGGCCCCATCTTTTGGCTTCCAGCTGCATCAGTCTGAGCCGGTGCTCAGGATGCGTATTGACAACCTCACATAAGACGCGGCTACCTTCAGCTCGTGCCCGCTTTCCGATACGAACAGTAGCGCCTTGAGCGAGCAAATGCAGTTGTTCTGAAGGTTTCCAATCGCGCAGAACTTGGTTTTCCCAAAGGCGATGGAAGGCGACTATAGCAGCGTCTTGGTTCCACGTTTTGAATGCCATCCCATAGCCACGTAGCAAGTACTCTTTTGCGGGAAAATTACGCACAACTTCACTAGGAAGCTCGAGAGATCGCGCTGTAGAAGGTTTGTGCGACATATAAAATCGCTGAACAACTCCCCGACCTACAAGATCGGGCAAGTAATTTAACATATGGAACTTGCCGCAAACTGCTATGTTGACTGGTGAGTATCGCGGCATAGTTTTAGCTTTCCTAAATATGTAAGGATTACAATTGGAAACATCGAAAAAATCCAGAAGTAAAATACTGTGACGCCTCCATCTCTAAGAATAGTTTTTGAGAAGATAAAAACAATCCAAAAAAACATCACACAGGCAACGTTATTGCTCCGCAATAGAAGTTCATACACTTTTGAAAAAAACACACCCAGAAGGGCCATCATTACAATAAGAGAGATAAAAGAGAAAGCCATGAAGGTGTCTGCATAAACTCCAGTTGTCAGGTATCGAAAATCTCCATAGTCGTTCAAGTTAACAATGGAGGTATAAACTGGCTTGCTAGGCCATATCTGTCTTGGAATTGGCCAAATTAAAATCCGCAAATATTGAGTGCCGTAAGTGTAATCATTATGCGTTGTCACTGCCGAAAGTGTGGCCGCTGCAACATCAAACTCGACGGTATCGTTCGTTAGCCCTTCGCCACCCCGATTGTCGAAATAGTCAGATACAACCTCTCCTATCGTCGCCGTGCCCATCACCAAACGACGCATAGCGTACCGATCGCCGCCTATAATATTAAATAGAAAAGCAAATACAAAAACAAGCAAAACTACTTTAAAGCTCGGGTATCGTCGCCGAGCAGCAACAAGAAAGTAAAAACTGACACCCAGAATAACTACAATAAATGATAGTCTCTGCGCGCCTGCGAGTAGCCGTATAAAAACATACGCTGCGATTAGCATAAACGCTAGCTTGCGAAGTTTAGGCACAGTTACCAACAGCAGAAGTATCGATGGCAAAAATTCCGCCATGGCTGTCGTGTACCCAGAAATACCTTTAAGTTGTTGACCTGCCATTCCATCCATTTGGGTCTCTATCGCCAACACACTTTCAAGTCCTGCACCATAAAATATTCTAAAGTTTGCATAAATTCCCAAGGCGATGAAGATAAAAAGAAGTGGAGTAAATAGGTGAGGCTTTCCAATTTCGACGTGATACGGAGTAGCAGTCGGAATCTTTCCTTTAACCGTTCTCGCTGTGAGCGCAAATCCAATAAAAGCTGCTATAAAAGCTGTATTTGCGACAACGCAAGTTAGAACTATATCGATTGCTTCAGGTGAAAATCCAATGCGCTGCCACAACTTGCTATAGCCATTCTTTGATACATAATATGGACGCAATACGAATCCCAAGAGATGGTAGAAAATCATCAGCGTAAATGGATGATAGATCGGAACTGATAGTTTAAAAAAACTATAGGCAGCGATTACTATCCATACACAAGCATTTAACAAGCCAGCAAACGCGACCAATTCTATCATTGTCTCGTCAATCATGGCTGCCTCTTTTCACTTCGCCTGATCTTCTCAGTAAACTGTCAGTGATAAGGTAGCCGCTGATGAGCACTCCGGCTAAAGCACCCAAAATCGGGAAAATTGTCAGACCAAAATGTGGGATCAGTAGCCACCCAGCCACGAGCTGTGTAACAGTCAATATTAAGAAGACTGTCGCGTATTTACCCACCCGATTCACTGAAAGCAGAAAAACTTCAAGAGCCGTATAGAGTGCGATAGCCACCGCATTGGCAAGGAAGGCCCAAAACAGCAGCCTGTCGAATGGTAGATTACCACCTGTCCACAGACCATAGAAGACCTCGCCGAAAGTTAAGTATCCGGCCACGGCCAAAGCGCTCAATCCTAAGGTATGACGCAGCACTAGACTTCGCATGGCCCGAACGGCATCATGTTCACCACGAGCCTCGGCCTGCGCAATTTCAGACCAACGAGCGCGACCGGATATGCTTACGATCTGGGGGATCATCCGTGTGAAAGTTCGCAGGGTGGCAAAGGCGGCAACCGCGATTGGAGAACTAACAGCTGCAACAATCAGGGTCGTGACATGTAGATAAAGCATGTTCGACAGCGGCAATGTCATGAAACCGAGCGCGCCTCGCACTAACCTGACAGTCTCAAGGCGGCTTGAACGCATCCAGTCGCGGCGTAGCCACTTTATGCGCCCCCAAAGGTCGATCGCCATAGCTCCTAAAAGTACACATCTAAAGCCTAGCATCACCAAAGCGGCAATGAAAATATCCGCCCCAGAAAGGGCGACGACGATCAGCGCAATGATAGGCACCACGCGGCCAACAGCTTGCCAGTTCACAGTCCAGTTGAACCGCCCCAACGTCCGATAAAGCGCAGAGTGGTGGTTGAACACTAGAAGCACCATTGAATCGGCGAACAGCACCGCAGCCACAACCGCCACGTCCATCGGAGTAAGTGTCACAAACAGCGCAGTAAACTGCTCTCCGAGTGTCGCCCCGACGGCAACTGCCGACGCTGCGATCGCAGCAAGGAGCCCAGCCAGCAATAGAACGGAGTTGAAGTAAGTGCGATTAGCCGCCCCAAATTGGCCCCGCGCACATTGCGCGTCAATCCTATTGTTGGCCGTTGCAATTATGCCAAAGTCACTCAGTGTCAGGTAGCCTGGAATTGTATAAAGGATCAGCCATTCACCGTAAAGCGTTGCACCCCAAGCCCAGATCAACGTTGGAACCATCGCGATCTGCAACCCCACAGTTAGGCCATTGCTGACTAGCATTGACCCCGCCACCCGAAGTATCCGCGCGCGCGCGGTAGTTGTGGGCATCTCATCGCGGGATGTACGCAACGAGGACAAAACATGCCGATGGGATAAGCGCGAAGTCATCCGACTAGTCCCCGCGGTCCCAGCTCAGAAAATCCACATCCGCGCTCTCTTCTTCCAGTAACTGGACCTTGTTCCAGCATATGGGGTGCAGCAATTTTGAAGCCATGAACTTTCCTTAATTTGATAAGCACCAAATTAAGGTACTGCTAAGGCCAGACCAGATTAAGCACAACCCGTTTGCCGGAAATCACATCACTTGGCTAGGTCTAGCTGGCCCTATGCGGCATATTTGGGCTCCTGAAAGAGAGATAGCTAAATATTGTATGTTGATGGTGTAACCGCCCCTGAAGTTACTGTGAATCGCTCCGAGTTTGCGGAGACCATCAACTCAAGTTAGGATGATGGTTATTACAAAATGCAAGAAGGCAAATCGCTACTCGCCTGAAGTCCGCGCCCGCGCGATCCGTATGGTGTTTTAGCACCAAGACTCCTATGAGAGGCAGGCGGGCGCGATCGAGGCCATTGCACCCTAGATCGGCTGTATTCCCCAGACATTGAGCGAATGGTGTAGGCAGGCCGAAAAAGACAGCGGCATGCGGGATGGCGTGACGACCGAGGGACTTGATCGCATCAAGATCTTGGAACAAGAGAACCGTGAACTGCGCCAACCAAATGAGATTTTGCACAAGGCAAGCGCGTATGTTGCGCAGGCGGAACTCGACCAACTACTCAAGCGATGATCGGCTTCATCGACGATCAAGGGGCTGTTTACTGTGTCGATTCGATCTGCAGAGAGCTGCCGATTGCACCGTCAACATATTACCACCGTTTGGTTTGCCTCGCTGGTTCATCCAAAGCTTCGATGTGGCATCAGCGGGATGTGGAGCTGCGTCCAGAAATCAAACGGGGCTGGCATACCAACTATCAGGTCAACTGCGTCCGTAAGACGTGGCCCTTTCCAAAAGCGCTTCAAGTAAAGTGACATGCCCACACCATCATGCCACAGGATTTTAACCAGATCGCCCTTACGGCCCCGGAAGCAGAAGATCTCGCCGCATGGGGATTGCGGCCGAGCCCTTCCTACACCTGCAGCGCCAGCGTGTTCATGCCTCGCCGCATATCGGCGACACCGCCCGTGAAGCCCCAAGCTCGCTGTTTCGATACTGTCGCCGCCAACTGGTCAGAAGTGATTGGCAGATACAATGCCGCCGCGCCATGGCTGTCGCCTGGCGGTTGACAATAAAGCTTTCCTCCACAAAACGCAGTTTGTCATCATCCGACCAATACCGGCGGAGACCACCTTCAGTGGCGAAAAGAATTTCAATTTGGGGGCGCTTGATAATGCCGGACTTAAGTTCGGACTTACCATCGCAGCCAACTCAAATTCAGTCGGCCGCCATCGGAGGCTTACTTTTCTGGACGCCATCGTCGAACATGGACTTGCTAAACGCGCTCACCGCAGAACCCTGATGAGCAGCTTGCCATCAGCGGATTGGTTTCTGGGTACTGTGGCTATTATGCAAATTGGTTCTGCGAGGCATTGGTAGTAAGGGGAATAAAGGAGTTATAGGGGGATTACCCCCCAACAACAGCCTCTCGCTCCCTCGCCAAAACCTCAAATTCTAGTTGCAAATTTCCCAAGATCGCATCCATATCCCAGCGTTCGAGTGCGCGAACTCGGGCTGCGTCACCCAATTCCGAGCGCAGATCGGGGTTGTCCAACAAAGCCTCCACTGCCGACGCCGCCGCTTTGCCGTCGCCCGGCGGGGTGAGGACGCCGGCGCCTTCCACCTCGTCGCCCAGGGCCGTGCCCTTATGCGCGGTGGCCACCACTGGACGGCCCGAGGCGAGCATGTTTGTCAGTTTTGACGGCAGCATGACGTCGGCCGCGCCTTCGATTTGGGGCAGAAGGTGGACATCGGCCACACCCAGCAGTTCGCTGAGTTTTTCGAGCGGTTGCAGGGGCAGGAACCGGATGTTCGTCAAACTTTCGGCGCTGGCCACAAGCTCCGCGCGCATCGGGCCATCCCCACAGATCAGCAATGTCACGTCGTCACGGTGTGCCAGGTGTCGCGCGATCTCTGGCAGAACTTCCAGACCCTGTTTGTTCGACAGGTTGCCAGAATAAAGCGCCACGTAGGGCGTTTCGATGCCAAGTGCCGCTTTCATCGGGGAGACGCCCTTGATCGGCGTGACTTTTTCGAGGTTCGCCCAGTTGCGCAGTTCGTAGATGTTTTTTTCGGGCACCTGCTTTTTGCGCAACTTGTCGAGCATCGGCCGGGAAATCGAGCTTGTCTTGTCAAAGCGCCGCAGCACCCATCGTTCGAATGCCATGGCGGCGCGACCTGTGCGGCTTTCTTCCTGGATCAACCCGGTTGCGAATGCGGCTTCGACCTCGAAATCCTGGATGTGCAGCCAAGCCTTTGCACCGCCGATGCGTGCGGCCAGCCAGCCAACTGGGGCTGCAACCATTGAGGGGCCGATGACAAACACGACATCAGGGCGCCAGACCAAGGCACGCCATAGGGTAACGGGGGCCGCTGTCAGTGCGAAACTGGCGTGGTGCAGGATCCGCTTTGCCCCGCTGGGAATGCGCGGAACATAGAGAGGGCAGTGTACGACATCCGCGCCGGCTGCTGTCTTGCGCCGCTTCCAGAACGGACCGCGCCATCCTTCGAAGACGCGCCATTGGGGAAAGTAGGGTTTTGCCGTCACAACTTTGGTATCGACGCCATTGCGGGCCATGTATTCACACAGTCCTGACGAATAAACCGCGATTGAGATAATCTCGGGATCGTAATTGATGCCGAGGAATAACAGTCTCATCTATGTACCTTACTTCTTCAAATTACGCATTAAATCGAAATCTTTAAATCAGCCAGCCACGCTGCGGTGCAGAAAGCACCATCGACGCGGCGGAGGCAAGCCCCAGGTTGGCATCTGGCACGACACCTTGGGTCAGACGTTAGTCAAAATCAGCCGCTGTGCTTTCCGCCCGCCAATCTTCCAATGAGCGCTTCAAGGGGAATGCATATTCGAACCCAATCTCTTGCAACTTCCGCGGCAGGACATTGGTAGAGCGGTTCAGCTTCATCACTCTCGCCCGGTTGATCGAAGTTCGCATTCCTACGGCGCTGAGTGCTTCGAACCCCATACCTGCCGTCAGCATCAACTTAAGCGGTATGACGCGCGTTGCCCGGTCGTAATCGCCCACTTCGGCAAAGGTGTCTGCGATGTCCTTTGCCGTGTGACGCTCGGGCAGTGCGAAGTTATAGGTCAGTGTCTTTTCGTCCCGCGCGAGCGCGTGGGCAAAGCTTGACACCAGATCTTTGACGTATCCGCAGGACTTGATCGTGTCGGTCCGCCCCGGAAAGGCAAACCGTTTCTTCGCCAACATGCGTGCCATCCGGGTAAAATTGCCCCGCTCTTCTCGTCCGTAGATCACGGCGGGACGCACTGTCACCAGCTTGCGTTGCTCGGGGGCTTCGCGTTGCCATTGGTGATGTATCTGTTCGGCGCAGAACTTCGACTTGCCGTAGGCGCTTTCGGGTTGCAGCGGCGAATTTTCATCCAGCGGGTCTTCGGACGGCCCGTAGACGGCAATCGAACTGGTAAAGACGATCGTTTCGCATCCGGCCTTCCGCGCAAAGTCACAAACGTGGGTCGCGCCCAAGACGTTGGCCCAGTAATATTCCCAATCTTCGTGCCCAGGTGTCGTGTGGACAGCCGCCAGATTGTAGATCTCGTCGACCGGCTCTGACAGCTTGATGTCGATGGGTTGGCAGATGTCGATGTGCCGGTAGTCGACGCCGTCGACTTCCCAACGCGGTGCGGAAATATCGCATGAAATCAGTTTAGCGTAATTGCCGGAGTCCGAGAGTTTTTGCAGCAGATGCGTCCCGATAAACCCGGCTCCGCCGAATACTATTGCAACTTGAGCCAACTTTGTCTCCTTATCGCCAGACGCTCGCGCGTACTACTCTTGCAATTGCATCACGGACGCAAGTGACGCGGAAGAGATATTTGGAACCCGTTGCGTTGTTAAGCCATATAGAGAAACTTCGCCCTTTAATTGAGCCGCTTTAACCTGCCGGGGAGGGCAGGGGCCATGGTTGGGTGCTTTGGGTGCCGGGCATCAGGGCAGGGCCTTTCGGCCGCCCCTTTCTCCACGAACCCATTGCCAAACCGTGCGCCCCACCTTCAGGTCGCAGCCGTGTGATCACGGCTTGCGGCACCTCAGCACGCCCGGATGCCCATCTTGATGATTTCCCGTCCCTTCACTTTGTAGACACTGTTGATCTTGTAGCGTCCCGTTTCCATGAACCACGTGCGCAGCGCCTGCGGGTAGTAGCTGGCGATCACCCGTGAGGCGCGGTTGAAGGTGGTTGGGTCCAATGCGCGGCCATAAGAGCTTGGTCCGTGAAAGCCGAAGGTCGTGTTCGGGGATATACAGGTCTGCGGCAGGCCAAGAAACATCGTGCAGGTTGAATAGCAAATGGCGCCTGTGATTTTGACCGGGCGGCGGGATTTGCGCAGTTCTCCCAACTGGGTCAGCCGCACCCTGAGCCGCCCGCCGCGGTCGTTTCCGACCACCAATGGGCTGGTAGATTGCAAAGAAACCCACGTTTGCGTCTGTGATTGCGCTTGTGCCGATGCTGCCGACGCTAAAAGGAGGCATGCCGCCACCCCAATCGCCAGGCCAAAGACGCAATTCTTTATTTGGCGCAGCGCGCCATTTTTCCGGTTGATCATTTTCCCACTCCATTCAACGCACGGCCAGATGTTGGCTGTGCGGCGTGACCCCCACGCAGGAGCAGAAAAACATATCGGGATTAACAGCTGGTTTTCGGGCGCTGGCGCTATTGCTTCAATTCAGTACAAATCGTTTCCGAGCGGTCCCACAACGACAAAAGCCCCCGCGACTCGCGGAGGCTTTGAAAGGTGACTGAAATGTCTGCGACGATATCAGTTGGTGCTCGTCGTGCTCGTCGTGCTGGGTGTCGATCCGCCACCCAAACCTGCCAGCACACCAGCGCCCAAGATGGGCCCAGCAATCGGAAGAAAGTTTGTGATGGGTTGGTTCGGGTTGGGCAGGCCCAGGCAAGCCTGGTTGGCCGCGTTTGCCGGATCTTCACAGTTGACGCTGGGCGTGGCGCCAACATTGTCTTGGCTGGGCGTGATGACAACATTGTCTTGCGCCATCGCGCTTTGCGCGGAAACCGCCAGCGCTGCGATGAAAAGTATTTTCGTGATGGACATGATAGCCTCCAAATGAATTTTCTCCGGTATGGCACAATTCGACATCAAGTTGAAGCCGTGTCTTTGACAATTGGTGGCGAATGAGAAAAAATCGCATATGATGCCCAAGATTGTTGCATCACCCGTGCGTGTGGCCGATATAGTCTGCACGCCGCGTTGCGGCATCGCGTGTTGTCATTGGCTTAGGGTATTGATTTTATGGAAATTTCACGGGGAATAGGGCGGGAGTCAGGCAATCAGAATGCACCGTCCGCCCAGGCTGTGGAAGACGACGTAATTGATCTTGGTGCCCTTTTTGCCACCATTTGGCGCGGAAAGTGGCTCATTGCGCTTGGCGTTGCCCTCGCGATTTTGATCGGCGGCTACTACGCCTACGTGGTGGCGACACCAATGTACCGGTCAACCGCAGTGGTGATTCTGGAGACCAATCAGGACCAGATTGTTGATCTACAGAGCGTGGTTGGCGGGCTGTCCGGCGACACCTCTGAAGTGAATTCCGAGGTCGAGGTTTTGCGCGCCCGCAGCCTGATGCGCAAAGTGGTGGAGCGGTTGGATCTGACCAAAGATCCCGAGTTTAACGGGGCGCTTCGGTCGCCTTCCTTTGTAGACCGATCGAAGGCTGCTGTTAAGTCGATGATTGGGCTGGGCGCCAACGAGGTTGAGCTGCCGCCTGAGGAACAGGCAAAGCGCACGCGTGACGCCGTCATTTCGTCTTTGTTGAATGCCGTCACCGTGCGCAACGTGCCACTCAGCCTGGTTTTTCAGGTCACAGTCGAAACCGAAAGCGCCCGGAAATCCGCCTTGATCGCGGATACCATCGTTGACCTCTACATCCTGAACCAGATCGAAGTGAAATTCGAGGCCACCGAACAGGCGACCATCTGGCTGAGCGAGCGGGTTGCGGCGCTTCAGGGCAAGCTTGAGACCGCCGAAGCGAAAGCGTCGGAATTCAATGCCTCGACCGAACTTGTCTCTGTCGAAGGGCTGCGCGCGCTTGAACGGCAGATCAAGGAGCTGCGTGACCGGATTGCATCCGCCGAAGCCAGCCGCGCCGCACTGGCTGCACGCATCGCAACGCTTGAGTCCGCTGAAGACCGAGCGGCGCAGGCCGAGATTTCCAATGACGCCACGCTGACACGTTTGCTGCCACGGGCAGAAACAGACCCGGATATGGCCACCGCCTTTGACACGCGCTTGCAGATTGTTCTTCAGCGCAACCAGCAGGACCTGATACGTGCGGATCAACAGCTTGAGGCTTTGCGCAACTCCGAAGCCGAGTTGAACCGGCAGGTTGCCAAACAGGGCGAAGATCTGATTACCCTCCAACAGCTCACCCGCGAGGCCGAGGCCACGCGCGTGCTGTACGAATATTTCCTGTCGCGCCTGAACGAGACATCTGCCCAACAGGGCATTCAACAGGCGGACAGCCGCATCCTGTCCGACGCTGTCGTCCCGAACGTCCCTTCTGCACCGCGCAAATCGCTGATCCTTGCCATGTCGGCAATCCTTGGGCTGATGCTCAGCGTCGGCCTGATCCTGCTGCGCGAAATGCGCAACAACAGCTTCCGCACGGCGCGCGAGCTGGAAGGCACCACCGGCTATACCGTGCTGGGCCAGATCCCTGCGATGCCAGCCGGATCGCGGACGAAGGTGCTGCAATATCTGCACGACAAACCAACCTCTGCCGCCGCCGAAGCGGTGCGCAACCTGCGGACATCGCTGATGTTGTCGAATGTGGACAACCCGCCAAAGGTGGTTATCTCAACGTCCTCCGTACCCGGTGAAGGCAAAACGACCAATTCACTTGCCCTTGCGCAGAACCTTCTGGGGCTGGGCAAACGCGTGCTGCTGGTCGAGGGCGATATCCGCCGCCGCACATTGCACCAGTATTTCGCGAACATGCCGGAAAAGGGCATCGTTTCGGTGCTGAGCGGTGAACTGACGCTGGAAGAGGCGGTGCATCGCACCCCTGATTTTGGCGCGGACATTCTGGGCGGTGAAAAATCAAGCACAAACGCCGCCGACCTTTTTGCGTCGGATCGTTTCCGGGCCCTGATCGACGAGGCGCGCGCCAGCTATGACATGATCATCATCGACACGCCGCCCGTCCTGGTCGTGCCCGATGCCCGCATCATCGCCGAAGTCGCCGATGCGATTGTCTTTACGGTTCAATGGGACCAGACCAGCAAACCCCAGGTCGAAGAAGCCCTGCGGATGTTCCACAACTCGGGCCAGCGGATCACCGGCCTTGTGCTGAGCCAGATCAGCGCGAAGGGTATGAAACGCTACGGCTATGGCGGGACCTATGGCGCATACGCCGGGTATGGCGCCAAATACTATACGAACTAGAGCAGCGGCCCCGGCCTGCGGGCATCGGGGGCCGAAGCTGGCGTTTGGATAATGGTTTGATGGAACGGGCAGGGTGCAGACGAACAAGTGCCCCCGCCTTCTTTCCCCGCCGTCGGTCAAAACAGGTCAACGGATCAAAGCATAACCCCTTGCCCACGCGACTGCGCCAAGAAGCAGTCTCGCCGCCCCGGGTCGCCTGACAAAGGTCTGACCGAAGTGCTGCTTTGGACCGCTTCCGGAACAGATCCCAAGGTTCACCGGATTGGCGCCGGATGGATTGGCCGTTGCCAAGCCAGTGTTGCGGTCGGAGGCTTTATGCCTAGCAATTTATCTTTTTGATAGGTATATCCGTGCCTAGCAAAACTTGGAAACGATAGGCATGACCCCCCTTAGCAGCATTGCAATGAGCGCGTATACCGATCTGGTAAGGCTTCTGAAGGACGACGCCCTGTCCGGTGTCACCGGCAAGCCGACACTGAAACGGCGCGGTGACAAAGCCTATTGGTATGCGCCGCGTCGCATCGGAACCGAGATGCGTTTCATCTATATTGGCGAAGACACCGACGAGATGCGCGCGCGCATTGATCGTATCGAGGAACTGCGTGAGACAGCCAAAGAACGGCAGGCCGTGCGGTCGCGGCTGGTCCGGCTGTTGCGTGCAGAGGGTTTGACGCCGACCGACCGTGCGACGGGGTCCATCCTGTCCGCCATGGCGGCGGCCGGGACATTTCGGCTGGGCGGCACCATCATCGGGACAAATGCGTTTCGGCTGTATGAAGGCGAACTTGGCATTCGTCTGCCCTTGGGGGGAATGGCAAACACCGGCGACATCGACATTGCCCAGTTTGAAAAACTCAGCGTCGCCTTGGAGGACCAGGTCGATCCGGGCCTGACCGAGACATTCTCGGAGCTGAAATTTGCCCCAGTGCCGGGACTGGAACGGGGGCGCACATGGCGGTGGGTGCAAGGTGGCAGTGGTCAATTGGTAGAGTTCCTGACACCTGCATTTGGAGATGAATCCATCCGCGACTTGCCAGCGTTAGGGGTCAACGCGCAGGCGCTGAATTACCTCAACTTCCTGATCGCGGAACCGATCCATGCCGCGGCTCTCTATCGGTCGGGCGTACTTGTTCAAGTGCCCCGGCCCGAGCGATTTGCGATTCACAAGCTGATCGTTGCCGACCGGCGGCGCGACGGGTCGGGCAGCCTCAAGGCGTCGAAGGACAGGGAACAGGCTGCGTTTCTGATCGAAGCCCTGGCCGAGGACCGGCCTGATGACTTGTCCGGGGCCTACGCTGCCGCGTTAAAGGTTGGCCCACGGTGGCGTGAACGCATAGCGAACTCGTTGGCGCGGATGCCGAACACAAAGGCCATATTGGACAACATTGACAGCTAAACGTGGCATTTGGCTGTTTCCACCCTCAGCCAGAAATCTCTGGGCTGCCCTTCTTCGTGCGAGCGTTCTAAGGGGCGGGTCCGCATTTCGGCGACAACACGGGTTCGGCATCTCACCTCTCGCGCATGTAGACAGACGCTGCCGGGCAGCGGATGCGGTTCGAAAATGAATCCGTTTCGCATAATCGCACTGCTCGAGGGCGATCCTTGTACATACTTAAAGATATAGTACACCACTTTAGTATAATGCTTAATATACTTATTAATGTAGCAGTACTGCCACCATTCAGTGAAAGTATCTACTAAAGTTAAAATTCCGTTAAGTTGTTCTCATTAGTTGTTGCGAGACCGCTTAGGTTGTGCGCTACATGGGTATAGGCGGATCGCCGCCGACATATAATGATCTGCAAAATGACGAGCCGGTCATTTAAAGAAACCTAAAGAGTAAGGATTAATGATCATGAAGACTTTTAAATTCCTGAAAAGATTTGCGCGCGACGAAGATGGCGCGACAGCAATTGAATACGGTCTGTTTGCGGCTTTGGTTGCGGCGGTGATTGTTGGAACAGTCGCAGGGCTTGGCATTCAGATTAACACGGGCTTCACGACAGTAAGTACCGAGTTTACGGATGCGGGAATCACTATCCCTGAATGAGCCTCAACAACTGATGGTGATCTAAATGCGCACTTTTGCTGTGATATTGATCTCCTTTGCTATCGCTTCCGGTGTCGCGTGGGTCGGCGTTCAGGCGAACAATACGCCTGAACCAACGCCCCCCAAAGCGGTCGCTGCAACGGTTGTTCCTGTTGTGCCAAAAGAGGCCTATTTGTTCTCAAATCAAACAATAGAATTGGGGACGTCTATTTCCGCAGATATTCTAATACCGGTGGAAATAGAAACAGAACAGGCCGGGAAAGAGCTTATTATCGACACCCCGGAAAACAGGGCCGTTTTAATCAAGGCAACCGCCAATCGGATCATTCCCGGCGGCACGCCTTTTGTCAAAGCGGACCTTGTCCCCGCGAAAGAAATACCCGTTAAGGTTGTTCCCGATCCAATCGTCGCGGCCCCCGAACCGGTTGGTCCCGCGGACTCTCTCAGACCGGGTATGCGCGCCATCGCCCTGCCCGTAAGCGGTGAAACAGCCGTTGCGGGGCTTATTGGCACGGGGGACAAGATTGATGTGATGGTGTCCTACAACAGTTCGGAAGGTGTCCGCGCCGTCCGCACGGTTTTGCGCAATGTGCGCGTGATTGGCACCGATCAGCCGGCCGGACAATCCAGCACGGCCTTGCCGCGCACGATCACCTTGGAACTGCACCCCGAGGGCGCGAAAATGCTGACGCTGGCCAAACATACCGGGGATCTTATCCTGGTGCTCGGCGATCAGAATGACGACGATATGCCGGTCATCGCCGACGATGCGCCCATGCTGTCCACCCAGATTTCCGGTGTTCCGGCACAACGTGCTGCACCATCGCCCACGCCGCCCAGCGTCAGTATCATTCGCGGCAATTCCGGCCGCAAGGATCAGATCATATCGGCGCAAGAGCCGATCGCGCAGAATCGTCCTCCAGCTGCGGCAGGTGCCAATCCGTAGCCAATTTTAACTAGGACCCCCATGCTTTTAAGAGTGCTGCCCTCACCCTCCAAGTATCTGACGATTTTCCTTTTCGGCTTCGGTGCCACGGCGTTGCCCACCCCGATGCCCGCACAGACAATGATCGAAGCCACCGGCCGCCCCGTCAGCCTGTTTGCAGGCGAAGGCAAGCTGCTGAAGCTTGATACCCCGTCGCAAACGGTGTTTCTGGCCGACCCCGAGATCGCGGACGTCGAGATCAAATCGCCAAACCTTCTTTACATTTACGGCAAGGCCATGGGCGAAACGACCCTGTTCGTGATTGACGCAAATGACGACGTGTCTGTCGCCAGCTCGGTCAAGGTTTCAACAAATGTCAAAGCGTTGAACAGCGCCGCCCATGCATCGGTTCAGGGTGGATCGTTTTCGGTTCTTGAAGTTGATGGCGCGCTGGTCCTGACCGGTCGTGTCGGCACCATCAGCGACGCGGAACAGGTTCAAAATGTCGTGCAACGTCTGGCGGGTGATGCGGTGCCGGTCGTCAACGGGCTGTCGCTGAACACCCCGCCGCAGGTCAACCTTCAGGTCAAGATCGCCGAGGTTTCACGCACCGTGACCGAGGATCTGGGCACAGACTGGACATCGCTGTCAGGCAACGGGCTGACCGGCGGTACGTCGGTGGCGGGGGGCTATTCGCTGTCGTCGCAGTTCAACGTCGGCAGCTCGCTTCAGGGTGTGACGCTCGAAGCATTGATGAACGAGGGTCTTGTGACCATCCTGTCCGAGCCGAACCTGACCGCGCGTTCGGGTGACAAGGCGTCCTTCCTGGCCGGCGGGCGGTTCCCCTATCAAACCCAGGCAGGTGATGGCGAGGTGCGCGTGGTCTTTGAACCCTTTGGCGTCGAGCTGGATTTCGAACCCGAGGTGCAACGCTCGGACAAGATCAAGCTGGTCGTAAACACAAAGATCCGCGAACTGGATTTCTCCAAGGGCAGCACGACAGACCTGCAGAACCTGCCCCTGATCCTCGAACGCAGTGCCGCCACGACGATCGAGGTCAGCAGCGGCCAGAGCTTTGCGATTGCGGGGCTGTTCAAGGCGACATCGCAACAGAACATCAAACAGATCCCCGGACTGGGCGAGATCCCCCTTTTGGGGGCGCTGTTCCGCTCTACCAGCTTCCAGAAGGGCGAGACCGAGCTTGTCATCATCGTCACCCCCTATCTGGTGACCCCGGGTGCGCCGGGCAAGTTCAAGACGCCGCTGGACAGATTCGCACCTGCGGACCGCGTAAGCCGCGCCATCGCAGGCGAGTTGACCTTTGGCACACCTGACGACGGCCGCGCGACGGTTTCGGTCAAGGGCATCAACGGAAAAGCGGGGCTTCTTCTTCAATGAGCATGCAATTTCCCCTTCGTGCCGTCGCAACCGCCCTGCTTGCCGCAAGCACCGTCCTGTCGGCGTGCAGTACGCCCCAGCCAACCGTCGGTGTCGTTGACAGGCTGTCCGCGCCCTATGTCGAGGCACAGCATCAATACCGCTTTGCGGCCAAATCGCCGTCCCTGTCGGGGTCGGAACGTGCCGCGATCAACAGCTTTCTGGCCCGTCATGCGCTGCGCGGGGGCGACGCGGTGATCGTAACCATTCCCACCAGCGGATCGCCCAAGACCGACACGCAGCGCGTCCAGACGATGCACGCGGTGTTTGCGCGCGTTCCGTCGCGTATTCGCATCGGGATGGACCAAAGCTTTTCGCCATATCCCACCGTGCGTCAACAAACCGGCCTGATCCGTGTCGTCCGGGCCAAGGGTGTTCAGGTCGATTGCCAGCCGGGTGTCGAGGATCTGGGCTGTGCGAACGCCATCAATCTTGCCGTGATGATCCACGAACCCGGCGACGTTCTGGCCCCGGCGGAAACTGCCAGAACGGCGCCGCGTTGGACGCCCGACCAAGGAGAGTGATGTGAACCGCCCCCTGATCACAGTCCTGACCCGCAACACCGCCATAAAGGTCGAGGCTTTCATCAATTCCACGGATGCCAAAGCAGCCCTTGACCTGATCCAGCGCCAGATCGGACGCGATGGTGTTGTCAACTATCACTCCGGCACGCTGTCCACGGCGGCGCGTCTGGCGGGTATGACAAGCTTTGGCGATATTCTGGTGGCGGAACTGGGGTCCGGGGACAAGGCGGCCAATCTGGCAGAGATCGCCGAGCTGACCGCCGAAGGGGTCAAGGTGATCCTGTTGGGCCGCCAGAATGACGTGGAAACCTACAGAAGCTATATCAGCGCAGGCGCGCGCGACTATCTGGTGCTGCCGGTCGAACCTGACACTCAGGTGGCTCTGGGGCTGGGGCAAACACAGGTGACGCGGACACCGACAGCGGCCAGTTCGCGGGTGATCGGCATTTGCGGTGTCACCGGTGGGGTCGGCGCCAGTGTTCTGGCGACCAATTTGGCGGTCGGCTTTCTGGATCGTGCCAATGCGGGCACACTGGCACGCGACAATCACGGCAATGTCGCTTTGATAGATGCGGACCTTAGCTTTGGGTCTTTGGCGGTTGATCTTGATATCGACACCACGCCGGGCCTGCTTGAGGCGCTGCTGGCGCCCGAACGCGTGGACGGCACGTTTTTGAATGCAACGATGTCCTTGCCGCTTATGGGGCTCGCGGTTTATTCGGCCGAAGCCAACGAAGCGGGTCGTTTGCCGGAATACGAGGCCGGCCTTCCGGCGCTGTTGCAAAAGATCAAGGCAGACTATCCCACCGTGGTCGTCGACCTGCCCCGGACGGTGCTGGCGCAAAACCCCGGGCTGGCCGATGATCTGGACGAACTGGTTCTGGTCCTGGGACCGGGGTTCGGATCAATCCGCAGCGCCAGCCGGTTGCTGCACCGGATCGGCGACAGGGCAAACGGGCCGCGTATTTCCTGTGTCATGTCACAGACACGACGGGATGCAGGCTTGCGCAAATCCGAGATTTCCACCGCCCTGGGCCGCGAGATCGACCTGACCCTGCCGGACTGTGCCGCCGATCTGGCGCGGGCTTCGGTCAAGGGCAAGCCCCTGCAAAGGCTGTCGGCACGCGGCACCTATGCCAGAGCGGTCGGAAAGTTGCTGACGCGACTGGAAAACACCACGGCGCAGCCCGTCGACGCCAAACGCGGTTTCTGGCGCAGAAAGAAGGTAACGCCCCATGTCTGAAGGCGTGGTTCTGCCCCTGAACAACCTCATCCGCTTGCGCACAAGCATCGAAGAGCGGCTGTCCCAGCTTGCGCTGGATGGCGGTCCCGTGGGGCTGCACGAGATCAGCAGCGCGATTGACTGGCACGAGGCGCACACCGGCCAGACCGTACCGCGCGAAATGCAGCGCGAGCTGTTGCAGCATTTTGCCCCTCTCGCACAGGCCGACACCCTGTCGCAGAAGCTCACAAACGAACGCATTGCCAAAACCAGCTATATGCCCGGATTTGCCAGGCGTCTGAACGCGCTCAGCCGACAGATACTGCCCGAGGCCCTGACATTGCTGGACCTTCAGGCCCTGTCCGCACTGCCCGTAGAGGCACAGCGTGACACCATCCGCGACGCGGTCCTCAGCATTTGCGCCAAGCAAAAGCTGGAACTGAACGGCGCCGAAAGCGCCGATCTGGTGGGCTATGTGGTTGACGACATGATGGGGTTCGGCCCGCTGGAACGCCTGCTGGCCGACGACGATGTCTCGGACATTCTGGTGAACGGGGCGCAAAAGGTCTATGTCGAACGCAGCGGCAAGCTGGAGCTGACGGACGTGTCGTTCCGCGACGACCAGCATGTGATGAACATCGCCAGCCGAATCGTGTCGGCCGCCGGCCGCCGCGTCGACGAAAGCACGCCGCTGGTCGATACGCGACTGGCGGACGGCAGCCGGATCAACGTGACCATTCCGCCGCTGGCGGTGGACGGGCCGACCATCACGATCCGCAAATTTCCCAAAGAGGATCTGACGCTGGCGGATCTGGCCAGCCGCAACACCTTGTCGCCACAGATGGCCGAGCTGCTGCGCATCGCCGCCTACCTGCGGCTGAACATCCTGTTCTCGGGCGGCACCGGTGCCGGCAAGACGACGATGTTGAATGCCGTGTCGCGCGAAATTCCAGCGAACGAGCGCATCGTCACCATCGAGGATGCCGCCGAGCTGCGCTTGCAACAGCCCCACGTGGTGCGGCTGGAAACGCGCCCGCCCACGCTGGAAGGCACGGGCGAGATCACCATGCGGCACCTGTTCCGCAACGCCCTGCGGATGCGGCCCGACCGGATCATCATCGGCGAAGTGCGCAGCGACGAGGCGCTGGACATGCTGCAAGCCATGAACACCGGCCACGACGGGTCGATGAGCACGCTGCACGCCAACACCCCGCGCGAGGCACTGACGCGGATGGAGAACCTGATTGCGATGTCGGGGGTGCAACTGTCGACCGGCTTTGTCCGCGACCAGTTGAAAGAGGCACTGCACTTGGTTGTCCAGATTTCGCGGATGCACGACGGCGTCCGGCGGGTGACCTCGATCGCCGAAGTCGTGGGCATGGAAGGCAACACCATCAGCATGCAAGAGCTGTTCGTGTTCAAACGCGCCGACGGGCGGGTCGGTGAAGACATCGTCGGAGAATTCCAAAGCTCGCGCGCCATGCCGCATTTTATCGACCGCGCGAAAGAGCACGGGCTGGACGATGCCATCCGCGACATTCTGGTGGGCAACGGATGAGCCCCGTCACCCTATATTTCGTGCTGACCTTTCTGATCTGCACCTGTTTGGGGTTCACCGGAATTCTTTTGCTGGACCGGTCCCGCCGCATCCGCCGCGCGCGCCTGGTCCGGTTCAGCACCGATCACCCCGACAGACCTTCGGCACGGGTCATGCGCCGGATCGAGGCGGTTCAGACCGCCGAAAAGGGTGGGCTTCGCCGCACGCGCGGTGGGATCATGGGTCTGCTTGAGGTGCGCCTGAAAGAAGCCGGGATCGAAATCACAGCCGCCGCCGCCGTCGCTGTAATCGCGCTGATTGCCGGCGGCGCGGCTTTGGGCATTTGGGGCGTCGGGCTGTTTCCCCTGCCGCTGGCTCTGGCCGTCGGGGCAGGCGCTGGCTGGCTTGTGTTTAACATTTTCCTCAACATTCTGAGCGCACGTCGGGTGCGGCAATTCAACGAGGCATTGCCCGACTGCCTGGACATCCTTGCCCGTGGCCTGCGGGCAGGGCAGCCGATACCAGCCGCCCTTACGGTTGTTGCCCAACACGCGTCAGGCATCGCGCAAGAAGAATTCAGACGCTGCTGCGAAGAGCTGAAGCTGGGCGTGCCTTTGATCCGCGCGTTGACCGGAATGGCAGAGCGGATCGGCTCGCCCGAGGCGCATTTCGTCACCGTGGCCACCAGCTTGCAGGCCGAGACGGGCGGCAATCTGGTCGAGACGCTGGAAAACCTTGCCGAACTGCTGCGCGACCGCAAAAAGCTGCGCAAGAAGGCCGCGGCGATGACGGCCGAGATCCGGGTCAGCGCGGTGATCCTGTCCAGCCTGCCATTCGTGGTCGCAGCGACGCTCTATTTCATGAACCCCGGATATCTGAACCCGCTGATCACGGACCCGCGCGGGCAGATCATGGCGATGGCCGCTTTGGCCAGCCTGGGTATGGGCATTTTCAGCATGTACAGACTGTCACGCATAGATGTTTGATATTCCGCCCATCCTTTTGCAAATCGCCCTTGCCGTGCCTGTGCTGACCGCGCTTCAGCTTTTGGTGCTGAACCTTGTTGACCGCAACGCCCGCGCCGCCCGGATCGGACGCACCTTGGGGCGGTTGCCCGTGCGCAGCACCGCTGCCCGCCGGACCATGGCCCAGCGTATCGGCCAGATCTTCCGCCGTGTTGCGCAACTGACGCTGGAACGGGTCTCGGTCATGCGCGGCGGCGAAGCCGAAGCTTCTGCCGCCTTGCTGCGCGCCGCAGGATTTCGCAGCCGCGACGCGGTACTGGTCCACGCGTTTCTCAAGCTGGTTCTGCCCGTCGCCGGACTGCTGTTGACCGTACTGTGGTTCGCCATCGCCCGCGATGAAACGACGCGCTGGTGGGTGGTCCTGATCTGGTCCTGTGGTGTGGCCCTTGGCCTGTCCATGGCGCCGGACATTATCCTGACGCATCTGCGCAACCGGCGTTTCAAACAGGTGCGCCGCAGCTTTCCCGACATGCTGGAACTGTTGGTGATCGCCAGCGAATCCGGGCTTAGCGCCAATCCTTCGCTCAGCCGTGTGGCGACCGAAATTCGCGCCTTCTGCCCACCGCTGGCCACCGAGTTGCACCAACTGGTGATCGAACTCAGCATCCTGCCCAACCGCGACACCGCATGGCGCAATTTCAGCACGCGCCTGCCGATGACCGAAATCACCATCTTTTCCAACGCGCTGATACAGGCCGAACGCTACGGCACCCCCTTTGCAGGGGCCATGCGTACCCTGATGCGCGACGAACGCGCAGGCCGATTGCTGAAGATCGAGGAACAGGCCGGCCGCGCACCCGCCCTGATGACCGTCCCGCTGATCCTATTCATCATGCCCCCGTTGTTCATCGTCCTGATCGGCCCCGCGGTCCTGAGCATTCTCGACAACATCATGGACGGAGGGTTCGGATGACACGTCTCACGCGGGCCTTCATCAGGGACGAAAGCGGTGCCACGGCCGTCGAATTCGTGCTGGTCCTTCCCATCTTGCTGACCATGATCTTTGGGATCATCTGCTTCGGCCAGTACTTTGCCATCGCCAACAGCCTGCAACAACTGGCCGCAGAAGCCGCGCGTTCCTCTGCCATGGGGATCACCGAAGCCGAGCGCAGGACACTTGCCGAAACATTCATCACCAACGCAGGCGCACGCTTTACCTTTCTGGGGCCGGACAAGGTCGTCGAAACCATCACCATGCTGTCGGCGTCAGAGCCACACGGCATAGAGGTGTCATTGTCTTACGACCTTCAAGGCTCTGCCGTGGATCTGGCAGGCGGTTTTGTCGGCTTTGATGTCTCGACCCTGACACGGAGCAGCTACCTTGCGTATTAAGGACAAGCTTCTGGCGTTCTGGGCCGACGAACGGGGCGCCGTCATCATCATTTTCGCCTTGGTGTTGACCGTCATGCTGGGCTTTGTCGCCCTGGGCGTCGATCTCAGTTCGCTGTATTTCCGGCAGAAAACGCTGCAAACCCGCGCGGACCTTGCGGCAATCAGCGCCGTGAACAACCTGCGCGATGAACCAGCCGACCACGCCCTTGTGACCGTGCTGGGCAACGGGCTGGGCGAAGACGCGATGACAAGCGTCACTTTTGGTCATTACCAACGCGACATCTCGGTCGCGATTGATGAACGGCTGACCGACCGCGAACTGACCGCACCGGACGTCAATGCAGCGACCGTCCGGTTGCAGGAAGCGGCCCCACTGTATTTCGCGCGCACCTTCCTGCAACAGAACACAACCCAACTGGGCGCCACCGCGACAGCCGCGCGGTTTGATCTGGCGTCTTTCAGCCTGGGGTCGCGCTTGCTTTCACTGGACGCCGGGCTGCTGAATGCACTGCTGTCCGAGGCCACAGGCAGCACGCTGTCACTGTCCGTTCTGGACTACGAAGCGCTGGCAGATGCCGATGTCGACCTTTTGACCTTTTCGGATGCGCTGGCCACACGCGCCGGTCTGACCGCGCTGACATATGAAGAGCTGCTGACCAGTGACATTGAACTGCTGGACATCGCGGGTGCGCTTCTGGACACGGGGGCTGTTCAGGGATCAACCGCGGTTCTGGATGCGATCCTGGCATCGGCCACAGGTGCCACGGTTGATGCCGAAAGGATGATCGCAATCGACGGCGATGACGTGGGCATTCAGATGGGTGATGTTTTGCCCACGGTTACGGTTTCCGCGCTGGATGTGTTGATGTCATCTGTCGATGTGATCACCGCGAACCACTTTATCGAAACCCCGCTTGATCTGGGTATTCCAAATCTGACCTCTACCAATTTGCAACTGATTGTGGGGGAACGCCCGGCCTGGATCACATTTGCCGAACAGGGCGCCACAGCCCACACCGCGCAGGTACGTCTGAAGTTGGACCTGACATTTGATACCAATATCCTGTCCGGCATTTCGACGACGCTGAACATCGTTTCGGTCGAACTGCCGGTCTATCTGGAAATCGCCAGCGCAACGGCAACCCTGACAGGGCTGGATTGCGGGGCAGGCGACACTGAGCCGCTGGCCACCTTTGACACCGGCACCGACCCGCTGACGGGGGTGACAGGCACACATGTGGCCGAACTGTTCCTGGGCAACTTTCCCGCCCCCACGTTCGAGGACAAAACCACACCGCTGGATCAGAACGACTTGACAGACGCCAAGCTGCTGGGGCTGAACATCGGCGTCACAAGCCTGCTGGGCCTTCCAATCAATCTTGGCACGGATGTTATGGTGAAATCCCATGCATCCGTCGGCGTGTCCGAAGTGTCTGAAACAACCTTCACCCGTGTCGAAGAAGGCACGACCAAGACCTATGGTTCCGGGGGGCTGCTGACGTCGGCTGTAAGCACGCTTGTGGCCAATGCCCAGATACGTCTGGCCCCCAAAGAGGGCGTGATCAATTTGCTGCTGGGCAATGTTGTCACTGCACTGGACAGTGCGCTTTCCCTTGTCACGAACCTGCTGACCCCCGTCCTGTCTGCTGTTCTGTTGCCGGTTGACGGCCTGCTCGACTCTGTACTCAAGACACTTGGCATCGGTGTCGGCGAGGCGGACCTGACCCTTCACAAAGCCCACTGCGGGCGGATCGTACTGGTTCGATGACCGCGCTGCCTGTATACTTTCCTACATATTCCGAACGGAGCCTAAATTGACCTCTCTGCTTTCCCACATCCGTTGCGTCTGTTTGCTGGTTGCCGTTGTCAGCCTCTCCGCCTGTTCTGTGCCGACCGCTCAGGAAGGCAATCCGAACGACCGCCCCGAGGCCGTTTCCAGCACGCTGCGTCTGGCCCAGGCCACGGCAGAATCGGGCGATCACGTGAATGCGGCGCGGCTGTACGAAAAGGTACTGGCGAGTGACCCGGATTCCGTGGCCGCGCTGAAAGGGGCAGGGGACAGTTATTCGCGGATGGGTCAGCACGGGCGCGCCGAAACCGTGTTGCTGCGCGCGCACGAACTGGCGCCCGGCAATGACGACGTGTTGAACATTCTCGGCCGGGTAAGCCTGTCGCAAAAACGCCCCGACGAAGCGGTCAAGTATTACGACAAGGCATTGCGCATTAACGGCAAGAACATCTCGGCCATCACTGGCAAGGGCGTTGCCCTTGATACAATGTCCCAACACCTCAAAGCGCAAAAGGTCTATCAGGACGGCCTGTCGATCTATCCCACCAACTTCATCCTGCGCAGCAACTACGCGCTGTCCCTCGCTTTGACGAACAACTCGGCCAAGGCGATCAGCATTCTTCAGGAGCTGGTGCGCGACCCGAACGCCGCCCCCCATGTCCGCGATAACCTGGCGCTGGTTTACGGTCTGGCCGGTCTTGAAAACGAGGCCCGGGCGACACTCTCGCTGGATATGAACGCGCAGGAAATCGAAGAGAACATCGCGATCTACGGCGCGTTGCGCCGGATGATGCTGGACGGCAACCCCATCGGATCGCTGGTATTCGCCTGAGACAGATTGGCCAGTCTGCGCTGCCTGCGTGTCAGTGAGATTTTAGGAGTGGGCCAGTTTTCGTGATGTGTTGAATTTACGAGGCGTTGACCCATTTCTGAAACGGCCAGCTCCTGTCCCAGCGCCGCGGTGAAACTACCCCTGCCGATCCGGCTCGATCTGGCCCCGGCGCGCCATCATGCGCGCCACAATCCAGACCGTCAGCGCCCATGCCGCGCCAAGTGACCAGCCTGCCAGAACGTCAGACGGCCAATGGACACCCAGGTAGACGCGACTGATGCCGACCAAGATGGCGATGAACGCAGCGGTCACGATATAAAACGCCCTTATGCTGGTCTTTTTCTCTGCCCGCGCCAAAATCACGGCCAGCGTCAAATAGGTGACCGCGGCCATCATCGAATGCCCCGAGGGGAAAGACGCGGTTGCCACATCGACACCATGCGGCACAAGATCGGGACGTGGCCGCGAAAAACTGGATTTCATCAGATGTGACAGCATCTGCCCCCCAAGGATCGCGACGCCAAGGAACATCGCTGTGGCACGCTGGCGCTGCAAGATCAGAAAGATCAGCACCAGGGCCGTTATGAGCGTCAGAACCGTAACACCCCCAAGCGCCGTGATATCGCGCATTGCGATTTCCAGACCGCGTCCCCCGATCGGGTTTGCCGTATCGCCCGGCGTGCGCAGCGCCAGCAGAACCGCCTGATCAAAGGCATGCAAATCACCCTCCAGCATCTCGGCGGCGAGGGCGACAAAGGCCCAGAGTGCTGCACCGATGACCAGAATGACGATCAAGGTGGCGGCTTCAACCCGGCGGAACAGAACTGCAATCGCTGCTGGAAATGGCATCGGACCTCGCCTTTAACGGGATTTGCGGTGGAAACGTGACCTCTTAACCTAGCCGGCCGACCTGATCCGGCAAGGTAAGGAGCGCCAGAAATCTGAACCGCCCCGGGTTTGTCGCAGACCGTCAACGTAAGTAGGGATGATGGTCACCGACAAAAAAGCAAAATGGCAAATCGCCACTCTGACGGCGGGCGTGGTCGTGACGGACTTGTCCCTTAATGCTCCCTTCCATTTCGAAGAAAGGACCGCACCGTCAAGCCGTGGGAACAAACACCTAGCGTGCGCCGCTCGGCAGACTGATGCGGCACGCTTCGCGGCGGAAAAAGAAGGCCTTAGAAAGTGCCTTTTCAACCGGTCGAAAATGCGGATAAAACGGGACGTTGTCACATGAAATGGCTGGAAAAATGTCACACGACCTACGGCCTTCTGAACAATCCTTGCCGGTGATCGGCACCGGCTTGATGGCGCGTCATATTTCTGCGTTCGATTGGCGCACGACGCCGTTGGGCCCAATCCAGACCTGGCCGGTATCGCTGCTTTCAGCGGTGCGCATAATGCTTGGCCAACAGCATGCGTCCTGCATTTTCTGGGGTCCGGACATGACGCTGCTTTACAACGACGCATATGCCCCCATCCTCGGGGCGCGCCAGTCCGATGCGCTTGGCAAACCTGCCAAAGTGGTGTGGCCGGACGTTTGGGAAGATATCCTGCCATTCGTCGAAAAGGCACTGGACGGTGAGGGGACATTTTTCAAGGAACTGCCGCTCACCATGACGCGAAATGGCTATGATGAGCAAACCTATTGGACATTTTCCTACAGCCCGCTTCACGACGATGACGGTACGATTTGCGGGATGATCAATGTTGCTCTCGACGAAACCCAGAATGTCGAGGGACGGGCGCTTCAGGATGCTATGCGGACAGAGTTGTCCCATCGCATGAAGAACATGCTTGCTGTTACATCCTCTGTCGTCTCGTCCAGCCTGCGCGCTTCGCCGGACCTGAAGCACGCGCGTGAAACCGTGGCGGCGCGGATCAGGGCGCTTGGAGAGGCCCAACAATTGCTGCAAGCGGACGCGGCGATTCACATTACCGAGGTGATCAATCGTTCCCTGACTGCGCACCTGGATCACGACGAGCGGCTCTCTCTCACGGGTCCGCCGATTGTTTTGGCACCGGATCAAGCCCTTGGCCTGTCGCTGATCCTGTTCGAACTGGCAACCAACGCGCTCAAATATGGTGCCCTGTCCCTGCAAGAAGGTCGCGTCAGCATCTGCTGGAACTGCGCGGACGACGGACAATTCACGCTTGATTGGCAGGAGAGCGGCGGACCAACCGTCAGCCCGCCGTCTTCGCGCGGGTTTGGCTCTCAACTGCTTCATCAGGTTGGACCGGGCTATTTCTTTGGCGCCGGAAACATCGAATATTGTCCTGAGGGTGTGAGCTATCGCCTGCGCGGCAAGATTTAAGGTCCGCGCGGGCGCGGACCTAAGGCGGGTAACGATGTGCCATTTTGCACTTTGTCGAAGACCATCATCCCTACTTAAATTTGATGGTCTCCGACAAACCCGGGGCGATTCACACTGTGCGAGCACCCGATGCGGAAGCGGTATGCACGCCCGCATCTGTCACACCACGGGCCAAATATAGGCGAAGCATTCAGGGCCGCATTACCGTTAAATCAAGTTACGCCGCCTTAATCACTTGCCGCACGTGTAATGTTAATCAGCGACGGCACAAGCTGCGCCACGGCGCGGTTCCATTTGGTGATGGGCTGTTGCGCGATAAAGACGATGTCGTCGGGGCGCAGTTCGAAACGGGTGCTTAGCGCGTAGTTGGCCGCATTGCGGGTGTCGAGGTGCCAGGCGGTGACTGCGCCGAACTCGCGCGGGTCCGAAGAGGCGCGCAGGACATAGATCTGCGAGACGTCGCCGGTTTCAACCGTCACGCCGCTGGCTTCGGAGAACATGGCATCGGCCAGGTTGGCTTTGCGGTCATAAGGCAGCGCAAAGCGTGATTGCTTGCCGACTTCACCGGTCAAGTAAACATAATCACGATTATCGGCGCCAAGGTCGATCCGGCTTTGGTAGTTGGTGCGCGCCTCGTTCAGCTCGCTGCGGCGCAGGTCCACTTCGAGTTGCAATTCGTTCAGGGCCGCCGCGCGGGCCTGTTGGCGTGCGCCAACAAGGGTGATTTGCTGTTCAAAATAGCTTTGCGCCTGCCCCAGTTCGTATTCGGTATCCACGAACACCGCATCGCCGTCGATCAGACGGGTGCGCAGCAGGTCGGGGCGTTCATAAAGGGTGGTCAGCGGGATCTGGTACAGCGTGCCATCGCGGTAGATACGCACCGAGGCAAAATCCTGATCCTCGACCGAAACACCGCCCGCAGCGGCCAGCGCATCGCCCAGATACAGCGGGGTCAGCGAAACCGGCACCACGCCAGGGGTGCCCACGGCGCCGCCGATCGACACCTTGCGCGAGTTGAATTCGGCGATTTCCAGGCTGAAGGTCGGGTCAAACTGGTTCTCTACCAGTTTCTGGAACAGCGCCGCCTCGGCGTCTTCGATGGTCAGCCCGGCAATGCGCACGCGACCGACGTTGGGAATGTTGATCGAACCGTCATCCTGCACGGTATACCCTTGGCGGGCGTTCTGGGCGGCCAGAAGGCCGGAAAGCTGTTCAACCGTCGATCCGGTGCTGGGCGTGGACAACAGGACAACATCACCGACGCCAATTTCATAAGCGCCCGGATTGGCCGCTGGTGGCGCCCGCAGGGCCAATGCACCGGGGCGCGATTCAAGGTCGAACGTCGGTTCGGGCAACGCACCGGCCCCGCGCAGACCAGAGCCGCCGCCTGCTGTCATCGAAAACACAGCGGGCAATGTCTTGGGTTCGAAGGGTGCGCGGTTGGCCTGCACCACGGTTTCGGCGGTCAATGGCACGACACGGACGTTGGTGCCATCACCCACCCCCGGCACCACCGACGACGTCCGATAGACCGCGCCACAGCCCGCAACGGCGGTCAGTGCCACCAGCATGATAAGTTTTTTCAACACCCCAGTCTCCTTATTGCTTTGTGCGGTCCCTATTCGACAACCCGTGTCGACAGCGCCCCAACAAACGGCCCAGCCCATTGTCGGGACTGTACGATGCGGCGCGTTTCGGGCGTGACCCAATAGATATTTGTAAATTCCTGATCCAGGCTGCGACAGTTTTCGCGCATCTGGACGGTTTGCACGGTCTTGCTGCGAAGCGCAACTTCGCTTTGCTTGCCGACCGTGAAAAGGCAGCGATAGGTGCGTGTTTCTGCCTGATCATTGCCATCGAGATAGGTGTGAAACCGGTCTGAATAGCCGGATGTCAGCCCGCGCACATGGCTCAGCGGCTGGCTGAGCTCCGAGGCAAGCAACCCCTCGCCCAGACCACGCGTGCCATGCAGCATACCGTTTTGCAGGATAATCTGCACACCGTCGGGGGACAGCCAGTAGTCGAAACCGCCATCGCGCCGTTCCAGCAGCAGCGTGCCGCCCTCCTGACGTTCGACAAAGCCGATCTGCAAAGCGGGTGCCTCGGCTTTGAGCAGCGCGGTAAAACGCGGAACGAATTCGCTGCCGCGCAGTCCACCCAAAGCCTGGTCAAAGAGAGAATCGTTTTCCTGCGAGGTGCCACAGCCGATCAGCAGGGCGAGAACGGGGATCAGGAACCAGGATTTCATCGGTAAAAGCGCCCCCAACCGTCGCTCAGCTTGTCCGCGCGATAGTCACGCACCACGTTATAAAGCCGGTTGTCCACGTTCAGGCGCGCGCCGCCGTCCCGGGTCACGGGCCGAATGGTCCGGTCCACGGTTTTGCGCGACGGCTTACCGGTGAGCCAGGACAGCGGTATACTGACCTTGATGCCCTTGTCGAACGAGCCTTCGCCGAAATCGTCAAAGGACACGTCGGTCAGCGTGAAATAAGCGCCAATCTTGAACCCGTTGTTGAATTCCCGGTCCACGGAAAAGGTCGCCCCCCAATCCTTGGCCAGATAGCGCCCGACGTCCACCTGCGTGGTGAACCCGTTGCCCAGATCGTAATAGGCCGAGGCATGGCCCGTCAGCACATCGTAATCCTGGAACCCAAACAGCATGTCGAAATCACGCTGTTTGGCATAGTTGACCTCCATCCCCAGAGCCAGACGGCTGGCGACCGGGAACCACAAAAGCTCGCCCGAGACGCCGCCGTACATGTCTTCCAGATAGCCCACGGTGACGCGCCCGAACAGATCCTGGCCGGGGCGGAACATGTATTCGGCAGTCAGCCTGTTGATCTCAAACTCTGATTCAATGGCGTAAAGCGCAGCGTCAGAGCGCACACGCTGGATGACCGAGTTGGACCGCCGCGTGGCCTCGTCGATGTTGCCGACCAGCGGATAACGGAAGGTGCCCGCGAAGGTCAGGCCGGGGCTGGGGCGATAGGCCGCCGTCAGTTCGGCCCCCACGTCATAGCGCACCGGGCTGTCGGGATCGAAGAGGGAAAGGGCAAGGTAGGGGCCAAGCCCGAAAGTGAACTTCGGAAAGGCATCGGGAAGCTCGCCCGCACGTCCGTCGGGCACGGCATCGGTGATGCGCGACCGCGCCAAAGTGGTCCAGGCGCCATCGTAATCTGTCTGAAGTTCCTCGATGTCGCTGCGCGCGACGGTGATTGTGCTGATGGCCACGCCATTGGTCTGGAATGTGATGTCGAACACCTCGACATCCGCAGGCAGGGCCACCGCCATCGCCCGCGCCGCACGGCCAGCCGCCTGTGCTTCGATGTCCCAGCGGTTGTTCTGCAACCGCACCTGCGCACGCCGACCGTTCACGGTGAACGCCTGAAGCTCCATGCCCTCCTGGGCCAAAAGCGCCTCTAGCGTCCGGTCTGCCTGTGCCTTGGCGTCCGGCTGGCGCAGGTCGTAGCCTGACAACACCGCCTGGCTGCGCGGCACCAATGGCACCGGCGCGGCATCCATGCCCCCCGGCGCGCGGCGCTTGGCCGGGTTCAGCACTAGGCTGTATTGAAAGCCGATCTCGGACCCGCCAATGACAAACGCGCGCAGGTTCGACCCGCTGGGGTATGTGTAGTTCATGCCGACGTTGATGGGGGTCTTGATGTCGATGACGCCAACGCGGGATTCACGGTCATAAGCATCCGAAGAATACTCAAGCTGAAAGCTGAGCCTGTCCGTCGCCTGATACTCAACCCCGGCGAAAAGCGCAGCAGGACCGCGAAACCACGAGCCAAAGTCCAGCTGCCCGGTGTCGCCTCCGGCAGCCGCGTTCGGCCGGTTCTCGAAACGATCCGAAAACACGCCAAGCGGGTTGGAAAACGACCCGCGTTGCGCCAACCGCCCCCACCCCATGCCGCCGGTTACCCGCAGTTTTGAACCGAAAGTTTTGGTCGCAACAAGGTATTCGCCGGAATAAACCCCGGTGCCGCCGAAATCGCGCAATCCCACCGCCAGACCGGGCAGACGAGCGGTTTCATCGCTAATTTGATAGTGCAGGTCGAAACTGCGGTCGAACCGCGTTCCATCCTGAGGGCCACCGGGATCGAAATCATCAAGGATCGCATACCGGAACGTCCCATAGACACGCGGCAGCACCTGAAACATCAACGTATTCCGGCTGACCTTGCCAAAATGGCTGGTCGTGATCCCCACATAGCCGTCCGGAAGCACCTGCGCCGTCGGCATGTCGATCAGACCCGGTGTGCCATATGTCGACAACGTCTGTGCCTGAACAGCGCCGCCCCACCCAAGCGCCACAATAATTGCGCAGATCAATCTATTGCCGTAGTGCATCAAAACAAAGCCACCCAAATGTTTCAAACCGCATAACAGGCCCGTGACAGGACTTCACATCACCGGCGGAAACGCATAGCAATTAGTCCCGCACTGCGGTCCCAATGCAACACTTTCAGGATGAATGCGCCAAAATGCTGGGCAGTTGGATCAAGGGGCTTATCACGCCCAAAGCCCCCTTCGCGCCCCCCGCGCCCGAGGCACCCTTTGTCGCACTTGGCGATCTGCACGGGCGCGCCGACCTGTTGGAGCGCGCATTGGCCAAGGTGCCCGATTGCCAGATCGTCTGTGTCGGCGACTACATCGACCGCGGCGACCACAGCGCCGAGGTTCTGGCCATGCTACAGGCCCGGCCCGACATCATCTGCCTGTCCGGCAACCACGAAGAAATGATGTTGGGGTTCCTCGATAACCCGCAAAAATTCGGCCCCCGCTGGCTGCGCTACGGCGGGCTTCAGACATTGGCCAGCTTCGGCGTCGCCGGCGCCAGCGAGGGTAGCAACGGGGCCGAGCTTGTCAAACTGGCCAAGGCGCTTGGCACCGCGATCGGCCCTGACCTGATCCAATGGCTGCGCGACCGCCCGACCTTTTGGCAATCCGGCAACGTTGCAGTGGTTCATGCGGGCGCCGATCCAAAGCTGCCTATGCCCGCGCAAACCACCCAGACCCTGCACTGGGGCCACGCGGATTTTGATCGCGTCGACCGCCAGGACGACATCTGGGTGCTGCATGGCCACACCATCGTCGACGCCCCCTCCGCCGACCGCGGCCGCATCTCGATCGACACCGGCGCCTACGCCACCGGCCGCCTGACTGCGGCGCTGGTTTCTGAGGACGGCGTGGAGTTTGAGGCGGTTTGACCCCTTGGGTGCTGAATCCCGGTGTTGTCAAAAGCGCATGTTTCCAACAGATAGCCGCGCGGGCCGTGTCGCCTGACAAGATGTCCCCCGGAAATTGACGAATCTGCGACCTGTGTGCCTGTCGTTCAGGTTCTCACCCCGCACGTCACGACGGGACCACCGGAACCAAGGCCCCTGCCTCGATCAAATCGCCCGCACCTCTGCGCTGAACCTCGCCCACCACTTCGGCCAGCGCCAGCGCACTCTTACGCCAGTTATACAGCGCCGCCTGCCTGTGTCCGGCATGGATCATTGCAGCACGCACACCGCTCTCCATTCGTGCGAACCTGATCAACGCGGCGCGCATGTCATCGCCACTACGCGGATCGAACCACAGCGGGGCATCGCCCAGCACCTCGGGCATCGCGCCGCTGTGGGCGCACAGGACCGGCGCGCCCAGGCGCATCGCTTCCAACGGCGGAATGCCAAAACCTTCGTGCAGCGCGGCAAAGACGAAACCGGCAGCCCCCTCATACAGCCCGCGCAGATCAGTATCGGGCACCCGTCCCAGCATCTTGACCCGCGTGCCCGGCCCCGCGGTGTCGGCGACAATCCCCGGCACGCCGCCGCCCACCAACGCCAGCGGTGGCACCTGATCGCCGCATTCGGCATGGGCGGCGATCAGGCGGCACAGGTTCTTGTTGGGGCTGCGGTTGCCCACGCTCAGCAGATAGCCCCCCGGCGTCAGGCCATAGCGCGCGGGCACGTCACGTCCCGCAGGCAGGTCCAGCACGTGATCGGCGCTGTTAGAGACAATGCGAAACCCTGCGGCATCCACGCCCAGATGTCGCGCGATGGCCTGTGCGGAATGGCGGCTGACCGTCATCAGCGCCGCCGCGCGCCGGGCCAGACGGGGCCGCAAGACGCGGTGCAGCATCCGGTAGCGCCACCCATAGGCCTGCGGGAACTCCCACAGGTTGGCGTCATGCAGGCACAGCACATGGGCGCGGTGACGCAGCGGGCCGGAATTGCCCAGGCTGATCAGCACGCCGTCGCGGCTGGCCCGCCACAGCGCGCCCTGTTCCCACAGATGGCCACGCCCGCCGCCGATCACGCGGGGGCGCAACACCTGCCAGTCGGGCATCGGGGCCGCGTGCGGCAGCAGCACCTCGATAGGGCCAAGCTGATGTTGCGGGCGCTGCGACCGGGCCAGCTCGGCGTCCAGCGCGCGGGTGATCTCGCGGGCATAGCGCTGCACACCCGACAGCGGCTGTGTCAGGAAACGGCCGTTGATATAGGTGGTCATGCGGGCTCCAGTCCGGCCAACGCCGGGCGGCCCACGGGACGGCGCACCGGCAACCCATAAAGCGACGTCGTCCGTGCCCCCAGCGCATCCAGCGCCCAGGCGCTGACATCGGTGGCCTGCGCGCCCGCGCGCAGACGGTTCAGGCGGGCGTCATCGCGCAACAGCGCCGACATCTGCCGCACCACGCCGCGCATGTCGTCGGCATCCACGATCAGACCGTTGCGATCATGGTCGATCACCTCGTCGATCCCCGGAAGCTGCTGCACCACCATCGGGCAGCCCGCCGCGACCGACTGCACCGCCACGCGCGGCAATCCTTCGCGGGCCGAGGTCAGCACCGACAGATCGGCCAGCGCAAACAGCGCCTCGGGGTCCGGGCGGTGGCCGCAGAATACCACCGTCTTATCCAGCCCAAGCCCGCGCACCGCCGCGCGCACCCGTGCCTCTTCGGGGCCCGCGCCGGCCAACAACAGTTTCAGATCAGGCATCGTGTGGGCCACGCGGGCAAAGGCGCGCAAAAAGGCAACGTGGCGCTTGCGCGGCTCGAATGCGGCCATCATCAGCGCCACACGCGGCCGCGCATTGCCGCTTTGAACCCCCAGCAACGCGCGCCAGTCCGCAGGCAACGCCGGGTTGCGGAACCGTTCGATGTCCATGCCCGAGCGCACGCAATGCACCCGACCGCGCCGCGTGATGCCCGCTGCCACATACGACCGCCCCACCGCTTCGGACACGCCGATAAACACATCCGTTTGCCGCGACACCAGACGTTCCGCCGCGATATACAGCGCGCGTTTGGCCGGGCTGACGCCCTCGAACGGGACGATGTGAATGCCATGGCCCACCACCGCATCGGGCACGGCGCGCGCCGCCAGCCGTCCCAGAACGCCTGCCTTGCTTTGATGGGTGTGGATCACGTCCGGCCCAAGGCTGCGGTACACCTGTCGCAACCGTTTGACCGCGCGAAAATCCTGCAAGGGATGCACCGGATGCACCATCTCGGGCAGCGCGATCCGCATGAGGCCGGGCGGCAGATGGGTGTCCCAATAGGGATCGGGGCCCGCGCCGTGGATCAACACCACGTCATGGCCCTGGGCGATCTGCCAACGGCAGGTGTCCAAGGTGTTTTCTTCGGATCCGGCCCGCAAGAGCCGTGTCACAAGGTGAATGATACGCATGTGGTCTCCTCGAAAGTCAGTGCCCCACCACCGGTCCCTCGAGGTTAACCATCAGGTCAAAATTGTTACCAAAACCCTAACCCGAAACATTTTTCTGAATTGCCTTAAATTGGCGTGATCAATCTGACCGTCGGATAATAGCGCCTGTAACGCCCGAGATCCCGCGTCAGCAAAGGCGTCTGCGCCACCGCCGCATGGGCGCCGATAAAGAAATCGGGCAGGACACCGCTGCGCGTGCCGCCAGCCTTGCGGTACTGGCGAAACACCTTGCCCGCCAGAAACAGCGCCGCCGCCGGTATCGCCACATGCTTTAGCCCGATACCATTTACAAAGGCGTCCAATGCCTCCTTGGTCTCATAGCGCACCGAAAGCTCGGCATAGATCACGTCGTTGATCAGCAGCGGTCCGGTCAGCGACGCAGCCTCAAGCTGGGCAATCGACCAGTCGGCAAACCTCGGGTCGTCCGTCGCCAGATCCAGCAGGACATTGGTGTCTATCAGGGTCAATCATCCGGTCCCGCGGGCACATCACGGGTCAGCGCCATGATCGCGTCGGTGTCCATCCCCGCCCCGGCATGGCCGCGAAAGCGGGCAAAGCTGCTTTGCTCCGGTGCGGCCTCTTGCGGCACCAGCTCGACCCGGCCATCGGCTGTGCGGCGAAAGCTGACCTTGCTGCCCGCATGCAGGCCCAGCAGGTCGCGCAGCGCCTTGGGAATGGTCACCTGACCCTTGGATGTCACGGTTGTTTGCATGGGTGCCTCCCGTTGGTAAGGAATGATATTTCTAAGGTATTACTTTCGAGTGTTGCTTTCAAGCGTCACGGGGCCAGCCGGCGTTAATCCCGCGTTAACCACCCCGTGCAATCCTTTCCAAAGGACTAACGCGCGGGGCATCCCCCGCCTGACTTGCGCAAGGGAACCCATGGCCCGGATCATCTACATCCACGTGCCAAAATGCGGCGGCTCCAGCTTTGGTGCGGCGCTGCGGTTGCGGCACCTGATGTCACAGACAACGATTGCGCTGGGTCAGGGCGATCAGGCACTGCGGGGCGAGGTGCGCATATTGGACGACTACGCCCGCCGGCGGGATCAGTTGCACGCCGAGGTCGGGCGCGGGGTGCGGATGATCGCGGGCCATGTGCAATATGATGCGGACCTGCACGACGGTCCCGCGCGGGGATATGCCTTTGTCACGCTGCTGCGCGATCCGGTGGCGCGTTTCGTGTCGCATTACAACTACCTGCAACGCCGTCATCCGTCGCCTGTCCGTCCCCCAACGCTGGCGGGGTTTCTGGACACGCCCGACGCCCTGCGCATCGCGTCGCAATACCTGTTCTATTTCGCCGGACACAGCCAGACCGCAGGCCGCGATCCCGCCCCGCTGATTGCCCGCGCCGTGGCGGCATTGGAACGCTTTGACGTGGTCGGCGATCTGGCGCGGCCAGACGCCTTTGCCGCCGATCTGCAACGGCTGATCCGCACGCCCCTGCCGCGCTGGAAACGCAACGCCGCCCCCGCACCGACGCACATCCCCGACAGCCTGCGCGCGCGCATCGAACAGCTGTGCGCGCCGGATATCGCCGTGTATCGCGCCCTGCACCCGCGCCGTGCCGCCGCATGAGGCATGCGCTGTCCCCCCTGACGCTGCTGCTGCTGTGCTGGGGGCTGTCCGGCGCGGCCATGGCGGTGACCCTGGCGCAACTGCACCGTCTGGATCTGGTGCAAACCTTTATGTTGCGTGAACACCTTGACCCTTCGGTTTTTGGCGGTGCCGGGCTGGCGTGGCTGCTGCTGGCGCTGCTGGTCTATGCGGTGGGCGACACTGCCGGCCGCTTTTCCCGGCGCAGGCCGGTCCCCTCTGGCGGCCACCTGAATCCGACCCGCGCGGCCCACCTGACCTTTGCGCTGAACATGGTGCTGCTGGGGGTCACGGCCTTGTGGATTGTCACCGCTGCGGCCAAGGCGGGCGGGCTGATCAACCTGGCCGCGGCCGCCTATATCGACAGCCTGACCACCCGCGACATCCTGTTGGAAAACAAGCTGTTCACTGGCATGCGCCTGTTCTACGCCGCCCTGCCTGCAACCGCCTGCATGGCCGCCGCGCTGCTGGCCCTTGGCACCCTGCCGCGACGCGCGCGGGTGATGATGGTGGCAACGCTGGTCTGCAACACGCTGGCGCTGTTTGTCCTGCCCATAGTGATGAGCCAGCGGCTGCTTTTGCTACAACTGCTGCTCTCTGCCTATATCGTGGCCTGCCTCGTGCGCGGGCGGCTGCTGGGCTTTGGCTGGATGGTGCTGGCGGTGGGGCTGTTCCTGGGCCTGTGGCTGGCGCGCGAGGCGATCACCAACCCGATGTTCAACCGCTCGGCGCTCGACATCGGGCTGCAAAAACTGGCGTTTTACGTGGTCAATGACATGTGGAACGCCTTTGCCCCGCTGATGGTCAACATTCCCCACACTTGGGGCGGGCTGAATTTCGAGGGGGTGATGTTCCTGACCTTCACCGACGGCTATTTCGCCAGATTGCTGACCCCGCGCACCGACGCGCTGGACGCGGTGCTGGGCGGGGGCGAATTTCCCTTTCTGACGGCGGCTTATGTGGATTTCGGTCCGGTGCTGGGGGCGCTGTTCATCGCGGTGGTGGCCTTTGTCATCCGACGTGTCTTTATCGCCGCGCGCCGGTCGCTTGGCTTTGCGGTGGTCTATGCCCAGATCGGGGCCGCGTTGCTGTTTTCCAGCCACTCGGTCTATTTCACGCATCAGAATTTCTTGTTTTCGCTGGCCCTGATCGCATTGGTCGTGCTGCTGTCGATGCGCCGCCGCAGTGCCCCGCTTGGGCAGCCGGCCGCGCTGCCGCTGTTCCGGTCGCGCCGCAAACCGGCGCAGCAACCGCCGCCCCTGCCCGACAGCGTCATGCGGCATATGGCGGTCTTTGCCACCCAACGCCGCCACGCGGCCCCTGTGCCGGAGCGTCACGATGAACCCGCATAGGCTCCTTGGTCTTCAGGCGCTGCGCGGGGTCGCCGCCGTCATGGTGCTGATCGGCCATGTGCTGGCCGAGGCGGAACATTACTTTGCCCTGCAACTGCCCGGTGACGCGGTGCCCTGGACACGCGGCGTCGATATTTTCTTTGTGATTTCCGGTTTTGTCATCACCCTGTCGGCCAGCCGCTATGCCGGCCAGCCGGGGGCCTTTCTGTGGCGGCGTATCCTGCGGGTTGTGCCGCTGTATTACCTGTTCACCACGCTGATGGTCGCCGCGCTGCTGGTCCTGCCCGGCGGGGCCAAGGATACGACCCTGGACCCCGCCCAGATCCTCAGCTCTTACGGGTTCTTCCCCTATGCCCGCGCCGATGGCCGCATCGCACCGGTTCTGTCGCTGGGCTGGACCCTGAATTACGAGATGTTCTTTTACGCGCTGATGGCGCTGTGCCTTGCCCTGCCCCGCCCGCTGGTCACGGTGGCGGGGATGCTGATGGCGCTGGCGCTGCTGGGCCTTGTGGTCGGGTTCACCACAGCTCAATTCACCTTCTGGACCAATCCGCTGATCCTTGAATTCCTCTTTGGCATTGCGCTCGCCCGTTTGTGGCAGCGCGGCTGGTCCCGCCCTGATATGGCGCTCAGCATCGCGGCACTGGTGATGGGCTTTGCCCTGCTCATCGCGCTTGACCCGACCCCCCTGCCCCGTTTCATCGCCGCGGGCCTGCCTGCTGCGCTGATCGTGGCGGGCGGCACCCTGTTTTGCCCGCAGCGCCCCTTGCCCGGTCAGCTTTTGGGCGATGCGTCCTATGCACTGTATCTGTCGCACCGCTTTGCCCTGCGGGCCGCGACGCTGGTGTTGCTGCCGCTGCTGCCGGCCACGGCGCTAGGCGCGTGGGTCTATGTGGTGACCGTCTGCGCGCTGGCAGTGGCCGTCGGCATCCTCACCCATATCGCGATTGAACGCCCCCTGATGCGCGGATTCAGCCGCCGCAAACAGGCGGCCCCGGCATGAGCACGCGGGGATGGTCCTTTGTCCTGCAATGGTCCCGCGTGGGCATCAACGCGGCCCTGTTCCTGATCGCCACGCGGTTTCTGACGCTGGCCGAAATCGGCGCCTTTGCCACCGCATTTGCCCCGATCCGTATGACCCAGGGGCTGCACAAGGCGGGGATCTGCGAAAGCGTCATCATCCTTGGCCGCAGCCAGCGCAGGCAGGATGCGCTGTTTGCGCTGTCGGTGGGCGCGGGGTTGATCGTCACGCTGGTCCTCGGGGCCATCGCCGTGCTGGCCCAAGCGCCGCTGCTTCTTGCGCTTAGCATGATCCCCCTGATCCACAGCATCGGCGCGGTGTCCGAGGGCATCCTGCGCCAGTCTTTGCGTCTGCGCGCGCTTGCCTTGCGGACGCTGGCCAGCCAGTCCGCCGCCGCCGCCCTCGCCCTGTGGATGCTGTTGCACGGGGCGGAGGCCTGGGCACTGGTGGGCTTTGCCATTGCCAATGCGGCACTGACGGCGGGTCTGTCCCTTAACCTCGCCCGCTGGCGGCCCGCCACCCTGCCCGCTTGGCGGTATCAGGCTCTGATATGGCCCAAAACCGCCCAGATCGCGGCGCGGGATTTCCTCACCGCCGCCCTGATCCCGCTGACACAACTCGCCGTCGGCCTTGCCCTTGGCCTGCCCGCCGCCGGCGCGTTTCAGATCGCCACCCGCGTGCTGTCCTTGATCGACGCGCTTACGCTGGCACCGTTGCGGTTCATCGCCCTGCCGCAACTGCGCGGCCCCCACTTCCGCCGCGCCCTTGCCGATCACCTGCGGCTGTCGGCCAGCCTTGCTGTCTGGATCTGGGCCGGCACCTGTGTCGCCGCACCGCAGATCCTTGCCCTGCTGATCGGACCGGACCACGCCGCCACCACCGCGCCGGTCCTTATCGGCCTTGGCGGGTTTGGCCTGCTCTCGGCGCTGACGATGCCGATCCATCAGGCGCTGACCGCGCAGGGTCACACCGGCCTGATGCTGAAACGCGCCGCCATGCTCATTGCCTTGGGGGCGCTCTGCACCCTGCCCGCGCTGGCATTCTCTGCCACAAGCGTCGCCGTCGCCCTCAGCAGCGCGGCCTTGCTCACCACACTGTGGCACCTCACCCGCGCGCTGCCGCGCCTTGGCCTCGGCCTGCGCGACCTTAGCCCACTTTGCGCGCCCCTTTTCGCCGGCACGCTGATGCTGGGCGCCTTCGCGCTTACCCCGCCCCTGCCCCTGTTCATCGAAATCGCCCTGGGCAGCACGCTTTATATCGCCATCCTCCTGCCCCCCATCAAAAGAAGCCCCGCATGAAACGCGCCGTCCTGATCACAGGCCACTTTCCCCACCAACACCGCCGCCCCTCGATGCTGTGGGTGTCCGACCATCTGCAAGCGGCAGGCTGGCACATGACGCATATCACGGTCGGCTATAGCTGGCTGTCCGCGCTCTTTGGCGATGTCCGCCTGCGTGCGCTAGACAACCCGCCCCATCGCGGCACCTACCAGCGCAGCCCGACGCTGACGTCGATCTACAGCCTGCCCCCGATCCATCCGGTGAAAACCCGAAACAGCGCCGCGAATCGCCTGTTAGAGACTGCAAATCCCCTGTTCACTAACCACTGGCGCCCCCGTCTGCGCACCCCGCTGGCCCGCGCCGATCTGGTCATATGCGAAAGCGGCCCGCCGGTCCTGCTGGCGCCCATTCTGGCCAAGCAGGCCCCGCAGGCCGCGCGCATCTACCGCGTGTCCGATGACATCCGCCTGTTGAACGCGCCCGATGCGCTGCTGCGCGCGGAACAGGCGCACCATCATTTCACCCGCATCAGCACCGCCAGCCCGCGCATCGCCGCCCGCTTTGCCAGCCACCCCAATGTCACGATCGACCCCGTTGGCATCCCGCACGACCAGATTGATATCCGCACGCCCGATCCCTACCCCACGCCGCGCCGTGGCCCCGTCGCCGTCTGCGCCGGCACGACCCTGATTGATATTCCGGCGCTGATCCGCATCGCACGGCAACGGCCCGACTGGCAGATCCACGTTCTGGGCAGGCTGCGCAGAACGCCCCCCGCGCTGCCCAACATCACCTGGCATGGCGAACAACCCTTTGCCACGACGCTGGCCCATATCGCCCACGCCGACATCGGCCTTGCCCCTTACCGCGACGCACCCGGCGTCGAATACCAAACGACCAATTCCAACCGCATCCTGCTGTATCGTCATCACGGTTTGCCGACTCTGGGCCCCGACCGGCTGTGCGATCCGGCGCTGCCGTCGATCATCGGCTACAACAGCCCCGACGCCCTGACGCGCTGCGAAACCTGGTCCGGCACAGCCGAAGCGGTGCCGGACTGGCTGGATCTGGCGCGGCGGCTGTCTCAGAACGGTGTGACGGACCCTTCGGGCGACACCTCGATCCCGCCCGCGACGACGACGAAGCCGCGGGTGAACACCGTCCCCGCATTCGCCTCAAGCGCATAGTTTTCCGCAGGTCCCTCCGCATCGGCCACGCAATCCTGCAACCACAGGACCGCGTCGTTGGAACATTTGAACGCGACCGAAGTGCCATCAATATCCCGCGCCACCGCGCGGCTGCCTGCCGCCCATGTCCGTGTAGACTGGATCACATGCACCTCGGTCCCGTTGCGCGACAGGCCATAGTCGCCGCCCAACAGGATCGCCCGCACCCCGTCATGGGTGGTGAACCCATTGCACGAGGTCGCGCCGTCGATCCCGTTGCGCCAGCCGGTACAATCCTGCAACAGCACATGCATACCGTCCGCCCCGTCCTCGTGGAACGACCAGCCGTCCTTGGCCCCGTTGGACGCGTCGCAGCCGAAAAACGCCACCAACCCGTCGGTGCGCCGCACCTGAACCGCATCCTTTGGCGCTGTGGGGTTCGACGGCGCGCTGTACCGAAAGGTGCAGTTCACCCCGACAATATTGCGCGCCGCCACCGCATCGAAATGCAGCGCGCCGGTGATCCCGCCTTCGGCATGGACGTTTTCAAGGTAGAAATCCTTGTCATGCGACATGAACCGCGCCCCGTGAAACGACCGGATCACGGCAATATCCTCGGGCCCCGGCGCGCCGCCGATGTTGACATGCACGAGCGATCCGTCCTGCACCCAACTGTCCGGCGTGGCGGCACAGGCCGCCACATCCGCCACCTGTGTCAGCTCGGAATGCAGCCCCTCGGGGGTTTGCACGTCACAGCGAAACACCCGCCGCACCGAGGTTTCCGGCGCGGAAAAGGTGCCGCCCGCATCCGTCCAGACCACCGAAAACGGCCCCGTGCGATACCGCAGCGCCCCGCCCCAGCCGATGACCGCAACCGCCTGTGTGGGTTCGTCATTGCCGTTGCGGGTAAAGGCGGATTCCTCGTAAATCCCCGCCCTGACCAGCACACGATACGGCGCGCCCGTGGCATTGCCCGCGACAAAGGCGGCGTGAATCGTCCGCTTGGCATCGGAAAAATCACCGTCCTGCGCACCCAGCCCGCTGTTGCCGTCATCGCCGGTCGCCCCGTCCACATGCAGCGCGGGCCCGGTCCAGATCGCCGGATCGACCAGATCGCGGGGGTTGATCTCGGCCTGATACCGCCCGCCACTTTGCGAGATGTCGAAATCAAACCGCCCCGTGTCCCAGCCAAAGCCGGCGGGAAAGGGCACCGGAACCCTGCCGCGGTACTGCGGTGTCATTCCCACCGCCAGCCCCAGCATCAAAACAGCCCCTTGATGCCCGCCGCCGTGGTGCCGGTCTCCAGCACACGCCGCACCCGCACCGGATAAATCACCCCGGGCGCCAGGCTGGGCAGGGTCAGCGTGCTGCCGTTTTTCAACACCACCGCCAGATCGCCGGCAGAGCCCACCATGACCGCGCGCGTGACATCGCTCAGGTCCGTGGCATCAGCAGGGGTGATGTCAAAACCGTCGCAGATGGGGCCTGTCAGCCCGTCTTGATAGCTCGTGAAAGAATCGGAAATGGGCATCGCGGCCTCCTTTGAACAATGAGGCCTTAGCATCCGTGGCAGGCGTTAACCGAACCAGAATACACCGTGCGGTGGCCCCGGCAGGCGCTTACCGGTCAAGCAGAAATGCCGTCAGGTTCTGCGCGGCATGCCGCAGGCGGATAACCTCGACGCCCTGCCCGTCCGCGCGGTAAATCACCAGATGCGCGCCCGTCGGATGTATCCGCACCGGCGGCGTGAATTCCACACGTTCGCTGGCCATTTCAGGGAAATCGGCAATCAGGTCAAAAACGGCGAACAGACCATCGGCATAACGATCCGCCTGATCGACACCCCAGTTTGCAGCGCCATGTTGCCAGATGTCCGCAATGTCGGCCTGCGCCGCAGGACGCAGCGACCAACGACCGCTACTTGCCATATTTCGCGCGCATCCCGGCCTTGAACGCCGCACGGTCAAACGGGGCTGCCGGCCCACTCGCCAGCCCTGCATCCACAGCGCCCTGAATTTCTGCGATGGCGTCCTGGCGGGCGTGATCGCGCCGGATCAGGTCGCGCACGTAGTCACTCGAATTGGCATAACGCCCGGATCTGGCCTGTTCCTCGACCCAGGATTTCATCGGATCAGGCAGGGATATATTCATGGTGACCATTGGCGGCTCCTTTATCGTGAAACTATGGCAAAGATTGCCAACAATCAAGGCGCCCCCCCCATCAGACCACAATCGCCACATCTGTGACATCCGCATCCACCGCCTGACAGGCCGCCAGAACCCGCCGGGCCAGATGCGTCTGGACATAGGTGCCGTGAAACCGGCTGGGCGCTTTCAGGGTCAGCCGCCCCCCTGCCCTGCCGACGCGCTCAAGATTGCGCAGCCAGCTGCCGTAAAGGTCCGGTGCCTCGGCGTGCAGGATCGCCTGCGCCAACACCCATTCCGTCCCTGCGCTGACATCGGGTGCGGGCACATCCCCTTTCAGCGGCAACGACACCACCGGCGTCTCCTCGGGCTTGCCGCTCATGCGCAGATCAAAGTCGGGGCCGACATTTGCCCAATCGCTTTCCGTCATGGCCAGCATCCGGTCAAAGTCCATGCCGTATTCCGTCACCCGCCCCCGCGCACCCTGACGCTTGACGACCAGCCAACCAAGGCCGCGCAGCTTGGCCATCTCGCGCTTGACCGTGCGTTCATCCACCGACCACATCCGCGCGATCTCGCGTTGGCCCACGGCCAGCTCGTCACGCGCCCAGTTATAGCGTGCGGTGATCAGCGTGATCAGCCGCAGAACCAACCGTTGGTCATGTTTGTCACGCGCCAGCGCATATGCGCCCAGGGCCGTGATAATATCATATTTGCGCGCAGCGTCGCGTTGACGTGCGGGTTTGACAATGTGCATGGATGCCCTTTCCTGCGCAAAGCGCGCAGGTATACTGTGCCTCGACGTAGGATCTCTTGGCGGACCCTGTGTTGGGTAGAATGGCGACAACGCCTTTCCGGCCTCGTCCCTGATTTGCGTCCAAACATGCGATTCTGTCAAGGGGCAGTTTCTCGGTCCCCCCTTCAAACCCAATCATTCAAAATAGAATTTTTGGTATATAGGTATTGGGGGTCATCCTGGGCGTCCCCCAATGGGCCACTTTTGTCCCCCAATACTTAGCTGGGGGCCAGATGGTGTCCCGCTATATCGTGGGATTATGCGCAGCCCCGCCGTGTTCTTAGATGCGGCCGCGAATCTCTGCCGCAGGATCATGTCCCGCAGGAACACAGATTTCCCGAAATCAGAATATATCACTTTCTTTACGATGCAAGTTCAGCTTAAACCAAGAAAGAACAAGAATTAGCGTTCTGTTTGTTGTTTCGCATCGGTTCCCCGCGGGGAACCCGTGTCTCAACCGGGCAGCAACCGACAATCCGAGGTCTCTATAATGTACACGCACACCGATCTGGCAAAGCTGCAAGCGCAGTCGCTGAAGATGCAGGGGTTCATCCGCAAGCAGACATATTCCCCCGAGCTGGAAAAAACCCTGCGCCGGTTCTCAAGCTGGGAGGTCGCCGAGCTGATCCTCAAGATCAACCCGTCGACCTTTCGCGGACGCCTTGCCGCCGACCCGTCGCTGCCCGAAGGGCTGGTCGAGGAAGACGGCCGCCAGCGGTGGTACACACTGGAAGAGATCAACGAATTGCGGCGCAAGCTGAAGATCAAAGGCAAGTCGCTGATGCCCAAACGCCCCGCGGGCAAGCGGGCGATCCGCGCGGCGATTGCCAACTTCAAGGGCGGTGCCGGCAAATCCACCGTCGCCTTGCATTTCGCCCACGCCGCCGCGCTGGACGGCTACCGTGTGCTGGCCGTTGACTTCGACCCCCAAGCGACGCTCAGCCATTCGATGGGACTGTCCGATGTCTCGGAAGAGGTGACCGTCTGGGGCATCATGGCCCGCGACCTGATCCGCGAGACCGAGCGGATGAACGCCGCCGCCGCCGGTGCCGAAAGCGGCGCCGCCCTGCCCCAGCGCAAACTGCCCGCGTCGGTGACCGGCATGGGGCTGAACGATCTGCGCGTCACCGACTTTATCAAGCCGACCAGCTGGCCCACCATCGACATCATTCCCAGTTGTGCCAACGCCGCCTTTGTCGAATTTGCCAGCGCGCAGTACCGGCACCTGAACCCCGAATGGTCGTTCTTTGCGGCGGTGTCGCGCTATCTGGATCAGATCCCGCCAGACGCCTATGACATGATTATTTTCGACTGCCCCCCTGCCATCGGCTATCAGTCGATGAACGCGGTGTTCGCCGCTGACGTTCTGTATGTCCCCTCGGGCCCCGGCTATTGGGAATATGACAGCACCACCAGTTTCATCGGTCAGCTCTCCGAGGCGCTAGAGGACTTGGGTCGTTTTCGCGGACGGCTGCCGTCGGGCACCAACCCTGACAAAGTGTTTGCCGATATCCGGTTTCTGCTGACCCGGTTCGAGCCGAACAACGATTTGCACCGTGCGATGCAAACAGCATTTGGTCAGGTTTTTAAGTCACACGTTGCCGAGCACCCGATCGAAATGACCCGTGCGGTTGAACAGTCGGGGCGGTTTCTGTCGTCGATCTACGAAATGGATTACCGCCAGATGACCCGCGAAACCTGGCGTCGGGCGCGCATGTCGTTCGACCGCGCCTACGATGAATTCCAAGCCACGCTGGTTGCTGCGTGGGATAAGCTGGAGGATTGATGAATGGCTAAGAAACGCTCTGTCTTTGATATCAACTTTGAACTGGAGGACGAGGAAGACGCCGCAGGGTTCCCCGCGGGGAACCAGCGTGCGCCGGAAACCAAGTCACTTGATGTGTCGGCGCAGCCGCGGATCACCGATCTGTCCGCGCCGCGCCGTGGTCCGATGGCCAGCGCAATTGCCGAAACGGCGGACGCAACGGCCGAGCGCGCCGAAGCCGAAGCCGCCATTCGCGCTGAAAACGACGCCTTGGCGCACGAGCATGTTCGGCTGAAAAAGCTGGGGCTGATCACCGATCTGATCCAGACTGCGGATGTGCTGACGTCGAAACTGACGCGCGACAGGTCGGCCAATTTAGACCCCGAACTGGCCGAACTGAAAGAGTCTATCAAGGCGGTTGGTCTCTCTAATCCGATCCGTGTGGAACAGACTTCGGATGGTTTCGAATTGATCCAGGGCTTTCGCCGTCTGGCCGCTTTCCGCGAGCTGGCCGAGGAAACCGGCGATCCGCGGTACACCCGCATTCCGGCGGCGATGGTTCCCCGCGGGGAACCGTTGGTCGCGTTGTACCGCAAGATGGTCGACGAAAACCTGATCCGCAAAGACCTGTCGTTCGGCGAAATGGCCCAGCTTGCGCTGTCCTATGCCCGCGACGAAAGCATCCCGTCAGGCGAGGCTGTGTCGACGCTCTATGCGTCGGCGCTCAAGCAAAAGCGGACCTACATCCGCCAGTTCGCCCGCGTTCTTGAAGCGTTGGATGGCACCGTGCGCCACCCCGAGGCGATCCCGCGCGCGCTGGGACTGGACGTGTACAAACTGCTGGAGGCCGAGCCGGACAGGGCGGGGGGCATCATGAACGCGTTAATGGACATGCCCGACCGCGACGCCGCCGCCGAGACCCGCGTGCTGCGCGACAGCCTTGTGCCGCAGAAAAAGGCCAAGCCTCTGGTTCAGAAATCAGTGTCGAAAACATCGCTGCGGTTGGGCCGCCCCGAGGGCGAGGCGCGGGTGACCGCATCGGACGGCAAGGTCGAACTGCGGCTTGACCGCGACTTTTCCGCCGTGCCACGGGCGCGCCTTCAGGCCGGGATCGAGGCATTTCTGGCGACGCTGGACGGGGACGGGTAGGGGCCTTACAGCCCTGCCGCCTTGGTCAGGTTCACGCGGAACCGGTCGCGGCGGCGCTGGTAGCGGCGGGTCATTTCGGCGCTGGCGTGGCCCAGTTGCTTTTGCACGTGACGCTCGTCCACCTCAGCGCTCGATGCCAGACCGGCCCGCAACGAATGCCCCGAGAACAGCGCCAGCCGATCCGCCTCGGGCAGGTCACTGCGCAGGCCCGCGTCCAGCACCGTGCGCTTGATCAACCGCGCCACGTGTTTGTCGTTCAGCCGCGCCTGCAACGCCCGCGTGCCGTCCCGCGCGGTGCGTACAAAGACGGGGCCAAAGTCGATGCGCGCAAAGTGCAGCCATTGCTCAAGCGCATGGACCGGACAGCTGTGGTCTGCCGATCCGCGCCCGATCTCGACCTCGCGCCAGCCGGTCTTGGCGTTGAGGGTCAGAAGGGCCCCCTTGTCGAGGATCTCGATCCAGCCGCCGCTGTCTGGCGTGTCGTCCCTGTGAACATCAAGGCTGACAATTTCAGAACGGCGCAGCCCGCCTGCATAGCCCAACAACAGCATCGCCCGATCCCGCAGCCCGCGCAGATCAAAGGGCAGGGTGGCGATCATCGCAAGGATATCTTCCGCCAGGATCGCTTCCTTCTGCACCGGCGGGCGCGCGTGTTTGCGTTTGATCCCGGCCAACACCGACGCGATGTGACGGTCCTTGCGGTCCAGGGCGAACCCCCGCTGGGCGTAGTTCCAGGTCAGACCCGACAGGCGGCGGTCGATCGTCGAAGCCGAGAGGGCAGGGGCCTTGGCCGACCCGGCGGCGAGGTCGGCCAGATAAAGCCCGATCATCTCGGCAGAGGGCGGCAATGGATCGGCGCCCTTCATCCGGCACCAGCGTGTGAAATGCGCCCAGTCTTTTCCATAGGCCTTCAGCGTGTTGTCCGACGCCGCCGCGCGGGCATAGTCACGCGCTGTATCGACCAGCCGGTCAAGCGCGCCGGACCCGGCAACATCAGAGGGCAGGCTGAGGGTTTGGTCCGCATGTGGGTCGCGCGTGTCGTCCCGAGACATCGACGCGGCGTTGGATGCGCCCGAGCGCGGTGTCGGACTGTTGGAATTCTTGAGACTGCGTGCCATTTGTTTTCAAGGCTTTGCC
>NZ_CAXBJW010000007.1:0-137836 GCF_963976325.1 uncultured Pseudosulfitobacter sp.
TTCGACTACGCCGCCGTAGCGGCCGAGACTGGCCTGAAGGTCCGGTCTGGGCCGGTCGCTTCAAACGACTGGCTTACTCACCGCACGGATCTGAACCTCCGCCTGGCCTGCACGCGTCCTAAAATGTGCGAAACCCAATTGAGGTCTGTACGCAGCACCGATATCGAGTGCGACCGTTCGATAGTCATCAACTCCGTCACAGATATCCAAATCCCCGGCTGCGACAAGGTCCTGGCGCACCGCGGGCGTGTGGCCATGCACGACGACAGTCGGTTGTTGCTCGCGCCGCTTCGGATCAGGATCGGTGACGTCCCACCCGCCGCGGTGGGTCAAAAAAGTATGACGGATATTCGCCCAGTGATCTTCCATTTTGATGAAGCGGCGGGACAGCCCCAGAAAGGCTGCGCGGTTCTGAAATGGATGTATTCCTGCATGCACGAACAGGAGGTCACCAAGATAGAGATGGGTCGCCCCCGAAACCATTGCTCTCAGATATTCAGGGTGCAGATTATCTTTCAGCTTTGCCGCTATCTCCTCCCAACTGTGCGTTTCTGCCGACAGACCAAGCTCGGCCATGACCCTGTCACCGCCCAGCATTCCCCAGAAGTCGAGATACTTTGGGTCTTCGAGCGCCAGCATCAAAACAAGATCATGATTGCCGGGAAGAACATGTAGATCACCCACATCCGCAAGCTGCCCGGCTCTCATCGCCAGATCAACAGCACGGATGGATTCTGGTCCCCGGTCAATAAGGTCGCCCAAAAAGACGAGATGCCGTTTGTGCGCTTCGCGTGGGGTATTCCTGATTTCGCCGAGTACCTGCTCAAGTAGCTTAGCCTGCCCATGGACATCGCCGACTGCAAAAATATCGATGTCTTCTGGAAGAGACCCGGGAACGTCGCGCCAGGGCAAGTAGAAGGAATTGAAGGTTGTCAGTCCATCGGGCATGTTGATCTTGTCCGTACTGGTTGAAGCTTCGTAGCGGCCCCAAGCGATGTCAGTCTTAGGCGGGATCCAGTCTCCCTCTCAAACCCAACGCAGGGGAACCGGTTTCCGCTCCAGCGATATCTCCCCTGTAAGTCCGGTTCGCTTGCTTCTGAAAAGGGCAACACGATCCGGGCAGGAATTTCGAGGCGGCATGTTCCTACGCTGTAATTTCCATTGACGAAACCTCCCCCGCGCGAGACGCACTTTGTGTTGCGCACGCGAGCATGCTTTCTGCCGCTGGCGTTCTTCGAAAGAAAAGAATTTTGGTTCATCATCATTTGACATGTCAGTCACCCTCGGCCCCGGCCTGCAAAATGCGATCGCGCCAAGCAGACAAAAGCAAGGAAAGTTTGGTAATGTCGTCCAATGACTGGCAACCGGGCATATTTAGTTGCAAGAAGTTAGGCCGATCTTCTTCGCTCACGCCGAGACCACGTGCTACCTTCGCTTCAAGGTCGGCGAAAGGACACGACAGCTGGTACCAGCGCGAGGCGGTGCGCGCCCACCCAGCCTCAGAATTGATCCCAACGAGCTGGGAGGTCGTAATCCATCTCGATCCGAGGCGGGGATGACCCGAGACCATGCCGAAAAGGAACGGTGAGCCCTTGGGCGTCACAAGGGAGCGCCAATGATTGAGAATAGGCGCATTGACGAGATCGGATGCGGATGGGCCAGTGTCAGCGGCGGCAAGCGCAGCGATCAGCTTTTGCGTCCAAAGCTTTTGAGTATGATTAAAAGGCATGGAGTGTATCCTGAATTGAAATGGGGGGAATTTGATCGGACCGAAGTTGGCCAGCGGTTCTCAGCCTTCGCCCGGGCCGCTTCTGTTCAGTGCAAAAGGGGGCGGTTGATGTTTTGTTCGACTGAATCCAACATCCGTATGACCGACCGCAGGCTGACGAGATGCGGCGCCTGAATCGCCTCGATGACCTCTTTCACGGCATCAATGGCATCATGTGGCAATTGGCGTCTTACGCCTTCACGATCTGCAAAACTGATGAGGTGGTTCATGGAGAGCGATGACAGCTGCATCGGGGGACAACGGCTCAGGAAAGGCGCTGACAGACCGTTCACACTGTTTGCTGTCAGAATCCATGTTATCCAAGACATGTCGAATGGCACTCTGTAATAGGGACAGCTCCAGCTTTGTGCAGTCAATCGCTCGAGGAGCGGCAATAAGCCTTGAGATAAATCATATGATTGCCCTTTCGTGGAAACCGCTGGGCCCGCTTTCTCGATCTCGTCGACCACGACCACAGGATTCGCAATCTGAGAGGCCATGATCGCTTCCAGAACCCTTCCTGGGCCCGCTGATCCCCATCCCTTTTGAGACCCCGTAACCGCAAATGCGGCCGGCTCACCTGTGGCCTCTATGATTGTCGTCGGCACGGAGAGCTGCGCGCCCAGCAGGCGAGACCAGTGGCTCTTGCCGATCCCTGGCGGACCGACGAGGAGCATCGGCCGGACAAGGGGCGCAGGATCGCCGTTGCGGACCGAAGCCCGCATCTCGTGCAAAAGACGCTCTGTTGCAGGAGCCATCCAAGGCATCTCAGTGTGGAGACAACTGGCGATTTCGTCAGCGCGGTGCTCGGTCTCCACTGGCTGTACTTGTGCGCCATTGCGGAAAACCTCAAGTCGCGCACGGTCCTTCGGGTCAAGATGATCCATGCCAGATCGGCGTGAAACCGCGCTGAGATACGCAGCCGATCTCCGTTTGATTTTTAGCCGGTCCGAGTCGGACAGCGCGTAGTCAAATTTTGGGCTACCAATCTGTTCTCTGAAACGATCTAGGAACTTCTTTAAACGGACTTCGATGTCGTAGCCCGAAGGGATGTTGTGATCCGGGAAACTGACGTCGGCAAATTTTATGCGTGGCATTGAATGTCCTCTCATATCCGGCACGCCCAACTTGTGGCGGCCAGCATTTGGCAGCGTGGGGCTGCCAAGGGTTTCAGTAAGAGGATCCGGATCCTTGAGAACGAAATGAGAACATTTTCATAGGTACGTCAATGCTGGCGCTGACCTTTGGACAGCCGTCCTTGGATCAGAATAAGCGCACCGCGCATTTCACCATAAGCCATTGATATAAAACAAAACCACCGCCAACTAAGGTTGACGGTGGTCATTTGGTCTGTGTGGAAAGGTCAAAAAAACAGTGGAAATGGACATTTATTGGTGGGTCTCACACTTTCTTAGTGCGTCTCAAACTCTCTCACCCGCACTTGCTGTACCCGCACGACGCACAGGTCATGCAGCCTTCGACCATGCGCAATTCGTAGCTGCCGCAGGACGAGCACGCCTTGCCGCGGGGGGCTGCGTTCTCAAGCTCGACCACTTTCGCCGTCGGGTCGGTTTTCAGGCCCATCCCCTCGCCCGCGATAAAGCCTGTGACGATCATGTGCTGTTCGATCACGCCGCCAATCGCGGCCAGGATCGACGGGATGTATTTGCCGCGCATCCATGCACCACCGCGCGGGTCAAAGACCGCCTTCAGCTCTTCCACCACGAAGGACACATCGCCACCGCGCCGGAACACGGCCGAAATCATCCGCGTCAGGGCCACGGTCCAGGCGAAATGCTCCATGTTTTTCGAGTTGATGAACACCTCGAACGGACGGCGGCGGCCGCCGATCACCACGTCGTTGATGGTGATGTAAATCGCGTGCTCGCTGTCGGGCCATTTGACCTTGTAGGTGTTCCCTTCCAGCGTTTCGGGGCGGTCCAGCGGGTCGGCCATATAGATCACGTCGCCATGCGGCTGCATCGGTTCGGCGTCGGAATTGGCGATGACCTCGGGGGCGGCTTGCTTGTCTTCCGACACGCTCAGCACGCTGCCGGTCACGTCGTTGGGGCGGTAGGTTGTGCAGCCTTTGCAGCCGGTGTCCCACGCCTGCATGTAGACATCCTTGAACGCGTCAAAGCTGATGTCGGCGGGGCAGTTGATGGTTTTGGAAATCGAGCTGTCGATCCATTTCTGCGCCGCCGCCTGCATTTTGACGTGGTCGGCGGGGGCCAGTGTCTGGGCGTTGACGAAATAGTCGGGCAGCTCGGCGTCGCCTTTCAGGTCGCGCCACAATTGCACGGCGTAATCGACCACCTCTTCCTCGGTGCGCGATCCGTCCTTTTGCAGCACCTTGCGGGTATAGGCATAGGCAAAGACCGGCTCGATCCCCGAGCTGACGTTGCCCGCATACAGCGAGATGGTGCCGGTGGGCGCAATCGACGTCAGCAGGGCGTTGCGGATGCCATGGGTGCGGATCGCGTCGCGCACGTCGTCGTCCATGTTCATCATGTTGCCCGAGGCCAGGTAGGCGTCGGCGTCGAACAGCGGAAAGGCGCCCTTTTCCTTGGCCAGGTCAACCGAGGCCAGATAGGACGCGCGTGCAATCGCTTTCAGCCAGGCCTCGGTCTGGGCCGCAGCCTCGTCCGAGCCATAGCGCAGGCCGACCATCAGCAGTGCGTCGGCCAGACCGGTGACACCCAGACCGATGCGACGCTTTTGCTGCGCCTCGCGTTCCTGTTCGGGCAGCGGGAATTTCGATGCATCCACCACGTTGTCCATCATGCGGATGGCGGTGGCGACAAGGCGGGTCATCTTGTCTTCGTCCAGACCGGCGTTTGCGCCGAACGGATCGGCCACCAGCCGCGCCATGTTGATCGACCCCAGCAGGCAGGCGCCATAGGGCGGCAGGGGCTGTTCGCCGCACGGGTTGGTGGCGGCGATGGTTTCGCAATAGCTCAGGTTGTTGGCGGCGTTGATCCGGTCGATGAAGATCACGCCCGGTTCGGCATAGTCATAGGTCGCCTGCATGATCTGGTTCCACAGGTCCAGCGCCTGCACGGTTTTGTAGACCTTGCCATCGAACACCAGATCCCAGGACGCATCGGCCTTCACGGCTTCCATGAACGCGTCGGTGATCAGGACGCTGACATTGAACATGCGCAGACGGGCGGCGTCGGACTTGGCTGTGATGAAATCGCCGATGTCGGGGTGGTCACAGCGCATGGTGGCCATCATCGCGCCGCGGCGGCTGCCTGCAGACATGATGGTGCGGCACATGGCGTCCCAGACGTCCATGAACGACAGCGGGCCAGAGGCATCTGCGGCCACGCCGTGCACATCCGCGCCCTTGGGGCGGATGGTGCTGAAATCATAGCCGATGCCGCCGCCCTGCTGCATGGTCAGCGCGGCCTCTTTCAGCATATCGAAAATGCCGCCCATGCTGTCGGGCACTGTGCCCATGACAAAGCAGTTGAACAACGTGACCTTGCGCGCGGTGCCTGCCCCGGCGGTGATGCGGCCGGCGGGCAGGTACTGGAAATCTTCCAGCGCGCCATAAAAATTCTCTTCCCATGTGGCGGGGTCTTTTTCGACCTGTGCCAGATCGCGGGCGATGCGGCGCCAGGTGTCTTCGACCGTCACGTCCTTGGGCGTGCCATCGGCTGCCTTGAACCGGTATTTCATATCCCAAATTTGTTCTGCGATCGGGGCGGCAAAGCGTGTCATGGCGTCGATTCTCTGGCTTGTGGAAAGATAACCAAGATGCCTGACCCGGGCTGAAATCACAACCTCAAACCACTACCTATTGAAGCCCTCCCTGCAAAAGCTACATCATAGAGTATGGGGGATATGATTCTGTGGGTAACTCTGTGAACAAACCATGTGTAAACCTGATCAAGCTGAGCGTTGGCACCGAAAATGTCGATGATCTGATCGCATGGCAGTCCGGCAAACAGGCGCAAACCGCCAAGGGCCAGCCCCGTCACGTGACCCGCATGTTTCCCAAACGGGTCGATGAAATCCTGAACGGCGGCTCGATCTACTGGGTGATCAAGGGCGTCATTCAGGCCCGCCAGCGCATTCTGCGTCTGGACGAGATCACCGGCGGCGACGGCATCCGCCGCTGCGCCATCGTGCTGGAGCCCGAGGTCATTCGCACCCAGACCAGCCTGCGCCGCCCCTTTCAGGGCTGGCGTTACCTGATGCCCGCCGACGCGCCACCCGACCTGCCCAAGGGCCGCGAGTCGGAAGAACCATTGCCCGTCGAGCTGAACCGCGCGCTGGCAGAAATCGGCGTGCTGTAACCGGCTTTCTTTTGGCGAAAAATATCCCCGCCGGAGGCTCCTGCCCCCGGCAAAGTGCGCATCGCTCAGCCCAGACGCGCCAGAACTTCGGACATCGCCTTGCGGTCCTCATCCGCCACATCGGCCACCCGCGACCGCCACAGCGTCGCCTGCGACCGCAGGATCAGCCCGTCGGACAACACTTTCAGGTGGTTCGCCCGCAGCGTCTCGCCGCTGGATGTGATGTCGGCAATCGCCTCGGCGGTTTCATTGGCGACCGTGCCTTCGGTGGCGCCCTGGCTGTCAACGATGGCATAGTCGGCCACCCCTGCGTCACGCAGGAATTCGCGCACCAGACGGTGATACTTGGTGGCAATCCGCAGGCGGTAGCCATGTGTCGCCCGAAACGCCGCCGCCGCCGCGTCCAGATCGTCCAGCGTGTCCACGTCGACCCAGGCCTGCGGGACCGCCACGATCAGGTCCGCTTCGCCAAAGCCCATTTCCTCCAGCGGTTCGACCTGCTGTTCCCACAGCGGCAGCTTGTCCTGCACCAGATCGGTGCCGGTCACGCCCAGATGGATGCGCCCCGCCGCCAGTTCGCGCGGAATCTCGCCCGCGCTCAGCAGCACCAGCGACACGCCGTCGATCCCCGTCACGGCGCCGGCGTATTCGCGGTCAGACCCTGTGCGGCTGAGCCGGATGTTGTGGGCCGCAAACCAGTCGAATGTTTTTTCCATCAGCCGCCCCTTGGACGGCACACCCAGTTTGATCATGCGCCTGCCTCCAGTTCGGCCATCAGGCCGGGGCGCAACACGGCCCCCACCGCCGGAATTTCCGCGCCGCCGCCCAGTCTGCGGGTCAGCGCGTCATAGCGCCCGCCGCTGACCACCGCAGGCAGATCGGCGCGCCCTGCGGCATAAAAGCCAAAGACGAAGCCGTCGTAATATTCCATCGACGTGCGGCCATAGCTGGCCTCGAAATCCAGCGTATCCACGTCCACGCCCCGTGCCACCAGCGCATCGGATCGCGCGGCCAGCCCTTCGACCGCGTCCGCAATCGACGGCATGTCCACGGTCAGATCGCGCAGTTGCGACAGGGCAAAGGGCACGGTTTCACGCACGTTCAGCAGCGTATCCAGCAGGTCCATCTCGCCGTCGCTGATCGGTTTGGCGGCGGCGTCGGCGTGCAGCGCGCTGATGCGTGCCTCGATCTCGGCATCGGTGCGGACACCGATCAGCGGTGCGGCCCCCAGACGCGGCTGCGGGTTGGCCAACAGCGCCTTGCGGCTGGCGGGCACGGGCGTGCGCCCCGCGAACCGGTCCAACAAGGCGCGGAACCGACGCGGGCGCCAGATGTGGCGCAGCAGGGCGGCGCGCCGTGCCTCGGTGGTGCGCAGACCGTTGACTGCGGCCGTCAGAATGCCGATGTCGCCGGTGGCCGCGCGCAGGTTCAGCCCCGCGACGGCTTCGGCCATCAGCGCGAACACTTCGGCATCGGCGGCTGCCGGATCGGCGCGGTCGAACACCTCGAACCCCACTTGCAGGAATTCGTTGGCGCGGTCTGGGTCGTCCTCTTGCCGGCGAAACACCTCGCCCGCGTAGGTATAACGCGCGGGGTCTGCCCCGTGCGCCATGTGCATCTGCACCACCGGCACCGTGAAATCGGGCCGCAGCATCTGTTCGCCACGCAGCGCGTCGCTGGTGACATAGGCCCGCGCGCGGATGTCTTCGCCGTAGAGGTCAAGCAGCAACTCGGCGCTTTGCAGCATTGGCGGCTCGACCACTTGTGCGCCTGCGGCCTCGAACCGGTCCCGCAGGGCAACCGCCTTGGCACGGCCTTCGCGGGTGATCATGGGTCTTGTCCTTCGAGGATTTCGCGCACCTTGGCCAGCATCTGGTCACGGGGCACTTCGAACTGGCTGGGCCGGTCCTTCCATTCCTCGTGGGTGGCGGTTTCCGCGATCTTGGCGCCAAGGATCAGGTCCTTGATCTGCACGACACCGCGTTCCTTTTCGTCGCCACCTTCGATGATGGCCACGGGGCTGCCGCGTTTGTCGGCGTATTTCAACTGGTTGCCAAAGTTCTTGGGGTTGCCCAGATAAACCTCGGCGCGGATGCCGGCCTGTCGCAGTTCGGCCACCATCGCCTGATAGTCAGCCATCCGAGCGCGGTCCATCACGGTGACAACCACGGGGCCTTGCACGGCGCGTTCCATCCGACCCTTGGCGGTCAGGGCGGCCAGCAAACGGTCGACGCCGATGGACACGCCGGTCGCGGGCACTTCCTGTCCGGTGAAGCGTTTGACCAGATCGTCATAGCGCCCGCCGCCGGCGACTGACCCGAACTGCCGCTTGCGGCCTTTCTCGTCAAAGATTTCAAAGGTCAGCTCGGCCTCGTAGACGGGGCCGGTGTAGTAGCCAAGGCCGCGCACGACCGAGGGATCAATCTCGATCCGGTCGGGGCCATAGCCGCCTGCCGCCAGCAGATCCGCGATCTCTTCCAGCTCGTCCACGCCGGTCTCGCCGGTCTGCGACCCCGCGACCAGTTCACGCAACCGCGCCACGGTGGCCGCACCGCTGTCGCGCTTGGCCTCCATGAAGCCCATCACAACGTCGGCCTGCGCCTCGCTCAGCCCCGCGCCGTCGGTGAAATCGCCGCTGTCATCCTTGCGCCCTGCCCCCAGCAGCGCGCGCACGCCGACCACGCCCAGACGGTCCAGCTTGTCGATGGCCCGCAGGACGATGCCGCGCTCGTGTTCCATCGCATCGGGGTTGGCGGGGTCCAGCACGCCCGCAACCTCCATCACACCGTTCAGCACTTTGCGGTTGTTGACGCGAATGATGTAGTCGCCGCGCGGGATGCCGACCTGTTCCAGCGTGTCGGCCAGCATCGCGCAAATCTCGGCGTCTGCGCCCATGCTGGCGCTGCCGACGGTGTCGGCGTCGCATTGGTAAAACTGCCGGAACCGGCCCGGCCCCGGCTTTTCATTGCGCCAGACGGGGCCCATTGCATAACGGCGATAGGGGCTGGGCAAATCGTTGCGGTGCTGGGCATAGACCCGCGCCAGCGGCGCGGTCATGTCATAGCGCAGCGCCAGCCAGTCGCCGGGCTTGTCGCCCTCGCCGTCCTCTTGCCAGCCGAAGACGCCCGCGTTGGGGCGGTCCACGTCGGGCAGGAACTTGCCCAGCGCCTCGACCGTCTCGACCGCGCTGGTTTCCAGCGCGTCAAAGCCATAGCGATGATAGACCCCGGCAATCGCTTGCAGCATCTCGGTCCGGGCGGTGACCTCGGTTCCGAAATAGTCGCGAAAGCCTTTGGGCGTTTCCGCCTTGGGGCGTGGGGTCTTTTTGGGCTTTGCCATGACAGGCTCCGATCGGATCAGCGTTCGCGCATGGGCTTACGATATGGGCCAGATGGGGGCAAGCACCTCGCGCCCCATTGCAAGCGGTGGCAGGATGGCCCACATGGGCACCAACAAGGAGATCCCGCATGGAACAGCTCGAAGAACAGATCGCCCACCTGATCCGCACCGTCGACGATCTGTCGGATATTGTCGCCCGCCAGGAAGGTGAAATCGCCACCCTGACCCGCCGTGTCCACATGTTGATGCAGCGCGAGGGCGAACGCGAATCCCAGACCACTGGTGGCACCGTGGTCGGTGACGAACGCCCGCCGCATTACTGACGGCTTCGGCCCGGTGGCGGCCCGACCCTTCGGGGAGAGTTTATCGGGCAAGATGAAGCAAAGGCCGCGCGTGCAAGCCCCGATTCATGGCTTCTCTGGTTTAAAAAATCCCCCCCGGAGGGTCGGCTGGCGCCAAGCCGCTTAGGGCGTTTTGATCGCCGCCGCCATCACCTGACCGTCGTGCAGCAGGATGTCGGACCAGCGGGCGTTGTTGCCGAAGTGTTCGTAGGTGCTGATAAACACCGTGTCCCGCTCAAGCCGGCTGATGGCGCTGCCGCAGGGTTTGCGTTTGCCGACGCGGCAGATTTGCGATTTGATCTTTTCATAGGCTTTGTCGGTGTCGCTGTAGGGGTATTCTTCGGAAGGTTGCCCGTAGCGCAACTGCTCGTGCATCGACGGCGCGCCGAACATGGCCAGTGCGGCGGTGAACTGGCGCGGGCAGCCGTCGGAAAACCCGGTGACATAAAAGGTACGCGCCGCGGTGCTTTGCGGGTTGCTGTCATAGAGCGTAAAGCCGTTGCCCTGTGCGGGCGCCTTGTCGATCCTGGTGCCCAACTGTTTGGGGTTCGCATCACACACCCGTGCAATGGCACCATAGGGCAGCACAGCGCCCAGCGGCACATCCAGCATGTCGGGGCCCGCGGCACGTGCCGCACGACCGCCGCCGAACAGGCCGCGCCGTTTTGTGTCCGAAACCTGCGCTTGCGGGGCGACTTCAGGACTGTCGGGGGACAAGGATGCGGTTTGCACGGTGGCTGCGGGCGCATCGTCTTGCGGGGCCGGCGTGCCGCGCAACAGGCCGAACAGGCCACGGCGCTTTTCCGGTTCGACCAGCGCCGTCACCGCGGCCTCTTCAGGTTCGGCTTCCGTTTCGGCGGTGGGCACATCATCGCCGGACCCGTCCTCGGCGCGCGTATCCTCGGCGGCAGCTTCGGCTTCCGGTGGGGCCGCCTGATCCGGTGCGTCTGTCTCTTTGCCCTTGAACAGGCCGGCAAAGAAACCGCCCTCGCGGGCCAGTTCGTCGGACGAGGGCAAGGCAGCGGCTGTGGGTTGATCGTCGGCCAGTTCCACGTCGGCGATGTGTTCGACCTTGTCCAGCGGATCACCGCAGCCCGCCAAGGCAAGCCCAATTGCCAATCCTGTCAAAGCCTTGCGCACGCCGCACCTCCTGCATCTGCGTGCGCAAGTGTTAACGCAAGGGTTGCGCCGGTGTCCACCAAGTCGGCGCGGCGGGCCAGCGCCTGCCTAAATTTCCTCGACCGACACCACGCCGCCCAGGCTTTTGATCGCGCCCTTGATTTGCGGGTTCACCGGGAAATCATCGCCCAGTTCCACGTCAACCTCGCCGTTCAGCCCCGCGCCCATCAGGCAGAGTTGCACCGGCCCGCGCCCGATGGCGCGCTGGCCTTGGGCGGCCCCTTCCAGCACCGTGGCGATCGAGCCGACCGCGCCTGCGTCGTTGATGAACACACGCAGCCCCATGCCGCCCACATCGGCCACCACGGCATCAATCGGGGCCACGGACCGCGCCAGCAGCTTCAACTGATCGCTTTCCATCGTCGCCTCGGCGGTGATGATCACCTTGGCCCCGGTGACCAGAAAGTCCTGCGATTTTTCCAAGGCCTCGGAAAACAGCGTGACCTCGTAGGCGCCTGTCGTGTCCGACAGTTGCGCAAAGGCAAAGCGGTTGCCCTTGGCCGACTTGCGGATCTGACAGCCCGCGACCACGCCCGCCAGTTTGGCATTCTTGGCGCCGCGCCGTTCCACATCGGCGATCACCTCGTCCAGCGTCTGCACGCCCTTGCGTTTCAGCGCACCGGCATAGTCGTCCAGCGGGTGACCCGACAGGTAAAAGCCCACGGCCTTGAACTCTTCGCTCAGCCGTTCGGCGGGCATGTAATCATCACCCGGAGAAAGGCGAGGTTCTTCACCAGCCTCCGCCCCTCCAAGCAGGTCTGCCATAGCCCCGTCTTTAGGATAGTGAACGTCCGCGCTGTACTTAGAGAGAGATTCAATTGAATCGAACACCCGGCGGCGGTTGTTGTCGAGCTGGTCGAACGCCCCCGACCGCGCCAGCATTTCCAGCGGACGCTTGCCCACCCGTTTCAGATCAACCCGCCGCGCCAGATCAAAGAGCGTGGCAAAGGGCTTGTCCACCCCGTCCACCTTGCGCCCTTCGGTCACCAGCTTCATCGCCTCTAGACCCACGTTTTTCAGCGCGCCCAGCGCATAGACCAACGCGCCATCCACCACTTTGAACGTCGCATCAGAGCGGTTCACGCAAGGCGGCACCCACGGCAGGCCCATCGCCTTGCGGACCTCTTCGAAGTAAATCGCCAGCTTGTCTGTCAGGTGGATATCGCAGTTCATCACACCGGCCATGAATTCCACCGGGTGGTTCGCCTTGAGCCATGCGGTCTGATAGCTGACCACCGCATAGGCCGCCGCGTGGGATTTGTTGAAACCGTAGTTGGCGAATTTGTCCAACAGGTTCCAGACCTCCATCGCCTTGTCCTTGTCGACGCCATTGGCCTTGGACCCTTCCAGGAACTTGGGCCGCTCGGCGTCCATCGCTTCCTGAATTTTCTTACCCATCGCACGGCGCAGCAGGTCGGCACCGCCAAGGCTGTAGCCCGCCATTTCCTGCGCAATCTGCATCACCTGTTCCTGATAGACGATGATGCCCTGAGTCTCGTCCAGAATGTGGTCGATGGTCGGGTGCAGGTTCTCGCGTTCGCGCTGGCCGTTCTTGACCTCGCAATAGGTCGGGATGTTTTCCATCGGACCGGGACGGTAGAGCGCCACAAGGGCCACGATGTCCTCGATACAGGTCGGTTTCATCCGCTTCAGCGCGTCCATCATGCCGCTGGATTCCACCTGGAACACGGCGACCGTCTTGGCGGCGGCGTAGAGCTTGTAAGAGGCCTCGTCATCCAGCGGGATGGCGTTGATGTCGTTCTCGGTCCCCGGCGCGGGTTCATATAGCTGCGTGCCGTCCGCGCCGATGTGCAGGTCGCGCCCCGCCCCGCGGATCTGGTCCACGGCGTTCTGGATCACGGTCAGGGTTTTCAGACCCAGAAAGTCGAACTTGACCAGACCGGCCTGTTCCACCCACTTCATGTTGAACTGCGTCGCGGGCATGTCGGACCGCGGGTCCTGGTACAGCGGCACCAGCGCGTCCAGCGGGCGGTCGCCAATGACCACACCGGCGGCGTGGGTCGATGCGTTGCGCAACAGCCCCTCGACCTGCTGGCCGTAATCCAGCAGCCGTTTGACCACCTCTTCGTTGCGCGCCTCGTCGCGCAGGCGCGGCTCGTCGATCAGCGCCTTGGCGATGCTGACGGGTTTGACGCCCTCGACCGGGATCAGTTTCGACAGACGGTCGACCTGCCCGTAAGGCATCTGCAACACCCGCCCGATGTCGCGCACCGCCGCCTTGGACAGCAGCGCACCGAATGTGATGATCTGCCCCACCTTGTCGCGGCCGTATTTCTGCTGCACGTAGCGGATCACCTCTTCGCGGCGGTCCATGCAAAAGTCGATGTCAAAGTCGGGCATGCTGACCCGTTCAGGGTTCAGGAACCGCTCGAACAGCAGCGCGTAGCGCAGTGGATCAAGGTCGGTAATCGTCAGCGCATAGGCCACCAGACTGCCCGCCCCCGACCCACGGCCCGGACCAACGGGGATATTCTCGTCCTTGGCCCATTTGATGAAATCGGCAACGATCAGAAAGTAGCCGGGGAAGCCCATGCCCTCGATGATGTCCAGCTCGAAATCCAGCCGTTTCTGGTAATCCTCCACCGACGCCGCATGCGGGATCACCGCCAGCCGCGCTTGCAGGCCCTCGTTGGCCTGACGGCGCAGCTCGACCACCTCGTCATCGGCAAACTTCGGCAGGATCGGATCGCGGCGATAGGCCATAAAGGCGCAGCGTTTGGCGATTTCCACGGTGTTCTGGACCGCCTCGGGCAGGTCGGCAAACAGGGTCACCATCTCGGATTGCGATTTGAAATAGTGCTGGTTGGTCAGGCGACGGCGGTCCTGTTGCTGGTCGACATAGGCGCCCTCGGCGATACAGATCAACGCGTCGTGCGCCTCGTACATATCCGAGGCCGGAAAATAGACGTCGTTGGTGGCGACCAAAGGCAGGTCCATCGCATAGGCCATCTCGACAAAGGGCTGCTCGGTCAGCTTTTCGGCGTCGGGGGGGCCATCCGAACCGGGGTGGCGCTGTAATTCGACATACAGACGCTGCGGGAAGGCCGCGGCCAGCCGGTCCATCATCGCCTGCGCCGCGGGGCGTTGACCTGCGCGCAAGAGCTGGCCCACGGGGCCCTCGGGCCCGCCTGTCAGACAGATCAGCCCCCCTGATAATGCCTCAAGCTCGTCCAGCGTCACCTGCGGCAACTGCCCGTCGCCTTTCAGGTACAGGCACGAATTCAGCTTCATCAGGTTTTCGTAACCCGTCTCGTTCTGGGCCAGCAGCACCAGCCCCGCAGGCAGGCGCGGGCGGTCGCCGGGGCGGGTCTCGACCCATGTCAGATCGACCTGGCAACCGATGATCGGCTGGATACCCGCCCCCGACAGGGTCACGGAATATTCCAGCGCTGCGAACATGTTGTTGGTGTCGGTCAGCGCCAGCGCGGGCATGTCATGTTTTTTGCACAGGTCGGGCAGCTTTTTCAGCCGCAGCGCGCCCTCCAGCAGGGAATACTCGGAATGGGTGCGCAGGTGAATGAATCGGGGATCATGGGGCATGGCCCAACCCTAACGCCGCGCCGCACCCCCTGCCAGCGCATTGACGCCTTTCGCGCCACTTTCCGGTGCCTGCCCTTGGGTACATCGCCAAATCTCTTGCAATGCAACACCTTGCCCGCCTAGGCTGAACGCCAACACGCCCGCGCGCCGTCTACGCCACATCGACGCCGCGCCTTGTCGGGCATTGGTAGGGTGGCAGGTCAGAACCTCATGAACGTGTCTTTTCGTCTGAACGGAGAGGACGTCACGGCGACAGATGTCTCCCCCACGACGACACTCCTCGACTGGCTGCGCGAAACCCGCGGCCTGACCGGCACCAAGGAAGGCTGCAACGAAGGCGATTGCGGCGCCTGTTCGGTGATCGTCACCGATGCCGACAGCGCCCGCCCGCTGAACGCCTGCATCCTGTTCCTGCCGCAACTGCACGGCAAAGCCATTCGCACCGTCGAAGGCATCAGCGCCCCCGATGGCACCCTGCACCCGGTGCAACAGGCGATGATCGACCACCACGGGTCGCAATGCGGCTTTTGCACGCCCGGCTTTGTCACCACCATGGCCGCCAACCACCTGAACGGTCGCACCGACCATGACACCGCGCTGGCGGGCAACCTGTGCCGCTGCACCGGCTACGCCCCGATCATCCGCGCGGCCCAAGCCGCCCAAAGCGCGCCCGTCCCCGCCCACATGCACGACACCCCGCTTCTTTTGGCCAAAAATATCCCGGGGGAGCCGCAGGCGGGGGCAGAGCCCCCAAACCACCCCACCACCCTCGACGCCTTTGCCGACTGGTACGCGGCCCACCCCGACACCACGCTGATCGCGGGTGCCACGGATGTGGGCCTGTGGGTGACCAAGCAAATGCGCGATCTGGGGCAGACCGCGTTCCTGACCCATGTGGACGGCCTGCGTGGAGTGACGGTCAGCGATGACGTGATCACCATCGGGGCGATGACCACCCTGTCAGACTTGCACCCCGTCATGGCCGAACACCACCCCGCCTTTGCCGAGCTGATCCGCCGCTATGGATCCGCACAGGTGCGCAATGCCGCGACCCTCGGCGGCAATGTCGCCAACGGCTCGCCCATCGGTGACGGCCCACCGGCGCTGATCGCGCTGGATGCGACCGTTCATTTGCGACGTGGTGCCGACACGCGCAGCCTGCCCATTGCCGATTTCTTCATCGACTATGGCAAACAGGACCGGCAGAAGGGCGAGTTCCTGACCCATATCACGGTGCCACGGGGCGCAGACCACCTGCGCTGCTACAAGCTGTCGAAACGCTTTGATCAAGACATTTCCGCCGTTTGCGGATGCTTCTGGATCGAAGTTGCGGAGGGCACCATCAAAACCGCCCGCATCGCCTTTGGCGGCATGGCGGCCACGCCCAAGCGTGCGCCCAAGGCTGAAGCGGCGCTGACGGGCCGGCCGTGGAGTGAAGACACAGCGCGCGCCGCGATGGCCGCGCTGGCGCAGGACTTCACCCCCCTGTCCGACATGCGCGCCAGTGCCGCCTACCGGATGGAGGCCGCGCAGAACATGCTGTTGCGGGCATGGTCCGAAGACCAAGGCGCGCCAACATCGGTGCTGGAGGTCCGCGCATGAGTGTCGCACAACCCCTGCCCCACGACGCCGCCCGCCTGCATGTGACGGGGGCCGCGCGTTATGTGGACGACATCCCGACGCCGCGCGGCACGCTGCATCTGGCCTTTGGCACCAGCACCGTCGCTGCCGGAACACTGACCGCGCTGGACCTTGACGCGGTGCGTGAAAGCCCCGGTGTGGTTGCGGTGATGACGGCTGGCGATCTGCCCTTTGACAACGATGTATCGCCCTCGAACCATGACGAGCCGTTGCTGGCGACGGATGCTGTGCATTACATTGGCCAGCCGCTGTTTCTGGTCATCGCCACCAGCCACGGTGCTGCCCGCCGCGCGGCGCGGCTGGGCCGTGCGACGATTGAAAAGACCAAGCCGATCCTGACCATCGAACAGGCCGAGGCCGCCGACAGCCGGTTCGAGGATGGCCCCCGCGTCTATGCGCGTGGCGATCTGGACGCAGGCTTTGCCGATGCGCCGCACCGTTTGTCGGGGGTGATGGAGATCGGCGGGCAGGAACACTTTTACCTCGAGGGCCAAGCCGCCCTTGCCCTGCCCGGTGACAACGGCGACATGCATGTGCATTCGTCCACCCAGCACCCGTCGGAAATCCAGCACAAGGTGGCCGAGGCCATCGGCCAGCACATGCACGCCGTACGGGTCGAGACGCGGCGCATGGGCGGCGGGTTCGGGGGCAAGGAAAGCCAGGGCAACGCGTTGGCCGTGGCCTGTGCCGTTGCCGCCCGCGCGACGGGCCGCCCCTGCAAGATGCGCTATGACAGGGATGATGACATGATCATCACCGGCAAGCGCCACGACTTCCGCATCACCTATGACGTGGCCTATGACGACGCGGGGCGCATTCTGGCGCTGGACGTGCGCCACGACACCCGCTGTGGCTGGGCGATGGACCTGTCGCTGCCGGTGGCCGACCGCGCGATGCTGCATGCCGACAATGCCTATCACCTGCCCGCGGTGCGCATCACCAGCCACCGCTGGAAAACCAACCACCAGTCCGCCACCGCCTTTCGCGGCTTTGGCGGGCCGCAAGGGATGCTGGGGATGGAGCGGATCGTCGATCACGTGGCCCATGCCTTGGGCGCCGATCCGACGGCGGTGCGGCGGGCAAACTTTTATGCCTCCGGCGGGGATATTTCCGGCCAAAAGATACAGACGACACCCTATGGGCAAGAGGTGGACGATTTCATTGGGCACGAGATGCTGGCGCGGCTTGAGGACACGGCGGACTATGCCACGCGGCGGGCGGCGGTGGACGCGTGGAACGCGCGCGGCGGTGTGATCCGAAAGGGGCTGGCGCTGACGCCGGTGAAGTTCGGGATTTCGTTTACGCTGACGCATCTCAATCAGGCGGGGGCGCTGGTGCATGTCTATGCCGACGGGTCGATCCATCTGAACCACGGCGGGACCGAAATGGGTCAGGGCCTGTTCCAGAAGGTGGCGCAGGTGGCGGCCAGCCGGTTCGGTGTGCCGATGGAGGCTGTGCGCATCACGGCAACGGACACGGCCAAGGTGCCCAACACATCCGCCACCGCGGCATCGTCGGGGTCTGACCTGAACGGGATGGCGGTGCGCAATGCTTGCGACACCATCCGCGAGCGGATCGAGCTGCATCTGGCGCAGTTGCATCAGTGCAGGCCTGCCGATGTGGTGTTCAAGGACGGGCGGGTGACGGCGGGCGGCGTCGAGTACAGCTTTGCCGAGGTGGCGGCGCTGGCGCATCAGGCGCGGATCAGCCTGTCGTCGACCGGCTTTTACAAAACCCCCGAAATTTCGTGGGACCGGATCAAGGGACATGGCCGCCCGTTCTTTTACTTTGCCTACGGCGTTGCGGCGGTCGAGGTGGCGGTGGACACGTTGACCGGCGAGAACCGGATGCTGCGGGCGGATATTCTGCATGATGCCGGTGCGTCGCTGAACCCCGCGCTGGACATCGGACAGGTCGAGGGTGGTTTTGTTCAGGGCGCAGGCTGGCTGACCACCGAGGAACTGGTTTGGGATGACAGCGGCGCGCTGCGCACGCACGCGCCGTCGACCTACAAGATCCCCGCCTGCGGCGACCGGCCCGAGGTGTTCAACGTCGCACTTTGGGACGGCGAGAACCGCGCCGATACGATTTACAAATCCAAAGCGGTGGGCGAGCCGCCGTTGATGCTGGGCATTGCGACCCTGATGGCGCTGTCGGATGCGGTGGCATCCTGTGGCGACGCCTATCCCGATCTGCACGCGCCGGCCACCGCCGAACAGGTGTTGGCGGCCATTCACCGGGCGCGCGGCGCATGATGGATCTGGATGCCCTTGGCACTGCCATCGAGGCGCAGGGCCGCGTTGTGCGGATCGTGCTGGCCGAGGTGCGAGGGTCGGCGCCACGCGCGGCGGGCACGTCGATGCTGGTCTGGGGTGACGGGCTGTCGGGCACCATCGGCGGCGGGCGGCTGGAACTGGAAGCCATCCGCCATGCGCGCGAGATGCTGGCGCTGGATGCGCCGCCCGCGCGGATGGAAAAGCTGGCGCTGGGGCCAACGCTGAACCAATGCTGCGGCGGGGCTGTGGTGATCGTGCTGGAATGGTTCGACGCGGCGCGGTTTCGGGCCATCGAGACGGAGTGCGCCGGCGTCTGGGCGCGGCGGGTCAGCGGGGCGGCCCCTATGCCGACGCAGATGCAGCGCGCCTGTGCGCGGGCCGCTGATGGCGCGGTGCCGTTGCGCGCGATGCTGCAAGGCGGCTGGATGGCGGAATCGCTGTGGCAAGAGCGGCAGCAGGTGGTGATTTACGGCGCGGGCCATGTCGGCCGCGCGCTGGCCGGCGTGCTGAGTGACCTGCCGCAGTATGACGTGCTGGTCAGCGATGTGCGCGCGGGCGAGCTGGTGCAATTGCCGGGTGCGATTGCCCGCACTGATGCGGTGCCCACCGACGTACTGGCGCGTGCCGATGACCGCGCGGCGCATTACATCATGACGCCCGAACATGATTATGATCTGGAGCTATGCCACCATCTGCTGAACCGCGAGTTTGCCTTTGCGGGGCTGATCGGATCGGCCACCAAATGGGCGCGGTTTCGCAGCCGTCTGACGGCGCTGGGTCACGCCCCTGCCCGAATTGACCGCATCACCTGCCCCATCGGCGATCCGGCCCTTGGAAAACATCCCAAAGCCATTGCCGTGGGTGTGGCCGCACAGCTACTAATGGCGCGCAAGCCTTTGCCCGCCCTGACGAAAGAGACCGCATGACAGCCCTTCTGGACCTTTCCGGCGTGACCAAAGCCTATCCGGGCGTGGTGGCCAATGACAGCGTGAGCCTGACCATCCAGCCGGGCGAAGTGCACGCGCTGTTGGGCGAGAACGGCGCAGGCAAATCGACGCTGGTCAAGATGATCTACGGGTTGGTCAAACCCGACGCAGGGCAGATGGCGCTGAACGGGACGGGCTTTGCCCCTGCTGATCCGCGCGCGGCGCGGGCGGCGGGCATCGGCATGGTGTTTCAGCATTTTTCGCTGTTCGACGCGCTGACCGTGGCCGAGAACATCGCGCTGGGAATGGAAAACGCGCCGCCGATGCGCCAGCTTGCGGCACAGATCAAGGCGGTGTCGGAAACCTATGGCCTGCCGCTGGCGCCGCACCGGCTGGTGGGGGATCTGTCGGCGGGCGAACGGCAGCGGGTCGAGATCATCCGCTGCCTGCTGCAAGACCCCAAGTTGCTGATCATGGACGAACCCACCAGCGTGCTGACCCCGCAAGAGGTCGACATCCTGTTCACCACCCTGCGCAAGCTGTCGGCCGAGGGCACGGCGATCCTGTATATCTCGCACAAGCTGGAGGAAATCCGCAGCCTGTGCGATGCGGCGACGATCCTGCGATTGGGTAAGGTCGTGGGGCATTGCATTCCGCGTGACACGTCGGCCGCGGACATGGCGGAAATGATGGTGGGCAGCGCGCTGAAGCCGCCGCAAAAGGCCGCCGGACCCGTGGGCGATGTGCTGCTGGAGCTGCGCGGGCTGTCGTTGCCGCCGGCCTCGGACTTTGGGATGCCGCTGCGCGAGATTTCGGTTTCGGTGCGCGCGGGCGAGGTGCTGGGCATTGGCGGTGTCGCGGGCAACGGGCAGGACGAATTGCTGTCGGCCCTGTCGGGCGAGGTGCAAGTGCCTGGCGGAACTGTGTTTTTCAAGGGGGGCGACATGGGCCGGTTGGGGCCGAACGCGCGACGCGCGGCGGGCTTGCTGACCGCGCCCGAGGAACGGTTGGGCCATGCCGCCGCCCCCGATATGTCGCTGACCGAAAACGCCATGCTGACCGGTGCCGCGCGCCAGGGGCTGGAGCGCAACGGGCTGCTGAACTGGGGCGCGGCGCGCAGCTTTGCCAACCAGATCATCGCCGATTTCGACGTGCGCACGCCGGGACCGGGCAACGCGGCGCGGTCCCTGTCGGGGGGCAACTTGCAGAAGTTCGTGATCGGGCGCGAGATATTGCAACGGCCCGAAGTTCTGGTGGTGAACCAGCCCACCTGGGGTGTCGATGCCTCTGCCGCCGCCGCGATCCGGCAGGCGCTGCTGGATCTGGCCGAAGGCGGTGCTGCGGTGATCGTGATTTCGCAGGATCTGGACGAGCTGATGGAGATTTCAGACAATTTTGCCGCCCTGAACGAAGGACGGCTGAGTGCGGTGCGCCCCGCAGCAGGGCTGACGGTGGCCGAGATCGGTCAGATGATGGGCGGCGCACACGGGATGGAGGTGGCCCATGTGTGACCTTTGGATATTTGGCCGACCGGCCCTTCGGGGCGCGGTTATTTTGCAAGATGAAGATGGGGGCCGCGCATGATCAGGCTTGAGAAGCGGCCACAGCCAAGCCGGGCGATGGCGCTGGCCACGCCGCTGTTGGCGGTGCTGGCGACGATGGTCTTTGGCGGGCTGCTGTTTGCGGTGCTGGGCAAGGACCCGCTGCAATCCATCCTGACGATTTTCTGGCAGCCGCTGTTTGGAGAGTTTGCGTTTTATTACCGCCCGCAACTGCTGGTCAAAGGCGCGCCCTTGGTGTTGATCGCCATGGGGCTGGCGCTGGGGTTTCGCGCGGGCATCTGGAACATCGGAGCCGAGGGGCAGTACATCATCGGTGCGATCTGCGGAGCGGCGGCGGCACTGGCGTTCTATCCGCTGGACGCATGGTGGATTTTCCCGCTGATGGTCCTGTGTGGCGGCCTGGGCGGGTTCCTGTGGGCGATGATCCCGGGGCTGTTGAAGGTCAAGTTCGGGACCAATGAAATTCTGGTCAGCCTGATGCTGGTCTACGTGGCCGAGCAGCTTTTGTCGTCGATGTCCCTGGGGTTGCTGAAAAACCCCGAAGGCTATGGCTTTCCGGGTTCGCGGAACCTGCAACAATATGCATCCGCTCATAACGCAGAGATCATCGCCGGATCGGGGATGCATTGGGGCGTTGTGGCCGCGCTGATTGCGGTGATATTCGCCTATGTTCTGCTGACGCGGCACCGGCTGGGTTTTGCCATTCGGGTCACGGGTGAAGCGCCGCGGGCGGCCAAGTTCGGCGGTGTGAACCCCGCGCGGCTGGTGCTGTTCTGTCTGGGCGCGTCGGGGATGCTGGCGGGGCTGGCCGGCATGTTCGAGGTCGCGGGACCAGCGGGCCAGATCACCATCGACTTTAACGTGGGCTATGGATTTACCGCGATCATCGTGGCCTTTCTGGGCCGGTTGCATCCCATTGGCATTCTGCTGGCCGGTGCGTTGATGGCGCTGACCTATATCGGCGGTGACATTGCACAATCGCAGCTTGGCCTGCCCGCTGCCGCCATTCAGGTGTTTCAGGGCATGTTGTTGTTTTTCCTGTTGGCGCTGGATGTGCTGACCAACTACAGGCTGCGTTTCGGCGCGGCAGAGGTGGCGTGATGGACCTGTCAGTAATCAATCCGATCCTTTTGCTGGCCGCCCTGATGAGTGCGGCCACCCCGATCCTTCTGGCCGCCACGGGCGAGCTGGTGGTGGAACGTGCGGGCGTTCTGAACCTGGGCGTCGAGGGGATGATGATCGTCGGCGCCATCGCGGGCTTTATCGTGGCGGTGAACACCGGATCGCCCGCGCTGGGGTTCATCGGGGCGGCGGCGGGCGGTGCGGTGCTGTCGCTGTTGTTCGTGTTCCTGACACAGGTGGCGCTGGCCAATCAGGTGGCGTCCGGCCTTGGGCTGACCCTGTTCGGGCTGGGGCTGTCGGCGCTGATGGGGCAAAGCTATGTGGGGGTGAAACCGCCGCGCATGGCCGATCTGGACCTTGGCCCGCTGAGCGATATTCCGGTGCTGGGCCGCATTCTGTTCAGCCATGATGCGATGGTCTATATCGGGCTGCTGATCGTGCTGGGCGTCTGGGCGGGCCTGAAATACACCCGCGCCGGTCTGGTGTTGCGCGCCGTTGGGGAAAACCACGATGCGGCGCATGCACTGGGCTACAAGGTCAAACGCATCCGCATGGCCGCCATCCTGTTCGGCGGGGCCTGTGCGGGGTTGGGCGGGGCCTATATTTCGCTGATCCGCGTGCCGCAATGGACCGAAGGCATGACCGCCGGCGTCGGCTGGATCGCATTGGCGCTGGTCGTCTTCGCCTCGTGGAAGCCGTGGCGCGTTTTGCTGGGCGCCTATCTTTTCGGCGGCATCACCCAGTTGCAGTTGAATCTGCAAGGCGCGGGCGTTGCCATTCCTGTCGAGTATCTGGCAATGTCACCCTACATCGTAACGATCATCGTTCTGGTGATCCTGTCTGCTGACAAATCCCGCGCACCGGGTTCTCTGGGGCGCATTTTCCATGCCTCGCACTGAGGCCAATAAACCGGGGAGTATAACACTCATGACCTTCACCAAACTGATGGCCACGGCGGCCTTGACGCTGGGCCTTGCCACGGGCGCTTTTGCCCAGGACAAGACCAAGGTCGGCTTTGTCTTTGTCGGCCCCGTCGGCGACGGCGGCTGGACCTACGAGCACAACCAAGGGCGTCTGGCCCTGGAAGAAGAGTTCGGCGACAAGGTCGAAACCGTCTACGTGGAAAGCGTGGCCGAAGGCCCCGACAGCGAACGCGTTATGACGCAGATGGCGCTGGACGGTGCCGATCTGATCTTTACCACGTCGTTCGGCTACATGGACCCGACCATCAACGTTGCGGCCAAATTCCCGAACGTGAAGTTCGAGCACGCCACCGGCTACAAGCGCGCTGACAACGTTTCGACCTATTCGGCCCGCTTCTATGAAGGCCGCGCCATTCAGGGGCATATCGCCGGTGCGATGACCAAATCGAACATCGTCGGTTATATCGGGTCGTTCCCGATCCCCGAAGTGATCCGTGGCATCAACTCGGCCTATATCCATGCCAAGAAGGTTAACCCTGACGTCCAGTTCAAGATCATCTGGGCTTACACATGGTTTGATCCGGCCAAGGAAGCCGACGCCGCCAAGGTTCTGATCGAACAGGGCGCAGACGTGATCCTGCAACACACCGACTCGACCGCTCCGCAGGCTGCGGCGCAAAAAGCGGGCAACGTGATCACCTTTGGTCAGGCATCCGACATGGGGCAATACGCGCCCATGCCGCGCGTGTCCTCGATCATCGACAACTGGGCACCCTATTACATCGCCCGCACCAAGGCCGTGATGGACGGCACTTGGTCCTCGACAGAAACATGGGACGGTATTGGCCCGGGCATGGTTGGCATCGGCGAGATTTCGGACGCGGTTCCCGCCGAGGTCAAAGCCGAGGCGCTGGCGCTGAAAGACCAGATCGCATCGGGTGAATACCACCCCTTCACCGGCCCGCTGAAAAAGCAGGACGGCAGCGATTGGCTGGCCGAGGGTGAAACGGCCGATGACGGCACGCTGGCTGGCATGAACTTTTATGTCGAAGGCATCGAAGGCGACATTCCGCAATAAGCGCGGCTGACATCTGAATTTGAAAGGCTCCGGCAGCGTCCGGGGCCTTTTTTCGTCTGTGGGGCTTTTGTTCGTCGGCAATTTCCGTGCATCCTGCCCCTGTCTGGTGCCCGCCTGTCGGGAGAATCGGGAAGCCGGTGAAATTCCGGCACGTGCCCAACGCTGTAAGGGGGATGGCCTGCTGCACATGCCACTGGATCACTCCGGGAAGGCGCAGGGGGCCAGGCGATCCCAAGTCAGAAGACCGGCCAGACAGCACGGTGTGCCCCGCGTGGACGGCAGGGTGGCCGCATATACGTGTTGTTGGGGACCAAACAATGACGACATCCACCGCGCTGGCGCAGGCCGCGCCCTTTTCCACCGCTGAACGAGACGCCGTTTACAAAGCGATCCACACGCGCCGCGACGTGCGCGACCAGTTTCTGCCCGATCCGGTGGCGGATGACGTGTTGCGCAGGCTGCTGGAGGCGGCGCATCACGCGCCGTCGGTCGGCCTGAGCCAGCCGTGGAATTTCATCGTGATCCGCGCGCAACAAGACCGCGATCGCGTCTGGCGGGCCTTTCAGCAAGCCAATGCCGAGGCCGCCGAGATGTTCGAAGGGACCCGCCGCGAAACTTACACATCGCTGAAGCTGGAGGGCATCCGCAAGGCGCCGGTCAACATCTGCGTCACCTGCGACCGGTCGCGGGGCGGCAAGGTGGTGCTGGGGCGCACGCACAATCCGAACATGGATGTCTACAGCACCGTCTGCGCGATCCAGAACCTGTGGTTGGCCGCGCGAGCCGAGGGGATCGGCATGGGCTGGGTCAGCATCTTTCGGGATGCGGACCTGCGGGCCATTCTGGGCATTCCCGACCGGATCGAAATCGTGGGCTACCTGTGTCTTGGCTATGTCGACGAGCTGTATGACCGCCCCGAGCTGGAGGTCAAAGGCTGGTCGCGCCGTCTGCCGCTGGAAGAAATGATATTTGACGGCAGATGGCAGGGTGAGCCTTGAGCCTGTGTTGGCGACAGTCAGGCCCCGGGTGTGCCGGGGCCTGATGCGGTCAGAGTAAGCGGCTCTAATGTGCCATCATATCCGCCGCAATCTGGTCGCCGGTTTTGTCGGACGGGTAGTAGGTGGGCCAGTTGGTCACCTCGTCCAGCAATGCGGCGCGGTCGTCGCCCCAATACAGGTGATAGTGCCCTGCCGTTTGGGGGGCGATGGCGTGGTCGCTGAACTGGATGAACGCGGGCGCCTGCGCGTCGCCTGCGACCTTTTCAAAGATGTAGCGCACGCCGCGGTTGCCTGCCTTGTAGGTCAGAACCTCGTAGCCATCATCGGCATAGGTGCCGCCAAAGGTCACGTCGTTTTGGGTAAAGGTCACGGTGTCGCCGTCGATCACAATACGGTCCACGTCGGTTTTATAACCCGTCTCGTAGGTGACGCGATGGTCGGCGGCTGATTTGTCGCCGCTTTCGGCCTTGTGCTGCATGACCGGATCCAGCGTGCCGTTTTGCAGCAGCGGGTAGACCGATTGCCAGTCGCCCTGCCAATCCGCGAGCGTGCGCGCGGCAATCTGGCTGTCGTCAAAATGACCGTGATAGATGTCGTCTGCGCTGTGGTCGTGGCTGTGTGCATGATCGTGTGCGGCGTGATCGTGACTGTGTGTCTTTGTTTCTGCCCGCGCCAGCGGGGCGCACAAAACCAAGGCCCCAAGGGCGGTTGCGGCGATGTGCGTTGAGAACGACAGTTGCATCATTTGTACCTCTCTTAAGTGATGAGGCCGCACCTATGTCATGATTCGTAACGTTATAACATATCCCAAATTAGAAGGCGGTGATATTTCGCTTGGCCTCTGCGCGGTCACCCCTTGGGCAGTGTCAGCGCCAATGCGGGCCAGTCGCGCAAGAACCCATCGCGGGTCAGGTTGCCCGGTGATCCGTCCTGCCGCGTGGTGGCCTTGGACAGCGTGGCAAAAACCATTATCCGTTCGCCCTTTTGCGCCCAACCGACGAACCAGCCCCATCCGGCAGCGCGGTCAAACGACCGGTCCGCGCGGCGCGGAAAGGCGGTGCCGGTTTTGCCCTTCACCTGCCAGCCGTCCACCTTTCGTGTTTCGACCGTCGCGCGGGTCAGCGCCATCGCACGCGGGGTGGCAGGCAGCGTATCGGCCACCAGCCCGCGCAGGAATGCCACCTGCTCGCGCGGGGATACTTTCAACGAAGACGCGATCCATGCGCGTTCCAGCCCGTTGTCAAACCCGGCATCGCCCGAGAAATCGCCATTGCCGTACCCGTAGGCCAGCGCATGATTGCGCAGCACATCCGCGCCCAGTGTCCGCGTGATCCGCTGCGAATACCAGACCACCGAATATTTCAGCCACCGTTCGGGCGTGGTGGGCTGTTGCCATGCTGCGCCGCCCCAATCCGGGTCGCCGTCGTGCGGCGTGAACACCGGTGTCTGCGTATCGGTCAGAAACCCCGTCTCAAACCCGATCAGCGCCAACGGCACCTTGAACGTTGATGCGGGCGTCACGCGGGTGTCGCAGTCGCCCCGCTCCATCAAAACCGCGCCGCTGCGCGCATCAATAACCAGGGTACAAACCTCGGCGGCCTGAGCCCCTGCGGCGCCCAGACACAGCGCCGTGACCATCAGCAACCGCTTCATTCCGGCACCGCGCAGGAAAACGGCAGGAACGATCCGGCCATGCCCTCGGCCACCGCCATCAGCGCCAAAGTATCGGCCAGTTCGTATTCTGCATCGCTCACCGGACACACCCGACCCTGCAAACACCCCGACGCCAGAAAGGCGGCATGATCGTCCAGGAACCGCGCGCTGATACCGGCCATGTCGCCGGCGGTCATCTGCGTCCATGCAACCGAATAGCGGCTGCATTTCTCGGCGTTCCAGCCGTCGGGCTGCACTTGTGTGGCCGCAGGACCGGCCAGCAGCAGCACAAAAAGTGTCAGAAAGGATATGCGAGTCACAGACGCCCCCGAACCAGTGTCAGCCACTTTGATAAACCGCGCCCGACGAAACGACAAACCCGCGCAGTCAGGTTCTTGGCTGAAACCTCTCCTTGCGTCACGACATTGAAAAACCGGTTTCCAACGCCGGATTCCCGTGCCAACCTGAGCGGATGATCACATTGCATCACCTCAACCGGTCCCGCTCTCATCGTATTCTGTGGCTGCTCGAAGAGGCCGGCGCCGAGTACACGGTCAAGCATTACAAACGCGACGAGAAAACCAACCTCGCGCCGCCGGAACTGACCGCGATTCACCCGCTGGGCAAATCCCCGATGATCGAGATGGATGGCCGGCTGATCACCGAAAGCGCTGCCATCGTCGAAGTGATCTGCGCCAAACACGCGCCCCAGATGGTGCCTGCGAAAGACGACCCCGCCTATGTGCAACACCTTGAGCTGATGCACTTTGCCGAAGGGTCCGCGATGACCCCGATCCTGCTGAACCTGTACGTGGGGCGGTTGGGCGAGGCGGGTGCACCGCTGCATCCGCGCATTCACGAACAACTGAATTCGCACTTTGGCTATATGAACGACGTGCTGCGTCCGTCGGGCCATTTCGTGCTGGACGATCTGTCGGCTGCCGACATCATGCTAAGCTTTCCCGCAGAGATCGCGATGATGCAGGGCCGCGCCAAGGATTTCCCGCGCCTGGCCGATTTTGTCGAACGCATCCACGCCCGCCCGGCCTATCAGCGGGCGACCGCGCAAGGGGCCGACTAAAGAGGGCCAGCCCCCCATTGCGCCGCTGTCATGGCCATGTAAATCTTGGCCCATGACACAGCTTACATCCCCCGATGGCACCCCTGCCAGCCGCCTGACCTTTGGTACGATGCAATTCGGCGGCAATGCCGACGCCGCCGCGTCGCGTGCCATGTTTGATGCCTGCCGCGATGCGGGCATCAGCCATTTCGACACGGCATATGTTTACACCGAAGGGCGATCCGAAAGCCTGTTGGCCGACATGGTCAAAGCCGACCGCAACAGCCTGTTGATCGCCACCAAGGTCGCCTACACAGGCGGGGCCAGCCGGATCAACATTCTGGAACAGTTCGACGTGTCGCGCAAACGGCTCCAACTGGACATGGTCGATCTGCTGTACATCCACCGCTTTGACCCCGACACGCCGCTGGAAGAAACCATGGACACGCTGGCCCATCTGCAAGCGCAGGGGGCAATCCGCTATATCGGCGTGTCGAACTTTGCCGCCTGGCAGGTGATGAAAGCCCAAGCCATCGCCGCGCGGTTCGAAACCCGCATTGATGTGATCCAGCCCATGTACAACCTTGTGAAACGTCAGGCCGAGGTCGAGATCATCCCGATGTGCGTCGATCAGAACATCGACGTGGTGCCCTATTCGCCGCTGGGTGGCGGGTTGCTGACCGGAAAATACGCCGCTGGAGGCACGGGCCGGCTGAGCACCGACGACCGCTATGCCACACGCTACGGCTTGCCGTGGATGCACCAGACGGCCGCCGATCTGGCGGCGCTGGCAGAGGAGATGAACGTGTCGCCCGCCACATTGGCCGTGGCCTGGGCTGCCGCCCACCCTGCCCGTCCGCGCCCGATCATTTCGGGACGCAGCGTGGATCAGTTGCAGCCGTCGCTGGCAGCCGAAGGGTTCGACATGGACGCAGCCCTGTACGACCGCATCACCGCCCTGTCGCAAACACCGCCCCCCGCCACCGACCGGCTGGACGACCGATGAGCGATTTTATCGTCATCGGCGGCGGCATCGCGGGCGTTTCTGCCGCCGCGCGTTTGTCGGCGCTTGGCACCGTCACGGTGCTAGAGGCCGAGCAGGCGCTTGGCTATCACGCCTCGGGCCGGTCGGCGGCGCTGTTCGAAAAGAACTACGGGTTGCCGTCGGTCATTGCCCTGAACCACGCCAGCGACGCCTATCATCAGCCCTACCTGAGCCCCCGTGGTTTTATGCTGGTGGGCCGCGCGGGCGAAGACGCAGGGTTTGACGCTGACGCCGCCGCCCTGAAATGCCCCGAGATTTCGGTGGACGAGGCCCGTGCCATCGTGCCGATCCTGAACGACCAGATCACCCGCGCCGCCTATCACGTCGAAGCCTATGACATCGACACCGACCGGATGATCCAGGATTTTGCCAAACAGGTGCGCGGCCATGGCGGGCAAGTGCTGACGAATGCGCCGGTTACCGCCGTAGGCTTTGCAGACGGCATCTGGACCGTCACCGCGGGCGGGCAGGATCACCGCGCCGCAACGTTGGTGAATGCCGCCGGTGCATGGGCCGATCAGATTGCCGAACTGGCGGGCGTGCGCCCCGTGGGCATCACGCCCTTCCGCCGGTCGATGGCGCGTATTCCGGCGCCGGGCGGGCATGACATCAGCGGCTGGCCGATTTTCTTTGGCGTCAATGAAACGTGGTACGCCAAGCCCGATGCTGGGTCATTGCTGGTGTCGCCCGCAGAACAGCACGCAACCACGCCGCACGACGCATGGCCCGACGACATGGTGCTGGCCGAAGGGCTGGACCGCTACAGCCAGCACGTGACCACCGAGGTCACGCGGCTGGAGGCATCCTGGGCCGGTCTGCGCAGCTTTGCCCCCGACCGCACGCTGGTGTTGGGCCGCGATCCGGCAAACCCCGCCTTTGTCTGGTGCGCGGGTCAGGGCGGCTACGGCTTTCAGACCGCCCCTGCTGCGTCGCAATTGCTGGCCGATCTGGTCACCGGACAAACGCCCGAGATCGACGCGGCCACGGTGGCGTCGGTGTCACCTGCCCGCTTTAACCCGTAGATTTTTAAAGATTCGCCCATGTCCCTGACCCGTCGTCTTGCCCTGCTTTCTCTCCTGGCGCTGGCCGCCTGTGGCGGCCAGAATTCCAGCGCCCCGCCGGCGCAGCCCGGTGTGATCTTTGCGCCGAATTTCTCGGACGTGCATCCGGTCGATTTCAACGGCCGGGCCCCGCAACGGTATCCGGTGCAGGGCATCGACGCCGCACGGTTCCAAAAGTCCATCGACTGGAACACCGCACGGCGCAACGGCGTGAACTTTGCCTTTCTCAAGGCGACAGAGGGCGGCGACCTGCTGGACCCGGCGTTCAAAGACCACTGGCGCGATGCGGGCCGCGCGGGTGTCGAACGCGGTGCCTATCACTTCTATTATTTCTGCACCTCGCCCGAGGATCAGGCCCGCTGGTTCATCCGCAACGTACCGCGCACGCCCGGTATGCTGCCGCCGGTGCTGGATATGGAGTGGAACCCGTTCTCGCCCACCTGCGCCCACGTCCGCCCGCCCGCAGGCGAAGTGCGCGACCAGATGCGCCGCTGGATCAAAATCGTCGAGGCGCACTATGGGCTGCGCCCGATCATCTACACCACGCCGAAATTCTTCGAAGAAAACGGTCTGCGTTCATTTCGCGGCTATGACTTCTGGTTGCGGTCCACGGCCCGGAACGTGTCCGAGGCCTTTCCGGGGCAACGCTGGCGGTTCTGGCAGTATTCATCCACAGGCATCATTCCCGGTATCGTCGGCGAAGTGGACCTGAATGTGTTCCATGGCAACCGCGCCGAATGGGTAACGTGGCTCGCCTCGCACAAGCTGTAAGTTAAACAAAAGGCGATGCCCGCAAGCATCGCCTTTTGTCGTTTCATCGCGTCCGGCGCTTATCCGTCGATGCGGATCGTTGCGTTTTTCGGGTCATAGGGGCTGTCTTCGGCCACTTCGGCATCCCAAAGCTGGTCGAACATCTTGACCTTCAGCTTGGTCCCCACCACCGCGTGTTCCGGTTTGACATAGCCCATGCCGATGCTCTTGCCAAAAGCCACCGAATAGCCGCCCGAGGTCAGACGCCCCACGCGGGTGTCGCCATGATACAGAACCTCGCGGCCCCACGGATCGGCGTCGTCCGGCCCGTCAATCAACAGCGTCACGCATTTGGACCGGATGCCCTTGGCCTCCATCTCGGCCTTGCCGTGGAACTCCTTGGACAGGTCCACAAAGCGCGGCAGATCAGCCTCGAGCGGGGTTGCGTCGCGGCCCAGTTCAGTGCCGAAGGCACGATAGGATTTCTCTTGCCGCAGCCAGTTCTGCGCCCGCGCACCGACCAGCTTCAGCCCGTGCGGTTCGCCCGCTTTCATCAACTGGTCCCACAGGTAATTCTGCATCTCGATCGGGTGGTGCAATTCCCAGCCCAGCTCGCCGGTATAGGCCACGCGGATTGCACGCACCGGGCACATGCCCAGTTCGATGTTGCGCATGGTCAGCCAGGGGAAGCGTTTGTTCGACAGGACGGTGGCGGGATCGGCATCCTTGACCAGCGTGTTCAGCACGTCGCGGGTTTTCGGACCGGCGATGGCAAAGACACCCCATTGCGTCGTGACATCGTGGCATTCGATATAGCCGAATTCCGGCGCCTTGTCGGCAATTGCCTTGCGCAGGTAATCGCTGTCATAGGCGGTCCAGGCGCCTGCGGACACAAGGTAATATTCGTCCTGCGCCAGCCGCACGATGGTGTATTCCGTGCGCGTGGTGCCCGCACCTGTCAGCGCATAGGTCAGGTTGATGCGGCCAACGCTGGGCAACTTGTTGCAGGTGAACCAGTCCAGGAACTGCGTGGCACCGGGGCCTTTGACCAGATGTTTGGTGAACGCGGTCGCGTCGATCAGGCCCACGCCCTCGCGGATCGCTTTCGCCTCGTCCACCGCATATTGCCACCAGCCGCCGCGGCGGAAACTGCGGGCGTCGTGGTCGTTGAACCCTTCAGGTGCGTAATAGTTCGGGCGTTCCCAGCCATTCACCCAGCCGAATTGCGCGCCCTTGGCGGCCTGCCGGTCATAGGCGGGCGACGTGCGCAAGGGGCGGCACGCGGGGCGCTCTTCGTCTGGGTGGTGCAGGATGTAGACGTGCTCGTACGCTTCTTCGTTCTTGCGCGCGGCAAATTCGGTGGTCATCCAGTCGCCGTAGCGTTTGGGGTCCAGCGATGCCATGTCGATGTCGGCCTCACCCTCGACCATCAGTTGCGCCAGGTAGTAGCCGGTGCCGCCCGCCGCCGTGATCCCGAACGAGAACCCTTCGGCCAGCCACATGTTGCGCAGACCGGGCGCAGGCCCCACCAGCGGGTTGCCGTCAGGGGTGTAGCAGATCGGGCCGTTGAAATCGTCCTTCAACCCACAGCTTTCCGCCGACGGGATGCGGTGGTTCATCGCCATGTACTGGTCTTCGATCCGGTCCAGATCCAGTTGGAACAGATCGGCGCGGAAACTGTCGGGCACGCCGTATTCGAACCGCGCGGGCGCGTCTTTTTCGTAGACACCCAGAATCCAGCCACCGCGCTCTTCACGCACGTAAGACTGCGCATCGGCGTCGCGGATGACGGGGTGTTCGACATTGCCCGGCTGCTTGCGGAATTCGACCAGCTCGGGGTCCTGGTCCATGACGATAAACTGGTGCTCGACCGGAATCGCAGGCATCTTGATGCCCAGCATCTTGGCCGTGCGCTGCGCGTGGTTGCCGCTGGCGGTGACCACATGTTCGGCGGTGATCACGATCTGCTCGTCCGAGGGGACAAGGTTGCCGCCCTTTTCGACCATTTTGGTCGCCGTGACCTCCCACGCCTCACCGTTCCAATGGAACGCGTCGGCCTGCCACTTGCGTTCGATCATCACGCCACGCTGGCGCGCGCCCTTGGCCATCGCCATGGTCACGTCTGCGGGGTTAATGTAACCGTCGGTCTGGTGGTACAGCGCGCCTTCCAGATCCTCGGTGCGGATCAGCGGCCATTTGGCCTTGATCTGGTCGGGGGTCATAAACTCATACGGCACGCCGCAGGTTTCTGCGGTCGAGGCATAGAGCATGTATTCGTCCATACGCTCTTTGGTCTGCGCCATACGCAGGTTGCCCACCACGGCAAAGCCCGCGTTCAGCCCGGTTTCTTCTTCCAGCGTTTTGTAGAAGCGGATTGAATAGTCGTGAATGTGGGTCGTGGCGAACGACATGTTGAAATAGGGCAGCAGACCCGCCGCGTGCCATGTCGACCCCGAGGTCAACTCGTCACGCTCCAGCAGCATCACATCGTCCCACCCGGCACGGGCCAGATGGTACGCAATCGACGTGCCCACGGCTCCGCCGCCGACCACCAGTGCTTTGACGTTTGTTTTCATGACCCGAATCCTTGAAGGCTGATTTCGCCCTGTTCTACTCTGCCACACCAGCGCCCGCGTCAGCCGCCCGACACGTCACAGCAAAAAAGCGACCATCGTCTTCATCTTGCCAGACAAACTCCGGGGGAGGCGCGCCAGCGCCGGGGGCAGCGCCCCCGGACAGGACAGTGTCGCGGCAGCGGCCTTTGGGTCAGACCGTAACAACCTTGCCGGGGTTCAGGATGTTGTCGGGGTCCAGCGCGCGTTTGATCGCAACCATCACATCGGTCGCCTCGCCCAGCTCTTTTGCCAGATAGGGCATTTTCCCCTGCCCGATGCCATGTTCACCGGTACAGGTACCCTCCATGGAAATCGCCATTTCCGCCAGCCAGCTGACAAAGCTTTCGGCCTTGGCCATTTCTTCGGGGCTGTTTTCATCGACCAGCACCAGCGAATGGAAATTGCCGTCGCCCACGTGGCCCACGATGGGCGCCATGAACCCCAGTTCCTCCAGCCGCTCTTGCGCCGCCACCACGATTTCCGCCAGTCGCGAGATCGGCACGCAGACGTCTGTCGAAATCCCCTTGGCACCGGGGCGCAGCCCCAGCGACGCCCAATAGGCATTGTGTCGCGCCTTCCACAGGGCGTTGCGCTCTTCGGTGCTGGTGGTCGCGGTATAGCCGGTGCCACCAAACTCTTCTGCAATCGCGCCAAAGGTTTCGGCCTGCTCGACCACACCCGCATCCGAGCCGTGGAATTCCAGCAGCAACAGCGGCGTCTCCGGCAGGTTCAGCCCCGAATAGGCATTGCACGCTTTCACCTGCAACGCGTCCAAAAGCTCGATCCGCGCGACGGGAATGCCGAACTGAATCACCTGCATCACCGTCTGGCACGCCGCATCCACCGACGGGAAAGAACACCGCGCCGAGCTGATCGCCTCGGGAATGCCCTGCAATTTCAGCGTGATCTCGGTGATGATCCCCAAGGTGCCTTCGGAGCCGACCAGCAGCCGCGTCAGGTCATAGCCTGCCGACGACTTTTTGGCGCGCTGTGCGGTGCGGATGATCCGCCCGTCGGCCATCACGGCCTCAAGCGCCAGAACGTTGTCTTTCATCGTGCCGTAGCGCACCGCGTTGGTGCCGGACGCGCGTGTTGCCGCCATGCCGCCCAGCGATGCGTTGGCACCGGGGTCGATGGGAAAAAACAGGCCTTGATCGCGCAGGTGTGTGTTCAGGTCTTCGCGCGTGACACCGGGCTGGATCACACAGTCCAGGTCTTCGGCGTGCACGTTGATGATCTTGTTCATCTGGCTCAGATCAATCGAGATCCCGCCCGCGGGCGCGTTCACGTGCCCTTCCAGCGAGGTGCCGGTGCCAAAAGCGATAACCGGCACCTTATGGTCGGCACAGACCTTGACGATGTCGGACACCTCTTGGGTCGATTTGGCAAAAACCACGGCATCGGGCATCTGGTTCGCAATCCACGTCGTCGTGTGCCCGTGCTGTTCGCGCACCGATGGGCTGGTCTGGAACCGATCCCCGAATTGCTGTTTCAGCACGCCCATAGCGGTTTGGATGCCACTTTCGTTGCGCGGCAGGTCAATCGCTTTTGCCATAGTCTCTTAGTCTCCCAGCGCGATGCCTTCGCGGCGCGGGTCTGCGCCACCTTGCAGGCCATCGCCTATTTCAATTGCATGCAAGCCTGAATTCAGGTCCTGCGTTTTCACTTCAAAGCCCATGTCGCCCAGCGGCCCTTGCAGATCGGCGGCGGTGGTGCCGGCCTCAAGGTCATAGGTGCCAAAGCGGTTCACCGCATGGGGCATCGCCACCGCTTGCTGCACATCCATGCCCCAGGCCAGATGCGCGATGATCGCTTGCGCCACGTATCCGATGATGCGACTGCCGCCCGGGCTGCCGATGGCCAGAACGGGCGCGCCGTCCTTCATCACGATTGTCGGTGCCATGGAGGATCGCGGCCGTTTGCCCGGCTCCAGCCTGTTGGCAATGGGCACACCGTCGCTGTGGGTGCGAAAGCTGAAATCGGTCAGCTCGTTGTTCAGCAGGAAGCCCCGCACCATCAACCGCGATCCGAAACCGTTTTCGATGGTTGTCGTCATCGACGCCACGTTGCCATAGCTGTCCACAATCGAAATGTGCGAGGTCGAGGGCAATTCGATGCTTTCGTCGTCGGACAGCAGCATCGCGTGGTCCCATTCGGGCGTGCCGGGGCTGACCTGAGGCAGGGCATCGTCGCCCGCCAGCAGCTTGGCCCGCTCCGCCAGATAGGCCGGATCGACCAGCCCAGCGGTGGGCATCGGCACAAAATCACTGTCCGCCATGTAGCGCCCCCGGTCGGCAAAGGCCAAGCGCGAGGCGTCGCCGATCAGCCGCCACGCCTGCGGGTCGGCAGGGCCAAGGGCGCTTAGGTCAAAGGTGTCCAGCATCCCTAAAATCTGCCCCACGGTCAGCGCGCCCGAGGATGGCGGGCCCATGCCACAGACCTCGTGGCCCTGAAACGGTGCACAAACGGCGGGGCGTTCGCGCGCCGCATACAGGGTGAAATCCAGATCGACAGGAACCCGCCCGCAGGCACCGCCGCGTTGACGGTGTCCACGATGTCCTGCGCAATCGCGCCGGTATAAAACGCCGCGGGATCACCGGCCAGCGTGCGCAATGTGTCGGCATAGGCCACGTTGGTCAGCCGCGTGCCCGCTTGCAAGGGCTGGCCTTGTGGCAGGAAATAGCTGGCCGTGCTGTCGAACCGCGCCAGACGCTCGGCATCGCCCGCGACCAGGGTCGCAAGTCGTGGCGACACCTCGAAACCGCCCTCGGCCAGTGCAATCGCGGGCTGCAACAGGTCCGCCCAGTTGCTTTTGCCCCAGTTCGCCTGGGCCGTGGCCAACAGCGCGGGTGTGCCCGGCACACCGACGGACAGACCACCCACGACGGCGTCATAGAATTTCAGTGGTTCGCCGTCCGCATCCAGAAAGCGTTTGGGCGTGGCCGCCAGGGGGGCGGTTTCGCGCCCGTCCAGTGTGGTCAGCCGGTCGCTGGCCGCATCGTACCACACCAGAAACGCGCCGCCGCCAAGGCCCGAGCTTTGCGGTTCCACCAGCCCCAGCACCGTCTGCACAGCCACCAGCGCATCGGCCGCCGTGCCGCCCGCCGCCAGCACATCGGCGCCGGCCTGAACGGCATGCGGGTTAGCGGCCGCCACCATCCACGTCTTGCCCTGCACCGGCACGCCGTCGTCCTTGGCTTGCAAGGCTGCGGCCACCTGCGGCGACATGGCGGCAAACCCGCCGGTTGTGGTCGCTTCGGGTTGCACCGCGTCGGCGGCCTGTTGGGCCACGGCGGGCCATGCCGCCAAGGCGGCAATCAGTGTCAGTGTCTTATGCATCCTATCCCCCCAAAGATGTCTCAGAGCATGGACGGCACAACCTGATCCGGTGGACGGTGTCCGTCGTCAAATGTCTTGATGTTGATGATGACCTTTTCGCCCATCTCCAACCTGCTTTCCAGCGTGGCCGACCCCATATGCGGCAACAGCACGACATTGGGCAACTCGCGCAGGCGCGGGTTGATGTCGGTGCCGTTTTCGTAAACGTCCAGACCGGCCCCCGCGATGTCACCGGCCCGCAGCATCCGTGTCAGCGCGTTTTCGTCCACCACTTCCCCGCGCGAGGTGTTGACCAGCACGGCGTCCGGCTTCATCAGCTTCAGCCGCCGTGCATTCATCAGATGGAAGGTCGACGGCGTGGACGGGCAGTTGATGGAAAGCACATCCATACGGGCAACCATCTGGTCCAGACTGTCCCAATAGGTCGCTTGCAGGTTTTCCTCGATCTCTGTGCGCAGACGGCGGCGGTTATGGTAATGCACCTGCATCCCGAAAGCAGCCGCACGGCGCGCCACAGCCTGACCGATGCGGCCCATGCCCAGAATGCCCAACCGGCGGCCCCCGATGCGTCCGCCCAGAAAGGCAGTGGGCGCCCAGCCTTCCCAGGTGCCCGATTGCATGGCGGCCAGCCCTTCGGGCATCCGCCGCGTCACGGCAAGAATCAGGCCCATCGTCATATCGGCGGTGTCGTCGGTCAGAACACCTGGCGTGTTCGACACCAGCACGCCGCGCTGGCGGGCAGTGGCCACGTCGATATTGTCGACCCCGGCCCCGTAGTTTGCAATCAGCTTCAAGCGGTCTCCGGCCTGTGTGATCATCGCCGCGTCGATCTGGTCGGTGATCGTCGGCACCAGAACATCCGCGCTTTTCATAGCCTTTGACAGCTCGTCGCGCGTCATGGGCGTGTCGGTCTCACGCAAAGTTGTGTCGAACAATTCGCTCAGGCGTGCTTCTACCGCTTCGGGCAACCGTCGCGTAACGACAACACTCAAACGTTCCTTTGCCATTCGGCACCTCCCAGACTTGGCGCACAGTATTGCGCCGCGCTATGGTGGCCGATGAGAGCGCGAGGCACAAGAACCCGCGCCCACTATATGAGGCAGCAATGGCAGGATTCCTGAAAAGAATTCAAACAGGTGTGGTCTGTGCGGCTTTGTTGATGTCGCTGGCCGCAATTAACAGTGCGCAAGCGCAGGACAAAGGGCAGGTCACCAACCTGCCCCTGCCCCGTTTCGTTTCGCTGAAAGCCGCCGAAGGCAACGTGCGGCGCGGCCCGTCGCTGACGCATCGCATCGACTGGGTGTTCAAGCGCCGCGACATGCCGCTGCAAATCACCGCCGAACACGGCCACTGGCGGCGCGTCGAAGACCGCGACGGATTGGGCGGCTGGGTGCATTATTCGCTGCTGTCGGGCACGCGCACCGTGATCGTCGAACAGGACCTGATGCCGATCCACACCCGTCCCGACCCGACCGCGCCCACGGCGGCGGTTCTTGAAAACGGCGTGATCGCGCGGCTGGGCGAATGTGACCCCGAATGGTGCTGGGTCAACGCGGACGGCTACAAGGGCTGGGCGCCAAAGTCGCGGCTGTGGGGCGTGGCCCCCGACGAGATTCGCGACTGATGCACGCGCCACCCGGTGCAGTTGTCACTTAGCGCAGCGCGTAAAGGTCCACGTTGACCGAGGATTTGTTGCGCGCGCCGGTGCCCACGAACAACGTACGGTTCACCCAATCATAACGCGCGTCGCCGGTTTCCAGCCGTGCATGTGTGCGCATGTAATAGTCCTCGGGCGGCACGGCCTCGCCCCGGCCCAGCGCGGCCAGCACCTCGGGCGTGCCGTCGCGGTAGCCGTAGTTGATGATCTCGATCACAGCACCGTCATCGGTCTCCATCGCATAGCGGGTGTCCAGCTCGGCCATGCCGCTGTGGAACAACGTTTGCCAGTCCGCCCCCACATTCAGGATCTTTCCGGTCAGGCGCGGCCCCGCGACGGTCCCGCCAATGATCGGAATGATGCGCCGCGCACCTGCCCTGCCCTGACCCATTTCGCGGATCGGCCCCAGCTCGACAGTCAGCGTGCAGACATGTTCCAGCACCGGTTTCAGCAATTTCATAGACAGAGCCTTTCGCTTCCGATAATTGTTAACCTAGTAAACGATCTCGGGTCTGTCCATATTCGGCAACACCGTGATCCCAAACGATGAGGATGCCATGACACGGACCCGACGCAAAGCCCGCGCAGACGACATGGACGCGCCGGAAATGGCCCTGGAAACGCTTGTAGGGTACAATCTCAAGCGGGCCTACGTCGTTATTCAAAGCGATTATCGCGCGGTGATGGGTGACGAGGGGTTGAGCCCAAGAGTGTTTTCGGCGCTGACCTTTGTGGTCGAGACACCGAACCTGACCCAAAGCGATCTGGCGCGACGGCTGGGAATCGAGCGGTCGGGCCTGGTGGCGATCGTCGATGAATTGGAAGGTCGTGGCTATCTGAACCGTGTGGCCGTGCCACAGGACCGGCGCATTCAGGCGCTGGCCCCGACAGATGCGGGCGTGCAGGCCTACGAGGCTGCGCTGGCGCTGATACACGCCCATGAAGACAGGGTTTTGCACATGCTGGACGCGAAGGAGCGCGAACAGCTTGTGCATCTATTGAAGAAGATCAGGGGAAATGGAGAGTGATCGGATGAGCATTTGGAAAGACAGCGTTGCTGTTGTCACCGGCGGGGCTTCGGGCCTTGGGGCGGCGACGGCACGGGCATTGGCCGACACGGGCATGAAAGTCGCCCTGTTCGACCTGAACACCGACGCAGGCACCGCATTGGCCGCCGAACTGGGCGGCATGTTTCACAGCGTAGACGTGTCTGATCCGGCCAGCGTCACAGCCGGACTGGACGCTGTCGAGGCGCAGTTGGGCACGCCCCGCGTGCTGGTGAACTGTGCGGGCATCGGCCCCGCGGCCAAGACCGTGTCGCGCGGCGAAGCCCATGATCCTGCGGTGTTCGACAAGACCATCCGCGTCAACCTGATCGGCACCTTCAACTGCGCCAGCCAGGTCGCGGCGCGTATGGTTGCAGCCGAACCCACGGCCCCCGACGGCGCACGCGGCGTGATCATCAACACCGCATCGGTGGCTGCCTATGACGGGCAGATCGGCCAGGTGGCCTATGCAGCGTCCAAGGGCGGCATTGTTGGCATGACCCTGCCCATGGCCCGCGATCTGGCGGACAAGGGCGTGCGTGTTTGCACGATTGCACCGGGGCTGTTCCTGACCCCGCTGCTGGAAGGTCTGCCGCAGGACGTGCAGGATTCGCTGGGCAAACAGGTGCCGTTCCCGTCACGTCTGGGCCATCCGTCGGAATATGCCAAGCTGGCGTGCCACATCGTCGACAACCCGATGCTGAACGGCGAGGTCATCCGTCTGGATGGCGCGATCCGCATGGCACCACGGTAAGGCACCGCGCAATGGCATCCCCCCGCTTTTGGGCCCCGACCTTCGACTATGAAAGCCGCCCCGACGGCACCATCCTGATGCGCCAGACCGAAGCGTTGCCTGCGCATCCGCAACTGTTGGCCGACTATCTGGACCATTGGGCGGCAACAGCCCCGGACCGGACGTGGATCGCGCGCCGTGTGCAGGGCGGCGACTGGCGGCACATCTCGTACCAGCTGGCGCAGGACATGTGCCGCAGGCTGGGGGCTGCGTTGCTTGAAATGGGTTTGGGGCCGGACCGGCCCTTGCTGATCCTGTCCGAGAACAGCCTTGAGCATGCCCTGCTGGGGATGGCTGCGATCTATGTCGGTGTGCCTTATGCGCCTGTGGCCACGGCCTATTCGCTTGTGTCCGAGGATCACAGCAAACTGCGCGACATCGCGGCCACCTTGCAGCCCGGCGCGATCTTTGCCGACGATGGCGCGGCCTATGCCAAGGCCATCGCTGCGATTTCGGCTGAGGATCGCAGGGTCATCAACGCCCACAACCTGATCGAGGGCGCACTGTCGTTCGAGGCACTTCTGGACCACCACCCGGCAGGGTCCATCGACGCACGTGCCGCCCTGACGCCCCAGACCGTGGCAAAATATCTGTTCACCTCAGGCTCGACCGGATCGCCCAAGGCAGTGATCAACACCAACGCGATGATCTGTTCCAGTCAGGCCATGGTGCGCGACTGTTACCGTTTCCTGGGCGACCAGCCCCCCGTTGTGCTGGACTGGGCACCGTGGAACCACACGGCGGCGGGCAACAAGGTCAGCTATCTGGTGCTGACCAACGGCGGCACCTATTACATCGACGACGGCCGGCCCGTGCGGGGCAAATTCGACGAAACCCTGCGCAACCTGCGCGAAATCTCGTGCACGTGGTACTTTAACGTGCCGGTCGGCTACGACATGCTGATCGACGCGATGGAGGCCGACGACGCGCTGGCGCACACCTTCTTTTCCGAGCTGGGCATGTTGTTCTACGCAGGCGCCAGCATGTCGCAACGCACGTGGGACCGGCTGTCGGCACTGGGGCGCAAAGTGCTGGGCCGCGAGGTGCTGCTGGCCACCGGATTGGGCGCGACCGAAACCTCTCCGTTTGCGCTGGCGATCACCGATCTTCAGGACCGTTCCGGCAACGTCGGTGTGCCTGCGCGCGGAACGACGCTGAAACTGGTGCCGAATGCGGGCAAGCTTGAGGCGCGGATCAAAGGCCCCAACATCATGCCCGGATACTTTGGCGACACAGCCAAGACCGCCGAGGTTTTTGACGACGAGGGGTTCTATTGCTTTGGCGATGCGCTGCGCCCTGCCGACCCTGACGATTTTTCCAAAGGGTTCTTTTTCGACGGGCGGCTGGCCGAGAACTTTAAACTGACAACCGGCACCTGGGTGGCGGTCGGGGCTGTGCGCGCCACTTTGGTGGATGCCATGCATGGGCTGATCCGCGACGCGGTGATCGTGGGCGAGGATCAGGCACAACTGGGGGCGCTGCTGTGGCTGTCGGACAAGGCGGCTGCGATGGACGCGGATACTTTGGCCAAGCAGTTGCAAGAGCACCTGACCGCCGCCGCCGCAAATGCCACCGGATCGGCCAGCCGCGTCCGCCGTGCTGTGGTGTTGGACGCATTGCCCAGCCTTGATGCTGGCGAGATCACCGAGAAGGGGTCGCTGAACCAGCGTGCCATGCGCTCGGGTCGTCCGGCCTTGGTCGAAAAACTCTATGCCGGGGGCGACGGTGTGTTCATAGCCTGAGCGACGCCGCCAGACACCAAAAACGCCGCGCTTCACCAGCGCGGCGTTTTGCGTTTAGGGGATCAGTGCCGTCACTCTAAGCACGCTAAGGCACCAGATAGTCGATCAACCAGACCAGCGACAGCGTGATGGCCGGAAACGCCGTCAGGATCACCACGCGGATCATATCGGTCAGCACAAAGGGCATCGCCCCGCGATAGGTCTGGCCAATGGGAATGTCGCGCGCCATCGAGTTGATGATGAACAGGTTCATCCCCACTGGCGGCGTGATCAGCCCCACCTCGACCACGATCAGCACCAGAATGCCGAACCACAGGCCAAAGTCGTTGGGCGACATGCCAAAGTCCAGCACCACCATAATCGGGTAGATGATCGGCACCGTCAGCAGCACCATCGACAGCGAATCCATGATGCAGCCAAAGACCAGGTACATGATCAGCACCGCCGTCAGCACCAGCCACGGGTTCAGCCCCTGTTCGGCCACCCAAGCCGAGGCCAGTTGCGGCAGTTGGGTCAGCGCCAGAAAGCTGTTGAACAGGCCCGCCCCCAGGATGATCAGAAAGATCATCGCAGTGGACGAGGCCGTGGACAGGATCGCCTGTTTCAACTTGTCCCACGACATCTGCCCCGAGGCGACACTGACCAACCCCGTGCCAGCCGCGCCCACGGCGGCGGCTTCGGTCGGGGTGAAGATACCCAGATAGATGCCGCCCACCACCACAACGAAAATTGTCAGCACCGGCCAGACCTTGCCCAGCGCCACCATCCGTTCAGCCCAAGGCACGCGCGGGCGCACGGTGGCCGCGTTGGGCGACACGCGCACCCAGATGGAAATCGCGATCATATAGCCTGCGGCGGCCAGAATGCCGGGGATCAGGGCGGCCACGAACAGCTTTTCGATGTTCTGCTCGGCAAGGATCGCATAGATCACCAGAATGACCGAGGGCGGGATCAGAATGCCCAGCGTGCCCCCCGCCGCCAGTGCGCCAGTCGACAGCGATCCGGGATAGCCATAGCGGCGCAGTTCCGGCAGGGCCACCTGCCCCATCGTCGCCGCCGTCGCCAGCGACGACCCGCAAATCGCACCAAAGCCCGCACAGGCCCCGATGGCCGACATCGCCACGCCCCCGCGCCGGTGCCCCAGAAAGCTTTCGGCGGCGCGGAACAGCGATGCGGACATGCCCGACAGGGTCGCAAACTGTCCCATCAGCAAAAACAGCGGGATGATCGAATAGGAATAGTTCGAGAACGTCCCATAAGTCAGCGTCTTAAGCTGGTTCATCATCATCATCGGCGACCCGATAACCAGATAGGACCCGCCAAAGCCCACGGCCAGCATCGCCAGCGCAATCGGAATACGGATAAAGATCAGGATCAGCAGCACCGGAAAGGACCACAGTGCCAGTTCAAAGTTGCTCATGTGGTGGCTTCCTCGGTTGGATCGGGCTGTCCGGTCAGCGCACGCAGCGACCGGATCAGGCAAAAGGCAGCAACAAGGGCAAAGGCAACGGCACCCACAAGGCTTGCGGCATAGCCCCACCAGACGGGCAGTTGCATGATGAACGTCGTCTCGGCGTAGCGCAGCTTGTCCGCCATCCCCAGATACAGCCGCCAGGCAATCACCACGGCGGCGGCCAACATGCCCAGATCGACAACCACATTCAGCACGCGGTTCAGCACACCGCCAAAGACGGGTTTGAACAGATCCACGGCGGCATGACTGCGCTGCAACTGGCACCACGGCAGGAACCCGAAGATGGCCGCCCCCACACCGATTTCCGTCAGGTCGTAAATGCCTTTGATCGGGCCAACCCCGATGTCCAGCGGCAGCAACGCCCGCCCTGCAATCGAAACGCAGGTCAGCGCCACCACCACCAGCAGGACAAGACCCGACAGCAACGCCATCCAGCGCGCCAGCGCGTCGGCGGATTTATAAAGTGTCATATACATGAAAACTGCCCCGCAAGCGGCAACCGGCGCACCCCGTCCGAAGAGGGGGCACGCCGCGCCGAACCTTAGTTCGAGTACTTGTCGATCAGCCCCTTGGCCTGATCAATCAGGGCCTGACCGTCGATGCCCTTGCTGTCCATGTCGGCCACCCAACGGGCTACGACCGGTTGCGCTGCTTCTTTCCAGCGTGCGACCTCGGCCTCGTCCAGTTGCACGATGGTATTGCCTTTTTCCACTGCAATGTCGCGGCCCGGCTTGTCGTATTCAAACATGACCTCGGCGGCGAACGTGGACAGGGCAGCGCCGGATTTCTCGTCCAGAATGGCCTTCAGGTCATCCGGCAGCGCGTCGTATTTGGCTTTGTTCATCACCAGAACGATGGTCGCGGTGTACAGCGCCTCGTCACCCGAGAATTCGGCGTGGTTGCTGACCAGTTCGGCCAGACGGATCGACGGGGTCACTTCCCACGGGATCACGGTGCCGTTCACAACGCCCTTGGACAGCGCTTCGGGGATCGCGGGCAATGGCATGCCCACGGGGGTGGCCCCCAGTTCGGACAGCATGTCGTTGATCACGCGGGTCGGTCCGCGCAGGGTCTTGCCCTTCATGTCTTCCAGCTTGGTCACCGGGTCCTTGGTGTGGATCACACCGGGGCCGTGCACCCATGCGCCCAGAACCTTAACGTCCTGATATTCGCTTTCCTGAAAGTCGGTTTCGACCATTTCCCAGAACGCGCGCGACGTGCCGACGGGATTCTTCATCATGAACGGCAGTTCAAACACCTCGGTGCGCGGATAGCGTCCGGGGGTATAGCCCACCACGGTCATCGCCAGATCGACCACACCGTCGCGCGCCTGGTCCAGCAGTTCGGGCGGACGCCCGCCCAGTGCCATCGCGTCAAAGTGCTGAATGACGATCCGACCATCCGATGCGGCCGTCAGCTCTTCGCCCCAGGGCTTGAGAATCTTGGCAGGCACTGTGGCCACGGGGGGCAGGAACTGGTGCAGGCGCAAGGTGACCTCTTGCGCGAACGCCAGCCCCGGCAACATGGCAACAGCCGCAGCCGCGCCGATCAGTAGTGTCCGTTTGTTCATCTTGTTTCCTCCCTAAAGATGATCGCAGAACCGGTTCTTCCGGTTTATTTCTTGTGGAAATCAGGTGGGCGTTTCTCCAGGAACGCACGCAGACCTTCTTGCGCCCCCGCCGATGTCTGCGACATCGCGGCGGACAGGCTTTCGGTGAACAGACCATCCGCGCGGGACATATCGCCAATGCGCCCGATGGCCTGAATCATCAGGTAATTCGAGAAAGGCGCGTTGTCAGCAACCTCGCGCGCCAGCTTTTTCGCCAGCGGCAACGCCTCGCCCTCGCCCACGGAATAATGCGCAAGGCCCAGACGCAGGCCATCCTCGGCGCCGTAGTTGCGGCCCGTCAGCATCATTTCCCGCATCCGGTCGGCACCGACGATACGGCCCACACGCACTGTGGCCCCGCCGCCGACAAAGATACCGCGCCGCCCCTCGGGCAGTTGGAACCGCACAGACGGCTCGGCAATACGCACATGCGCCGAGGTGGCAATTTCCAGACCACCACCGATCACCGCACCGGTCATCGCCGCGATGACAGGCAAGCCGCCGTATTCGATCAGATCGGCCACACGGTGCCAGTTGCGCGAATGGTAAACCGTTTCTTCGGGACTGCGGTGTTCGTGTTCGGACAGATCCAGACCCGAGCAGAAATGGCCGCCCTCACCGTACAGGATCACCGCGCGCACACCTTCGGGCGGATGGGAAAAGAAATCGTCCAGCGCCGCCACCAGCGCATCGTTCATGGCATTGCGCTTGTCAGGGCGGGCAAAGATGATGGTTGCGATGTCGTCTTCGATCTCGATGCGGGTCACGTGTGTCTTGGCTGCGTCTTTGGCCACGAGAATCCCCTCCCTGTAAATAATGTTAAAAGTGTTATAGACTGTAATTGTTACACAGCATAGCGTTTTTCGTGGTAGAGTTTCGACAAAACCCGAGGGAGGATTGATTCTTGGTAGACTTTGCATCTGTACGCGCGATCGACTTTCACACGCACGCGGAAGAGCCGTGCTGTGACCACCGTGATGATGGCTATAACGAATTTCAGGCGGGCATGGCCGCTTATTTCAAGAATCCCGCAGGCGCCAAGGGCATGTTGCCGACCGTGCAGGACACGGCCAACTATTACCGCGAGCGCAACATTGCGGCGGTGATCTTTCCCGTGGATGCCGAGCGCGAGACCGGCTTTCGCCGCTATTCCAACGAAGAGGTCGCAGGCATCTGCGCCGAAAACGACGACATCCTGATCCCCTTTGCCTCGGTCGATCCGCACAAGGGCAAGGCGGGCGCGCGCGAAGTGCGCCGTCTGGTGCGCGATTTCGGCGTGCGCGGGTTCAAGTTTCACCCGACCATGCAAGGGTTCTATCCCAACGACCGCGAAACCGCCTATGCGGTGCTTGAAGCTTGCGCCGAAGAGGGCGTGATCACCCTGTTCCATACCGGCCAGACCGGCGTCGGCTCGGGCATGCCCGGCGGGATGGGAATGCGGCTGAAATATTCCAACCCGATGTATCTGGACGACGTGGCGGTGGATTTCCCCGACATGAAAATCATTCTGGCCCACCCCTCGTTCCCCTGGACCGAGGAAGGGCTGGCCGTCGCCCAGCACAAGCCCAATGTCTATTACGACATGTCCGGCTGGTCGCCCAAATACTTCCCCGAGACATTCATCCGTTACGCCAACTCGATCCTGAAAAAGAAGATGCTGTTCGGCTCGGACTGGCCCGCGATCACGCCCGACCGCTGGCTGGCCGATTTCGAGGCCGCCCCGTTCAAGGACGAGGTGCGCCCGCTGATCCTGAAGGAAAACGCCCTGCGTTTGCTGGGGGAAACAGTCTGAGGCGCACGCAGGATTAAGACACAGAGTATCTGGGAGGAAAACTGTGATGTTGAAGACAATGGGAGCGGCCGCACTGTTGTGCAGCACGGCCACGCTGGCCACGGCACAGATGCAGTGCGAGGGGCTGACGCCCGAGGCCCTGGGCCTGAGCGGCGTCACATTCACCGATGTGGCCGCAGTACCGGCGGGCGATGACAGCCCAGCCGCGCAATGCCGCATCCGCGCCACGACAGCCGAACGCACCGGCACCGACGGGCGCGATTATGCGCTGCGCTTTGAACTGGCGCTGCCCGATGTCTGGAACGGCGATTATGTCCACCAGTTCAATGGCGGCAACGACGGCGAAGTGAAACCCGCCACCGGCGGCATGGGCGCGGGCACGGGTGAACAGACACCTCTGGCGCGCGGCTTTGCCGTCGTGTCCTCTGACGCGGGCCACGATGGCAAGGCTGTGACCGATGCGGGCCTTGCCGGTGGTGCGCGCTTTGGGTTCGATTTCGAAGCGCGGCAGATGTACGGCTACAAGGCTGTGGCAGTGCTGGACCCGCTGGCCCGCCAGATCGTCGAAGCTTTCTACAACGACGAGATCGGCCACAGCTATGGCGTGGGCTGCTCGAACGGCGGGCGGCACGCACTGGTCGCGGCCTCGCGGATGCCTCAGGCCTTTGACGGATTGCTGGCCGGTGCGCCGGGCTACAACCTGCCCAAGGCCGCCCTGCAACATGCAGTTGACGTTCAGGCGCTGACAGCGGTCACCGGCGATCTTGCCACCGCTTTCAGCCCCGAGGACTTGCAAACGGTCGCGAACGGTATCCTGCAAGCCTGCGATGCTCTGGACGGGCTAAAGGACGGTCTGGTGATGGACACCGCCGCCTGTCAGGCCAGCTTTGACAGTGCTGCCTTGCAATGCACGGACGGCCAGAACTCGGCCTGTCTGTCGCCCGAACAGGTCACAGCGCTGAACACCATTCACGCCGGTGCGCCCGATGGCGGCACGCCGGTCTACAGCGATTTCCCGTGGGACACCGGCATCGCCGGTGGCGGCTGGCGGTTCTGGAAACTGGAAAGCCCGATCCCGCCATGGGGCAAAAAGCCGATCATCGCGGTGATGGGTGCCGCGTCACTGGCGCAGATTTTCACCACCCCCCCGACCGAAGTGGCCGGCGATCCCGACACGCTGGAACAGTTCCTCAAGGACTTTGACCTGTCGACCCGCGCTGAGGACATTTACGCCACCAGCGACGCATACCCTGAGTCCGCGATGGAGGTGATGACCCCGCCCGGATCGGACAACCCCGAACTGGCCGCCTTCCGCGATGCGGGTGGCAAGATGATCGTCTTTCATGGCGTCTCGGACCCGGTGTTTTCGATCAACGACACGGCGGACTGGTACAGCAAGCTGGATGCCAACAACGGCGGCAACGCAGGCGAATTTGCCAAGTTCTATCCCGTTCCCGGCATGACCCACTGCTCCGGTGGCCCAGCGGTCGAGGGTTTTGACATGTTCGCAGAGCTGGTCGCATGGGTCGAAGACGGCACCGAACCCCTGGCGGTGACCGCCACCGCGCGTGCGTCGAACCGCGACTTGCCCGAGACGATGGCGGGCATCTCGCGCCCGCTGTGCCCGGCGCCGCAGGTTGCCCGCTATACCGGCAGCAATGCCGCGTCAGCAGACAGTTTCACCTGCGAATAGACTTGCGCCCATGTTGCAGGGGCCTTGGTCCCTGCGTCTTTCCATTCAGCGAAAGGTTCCACCATGACCACCCTTGCCCCCCTCGACGAAACGATCACACTGGACCAGCTTGATCGTGACCCCTACCCGATCTACCGCCGCCTGCGCGCCGAAAGCCCGGTGCTGCGCGTCAAGGCGGCCGGCCGCACGTTGCTGACCAAGGCCGAGGACACCAAATACGTCAAGGACACCCCCGAGATTTTCAGCTCGGACGATCCCAACACGCCTATGAAACGCGCCTTTCAGGCGCACACGCTGATGCGCAAGGACGGCGAGGCCCACAAGCGCGAGCGGATGGCGATGGCCCCGGCCTTTGCGCCCAAGGTGATCATGAACGACTGGATGCCGCGCTATCAGCAGATCGCCGAGGACTACGTCGCCCGCCTGCCACGCGGCGAGGTGGTGGATCTGTTCCCTGCCCTGTCCGGCCCCTATGCCGCGCGTGGGCTGGCGGTTCTGCTGGGTCTGGACGAGGCCACGGACGACCAGATGCAACATTGGTCCCAGGCATTGATCAACGGTGCGGGCAACTTCGGCTGGAAGGACGAACCCTTTGCCATTTCCGATCAGGCCAACACCGAGATGAACGCGCTGATGGACAGCTTGCAGGACCGCCACCGCGCAAACCCAAACAATTCGGCGCTGTCGGTGATGCTGAACGCCGATGATCCCATCGAGATGAGCCAGATTTATTCCAACATCAAGATCGCCATCGGCGGCGGCATCAACGAGCCGCGCGATGCGCTGAACACCATTATCTACGGGCTGCTGACCAACCCCGACCAGTTGGAAGAGGTCAAACGCAACGCTCACTGGGACAAGGCGTTCGAGGAAGGTGTGCGCTGGGTCGCACCCATTCAGGCCTCGGCCCGTCTGGTGCTGGAAGATACCGAAATTCGCGGCTATCACATCCCCAAGGGCGACACGGTGATGACCATTCAGGCCAGCGCGTGCCGTGACGAGGACCTGTACGAAAACGGCGAGGATTTCATAGTGTACCGCGACAAGAACCAGCATCAGGCCTTTGGCAACGGCCCGCATTTCTGCCAGGGCACCCATGTGGCCCGCCGCGCCGTGGGGCAGGTGATGCTGCCGCTGCTGTTCGACCGCTTCCCGAACATGAGCATCCCCGACACCGATAACGTGATCTGGCGCGGCTTTGGCTTTCGCGGGCCGGTGCAAATTCCGGTACTGTTGAATTGACCCGCGTTCTGATTGCAGGCGGCGGTATCGGCGGGCTGGCTCTGGCGTTGACGTTGCACCAGATCGGCGTGCCCTGCACCGTGTTCGAAAGCGTGCGCAGCCTGCGCCCCTTGGGCGTGGGGATCAACATCCAGCCAAACGCGGTGCGCGAGTTGTTCGACATGGGGCTGACCGCCGACGATCTGGACAGCGTCGGCGTGCCTGCGCGCGAATGGGCGATGGTCGGGCTGAACGGTCAGGACATCTATGCCGAACCCCGCGGGCTTGAGGCGGGATACAACTGGCCGCAATACGCGATGCACCGTGGGGAATTCCACATGCTGCTGGCCCGCACCTTGCGGGAGCGCGCAGGCAACGACGCGATCCGGCTGGGTGCCAAGGTTACCGGCTATGAAAAGAATGACGACGGCACTGTCACCGCATTGATCGAACATGCTGACGGCCGTACATCGCGCGAGGACGGCACGCTGCTGATCGGTGCGGACGGCATCCACAGCCGCCTGCGCGCACAGATGCACCCCGACCAGCCGCCGATCCACTGGGGCGGTGCGGTGATGTGGCGCGGAACCGCGCTGGCCAAGCCCATTCGCACCGGATCGTCCTTTGTGGGTCTGGGCACCCACCGGCAACGCATGGTGATCTATCCGATCTCGCATCCCGACCCTGACACCGGCCTTGCGCTGGTCAACTGGATCGCCGAGGTCACGATGGATGACCCGTCCGAGCGCGCCGACATCGGGTGGTTCCGCGAGGTGCCGATTGACGACTTTATCCACCACTTCGACGATTGGGTCTATGACTGGCTGGACGTGCCCGCGCTGATCCGCGGGTCGGACAGCGCCTACGAGAACCCGATGATCGACCGCGATCCGGTGTCCACCTGGGTCGACGGCCCGGTGGCGCTGATGGGCGACGCGGCACATGCGATGTATCCCACCGGATCAAACGGAGCGAGCCAAGCGGTGATCGACGCGCGCGCCTTGGGCGTCGCATTCGTGGAACACGGGGTCACCGCGCAGGCGTTGGCTGCCTATGACGCAAAACTGTGCGGCCCGATTTCCGAACTGATCCTGCGCAATCGCGGTGCCGGGCCGTTCGGCCTGCTGAACATGCTGAACGACCGATCAGGCGGGGAATACGACAACATCGACGACGTGATCCCACCCGCTGAGCGGCAAGAGTTCATGGCCAAGTACAAGGCCGCCGCCGGCTTTGCCATCGAAACGCTGAACGCCGCGCCGCGCACCTTGGCCAAGGGCGCGACGGTCAAACTCTAGACCGTCGCCTCGAACTCGGCATAGGCGGCGGCAGTGTTGGGGTCGTCCAGCAGCGCCCGCGCCACGTCGGGGCTGATGGTGAACGTGTCCTGCCCTTCGGCGGCCAGCCGCACCATCTGTTCGGGCGACCGCAGCGACGCCACAAGGATCGTGCACCGCTTGTTGGCTGCCCCTTGTATCGCCTTCATCTGCGCCAGCGCGCCGTAGGCATCCATGCCCAGCCCGTCCATCCGCCCGAAATAGGGCGCGATGAAATCGGCACCCAGCGCATTGGCGACAAACATCTGTTTCGCGTCATAGCAGGCGGTCATCAGAACCCGCCCGCCCAAGGAACGGATCGCCCCGGTCACACGGATCGCGGGTTCGACCAGCGGGATTTTCACCACGGTTTCAATCCCCGCAGCACGGCCCGCCTCATAAAGCGCACCCGCCCAGTCGACATAGCCCTCGACCGGTCCGAAAGCCTGTGCGTGCAGCTCTTTCGCCCCCAGATCGCGGGCACGGGTGGCCATCTGCGCCCAGTCGATTGCGGGATAGTTCAGCCCCGCACGGGACGCCAACAACGGGTTCGTCGTGATCCCGTGAAACAGCCCCGTGGGCATAAGCGCGTCCCACGCTGTTACGTCCGCAGTGTCAAGATACAGCGCCATTCGGGCAAATCCTCAGCCAGCCAGTGCCACGTCGATATCCGACCGCGACGGCGGATTGCACCCCGAGTGTTCACAATTCAGCGCCGCCGCCTGCCCTGCGCGGCGCAACAGATAACGCAAATCGTCCGCATCCATCGCCTCGAGCGCCTGAGCCGACAGCGCATCGCGCGCGGCCAGCGTCGCCAGCAAGGTCGCCATGAACGTGTCACCCGCCCCCACCGTATCGACCAGCCGCGTCACATGCGGCGCGGGCACGGTGCAGGTGGCTGATCTGGAAAAGGCCGTCGCGTCCTTGGGTCCGCGCGTCAGCACCAGCAGCCCCGCAGGCGCAACGTCGAACAGCGCCGCGATGGCGTCGTCTTCGGTTTCTTCGGGATAAAGCCATCCCAGATCCTCATCGCTCAGCTTGACCAGATGCGCGGCCTGCATCACCTGACTGACACGTTCGATGTACGCCATACGGTCGTGAATCAACGACTCGCGCACGTTGGGGTCGAAGGACACGAAAATCCCCTGTGCCGCCGCTTGGGTCATCACCTCGACCCAAACATCTGCATCCGCCCCGTCCGCCAGCGCCAGCGACCCGCAATGCAGGGCGGTCACGTCGGCTGGAATGCTTTTCCACAGGCTTTTTTCCGTCACCTGCCGTTCGGCCGTACCATCACGGTGAAAGGCATAGGTCGGGATACCATGTTCCAGCGTCACCACCGCACGCGATGTCGGCTGGGGGCGGCGCGGCGCGGCCAGGATGGCCCCCGATGCAGTCAGGCGTTCGGCCAATGCGTCGCCCAGTTCATCCGTCGAGATCGGCGTAACGTAATGCGTCTCAACCCCCTGCCGCGCCAGTCCCACCGCGACGTTAAAGGGCGAACCGCCCGGATTGGCATCGAACAGCGGCGCGCCGTCTTCCTCTCCGGTCTGGACGAAATCAATCAGGTTCTCGCCGCCGATGGCGATAACGGGTTTGCGATGCACCTGCGCTGTCCTCTCTTGCCTGTGTCGTGCTGAAGAAGGGGCAGAATCACCGTACAAGTCAATAACTAATTCAACTTGATTTATATATTGACTTGCCTGCGTCCTATGGGCTTTTTTCGCAGCACAGAACAGGACCCCCGATGACAGACGCCACGGCACCAATCCCCTACAATGACCGGCTGTTTCTGCATCTGGTCCGCAATGCCGGTGCGCTGAGCAAAGCCGACCTGACCCGCGCGTCGGGGCTGTCGGCGCAGTCGGGGACGGTGATCGTGAACCGTCTGGTAGACCAGGGATTGTTGCAGGCCGGAACAGCGGTGCGCGGGCGTGTCGGGCAGCCGTCAACGCCTTTCACGCTGAACCCCGACGGCGCGACATCCATCGGCGTCAAAGTTGGTCGGCGTTCGCTCGAAGTGGTCGGCATGGGCTTTGACTACCGCATTCTGGAGCGGGTGACGCACAGATACGCATACCCGCAACTGACCGATCTGCGCGGCGTGATCAACGGCACCATCACCACGGTGCTGGACCGCCTTAGCACCACGCAACGCACGCGCCTGACCGGCATCGGGCTGGCCTTGCCCGACCAACTGGCGGATTGGGAGGATACGATCGGTGCGCCAAGGGGGGCGATGGCGGACTGGGGCACTGCGGATTTGCGGACCGAGCTTCAGGCGCGGTTTGCGCTGCCCGTGACCGCGTTGAACGATGCGGCGGCGGCCTGTCTGGCCGAGTTGGAAACCGGCAATCCCGATGGCTATGAAAACCTCGTTTACATCTACGTGGGCACCTTCATCGGTGGCGGCATCGCCTTGGGCGGGCGGCTGTTCGCGGGGGGCGGACAGGCGGGGGCCATCGGGTCAATGCTGGCCGGTGCCGCGCAGCAGTTGATCGACACCGCGTCGCTGCACCAGTTGGAAGCGCAGATTACAGCGGCGGGCCTGTCGCCACAGGTGCTATACGACGCCGCCGCGCTGAACGCTGCGACCCAAGCGGTTCTTGACGACTGGCTGGCACAGGCCGCCGTCACAATCGCCACCGCTTGCGTCAACGCGCACGCCCTGTTGCATCCGCAGGCCATCGTCATCGACACCAGCCTGTCCGAACCCTTGCGCGCCCAGCTGGTGACAGCAGTACAGACCGCCACGCAACAGCTGGACACGCGTGGGCTGGCACAGATCATCATTGCGCAGGGCACCGCCGGGGTCGCCGCACGAGCAAAAGGCAGCGGCATCGCGCCGTTTCAGGCGCACTTTGCCGTCGATGCGCCCGCCAATCGCCGCTAGATCACCGCGTCGATGGCTGTCTTGAGCTTGGCCACGATCTCCTCGATGTGGCTGTCGTCCAGAATGAACGGTGGCGCCAGCAGGATGTGATCGCCGCGCTGCCCGTCGATTGTGCCGCCCATCGGATAGCAGATCAGCCCCGCCTCGAATGTCGCCTTTTTCAGTGCCTTGTGCAGGGCGCGTTCGGGCGGGAACGGCGCTTTGGTCTCGCGGTCCATCACGAATTCGATCCCGCGAAACAGGCCCCTGCCGCGAATATCCCCCACATTGGGGTGTTGCCCGAACGCCAGTTCCAGCGCCGCCTGCAACCGGTTGCCCATCTCGGCCGCACGGGCCGCCAGCCCGCCGTCGGTCAGTTTGGTCAGCACCGCCAGTGCCGCCGCGCAGGCGACAGGATGGCCGACATAGGTGTGGCCGTGCTGGAAGAACCCGCTGCCGTCTTCGATGGCCTTGTAAATGTCAGCGGAACACAGCATCGCGCCAATCGGCTGATAGCCGGCACCCAGCCCCTTGGCGATGGCGATGATGTCGGGACGCACGTCGTCCTGTTCGCAGGCAAACAACGTGCCGGTGCGGCCCATGCCGCACATCACCTCGTCCAAGATCAGCAGCACGCCGTATTGGTCGCAAATCTCGCGGATACGTTTGAAGTATCCCGGCACCGGCGGCACCGCCCCCGACGTCGCCCCCACCACAGGCTCTGCCACAAAGGCAAAGACCGTGTCCGCGCCCAGCCGCAAAATCTCGGCCTCAAGCTCGTTGGCCGCGCGCAATCCGTAATCCTCGGCGCTTTCGCCCGTGTCCTGCCCGCGATAGGCATAACAGGGGGCGATGTGCGATGTGTCCACCATCAGCGGCGCAAAAGGTGCCCGCCGCCATGCGTTGCCACCCGTCGCCAACGCGAACAGCGTGTTGCCGTGATAGCTTTGCCGCCGCGCGATGACATGGCGGCGCTGCGGCTGGCCGATCTCGACAAAATACTGGCGCGCCAGTTTCAGCGCGGCCTCCATCGCCTCGGACCCGCCCGAGACGAAATAAACGCGGTCTATCCCTTGGGGCGCATGGGCAATCAGCTTGTCGGCCAGCGCCTCGGCGGGGGCGGATGTGAAAAAACTGGTGTGGGCAAAGGCAACCGCGTCCAATTGCGCCTTGATCGCCGCGGTCACCTCGGGGTCGCCATGGCCCAGACACGACACGGCAGCGCCGCCCGATCCGTCAAAATAGGCTTTGCCGTCCACATCATACAGGTAAACGCCCTGCCCGTGCGAAACGGTCGGCGGCAGCGCTTTGGTATGTCGGGGGAACACATGGGATACGGGGGACACGAGCGAACACTTCCTTTTGAAACGGGCCACGCACAGCACTCAAGCACAGGCGCACAGGGGGGGATAGGCGGGTTTCGGTTATGTCAGTGCCGGTTTTAGGAATGTAGTCCGCCCTGTTCGCGCAATGCACGAAAGGCCGGCATGGCCTGTCGCGTAAGGATCAGAAAAACCAAATGCCGGCCATTGACCTTGCCTTTTAAAGTAGTAAGTAGCCAATATAATATGGCAACCTTACCTTTCTGGACCCCTATGCCTGTTCTAACGCCCCAACACACCACGGACGCCAAAGCCGTCGATCCCGACAGCCTCGGCTTTCTGATCGTTGATATGTCGCGCCTGATGCGCGGCACATTTGAACGTGAAATCGAAAAGGTCCGCGTGCCCGTCACGGCTTCGGAAGCGCGCGTGCTTGTGCACATGGCCCGCTGCGGCGCGACACGGCAGAACGTGCTGGCCGAAAATCTTGGCCTCGCCCCGATGAGCGTGACCGGCTATCTCGACAATCTGGAGCGGGCGGGATTTGTCGAGCGTGCTGCCGACCCCATTGATCGACGCGCCAAGATCGTGACGTTGACAGACGCCGCCCAGGAATTGCTGAAACGCATTGCCGTCGCAGGCCAGCAAGCCCGCGCGCAGGCCACCGCGGGTCTGACTGACGAACAGGTTGCCACGTTCAAATCCGTCGCCATTGCCATTCGCAAAAACCTTGAAACCGACCGCGCCGCCGCGCGCACCGAAAGCGCATCATGACTGCACACCCCATCATGTCCGAACGCAAGGTCAGCTTTATCGGCGCTTTGCTGGTTGCCATCGGCCCTGTTTCGATGGCCCTGTACACGCCCGCGATGACCGAAATGGTGCACCATTTCGACACCACTGAATCCGTCGTCAAGCTGACGCTGACCCTGTATTTCGGCGGCTTCGCTTGCGCCCAGTTGATTGCCGGTCCGCTGTCGGACGCGCTGGGGCGACGCCCTGTGACCATCGCGTTCATGCTGCTGTATTGCGCCGCCAGCCTTTTGGCTATGCTGTCGCAAACCGTTGAAACGCTGATCTTTGCCCGCTTTGCCCAAGGGGTTGGCGCGTCGGTCGGGGTGGCGATTTCGCGTGCACTTGTGCGCGATCTGTTCACCGGTGAAAGGTCGTCGCGGATCATGAACCTGATCGGGATCATCCTTGCCTTGGGGCCGGCGCTGTCCCCTACCATCGGCGGGCTGATGCTGCCGGTGTTCGGCTGGCGGTCGATCTTTGTGCTGATGGCTGTTCTGGGGCTGATCGTGATCTGCGTTGCGATCTTTGCCATGAAAGAAACCGTGGTGCGCGACACCAGCCGGTTGAACTTCAGGGCGCTGGCGGGGTCCTACCGCATGTTGCTGACCAACCGGCGTTTTCTCAGCGCATCCTTCGTCATCGGCGGCGCGTTGGGCGCGGTCTATGCACAGGCGACCTTCCTGCCCTTTATCCTGATGCGCGATGTCGGCCTGACGCCGTCGCAATTCGGCCTGTCGATGCTGGCGCAATCGGGTGCGTTTTTCACCGGATCGCTGCTGGTGCGGCGTCTGATGACAGTCTACGGGTCGGAACGGATCGTGCTGCCGGGGCTGCTGTTCATCGCCACAGGCAGCGTCGGCACAGCCACCCTGCTGATTTGGCCACCCAGCTTTTTGCACGTGATGATCCCCGTGGCGATCTATTCCTTCGGGATATCCTTCGTGATGCCCACCATGTCCACCGCGGCCCTTGCGCCCTTTGGCAAAATGGCCGGCGCCGCCGCGTCCCTGCTGGGGTTCATCCAGATGGGATCGGGCCTTGTGGTGGGCAGCATCGGTGCGCTGATCGGGGATGCGCTGTTTGCGATGGGCCTGCTGATCCCGATGATGGGTGCGACCGCCTGCCTGTGTTATGGCATCTTCAGGCGCATGCCGCCCCTTGCCCCCGAACCTGCCACGGCGGGCGCTGGTATGCCCTCGGGGCCGGTGATGGCCGCCCCCGACCGCTAGCCCAGAGGGCGTTAACCGCGCAAGGTCCTGATTGTTTTTGATTTCCCCAGAATCGTGTAGGTTGTACGGACGAATCCTTCACGTGGCGGCCTGAACGTTTCCTGCGCGGAGCTGTCGGCCTTTTGGGACGACGACATGACGACACAAACGCCCCTGCCGACCTCTTGGCACAGCAAGACCGCCTTTGTTCTGGCGGCATCAACCGGCGTTCTGGCGGCGCTGAACCTGATCGTAGGCTGGGGCCTTGGCGTGGACTTCTTTGTACGCATATGGCCCGCGTTTCCGGCGATGGTCCCCAACACGGCGATTTCGCTGCTGTTGGGCAGCCTTGGCCTGATCGCCTTGTACAAGAGGGCCAACCCATGGGTGGTGCGCCTGTGCAGCATCCTGATCGCGGCGGATGTTATTGCCAATTACCGGCTGCCCTTCATCGAATTGGAACGCGACGGCATGTCGATCGGCACCGCACTGGCCTGTCTGCTGGTTGCGGTTTGCCTGTGGTCCAGAACCGTAAAAGGGCTGACGACCGTCGCCCGACTGCTGCCCAAAACGCTGGGCCTTAGCTTGGCGATGGTGCCGATCATCGGCTATCTCTACAACTCGGAGGCGCTGTTTGCGAACCCCGTCTACACCCTTATGGCGCTGCACACCGCGGTCGGCTTCACCGCACTGTTCGTGGCCTTTCTGATCAACGATGCGCAGGTCGGGTGGATGCGGGTTCTGGCCGCGCCGGAACTGGGCAGCCAGATGTTGCGCAGGTTGCTGCCGTTTCTGGTTCTGGTGCCCGTCGGCCTGACAGGCCTGGCGCTGATTGCGTCGAACTTGAACTACGTCTCGGCCGATCTGCGGGCGTCTTTTCTGGCCTACACCATGATCCTGATGCTGGTTGCGGCGGGGTTTTACTTTGCCAATGCGGTCAACAAGACCGAACAACGCGCAGCACAGGCGGAAAAGCTGCAACGCGAAAGCGACCGAGCGCGGCAGGTGGCCGAGGTGGCGCTGGAGCGCGGCCAGAAGATCGAAGCCCTGGGCAAGCTGGTCGGCGGCGTCGCGCATGATTTCAACAACACGCTTTCGGTGGTGCTGGGCAACCTGCAACTGCTACAGGCGGACCCGGACAAGACTGCGCATCCGGTCTATCTGACCGAAGCCGTGCAGGCGGTGCAGAATGCCGCCGAACTGACCCGGCAACTGCTGGCCTATGGCCGCAAGTCGCGCCTGGAACCGGTGCCCGTCAGTCTGGATGACCTGATCCAGAAAACCCTGACCATGTTCCAGCGTCTGTGCCCGGCCAATATCACCGTGACCACCCGCCTTGCGACACGCGAACTGATCGTCGAGGTTGATCCGGTCAACTTCCAGCAGGCGCTGCTGAACATCCTGATCAACGCCCGTGACGCCCAGCCCGATGGGGGAAGTATCGTGATCGGCACAGTCGCACAGGATATGGGGCGCGAGCAGGTCGCAGGTTTTGGCGGGGCCGAGCAGTTGTTTTCGGGCACCTTTGTCACCGTCACCGTGGTCGACAAGGGTCCGGGCATGACCGCACAGGAACTGTCCCGCGCAACCGAGCCGTTCTTTACCACCAAGCCGGTAGGCGAAGGCACGGGCCTGGGGCTGTCGGTCGCATCGGGGTTCTGTCGCCAGTCGGGGGGCGGGCTGACATTGTCCTCTGATCCGGGCCAGGGGCTGACAGTCACCATGGCCTTTCCGCTGTCACCGGACAGCCCGATGGACGCGCCAGAAACACAGCACATCACGCAAGCCGAGACATCGGCGCATCGCATCCTGCTGGTCGACGACGACGAAAAGGTCACCCGCGTCATGGCGCGCCAGTTGCAGCTTGACGGCAACGAGGTGCAGGTCGCCCTAAGCGCCGCAGACGCGCTGGCCATCATGAGCAGCGGCCCCGCCCCCGATCTGGTCATCACCGACCTGGTGATGCCCGGCGCGATGCAGGGCCATGACCTGGCCAAGGAAATCCGCGCCCGTTTCCCCGGAACCCATGTGGTGCTGATGTCGGGCTATGATTCCATCCGGCAACGCCAGACCGATGGCGCAGAATGGAACGAACCGTTCCTGCAAAAGCCGATCAACTGGACCCTGCTGCGCGACGTGGCAACGTCGGTCTTGTCGCAAACGCCAAAGGGATAGGGCGGCGTCAATTTGCGCGCCTTGGGAAATCAATCCTGAGGCGCGCAATTCAACAAAGTTCAACCTATACGAGAGAAATTTCTATACAAGCGGCACAATCGCGGACATGCTGACGACGATTGTATGAGTGCAGCCCAGATATTTTCGGGCAACGGACCAACGACACCGGCCTGCGATGCCGTGTTTGAGCGTCCTGATTTCACGCTTATTAAGGGACAGCATATGAAACACCTTTCAATTTCTACAACAGCCATTGCCGCGACACTGCTGGCAACAACTGCATCCGCGCAGGATTTCAAATACGAACCGACCGTCGGCTTTCCCGACTTCGGCTTTTTCGAAGCTCCCGGAAAATACGTCGGACCCGTTTTTGTACTGAGCGACAATTTCCCGCGCGAAGCACCCGCCCTGGACCCCGAAGTCGTCGACATCCTGGCCATTGACTATGCAACCGACCCGCTGGCCTATGTCATGGCGGTGCGCGATTACGTGTTCAAAGGCAATATTCGCGGTGGTGCCGTGACCGACGATTTCTTTCTTCAGCACAACACAGCCGGCATCGACTGGTATCATGTGCCCTGGCAACACTGGGGCAGCAATGGACGCGAAGGCTATCACGGTCTGACCCGCGAAGGCCCCCTGTCACCGCAGGTCTTGCACCCGGACCAATCCAGGTCTTCGTCGGCCTATGCTGTGGGCTTTTACAACGGCCCCGGCGGCTTCACCATCGGACAGGTCTGGCCATCGGCCGATACCGGGCCGGACATGACCCATATGATCAACGCCATGGAAACCGGTCAGGCCTTTCCCGAAGGCACCGTCGTGGGCAAATTCCTGTTCACCGTGCTGGACGAAACCCAGGTGCCGTGGCTGACCAATCCGCTGTCATGGCAGGCCTATATCTACAACTGCGATGTGATCGGGCTGGAAACCTGCCCCTCAGACCTGACCACCGCCGCGCGATCAACCCAAACCGTCAACCTGTTGCAGATGGATGTGATGGTCAAAGACCTGAGCGCCACAGAGGCGGGTGGCTGGGTCTTTGGCACCTTCGCCTATAACGGCGCGGCCTCGAAGTCGGAGGAATATGCCACCACCTATGGCACCGCCTGCGAATCCTTTGAAGGCGCGGGCAAGAATTGGTGCAACCTGATGCCGGTCGGCGTGATGTGGGGCAATGATCCGCAAGACAACGCGACATTCCTCAACAGCAAACCCGTCGAAACCGTGATCAACGCCGATCTGAAAGAAACCTGGATCAACCCTGATGCGGCCTTGCCCCCCATGCACCTGGGCTTCAACTCGCGTCTGAACGGACCTGCGGACAATCCGACCTCTAGCTGCATGTCATGCCACTCGACCGGCCAGATCGCCAGCATCTCGCCCATCATGCCATGGCTCAGCCCCAGCTCCCTGCCGATCCCCGCGAACGGCGATCCGGCTTCGGACGCATGGATGCGCTGGTTCCGCAACTTCAAGGACGGAGAAACCTTTGACGCGGGTCAGGCGATCAGCATGGATTTTTCCATGCAGCTCACCAAATCGGTTGAGAATTATCTGCAATACCGCGGAGAGACCCAAGGTGGCAGCTATGCGCTGGAATACTGGTCGGATTCGGACGCCATGCCGATCAGCCGCGGTGCGCAGATGCCAACGCAGTAAGGTTACGAATCGACAGAAAACGCGGGCAGAACGGCCCGTGATGCGTCCGGGCACCTACACCAGATGTTCGGGCGCAGACCTGTTCCCCTTCCCCTCAATAGCCCCCTGGGTCAGCAATAATAGCTGGGGCATGAAACAGGGGCATTCCCGGCGACGGGGGTGCTTGGTTTGCTGAACTAAGAAGAAGTGGCTGGGATGGTAGGATTCGAACCTACGGTACACTGTACCAAAAACAGTTGCCTTACCACTTGGCTACATCCCAACGTGTCGCGCTAATTAATGCCCACTTGCCGCAGGCGCAAGCCCAAAATCCGGCAAATCGTGTGCGAAGTGTTATTCTTCTTCGCCTTCCCGTGTCAGCAGGTCCTTGTCCGCACGTTCAGCCCGTTCCTGATCGACAATCTTCTCCAATGCTTCGTTCTGCGTGGACTGCACGTCCTCTGTTTCGACCTCTCGGATGACGACGGCGGGTTTCACCGGTGCCTCGGGCTTGTCAGCGGGTGAGACCACGCGGAACGTCGGCTCGGGCATTTCGATTCCCGCCGAATCGAATGCGATCAGCACGTGCCGGATGGCCTCACCCCGCGCCAGCGCAAAGCCGGTTTCGTGCTGGTCGATCCAGCCCGTCACGCGAATGCCGATGGTGCTGTCCCCAATCGTCTCGATCCAGATCGCGGGCGCCGGTGTGGCCAGCACAAAGGGCAGCTTGTTGATCGTCTCCAGCGCCAGCGCCTTGGCCGCCGCCAGATCCGAGGCAGGTGCCACACCCACGTCAAAGGTAAAGCGACGCTCGGTGTTGCGGGTGTAGTTGATGATCCGGCTTTTAAAGACCATCGAGTTGGGAATGCGAATCTGGTTGCCGTCAAAGCTCAGCAGGATCGTCGCGCGGCTGGTCAGGCTGATGACCTTGCCCACGTCACCTTCGATCTCGACCGTGTCATTGGGGCGGAACGGCTGGCGGAACGACAGCATGACCGAGGCGATAAAGTTCTCGACCGTGTCGCGGACAGCGAAACCGATGGCCAGACCGACGATCCCCGCAGCACCCAGAATGGTGCCCAACAGCGCCGTGGCGTTCAGGATGTCCAGCGCGATCACGATGCCCGCCACCACAAAGACCAACCGCACGATCTGGCGGTAGATGTCGGCGATAAACGCATTCGGCGCGATCCGGTCCCACGGGTATTTCGCCCGCGCCAGCAACACCCCCGCCAGCACCACCAGCGCAAAGGCCAGCAACGCCACCCCCAGAAGCGGCACCAGCGCCACGGTCTGCATCAGCCGCGTCTTGAACCGCTCGTAAGCCGGGTTCAGCCGTTCGACCACATCGGTGGTTTCGGTTATCTCGTTCCTGATCGCCACGACGCCCTCGACCCGGCCAACCAGATCGTTCAGTTGGTCCGAAGTGTCGGTATCCAGCGTTGTGCCGCGCAGGGTCACGATCCCCGACGACACCGTCACAGTGACGTTTCCGTAGCCGTCCAGTTCCGACATGATGTCCCGAATGCGCACCGCGATGGCGGCATCCTGCTGGGCGCTGTCCTCGACGGTGATCGCGCCCTGCGGCTGTCCTGCGGTTTCGGCGTGGACCGGTGCGCACAGCACCATGGCCAGTGTCAGGGCGGCCAGCAGGCGGCGCAGCGGGTTCATTTGCCCACCTCGACCAGCACCGCGCCGTGACGCCCGCCTTGTTCCACCGCTTCGTGCGCGGCGGCAGCGTCCGACAGGGCAAAAACCTGCTCGACCGGAATATCCAGCGCGCCATCGCTCAGGGCATCGTGCAGGCGGGCAATGATCTGCCGGCGTTCGGCCAGCGGCAACAGGTAGATCAGGATGGCATCGACAGTGGCTGCCTTGAACATCAGTTCCAGAAAGTTGAAGTCGGCCCTGGGCTGCGCCGCCGACCCATAGGCCGCAATGGTGCCATTCTGCGCCACCAGCGCGATGTCGGTGGCAATGTTCACGCCAAATTCGGGTTCGATGATCCGGTCGATCAGCTTGCTGTCGTTTGCCGCCAGAACCTTGGCCGCCAGCTTTGGGTCGGTAAAGTCCACAACTTCGGCAGCCCCTGCGGCGCGGGCGTGGTCGGCCCCGGCCCCGCGCGCCGTGGCGATCACATGCGCGCCGCCCCAATGCGCCAGCTTGACCGCCAGCAGACCAACGGTGCCTGCCCCGCCCTGCACCAACACGGTCTTGCCGCGTACATCACCGCCGCCAAACACCGCATGACAGGCGGTCAGCCCCGGAATGCCAAGGCTGGCACCGGTCTGCATGTCGACGCCTTCGGGCAGTTCCACCGCTTGATCCGACGGCACCGCGATCTGTTCGGCGCAGGTGCCAAAGGCGCGCTGCCACTGGCCGTTCCAGATCCACACCCGTTGCCCGACGCGCGCAGGGTCCACCCCCGCGCCCACGGCAGAAATCGTGCCGGCACCGTCGCTGTGCGGAATGATCTGGGGAAACGGCGGCTTGGTCACGCCCGGGCGGGTGCCGCCGCGCGCTTTGACATCCGACGGGTTCACACCCGAAAACGCCAGATCCACCACAACCTCGCCTGCCGCCGGTGCGGGGGCGGGCATGTCGGTCACGGTCAGGACTTGGGCCGCCGGGCCAAAGCGGTCGTATACTATCGCGCGCATCAAATTGATTCCCTTTGATCTCTGGACTTTATCCTTGACCGCCAGACTACCCGCGCCGCGCCGAATTGCCAGCGCAACACGGTGTGCAGAGGGCAAAGCATGGAAGGCTAAACCGTACCGCCGAAAAACTGCGTCGCCCACGCGGCAAAGACATCCCCATCCGAAGGCATACCCGCCCGCGCCTCGGCCACTTCGACCTCGGTGGCGGACAGCACGTGTTTCGTCGCCTCCAGAACGCCGGCCATGAACCGGTCGGTGAATTCGGGGTGCCCTTGGGTGGTGACGATGTGGTCGCCCTTGGCGAAACCCGCGTTCACGCAGCCCGGCGATTCCGCGATGCGGCGGCAGCCGTCGGGCAGCACCGTCACCGTGTCATGGTGAAAACTGTGCAGGTTCAAATCCTCTTGCGCGGGCTGCATCCAGTCAAAATGCTCAAGAAACGTGTGGGTTTCGATCCCGATATTCCAATCCGACTGCTCCACCGTGCCACCCAGCGCCATCGCAATCGCCTGATGGCCAAAGCACACGCCCAGCAGCGGTTTGCGCGCCGCATCGGCGCGGCGGATAAAATCGTACAACGGATCAAGAAATGCCATGCCGTGCAGCACCGATTCCGGGCTGCCGGTGATCAGATAGGCATCCTGATCGTCCAGGTCTTGCGGCACCTCGCCGCCCACCGTCATGTAGACGCGGTAATCGAACCGCTGCTCTTGCGCGTCGAACAGATCCCGAAACCGGTGCGCGTCATCGGCAAAGGCGTCGCCGACCTCGATGCTGCGGTCGTGGTTGGCCTGAAGAATCCCCAGTTTCAAGCGTTTCATGCTGTCACCGATGCGACCAGATGCAGGCCATGGGAACCTCTGACCATTCTGGGCCGCGCCCTTTTCATTCTGAATAACATGCGCCCAAGGTGCCTTAGCCTATCGCGCTATGCAACAGGGGGCTGGGCCGGTTTTGGCATCGTGTCCTCAACCTGTTGCGCCGCACCCGGGTCCGCCAGATCACCCAGAATATCCAACAGCATCTCGTACCGCGCCGCGCCCAGATGCACCCGCCAGCCTTCGGCAATCTCGGCCGCGCGGGCGGCATTGGCCACGATCAGCGCCGCGCCCGTTTCGGTGATTGCAACCTGCTGCCGTCGCCGGTCCTGCTGATGTTGCACCTGCGTCACCAGCCCCTTGGACACCATCCCCTTGACGATCCGCGTCAGCGACGGCTGCAACAGCGCCGCGCGTGCCGCCAGCGTGCTGGCATCCAGCGGTCCGGCCTCGTCCAGCACGCGCAACACGCGCCATTGCTGTTCGGTCACATCCGACGCCGCCAGCATCTCGCGGATCGGGCCCATCACAGCCTCGCGGGCGTGCATCAGGGCAATGGGCAACGAACGGCTGGTGCTGGCAAGTGTGCGGGTCATGAAAATCTTATCCTTGACGCAGTGGCTTTCATTTACTTAACATGACAATAGTTGCGATGTTAAGAAAAACTTGCGAAAGGCGAGACATGCCACACCTGATGATCGACTATTCGCCCAACCTAGAGGCACACGTGGACATCGCGGCGCTGTGCGACCACATCCGCCGCGCCGCCATCGACACCGGCGTGTTCCCGATGGCGGGCATCCGTGTGCGGGCGTTCGCGGCCAACCACGTCAGCATCGCGGACGGCGAGGCCAAACACGGCTATATCGACATCTCTGTCCGCCTGCGCAAAGGGCGCACCACAGCGGCCAAACAGGCCGCCACCCAATCCGTTTTCGCCGCAGCCGAGGCATTTTTAGCACCCGTCATGGCCCAGCGTTCCATCGCCCTGTCGATGGAAATGCGTGACATCGACCCCGGCCTTTCGCCCAAATCCGGCACCATTCGCGACCAACTGTAAGGGATCACACCATGTCCGATCTTGATAAGAACCTGACCACCCTGCACGGCCATCTGACCCGCTTTGCCGACACCGGCATCCTGAACCAGATCAACGGCCAGCCCCTGCCCGCGCAATCCGGTGACTGGTTCGACACCCACAGCCCCGTGGACGAAACCCACATCGCACGTGTGGCGCGCAGTGGCTCCGCCGACATCGACGCCGCCGCCCGCGCCGCCGCCGACGCCTTTCCGGCGTGGCGCGACATGGCGGGCACGGAACGCAAGAAAATCCTGCACGCCATCGCCGACGGGATCGTCGCACGCGCCGAAGAAATCGCGCTGTGCGAATGCTGGGACACCGGGCAAGCCCTGCGTTTCATGTCCAAAGCCGCCTTGCGCGGCGCTGAAAACTTCCGTTTCTTCGCTGACCGCGCCCCCACCGCGCGCGACGGGCAAATGCTGCCCTCGGCCACATTGATGAACGTCACCACCCGCACGCCGCTGGGGCCGGTGGGGATCATCACGCCGTGGAACACGCCCTTCATGCTGTCCACGTGGAAAATCGCACCGGCGCTGGCCGCAGGCTGCACAATCGTCCACAAACCGGCCGAATTTTCGCCACTGACCGCCCGCATCCTGATGGAGATCGCCGAAGACGCAGGCCTGCCGCCGGGCGTGTGGAACCTGGTCAACGGCTTGGGCGAAGAAGCAGGCAAGGCCCTGACCGAACACCCGGCAATCAAGGCCATCGCCTTTGTCGGGGAAAGCAAGACCGGCGCGATGATCATGAAACAAGGGGCCGACACCCTGAAACGCGTGCACTTCGAGCTGGGCGGCAAGAACCCTATCATCGTCTTTGACGACGCCGATCTGGACCGCGCGCTGGATGCGGCGATTTTCATGATCTACTCGCTGAACGGCGAACGCTGCACATCCTCGTCGCGCCTGCTGGTGCAGGACAGCATCGCCGACCAGTTCGAGGAGAAACTGGCCGCGCGTGTGGGCAACATCACCGTGGGCCACCCGCTGGACCCCAAGACCGAAGTCGGCCCGCTGATCCACAAGGTGCACTTTGACAAGGTCACGTCCTACTTCGACATCGCCCGCCAGAACGGCGCCACCATCGCCGCAGGTGGCACAGCGCCCGAGGGTGCGGGCCACTACGTCAACCCGACGCTGTTCACCCATGCCACCAACGACATGACCGTCGCGCAGGAGGAAATCTTTGGCCCCGTGCTGACCTCGATCCGGTTCAAGGACGAAGCAGAGGCCATCGCCCTTGCCAATGACACCCAATACGGGCTGACCGCCTATGTCTGGACCAACGACATCACCCGCGCCATGCGCACCACCGCCGCCATCGAGGCGGGGATGATCTGGGTGAACTCGGAAAACGTCCGCCACCTGCCCACCCCCTTCGGCGGGGTCAAGGCATCGGGCATCGGGCGAGACGGCGGCGACTGGTCGTTCGACTTCTACATGGAAACCAAACACGTGGGCTTTGCCACCGGCCATCACGCCATCCCGCGCTTGGGCGCCTGATCCTTCTCTGGTTCGAAAAATCCCAGGGAGTGTGAGGGACAGCGTCCCTCATCCAAACCAAAACAACGCGCCGCCAGGCGCACCGCATTACAGGAGCATACCATGCCCGTCCCCGCACCGGTTCTTTACCCGCCGTTCAACATCCTGCGCCTCAGCCATGTGGAATACACCGTCACCGATCTGGCCCGCAGCCGCGCGTTCTGGGTCGACACGCTGGGCCTGCAAATTACCCACGAGGAAGACGGCCTGCTGATGCTGCGCGCCATGGAGGAACGCGGCCACCACTGCATCATCCTGCGCGAGGCTGACAGCGCCCAGGTGCACCGCCTGGGGTTCAAGCTGTTCGACGAACAGGATCTGGACAAGGCCGAGGCGTGGTTCAGCGATCAGGACCTGCCAACCGCATGGATCGAACGCCCCTTCATGGGCCGCGTGCTGCAAACCCAGGACCCTTGGGGCGTGCCGCTGGAGTTCTATGCCAAGATGGACCGCCTGCCCAGTATCGCGCAAAAATACGCGCTGTACCACGGCGTCAAACCGCTGCGCATCGACCATTTCAACCTGTTTTCGTCCGACGTGGACGGGGCGGTGGCCTTCTACAACCAGATGGGCTTTCGCGTCACCGAATACACAGAGGACGCCGAGACGCAAAAGGTCTGGGCCGCATGGATGCACCGCAAGGGCGGCGTGCACGACATTGCCTTTACCAACGGCACCGGCCCGCGCCTGCACCACACGGCGTTCTGGGTGCCGACCCCGCTGAACATCATCGACCTGTTGGACCTGATGTCCACCACCGGCTGGCGCGACAACATCGAACGCGGCCCCGGACGGCACGGCATTTCCAACGCCTTTTTCCTCTATATCCTTGACCCCGACGGCCACCGGATCGAAATCTATTGCTCGGATTACCAGACCATCGACCCCGATCACGAGCCGATCCACTGGGACCTGAAAGACCCGTCGCGCCAGACCCTGTGGGGCGCCCCCGCACCGCGAAGCTGGTTTGAACACGGATCACCCTTTGACGGCGCAGCCATCACCGAACCCGCGCTGAAAGCACAGCCGATCATCGCGCCATAACGCAGATAGGACAGACAGACATGAACTGGGACGACTTCGCCAGCCACGCCAAGGATGTCGCCGACTGGGGCGCGGATTATCACAAGACCATACGCGACCGTCCGGTGCGCGCGCAAACCGCCCCCGGCGAAGTGTCGGCGCAACTGCCCGACAGCCCGCCCGAGGACGGCACCGACATGGCCAACATCATGGCCGACTTTGAAAAGGTCGTGATGCCGGGCATCACCCATTGGCAACACCCGCGTTTCTTTGCCTATTTCAACTCGAACGCCGCGCCCGCCTCGGTGCTGGCGGAATTCGTGGCGTCGATCATCGCGCCTCAGTGCATGCTGTGGCAGACCTCGCCTGCGGCAACCGAGATGGAAACCAGAATGCTGGACTGGCTGCGGCAGGGGCTGGGTCTGCCCACCGGCTATCAGGGTGTTATTCAGGACAGCGCCAGCAGCGCCACGCTGGCCGCCGTGCTGACCATGCGCGAACGGGCGCTGAACTGGCAGGGCAATGTGCAGGGTCTGTCGGGTCAGCCCACCTTGCGCATTTACTGTTCGGATCAGGTGCATACATCCATCGACCGCGCCATCTGGGTGGCGGGCATCGGGCAGGACAATCTGGTCAAGATCCGCAGCACCGGCGACCTGCGCGGGCTGGACCCCATCGCCTTGCAAGACGCGATCACCCGCGACCGCGCTGCGGGTTTCGTCCCCGCAGGCATCATCGCCGCCACCGGTGCCACCGGCATGGGTGCGTGCGACGATCTTCAGGCCGTGGCGCATATTGCCAGGACGGAAAACCTCTATACCCATCTCGACGCCGCATGGGCGGGCACCGCGATGATCTGCCCCGAGTTCCGCACGCTGTGGCAGGGGGCCGAGCACTTTGACAGCATCGTGTTCAATCCGCACAAATGGCTGGGCGCACAGTTCGACTGCGCCGCCCATTTCCTGCGCGACCCCGATGTGCTGCGCCAGACACTGGCCATCCGGCCCGAGTATCTGAAAACCCACGCCCAGGGCGACATCATCGACTATTCCGAATGGTCGATCCCGCTGGGCCGCCGTTTTCGCGCGCTCAAACTGTGGTTCCTGATGCGCAGCTACGGCATGGAAGGGCTGCGTGGCCGCATCCGCAACCATGTGGCATGGTCGCAGGCCATGTGCGAACGCCTGCGCGCCCTGCCCGAATTTGAGATTGTGACCGACCCGATCCTGTCCCTGTGGACGTTCAAGGTGGCCGGTGCCAGCAACGACGACACCCAAGCACTGGTCGAAGCGATCAACACCGACGGGCGCATTTACCTGACACAAACCCTTGTGGATGGGGTCAAGGCCATCCGCTTCACCGCAGGGCAATTCGACTGCGAGGAACGCGATTTCGACACCGCCTTTGACACAATCACCCAGATAGCGAGACGCTGATGAATTTTGCCACCTACACCGCCCAAGGTCAGCAGTTCTACGGCGTAGACACCGGCACAGGGATGATCGCGCTTAGCCCCTATTTCCCCAACTGGCCCACGCTGCGCGACGTGATCGCGGCGGATGCTTTGCACCAGCTTGCGCTCAAGGCGCAGGACCTGGCCGTCAGCCACACCGATTTCAGCTATGACATTCCGGTGCCCAACCCCGAAAAGATCATCTGCGTCGGCGTGAACTTTCCCGACCGCAATGCCGAATACAAGGACGGACAGGACGCGCCGCCCAACATGTCGCTGTTCCCGCGTTTCGCGCGCAGTTTCACCGGCCACAACGGCACCGTGATCCGCCCGCCGGAAACCCCGCAACTGGATTACGAGGGCGAGATTGCCATCGTCATCGGCAAGGGTGGCCGGCGCATCGCCGAAGCCGACGCATACAATCACATCGCGGCTCTGACCCTGTGCAACGAGGGCACGCTGCGCGACTGGGTGCGCCATGCCAAGTTCAACGTGACCCAAGGCAAGAACTGGGACAACTCGGGTGCGATGGGGCCGCATCTGGTGCCCTTCACCTCGGCGGCGCAACTGGATGACGTGGAACTGACCTGTCATGTGAACGGCGAATTGCGCCAGCAGGACCGCACCAGCCGGATGCTGTTCCCGATCCGCCGCCAGATCGCCTATATCTCGACCTTCACGACATTGGTGCCCGGCGACATCATCGTGACCGGCACGCCCACAGGGGCCGGTGCGCGGTTTGATCCGCCACGGTTCCTTGTGCCCGGCGATACCGTGACCGTGGCCGCCGAAGGCATTGGCACCCTGTCCTGCACGGTGGGCGACGAATGACCCCCGCACAGCACCAATCCGCAGCCGCCGCGTTGTTGCAGGCCGAGGCCACCGGCCAGCAGACCGGGCTGCTTTCGATTGCCTATCCCGACATCACCATGGACGATGCCTATGCGATCCAGAAACAGGTGGTCGCGGGCAAGCTGGCGCGGGGCGAGGACGTCATCGGCTGGAAAATCGGCCTGACCAGCCGCGCAATGCAACAAGCGCTGAACATCGACATTCCCGACAGCGGCGTGCTGACCTCGTCGATGCGTTTCGACACCGGCGACACGGTGCCTGCGGGGCGGTTCATCCAACCGCGCGTCGAGGCCGAGATTGCCTTTGTCATGAAAGCGCCCCTTGGCGGAGCGGAGGTGACGCGCGCCGATGTGCTGGCGGCAACCGACTATGTGGCGCCGGCGCTTGAGATCCTCGACACCCGCATCCTGCGCGCCGATCCGGCGACGGGGGCGGCGCGCAAGGTGTTTGACACCATCGCCGACAACGCCGCCAACGCAGGGATCGTGCTGGGGGCGGAACGGCACGCGGCGGACAGCGATCTGCGCTGGGTCGGGGCGATTGTCACCGCGAACGGCACGGTCGAGGAAACGGGGCTGGGCGCCGGCGTGCTGAACGATCCGGTCGAAAGCGTGGTCTGGCTGGCGCGGCGCATGGCGCAGTACGGGCAGCAGATCGAAGCGGGTCAGGTGATCTTGTCGGGCAGCTTCATCCGGCCCATCGAATGCCCCGCAGGCACGCGGATCGAGGCGGACTTCGGCGGCTTTGGGCGGGTGGATTTGCAGTTCGCTTGAAACACCGGTCAGCCGGTCGCGGCCATCTCGTACATATTCGGCGGTGTCTGGTACAACTTTCCGACGCCGCTGCTAGACCTGATCCAGACAGGCCGCACAGCCCGCAAGGGCTGCGGCATCGTCCGTCACGCACCACATCGGAATATCCGACAAGGTGCCCTCGAACATATCGCGCACCCGCGCCGCGGCCAGAACGTTGCCCGTGTCGGGCAACCCCACAACCGCGCGCGCCAGACCGCCGTTGAAATAGATGCCGCCCAGCGGCATGAACTGGAACGTCATGTCGCGGCACAGTGCGGCCAAGGCCTGCACATAGACCGCCATTGTCGCATCGGCCTGTTCCACGATCTGCTGGCTGGGCATCTCTGCCCCGCCCAGCGCGCGGTGCAACGCCCGCAGACCGGCACCGGCAAAGACCTGCTCGACCGTTTCGAACGCCGCCGCCTTGTCGCCCAGATGTGCCTGCAACACGCGGTAGACGCCGATGGGCAGCCCGGTGTGCCCTTCCTCGGCCAGCATCACGCCGCTGCCGTGGGCCACGCTGACGTTGAACCCGGTGCCCAGCCCGACAACCAGCGCCTGCCCGCCGGGGGCCGCACGGCCCGCGACAACCGGCACCACAGCATCGCCAGACAGATAGGGCAGCGCGTGCCCGACCGCCGCCAGGTCGTTGATGATCCGCACCGCCGCACCGCCCAGGGCCGCGCCCAACTGGTCGGCATCAAACGACCAGTCGCGATTGGTCAGACGCACGTGGCCCGGCATCACCGGCCCCGCGATGGCCACGCACAGCCGGTCCACCGCAGCGCCCTGCCGGAAATCGTCCAGCACATCGGCAAAGGCGGGGTAATCGTCGTTGCGAAACCAATTGACCGTGTCGGCCACAAGCACACCGCCCTGCGCATAGGCCATGCGCGTGTTGGTGCCGCCCACATCTGCCACGACCGATCGCATGACTTACGCCGCCTTTCCGGGCTGTTTGCCCAGGATGATCATGCTGAGCAAATCATCATCGGTCACATCGGCCACATTGACCGTGCCCACCAGCTTGCCGTTTTTCATCACCGACGCGCGGTCGCACAGTTCCATCACGTCGTGAATGTCATGGCTGATCAGGAAAATCCCGATGCCTTCGGCCTTCAACTGCGTGATCAACTCGCTGACCATCTGCGTCTCGTGCGGGCCAAGCGCCGCCGTGGGTTCGTCCATGATCAGGATCTGCGCGTTGAAATAGACCGCGCGCGCAATGGCGACCGACTGGCGTTGACCGCCCGACAAGGCGCTGACCGGGTCCTTGAACTTTTGAAAGTTCGGGTTCAGCCGCGCCATGATCTTGCGCGCTTCGCTTTCCATGGCGTCATCATCGACCAGCCCCAGCGGCGACGTCAGCTCGCGCCCCAGAAACAGGTTGCTGGCGGCGTCCAGATTGTCGGCCAGTGCCAGTGTCTGATAGATCGTTTCGATGTTATAACGCCGCGCATCGCGGGGGCTGCGGATGTCGGCGCGTTCGCCGTTCACGTAGATCTCGCCGCTGTCCATCTTGTAGGCACCGGACAGGATCTTGATCAGTGTCGATTTGCCGGCACCGTTGTGGCCCAGCAGGCCCACGACCTCGCCGGGGTACAGGTCGACCGACACATGGTCGACCGCGTGCACCCCGCCAAAGCTGATGCAAATGTCGCGCATGTCGATCAGCGGCGTGCCGGTGTTGGTTTTACTGCTCATTTCGAAGACCTCCGGTAGAGATTGTCCAGATAGACCGCAAGCACCAGAACGCCGCCCACGACGACCTGTTGCACAGCCGCGTCAAAGCCGATCAGCACCATGCCGGTTTGCAGCGACTGCATGACAAATGCGCCCAGAACCGCGCCATAGATGGTGCCGACCCCACCGCTAAGCGACGTGCCCCCGATGACAGCGGCGGCGATCACGTAAAGTTCGTCCAGCGTGCCCAGCGCGTTGGTGGCCGACCCCAGCCGGGCCGAGGCAACGACGGCAGACAGGCCGGTGAGAAACCCCATAAGGGCAAAAATCTTGACCGTCATCCAGCGGGTGTTGATGCCCGCCAGCGCCGCCGCCTCGGGGTTGCCACCGATGGCATAGACGTAGCGGCCAAAGCGGGTGCGGGTCATCACAACGGTCATCACCACGATCACCGCCAGCAGGATCAGCACCGGAATGGCAAAGCCGTGGCTGATGTACAGGCCCCCTTCGGGAATGGTGATGTCGTTGGCGGCGGCATAGCGGCGCACGATGCCCACAGGCCACGGATAGGCGTTGACCAGCAGCACCGCGCCAATGACCGCACCCACGCTGATGATACCGATAAACCATTCGGCCCAGATGGGGCGCAGCCGGAATTCAAACCGCTTGCGCCGCGCGCGGCCCATGATGATCATGGCAACCACCGCGATGGCGGCGATGATGCCCACGATCCAGCTGCCCGTGGCGCCCACGGCCCCGTTCGGCCCACCGCCCAGCAGTTTGAACGTGCTGTCCAGAGGCGAGATCGTCTCGCCCCGCGTGATCAGGAACGCGACACCGCGCCAGACCAGCAAGCCGCCCAGCGTGACGATAAAGGCAGGGATCGACAGATAGGCGATCAACCAGCCGTGGATGGCCCCCACGATGGTGCCCGCGATCATGCCGACGATGCAGGCGATGATCCAGATGCTCCAATGTTCCAGCCCCACCAGCTTGGGCAGAAACCACACCTGGGTGATGCCCATGATGACGGCGCAGAACCCCAGCACGGACCCGACGCTTAGGTCGATGTGGCGGGTGATGATCACCAGAACCATGCCGCAGGCCATGATCCCGATCGACGCAGTTTGCACGCTGAGGTTCCACAGGTTGCGCGGGGTCAGGAACGAGCCAAAGCCGTTGCTGAGTGCGCCGTAGACGTGAAAGCCCACCCAGATCAGCGCCAGCGCGCCCAACATGCCCAGCAGCCGCGTGTCCAGTTCGGTGTCGCGCATGAACCGCTGGACCAGCCCCGGCTGGCTGCGTGTGGTGTTGTGTTCGTTTGTGTCGGTCATGTCCGCACCCGTCAGATACGCCGATCCCGTTTGCGCGGATCGCGCAGCGGATCAGGCTGAAAATGTTGTGAAATCAAGTGGCAGGCACCGGCGGCACATGCGCGCCGGTGCCCTTGTGGCTTAGTTGCAGCCCGCAACGCCGTCCATCGCACCGGCGCAGACTTTGTCTTTTTCGATGTGGCCTGCGTCGATCACGTCCGCGATGTTGTCCTTGGTGATCGGAGTGGGCGCCAGGAAGATCGCGGTCATTTCCACGCCCTTTTCACCACCGGACCACATTTCGGCACCGTCAACATCGGCCATCGCGGCACCACCGGCCAGAGCCAGCGCAATTTCGGCCGCTTTCTTGCCCAACTGACGCGAGTCCTTCCAGACCGACACGGTTTGCGTGCCACGCGCCACACGGTTCAGCGCGGCATGGTCGCCGTCCTGTCCGCCCACGGGAACGCTGAGACCCTGCGCCTGCAACGCGGCAATCGCGCCACCGGCCATGCCGTCGTTTTCGGCCAGAACCGCATCGACGTTGTTGTCGTTGGCGGTCAGGATCTGTTCCATGTTGCGCTGTGCGTTGTCAGGCTTCCAGCCATCGGTGAACGCTTCGCCGACGATCTTGATCTTGCCCGCATCCACGTCCGCGCCGATGACTTCCATCATCCCTTCCAGCAGGAACAGCGCGTTGGGGTCGCCCTTGTCGCCCTTGATGATGGCAAAGTTGCCCTCGGGCTGCACGTCCATCACGGTTTGCGCGATGATGCGGCCCACGCCCTTGTTGTCAAAGGTCAGGTAAAAGGCACGCGGGTCTTCGATCAGGCGGTCATAGCCGACGACGGGAATGCCTTCGTTGTCGGCCTGGTCGATGGCGGGGCCGATGGCATCCTTGTCCACAGACAGGATGATCAACGCGGTTGCCCCCTGCGCGATCAGCGCCTCGACATCGGTCAACTGCTTGGCTGCCGACGCTTGGGCATCTGCCGAAATATACTTGGCCCCCGCCGCTTCGATGGCTTCTTTCATCGCGGCCTCGTCGGTTTTCCAGCGTTCTTCCTGAAAGTTCGACCAGCTGACGCCAACCGTCACATCCTGCGCCCATGCGGCCACGGCCGTCACGGTCATCGTCGCCGCCAAGGCGACCGTTTTGATAAATTTCATTGTGTCCTCCCAAGACTTTTGCCCAACTGCCGCACGGGGTGCAGAGGGTTGAGATCATCATTATGCATTTAAATTCGGAAAGCAAATTAAATTGGACAAGCGTTGAAAACACCTGCATTCTATAGTTCAAGATGCGGCGACACTCATCGTGCAACCCTTTGGAAAAGCGACAAATAGCATGGCATTCGGACACCAACGCGAAGACAGTCGGCTGATCCTGTTGCGTGAGATTTCGCAAGAGGGACGCATCCCGCGCATCGACCTGGCCGAGCGTACGGGAATCAGTCGCGCGACCGTCACGACCATCACCGCCGACCTGTTGCGCGACGGGTTGATCGAGGAAATCCCCCGCGAAGACGGTGTGGCCGGCACGCGGGGCCGCCCGCGCGTGGACCTGAAAATTGCGGGGGCCGCGCATCTGGTGGCGGGGGTCAAAGTGTCGGGGTCGCGGATTTCGCTGGTGCTGATGGATTTCGAGGGCAGCCAGTTGGCCGATCACGAGGTGCCGTTGGGCGCAGGGCGGCACAGCCCCGCCGCGTTGGCCGGGCACATCTGTGATGCCGTGGCAGAACTGGCCGCCAAGATTGGCATCGACACCGCCCAAATCTCGGGCGTGGGGGTCGGGCTGGCGGGGACCATCGACGCAGGGGCCGGTGCCGTGCACTGGTCGCCCTCGCTGAACGCGCGCAACGTCGATTTTGCCGCCCTGCTGGCCGAACGGATGGGCGTGCCGACCTATCTGGACAATGACGCGAACCTTGTGGCGATGGCCGAAAAGACATTTGGCCTGGGGCGGGGGCGGTCCGATTTCATCGTGGTCACCATCGAGGCCGGTGTCGGCATGGGTATCATTCTGGGCGGCGAGATTTACCGCGGCACACGCGGCTGCGGCGCGGAATTCGGCCACACCAAGGTGCAGCTTGAAGGGGCGCTGTGCCGCTGCGGCCAGCGCGGCTGTCTGGAAGCTTATGTGGCCGAATACGCCCTGCTGCGCGAGGCGGACACCGCCCTTGGCCCCGACACGACCCTGTCCGGCCAGATCGCGCGACTGCTAGAGGCGGCAAAGGCGGGCGACCCCACGGCGGCGTCGATTGTATCGCGGGCGGGGCGGATGTTTGCGATGGGACTGGCCAACATCGTCAACATCTTCGACCCCGAGCTGATCATTCTGGCGGGCGAGCAGATGCAGTTCGACTATCTTTATGCGGATGAGGTCATTGCGGAAATGCGCAAGTCCATCGTGCAGGTCGACGCCGCCCCGCCCGAGGTGGTGATCCACAAATGGGGCAACCTGATGTGGGCGCGGGGTGCGGCGGCCTATGCGTTGGAATTCGTACAAGAGCGCGCGGCGCGCGAGGGGCGTGTCGATGCGGCTTAGCTTTGTTCTGCTCCTGTGCGCGGGCGTTGCGCAAGCCGACCCGCTGTTCACCCCCGTCGCGGTGCCGCATCACCAATACGACGGCGGGTGGGAGCATTTTGTCGGCGGCGGCCTGACGGCGTTCGATTGCAACGGCGACGGGCGCACCGACCTGGCGGCGGCGGGCGGCAGCACTCCGGCGGCTGTGTTTGTCAACGAAAGCGATGGCGACATACGGTTGCGTATGGAAACCCTGCCCGTCAGCGACAGCACCGGCGTCTATGCGCTGGACATCAACAACGATGGCCACCTTGACCTGATGATGCTGCGCGTCGGCCCGGACCAGATCTGGCTGGGCGACGGGGCCTGCGGCTTTGCCCCTGCCGATATTATCGCTTTTGCCGACAAATGGACCACGGCGTTTTCCGCCACGTGGGAGCCGAGCCAGACCCGCCCGACGCTGGCCATGGGGCACTATGTTGACCGCAGCAATCCTGACGGGCCGTTTCAGGCCTGCGACACCAACAGCCTGTGGCGGCCCGATGGGGAGGGCTGGGCGCAGACCGTTCTGGAGCCGGGATTTTGCCCGCTGTCGGCGCTGTTCACCGACTGGTCGCGCAGCGGGCAGGCCGACCTGCGGCTGTCGAACGACCGGCACTATTATGTCACCGGCGGGGCGGAACAGCTTTGGCAAATGGCACCCGTTCCGCGCCTGTACACCGAAGCCGACGGCTGGGCCGAGCATCACATCTGGGGCATGGGCATTGCCACCCGCGATCTGGACCGCGATGGCCGCGACGAGGTGTTCCTCAGCTCAATGGGCGACCAGCGGCTGCAACGGCCCACGGGCGACGGGCCGGGCTATGTTGATGTGCCCTATGCGGTCGGGTCGACCGCGCACCGTCCCTATACCGGTGGCGACGGACGGCCCTCGACCGGCTGGCACATCGCGTTTGGTGACGTGCAGAACGACGGGCGCGACGATGCGTTTATCGCCAAGGGCAACGTGCAACAGATGCCCGGTATGGCAATGGACGACCCCAACAACCTGCTGATCGCGCAGGCCGATGGCACGTTCATCGAGGCCGGCCTGAGCGCGGGCGTCGCGTCGCTGCATCGCGGTCGCGGGGCGGCGCTGGTGGATCTGGACAATGACGGGCTGCTGGATCTGGCCGTGGTCAACCGCCGTGCGCCGATGGAGGTCTGGCACAACACCAGCACCGACACCGGCCACTGGCTGTCGCTGGACCTGAGCCAGCCTGACATCAACACCCGCGCCATCGGTGCCTGGATCGAGGTGGACGACGGCACATCGGTGCAATCGCGCGAACTGGTGGTGGGTGGCGGCCACGCGGGCGCGTCGGATGCGCCGCAGCATTTTGGTCTGGGCGATGCAACGTCTGCGCAGGTGCGCGTGCTGTGGCCCAATGCGCCCGCATCGGGGTGGGTCACGGTGCAGACCAACCAACGCTATCGCCTGCGCCCTGGCGCAGCACCCGAAGCCTACTGATCCACCGGCAGGCCGCTGGGCACCGTCGCGGGCACGCCCAGACGTCCGTCCAAACTGCCCTCGTCTGTCAACGCTTCAAGAAAGGCTATGATCGCCTGCACCTGTCCGTTGCTCAGCGCGCTTGCGGGCAGCTCGTTCGCCGCGGCGATGCGGGCCACTTCGGCAGGGTCATCCATGACTGTGGTGTCCACCACCCCCGTCATGTCCGGCAACACTGCCTGCGCCGGATCGTATTCGGTCAGATGTTTCACAGGGTTCAGGTGATGGCGGACCACATCCTCAAGCTGCGCATAAGCGCCCGCATGACCGTAAGGCGCGGTGTGCACCACATTGCGCAGCGACGGCGTGCGGAACCGGAATGCATCGGCTGGATCACCTGTCACCAGCATCCGCCCCTCGTCCGCCGCACCGCTTTCAAAGATCGCGCGCTTGCCCGGTCCGATCTGCGGCATGGCAATCGCGTGGAAATCATGGTCGGTCTGGAACAGGCCGGAATGGCAATTGGAACACCCCGCCTTGCCGTAAAACAGATCACGGCCAAAGGTCTGGTCCCGTGTCAGATCACCCTCGCCACGCAGCGCGCGGTCAAAGGGGCTGTCTGTCGCCTGCCACTCGAACGCGACAAAGGCCGCAATCGCATCGGAAATATCGGTGAAATGCACCGGCTTTGCGCCGATCACATCGTCGAACCGCGCGCGGTATTCGGGAATGCCCGCCACCCGCTGCGCCAGTATGTCCCACGCCCCGCCCGGTCCGGTCATCAGCCCCTGACGCACAGCCCTGGACACGTCGCTTTCGCCCAGATGGCCCGCCATCTCGTCCGCGGACAGCACAGGAAACATGGTCTGCGCGCTGAGCAGGCTGGCAAAGCCTTGCTCCATCTCGGAGCCCAAGGGTGTGCGAATGCCACCCGCGCGGGCCGCGTCGACCTCTAACCGCCCATCATGAAAGAACGACCGGTATTCCAACGCCCCCACGTTGAACAGCGCGGGCGCATTGCGGGGTATCCGGTGCGTGGGCTGGTTCGACGGGTCTACCGCCCGCACCGGACCCAGCCCGTGGCCCCCGTCGCCCAGCCCCAGCGACACGCCGTCGCCCGTCGCATGGCGCGGATGGTGGCAGGTGGCGCAACTGACCGTTTGGCCGCCCGACAGGATGGGATCGTAGAACAGCAACCGCCCCAGTTCGATCTGGCCCATGTCGGCCACCGGAAAGTCCGCGTCCGGCGCGGGCAGATCGCCCGCACAGGCCATGCCAGCCCACAGCGCCAGCGCGACGCCCCGTGCGATGTCAGTGATGCGCAAAACCATGAACCACACCCGTCATTGCAAGGCTTTCAAATTTGCAAACGCTTCGCGAAACGCCTGATGTGCATCGGCAAATTCCGCGACCCGCGCCGCATCCGGCGTTACCGTACGCGCAATCTCGGGCTTGGTCATCACCTGTTCGGGATCGGCCCCGGTCACGCCGCAGATCGCCAGCCGCGCAGCCCCCAAGGCCGCGCCAAACTCGCCCCGTGCGGGGATTTCCAGCGGCAGGTTCAGCGTGTTGGCCAGCAGTTGCACCCAATGCGACGAAGCCGCACCGCCACCAATCGCCAGCAGTGTCTGCGGATCGGCCCCCGTGTCTTGCAACGCCATCAGGCTGTCGGCCTGCGCAAAGCTGACCCCTTCCAGAACCGCGCGGGTCAGGTCCGGCACGTCATGCGCAATGTCCAACCCGCTGAAACCGCCGCGCACCTGCGCGTCGTTGTGCGGTGTGCGCTCGCCGGAGAGGTAAGGATAGAACCGCAGGCTGCCCGGTGCGCGCACGTTATCGCCCAAGGCTGCGGTCAGCGCCGCAGGCCCCTGCCCCGTGATCCGCGCCAGCCAGTTCAGGCTGTCGGTGCAGGCCAGCGTCACGCCCATCTGATACCACCGCCCCGGCACCGCGTGGCAAAACGTGTGCACCGCGCTGGCCGCATCGGGGGCAAAGCCGCCCCGCGCCGTCAGCACCACACCCGAGGTGCCCAGTGAGACGAAACCGTCGCCCTCGTGCAGCGCGCCGACACCGCAGGCCGCCGCCGCATTGTCCGCCGCCCCCGCGATCACCTGCACGCCGCGCGGCAGGCCCAGATCGTCGGCCAGCGCGTCGCGCATGGGGCCGATCACGCCGCTGCCCTCGTGCAGCGCAGGCATCTGGTCGCGGCGCATCCCGCCTGCGTCCAGCAGCCTGTCGGACCAATCGCGCGCGCCCACGTCCAACCATGCGGTGCCGGCCGCATCCGACATTTCAGTGGCGCAGGTGCCGGTCATCCACAGGCTGACGTAATCCTTGGGCAGCACCACCTTGGCGACGCGGGCAAACACATCCGGCTCGTGTGCCGCGACCCACGCCAGTTTCGGCGCGGTAAAGCCGGGAAAGACGATGTTGCCGCTGATGTCACGCACCGCGTCGGCGCCATCCAACGCCGCCGCTTCGGCGTGGCTGCGCGTGTCGTTCCACAAGATGCAGGGTCGCAGCACGTCACCCGCATCATCCAGCAGAACCGCCCCGTGCATGTGCCCGGCCACCGCGACGCCCCGCACAGCGGCATATTCCGCCGGATGCGCCGCCCGCAACGCGGCCAGCGCCGTCTGGCATCCCGCAACCCATGTCGCCGGGTCCTGCTCGCTCCAGCCCGGCGCCGGATGCGCCGCCTGATAATGCGCCTCTTGCGCGTCGACGGGCGCGCCGTCTTCGTCCACCAACAGCGCGCGCACGCCGGACGTACCCAAATCCAAACCGATATACATGGCAAATCTCCCTTGCCGCATCCTGACCCGGACTAAATTTGATTGTCAAACTAATAGCGGGCGCTGGCAATTCTTGCGGTGCTGCGGCAAGGTCCGGGGTATGACACGCACCGCCCTTATCACCGGCTCGGCCGGCTTCATCGGCTACTTTACCGCCCGCCGCCTGCTGGATCAGGGCTGGCGCGTGATCGGGCTGGACGCGATGACCGATTATTACGATGTGACGCTGAAGGAACGCCGCCACGCGATGCTGAACCAAAGTGCGGGGTTTTCAGCCGTGACCGAACGGCTGGAGACGCCCGGCGTGCTGCTGGACCTTTTCAACCAACACCGCCCCGATGCGGTCATCCACCTGGCCGCTCAAGCCGGCGTGCGGTATTCCATCGACAACCCGCGGTCCTACGTCGAGGCGAACCTGGTCGGCACCTTCGAGCTGCTGGAAGCCGCCCGCGCCGTTCCGCCTGCACATATGCTGTTGGCCTCGACCTCCTCCGTCTACGGGGCCAACACGCAGATGCCCTATACCGAGGCCGACAAGGTCGACAGCCAGATGTCGTTCTACGCCGCCACCAAGAAGGCGACCGAGAACATGGCCCACAGCTATGCGCATCTGTATGATCTGCCGATCACCATGTTCCGGTTCTTCACCGTCTACGGACCATGGGGCCGCCCCGATATGGCGCACTTCAAATTCACCCGCGCGATCCTGAACAACCAACCCATCGACGTCTACAACCACGGCGACATGATGCGCGATTTCACCTATATCGACGATCTGACCGCCGCCATCAGCGCCCTGATCGACGCGGTGCCCGAACGCGACAATCCGGTGGCCGGCGACAGCCTTAGCCCCGTCGCGCCGCACCGTGTCGTCAACATCGGCAACGGCGCGCCGGTCCGCCTGATGGATTTCATCGCCGCGATCGAGGCCGCCTGCGGCACCAAGGCGCAGATCAACTTCAAGGACATGCAGCCCGGCGATGTCCCCGCCACATGGGCCGACGCGACCTTGCTGGAAACGCTGACCGGCAAGCGCCCCGCGACCCCGATCCAGACCGGCATCGACGCCTTCGTGGCATGGTACCGCGATTATTACCAAACCTGACCCTTCATCTTGCCAAATAAACTCCCGCCGGAGGCTCCCGCACTTTCCACAGGCAGCGCAGCCCGCTATAGACAGCCCGACCCCAACACCCAAAGGCTGCCCTCATGACCTTCGACCGCGCGATCAAAATTGCACCCTCCATCCTTGCCGCCGATTTCGCCAACTTCGGTGCCGAATGTGCCGCCGCCGAGGCGCAGGGTGCGGACTGGATTCATGTGGACGTGATGGACGGGCATTTCGTGCCCAACATCACCTTTGGCCCCGCCACCTGCGCGGCGATCCGGCCCCACATCAAGGGCGTGATGGACGTGCACCTGATGATCTCGCCGGTGGATGCCTATATCGACGCTTTCGCGCAGGCCGGTGCCGACGTGCTGACCGCCCATATCGAGGCAGGCCCGCACATCCACCGCACCCTGCAAGCGATCCGCGCGGCGGGCTGCAAGGCGGGCGTCGCGCTGAACCCCGGCACGCCTGCGTCGGCGGTCGAGGATCTGATGGATATGGTTGATCTGGTCTGTGTGATGACGGTGAACCCCGGCTTTGGCGGGCAGAAGTTCATCGACATGACCACCAAGATCAAGACCCTGCGCAGCATGATCGGTGACCGGCCCGTGCACATCGAGATTGACGGCGGTGTCGACCCCAAGACCGCACCGCTGGTGGCACAGGCGGGGGCCGATGTGCTGGTCGCAGGCTCTGCCGTGTTCAAGGGCGGTTCGGTCCAGAACCCCGCACCCTACGGCGAGAACATCCGCGCCATCCGCGCCGCTGCCGAAGGTGTCTGGGCCTGATCGCCCGGACCATGGCCGGCCTCAGCCGATCTGATCGGCAAAGGCTTCCAGCAGTTTGTGTTTCAGGATCTTGCCCGTGGGTGCCGCGGGCAAGGACGACGCCAGGATGATTTGGCTGGGCCGTTTGTAGCCTGCCAGCCGTTCGGCGGCGAAGGCGCGCAGCTCGTCGATGCTGACATCATCGCCATCGGCCACCTGACAAAAGGCCAGCACTTTTTCGTCGCCGTCCACCTTGTGCCCGATCACCGCCGCCTGAATCACCTGCGGGTGGTCGTTCAGCGCTGCCTCGACCTCGGGCGGGTAAACGTTGAAGCCGCCGTGAATGATCAGCTCTTTTGACCGGCCCACAATGTGCAGGTGCCCCTTGTCGTCGATGCGCCCCAGATCGCCGGTGTGCAGCCAGCCGTCTGCCGACAGCACTTTGGCGGTGTCCTCCGGGTTCTTGTAATAGCCCTTCATGATCTGCGGGCCGCGGGTGATCACCTCGCCCACGCCGTCGCCCGATCCGGGCGCGTCCATGTCCAGCGCCACCTCGACCCCCGGCAGGGCGGGGCCGACCGAAATGTCGGGGTCACCGATGGCATTGGTGGTGGCTGCGGTGCCTGCGCTGGTTTCGGTCATGCCGTAGCCGTTTTGCAGGGCAACGCCATAGAACGCTTCGGCTTGCCGTTTCCACGCGGGGTCCAGCGGGGCCGCACCGGACGACACATAGCGCAGCGTCGGGCTGTCGAGCCGCGTGTAGCCCATCTTGCGCGTGTAGGCCATCAGCAGCGCATGCATCTGCGGCACGGCGGAATAGAGGGTCACACCGGTTTTCAACGCCTCGTAGGTCGCCGCCACGTCGAACCGCGCCGCCAGCCGAACGGGCGCGCCGGTATAGACCGCCGCCGCCATGACCGAACACATGCCGAAAACATGGGTCATCGGCAGCACGCCATAGATCACGTCGTCGGGCGTCATGTTGCGCAGGTTGGACGAGGTCAGCCCGCCAAAGCGCACGTTGTCATGGGTCAGCATCACCCCCTTGGGCGTGCCGGTGGTGCCGGTGGTGTACAGCAGGATCGCCACATCGGTGGCCGCATCCGGTGTGCCACCCTCAAGGGCTGCGAACGACAGCGCGCCATAAGACCCCGTCACCTCGACCGCGCCGAACCGCGCGCCATGGGCCGCCGCATCCGGCGACGCGGCGCTGGTGCAGACCAGTGCGCTGGGTTCGGCGTGGTCGATGATCTTTTGCACCTCGCCCGCCGTCTGGCGTGCGTTGAATGGCACAACGGTCGCGCCGATCTTCCATGCGCCGAACAGCAGCGCCACGGCGGCCACGCAGTTTTCGGACAGCATCAGAACACGGTCGCCCGCGACGACGCCCAGACCAGTCAGTCGTGCGCCGACGTCATCGGCGGCAGCGTCCAGTGCGGCATAGGTCACCGAGACGCCGGTGCTGTCCTCGAACGCCAGCGCATCGGGGCGCTGTGTGACCTGATGGGCCAGGTAGTCTTCGACGCGCTTGCTCATTTACCAAACTCCGGCGCGCGTTTTTCCAGGAAGGCGGCGATGCCTTCGGCGGCTTCGGACGCGCCTGCGGCCCAGGCCATGCCGTCGCGTTCCATATCCAGTTGCGCGGCCTCGTCCTGATCATAGGCGCGGGCGACCATTTCGCGGATGCGTCCCTGGGCCACGCGGGGGCCTTTGGCGATGCGGTCCACGAGGGTCAGCGCCTGCGGCACCACGTCGTCTGCGGCGCAAAGCTGGCTGACGACACCCAGATCGTGCAAGCGGTCTGCTGTTACGGGCTGCGCCAGCACGCACATCTCCATCGCCAACTGGCGCGGGATCATGCGGGCCAGATGCGCGGTCAGGCCGCCATCGGGCACCAGCCCTGCGTTCACGTAAGAGGCGGTGAATTTCACGCCCGTTTCCGCCAGGATCATATCGCAGGCCAGCGCGATCGACGCCCCGGCCCCGGCAGCGCCGCCCTTGACGGCGGCAATCACCGGCACGGGGCTGCTGCGGATCAGACGGATCAGGTCGTGCAATTCGTCGATCTTGTCGCGCCGCGCGTCCTCGGCCATGTCGCGCCGTGCGATCAGCACATTCAGGTTGCCGCCCGCACAAAAGAAGCCACCGGTCGAGGTCAGCACAACCGCACGAATGCGCGGTTCCTGCGCCTTGGCGAAAGCCTCGGTGATCACGGCATAGAGTTCGGGCGACAGCGCCCCGCGCATGTTTTCATTGCCGTTCCAGACGATCAGACGGTCGCCCGCATCTTCAAGATATGGATCGCTCATCCCCGCCCCTCCGGCACTTTTTTGTAGACGCCGGTGGCCGTGGCCAGCAAACGCCCGTCTTCGTCGTGCAATTCGCCTTCGAGAAACATCAGGCTGCGCCCGCCGCCGGTGACCTTGCCCGTCGCAGTCACGCGGCCCTTCATCGCGGGTGCGATGAATTGTGTGTTCATCGAAATGGTCAGGAACTTGTCGCTGCCATCCTTGGACGAATGCATTGCAGCGCCATAGCCCATCGCATTGTCGAGAATGCAGGCGATGATCCCGCCGTGCAGCGCACCATGGCGGTTGCCGTGCTGCGCGCCGATATCCAGCACGCAGCGTCCTTTTCCATCATTGGCCGAAACATCAACCACATACCCCAAGAGCGTTTGTGCGCCCGTCTCGTCGCGGATAATACCCGGCCCGTCCGTCATATCACGCAGCACTCAGCGCGATATAGCGTTCCAGGTGATGATCCGTGTCACCAAAGCGGTGATCGGCCATGATGATACGCTTGGCGATGTGGGCCAGTTCGTATTCCTGCGTCATGGCGATGCCACCGTGCATCTGGATCGCTTCCTCGGCGATCAGACGACCGGCGCGGCCCAACAGGTTTTTTGCCGCCGAAATGTTCATGTCACGAATGCGGGTGTCTTCGTTCAGGTTGCCCGCAGCGTTGATGACGGCGCTGCGCGCCTGTTCCATTTCGATCAGCATGTCGGCCATGCGGTGTGCCAGCGCCTGGAAGGTGCCGATCGGGCGGCCGAACTGTTTGCGCGTGCCAAGATAGTCGTTGGTCAGCTTTGTGGCCGTGTCCATCGCACCCAGCGTTTCGGCGCACTGCGCCATGGTGGCCAGCGCCATCACGTCCGACAGCACGGCAAAGCCGTCTTCGGTCAGCAGGTCGCCCTCGACACCGTCCAGCGTGACCTCGGCGGCGCGGCCACCGGCCAGCAGCGGATAGCCCTGAATGGTCAGACCCGCCGCGTCCTTGGCGACAAGGTACAGCGAAATGCCAGCCTCGTCCGCCACGTCGCCGCTGGCGCGGGCCGACACGATCAGGTGATCGGCGTTTTCGGCGTTCATCACCACGGCCTTGCGCCCGTTCAGCTTGCCGCCATCGACGGAGGTGCGCACGTGGCTGGTGTCATAGCGGCTGGTGGGTTCACCATGCGCCACGGCCAGTTGCAGACCGCCGCCGATCATCTCTTCGACCAGGTCGGTTTTGTCACAGGCGGCCAGAATGCGGCCCCCGATCAGCGCGCTGTCCATGAACGGTTCGACCACGCCCGCGCGGCCCAGTTCCTCGAACACCACGGCGATGTCGAAACCCGCACCGCCAAAGCCGCCCTGATCCTCGGTGAACATCGCACCGATCACGCCCAGCTCGGCCAGTTGCGTCCAGACCTCTGTCGACATGCCGTTTGGCTTTTCGAGAATCTCGTTGCGTGTGGCTGTCGAATATTTGTCCCGCAGGTAGCGCCGCAGGCTGTCTTGCAGCATTTGCCGCTCTTCTGTCAGCTCAAAGTTCATTTGCCACCTCCCATCATGACCTTCGCGATGATGCCGCGTTGGATTTCGTTGCTGCCGCCAAAGATCGACAGCTTGCGATTGTTGAAATATTGCGCCGCGACCGGACCGGCCTCGTGCGGGTCGGGCAAGGCTTCGTTGCTGCCTTCGATGGCTTCGGATGCGAAGGGCATCGCATAGGGGCCAACAGCGCGGCGGGCCAGATCGTTGATTTCCTGACGGATGATCGTGCCCTTGACCTTCAGCATCGACGCCTCGACGCCCGGAGCACCACCGGCGGCGGCCGCCGAGATGATGCGCATGTTGCTGGTCGCCATTGCCTTCAGGTCAATCTCGACCTGGGCGACACGGGCGGCAAAATGCGGGTTCGCCATCAACGGTTTGCCACCGGCCATTTCGGCACGGGCAATGCGTTTGACCGTGTTCAGACCGGCCTGCGAGAACCCGACGCCCGCGATGTTGGTGCGTTCGTGGGTCAGCAGATACTTGGCATAGGTCCAGCCCTTGTTTTCTTCACCAACAAGGTTTTCGACCGGCACTTTGACGTCGTCAAAGAACACCTCGTTCACCTCGTGCGCGCCATCCAGCAGGATGATCGGGCGCACTTCGATGCCGGGGGTGTTCATGTCGATCAGCAGGAAGGAAATGCCCTCTTGCTGTTTCACGTCGGGGTCGGTGCGCACCAGGCAGAAGATCATGTTGGCGTGCTGGCCCAGCGTGGTCCATGTCTTTTGGCCGTTGACGATATAGTGGTCGCCGTCGCGCACCGCGCGGGTTTTCAGCGACGCAAGGTCAGAGCCGGCGCCCGGCTCGGAATAGCCCTGACACCACCAGTCCTTGCCCTCGAGCAGACGCGGCAGCCAGTAATCCTGCTGCTCTTTCGAGCCGAACTTTTGCAGCACGGGCGCCAGCATCGACAGGCCGAACGGCACGATGCGCGGCGCGTGGTGGGCGGCGGCCTCTTCTTCGAAGATGTGCCGCTGAACCGCGTTCCATTCGGCACCGCCGAATTTCTTCGGCCAGTTCGGGGCCAGCCAGCCCTTGCTGTTCAGGATGGCGTGCCATTTTTCCTGACCTTCCTTGCCCAGCTCTTCGCCAAGGCGGATCTTGTCGGACATTTCCTTGGGAAGTTCGTCACGCATGAATGCGCGAACCTCGTCGCGGAATGCCAGTTCTTCGTCGGTATAGCTCAGGTCCATATCCGGTCTCCTTATCGGGATCAGGCCGCAGCGGCCTTGTTGAGGTCGTCGAATGTCTTGCCTTCGGCCACCAGCTTTTCAAGCAGCGGCGCGATTTGCCAGAAGTACGGATCTTCCTTCTGGTACTCTTTCATGTCGGCCAGCAATTCAGGCAGGCCCACGATGTCGGCCCATTTCAGCGGACCACCGCGATACCGCGGGAAACCATAGCCAAACAGCAGCGTCATATCCACGTCCAGCGGACGGCGGGCAATGCCCTCGCCCACGACTTTGGCCGCTTCGTTGACCATCGCGGCCATGTAACGGCGCACGATCTCTTCCGAGGTGAAATCACGCGGGGTGATCCCCTGTTTGGCGCGTTCTTCTTCGATCAGCGGCATGACGTCCGGGTTCGGCACGCGTGCCTTGGCGCCGGCGGAATAGTCGTAATAACCCTTGCCGGTCTTCTGGCCAAAGTGGCCGTCTTCGCACAGTTTATCGGCGTAGGAGCTGTCACGCGCGCGCGGGTCGATGCCCTCGGCGCGTTTGCGTTTGCGCACGGCCCAACCGATGTCCAGACCGGCAAGGTCGGCCACGGCGAAGGGGCCCATGGCGAAACCGAAGTCTTCCAGCGCCTTGTCGATTTCATAGGGCGACGCGCCGTCCAGGATCATGTGATCGGCGGCGGTGCGATAGGTCGACAGGATGCGGTTGCCGATGAACCCGTCGCAGACACCGGCGCGCACGCTGATCTTGCTCATGCGTTTGCCCAGCTCGAAGCCGGTGGCCACCACGTCCTTTGCGGTTTTGTCGGCCACGACGATTTCCAGCAGTTTCATCACGTGGGCGGGCGAGAAGAAGTGCAACCCGATCACGTCCTCGGGACGGTTGGTGCAGGCGGCAATCTCGTTCACGTCCAGATAGGATGTGTTCGACGCAAGGATCGCGCCCTTTTTGCAAACGCGGTCCAGTTCGGTGAACACTTTCTTCTTCACCGACATTTCTTCGAACACCGCTTCGATCACCAGATCGACATCGGACAGCGCGTCATAGTTGGTCACGACGGTAAGGATGCTGGTCAGGATCGCGTCGTGTTTGTCCTGGCTGATCTTGCCCCGCTTCAAGGCACCGCTCAGGTTGCCCGCGATGCGCTTGTGCGCGGCTTCGCCGGCTTCGGCTGTCATTTCCAGCAATGTCACCTGAAAGCCCGACAGCAGGGCCGACGTGGCAATGCCCGCCCCCATGGTGCCGCCACCGATCACACCGATGTGCTGTAGACTGCGGGGTTCAACGCCTTTCAGCTCGGGCAGGTTGCCCACGGCACGTTCACTGAAGAACGCGTGAATCATACCCTGGCGCTGGTCCGTGGCCATCAGGTCCATGAAGATCTTGCGCTCGGCGGCCAGACCTTCGGCAAAGGGTTTCTCGACACCCGCCTGCACGGCACGCACGCACCATGCGGGGGAAATCTGGCCGCGGCCACGGGCCAGAATGGCCTCGAACGCGCCGTCCCAGTCGATTGCGGCGGGCGGGTCCATTTCCGACACCGGACGGCGCGGTGCGCCTGCGCCCAACAGCGATTGCGTATAGTCGATGCCGTTTTGTTTGGGGTCGCCGTCGCGGACCTCGTCGATCAGGCCCAGTTTGGCGGCCTCATCCGCCTTGACCTGACGACCTGTGGTCATCACGTCCAGCGCCGCCTCGACGCCGGTCAGGCGGGGCATACGCTGGGTGCCGCCGGCACCGGGGATCAGGCCCAGATGCACTTCGGGCAGACCGACACGGGCGGATGGCACGGCGATGCGGTAATGACAGCCCAATGCGACCTCAAGCCCGCCACCCAGGCTGACACCGTGCATGGACGCGACCACCAGCAGAGGCGACGCCTCGATGCGGTTGATCAGGACGGGCAGATGCGGCTCCATCGGGGGCTTGCCGAACTCGGTGATGTCGGCACCGGCGAAAAACGCGCGGCCTTCGCCCACGATCAGAACGGCCTTGACGCCGTCGTCGGCCTCGGCACGGTCCATGCCATCCCACAGGCCCTGGCGTACGGCCTGGCTGAGTGCGTTGACGGGTGGGTTCTGTACCGTCAGCACGGCGATGTCACCATGACGGGAATATGCAATCTTGTCGCTCATGACTGGGTTCTCCTCCGGGTCGGCTGTCTTGCGCGCCGGCACACAGTTTCGGGATGCGAAACTGCATTCCGCGCCAGCGCGGTCAGATAGCCACAAGGGGCCAAGGCCCGCAAGGAGAACATAGGCGCAGTTTGAAACGCCGCCACGTCACAAACGACCCGCCGCCGCAGGACAGCGGATGTGTGCCTAGCGTGGTGCGCGGTAGATAAAGCAGCGCCCCGGTACGGCATGTTCCGGCAAGGGCAGTTCCTCGAACCCTTCAAAATACATCTTGTCGCTCGACACCATCACGCCGCCCGGCGCCAGCAGCGGCTGCACATAAGGCGAAATGTTGCGGGCGAAAATGTCGTTCTTGGCGCGGTTGTGGCCCCCCAGATCGGCGTGCACAAGTGCTGCCACCGGCCCGAACCGTTCCAGCGCCTGTGGCAGGGTGTCATAGACATCGCCCAGCAACAGCATGTCATCGGGCGGCGTGCTGTCGGGGTGCGACGCAACCGCACGTTCGAACACGTAGATCGCACGCGGGTCCAGCACCTTGCGCATGTGGTGATAGGTCCGCCCGTTGCCCAGGCCCAGTTCGAACGCGGGGCCGTCCATATCGGCCACCAAGGCAGCAGCGTGTTCCAGGCAGGCGCGTTGCGACACCATCCGGTCAATAAACAAATCCAGTCGGCTCATGCAGAAAGCTTTCTTATCAGGGCATTTCTATCCTACATGGGGTACAAGGCCACGAATGTGTAGGGTAAGTGGCACACAAACGCGCCATCACTGGACCTATGTGGCGAAATCGGGTTTCACTGAGACAAACACAGTGCTGCAAACAGCGCACAACAGGGGATAGCATGACACCACTTCTTGATGTGGCAGACCTGAGCATCGGGTTCGGCATTGAGCCACCCGTGGTGCAAGGCGTCAGCTTTTCCGTGATGCCGGGCGAAACGCTGGCGCTGGTGGGGGAAAGCGGCTCGGGCAAGACGCTGACCTGCCGGTCCGTGCTGCGCATCCTGCCGGGTGCGGCGCAACTGCGGTCGGGCAGCATCCGCTTTGGCCGTGCGGGCGCAGTGCAAGACCTGCTGACCCTGCCCACCCGCAAGATGCGCGACATACGCGGCAACCACATTTCGATGATCTTTCAGGAACCCATGCGGTCCCTGTCGCCATTGCACCGGATCGGCAATCAGGTCTCCGAAGTACTCAAGCTGCACCGGTCGAAAACCGGGACCAACCCGCGCAAGCAGGTGCTTGAGACCTTCGAGCAGGTGGGATTCACCGACCCCGAACGCGTCTGGCGCGCCTATCCGTTCGAGCTGTCGGGGGGCATGCGCCAGCGGGCGATGATCGCCATGGCGATGGTGGCGCGGCCCGATCTGCTGATCGCGGACGAACCGACCACGGCGCTGGACGTGACCACCCAGGCACAGGTGCTGGGCCTGATCAAGCAGTTGCAACGCGACACCGGCATGGCAGTGATTCTGGTCACCCATGATCTAGGCGTGGTCGCCAACATGGCCGAAAAGGTCGTGGTGATGAACAAGGGCATGGTGATGGAAAGCGGCCCCGCCGCTGCCGTGCTGGGCGCACCGCAACATGGCTATACCCAGAAACTGTTCGCCGCCGCCCCGATGATTCCGCAGGTGGCCGCGCCCTCTGCACCGGTCGTCTACGACGATCTGATCCTTGATATGCAGCACGTCAGCAAAACCTATCAGATGCGCGCAAGTGGCTGGAAGGCCCCGATACAGGTGCGCGCCTGCATCGACGTCAACCTGTCCCTGCCGCGTGGCCGCACGCTGGCCGTGGTGGGCGAAAGCGGCTCGGGCAAGACGACCTGCGCGCGCATCGCCTTGGGTGCCGAAATGCCCGACAATGGCAGCCAGGTTCTGTTTCGCGCCAAAGGGGCCGATGCGGCGCTGCCGGTGCACGCCATGGACCGCGCCCAGCGCACCCGCTTTCAGCGTTCTGCGCAGATGGTTTTCCAAGACCCCTATTCGTCGCTGTCCCCCCGCATGCGCATCCAGGAGGCGCTGACCGAGCCGATGGAGATCCACGGCCTTGGCACCCGCGCCGACCGCCGCGACAAGGCCGCCGAAATGCTGCGCTGGGTGGGCCTGTCGCCCGATATGCTGGGCCGCTTTCCGCACGCCTTTTCCGGCGGCCAGCGCCAGCGTCTGTCCATCGCGCGTGCCCTGACCCTGAACCCGGAACTGCTGGTCTGTGACGAGCCGACCTCGGCGCTGGACGTCAGCGTGCAGGAACAGATCCTGACACTGCTCGAAGACATTCAGGAGCGCATGGGGCTAAGCTATCTGTTCATCAGCCACGATCTGGCCGTGGTGTCGCGCATTGCCGACGAGGTCGCGGTGATGCGGCAGGGCGTCATCGTGGAGCAGGCCCCGCCCGACACGCTGTTCTACAGCCCGCAGCATCCTTACACCAAGGCGCTGATCGCGGCGCAGCCGGAACCCGACCTGTCACGCCCCATCGACCTGGCGCTGGTGGCCAAGGGGGCCGGATCGCCCGCGTCATGGCCCGAAATGTTCCGCTTTGACGGCAGCGCCGCCCCCGCGCTGGTCGAAGTGAACCCCGGCCATCAGGTGCGTTGCCATGTTTAGGCCGCTGCGCCCCTTGCTGCTGGCCGCCGCCATGGCGCTGTCCGGCTCCTTGGCGGATCCGCTGGCCGCGCAAACCTCTCCCGTGCAGGTACAGGAAAGCACATTCTGGGCCGACGAGGTGGCGCGCGGCGCGATGCCCCCGGCGGCCCAGCGCATCCCGCAAGAGCCGCTGGTCGTCGACCTTGAGGCCAAGGGCCGCAGCTTCGGCAAGCAGGGCGGCACGTTGCGCACCATGATCTCGCGGTCCAAGGACGTGCGGCAGATGGTGGTCTATGGCTATGCGCGGCTGGTGGGCTACGACAAGACCTATAACCTGACGCCCGACATCCTGCGCGACGTGACCGTCGAGGACGACCGCCGCTTTACCCTGCATCTGCGCAAGGGGCACAAGTGGTCCGACGGCTCCGACTTTACCTCGGCCGACTTTGCCTATTGGTGGAACGATGTCGCCAACAACCCCGCGCTGACCCCGACCGGCCCCCCCGACGTGATGCGCGTGCGCGGGCACCTGGCCACCATGACCTTTCCCGATCCGTGGACGGTGGTGGTGGAATGGCCCGTGGCCAACCCCGAATTCCTGCAACAACTGGCAGCGGCGCGGCCGCCGTTCATCTACCGGCCTTCCACCTATCTGAAACAGTTTCACGTCGCATACGCAGACCCCGACAAACTGGCCAAAGAGATCGACCAACATCGGGTGCGCGGCTGGGCGGCGCTGCACAACCGCATCGACAATATGTACAAGTTCGACAACCCCGACCTGCCGACCTTGCAGCCGTGGATGAGCGCGACACCCAACAGATCGTCGCGCCAGGTGTACGTGCGCAACCCGTATTTCCACCGCATTGATGCACGCGGTGTGCAACTGCCTTATATCGACGCGGTGGAAATGACCGTGGTCGGCGCAGGGCTGGTCGCGGCAAAATCCAACGCGGGCGAGGTGGACCTGCAGGCGCGGGGGCTGGATTTCAACGACGTGTCGATCCTGAAAAAGGGCGAAAGCGACGGCGCGAACTATCACACATTGTTGTGGGGCAACGGGGCCGCCAGCCAGATTGCCATCTATCCCAACCTGAACTTTGCCGATCCGGTCTGGCGCGACGTCATGCGCGACGTGCGGTTTCGGCGGGCCCTGTCCATGGGCATCGACCGGCGCATGATCAACCGCGCGCTGTACTTCGGCTTGGGCATGGAAGGCGGCATGACCGCCCTGCCCGACAGCGCCTTTTTCAGCGAGACGAACCTGCACGCATGGGCGCGCTATGATCCCGACGCCGCAAACGCCCTGCTGGACGACATGGGCCTGACCGAACGCACCCGTGCCGGTCTGCGCAAGCTGCCCGATGGCCGGCCGATGGAGTTCGTGATCGAAACCGCCGGCGAACGCCAAGAGGTTGAAAACGCGCTGGCGATCATCACCGACACATGGCGCGAGCTGGGGATCAAGCTGGTGATGCGCCCGCTGGACCGCGACATCCTGCGCAACCGTCTGTATGCGGGTGTCAGCATGGCCGGTGTCTGGTTCGGCTGGGACAACGGGCTGCCGCAACCCTATACGCCGCCGGGCTACCTGGCCCCGACCGAGCAGGATTTCATGGCCTGGCCCATGTGGGGGCAGTATTACCAGACCCGCGGCGCCGCAGGCGAACCGGTGGATATGCCGCAGGCCAAGCGGCTGCTGGAGCTGTCCGGGCAATGGAGTGCGGCCACCGACACTGAAACCCGCAGCGACATATGGCGCGAGATGCTGGAAATTCACGCCAGCGAACAATACGGCATCGGCATTCTGGCCGAAGCGCCGCAGCCCATCGTGGTGAACAACGCGCTGCGCAATGTGCCCGAAGTGGCCATATGGGCGTGGGAACCGGGGGCGCATTTCGGCGTGCACCGGATTGATGAATTCTGGTTCGATCTGCCTGCGCAGACAGCACAGGTGAGCGAATGATGTTTCTGAAATACGCAGGCTATCGTTTCGTGACGATGCTGCTGACACTGGGGGTGGTGTCGATACTGGTCTTTGCCATCATCAACCTGCCGCCCGGCGACTACCTGTCGAACCAGATCGCGGAACTGCGCGCCACCGGTCAGGCCGAGGGCGTCGCCAAGGCCGAATTCCTGCGCACCGAATACGCCTTGGATCGCCCGCTGTGGATGCAATACCTGATCTGGATCGGCGCGGCCCCCGGCCCCCAGGGGTTCAGCGGACTGATACAGGGCGATTTCGGTTGGTCGTTCGAGTTTGATCAGCCCGTGGCCGATATTGTCGGCGATGCGCTGTGGCTGACCGTGCTGGTGAACCTTGCCGCCGTGCTCTTTGTCTATGTCGTCGCCTTGCCGCTGGGGATGCTGGCGGCGGCGAAATCCGAAACATGGGTGGACTATTCGGCGGCCTTTGTCGGCTATCTGGGGCTGGCCACGCCGAACTTTTTGCTGGCGCTCATGCTGTTTTACTACGGGCACAAATATATGGGCCTGCCCATCGGCGGGCTGATGTCCCCCGAGTTCGAGGGCGAACCGATGAGCCCCGCCAAGGTGCAGTCGATCCTGATCCACCTGATCGTGCCCACCTTTGTCATCGGCACGTCTGGGGCGGCGGCAATGATGCAGCGCCTGCGCGCCAACATGCTGGACGAGCTCAGCAAGCCCTACGTCGAGACCGCCAAGGCCAAGGGCATGAGCCCCGCGCGCCTGCTGGCCAAGTACCCGCTGCGCATGGCGTTCAACCCGTTCGTGGCCGACATCGGCAACCTGCTGCCTGCGATGGTGTCGGGGTCGGTTCTGGTGTCGGTGGTGCTGGGCTTGCAGACCATCGGGCCGTCACTGCTGATCGCGCTGAAATCCCAGGACCAGTTTCTGGCCGGTTTCGTGCTGATGTTCGTGGCGCTGCTGACATTGATCGGAACGATGGTTTCCGACCTTCTTCTGGTGCTGCTTGACCCGCGCATCCGCTACGGAGCACGCGAGGGATGACCACTTTGCCCGACGGCCACTATATCGACGATGCGCCCTATGATCCGGATGAGAACCTCAGCGCGCTGGACCGCAAGGACATGGACGCGCCTGCGTGGCTGCTGGTCTGGCGGCGGTTCCGGCGGCACAAGCTGGGGCTGATCGCGGGGCTGTTCTTGCTGCTCAGCTACCTGTTGCTGCCCGTTGCAGGGTTTATCGCGCCCTACACCCCGAACGAGCGCAGCGCCGAATATCTGTACCATCCGCCGCAAGGCATCCACCTGTTCCACGATGGCAGCCTGATCGGGCCGTTTGTCTATCCGACCACGGGTCAGGCCGATCTAAGCAACTTTCGCTGGCAGTATGAAACCGACACCACCAGGCCCATGCGCTTGCAGATGTTCTGCGAGGGTGGCGATTACCGGCTGCTGGGGTTCATCCCCTCCGACACCCACCTGTTCTGCGCGCCACAAGGGGCCACCGTGTTCCTGTTCGGGTCCGACCGGCTGGGCCGCGACGTGTTCAGCCGCATCCTGTACGGCGCGCAACTGTCGCTGACCGTGGGTCTGATCGGCATCACCGTATCGTTTGTCCTGGGCATCTTCTTCGGCTCGATCGCCGGTTATTTCGGTGGCAAGACCGACTGGATCATCAACCGCGCCATCGAGATCCTGCGCAGCCTGCCCGAACTGCCCTTGTGGCTGGCGTTGTCGGCGGCGGTGCCGTCGAACTGGGGGCCGGTGGCGGTGTTCTTCATCATCTCGATTATCCTCGGCATCCTCGACTGGCCGGGGCTGGCGCGGGCGGTGCGGTCAAAATTCCTGAGCTTGAGGGAAGAGGAATACGTGCGCGCGGCTGAAATGATGGGGGCCAGGCCGGGGCGCGTGATCCGGCGCCACCTGCTGCCCAACTTCATGTCGCACCTGATCGCCAGTGCAACACTGTCGATCCCGGCGATGATTCTGGGCGAAACCGCCCTGTCGTTTCTGGGGCTGGGGCTGCGCGCGCCAGCGGTCAGCTGGGGCGTGATGCTGAACGATGCTCAGAACCTGGCCAGCATCGAGATCTATCCGTGGACGGCGATCCCGATGCTGCCGATCATTGTCGTGGTTCTGGCGTTCAACTTTCTGGGCGACGGGCTGCGGGACAGCCTGGACCCTTACAAGTCGTAAGTGCCCTTAGCCGCGCGGTTTGCGCGGCGGCTGGCTGCCGCCCGGTCCGGCAAAGCCGCGTTTGCCTGCGGGTTTGCCGGCGGGTTTGCCCGCTGGCTTGCCTTTGAAACCACCCGCTGGTGCGCCTTTGCCCTTGGGTTTGCCGCCTGCACCTGCACCACGCGGCGTGGTCACGGCGCCGTCAGCGCGGGCGTTGTCCATGGTCGAGCGCGGCTTTTTCTTGTGCGCGGTATGCGGCGCGGCGGGCTTGCCGCCCTTTGGCTTCTTGCGGCGCGGGGTCGAGGTATCGTTCCAGTCGATCGGGCCTGCCGATTTGGGCGGGCCTTTGCGCGCGGGCTTGTCGTCGGGGTTATAGTCCGACTTGGGCTTTGGGTCCGCGTTGCCCTTGTACTCGGCCTTGGCCTTGTGCTCCGGCTTGGACGCGGATTTATACGCGGGCTTGTCGGATTTCGGCGCGGCATGGGTTTCGGGTGCGCGGCTTAGGGCCGGTTCGGCGCGGGGCTTGTCGTCCCACTGTTTTTTCGGCTTGTCGTCGCGCGGCGGACGCGGCGCGCGTTCGCCGCCTGCGTCACGGTCCCGGCCCTTGTAGGGCGGCTTGCCACCACGGGCAGGACCACGGTCATCGCGCGGCTTATACGCAGGCTTGGGACGGTTGGCCTCGGCCGGTGGTGTCGCCAGACGCTCCAGCTTCAGCCCGCCCTCGACGGTCATGTCATTGCCCAGCGCGGCCGCAAAGCTGTCGGCGCTGGATTGCAGGATTTCCACAAAGGACGCATCGTCCGAAATGCGGATCGCACCCAGATCGTCCTTGGTCACGTCGCCGGCCTTGCACAGGATCGGCAGCAGGCGGCGCACTTCGACGCCCTGATTGCGGCCACCCGAGACCGAGAACCAGACGCTGGGGCCAAAGGCCTGACGCGGTTTCGGTGCCTCGTTGGTGGCAGCCGACAGATCTTCGGGCGCGGTATAGCGTTGGGCCAGCACGCGCACTGTGGCGGCGGCAAGCTGTTCGGGCGTGTACATCTCGGCCAGTTTGGCCACCAGACCTGCTTCGCTTTCCTCGATGGGTTCGTACCACATCGGATCGGCCAGCAGGCGGGCCTCGTCCTCGGCGCGCACGGCGTCGGCACTGGGCGCTTCGCCCCATGTCGCCTCAAGCTGGGCCATCTTCAGGATGCGTGTCGCTTTCGACCGCACTTTGGCGGTGACGATCAGCGCGCTGACGCCCTTGCGGCCCGCGCGGCCGGTCCGGCCCGAGCGGTGCAACAGCGTTTCGTGGTTCGATGGCAGTTCGGCGTGCACCACCAGATCAAGGTTGGGCAGGTCGATGCCGCGTGCGGCCACATCGGTCGCCACGCAGACACGGGCGCGCCCGTCGCGCATGGCTTGCAGCGCGTGGGACCGTTCGGCCTGGGTCAGTTCGCCCGACAGCGCCACGACCGAGAACCCCCGGTTCGACAGGCGCGTGGTGATCCGGTTGACCATGGCACGGGTGTTGCAGAACACGATGGCGTTGGGCGCCTCGAAGAACCGCAGGGTGTTGATAATGGCGCTTTCGCCGTCGTGGTTGGCCACGGACATGGCGCGGTATTCGATGTCGGCGTGCTGCGACGTGCCCGACAGGGTCGTGACCCGCTGCGCGTTGCGCTGGTATTTCTGCGCCAGTCCGGCGATGGATTTCGGCACCGTGGCCGAGAACATCAGCGTGCGGCGGTCTTCGGGGCATTCGCCCAGAATGTATTCCAGATCGTCGCGGAACCCCAGATCCAGCATTTCGTCGGCTTCGTCCAGAACCACACCGCGAATGGAGTCAAGGTTGATCGACCCGCGCATGATGTGGTCGCGCAGACGGCCCGGCGTGGCCACAACAATATGCGCCCCGCGGTCCAGCGCACGACGTTCGTCGCGCATGTCCATGCCGCCCACACAAGACGCCATCACGACGCCCGCCTTTTCGTACAGCCACGCCAGTTCGCGCTTTACCTGCATCGCCAGCTCGCGGGTCGGTGCGATCACCAGTGCCAGCGGCGCGTTTGCGGGGTCAAAGCTTTCGCCGTCGCCCAGCAACGTCGTGCCCAGCGCCAGGCCAAAGCCCACGGTCTTGCCCGATCCGGTCTGGGCGGAGACGAGCAGATCCTGCCCTTCAAGGGCCGGGTCGGTCACAGCCTCCTGTACGGGCGTGAGGGTTTCATATCCGCGCTGGGTCAGCGCATCGGCAAGGCTCTGTTTCAAAGGTTTTGGCTTTCGTTTGCGTAAGGCACGCGACCTATGCCTTTTGACAGCACTTGTCGAGAGGCTTTAGTCGCGCCATTCTAGCGCGCTTGCGGGCGTCTGGGCACCCAAAATATCATGAACCCGCAGGCTGGCGCAAAGATCGGCCTATCTGTCGTCCCCTGTGTCTTGCTGTGCCGCGTCGTGCATGTCCTCGTCAATCGCGGCCTGTGCGGCGGCGGTCACCGCCTCGCGCTGGTCATCATCCAGATCCGACACCTTGCCATCGGCCAGCCGCACCGTCACCTCGCGGTGGGCAAAACGGATGCCTTCGCGTTCGAACAAGGCGCGGATTTCCTCGTAGACCTTCTTGCGCACCAGCCATTGATCGCCCGGCTTGGTCATGAACTTGACCCGGATGATCATGGCGCTGTCTTCCATCTGGATCACGCCCTGGGATTTCAGCGGCTGGATGAAATTCTCGCCGATGACCGGATCGTCCAACAGTTCGACCCCCAGCTTCTTGATCAGCTTGCGCACCTTTTCCACATCGGTGTCGTAGGTCACGCGCAGGGGCAGCTTCATGATCACCCAGTCGCGCGAATAGTTGGTGATGACCTGAATTTCGCCAAACGGCATGGTGTGCAGCGCCCCCAGGTGGTGGCGCAACTGGAACGACCGCACGCTGATCTTCTCGACCGTGCCCTTGACCCCGCCGACGTCGATATATTCGCCCTTGCGAAACGCATCGTCGAACAGGAAAAACGCGCCGGCAAAGACATCGCGCACCAGCGACTGGCTGCCAAAGCCGATGGCAACGCCGACAAAGCCCGCACCGGCAAACAGCGGGCCGACATTCACGCCGACCTCAAGCAGGATGATCAGGATGATCGTGACCACCACCACGATCAGCATCACGTTGCGAAACAGCGGCAACAGGGTGGCCAGACGGCTGGCGCTGCTGGCACCGCCGCCCTCGTCGCCCAGCTCGGCCTCGACCACGTCACCCTGTTCGTCGACGATCTTGCGGTCGATCCAGATGCGGAAGGCGTGGTAGATGATGTAGCCGATAAAGATGATCACCATGATGTCCAGCAGCGACCGGCCAAAAACGTTGCCCTCGACCATGTCGGTGGCACTGCCCCAGATCAGCAACAGCGCGTAGCTGCCTGCCACAAAGGCCAGAATACCCGCCACCCGCCGTGCAAGCTGTTCGTAGGTGAACATGATGTGGCGCGGTGCAAAGGCGGGTTCGGCGTCGTCGGTGTCCAATGGCGCGTCCGCTTCGGGCGCCGCTTCACCGTCGTCCTGCACCGTTTCGGGCTGGGCGTTCATGATCTCGATCTGGCGGGCGCGCTCGAAATAGTTTTCGATCAGGTAGTTGATGACACCGTAAACCACCAGAATGGTCAGCAGTACGCCATAAGCCCCCGCAATCAGCGGGATCGACGTGGGCATTTCCAGCACCAGGTCAAAGGCCAGCTCTAACCAGCCAAAGATGATGTAAACGATCATCACCGGCAGCCACCACACCGACACCAGGCGCAGTATCCAGGCGACTTCGATCTTGCTGCGGCCGTGGCGGATGGCGTTCGAGATCGCCCGGCGGTTCACCACCAGCAGCAGAATGTTGATCAACGCCATCGTCAGGCTGAGAATGCCAAAGACAATCGCATAGACGTTGTAATTCAGGCCAAAGTCTTCCAGCCAGGTGGCAAAGGTCACCACGCAGATGTCCAGCGACCCCACGTAGAACGCCCAGCGGTACAGCCGTATGGCATCGCGGTCGGAAAAGCGGGGGATGCGGTATTGCGTCAGGAACGGCGACAGCACCATGCGCCACACATCGCCCACCGTCCGGCACGCCAGAAACGCTGCGTTGATCGCCAGGATGGTGACTTGCAGTGATGTGTCTGTGACGGGATCAAAGAACAAAAGGCCCAAGAGATAGGCAACGGCGATCGCATACAACGAGCCGCCAACACCGACGAAAAACCGGAAGACCAGAAAGGGCATCTTTTCCCGGTAGCCCTGCGGGGTCTCCTTGATCCGTCCGGTGACGTAGCCCTTGAGAACATAGGGCCCAATCAAATGCCGCATGGTCTGGCTGCTGATGAACAGCAACAGCGCACTGATCAGCAGCACCTCGACGTAAGCCATGATGCGCCCGTCGGGGCTGGTGGCGCGCAGGATAAAGCGGACTTCGTTCAACGAATCCGGCAGCGCGTCCAGCCGCTCGCTCAGGGTCTCGCGGAATTTGGCGCCGCGCTTTTGCGCCTGCATCAGCGCCGACCCTTCGGGGCTGAGCGGCGCGCCATCCGGTGCAGCGGTGTCGGCTGTGCTGCTTGCGGGCTGGGTGATCAGGTTGCCTTGGGCGTCCACGACAATCACGCTTAACCCCGCCTCGCGCGCCTTGCGCAGGGTTTCGGCCAGCGCATCGTCCTGTGGCGCGGCCTCGGACGTGGTGTCCGACGTGGTGGTGGAAAACAGGCTTTGGGCAACGGCAAAGGGCGGTGCGGCCCCGACGATCATCAGAACGCACAGCCAAACGCAGAACACAAACCGCATCACGTCGCCTTTTCTTCATTTTGTTGACGATCACGCTAGCCGAGGCTGCATTTTATTGCAATTCGCATAGACAGGCCCCAAGTGTGGTCCTTGGCAATGTTTACGCCACAGATATTCAATGCGTCCGACCGGAAACGGCAGCCCGCAGACAAAGACCGAAGGACCCGCCATGACAGACGCCCCCCAGACCGGACCCGCGCAGACGGGACGTATCGCCATTCTTGGCCTTGGCTATGTCGGGCTGCCGCTGGCGCTGGCGCTGGCGCGCGCGGGCTTTGACGTGCTGGGGCTGGACACCGACCCCGACATGGTCGCGGCCCTCAGCGCCGGGCACGACCCCAATGGCGAGGTCGCCGATGCGTCGCTGGCGGACACCACGGCCCGGTTCAGCGCCGATGCCGCCGACCTGAAAGGTGCGCGCAATTTCATCATCGCGGTGCCGACCCCGATCACCGATGCGAAAACCCCCGACCTTGGTCCCGTGCTGGGCGCGTGCGCCACCATCGCGCCGCATCTGACCGATGGCGCGCTGGTCGTGCTGGAAAGCACCGTCTATCCCGGTGTGACCGAAGAGGTCTGTGGCCCCGCCCTGGCGGCGGGCAGCGGTCTGACCGTCGGCACGCAGATCAAGCTGGGCTATTCCCCCGAGCGTGTGAACCCCGGCGACGCCGAACATTCGATGGAAAACGTGGTCAAGATCATCGCCGCGCAGGACGCGGAAACGCTGGACCGTCTGGACGTGATCTATGGCCCCGTGGTCAAGGCGGGCCTGCACCGCGCGTCCTCTATCGCCACCGCCGAGGCCGCCAAGGTGATCGAGAACACCCAGCGCGACCTGAACATCGCACTGGTCAACGAATTCGCGCTGATCTTCAACCGGCTGGGTCTGGACACGCTTGAGGTGCTGGAAGCGGCCGGCACCAAGTGGAACTTTCTGCCCTTCCGTCCCGGTCTGGTGGGCGGGCACTGTATCGGGGTCGATCCCTATTACCTGACCTACAAGGCGCAGCAGGTCGGCTATCACCCCGAGGTGATCCTGGCCGGTCGGCGCATCAACGACCACATGGGCGCGCATGTGGCGCAAACGCTGATCAAGTCGATGCTGGGCCGTGGCCACCGCGTGCAGAGCGCGCGGGTGCTGATCATGGGCTATACGTTCAAGGAAAACTGCGCCGACACCCGCAACACCCGCGTGGCCGACATCGTGGCCGAGTTGCAGGACTATTCGGTGCAGGTGGACGTGCACGAACCCTGGGTAGACCCCGACGTGATGCGCGCGCGTCATGGCATCGAAACCGTCGCGGCCCCCGACCAAGGTGCCTATGATGCGGTCATTGTGGCCGTCGGACACCGCGAGTTTGTCGAATTGGGCGCGGAGGGCATCCGGGGCTTTGGCAAACCGGGCGCGTTGGTCTATGACATAAAAGGGGTGTTTGGCCGGACCGGAAGCGACTTGCGCCTGTAACTGCAAAAGATCAAAGGTGTCTCATGATGGCGCACGACACGACACTGCCTCCGGCAACAAACCGTTCCCCCGACCGCCCGCGGCGTATCGTTCTGTACAGCCACGACACATTCGGGCTGGGCCACCTGCGCCGGTCGCGCGCGCTGGCCGCGGCGCTGACACAGGCCAATCCTGACGCCTCGGCCATCATCCTGACCGGATCGCCGGTTGCGGGGCGCTTTACCTTTCCCGAACGGGTCGACCACATCCGCCTGCCCGGTGTGACCAAGCTGGCCGACGGGTCCTATGTCAGCCAGACGCTGGGGCTGGACATCGACGAGACCACGAACCTGCGCGCGGCGCTGATCCGGTCGGCGGTCGAGCAATACGACCCCGACCTGCTGATCGTCGACAAGGAACCCACCGGCTTTCGCGGCGAGCTGTTGCCGACGCTGGAGATGATCCGCAAGACCGGCCACACCCGCACCGTTCTGGGCCTGCGCGACGTGCTGGACGAACCCGAAGTGCTGGCCGCCGAATGGGACCGCAAGGGCGCGCTGGACGCGGCCGAGCGGTTTTACGACGAGGTGTGGGTCTACGGCGTCAAATCGGTCTATGACCCGACCGAAGGGCTGGCCCTGTCCGACGATCTGCGGTCGCGGATGTACTGGACCGGCTATCTGCGCCGCGACAGGGTCGAGTCGGACGAGGTGCCCGAAGATCCCTATGTGCTGATCACCCCCGGCGGCGGTGGCGACGGGGCCGCGATGGTCAACCTTGTGCTGGCCGCCTATGAACAGGACCCCACGCTGCAACCCCGCGCGATGCTGGTCTATGGCCCCTTCCTGTCCGGCGAAGTGCGCGAGGATTTCGAGGCGCGGGTGGACAAGCTGGACGGGCGCGTAACCGCCTTGGGCTTTGACAGCCGGATCGAGGCGCTGTTTGCCAAGGCCGACGGCGTGGTCTGCATGGGCGGCTATAACACCTTTTGCGAGGTGCTGTCCTTTGACAAACGCGCGGTGATCGTGCCGCGCACCGTGCCGCGACTGGAACAATGGATACGCGCCAGCCGTGCCGAAGAGCTGGGCCTGGTCCGTATGCTGGACGAACACCGCGACGGCATGACCACACAGGCGATGATCGACGCCATCCGCGCGCTGCCTGCACAGGGCAAGCCGTCGGATGCGGGGGCCGACGGGCTGCTGGACGGGCTGGACTGTGTCAACGCACGCGCCCATATCCTGATGGCCGCAGCACAGCGTCGGGCCGCCGCCGAATGACCCGAACGCCTGCCCGCCTTGCGGTGGTGGTCAAAGGCTGGCCGCGCCTGTCCGAGACGTTCATCGCGCAGGAGCTGGTGGCGCTTGAGGCCGCTGGCCTGCGCCTTGACATCTGGTCGCTGCGCCATCCCACCGACACCAAAACCCACCCGCTGCACGACCGCTTCACCGGACCGGTGCGCTATCTGCCCGAATACCTGCGCAATGAACCTGCCCGCGTGGCACGCGCCGTCCTGCACGCCCGCCGCCTGCCGGGATGGGGTGCCGCATGGGCCGCCTTCCGCGCCGATTACAAACGCGACCGCACCCGCAACCGCATCCGCCGCTTTGGTCAGGCCTGTGTCATGGCCCGCGAATTGCCCGCCGACACCGGCGCGCTGTATGCGCATTTCCTGCACACGCCTGCGTCGGTCACGCGCTATGCCGCCATCCTGCGCGGCCTGCCGTGGAGCTTTTCGGCCCATGCCAAGGACATCTGGACCTCGCCCGAATGGAACCTGCGGGACAAGCTGTCGCCTGCCACCCATGGCGCGGCCTTTGGCGCGACCTGCACCGCCTTTGGCGCGGATCACCTGAACAGCCTGTCGGCGGGCACCCCTGTCGATCTGGTCTATCACGGGCTGGATCTGAACCGCTTCCCCCCTGCCCCAGACCGCGCCCCGCGCGCACCCGATGCGCCGCTGCGGATGATGAGCGTCGGGCGGCTGGTCGAGAAAAAGGGATTTGACCGGCTGATCGCGGCGCTGGCCTTGCTGCCGGACGGGATGCAGTGGCATTGGACCCACATCGGCGGCGGTGACCTGAAGGACGTGATGCGCGCACAGGCCGAGGCCGCAGGCGTGGCCGACCGGATCACGTGGCGCGGCGCTTGCGACCAGCCCGAGGTGATCGCGGCCATGCGCGACGCCGACCTGTTCGTGCTGCCCAGCCGCGTGGCCGAAGACGGTGACCGCGACGGGCTGCCCAACGTGCTGATGGAGGCGGCCAGTCAAAAGCTGCCGATCCTGTCCACGCCGGTGTCGGCCATCCCCGAATTCATCACCGACGGCACCCACGGCATCCTAAGCGATGACGCCCCGCAGGCGCTGGCCGATGCGATGCTGCGCGTGGCCCGTGACCCCGCGCTGGGGCCGCAACTGGCCGGGGCGGCGCACGACCGGCTGCACGCCGAATTCACCATGCAACCCGGCATCGACCATCTGGCGCGCCGTCTGAACGCACTGTTGTCGGGGGCGGCGTGACCGTCGCCTTTTACGCCCCGCTCAAGGCGCCCGACCACCCGGTGCCCTCGGGCGACCGCGCGATGGCGCGCGCGCTGATCGCGGCGCTTGAGACGGGCGGATTTGCCACCCAGGTGGCCTCTGGCTTGCGGATCTATGACGGGCGCGGCGACGCCGCCTTGCAGGCCGATCTGGCGGCCAAGGCGCAGATGGAAGTGGACCGTCTGCTGGTTTCGGAGGACGCCGCAGGCTGGACGCACTGGCTGACCTATCACAACTATTACAAGGCCCCTGACCTGATCGGCCCCGCGGTCTGCCGCGTGCTTGGCATCCCTTATTTACAGGTCGAATCCACCCGCGCCCGCAAGCGGTTAACCGGCCCGTGGGCCAGCTTTGCCGCCGCCGCCGAAGCCGCCACAGATGCCGCCGACGCCGTGCTGTACCTGACCGCGCGCGACAGTCAGGCGCTGCACCGCGATGCCCCCGACGGCCAGCGGGTCATCCACCTGCACCCGTTTCTGGCGCGCGCCGATCTGCCCGCGCTGTCGGACCAAACCGGCCCGATGCTGTCGGTCGCCATGATGCGCCACGGCGACAAGCTGGCCAGTTACCGGTTGATCGCCGAGACGCTGCAACAGGTCACCGCCGACTGGCGACTGGACATCGTCGGCGACGGCCCTGCGCGCGACGATGTGGCGACGCTGATGGCCCCCTTTGGCGACCGTGTGCAGTTGCGCGGCATGCAGACCGGTGCAGCGCTGGACGCCTGTTACGCGCACGCGTCCCTGCTGCTGTGGCCCGGCGTGAACGAGGCCTTTGGCCTGACCTATCTGGAGGCGCAGGCGGCGGGCATTCCCGTCGTGGCCCAGGACCGCGACGGCGTGCGCGACGTGGTGGTGGGGGCGCATCCCGCGCCCGAGGATGGCCCCACAGCACTGGCCCGCGACATCGACGCCCTGCTGTCCGACCCCGCTGCCCGCGCCGCCGCAGGGGCCACCGCCCGCGCGCAGGTGGCGGCCCAGCACCTGCTGCCCGCTGCCGCCCGCACGTTGTCCCAAGCGTTACAGGACTGCGCCCGATGATCCGCCTTGCCCTTCTGCGCCACGGACACACCGCATGGAACCGCGCCCACCGCATTCAGGGGCGCACCGATATTCCACTGGACGATCAAGCGGTTGCGGGCTTGCGCGCACTGCGCCTGCCCGCCCCATGGGACAGCGCCGCGCTGTGGTCCAGCCCGCTGCAACGCGCCGCCCATACCGCCGAACTGGTCGCGGGACGGATGCCAAGGACCGATCCGGCGCTGATGGAAATGGACTGGGGCGATTGGGAGGGCCAGCATGGCAGCGACCTGCGCGCCGATCCGGCCAGTGGCTTTCGCGACATCGAAGACTGGGGCTGGGACTATGCCCCGCCGGGCGGTGAAAGCCCCGCCAGCCTGCGCGCGCGGCTGGTGCCGTGGGCCAATGCGCTGACCCGTGACAGCGTGGCGGTCTGCCATATCGGCGTGATGCGGGTGCTGTTGGCCCATGCAACAGGCTGGGGGTTTGACGGCCCTGCCCCCTTTGCCGTGAAACGCAACCGGTTGTTTGTGATCAATATTTCCGATGGCGGATGGTCATTCGACGGCACGCCCGTCCGGCTGGAGGCACGCCCATGAAGGTGATGATCGTCGTTACGCATCTGCTGGGCACCGGCCACCTGACCCGTGCCCTGACGCTGGGCCGTGCCTTTGCCGCGGCGGGCGATCAGGTGGTGCTGGTCAGCGGTGGCGCGCCGGTGGGGCATCTGGATTTTGACGGGGTAGATCTGGTGCAATTGCCGCCGCTGACATCCGATGGCGTGGACTTTAGCCGGTTGCTGACGGCGGAGGGTGCGGTCGCTGATGCGGTTTATCTGGACGCCCGGCAAGGCGCGTTGACAGATGCCTTTGCCCGCGCGCGGCCTGACCTGCTGATCACCGAGCTGTTCCCCTTTGGCCGCCGTATTTTGCGCGCCGAATTCACGGCTCTTCTGGACGCCGCCAAAGCCGCCACCGTGCCGGTGCTGTCGTCGGTGCGCGACATCCTTGCGCCACCGTCGAAACCGGCCAAGGCGGCGCTGGCCGATGATCTGGTGGCGGCCTATTACAGCGGCGTTCTGGTGCATTCGGTCGCGGAAATCGCCGCGCTGGAGCTAAGCTGGCCTGTCTCGGACCGCTTGAAAAAACGCTTGTATTACACGGGGTTCGTCGCCCCTGCGGCACCAGAGGCGCACCCCGATGGGATCGGTGCAGGCGAGGTTCTGGTCAGCGCGGGCGGTGGCAGCGTTGGCGACCATTTGTTCGACGCGGCCCTGGGTGCGGCGGCACTGGACAAAGGCCGAAACTGGCGGTTTCTGGTCGGTGGCAGCACCGCCCGCGTCGCCGATCTGCGCGCCCGCGCCCCTGCAAATTGCACCGTTGACGCAGCCCGCCCCGACTTTCGCCAGATGCTGCGCGCGGCGGCGGTTTCGGTGTCGATGTGCGGCTATAATACCGCGCTGGACGTGCTGCAAACCGGCGTGCGGGCGGTGTTTGTGCCCTTTGACGCGGGCGACGAGGTCGAGCAGGGATTGCGGGCCGATGCGCTGGCGGAACAGGCCGGAATCGCGGTGCTGCGGGCGGGGGATTTGACCGCCGAAAGCCTGCTGGATAGGGTGCGCAACGTCGCGGACGCAGCGCCCCGTGCGCCGCTGGTTGCGGGCGTGGACGGGGCTGCGGAGACGGTGCGGATTGCGCGGCGGATTGTGGAGGATCACCATGCAGGTTGACTGGACACCGTTGCGCGCCGCTTTGCGTGCCGCTGGGCGGCCTGTGCGGTTCTGGTGGCGCGATGATGATGCCATTGCCCCGACCCCTGCGCTGGAGCGGTTGGAGGGGCTGGCCCGCGCGGCGCGGATGCCTGTGCACATCGCGGTGATCCCCGCCAATGCGACGCCGGAATTGGCTGCAATTACAACGGGTTCCGACACGCTGGTCCCCGTCGTGCACGGCTGGGCCCATGCCGACACATCGGCCCCGGACGGCAAGAAATCCGAGTTTCAGCGGGACCGTCCCGAGGCCGAAAACGAGACCGCGCGGGGGTTGGCGCGGATGCGGGATCTGTTCGGGCCATCGCTGGTGCCGATGTTCGTGCCGCCGTGGAACCGGATCAGCGACGCGCTGGTGGCAAAGCTGGCGGCGCAGGGGTATCGGGGGCTGTCAACATTCGGCACGCGCGGGGCGGAGACAGCCCACGGGTTGCGCGTGATCAACACTCATGTGGACCCGATTTTCTGGCGTGGAAACAGAGGCTTGGCCGACACGGGGTGGATCATCGACAGCGCCGTGGCGCACCTGAGATCGGGCAGTTCCGAACCACTGGGGCTGTTGACGCACCATCTGGTGCATACCCCTGACATCTGGGATTTTTCCGCCCGTTTCATCGCAGAGTTGCAGGACGGTGGGGCCGTTCCCTATGACCTTGGGGCCGCTTTGAAGAATTGATTTGCGCCGCCCTGACAACGGCGTAAGCTGGGCCAAACCGCCCCCTTTCAGGAGCCTGACATGAAGCTTTTTTACACTGCGATTACAATGGCTTGCATGGCCGCACCGCTGTGGTCCGCGCCGCTGGAACTGACCCCTGCGGACCCGCAGCCGACGGGGTTGAACGACGGGCTGGCGGTGCGCTATGCCTATCCGCCCGACGTGAAAACGCTGGCCCAGGCCGAGGCGCTTTTGGATGGGGCCACACCCGGCGCGCCGCTGGCCGGGCTGGATTACCGCGACACCGAAGACGGCGATATGACCCTGACCTCGACCAGCGCGCACCATGTTGTGGCGGGCATTTCGGGCTATGTCCGATTTGACGAAAGCGGCACCTATGTCATTGATTTTCTTAGCAATGACGGGCTGAAAGCCAGCATCGGCGGGCAAGAGGTCGTGTTCTTTGACGGGCGTCACCCCTGCGAGGAATCCGAAGCCGTCGAGGTGACCGTGCCGCAGGCCGGCTGGTACGCGCTGGAGGCGGTTTATTTCCAGCGCACGGGGTCGGCGTGCCTGCACATGCGGGCGGGTCAGGATGCGCCCGACTGGATGGACAACGCCGCCTTTGGCCACTGATCTAACAGGGCGCACGGCGGGTTAACGGGACGCTGGGCGGCGTGCTGTAGGGTGGAATGCGTACATATTCCGCCCCGTCCGGTACAAGACGACGACGGCCAGAACGGCGATTTCGGGCCGGTTTGGCCGATGTCGTACATATTCGGGGCAGATGCGTACAAAACGCAACAGACCCGCGAGGTGCGACATTATGCTACCGGCCATTCACCAGGTTTCTTTTTCAGATTTCCGCGCAAACAGCGGCCCGCTGCTGCGGTTCGTGACCCGCGAGAACGGCAACCTGTGGCTGACACGGTATCGCCGCCCGGTCTGCGCCGTGATCTCGATGCGCGATGCGCATGTGCTGGGATCGGTGCAGGGGCGCAACGTGAACGAGATACTGCACGAGTTGCAGGTGACGGCGAACCGCAAGGTCGCGGCGGCGCGGCTGGACAAGGCATTTGACCGGCTGGAGGTGGCGCCCGAGGCGTGGCCGCTGCCGATCATGGAAGAGGCGTACGGGCGGGCGAACCGGTTTGATGAGAAGTGGCCGCGGGAGGGGTGAGCGGCGGTGACTTATCAGGATCGTCGCGCCCGGACCGAGGGGGTTGGCACCGGTCCCCGCGCAGCGGGGCAATGGGTCCGGTGGATCAATTGAGGGGACGACGGGCGGAGCCCAGAGGGCGTGGGTTTGGGTGGTGCGTTTTCAGTATCGTCGCGCCCGGACCGAGGGGCTGGTGCGAAGCGCCCGCGTCACGCCGCAGGCGTGCCTTCGGCACGACGGGGGCGGTTCGGGCGCTGCCAAACCCCTTTGGGGTTTGGCATTTGGGAGAGCGGTAGCCTTCACTCAAAGCACATAGAGTAAGAAACTGGATCAATCCGCGCGCGACAAATATCAATTTCAGGAAGCGTTTTTCTTAGAAACTCAACATTTCTTTCGGGCATATTAATTCCGACAATAATCTGGATTGGCACCATATTTTCATAGTAATAATAACCTCCCCCGTTGGATGCTGATTCAATCAAACGCCATTCCTCCTCGCTACTCCAGATTTCAGCTTTGCTTAAATAAAACGCATCGAGTAGCGGATCTTCATGCACCTCGTCACCTTGAAGACTATCAAGTCTCCATAGAAGAATATCTATAGATGAGAAAATTGGTCGGTCAGAGACATAGTTTACCTTAATAGGTGCCGCCGATGTCTTGGAACCGCCGCGAGGACTAAGTACTTTATACTTTACCACAAAACCTTTGTGACCCTCAGCGTAGTGGCTCCACATCAAAATTGAATCATGAACCTCCGAGAGACATGATACTCTAAGATCATTTTTTCTATAAACCGATAATAAATCATTCAGAAGCGGCGACTCAAATATGGCTGACTTTGTAGGGGTTTCATATCGCTTTCTTAATTCCTGAAGGCGTTTAGGGTCATACTCTCCTGATGCTTTCGCATGATCCATTCTAATTTTTCGGAATTTTTCAAATCCAAAACGCCTTATTTCACGGGTAAGATCGCGAATCGAACTCTTTTGAATTGCTGGATTGCAGTCAAATGGATCATTTAAAAACTTCGCGGGCGTGAGAAATATTCCATTATTTCGCAACTGACGAACTTCTTCTTCAAAAAAATCAGAACCGCTTGGACGGTATCGGTACAGATTTTTCGGAGGCATTATTTGCTTCATGACGCAGGTTTATAGACGGATTCAAAAAATTTTCCTACAGCAAAGAAAATTCTAGTCCAACGTCTTTTCGCCTTGGATTACCGCCTAGCCCCACCACACAACCGTGTGGGGCCGCGCCCCGCTGCGCGGGACTCTCACCCCACCGTCGCCAAAAATGAACAGCTTTTAGCTGTCCATTTTTAGCGCTGAGATGAAAGCTTCCTGTGGAATATCCACCTTACCAAACTGGCGCATCTTCTTTTTCCCCGCCTTCTGCTTGTCCAGCAGCTTGCGTTTGCGCGTGGCGTCGCCGCCGTAGCATTTGGCCGTCACGTCCTTGCGCATGGCCGACAGGGTCTCGCGGGCGATGACCTTGCCGCCGATGGCCGCCTGAATCGGGATCTTGAACATGTGGCGCGGGATCAGGTCCTTGAGCTTTTCGACCATGGCGCGGCCACGGGTTTCGGCGCGGTCGCGGTGGACCATCATCGACAGGGCGTCGACGGGTTCGTCGTTGACCAGCACCGACATTTTCACAAGGTTATCGGTTTGGTAACCTGTCATCTGGTAGTCAAAGGACGCATACCCTTTGGTCACCGATTTCAAGCGATCGTAGAAGTCGAAGACCACCTCGTTCAGCGGCAGGTCATAGACGACCATGGCGCGGCTGCCCGCATAGGTCAGGTCCATCTGCACGCCGCGGCGGTCCTGGCACAGTTTCAGCACGTCCCCGAGGTAGTCGTCGGGGACAAGGATGGTCGCCTTGATCCGCGGCTCTTCCAGGTGGTCGACCACGCTGAGGTCGGGCATGTCGGCGGGGTTGTGCAGTTCCTGCATCGACCCGTCGCGCATATAGACGTGATAGACGACCGAGGGGGCCGTGGTGATCAGTTCGATGTCATATTCGCGCTCGATCCGGTCGCGGATGACCTCGAGGTGCAACAGGCCCAGGAAGCCGCAGCGGAAGCCAAAGCCGAGGGCGGCGGAGGTTTCCATTTCGAAGCTGAACGAGGCGTCGTTCAGGGCCAGCTTGTCGATCGCGTCGCGCAGGTCCTCGAATTCCGAGGAGTCGACGGGGAACAGGCCGCAGAAGACAACCGGCTGCGCGGGTTTGAAGCCGGGCAGCGGGGTGACGGTTTTCTTGTCGTGGGTCACGGTGTCCCCGACGCGGGTGTCGCGGACCTGTTTGATGGATGCGGTCAGAAAGCCGATCTCGCCGGGGCCGAGGCTGTCGATGACCTGCATCTGCGGGCGGAACACGCCGATGCGGTCGACGTGGTGCACGGTGCCGTTGGACACGAATTTGACGCGGTCGCCCTTTTTCAGGCGGCCGTCGATGATGCGGACCAGGACGATGACGCCAAGGTAGCTGTCGTACCAGCTGTCGACCAGCATCGCCTTGAGGTCGGCGTCTTCGGTGCCCTTGGGCGCGGGCAGATGGTGCACGATCGCCTCGAGGGTTTCGTGGATGCCGATGCCGGTCTTGGCCGACACACGGATGGCGCCGGAGGCGTCGATGCCGATCACGTCCTCGATCTGTTCGGCCACGCGGTCGCAGTCGGCGGCGGGCAGGTCGATCTTGTTCAGGATCGGCACGATTTCGTGGTCGGCGTCGATGGCCTGATAGACGTTGGCGAGGGTCTGCGCCTCGACCCCTTGGGTGGAGTCGACGACCAGCAACGAGCCTTCGACCGCGCGCATGGAGCGGGAGACCTCGTAGGCGAAATCGACGTGGCCGGGGGTGTCGATCAGGTTCAGCACGTAAGCCTCGCCGTTGTCGGCGACATAGTCGATGCGCACGGTGTTGGCCTTGATGGTGATGCCGCGTTCGCGTTCGATGTCCATGGCATCAAGCATCTGCGCCTTCATGTCCCGGTCGGCAACCGTATTGGTCGACTGGATCAGACGGTCTGCGAGCGTGGATTTCCCGTGGTCGATGTGCGCGACGATGGAAAAATTGCGGATATGTGAAAGCGGTGTCATGGGCTGGATATGTAGGGGAATTGGGGCTTGGTCAAGTGAGCATGGAGGGGGCGGTGGATTGTTGTGCGGGGTGGGTTTTGGCGGACACGGGGGATGGGGTGGTTTTGGGGGGAGGGGTGGGTGGTTTTTGGGCTGGAGGGGACGTTCGAGCAAAGGGCCGCGGAGGTCAGCTTCCAGCCTGAAGCGGACACGATCCGCACTTCCGTTCAGCCTTCAATACTTCAACAGGTCGGCCGGAAACCGGACATTCGCTGTAGGTGCTCGGCATTCACCCCATAAATGCGAAAACTGAAATACACAGTCTCCGAAAGTCTCGGTCATAGCTCACTTGTTTTGGGTGAACTATAATCACCTCAGGATAATATTGCATCGTTGACCTTACTAACAAAAACCTTGGCACCCTGATAATAAGTCTTGACCGTGTTCAGACCAGTTCCATTTTCTCGCCCGTGGGCAAGTTGATCTCTTAATGTCTTTAAACTGTCGACCGCCTCCAGCGCTTCGGCAGGACAGGAAAGCTGAACCGACGGCCACCACGTGACATCAAAATTGTCCAAGACCACTTTGATTTTCTCGCAATTGAGCGAGTTGTTTCGCTCTACTGTCTTCTCTACGAACCGTCCTATTCTTTGGTTTCCATTCAACCGTCCATATTCAGATAGAATTTGTATCACAGAATACTCTATCATTCCCGCTGACCGAATAGCCAATTGGTTGGCAAATACACTGAGTATTCGCATTTCCACTTCGGGCGCAGCAGAATCTAACATCGCGATGAGGTTTTCGGTCCGCTGCTGATATTGAAACACGCTATGCGGGAGCATCCAAAAACTCTAATGCTTTGTCGATCCGGCCTATTACGTTCCCAACGTCCGACGTGGAGTCACTGGTCATCCTGATGAAATCGGCGTCCTTGAGCAATTTCTCATAGGCTCGAGAAATTTCAGGTGTGGTCACGTGTGGTCGCTCCGCAACCGCCACCATCACAGCGTCGAAAACAGCTACGTTCAAGGCGTTTTTTGGGCGAAATGCTCTCACGCCTAGGGATTTGACTACTCTCTGGATTGTAGACGAAAAAACTCCGGTATGGCTGCTTGCCGCACTTGCTGAAATATCACGGTGATCTCGCATGTAATCGTTGAGAAATTTTTTCATTGGCTTCTCGTAAGTTTTTCGCTCGTTGAGCAGTGCAAAAAATCTTAGGATGAGTTCTTGATCTTTAGCCCGGCGATGCGGCGCACCAAAAAAATCTCTCCAAGCTGCATTCTCATTCAAGATACCTAGGAGCTTTTGGAACTCACCATGATAGACTGCAGCTCGCATTTCTTGAGGCTGCAAGGGCGTTCCATTGGAATTAAGACGATCAAAAATCTGGAAAACCGAACTGTTATTGTCGTTCGGTGCGGTTTGTTGAATTATCATCGCATGGATCACTGCGTCCTCAAAACGGCGATGATCTTCCGGCTCCAAGTCATCAATTGTTTTGCCCTCAAATCTTGATTTTACATCCTTCAATGAGAAGACCTTATTGTTATGTCTAAATCTCCCGGTCATAAAGGAATGTAACGTCGTAAGCCTCTGAAGACCATCTACAATTAAGTGTTTTTGAGTCGACTCTTCCCGGTAAAGAAAGACGCTTGGAATCGGTAGTCCAAGTAAGATCGATTCAACAAATTTGGAAGCCTGAGGGACCGTCCAAACAAAATTCCGCTGAAATTCTGGTCGAAAAATGTCTCCACGCCCGAAACGCTTAACCAGACCGTCTACTGTGAAATCTGCTCCAAATGTTGTGATTTGATAGATCACATCCTCATCCGGAATTGCCTCGTCGGCGTCGTCGTGAATTATTCGATCAGAAACCAACTCAAAATACCTCCACATTTCCTGCTGTGACTATGCAGGTTTATTTGGTTACCAGCAAGATCACATGAGGGAGCTATAAAGCCCATCGCATGCTGCGCCCTGCATCAATGGCCGCAATGATGAGCAGCGCTGCAGCATAGTGAACTGGTGGCCAATGTCTGCTATTGGGCTGAGAAGGTTAGCAAGCCGATTTCGGCGGCGTGGACTTTGCAAAGTCCGCTATCTGCGCACTGCTGCCCTTCGTCCTAGGCGCAGCATACGACCCCTCCCCGCCCTCCCCCCCACACAGGGCCGCGCCCTGCCCGTCTCTCAACGGCTGAGCATTCTTCCGTCATGTGCCCCGGCCTATAACGCAAACGAAAACCGCGACGAAACAGACGGTCAAACGCCCCTCCCCCTAAATCGCGTGCGAAAAATGGAGGCGTGAGGCGCCGTCCGGGGTCTTGTGGCGCATCGCGGCGACGCCGAAGACCTCTGCCAGGAGGGTTTCGCCAAGCACATCCTGGGGCCGGCCCATTGCCACCAGCTTGCCTGCGCTGAGCACTCCGATCCGGTCGCAGGCCGCGGCCTGGTTGAGGTCATGCAGTGCTATGATGCGCGTGATGGGCAGGGCCGTGATCAGCGCCATAAGCGAGAGCTGGTGGCGGATGTCGAGGTGGTTCGTGGGCTCGTCGAGCAGCAACAGGTCCGGCGTTTGGGCCAGCGCGCGGGCGATGTGGATGCGCTGGCGCTCGCCGCCCGAGAGGGTGTGCCACAGACGGTCGGCGAAGGCGGTCATTTCCACGGCGTCCAGAGCCGCCTCGACGGCCGCGTCGTCTGTGCTGTTCCATCCGCGCAGCGGGGACAGATAGGGCGTTCGGCCCAGGTTCACCGCGTCGCGGACGCTCAGGCGGTCGGTGGTGTCGGCCTGTTGTTCGACAAAGGCGATGCGCCGAGCGCGCAGGCGGGCGGGCATACGGGTCAGGTCCGCGCCGTCTGCCAGCACGCAGCCTGCCGAGGGCCGCCGCAGTCCGGCAAAGCAGCGCATCAGGGTGGATTTGCCCGAGCCGTTGGGACCGATGAGGCCGATCAGTTCGCCGCGTTCGACGCGGATCGAGATATTCCTGAGCAGGGATGTGCGGTGAACGTTGGCCGACAGATGGCGCGCTTCTATCTTCATCGCCGCGCCCCCCGCACGAGGATCAGCGCAAAGGCCGGCGCGCCGACCAGTGCCGTGACGACGCCGATGGGCAGGACCTGTCCGGGCACAAGCGTGCGGCTGATCACGTCGGCTGCGACAAGGAACACCGCGCCGCCAAGCGCGGAGGCCGGCACCAGCCGGTCGTGGCGCGTGCCGACAAGAAAGCGCATGGCGTGGGGCACGACGAGGCCGACAAAGCCGATCGCCCCCACTTTGGAGACAAGCACGCCCACCATGATGGCGGTGGCGGTGATCAGGCTGCCGCGCAGGGCCGGAACGTTGACCCCTAGGGACGCGGCGGCGTCCGCTCCGAATGTGAAGGCGTCGAGCCCGCGCCGGTGCCACAGACATAATGCGGCCCCCGCGACGGAAACGGCGATGCAGGCGCTGACGTCCTCCCAGCGGATGCCCGAGAGATTGCCCATGAGCCAGAACATAAGGCCGCGTGCCTGTTCGGCATTGGCAGAGCGGGCGATGGTGAAGGCGGTGAGCGCATTGAACATCTGCGACCCGGCGATCCCCGCAAGGATGATCGCGGCGGAGGTCTGGGTCGTGCGCCCGCCGCCTGCGCTGCCGTTGACCGCATGTGCGAGCAGCACGACGCAGCCAAAGGCAACAAGCGCCCCGCACAACGCGCCAAGCGACATGGAAAGCGCCCCGCCCCCGACACCGGCGACGGTCACCAGCACCGCCCCTGTCGATGCGCCGGCCGACAGGCCCATCAGGTAGGGGTCGGCCAGCGGATTGCGCAGGAGAGCCTGAAGAACGACGCCCGTCAGGGCCAGACCCGCCCCGCAGCAGGCCGCCACGATGGCCCGCGGCAGCCGATAGCTCCAGACGATGCCGGCCTCGATGCCATCCACGGGATAGTCCGCGGCCCACAGATGGTTGGCCAGCGTCTGCATGACAACGGTGAGGGGCAGAGGGGTTTCGCCGATGGCGGTCCCTGCGAGGATGGTCGCTGCGAGCAGGAGTGGTGCAAGCAGGAGTGGCGCGCGCCAAAGTCCGCGCCCCGTTGGCACGCGCGCAGCCCCGACAGATGCGGTCATTCGAAGGACATCTGCGAGAGGGCTTTGGAAAGCGTTTTCAGGCCGTAGATCGACCGCATCGTCGCGCTCATGGCGTGGGCGTCCATCTGCACGATCCGCCCCTTTTTCACCGCTGTCATCTGGCGTGTGACGGGATCGGTGCGCAGGAACGCGAGCTTTTGGGCGGCGTCGTCGGCGGGAAAGCGGCGGCGGTCCATGTAGGCGATGACGATCACGTCGGGATCGGCGCGGGCGATGCTTTCCCATCCTACGGTCGGCCATTCCTCGTCGGACTGGATGACATTTTCGATGCCGAGTTTCGCCATCATGTACCCCGGTGCGCCGAGGCGACCGGCGACGTAGGGGTCGGTTTGCAGATCTGCGGAAGAGAACCAGAACACAGCCGACAGGTCGTCGGGCAGGTCAAGCTGTGCGGCACGGGCTATGGCCGCCGCTTCGGTCGCCTGAAGGTCCGAGACCAGTGTTTCGCCCTGCGCAGGCACGTCGAAGATTTGGGCCAGTTCCCGGATGCCCTTGTAGACCGCCGCTGTTTCGAAGGCGCCGGTGCGGGTCCCGTCGCCGCCGGTGGAATTGTCCTTGGTGTCACAATCTGCGGGCAGGATGTATGTCGGAACGCCGATGTCGTGGAACATGTCGCGTGTGCCCACGCTGCCGTTCTGACCGACGTGCCATTCATATTGCACGGCGACCAGCCCCGGTTTTTTCGTCACGACGCTTTCGAAGCTGGGGTCGTTGTCGGCCAGCCTTTCGATGCCCTCGTTGATGGTCTTGAACTGGGGCAGAACAGGGTTGAACCAGACCGAAGTGCCCGAGACCTTTGGCGCGAGGCCGAGGGAATAGAGGATTTCCGTCGCGGATTGACCGATTGTCACGGCGCTGTCCGGTGCGGCGTCGAAGGACACGTCGACCCCGCAATTCGTCAATGTCAGGGGGTAATTCGTTTGCTGCGCATTTGCCGTTGTCGCAGCGCCGGCCAGAATAGCGGCCGTCATCAAGGTCTTTTTCATCCGATCCGTCCCGTCAGATTGGACCATCAGGGAAGAGACGTGAAACGGATTGCGGCCGAGCGGCAACGTAATGTTTCCCGCCCCGGCACACCCCGTCCGGTCGAAGTTACATGTGTGTCGGCAGGTCTCCTGACTGACGGGTCACGGCACCTCTCACCTTCCCGGAGATCACTCCAGTGGCATATCGAGAGGCGCTTACCGCCTACAGTTGCGGGGGCAGTTCCGTTTACCGGCAAAGCCGGAACGGATTCCCTTTGAATTCCCGAAGGAAACCGACGCTGCGATGTCTGGCATGGATGCGGGGGTAAAGCAAGATGGGCCAGGCCCCATTAGTCCTTTCGCAGAAGGTAGATGTCCATGATCCACCCGTGCTGTTGTCTTGCCACCTCGCGGGTGGCAATGATCCGCTTTGTGACATCCTGCACGCGCCCGTGGTCGAGGATCTGTTCTGGCATCCCCAGAAACGCACCCCACCAGATCGTCAGCCCATCGGTCGGCAAATGCTGAAAGCTGCACGCACCGTCCAGCATCACGACAACCGTTTCGGCGCCATCGGGCCATCCCGCGTCGCGCAGGCGGCGGCCTGTCGTGATCACCACCGCACCGTTGATCGTGTTCAGAGGCAGCATGTGCGCTGCGGTCAAAGCCTGAATGGCGCTGATTCCGGGCACCACGCGCACGGACGGCTGCGGCACCAGACGCGCGGCGATCCGGATTGTGCTGTCGTACAGGGACGGATCGCCCCACACCAGCACGGCAACCGGGCCGGACACTGTCGCATCTGCCAGCGCCGCCTGCCAGCGCCGCGCGATTTCATCGTGCCACGCGTCGACACGATCAAGATAGGGCTGCGCGGGGTCACGCACCGGATAGTCAAAGCTGATCACCTGAGCCGTCGTGCCGCTGGCCGCGATCATGCGATGGCGAATGTCCGCAAGATCGCTCTTGTCCTCGCCCTTGTGCGGCACCAGGATCACCGCCGCCTCTTTCAGCGCCTGCGCGCCTTCCGCCGTGAGATGGCCCGGGCTGCCCGTCCCGATGCCGATCAGCCATAGATCTTGAAGCATGATGTTATACCATTAAAAAAAAAATTCCGGACCCGCGAAGGGCCCGGAATAACGTTGGGGGTTTGTCGATCAGGCGGCGTTATAGAGCCGCGCCGTGAAGAGACCGCGCAGGCTGCTTTGGCGCAGCGTCTTTGCTGCGGCCAGCACGGCCAGATCAACAAGCGGTTCGATCAGAACGACCAACATGTAAGCCGCACCGAACGTCCAGACCGCGCCAAGGTTCTCCGCGCCCGCGCCCTGGCCATAGATCGCCCAGAACGCGACCCATGCGACAACGCCGCCCTGATAGACGCCCGACATTTTCAACACGTGTGAATACGACAGATCGACATAGGCGCGGCCTTGGGGGACCACGCGTTTTGCCAGCGCGTCAATTGCGAACAGAGGGACCAGCAGAGTGGTCACATTGACAAAGTACATCGGCAGATCGGTCGGCGCAAAGAACATGCCCTGCACGAGCAGACCAAGCGCCAGACCAATCGCGGAAGGTGCGGCGCCCAGCAACAAGAACAGTGTCGTGCCAAGGATCAGGTGAACCTCGGACACGCCGACCGCGAAATGGGGCAACACTTCGAAAAACACAAACACGCCGACAGTGGCAAGCACCGTGCGCGCGGCAAAGGTGATGATGTCGCTTTTGGCCAGATCGGCGGCCACCAGTTTGACGGAATAGCCGGTTGCAGCCGCGGCCGTACCATAGGCGAAAACCATTTTGGCGCCATCTACGACGCCGGGTTCGATATGCATTAAGATCGTCCTTATAAGAACCGCCCCTCCGGCGGTGATGGATATGTAAAAAGGCCAAGGCCTTTGGGTTTTACGGCAGGTCTCCTGACTTGCGGGTCGCGGCGCTTGGGACCTTCCCAGCCGGTTGGCCAGTGGTATTTCCCTTGCGCTCACCGCTTACAGTTGCGGGGGCAGTCCAAGCATTTCACCTGGTTCCCTTTTAAGGCACTTTTACGTGCCACCGTGGGGAAAGACTAAGTCAGTTATTTGCATACGGCAACGATCATTCCTGTGCCGGGGTTTGCTAAATCGAGGCCAGCGGACCGTAGAGGATAAGTGCCGGCGTATCGGATATTCCGGCGCTCAACTTTTCGGACAAGGCCGCGACTGTGGTGCGGGTCAGACGCTGGGCGGGGCCTGCGACATCCTCGGCCAGAAGGGCGGGCGTGTCGGCGGGCAGCCCGTGCGCGTTCAGCAGCGCATAGAGTTTGGGAAACGTGCGTTTCCCCATGAAAACAACGGTTGTTGCGGTTGCGTCGGTCAACGCGGGCAGGTTCAGGTCTGTGGGGAGCTGACCGCTGATGTCATGCCCTGTCACGAATTGGACCCGCCGCGCTGTCAGGCGTCTGGTCAAGGGAATGCCCGCCGCGGCGGCCGCGGCGATGGCCGAGGGCACGCCGGGAATAATCTCGTATGGGATGCCCGCCGCGCGCAGTGCGACCAATTCTTCCTCGAGCCGGCCGAACAGTCCGCCATCGCCCGATTTCAGGCGCACCACGCGTTGGTCGATTTTGGCGTAATCCAAAAGCAACCGGCTGACGTGATCCTGTTTTGGCGAGGCGCGCCCTGCCCGTTTGCCGACCCCGACAAGATCCGCGCCTGCGCGCGCATGGGCCAGTATCGGCCCCGACGACAGATCATCAAACAGCACCGCATCGGCGTGTCTGAGCCTGTCTACCGCCTTGAGCGTCAAAAGTTCAGGATCGCCCGGACCAGAGCCGACGAAGCTTACAAACCCTGTCATCAGGTTTCCTCCGCAGTGATGAAGTGGAAAAACGTGCCGGTCACCGATCCACGACAGGACCCGGTTTCGGGGACTGCCGCGCCGTCGGCATCGGTCACCGCAGCGAGCGGCGCATCGGGTTGTTCCAGAATGGTAGAGTAGTGAAATTCATGCCCGCGCAGGCGCGCGGTTGGCGCATGTCCCGGCATTGCGGCGCAGAGCGTTGCCTGACGATACCCAAGGTGCAGTTTTCGGGTTTCGTAGCTGGTGACCAGCCCAAGCAAACCGACCATCGGGTGGCGGACGCCATCCTTGTCGATCAAGGCTTCGCCCAATGCCATATAGCCGCCGCATTCGCCGTGGACCGGCCGGGTTTTGGCGTGGTCGCGCAGACCGCGTGCGAATGTCTGCGCCGCTGACAGCCGGGCTGCGTGCAGTTCGGGATAGCCGCCGGGCAGCCAGACAAGGTCGGCGTTCGGGTCGGGCGCTTCGTCGGCAAGCGGTGAAAACGGCAGCACCTGGGCGCCAGCCGCGCGCCAGCCTTCCACCAGATGCGGATAGGCAAAGGAAAATGCAGCGTCCTGAGCCAGTGCGATCCGCTGGGCGGGCGGGTCAGGCAACCTGCCACCGGCGGCCCCCGTGCTGGCAGCCATGCCGCGCGCGGCGGCCTTGATCGCGGGAAGATCGACATGCGCCCGCAGGAAATCCGCATATCCTGCAATCGCGGCCTCCAGATCCGGATGCTCGGCCGCTTGCACCAGCCCCAGGTGCCGCTCGGGCAGTGTCAGATCACCCCGCCGGGGCAGCACGCCCAGCACGGGCAGCCCCGCCTTTTCCATACCCAACCGCGCCAGCCGTTCGTGGCGCGGCGAGGCCACGCGGTTCAGAATGACGCCGGCAAACGGCACATCGGGATTGTACTGCCGGAACCCAAGGGCCACCGCCGCTGCCGATTGTGCCTGCCCACTGACATCCACCACCAGAACGACCGGCCAGCCCATCAATGCCGCTGTTTCGGCGCTGGCGCCAAACCCGCTTTGGCCGCGTGTCGCGACGCTGTCGTACAGGCCCATGGAGCCTTCTGCGATGCAGATATCGACGCCTTTGGCCTGCGCTGAAATCGCGCCCAGAAGCCCCAGCCCCATCGCCCATGTGTCGATATTGTACGAGGTCCGTCCACTTGCCGCACGGTGAAAGGCCGGATCAATGTAATCGGGGCCGGACTTGAAGGCCTGAACGGACAGCCCGTCCTGCACCAGGGCGCGCAGAAGGCCCAGCATCACGGTGGTCTTGCCGGTGCCCGATGACGGGGCCGATATCAGGAGTCCGGGGGTATCAATCATCGCCATGGCTCCAGTTGGCCCAAGGGCTTTCGGCGCTGAGCGGGCGATAGCGGCGGTCGTAGGAGGCCGAATAAAGACAGCTTTCGGTAAAGCCTTCGCCCCCGAGCGCTGGTCCCACGAGGATCAGCGCGGTGCGGGTGATGTCGGCATCCAGCTTTCCGGCGATGTCGCGCAATGTGCCGCGCACGATGCGTTCGTCCGGCCAGCTTGCGCGAAAGACGATGGCGACAGGACAATCGGCACCGTAGGCCGGTAGCAGGGTGTCGCAGACGGTGTCCAGATTCTGCACCGACAGGTGAATGGCCAGCGTCGCGCCGGTGGCTGCAAAGTTTTCCAGCGTTTCACGTTCGGGCATCGACGACGCCCGGCCCGGCGTGCGGGTCAACACCACCGATTGCGCCAGTCCCGGCAGGGTCAGTTCCACCCCCAACGCCGCCGCAGAGGCCGCAAAGGAGGGAACGCCGGGCGTGACACTGACCGGAATGTCCAGCGCGCGCAGCCGGCGCAGTTGTTCGCCCATCGCCGACCAGACCGACAGATCGCCGGAGTGCAGCCTTGCCACGTCCTGACCTGCCGCGTGGGCCTGTTGCATCTGGGCGATGATCGCGTCCAGGTCCATCGCCGCCGTGTTGACGATCTGTGCATCCGGTGGACAGTGGCCCAAGATCTCTTCGGGGACCAGTGATCCGGCATAGAGGCAGACGGGGCAGGATGCGATCAGGTCGCGCCCCCGCAGCGTCAGAAGATCAGGCGCACCGGGGCCTGCGCCGATAAAGTGAATGGTCATGTGGATGTCCCTTCTGCAATGGCACAAGTGGCCATGCGGTCGATGGAAATATGGCGCGGTGCCACCAGACGCGCGCCTGCGCCCGCCGCGGCCAGTGCGGCCGCTTCGGCAACGCTTCCGGTTCCATAGGTTGCATTGGAGACCTGCGAGCAGGTCAGTGTCGTCTGGCGCGCAAGACGGTCGTGCGCCACAGCGCGCAGCGGCACGCGCAATTCTTCTGCCAGCGCGCGCAGGGCCGCGCTGGTTTCCTTGCCTTTTGCCGTTGCAATCAGGTCCGGCATTTGGCCCCCACAGGCCAGATGCAGCACGCGGCGCATGCTGTCCAGACTGGCCGACGCGCGAAAGCCCATGCCTGCGACCCTCATAGGGTGACGCTCCATTGCACGACCGGATAGCTGGATTTCCAGCCGCGTTTTCCGCCCAGCGGTGCCGATTGCGCCAGCTCGATGCGCAACAGGTCGCCCCCCAGACGAAGCTGCGACCGCGCCAACAGCGCCTCGGATTCAAGTGTCACGGCATTGGCCACGATGCGTGTGCCCTGCGACAGCCGCGTCTGAAGCCAGGTCAACAACTCGGGCGTCAGCCCACCCCCGACGAACACGACATCCGGCAGATCCAGTCCGTGCAGCACGTCCGGCGCAGTTCCCTGGACCACATGCAGCCGGTCTACGCCCAGTTTCAGCGCATTTGCCCTGATGCGATCGGCACGGTCGGGGTGCGGCTCGATTGTCGTGGCGGTTGTCGTGGGGTGCGACAGCAGCCATTCGATCCCGATGGACCCCGAGCCGCCCCCGATGTCCCACAGATGCGCGCAAGGAACGGGTGCAAGGGCTGACAGCGTCAGTGCACGCACGGGCCGTTTGGTCATCTGTCCGTCGTTGTCGAACCAATGGTCGGGTCTGCCACTGGCCAGCGGCAGGCTGTCGCCTGCGCCGCGTATTTCGACCGCCGCGCAGACGGGGTGGGAAAAGGTGTCGCGGTCCAAGTCTTGCGCCCGCGCATCCGTGCGCCGTTCGCGCGGGCCGCCCAATGCCTCGAACACGCTCAGCCGGGAGGCAGCAAAGCCCTGATCGGTCAGATATGTGCCCAGATCCGCCACCGCTGCGCCGTCGCGCAGCAAGACGATCATCCGCGTGCCCGCAGCCAGCGCAGGGCGCAGGCGCGTCATTGGGGCTGCGTGCAGGCCAAAACACGCGGTCTGCTCAAGCGGCCACGCCATGCGCGCGGCCACCCGCGCGAAGGTTGACGGAGACGGCAGCGCCACCCATTCCTTTGGCGACAGCGCGCGCGCGATGCTGCTGCCCGCGCCAAACCAGAACGGATTGCCCGACGCCAGCGCCACCACGCGCCGGCCGCGCAACGACAAAAGCTGTGCAATGCCATCGGCAAACGGCACCGGCCACGCGATCCGTTGCGCGTTCAGTTCCGGCAGCAGCCCCAGATGGCGCTCTGGGCCCATCACGAATTCGGCTGCGTGCAGGGCGCGCAGGCTTGCGCTTGAAAGCCCATCCGGCGCATCTTCGCCCATGCCGACAATGGTGAGCCAGGGAACATCAGACATGAGCGCCAACCTTCTTGTTCTTGGCGGCACGACCGAAGCGACCGCGCTGTGCCGGACCCTGAGTGACAATGCGATTTGTGGTGTGGTTTCCTACGCGGGCCGCGTTGAAAAGCCCGTGCAGCAACCGTTGCCCCAGCGTGTGGGGGGATTTGGTGGTGTTGCAGGGCTGGTCGCATATGTGCGCGCGCATGGCGTCACGCATGTCGTCGACGCCACCCATCCGTTCGCCGCACAGATGAGCCGCAATGCCGTGTCGGCCTGCGCCGAGGCGGGCGTGCCGCTGATCGCGCTGACGCGCGCGCCGTGGCAGGCGCAAAGCGGCGACCGCTGGACCCATGTGCCTGACATCGCGGGTGCCGTGAGCGCGCTGAAGCGTCCCGCTGCACGGGTCATGCTGGCGATTGGTCGGATGCATCTGAACGACTTTGCCGCCCATCCGCAGCATTTCTACCTGCTGCGGCTGGTTGATGCGCCTGACAGCGTGCTGCCCTTTCCCGACCACGCTGTCGTGCAGGCGCGCGGCCCCTTCACGGTGGCGGACGACCTGGCCTTGATGCGGCATCACAAGATTGATCTTCTGGTGTCGAAGAACGCGGGCGGTGCAGGTGCGGCGGCCAAGATCGCGGCAGCGCGCAGATTGGGGCTGCCGGTGATCATGATCGACCGGCCGGCACTTCCCGACCGGCTGGAGGCCCATACGCCGCAGGAGATTCTGGCGTGGCTTGGTCATTCAAAACCCGATCTGGCCGGCACCGATCTGGGCGTATAGACGAACGGCACATCATCGCGCGCGATCAGCCGCGTGGCGGATGTACCCACAAGGACCATCGTGCGCATATCGGCCATTTCAGGCGTTGCCTCCGGCAGCGGCACAATTCGAATTGCCTCGTCGGGCGTTGACACGGCGCGGGCGAATATCACGGGACGATTGTCCTGACAGGCATCGTTCAGCACCTTCAGAACACGGGCAAACCCATCTGGTCGTGCCTTTGAGCGCGGGTTGTAAAAGGCCATGGCAAAATCGGCTTCGGCGGCCAGCCGCACCCGTTTTTCGATCAACGCCCAAGGCTTGAGGTTGTCACTGAGGTTGATGGCGCAAAAATCGTGGCCAAGGGGCGCGCCCACCCGGGCCGCCGCCGCCAGCATCGCGGTGATGCCCGGCAGCACATCAATCTGAAGCCTGCGCCAGTGCTGCGGGCCACTTTCGACGGCTTCGAACACAGCGGCGGCCATGGCGAACACGCCGGGATCGCCCGAGGATACGACGACCACGCGCCGCCCTTCGGCCGCCATTTCCAGCGCATGCTGCGCGCGTTCAAGCTCGACCCGGTTGTCCGAAGGATGCAGCGTCAGCCCCGCACGCGCCGGTATCCTGTCAACATAGGGGCCGTAGCCCACGATGTCAGAGGCCAGTGCCAGTGCCGCAGTCACCTGCGGCGTCACCAGCGCTGCATCGCCCGGCCCCAAGCCGACGATTGCCAGCCCCCCGGTCATGGCCGACGCCCCTGACCATGGACCATCACGATCGAGAAATACGGTGTGACCCGACCTTCGGCCTGAGAGAGTTTTTGCACCGTTTGTTCGCCCAAGCTGGCGCATTCCACCAGCCAGGCGTCGTCGTATTTCCCGGCGGCGCGCAGCGCATTGCGCACCTTGTCGATGTTGCGTCCGATCTTCATCACCACCAGGGCATCCGCCGACCTCATGTGACGCACGAGGTCGTCTTCGGGCAATGTGGCCATCACCACGCTGAGAACATCGTCCCCCCAGGTGATCGGCAGGCCCGTTGCGGTCCACGCAGCCGACATTCCGGTGATCGCGGGGACAACCTGCACCGGCACGCTGTCTTTCAGGCGGGTGTAGAGGTGCATGAACGATCCATAAAAGAAGGGATCGCCTTCACAGAGCACGACGACATCCTCGCCCTGTTCGGCAAGGGCGCGCAGATGTCCGCAACAGTCGGCATAAAAGCCGGAGAGCGCGGCGTTGTAGTCGGGATGATCCACAGAGATCTCTGTGGTCACGGGGTATTCCATCGCGAATTCAATGACGCCTTGGGGCAAAATCCCGTCAACAGTCTTGCGCGCGCGGCCCGCACGGCCCGCTTTTCGGAAAAATGCCACATGTCGCGCCCCCGACAAAAGACGATGCGCGCGCACCGACATCAGATCGGCAGCACCGGGCCCCAGCCCCACGCCATGGATCACACCGGTTGGACCGCCCACAGTCATTCTGCCCGGCTCGCGATGGCGTTGATCGCAGCGACCGTGATCGCGCTGCCGCCAAGGCGCCCCTCTATGATGCAGCAGGGCACGGGCTGGCTGGCCCAGAGGGCGTCCTTGCTTTCGCGGGCGCCGACAAAGCCGACGGGGCAGCCGATGATCGCAGCGGGGCGCGGGCAAGCGGGATCGGCCAGCATGTTCAGCAGGTGAAACAGCGCGGTCGGCGCATTGCCGATGGCGACAAGCGCGCCGTCCAGATGTGGCCGCCACAGTTCAAGTGCGGCGGCGGATCTGGTGTTGGACATCGCCCTGGCCAGATCGGGCACCGACGGATCACGCAGGGTGCAGATCACCGCGTTATCGGCGGGCAGCCGGGTGCGCGTCACGCCTTCGCTGACCATATGTGCATCGCACAGGATCGGCGCGCCGCCGGCAAGGGCCGACCGGGCGGCGCTGGCAAAGTCCGGTGACATCTTCAGGGAGTGCTCAAGCCCCACCATGCCGGCCGCATGGATCATGCGCACGGCAATCGGTTCCTCGTCCGGGGCAAAGCGTCCGAGATCGGCCTCGGCCCGGATCATGGCGAAGGACTGCGCATAGATCGCGGCCCCGTCGGTTTCATAGGTATGGATCATTGGAAAAAGGGTGCTCCGGTAATGAGGTCATGGGGGTCGAGCCCGCGTTGGTTGGGGTCATCGGCAGCGGTGCCGTCGCGCACGATGTCGAACGCGCCGTCACGGCCCACCAAGGTGACGTTGGCGGGGGTTCGGCGCGCGCAGCCCTTGGCACAGCCAGAGACGTGCAGCGTACCGTCGATATGCGGCGCAAGGCGTCGCGCGATGTCGCGGGTGGAGACGGTCGCCGAGGCACAATAGGGCGCGCCCACGCAGGCGTTGACATGCAGGACCGGATCGGCGGGATCGGTGACAAAATCCGTCCCTTCGGGCATGTCCGCATTTTCCAACAGCACACTGCGCCAAGGGGTCAGCCGCACGGCTGCGATGGCTTTGGCTTCGATCAGTCTGGCCATCGCGTCTGCATCTATCTGCCCAAAGGCGCAGCCGACCAATGCGCCAAGCGGCACCGGCCCGATGCAAGGGGCCGGACCGGGGGACCGGGGTGTGGCGTTGCACCACGCGTGGGGCAGTGCGTTGCCGGTGCGCACGCCGGACATGCGGCGTTGATCCGGGGTGATGCGTTCGGACAGCCAGTGCGCCATCTCGATCAGGGCGGTGATGGCGTTGTCTTGCGTCACGGCGCGCCCTGCCGTCGCGCCATCAGCCAGCAAGATCAAGCCGTTTGCCCCCTGTTCAAGCCGAATATCCGCACTGTCCCCGCGCAGCAGCGGACGCGGGCCGCAATCCACGGCAAAGCCGACCTTTGCAGGCAGTTCCGGAAGGTCGGACAAGCGCGACAGCAAAGCCCCGGTCAAGCTCTGAGTCAGATCGCCCGTCTGCCAGAACGGGCTGACCAGGATGTTGCGGCGGCTTTCCTGCGCGGGATCGGCGTCCAGCAGGCCCAGATCGCCCAGCGCTTGCAATACCGTGTCATGGTCCGTTTCGGCCACACCGCGGATTTGCAGGTTTGCGCGGTTGGTGACCTCGAGCCCCGGCTGACCATAGCGCCGCGCCAGTTCACACAGGCCCAGAACCTCAGCCGCCGTCAGACGCGCAAAGGCCGGGCGCACGCGCATCACCAACCCGTCTGCGGCCATCATCGGCCGGTAGGCACCCGGGCACCACCCCTTGATCTGCGTCGCGGTCATCGCGGCACCGCCATATCCGACAGCACCGAATTGCGGCGCGTTTGCCACAGGCCCGCATCGAGCAAGGCGGCAAACCGGGCCTGCATCGCGCGGTGCGCTTCAGGGTTGGCGTCTTGCAGGAACCCGTCGGTTTCCGGGTCGCCCAAGGTCGCATCGTGGTAAAGATCAAACAGATGCGCGGGCACGACGCCTGCCAGATGGGCAAAGCTTGCCATGTGGTCCAAGGTCGCCGCAATCTCGGCTGCGCCGCGAAATCCGTGGTGTTTCATGCCTGCGATCCAACCCGGATGGCTGGCGCGGGAATGGACCACGCGCGCGATCTCTTCGGTCAGTCCCATTGCACGCGGGTGCGCGGGGTCCGTGTTGTTCAGGTGATAAAGCGCCGCAGCCCCGCCCGTCACAGCCTGGGCTGCGGCAAAGCCTGCCTCGTGGCCGGCATAGTCTGCGGCCAGCAGCAGATCGGTTTCGGGCAGGTCCTGCGGATGCACGAAGCTGTCCGCGGATGCCACGCGCGCACGGATGCCGCCCATGTCCAGCCGCGCGTCCGTGCCGTCCAGGGCCCACGAACTTGCCTTGAGCCACGCCAGACCCGCCTGCGCGCGCCCTGCTTCGGTATAGTCGTCCAGCGCGGCCCCCATGCCCAGACCGAACTGCCCCGGCTGCGGGCCGTAGACCCGCGCCAGATTGTCCACCGCCACATAGGGGTTCCAGTCGGGTGCCTCGTCGCGGGCGGCCAGCGCACGCACCGCTTGGGAAAACAGCGCCGAGAGGGTCGGGAACACGTCACGAAACAGGCCCGAGACCCGCAAGGTGACATCGACGCGCGGGCGGTCCAGTTCGGTGATCGGCAGGACTTCGATGCCCGAGACCCGTTCCGACCCTGCATCCCACAGCGGGCGCACGCCCAGCAGGTGCAGTGCCATGGCAAATTCCTCGCCTGCGGTGCGCATCGTTGCCGACCCCCACAGGTCGACGATCAGGGTGCGCGGCCAGTTGCCCTGATCCTGCAAATGGCGGCGCACCAGTTCATCGGCAAGCCGCACCCCCTGCGCATGGGCCGCCCGTGTCGGCACCGCACGCGGGTCGGTTGTGAACAGGTTGCGACCTGTCGGCAGAACGTCGCGCCGTCCGCGATAGGGCGAGCCTGACGGACCCGCCGCGATACGCCGCCCCGCCAAAGCGTCCAGCAAGGACTGTCGTTCGCGCGCCACCGATTGCGCGGTGGCAAAAGGCGCATCGCCGCGCGGCGACCGGCCCCAGATATGCAGGCCCTCGCCGAACTGGCTTTCCTTGATGTCGCAGACAAACCGGTCGATCCGCGTGATCGCCTCGGCACTGCACCCGGCGCTGTCCAGCCCCAGATCCTGCTCGACCCCCTGCACCTGTGCCTCGGCGCGGATATCGCCCTGAAGCCGGTCGCGGCGGCGCGGGTCCAGACCGTCGGCATTGGAAAATTCGTCAAGCAAGGCTTCGAGCCGGGCCAGACGTTCGGGTGTGCCGCTTTCGCGCAGGGGCGGCGGGATGTGGCCCAGCGTCACGGCCCCGATCCGTCGCTTGGCCTGCGCCGCCTCGCCGGGATCGTTGACGATAAAGGGATAGATCACCGGCAAGGCCCCCGTCAGCACCTCGGGCCAGCAGGTGTCGGACAGTGCGACGGATTTGCCGGGAAGCCATTCCAGCGTGCCATGCGCGCCGATATGCACCAGCGCGTCGGTTTGCGACTGAAGCCACAGGTAGAAGGCCACGTAGGCGTGGCGCGGCGTGCGCGACAGATCGTGATAGCTGTCGTCCCGCCCTTGGGCGGCAGCACGTTCGGGTTGCAGCGCCACCACCACTTTGCCGCAAGCGATGGCCGCGAAGTGAAACGCGTCGTCCTGCACATCGGGATCGTCCTGGGGGTCGCCCCAGGCTTCGGACAGGTGTGCGCGCAGCGTGTCGGGAAGACGTGCGAGGGCGGCTTTGTATTCGGACAAGGGCCAGCGGGTGCTGCGCGCCGCCAGAGCCTGATGCAAGGGCACGCCGTCGGTGCAGACGTCATAGCCCGCGGTTTTCAGATCCTCCAGGATGGCGTGCGCCGACTGCGGCGCGTCCAGGCCAACGGCGTGGCCCATGTTCCAGTCCTTGCCCGGATAGGTCGACAGCACCAGTGCAACCCGAAGCGCCGCCGGTGGTGTCTGCGCCAGCCGTGTCCAGCCCTGCACACGGTCTGCGATTGCCGCGATGCGACCTGCATCGGCCCGGTGTGCAAAGCGGGCATATTGCAAATCCGGGTCCCGCTTTTGCGGGTCCTTGAAGCTGGCGACACCGGCGGTGATGCGACCGTCCACTTCGGGCAGAACCACATGCATGGCCAGATCGGCGGGCGACAGGCCGCGTTCCGCGTCGGCCCAGGCCTTGCGGGTCGAGGTTGCCAATGCCACCTGAAACACCGGCACCTGTGCGGCATCCAATGGCGATGTGCCGTCCGCGCCTTTGCCGGAAAAGGCCGTGGCGTTGACCACGGCCACAGGTGCGTATTGTCTGACCTGTCGACGCAGCCACCCCGCCGCTTCGGGTGATTTGAGCGATGGCGCGAAAAGCCCGCATACGTTGAACCCACGCGCGCGGAACGCCGCGAACAGCGCGGTGATCGTGGCCAGATCAGCGGCCGCCAGATAGGATCTGTAGAATACGATCAGAACGCGCGGCTGGGTCTGTGATGGACCTGCATCGTCGGGCAACACAGCGACCAGCGGGCAGCATGCGCCAGTCTCGGGGGTCCATGCGCCGACCACGGGCAGCGCCTTGGAGCCGATAACCGGCCCTGCATACAGCCCCGCAGCCAGGGCCAGTTGTGCCAACGCAGCCTGTGCCGCGACCACTCCCCCGGTGTCGCACAGTTTCGCAAGCCGCCGCAGGGTGGATATTGGAACTGTCGACACAGCATCCAGCCGGTCATCCACACGCCCGTCCGCAGGCAGCACGGCAAGGGCGATGTTCTTTTCCTCGGCCAGGGCGCGGATCTGCTGCAAGCCGTAGGGCCAATAGGGAACGCTGCCGATCAGCCGGATCAGGATGCCCTTCGCCCCCGAAAGGGTCTGGGCAACATAGGTGTCCACCGACAGCGGATGTTTCAGCGCGACGATATTGGCCAGACGCAAGGACGGCAGACGCCCCTGCGCGCCACCACCGCGCCGCCAGCCTTCGGCGAAGGCGCCAAGGTCGGAATCAGACAAGGACAACACCACCAGATCTGCGGCACTCTGGCCCAGATCCATTGGCGTCTCGGCCTCGTCCAGCCCGTGGCTTTCCCGAAAAACGACATGCACGGCGCGGCTATCCTGTGACCAGCGGCTGTGCCGCGCCAAGTGCGTTGCGGATCACCTGTGCGTCGATGTCGTCATGTTCGGCGATCACCACGAGGCGCCCCTGGCGCGGCTCGTCCGGTTTCCACGGGCGATCATATTGGTGGCGCACACGCATGCCGACGGCCTGCACCAACAGCCGCATCGCCTTGTCCTGAACCGCTGCATACCCTTTGACGCGCAGGATGTTGTGATCCTGCGCCAGCTTCCCGATCACGCGCACAAGATCGTTGGGGTCGGTCAATTCGGGAATATCCACGACAATGCTGTCAAAATCGTCGTGTTCGTGGTCGTCCGCACCGTCGTGATGCGAGGGGCGCGCGTCCATGTCGTCCTCGGCTGCGGCTTCCAGTCCCAGAAGGATGCGCGGATCAATCGCGCCCTCGGCCACCTCGACCATGGGGATCGGGCGCGCGGCCTTGGCGGCGATGACGGCGCGGGCGCGTGCAACCCCTTCGGGGCCTGCAAGGTCGGGCTTGGTCAACAGAACGATGTCGGCGCAAGAAATCTGATCTTCGAACACTTCGGACAGCGGTGTTTCATGGTCAAGGCTGTCGTCCGCCAGACGCTGCGCGTCGACCGCGGCGATATTGGGCGCGAAACGCCCGGCTGCCACCGCTTCGGCGTCGGCCAGCGCGATCACCCCGTCCACCGTGATCCGCGAGCGGATGTCAGGCCAGTCGAACGCCTTGAGCAGCGGCTTGGGCAGTGCCAGACCAGAGGTTTCAATCAGGATGTGATCAGGACGCGGGTCCAGCGCCATCAACGTTTCGATGGTCGGAATAAAGTCATCCGCCACGGTGCAGCAGATGCAGCCGTTTGCCAGTTCGAGAATATTCTCGGCCGGGCATTCGGGAATTGCACATTGCTTCAGAATTTCGCCGTCGACACCGACATCGCCAAATTCGTTCACGATGACGGCCAACCGCCGCCCGCCCGGATTCAGCATAAGCTGGCGCACCAGCGTGGTTTTGCCAGATCCCAGAAAACCGGTGATGACAGTGACGGGGAGTTTTGCGAGATCAGACATGGGGCACCTCCGGGGGCGGAATTCGGGCAACACAATTGCGTTTGAAATGTTCGGGACGCTCGCGCCACGGAATCAGTCCGTCAGCGGTGGCATGATAGCGAAGGGCCCCATCGAGGATCATCGCCGGGTCGTTGTTTTCATCTACGTTTGCAAAGACATAGGTCCAGCGTTCCCCGCCGCGCAAAGCGACGGTGCAGCCGTGATCGCAGTTTTGCAAACAGTCTACCGCAGTCACCCGAAGCCCATCGGGGCGGTCCAGCTGTGCTATTGCGTCAAAAAGCGCCTGACCCGGGCGACGGCCCTCTTCGGCCATCTCTTGCCCGCGTCGGCATTTGACACAGACAAGCAATTCGGTCTGATCGTTCATCGCTTCTGCCTCCATAAAATATGGAACGCGGCAAAGGTGGCGAGGTGTACCTGCAAGGCAGAGTGTCTCTGCGAGGCAGAATTGCCCCGACACCGGAACACCCCGTCCGGTTACGTCGTTCTATGATGGCAGGTCTCCCGGCTTACGGATTTAGGCCTTGAAGGCCTGTGACCATGATACCTTCCCAGCGCAATGCCAGTGGTGTCACACAGTCTTTCCGTTCACGGTCGCGGGGGCGGCTGTGCTTCACCGTGAAAGATCACGGCTGCACATTCCCTTTTCACCTGCATGAGCAGGCACCAATCACACCCGCATGTGCGCTGAACCAAAAAGGCTTGTCAAGACAATGCAGGCGACAGGGCAATTGCCATTGGTGCGACGGGCGGTCGGGCGCTGCTGCGCAGGGTGTTTGCGGGTTTTGGTGCGTTTGGGCGGGGGCTATGCGCCCTGACTTTAGCCTTCGGGGCCAGCCCCGCCGCGCCAGCACCCGCGACCGTTTGACCCGCACACTCGTGAATTGCCCCCTGCTGCGAATTCAGGCATAATCCGCATCAGCAGTAAGCTGCGGCCAAAGAATGCCGCGATGGTGTGAGGCGAAACCATGATCCGATTGACGGCCCTAATCTCGTGTCTGGCCCTTGTCGCCGCCTGTGGTGGCGGTGGGACCAGATATTCCAGTTACAATGCAACGACCTATCAGTCGCCCGGCGCGCGCGCGTCGACGCCCCTGGGGCAGCCTGCGCCGGTGCTGTTTGCGTCGGGACCGATTGCGAACGCCTGTCAGGCCTCGGGGCGCAAACAGGCGAACCGGGCGCGGTGCGGCTGTGTGCAGGCGGTGGCGGATATGTCGCTGAGCGCTTCGGACCAGCGGCGCGGGGTCGGGTTCTTTAACGATCCGCACAGCGCGCAAGAGATGCGCACGTCGGATTCGTCCAGCAACGAGGCGTTCTGGAAGCGTTGGAAGGCGTTTGGCGATCAGGCCGGACAGCTTTGCGGCTGATTACAGGTCTTTGATCCACACTTGCAGCGGTTTGGCCGTGGGCGCGTCTGCGTCCACGTCTTTCCACGTGAACTGCGCGGTGGCCCCGTCCAGCGGGGCATAGCCGCGTTTGCGCCAGAAGGTATCAAGCGGGCGGTAGTCGGCGGGCCGCAAGGGGTGGTCGGCAGGGCGTTGCACGGCGCAAAAGGCGGATTTGCTGTAGCCAAAGGCGCGGGCGGCGTCCTCGCGGGCGTCAAAGAACCGGTGCCCGATCCCCTGCCCGCGATGGTCGTCCAGCAGCACGCTTTCGGCGCAATAGAACACATCGTCGATGTTTACGCCGGTGCCGTCGAAGGCCTGTGCGAAATCGTCGGCGTGATCGCTGAGGGGTGCAGCGGTGGCGGCCCCCACCAGCCTGTTGCCGTCATAGGCCCCGACCACGACCGCCTGTGGCGAGGCGCGGAAGGCGGCAAGGTAACGGCGTTCATAGTCCAGATCGCCGTCGTAGAGGTAGGGCCAGTCGCGGAACACCGTGATGCGCAGGCGGGCCACATCGCCAAGGGCCGCATCCAGCGCGGCGCCGGTCAGCACGTGGCACTGGGTCACGCGACCTGTGCCGTCCAGTCGGCCAGATTGTAATAGGTGGTAACGCGGGCGATCTTGCCGTCCTTCAGGTCGAAAAACGAGCCTGCGGGCAGCTTGTAGGTTTGATTGCGCGCCGCTGGCAGGCGTGCGTCGGTTTGCAGATAGGTGCCGTTGACCACATATTCGGCCGCAGCACGGGTTTCATCCGCGTTCACGAACACCTGCATATCGGTCAGGTTTTCGGCATAGCAGCGGGTCATATGGGCGCAAAAGTCGGCAAAGAGCGCCTTGCCGGTGCGGACCTGCCCTTCGTTCACGTGGTGGGCCACGTCGTCGGTCAGGCAATCCAGCATGGCGTCGGTGTCGCCTGCGTTGAAGGCGTCGAAATAGCGGTTCACCACGGACATGGGCGGTTCCTTCAGGTCAGCACGGTGGGCGGGCCCCAGCGGTCGTGCAGGTGGGCGATGATCTGGTCGCGGGCGCTGCGGTAGTTGACCAGCTTGGCCTCGCGGGTTTCGCCCAGGCCGGTGGGGTCCATGATCGGCCAATAGGCGATTTCCAGATGGTAAAAGCGGGTCAGATCCAGCGCGCGGCGTTGCGAGGCCGGCGACAGCGCCACGATCAGGTCGAAGCTGCCCAGATCGTCGCCCCAGTCTTCCATCTGGTCAAAGCTGCGCGAGCGGTGGCGCGACAGTTCGACGTCGATTTCCTGACAGACGGCGATGGAGAAGCCGTCGATTTCCATGTCGGCCTTGACCCCGGCGGACTGGACATAGGTGCCGGTGCCATAGAACTTTTTCATGATCGCCTCGGCCATCGGAGAGCGCACCGCGTTGTGGTCGCAGCAAAACAGTACCGATTGGGGCAAGGGTGCAACCATTCTAACCGCCGAAATGCAGGACGCAGATCAGGGTGAACAGGCGGCGCGCGGTGCCTTCGTCGATGTCGGCCTTGCCCGCGAGGCGTTCTTGCAGGACGCGGCTGCCTTCGTTGTGGATGCCGCGGCGGGCCATGTCGATGGTTTCGATCTGGCTGGGGGGCAGTTTCTTGACCGCCTCGAAATAGCTTTCGCAGATCTGGAAGTAGTCCTTGACCACCTGACGGAACGGCCCGAGCGACAGGTGGAATTCGGCGGCTTTGGCGGCCTCTTCCGTGGTCACGTCGAAGACCAGCCGGTTTTCGCGGATGGCCAGCCCAAGGTGGTACGGCCCCGGCGGCACCTCGCGGTCGTCGCGGGCGGGCAGCGCAAAGCTGTTTTCTTCCAGCAGGTCGAACAGGGCGACCTTGCGTTCCTGTTCGATCTCGGGCGTGGGGGGCGGCAGGTTGCCGTCGTCTAGGTCGATGTGGGTGATGCGGGACATGTCGCATCCTTTGCGTGTGAGTCTGACCAAGGTTAGACCATGAATGCAGCCGGGTTCAATCGGCCCGCTGCGTCATGTTCTGGCATTCAGGCGGTTCAGGCGGGCGGTGACCGACAGGCCGTGGGCTTGCAGGCTTTCCGATGTGGCCAGCGTTTCGGCGGCGGGGCCGATGGCGCGCAGGGCATCCGGCGTCATTTGCGCCAGCGTGGTGCGTTTGACAAAATCCATCACCGACAGCCCCGAGGAGAACCGCGCCGAGCGGGCGGTGGGCAGCACGTGGTTGGGGCCGCCGACATAGTCCCCGATGGCCTCGGGCGTCCAAGCACCAAGGAAGATGGCGCCGGCGTGGGTGATCTGTTCGCTGAGTTTTGTCGGGTCTGCGACCATCAGCTCCAGATGCTCGGGGGCGATGCGGTTGCTGAGGGTGGCGGCGGTGGCCAGATCCGGCACGGTGATGACCGCGCCGAAATCGCGCCAGCTTGCGCCCGCGATGGCGCGGCGTTCCAGCGTTTGCAGGTGGTTTTCCACCGCCTCGGCCACCTTGCGGCCAAGGGTGGCGTTGGTGGTGATCAGCAGGCTTTGCGCGCTTTCGTCGTGTTCGGCCTGGCTGAGCAGGTCCAGCGCGATCCAGTCGGGATCGTTGTCGGCGTCGGCGATCACGAGGATTTCCGAGGGGCCAGCGATCATATCGATGCCGACCTTGCCGAACACACGGCGTTTGGCGGCGGCGACGAAGGCGTTGCCGGGGCCGGTGATCTTGTCCACCGGCGGGATGGTTTCGGTGCCGTAGGCCAGTGCGGCAATCGCCTGCGCGCCGCCGATGCGGTAAATCTCGTCGACGCCGGCCAGCCGTGCGGCCAGCAGCACCAGCGGGTTCAGGATGCCGTCGGGCGTGGGCACGGTGATGGCCAGCCGCTGCACGCCCGCGACCTTGGCGGGGATGGCGTTCATCAGCACGGATGAGGGATAGGAGGCCAGCCCGCCGGGGACGTAAAGGCCTGCGGCGCTGACGGGTGTCCAGCGCCAGCCCAGTGTGGCGCCGGTGTCGTCGGTCCAGCTTGCATCCTCGGGCAATTGCCGCGCGTGGTAGGCGCGGATGCGCTCGGCGGCCAGTTCGAGGGCCGCAAGGTCGGCGGCGTTGACGGTGGCGACGGCCGCGTCGACCTCGGCGTCGGTGATGCGGAGGGTGGCGGGGGTAAGCGTCAGCCGGTCGAATTTCGCGGTCAGGTCGATGACAGCCGCGTCGCCATGGGCGCGGACCTGCGCGATGATGTCGGCCACGGTGGCGTCGACATCGGGGCTGTCCTCGCGCTTGGCATTCAAGAGCGCGGTGAAGCGGGTTTCAAAGTCGGCATCGGCGTGGTCGAGGAACTGGGGCATGGCTGGCTCGCTTGCAGTGTCGGTCGTGACATAGCGGGCGCGGGCGGCAGGCTCAAGCGGGGGATGGGGG
>NZ_CAXBJW010000008.1:0-102374 GCF_963976325.1 uncultured Pseudosulfitobacter sp.
GTTGAACGATATTCTTGGTGTCCTGACCGCCGATCCCGCGATTTACAACAGGACGGGTGCCGCCTAATGCAGCGTCGAGTTCAGAAACCCAGCCAGACCCCGGCGCTACAATGCTGTCGCCCAAAACAAACAGGGTGTCGTTTGAGACAATACTATCGGTGTTTATTGAAGTTGCGATATAGGCCGCAACTTGTCGCGCAAATCGTGACGAAGGAATACCATCAATTTCACCCTTGCTATTGATCCCTAAGGCCAGGAGACCAGTGTTGTCTTGGAACCCTACTGACCCGCTAGATTCCCATGACACATTGGAGGCGACTGGTCGACCAGTCAGCCTGCGACCATTTGCAACAATATCGCCCGTGGTGTGCATGTTCCCGAATTGATCGTAAAATCGCAGCCCAAACCCAGCCGCGTCAAATTCCGCAGGCTGTAGCTTCGTATAAGAGTGGATAGTGCTGAAGCCGTCTGCCCTGTCCACCTTGACCTCCGTTGGGTCAGGCCCTTCGTCATCCCATGTCGATCCGTTGTATTGCCAGAGGTGACGATCTGATCGCATAAAAACCCGATGGCCGGACGCCACGGTCAGCGCATCACGCTCAGTTGCATCAGCGACGAACTGGTCAATACGGGATGCACTAATGGCCGTGTCTCTGGCGGTGAGGGTGTCCGCTTTGAGAGCATCGGTATCATTTTTTAGGCCCACCGTTTCGCTTCTCAGGCTATCAGTTAGGTCACGCGCGTCCAATGCCCCATCACGCGCGTCTCGGGCGGCAGTCACCGCTTCCTCAACGTTACCAAACTGTGTGGCGATCATCTCTACCGTAAGTGCATGTTCTTTAGCTTCGTCTGCCCAACCCTCAGCCTCAAGGGCACCATCAATTCCTAGACGGCTCCGAACCCATGCGAGGGTAGCGGCGTCATTATCCTCCTCCGGTTCTGCGAGATTTGTGAGGCGCTTCGCTACGGCATCAAACACGTTACCCTCAGGGATGAACGCCAGCTTGTTCAACGCCTCTTCGGCTGCTTCCTCGGCAAGGTAAACACCCTGACGGGCAACCAAGTCGAGTGCTTCTTCGGTCAACCCTGAGCCTGTGCTGAAGTCCACCAAGGGGGTTGTGGGGGTCGCTCTCCCCCTTAGGACAGTCGAACCTTCTGGGGCGGGACTATCCAGTACAATTTCATTTTCGGACACCCATTCCCATCCAACCGCTTCCCCGTCCACGAGAACCACAACATGGTCCTTCGAGAGGTAGGGGAAGGTGATAGGCCACGCTGTCCGAACGCCGTCCGATATGTCACGGATAGCTTTCATAGTAGCTTCCTTTCGCTATAATAGAAAAGGAGGCCCGAAGGCCCCCTTGCTGTGTCTTGTTTTTTTGGTGCTGCTAGAACTTGAGGAGGAGGTTCTCGCGGGCTCCCGGCTGCACTTGGCCGCTCTGGGCTCGACCCTCATATTCCTCGTATTCCCTCCACGCCTTGTAGAGCTCAGGGTTACTCTCGAAGAGTGTGGCCCTTGCCTTCTGCTTGTAGGAGGTGATGACCCCCCTCAGCATGTCTACGCGGTGACTTTCGGCGGGACTTGTAAGGCCATCCGGTACGGTCTCGCGGGGGAGGTCGTACTTCGGGTGGTTCATGGCTTCTTCCAACTTCGCATGGAGGGTCTTCCCGTGGATTTTCACGGTCCCCATGAGCCTGTTCCACTCCTGAAACTGTTCTCCTGAGAGAGTTACAGCGCCAATCTTCCGATCAGGCCCAGTGAAGCCATAGTTAAGGCGGCGCATCTCTTTGGTGACGACATCGCCATCCCCTTTGCTGGCCTTGATGTATCCCAGCAGCTTGGTGGGGTTCTCCACTGCCTCACCAGTCACCCAGTTGTAGCGGGTGGGGAGGTCCCCAGACATGCCGGGAATGTTCGCTTTCATCTTGTCGAGATACCCTCGGGCTTCCCGTGCCGTCCCATCCTGAGCTTGGTTGAAGGTACGGCCCGCAGCGGAGAAGGGAACGAAAGCAGAAGCCTTGCCTTCCAGCCACCGTTGAACAACGTAAGGGCGGTCCTTCGAATTGAGGACTTCCACCACCTCGGAGACACCTTGCAGCCACGTCTTTGATGTGAGGTTGTTCCCCACGGATGCTGCCAGCATCGCAAACATGCCCGCTTGGTCTAGGGATGGGTCGTCCTCGGCAGCTTGAACCATCTCAGCGATGTCCCCCGCGACCCCGAAGGTGAACGCAAAGGGGTCGAGGCGCTTCAGTTCGATCCACTCGGGTTTCTCTGCGGAACCCACGTTGAGGGAATAAGCCTGCCAGTTCTTGTCCTTCATCCATACATCCCGCATCTTTCCATCCACGGGTCCACCACCTGTGATCCGGCCTTCAATTGCCAGCATGTAGAGACCAGCGGACAGAGCCACACCCGTGGCCATCTCGCCCATCGCCTCAGCGCGGACGGAAGCATCCGAGGAGCTCAGACGTTCCCGATACTTGGCCCGCATCAGGTTAACGCCCGGAGTACGGTCGAAGGCTTTGGCTAGAATGTTCACAGGGGTTTGGATGAACGGGGTGATCTGGCGGAGGTAGGGGTGACGATTGGCCATTTGCTGCCATCCGTGGGACAGAGTGCCCTCGGCCAGCGGCGTCGTGAAGGTGGCTTCGCGGGCAACCCGAAGGGCGTCCTTGGCAAACTTACTCCCTCCCTCGTTAGCAGCTCCAAGGTTGTCCTTGATGAACGCTTCCTTGGTCGCAGCGTCGTCCGCCACACGGCCTTTCAAGACAAGTTCGTCCCAACGGTCAGTGAGGGTCTGGACGCCCAGTGTCGCCGCTTCGGTTTCCCCTTCGATGAACGCTCCCTTGCTGTCGTACCCCAGCTTCTTGAGGTCTTTGTCCGACATGTAGGCAGCGTCCACAGTCAACTTCGCTTTAAGCCTCGACCGGAACATGACCTGCTTGAAGAACTCATCCTCAGCCATCAGGAAGCGACCGGGCAGGCGCACCAATTGGCCAATGCCATCCACCAGCGCACCTCCGAACTTGCTGGATGCGCCCACGGTTTCCCGTGAGATGGCCTTGATACCTTCCTTCTGGTAGTCCAATTTGACTTGGGTATCCAAGACAGGCATTTCATTCTTCATCACCCGCGCACTCAAGCGGATGCCGTCCATGACAGAGGATCGGATAGCGGCATATTGCTCCAAACCTGCCCGGATTTCCTTCGGCTGTGCGGTAAGGGCACCCCCGATGGTCCGTTCAAGGGGGAGAACCAGCGTATTGACAAGGTTCGAGGTCATGTTGACCGCATGGGTCCCCCAGCCAGACAGGATGCTGTTGATGAAGACCTCGTTCGTCATGTTCCATCCGCGCTTCCAGCGGGAACCCAGACGCATATTGCGTAGGAGTGTTGCTTGCTGAGCGGCCCCTTCGGCAAGACGCAGACGTTTCACCGCCTCTTTCATCGCCTTGGTTCCGCCCGCAGCCTCTACGCGCGTGAGGGCATCAACGGCGGCGCTGTCGATACCATCAGTCGTCTTTATCCGGCCAGCAGATACGGCCCGCGCCGAAGCAGTCTGGACCCGCTTCAGGTGACCTTGGAGGTTTGCGTGGGTGTCCATGAGGTTCAGCAGTTTCGCTTCCACCTCGGGGTCCACCTTACCGACTGCGTACATACCGTCCAGCCGCTTCACCAGCGTGGAGACTTCGCGGCCTACCGACTGGAGGGCCATCTTGCCAGCGACCAGAAACTTTGCCTGATCCACTGCGCTTTCACCCACAGCGGCAACCCGCCGGGTTAGATCATCCAAGCTCCCACCCGTGAGGCTGGAGAGTTCCTCCTTCGCCGCTTTGATGATGGTGCTGAATGTCTCGGGCTGGTCCAGTCCCATCTTTTCGAGGGCACCGCTACGGGCCAGTGCATCCCCCGCCACCTCAATCATGGCCTGGGCCTCGACTGGGCCTTCCATCTTGGAGGCGTTGAACCAGAGGCTATCCGCGATCTGTTCCGGCGTCACCAAGTCCTTGTCCGCAATAGCCGCCTTTAGCGCGTCGTCGTTCACAAGGGACGGCTTCTCAGGGGGAGCTTCGGGGTTTGCCGTAGGTTCCCCTTCGGGGGTGACCTTAGCAGCTCCCTCGTCGGGCTTCGGCTCCAGTGTCACGCCTTCCTCAAGAGCCTCGCGGGCTTCCTCAGAGGCTTCCTCGGCCATTTCCTGACCCTCTTTGACCAGAGCCTCCCCTTCAGGACCTTCGATCTTCTTCCCCTTCACCACCTTGGCGAGGCCACGTAGACCCTTCAAGGTGAAGTCGATGGCTCCCCCGATGACAACGCCTTCTGTGGCATTGCGCATACGGTTCATCCATTCGGGATCGTCGGGGTCTGTGGCCAGTGCCTCAGTCAGTAGGGGGACGGCGTACTCATTCTCCTCCGCAAACGCGCTGAGGTTGGGATCGTCGGGATCAAACGCCAAGCCATCGGAAAGGGCACCATTCACCACGGCCCCTATGATGCCTGTCAGACCCGTGACGGACTTTGCCGCAGCGAACCCAGCGACGAATTGAGTGGTCGAAGAGGTGAACCTTCCGAGGGACGATACAGGTTCCCTTACAAGGTCCGTTGGGACGAACTCTTCAGGGGGATTGTCGGCCAGAGTATCCACACGGACATCCAGCTCCCCCTCGTCATTCAGGATTTGCAAGCGGGAGGGGATACCCATTTCGTCCAGCTTACGGGACATGGCAACGTCTGCGCTGTGGAAGGATGCAGCCAACTGACCGCTGGCCTCATCGAACCCATCCAAGACACCTTCGAGGATACGGGGACCGACACCCATAGGGTCTTCCCATTCGGTTTTATTCAGGGTCGTTTCTGGGAGTTCAGCGTTCATCCCGTCAAGGACTGCGGCCATGTTCGGCTCATCGGGGTTTGGGGTAACCGCTGGGGCTTCCACAACAGCTTCACCTACGGCAACTTGTGCGGTGGGTGTGAGGAGGGATGCCGCAGCACCCTCCCCGAACCGTTCATCAAACTTCCCAGCGAGGTCTGGGTGCGCCTTGAGATAGGCTACATCTTTTTCTGTTGGTTCCATGCGTTCCTCTTAATCAGCCCAATCGGGCTTGTCGGGATCAGTGACCCCCGTTCCCGTGGGGTCTGATAGGTGGGAATTAACAGCCCGTTCTCGGGCAGCTTGTGCAGCAGCGCGGGCGGCAAGTCGGTCGTAGTTTCCGTCTTCATCGCGGTTGTTCTGCATCCAGATGATCATCTCATCTTCATAGTCGGACTGCGCACGGGCCACGTCATCGGCGTAGGTCGGGTTGGTTTGCCCGAACTCAGTCTTAGGGAAGCTGTCCGAGATGCGGCTCCGTTGGCCGTTGAGGTAGTTGTCCCCTTCGATGGCACCCAGAGGGTCCGATCTTCCCTGAGGAGCGTGCCTCCGTTCGGCAACCCCTCGGAGCTGGTTGGCATCTGCGGGGTCGAGCTTTCCGAAGATGACCATCTCATCAATGATCGCCTCAGCTTCTTGGGCGCTCCCCGATGAACCAACGGCGGCAGCGGCTTCCGCAAAGGCACCCTTGCTGGTTGTCCGGTCCTCATCAGTTCGCTCACCATCAAGGAAACCATCCACGGATCGTGCTTTCGTGGGGTCCATCTGGTTGATCTTGACCCAGAGTTCCTCGGCCCGTTCAAAGTCGCCATCTTTCGCAGCTTGTTGGGCTTCCGTCATCAGACCGTTAAGCTCCGCCTTGCGTTCCGCAGCCACGGCTTTTGATGCGGTGGAGTTCCGCCTCGCCTCTATGCGGGATGCAGCGGACCTGACCTGCGATTGGACCTTCCGGCCCTTTGCCGACTGGCCCAGAGAGCCCATACCAGCAACTTCGATGTTATTGAGGACCCCTGCCATAGACACGGAGCCTCGGGTGGCGGCAGCACTTCCCACAGCGTTGAGGATGGAGCCCTCAATCAGCTTGTAGTCGATGCCCTCCTCCCCCATGTCCTGTGCGCGGGCGTTGAGCCATTCCCCCAAGTTCTTGGCATCGGCTGCGGCTGAGCCCGGAGGTCCCGAGAAGCGACCCTGCGTGACGGCCATGTGAAGTTCCTGTTCAAAGGCCCGGAACCTGCGCTCCTCAACAAGCTGGATGTTCTCAGCAGCCTGTTGGTTCCTGAAGCTGTCGTTCGACTGCACTGCCATTGGCGTGAAGATGCGGTTGACCTCCTTCCGTGGCATGTTTTCGAGGCCATTTTCCTCGCGGAACTTTTCGTTGAACGCTTGGATGAATTGTTCAACTTCGGCGGGGTCCTCCACTTCGGAGAGGTTGGAGTGCTCCAGCGCACGTTTGAGCTCCACGTTGTATGTCGCGCCCAGCACATGGAGCTGACTTTCGCGGTAACCTCTACGGACGAACGGGGAGGCACCCATTGGGATTTCCCCGCTGCGTACAGCCTCCGCGAAGTCCTTGCGGTTCTTCTGGAAGAGTTCTTCACCCTTCTCATGTTCCCGTGTGGCGGCTTGTCGGATGCCCTTCTTGAGGACAGGGGACATCGCGTCGTCCAGTTGGGTCAGGGCGACGGCAAGTGCCTCCCCTTTGGATCGTGGTTGCTGGGCAGGCTGGACGTAAGTGTCCACAACCTGCGTGGAACTTTGGAAGACAGGGCGGGCGTGGACGCTCAGGAAGTCGCCTACATCTCTGCGCTCAGACATCATAATCTCCATCGTAGAGGTCTTTGAAGTCGCTGAACTCACCCATCACACTCCCCGCGCCACGGATGACCGAGGCATAGATGTTCGAGTTGTCGGGTAGGGGGATTGAGTTTATGCGGGCTTGCGCTTTAGCCTGTGACCCCATCATGTTGTAGACGGACTGACTTTCGGCGCTCTCAAGGGATTGGTCTAGCCGATCCGATACCACGCCTTCGCTCCGCTTGTAGTCATCAAGAACCTGGCTAACGCTCCCACCTTGAACACCACCCGTTGCGGCGGCGGTCAGAGCAGTTGCGGAGGCTTTCATTCGCTTGATGGAGTTGTCCTGCTTCTTCTGTGAGGTGGCCTTGCGCTCATCCATCAGCTTTTTGTTCGTGAGGTGCGTTTCAAGGAAGTAGGCATCTTTCGCGGCTTGGCCGTTTTGTTCATACAGCTCGCCTTGTCGCTTGTTGGCGTTGATAGATTGGGCGACCCCTGCGGCGGCGCTCGTTACGCCTACCGCAAGTTTCATCGCCCCCAGCGCCACGGCTGGAATTGTCATGTTTTGCGTATCCTTATGAACTCGTGGAAGACCGCGCTGTGGTTGCCCACAAAGCACGGCTCGGGGAGGATGATGAACCCTGCCCATCTCAACCATCGGAGGTGGATTTCATTATCAGCGTGGACCCTGTTGAAGAGTACAGGCCGGATTTCATGGAGTGCGTCCACGTAGGCGCGGCTCCGGCGGAGGAACTCCCGCCAATGTTGGGTGAGCTCATCAGTGCCCATCAACCAAACAGCGGCGTTATCACTTCCCGCAACAGGAATGATGCCCCCCACCGCGCAGGCAGCACCCGAGGGCAGAAGGACCGCCCAGCACTGGCCGTTCTCGCGTGCCCACCGGAATTGCGCTAGAGGGTCTAGCGTTCCAGAGGCGAGGAGTTCGACCCGATCTTGTCGTCGCAGGTTTTGCAGAACACGGACTAGGTGATGGTCTTCGGATGCCACCACCTTCAATTTGTCTTCTCTCATCCTACAGCTTCCTGATTAGGGAGCCCGACCATTCCGCACCTGTCAGACACAGGGGCATCCACGTCCGTGATCGGAGTGTGACCTCCATGTCCTGAGACTGCCCCCTGAGGTTCACCTTGAAGGAACCTGAGGAGATAGGCGCTCCGTCCACAGTCGAGGGTTTATTACCAAGGCTCAGTCCCGTGAACCGCTCAGTCCTTTCGGGTCTGTGGGGTTTCTTGACGGTAACCTCAAAGGGTCCCGTGTCGGTGATGTTCAAGGTCAGGTTGGTGAGCTGGATGCGATGACGCAGATCGGCCATCATCTCCCCACGGGGCCCATACTTCACGGGGAAGGGCTCTGAGAATACGTGGTAGACATCCATCAGTTCACCTACGATCACCTCCTCCCACACACCGGGAAGCCGGAAAGAGTGGGTTGCGGAGTTCCCCATTGTGGGGCTGGGCAGGGGGACCCAATCGGTCACCAAGTCACTGACCTCTCGGATGGCTCCGTTTTGCTGAACCCCAAGAACTACCGGATCGGTATAGTACAAAGGAACCTCAACGATTGTATCCCCGGCGTCATCGGTGAGCTGGCCTTGGGATAGGAAGTCCAAGTGGGCGTCTTCGAGACTTTCGAGGTATCGCCCATTCTCATCAAAGGTGATGGATGCAGCGATGGGTGTGTCATCCCCTTTCACGGTAAGGAGTTGCAGGCGGTTAGCTGAAAACATGCCCGTCCACACCGGAGCACCTTCTGCGAAACGGAAGTGGTGCCACGAGGAGATAACCCTCGCCCGATCAGCCCATAGCCAGTTGTAGACCCACATCTGGTCACCACTGGGGTCAATCATCAGGAGCATGTTGGCCTTCGCACTGGCGATCATCTTATAGCGGCCTTGGGGAAGGTAGTGAGGGACATGTTCTGTCACCTCCACCGCATAGAGCTTGTCCGTGTTTCCTTCCGCCCCCTGCATTTCCATCACTGAGGAGTAACGCCCCTGTCGCACCGTAAAGAAGAGGGACTTCCCTACAACCACGGGGGCTGTCCGAGGGTCCATCTCGTACTGCGAAGCCACCTCCATAGCAGCGGTAGCCGGGGTATACGTCGCACCCCCTGTGCAGATGAGCTGGGTATCATCCGCAAAGATGACGAGCTTCTGATCAAAGGGGTAGGCGTAGTGGAGCTTCAGGGCTTCGGAGGTGGTGGCAGCAAGGTCCACCGGATCAGTGTCCAGTCGGGTTCGTGCCGACTTTCTCCAGAAGTTGAAATAGTCGCTGGTGCGCCCTTCGATTTTGCTGGAGCCTGTCAGGAAACCTATACGGTTCTGGAAGAAGTACATCCAGTTGATTGTCCGCCCTACAAAGGAGGGATTAGGAACAGACTTCTCATCCCCTGCCTCCCTCTCATCCCAGTCTCCGGGGCGGAAGGTGAATGATCCATCGGCCTCACGGATGAGGAAGTGGGGCATCGTGGAGGCATCCAAGGCATAGTGGATTTCATCGCCTAGCGTTTCCACCCAGACACCCACACTTTCCGTATTACTCGGATCGTCAGCTCGGAAGGTGACGTAGTAGTCATCCTCATCCACTCCGCTGGATTGGGTCACCTTAACAGCGTACCCATCAGGTGCCCTTGGGGGTAGGTCTTCAAAGCGTTGGATGGCACCCATGACCACCTTGATGGCGTCATTGTTGATGCTGTCTGTTGCGGTCAGTGTGAAGGGTTCCCCATCAGTCCGCGCAATGGTGATGACCGACCCGTCACCTGTGATGGTGTAGGCATCCGCTGTTTCGGGGATGATGACGGAGCTCCACGTTGCGGTGAAAGTCCCTGTCCCCGATATGTTCCCAGCGTATTCGGTCAGAGGAGGGGCCGTGGAGTCCCATTCCACAGTCAAAGGACCCTTACCAGCAATCTGGTGAGACCCCGTTTGAGGGTCCGTGTAGGTCAGGAGGAAGTTTCCATCCACTGTGATCTTGGTCCCGCCGCGGCCCTCGTAGCCTCCGCCCTCTCCGCCGTTGTCGATGATGCCCAGAACCTCCTCAGCCGTGGCGCTGGGGCCAGACCAAACAAGGTCGAAGCCTTCAGTGTTCTTTACCGACGAGCTGGGGGTAGATGTGATGGTTCCACCTAGGAACTCTACGATCTGTTGACGGAGTTGCTGGACGATGAAGTCTGTGGCTGTCTCTTCAACCTCTTCCTCAGAGGTCGTTAGGGTGGCCACGAGGGTCCCTTCAAGGAACACCTTATAGGTCGTCGCATAGTCCCCCTGCGTGACGTACAGGAGTGCTTTGTTCTGCGCGGCTGGGGTCTTATCCTCCATCATCTTGACCACCTTTGTCTTATTGCAGACGAGGGTGTAGTCCCCAAGGGTGAGGAAGCAGAAGTCCTCTGCTGGGCTGTTGGGGGAGGACAGGTAGTCATATCCTTCCGGCGCGTTGACTGTGGCCTGTTCCCACGTCTTCCTGTCGAAAGCACGGATGTCATCGCCTGTGTTTACCAGAAGATAGCTTTCATCAGCATCGCGCGTGTAGAAGTGCTCCGCCATGTCGTCACGGACTGGGAGGTTTAGGCGTGCGTCGAACCGCAAGGAAGGGCGCTTGGTATTCCCATGCACGATGGATGGAACAATGTTCCGCCGATCAGCACAGTGATTGAGGGTCTGCTTTGAGGGGACCTGTTGGGAGATCCCCTGAACCAGATTATCGGCCTGAAGCCTGAGTTTCTTTCTAGCCATAGATCACCTACCGCGCCCGGTTCTGGATGGCGGCATTGTGGGAGAACGAGAAGTTCCCCGACCGGGTGTCATCGGCCACAAAGTTGTTCCATGCGTCGGTCACCTGCGCACGGGTCAGCTTTGCGATCAGTTCGTCCGGTGCCCTTTTGGCCATGAAGTTAAAGGCCGCGTCCAGCACCACGTATTGGCGGGCGGGTTCTGGCAGGTCAGGGAAGGAGAGAAGCTGAATTACCTCCGCCTCCACGCTCTCGGTGAAGGTGTAGGTTTGCTCATCCCTGTCGTACAGTCGGCGGTTACGAACCGTGTACCGCTTACCCGGAACGGTCAGCTTGGTGACGTTGGCGGGGACTTCGATCCGGCCTGAGACATCCGGCGAAAGGATGTAGGAGTTTTCCGTATTGAACTCCCACCCCGCGATCTGAAGGGCACGGGAGGACGTGTTGAGGTAGAGGATAGCAGCAGCGACATCTGGGTCGGTGTTGTTAACGAGCGTGTTAACTGTCTCCTCTTCGATGGCCTCCAGAAGGAAGTTCACCGCCTCAAGTTCCGTAGCAGGCGTAAGAGTGGCCATGTGGGTTTCCTTTAAGGTTGTGTTTGAGGTTCTTGCAGGAGCCTGTGGGGGCTCGTGAAAGGTCCCCTCGTAGAAAAAAAAGGGGACCAGCCCGAAGACTGGCCCCCTAATGGAACCCCTGAAGGTCCCGTGGACGGTCGCTGTTAGGCGATGACGATTTCGACTGCTTCCGCAGGGTTCAGGATGCCGTGACCTTGCAGGTATTTGCCGACGATCAGCGTACCTTGGTGGGTGACCGCGAAGTCGTTGCCTGTCATCTGGATGGACAGGTCCAGCAGCTTCACTGTACCGATGGCACCACGGCGCATGACCACGCCGACCACGCCGGAGAAGTCACCGTCATAGGTGTTGTTTTCGCCAGCAGCGGCAGCAACCACGCCCTGGGGGACGTTGTTCGATTTCACAACGGTAACGCCATCAATCTCGCCCACGTAGCCTGCGACGGACAGGGAGCCCTTGTCGTTCACATCACGGCTGATCACGTCAGGTGTGCGGCCCAGCAGGTGTGTCTGTGCGGGTTTCAGGATGATGGAGCGGCCATCTTCGCCAACGTCTTTCTCATCCAGTGCAACAGCCGCTTCCGAGATGGCGTTGGCCAGAACCAGACCGTCAGTCTTTGCAGTCGCCGCAACGATGGTCGAACCACCCGGCATCCCGGTCACGATAGCCGAAGCGCGGGCGGCAAGGATTGCGGTTTGCAGGCAGCGTTTGTCTTTGGCGCGGGCCAGCGCAGCACCGATCTGGCGCGAATATTCTTGGCGGTATTCAACGTGCGCTTTTGCTTCATCAATGTTGGCGATGAAGGCATCCGAGACCAGCAGGTCATCCACCGAGATAATCATCTCGTTCTTGGCCATCTTCTGCGAACCCAGCAGCATCACACCGGGTGTGTGATAGCCAGCGCCGATTTTGCCTGTCATCGGGAAGGATGCCGACTTGCCGTGCTCAATGGCGCGGGTGAAGTGCAGGTTGTCCATCACGTTTGTCTCGTCATAGGCGGTGATAACTTCGCCGGAGAAAACTTGCAGGAAGGTTGCGTCTGTATCACCAGCAAGGTTGATCTGGCCAAGACGGTCGGGGGTAGCGTTGGACATGTATGTCTCTCTCTTTTGGATGTGTTTGAGGACCCCCTCCGGTTATCCGGGGGGTTCCTTGTCAGATTTCGATGTGGGAGGTGATCAGATCAGAACAGCTTGGAGCGACCGATCTTGGCTTCCATCTGGCGGGTCCACGCCTTGTCTTTGCCCCAGCGTTTGTCGCGGATGGTGGCTTTGACATCTTCTTTGCTCGTGAAGACATCAGCCTTCGGAGCACCTGCGGGGGCACCTGACAGGTTAACCTTGGGGTCATACCCCTCGGCGGCTTCCATCTTGCCCTTCAGCCATGTCATCGCCATCTCGGACGATTGTTTGGTTTGCAGGGCACCGTTGAATGTCTCCAGCTCACCAACTGTCAGGTTCTTGGAGGCCCACGCAGTCATCGCGTCGTAGGCTTCCTGACCGCCGAAGTCTTCGATCAGCTTGTCGGCCACCTCAGGGGTGACCACTTGGGTTGCGCCGCGAATGTAGGCATCGACCATAGCGCGGTCATAGCCCATCTCGGCCAGCTCATCGTAGCTTTCATCGGACAGGGATTGGGTTTGCTCGAACTCTTCCGAGAACTTGTCGAGCGAGGGGACCTCTGTGGTCTCCTCTTCCGTGTTCTCTTCCGTGGTGACCTCTTCGGTGACCTCAGTGGTTTCTTCCGTGGTGACCTCTTCGGTCGTGGAAGTGGTTTCTTCCGTGGTGACCTCGGAAGTCTGATCCGTGGTGACCTCTGTGGTCGCCTCTTCGGTGACCTCTTCTGTAACCGCCTCGCCCATCAGCGGTCGATCCGTGTCATGCCGCCTTCCAGCTTGGTCTTGCCGGGGGTGTATTGGGGGGCGTCGTTCACGGAAGCCTTGGGTGCTTTGGGTGCGGGTGTTGTGGTGGTGTTAGCCATTTTGCATTGCTCCTTGGATGATTTGGGGTGCTGCGCCAATTGCGGCATCAGTCACTTTGTTGGAAACCGCGCCTTGCTGAACCGCTTCAGGGCTGTTGATGAGGCCCATGAGGTCAAGTCCTAGGCTGTCACCTAGACGCTTGGCGTAGATTTCCATTGGGATGAACTCTTTGGTCGCTTCCGGCCCATAGATGGCGGTTAGACCTTCGGCCCACATTCGCAGCTTTTGCATCTCGTGCCCCCGGCGCAGAGCGTCGAGACCTGTAGTGATGGTCAGGTTCACAACGTCATCGGGCAGGGTTGGGAGACCCTTCATCTGCTTGATCTTCAAGCGGACGTAAGGGAGCTGGAGTTCGTAGGTCAGGAGCGAGTAGATACCTGAGAGGGCATCCTCAAGCTCAAGAGCCACATAGCGGATTTCCTCAGCGGTCACCCGTTCGGCTTGTCGGGTCACTGCGCTGCGGAGGAGGAATTGCTCGGAAAGGCGTTCCTCAATTGATACCGCCAATTCACGGGCGATACGGAGGTCTGCGCCTTTGTCCAGACGGAGGACAGTCACATCGTTTGCATCGCCTGTGATGAAGTCGAAGTTTTCGGCCTTCGATAGGTCAGTCACACGGGTCATACCGTTCGACCGGACCAAGAAGATGACCTTCGCGGCTGCGCTGGCCACATCTGTGATGGCCTGTGTCAGGACTTCGAGGGATGTCAGATCACCCACGATGCCTTCAACAAAGCTGCGGCCCCAGTGTTGGCCGTCCACCACAGCAAAGCGGAGGGCTATGAACCCGAAGTCGTCCGGTTTCTTCTTGAACTCGGAACCGTCGATCAGCTCTCCGTCAATCTCTTGGAAGCCTACATAGAAGCCATCTTGGAGCTGGGCGTGGGTGTAGAGGTCGAGGAGTTCCTTGTCACCACTTGCCTTGGTCTTACCCTGCTTCTCGGCACCTGCTTCAATCTGGTTGCGGACCTCAGCGGGAAGTGCATCAGGGTGGACCTTTTCCATGATCACCAGCTCGACCACGGTTCCTCGGGGGTCGCGGGCAACCACGTAGCTGTCCATACCGAATACCCGTGTCTTTTCCTCTCGGATGTCCACTAGGGCGTTCCCTGCGATCAGCAGGTGCTTACACACGAGGTCGAACTTGGGGCGGTCCCCTGAGGCTTCGATCCGGCGCATGGCGGCACGGTCGTACTTCGCCAGCTTTTCCTGAGCGTCCACGATTTGCTCTGGGTTGCTCTCGGCCAGTTCGGCTGCGGCGAAGTCGTCCGCGTCATGGCGGAAGAAGGGCTCATTGGGTGGCATGATTGCGAGGGTCATCTTCGAGCTGAGATGATTGACCCCCTGTGAGCCTACGTTCTGGAAGGGATCATAGAGCTCTGTTTGTTCGTCTGCACCGTCCGGGGGCATGACCCATGGAAGTGTGAGGCGGGCGTTTTTGCGGGCACGTTCAAGGGGACCTTGGCGGTCTTGTTCAAGGGACTTGTAACGGGAGGCAGCGGTAAAGCTCCGTTCTGCCATCCCTTAGTACCCTGTCTGAACGCCAGCAGCACCGGGCTGAAGGTTGGCGGCAGGTGTGGTCAGTGCAATCCGCAGCTTGTCGAGGCCGGAAGCCTTGGCGACTACATCGTCCTCAGCGGCGGTTACAGCGTCCACGTCCGCAATCTCAGCGGCATCCATCCCCGTTTTCGGGGGGGGAGGTGCCTTCTGTGGCTTGGGGGTGTCTGGCATACACATTAGCGTTCCAATTCAAAATTGTTCGTTTGCTCCTCGGACATGCGTTTCAGGAAAAGAACCACGGATCGCTGTGCGGCTCTCCAGCGGATAGCGTCAAAGGTGTCGTTCTCGTGGATTTCCTGAAGGGGGAATTGCTCATCAAGAGCCTCCACCATCCGGGGGGAAACGGAGGGAAAGTTTGAGGTGCTCATAGTCTCTCTCTATAGGTGCAACCTAATCGGCTGCGATGTATCGGGAGATTTCGCGGTGAAGTTCGGGGATGTTGCCATCATTCTGGATGACCGCATCGGCGTCCGGTTCGTAGCCTTCGCTGGGGTGTTGGGGGACACCCTTGTGGGCTACCCGCTTGATCACGATGACCTCGCCGCCAAGGGCACGGAGGGCGGTTTCCTCGTTGGCGTAGCGGAGGTCATCCACCACTACACTGAGGCCCGCACGGAGCTGGAGCTCCACTCGCTTCTGCCAAGCGTTCACCCAGAGGTCAGGGTTCAGGAGGTCGCGGCCCCATTCACCACCAAGGGTCTGCATGGCGTGCCGGGGGGTACAGCCTCGGAGGTAACTGTCGGGCTCTTCCTTGAGGTCACCTTCGATCCGGCGAGAGATTTCATCCCGCCCCAGCCCGCACATCTCGTAGTAGGTCTGGAGCATGGATTTCAGGATGTCGGCAAACTTGACCCGAACCCAGCCCGCATCAATGAGGACCTGCGCAGCGGTGGATTTACCGGACCCGGCAAGGCCCGTGAAGGCGACCAGTCGGGGTTTCGGCTTTGGCTTGCGGCATTGGAGAGCGAAGAGGATGCCGTCAACCTTGCCCGCCCCTACTTGGGTTAAGGGGTCCATAGGATCGGCTCCTTCTGCTTCATGTCGTAGTCATCACGATGAAGGATGCGGGCCACGCGTGCCTGAACGAGGGCGTCCTCTTCAGTCAGCCCAGCGGCCTCGTAGTGGGAAACCACACAGGCCCAGAGGTCATCCGTCTGGTCATCCTTGAAGCGTGTCTCGACTTCTCCCTTCCGGGGGCCGCGCTTCAGGGTGTGCTCATAGGGAACCTTCAGGGTGCCGCTTTCGATGATCTTTGCGGCGGTATCCACCCCGATGCCGGGGCAACCCGTGTAGCCATCTGTGGTGTCACCTGAGAGGGTCTGTTTGAGGTGCCACTTGGCGGCTTCCTCTTCGCTGATTTCCATGACCTCGGGCTTGTTGGTCAGCGCGTCCCGGCAATAGAGACCGGGGATTGTCTTCATGTCCTTGTCGAGGGACACGATGATCTTCTCGCCCTTGATGGCATCCCATGTGGCAAAAATACCGAGGATGTCGTCGCCTTCGAGGCGCGGGCGGATGATGGCGTCGTGCTCTTCGATCAGCCAATCTTTGATGTGGCGGAGGACGAGAGGTTTCTTGGTGGCGGCTCGGTTGCCCTTGTAGGTAGGCAGGACATCCAAGCGCCAGTTCTTGTCGTTGTCGGTGAGACAGAGGCGGTATTCGTCACCGTTGAGGTTGTCCATAGTCTCTTCGACCATAGACATGACGCGCTTCTCGACTTCTGTGGCATCACAGTGCCAAGTCCAGTAGCCGCCACCCCAATCGGTTGCCACTTCCATAGCGGCTGCGGCCTTGTAAGCGTACACATCCGCGTCAATGAGGACGATACGTTTGCTCATTGCTTCCGGCGGCACCAGTAGCGGACCAACTGGCACGCGGCAAAGAAACCCAGCGCGACTTGGATGAAGGGTAGGAAGAGGATCGTCACCCCGTCTGTCCAGTCATAGTAGGCTTCGTTAAAGTCCTGCGGATCGTAGATTGCGGACAACCAGCCCACGATCAGGCCAAAATAGGCCGCGACGGCGGCGATGATCATTGCATAAATCATGGTTAAAACTCCACGTCTTCATCAACATCAGCCAAGTATTCCAGACCCACAGGCGTTGGGAGCCAGAGGCGGGAATAGCGGTCGATGCCGATACGGGTTGTAAGGAGCCCTTCAGAGGCGGCGGCTGCGATGATGTCAGCCTCCACGCGGGCGGTGTCGCTCTTTGTTGTTACCTGTGAGAGCCAGCAGGTCTTGATGATGGCCGCGATTGCAGCCGCCATATCAGTGAGTGTCATACCAGTTGTTTCCGATCTTATATTCGCCAGTGATCGGGCATCGGAATTTGAAGTGTTCCCCCGCTTTCTCAAAGGCGGTGACACATGCTTGGCCAACCTCGTCGGCAATCTCTGGACGTGCCCAGAGCTGGACCTCATCGTGGATGTGCGCCATCAGCGCGTAGTCCACACCGAAGCGGTAACCACGAGCTTCCAAGTCCTCGTACAAGATGACCGTTGCCTTCTTGGAGATGAGGGCACCAGCCGACTGGAGGAGGGTGTTGAGGGCTGCGTGGGGTGAACGGATTGGAAGGATGCGACCGTCGAGACCCTTGAGGTAACCTCGGAAGTTCTCGTTCTTCTCCTTCACCGATCTGCGCTTGGGTTGATTGGTCTTGGGGCACAGGTAGGTTTTGTTGACGAAGATGTACGGCGAGGTGACCAGAGCGATCTTCTCGCGGAGTTTCTTCAGGGCGGGCGTGCGACTGAGGAACGCCTCCATGAGGGCTTTACCCTCTTTGGCACCACGCTCCACGATCTGGCCGATCTTCTCAGCGCCAGCTCCATAGAGGAAACCGTAGATGAACGTCTTGGCGTTGTTGCGCAGGAAGTCGAAGTAATCCGCAAGGGTCACCTTCTTCCGCTGGCCGGGGTTCAGGTTGCGCAGGTATCGTCCACTGTTAGCGTGGTCGTTGGCCACGTCGATCAGGAGCGTATCGTGATCCTTGCGGCCCTTGGCGAAGACCTCTTCCTCATACCCAAACAGCGCGGCTGCGTTGAAGGTGTGAATGTCCCCTTCGAGGATCACCCGGATGTAAGCACCGTCATCGTAGATGCCCATGAAGTGTCCAAGGCAGCGGAGCTCCAGACCTGAGAGGTCAGCCCCCACCTGCTTCATCCCCTTCGGGGGACCCCATAGCTCACGGCACTCTTTACCGTAGGGGGCGGAGGCGCTGGGCGTCTGGGCTACGTTGGGGCGTTTGTGGGTACACCGCCCGGTCACCGCGCCGTTGGTCGAGACCTCGTGGTGGATTTTACCTTCGGCGGTGACCAGCTTCAGCCACGCTTGGTTGCCCTCAGAGAGCTGGCCAAGGCGCTTGCTAATCATCATGGCTTCGGTGAGGAGGGAAGCCTCAGGATAATCCAGCTTGGAGAGGACATCCTCGTCCACCTTGGGCTTGCCCGTGTCGGTCATCTCCTTGGGCTCCCAACCGTACTTGTCGGTCAGGCGATCAGCGATGTGGTCTCTGGAGCCCGGATTGAACACCACAGTCTTGACCTTGTAGGTCAGCTCTCCGGCGACATATCCCAGCTTGGCGTTGTTCACCTTGGGGATGAACGCGGTGCGGACCTCCCACGGGGGGAAGGCAGCTTGGAGCTCCTGAGCGATTTCCGCCAAGCGGACCTGAAGGGTTCTCTCCAGCTTCTCCCCTTCGGTCACGTTGAAGTGGTAGCCTTCCAGCTCCATGCGGCGGATGATCTGAACAAAGTCGTGTTCGAGGTCGAGGGCTTCCTGCGAGTAGTTCTTCGAGATGATCAGGTCATAGAGCTTGTCCGTGACCACGATGTCCTGTTCGCAGTAATCCTGCATCGGGATGTTCCATGTGTTCCACACATAGGCCGCGATCTGTTCTCGGGTGGGTGTCTTCGGGGGGCAGTCCTTGACGAGCTTGCCCTCAGCCCGGTGCTCCATGTGTATTTCCATGAAGTGGTCTTTGAGCTCTTGAGCTCGTTCCTTGGCGTAGTCGCCTTTCCATTCACCGAGGCGGATACCCCAAGCGTCCAGGCCGTGGCGTCCGATGATGGACCCCGGCCACATTTCGTTCATGCGCTTGTCGCCATGCTTGCGCTTGAGGGCATCACGGCGGCGGAAGTCGCGCTCCTTCATGTCTGACCAGATGAGCTGGGAGGCCACGAGGGTATCGAAGACACGCCCGCCATAGGTCCACTCAGGGTAGACCTTTCGGATGGCGGGGATGTCGAATTTTATGATGTTGTGGCCGACGATCACGTCAGCCTTTGCAAGGACCCCCAGCCCGTACTCAACGCTCATGTAGTCGGGGTGGTCATCTGTGCATGATATGACCTGTCCGGTTTCCTTGATCAGGATGCAGAGGGAGTGGATGCGGGTGAGTTGGTCCAGCAGGCCATCGGTTTCGATGTCGAAGATGGCCGTCTGATAGGGGGTTGCAAGCGCGTACACCCCATCAGGGGTTGTGTCGTGCGGTGGCGATGTCATGCGAGGAGTACGATGAGCATGAGCGATAGGGTGACAAGAGCGATCAGCCACCAATCGGGACCTTCAGGGTCACCCACGAGGTCACCGATCAGTTCATAATCTGCATCCGTGGTCATGCCATAACCCCCATCAAACAGAAGAGAGCGAGGTCTGGGAACCAGTCGAACGAGAGCATCTGACCAGTCGGCAGGCTGAGTACGAGGGTGTGGTCATTGAGCGGCCACGGCATCGCACCGTTCCGCACTGCGAAGTCAGCCACCTTCGCGGCATTAAAGCAGTTTTCCATGTGGAATTATTCCTTGTGTGGGACGATCAGAACGGAATGTCGTCGTCATCGTGTGATTTGAAGCCCATGCTCTCGCCGGGGTTCTCATCTGGGAGGACAGTCTCAAAGAGCTGGCCAGTGTCCCTGTCGTATCCGAGGTAGATCACCTGTCCGGTCGCGTTGCCCGTGTACCGATCCTTCAGGACCCGGAAGGTCGAGATGGACCGCATGTCCACGTTCTCGTGCTGTTGGTCGCGTTCCAAGCCAAACATGTAATGGCACCAGAAGCCGATGGCGCGGGACCCTTTAAAGTGTCGGATCATCACACGTCCACCTTCCTCGTGAGGTTTCCCTTCGGGTGTCGCCAAGTGGCTGATCATAATGAGCATGATGTCGAGCTCCTTCACCAATCCACCCATCTCGGCGGTGATGCGTTCGAGCCCTTTGCGTTCATCATCCTCAGCAGCGGCCAAGGCGGTGAGGTGGTCGAGATAGAAGATGCGGCAACCTTCGGCGTGGACCATGAACCGGATGGTGTCTCGGATCAGGTCCCATTGGTTGGCACCGAAGCTGTCGAAGAAGGTGATGTTCTCATTCGCGTCCAGCTTGTCGAGGGCGTCATCCAGCTCCTCATTGGTCCACTCAGGGGTGTACCCTGCGGGGAGCTCACCCACATCCGGCTTGTCGGCCAGTCGGGGGATATGGAAGCGCCGTCCTGCGACCTTCCCTGCCAGTCGCTTGCCTGTCTCTCCGGGTTGCTGTTCGAGGAAGAAGAGGCAGACCTTCTGGTTCAGGTCTACGGCGTCAAAGTTGATCTGTTGCGTGAACCAGTCAGTTTTACCGATCCCCGTACCAGCTCCCAGACAGTACAGCTCACCGAAGCGGCGTCCGTATGTCAGGTTGGTCAAGCTCTCGGAGAACCACGGAAGACCCCATTCGATGGGCTTGCGCATATCCTCTTTGAGGTCTCGGAAGGACACCAGACCGGACGGCCTGTAGGGTTGGGCGGCGAAGGTGGCGTCCACCAGCTCTGGCCCGCGCCCTGCGAGGAGCATCTCATTGGCGTCCTTCAAGGGCAGCGAGGCAATCTTAGCCTTACCGGGGGGCACGATACGGGCACACTCCTCGGCGGCAGCTTGACCCTGCTTGTCCATGTCAAAGCAGATGATCACCTCGTCAAACTGGCTCAACCAGTCGAGGTTTCGGGCGAAACATTTTGGGGCGTCGTCAACACCCAGAGGGACACTGACCACGGGCCACTTGTTACCTGTGACTTGGGATACTGTGAGGGCGTCGATTTCACCCTCTGTCACGACAACCCTTCGGGTTCCCTTGACGGTTACCCACTGGCCAAAGAACGGGGGTTTCTTACCGGAACCAAGCCACGGCATCCCCTCATCCTTGTCGCGGAACCGGAGCTTCTGTCCCGTCACTGCACCGGAGCTGTCACGGTAGTTGGCGATCTGGACGGTCTGTCCATTATAGCGACCGACTTGGTAACCGTATCGGCGGCAGGTTTCCTCAATGATGCCCCGCGCCTTGAGGGATTTGAACTCCCCCTCAATGAGGTCATCAGACATTCGGGTCCTCCGTTCATGTGTGTACGTGTGTTCGCTATCTGTTGGGGGTTCCCAATGGTCACACCCCTGCCCGAAGCAGTAGGCGTGGCCATCAGAGTAGCGGGCGAGGTTGTCGCTGGAGCCGCACGAGGGGCACGGCTCCTTGGCGATCAGGACGCTTTCGCTGTCATCCATGATCAGAGGCAGCAGTCATCCCCAAGAAGAGCATTGATTGCCCTCTTGGTGGGGGAGATACCAAGGATTTCATCCACCAGAACTTCAAGTTGTTCTGACAGGACCTCCTTCATCTCTTCAGGGGTGGAGGCGACATACTGGGGTGAGACAACGCCAGTGCGGGGGTCCTCTGTGCTGAGGTGGGCCACCAATCCATTGGCGACCCGCTCCACCCGCAGCGTCAGACGGTCAGCCTGACCGCGCATACGCTTCAGGGCCATGATCAGTCCTCAATGCCGAAGGTGCGGCGCAGCATGTTGGCCGAAGCGCGGGCCTCATCGGCAGCACGGACAGAGGCTTCCCATTTCACGTCCAGCTCGGAGGCTTTGACCGCAGCGGCTTCTTCCACTTCATCGGCCAGGGCCAGTGCTTGGATCATGGCTTGCTCGGCGGTGCGGCGCAGGTCCTCTGCGGTATTCATGCCTTTGTCGTAGGCGGCTTCGGCTTTGTCGGATGCCTTGATGGCTTTCGCGTCATGGGCGACGGCGATGGCTTCCAGCTCGGTCACCATCCCGGTGAATTGGGCCATGACTGCGGCGGCGGTGCGAGGGAAGAAGGCGGAGATGAAGGGGATACGCATGTGAGTTTGCTCCAAAAAAAGAATTGCTGTCCGGGTGACCCGGAAGGTGGGGTTGGGGTTGTTGGGGGTCAGTCGTCCAGCGAGTAGCGGGTGTACCGTTTCCCTGTGACGGGATGGACGCGGCGCTCCCGCTTGATCGGGATACCTGCATCTTCGATGTCGGTGAGGCGGCGGGTCAGCGAGGCGCTCGTGATGTCGAGGTCTGCGGCTGCGGCGCGGGCGGAGATTGAACCGTTCTTCTCCATGTAGGCCACGATGGTCTTGGCCAGTCTGGTGAGGTTCATCGCAATGGTCAGCGATTTGAAAGTCATTTACGTTTCCTTCCGGGTGTTGGGTGGCGTTGCTGCCTGAAACGAAAAAGACCCCCGACCCAGTTAAGGGCAGGGGGGTCATGTCGAGGGAGGAGGAGGGACAGAGATGGTCTCCGTCTATAGGTGCAACCTATTGCGCTGGGCGGAGGGAGAGGACGGACCCGATACGGATCATATCGTCCTTGATCCCATTCCATTCGCGGAGCTGCTCCACTGTGACGCCATAGGCTTGGGAGATACCCCAGAGGCTTTCCGCACGGCGAACCCTGTGGGTCTCTGGGATACTCAGGATGTCCCCGCCATTGATCTTGCGGGTGAACTTGAAGTCGCCGCCGAAGCGGGTCCCGTTGACCAGAGCTTGGGTGGACAGGCAGGGGCACGCCTTGGGTGCTGAGTTGGTCATGCGGATCAGGTCGCGGTGACCGATGACGCGCTCGTCTGGGATACCGTATTCGGCCTGCCATTCACGGATGCGACCCAGCAGGAGAACCGCTTGCTGTCTTGTGAGGTTATCCTCAGGGACGTTGGAGCTGTCCACGCCACCAGCGTAGCAGATGCCCAGCGTCTTCCGGTTCCACTCTGCACCACAGCCACCAACGTGGGCTCCGGGGCGGTCGATGGGGCGCATTGGGTAACCACCAGCGTGATCGTGCAGGACAGGGGGCTGACCCTCATGGGGGCGTGTGACGATGGCGTGATAGCCCGCGCCAAGCCATCCCTTGCGGCGATGAACGCGGTCGATCCACGCGGCGTCCACTTCGGTCATCTCTGGTGGTGTGGCGGAGCAATGCACAATGATCCACTCTGGGGTGAAGTCCTTGGTCATTCGTCTATCCATTCTCTGGGAATTGTTTTCCGCGCATAGAGAAAACCATTCTTCTCACACCAAGCGGCGTAGGTTGTCTTCGAGGTCTTCGAGATGCGGGCGTTGGGGTTGTCGAACACAAAGCGGATGTCGAGGTCCGGTCTTTGCTTACGGATGAGGATGTGCTTTTGGCGGTCCTCGACCATGAAACGGCCCTTGGTCTCGACATATATTTTCTTGCCAGACCCTTGGGTGATCAGGGGGAAGTCGGGGGTGTATTTGCAGAGGCGGGCGGGCTTGGTGTACTCAATCCGCTCCCCCTCGAACTCGTAGAAAACACCCCACTTGTCGAGGAGTGCTCCATTGCGCTCTTCCAACCCCGACCGCCACCCGTTTTTCAGGGCAGCGGCACGGACGGATGAGGGGCGGGCCATCAGAACTCGTCTTCGCCTTCATCAGCGCCGCCATCACCATCATCTTGGTCATCGGTGAAAGCGCCAGCGTCGAAGCCATCTTCCTCGTCGTGCTGTGCGAAGCCCATGTCCTCAGCCGACTGTTCGCCGGAGCCTTCATATTCGACCAGCTTCATCAACTGGACACCTGCCAGACGGTTGAAGGACATGCCGACTTCCTTGTCCTTGGCGGTGTAGTAGGCGTTTGGCTCGAACGAGAGGTAGACCTCGGAGCCGGGGCCAGCCTTGATGGGCTTCTTGATGTGCTGGCCCTTGCTGTCCACGAGGCCGACTGTTTTCTTGAAGACCTTTTCTTCACCCGTCTTGCGGTCCTTGTAGGTAATCTCGGCCTTCTGTTTGAAGCTGAACAGGATGCGACCTGTTTCTTCGCCATCGTCGTCATACTCGACCTGGCCGACTTCCTTTTTCTTCAGCACCTTTTTCAGCTTCGGGTTCTCTTCAAGGACGGCATCGAACTCGGCGTCCACGAGGGCTTCCATCTTCTTCAACCACGCGGCTGCACCACGGGCGTCAGCTTCGAGGGCAACCTTGATCTGGTATTCCAGTGTGGTCTTGTTGAAGTCCAGTGTGGGCTTCTGGATCGCGGTGAAACCCGCCACGGTCATGCGGGGGGTTGTCACGAGGTTCTTTTCTTCACGCGCCATGCGGTCAAACTTTCTTTGGGAGGAGACCCCGTTCCATCATCAGCGCGATCAGATCGGCTGGCGGTTGGAGGTCGTGGGAATTGTGGAGGGAGAGGAGGAGGCGCAGGCAATCCGCGTCAGGGTCTTCTTGCTGGGCAAGGAAGGACCAAAGCACCTCAAGCCAGTGTGCAATGTCCATTACAGTTCACCTGCAAGGTAGCTCTGCACCGCCTCAAATTCGGGACGCTTCCCGGCCACGCCGTTCATCACGTTCTGCGCTGTCAGGAAGACCTCATTGGGCCGCAGGCCGAAGCGTTCGCAGAAAAGGATGAAGGTCATCGCCATTCCGAGGGATTGGATTTCCTTCGGAAAGTCTTGGAGGGCGTCGATAACCGCCATCGAAGCATGACCTACGTGGATGGGGTTGGCGTTGTTCATTTTGTCGTTGTCGATCATTGATCATTCTCCGTGGGAAGGTCCCAGAAACGGGAAAAACCCCTCAGGGGTTAACCTGAAGGGTTCTTGTTAGGTCTAAGGTGAAGGATTAATCTCTGAGGTAACCTTAAAGGATAACCTCACAGGTCCATCTATAGGTGCAACCTATTCCCACGAGGCGGGGTGATGGGCGCGGGAAAACCCTTCCAGATAGTGACGTTCTTGAGGGTGGATGACATGCGACACGCGATCTTTCAGGACCACTGCGATGGCCTGCGCAGTCTTCTCAGCGGGGGTGAACGCCTCAGGAGTGATCATGTACTGCGCCCGTTGCAGTGCATCCCTCAGGGTGACCCCAGGGGGTGGGCCGCTGAGTTGGAGGATTTGAATACCTGCACGGTCGAAGTGGCTGGCGAGGTACATGACGCAGGAGGCAACTGGCAAGGGTTCGGATGAAAAGGACATTGCGGTGCGGTGGTCATCCTCCAGTGGAAAGGTGAGAATTTTCCCCTGCACCTTAATGCTCCTCCGCAGGTAGCCCACGACTTGGGTTGCGTCCTCGTTCAGGATCGGGGAACCTTGGCGATATACGGTCATTGGATTTTCTCCTCAGTTGGTTGCGTTCTCACAAGGAAGCGACGAGCCCATGCCTCGCCTCGGTCATCCACGGCCACCTGATAGGCGGCATTGGTCACTGGTGTTTTGGGGGTGTTACGCGAAGACATAATCGCTCTCCTTGATGCGGCTCAGGTCCAGCTTACCGAAAGCTGGCATATCTGGAATGTTCCCAGTAGTGGGAAGAAAAAGACACACTTCGCCCTTGAACTTCTCAAGGACATTTTCCTCGTAGAGGTCCACCATGCTCTCGCGGAGGCAGGCACCGAGGAGGTCGGTGTCACAGGCGTGTGTGCCGAAGCTGTCGTGGATCACGGCAAAGTTGGTGATGCCGTTGTCCTTGGCGTAGAGGACGGCCATGCGGAGGTGCGTTCCGTCCATAGAGTGGACCCAGTTTGGCGCGACCCCGTTGGCTTGGCGGCGGCTGTCCAGTTGGTCCTGTTCTTCTTGCAGGGTCATGTAGACGAACCTGTCCCCGAAGCGGGTCTTCACCCGGCGGGCCTTCATATCGCGGTACTCTTGCATGATCGGCAGGCCGTCCGGTGTGGTCCAGTGCAGGGGCATCCCTTCGCTTGAAAGGACCTTGGCGGTCTCCCTCAGCCAGTCCATCGCAGAGCGGGCGGCAATCACCACCTCACCAATGGCATCCCAGACGTAACCTGCGAGGAGACTTGCGGCGTCATCGCGTAGGTCCTTCAGGGGGTTCTGTTGGCCCTTCCGTTCCAGCTTCTCTGCCTGATCATCAATCCACTCCATCACGAACGAGCGACAAGAGAAACGTGTGGACCCATAGGGGAGCGTCATGGTCGCCCGTTTGGTCGTCCCACGGGTCACCCCGAAGTCAAGAATACGGGCGGCGAGGGTTGCGTTCGTCCCACTTGTGGAAGTATCACGGCGCAGTTTCAGAATAACCCTGTCGGCAACCTCTTGGTACACGTCCGAAGGTTTGTCTGCGGGGGTCAGGTTCACAGCCTTGCCCCCTACCTCATCCCGTAGGGCGGCGCTGAAGTGCTGGAGACCAGAGCATGATCCATCCATAGCGATGGGCAGGTGGGTGATGTGGTCCGCACCATTCTGGATGTAGCTGGTCCATTCAAAGCAAAACGCCAAGAAGCACCACGGCTTGTCCGCTTCGGTCCACCACATGTCCGCTAGGGGATCGGCGGCGCTGGAAAGGATACGCGCTTGATGTTCCTCCACCCAGTCGATGCGCTCTTCGAGGCTGGCCTTGTCGTAACCAAAGACGTTGGCCCCTTGGATCGCCAGCCACCCTGGCCCTGTACCGGACCCGATGGGTTTACCTTCCGCGAACTCCAGCAGTCCCTTCGCATCATCGGCACCCTGCGGGTTAAGGAAGAGGGGGACCGCATAGACACGCCCACGGAAGTCGAGGGTGTGGGGGAAGAAGATTTCGTCGTACTTGGAGAATTGGTTGGCAAGGTTAACTGTACGGGCGGCACGTATACGTTGGGACCGTTGCTTCATGTTTGCAGCATGGAGGAAGGATGCTTTCCGCTTCCAGTCGATGAGCTCCTCGCGCTGGGCGTCCGTCATGTCTTCCTTGGCGGTATCGGGGAAGGGGTAGGGAGCGATGACGTACTCGTCCCGTGCAGGGAGACCAGCAACGGCCACGCCACGCTCCCACAGGGCTGTCAGTACGCCCATCACCTTCGAGTTAATCCGCCACGGGACATCTTGCACGGCGTTCACAGCCTCATAGACCCCACTCAGTTGGTTCGGGATACTGGACAGTTCCTCCAGATAGGCGCGGTTGCGGGTCTTGACGAACTCCACAGGCCGCAGGGAGGGTGAGTGGTAGCCGCCATTGAAGGGGGAGGTCCACGGGTCAGGGCGTACCACCATTGGTAGGTAGGCAGGGGTCAGGTGAGAGGCGTTTTCACGGGTGCCCTCCATCCACTTCACGATGGCTTCGGTTGGCTGTACGTAGTTGACCGTCCGGTTCTTCGACTGGACCACGAACACCAGTTCCGCGAAGCCCGTGCTCTCAATGAACACTTCCAGCAGTTTCGTCCCCAGTTGCAGCTTGTCGCTCGGTTTCCAGCCTTCCCAATGTGCGACGTGTTTTTGGTAGGTGTGCATCAAAACTGTGCGTTTGTGGCGATCTTGGCTGTTTTGTGTCTGGCGCATCACTTTCTGGAAAAGGGCGGGGGCTTCCGACTGGAAGTCGGCATAGCGGACCTCATCCTCAATCTGAGTGCCGATTTTGGAGGCCAGACGGGCGGCGGTCATCGGGCGGGACAGAGTGTCGATGATGCACTTACTGGTCAGGTAGGCCGCAACCTCCAGAGGGATCAGCGCAAGGAATTTGACCGCGTTGTGTCGCCGCCCAGCCACGCCCTTTTTCGCGGCCTCGGTGAACTCGGTCAGCGCCTCAATCATGGGAACGACTGAACGCTTCATCAGCGCAGAGCCATAATACGTGGAGCTTTCTTGCTGGGTCTCACGCTTTCGGGACAGGTCTTCATTGAAGCGGTTGACACCCATGTCGCGGGCCATTGCTTCGAGGCGGAGCTCTTCTTGGTAGAGGTCGATGGTCATTCTCAGTCTCCATTTCGGATGGTGCAAATGCAGTCGCGCTTTGTTCGCGCGTTGGTGCAAAAGCGGTATTTTTTATATCACATGTGGGAGTTTATTTTTCGGGCCTCCCAGCCAAGCTGGATTGCCTTATTTTTATGGCTTATGTGGAACCCTCACACATGTGGGATGAGTTGCATAAAATTTACCAGTTGATAAAAAAATTATTCCGTGAGAGCGTTTTTGCAAAGATGACAGCAAAAAGTTGCGGGAGCGTGAAGATGGTTGATGATGTGTTTGCACCGGGGATCAGGGCCGGAAGGCTGGAACCGGGCGCCTATGCGGCGCAGTTCTCGGACCTGCACCCGCCGCTGGACGGTCACGAGGCGCTGGTGGCCGCCGACCGTTGCTATTTCTGTCACGACGCACCGTGCATCACCGCCTGTCCCACGGACATCGACATTCCGCTGTTCATCCGCCAGATCGCCACGGGCACGCCGGATGCGGCGGCCAAGACGATTCTGGGGCAGAACATCATGGGCGGCATGTGCGCCCGTGTCTGCCCGACCGAACAGCTGTGCGAACAGTCCTGTGTGCGCGAAGTGGCCGAGGGCAAGCCGGTGCTGATCGGTCAGTTGCAACGCTACGCGACCGACCACCTGCAACAACAGGGCATCCACCCCTTCACCCGCGCCGAGGTCACGGGCAAGACCGTGGCGGTCGTCGGTGCCGGGCCTGCGGGTCTGTCCTGTGCGCACCGGCTGGCGATGCTGGGGCATGACGTTGTGGTTTATGACGCGCGGCCCAAGGCGGGCGGGCTGAACGAATTTGGCATCGCCGCCTACAAGACCCCGAACGGCTTTGCCCAGGACGAGGTCGACTGGTTGCTGAAAATCGGCGGCATCCGCATCGAGACGGGCAAGGCGCTGGGGGATGGCCTGACGCTGGACGGGCTGAAAGCCGACCATGACGCGGTGTTTCTGGGCATCGGCTTGGGCGGCGTGAACGCACTGGGCGCGCAGGGCGAGGACAAGGACGGCGTCACGGATGCCGTCGATTTCATCGCCGAACTGCGCCAGTCCAGCGATCTGACCGCATTGCCCATTGGCCGCGACGTGGTGGTGATCGGGGGCGGCATGACGGCGATTGACGCCGCTGTGCAGGCCAAGCTGCTGGGCGCGCTGAACGTCACGCTGGTCTATCGCCGTGGCCGCGACCGGATGAACGCCAGCCCGTTCGAGCAGGATCTGGCCGCCAGCAAGGGCGTGCGGATCGTCAACCATGCGGTGCCTGTTGCCGTGCATGGCAACGGTGCGGTGCGCGAGATCGAATTTGAATATGTCGACGGCGATATGAACGGCACCGGCCAGATGCTGCGCCTGCCTGCCGATCAGGTGTTCAAGGCCATCGGCCAGACCCTGCGAGGCGACGGGCTGCCCGATCTTGAGGGGCGCAAGATCGCCGTGACCGGCGCAGGACGCACCAGCGTCAAGGGCGTCTGGGCCGGGGGTGACTGTGCCTCGGGCGGGGACGATCTAACGGTGACGGCCGTGGCCGAAGGCCGCGATGCGGCGATGGACATTCACGCGGCTTTGATGGGCTGACGGCGGGCTGCGGCCCCCTATGAGGAGAACTTACAATGGCAAATCTGCAAAGCGACTTCGTCGGCATCAAATCCCCCAACCCCTTCTGGCTGGCCTCGGCCCCGCCAACGGACAAGGAATACAACGTCCGCCGCGCCTTTGATGCAGGGTGGGGCGGTGTGGTGTGGAAAACATTGGGCATGGAAGGCCCGCCTGTCGTCAACGTCAACGGCCCGCGCTATGGCGCGATCTGGGGCGCGGACCGTCGCCTGCTGGGGCTGAACAACATCGAACTGATCACCGACCGCCCGCTTGAGGTGAACCTGCGCGAGATGAAGGCGGTCAAACGCGACTATCCCGACCGCGCGCTGATCGCGTCGATCATGGTGCCCTGCGAGGAGGAAGCGTGGAAGGCGATCCTGCCCCATGTCGAGGAAACCGGCGCCGACGGGATCGAGCTGAACTTTGGCTGTCCGCATGGCATGGCCGAACGCGGCATGGGCAGCGCCGTAGGGCAGGTTCCGGAATACATCGAAATGGTCACCCGCTGGTGCAAGATGTACACGCGGATGCCAGTGATCGTGAAGCTGACGCCGAACATCACCAACGTGCTGTACCCCGCCGAAGCGGCCAAGCGCGGCGGGGCCGACGCGGTGTCGCTGATCAACACGATCAATTCGATCACATCTGTGAACCTGGACAGTTTCGCCCCCGAACCTATGATTGACGGCAAGGGCACGCACGGCGGCTATTGCGGACCTGCGGTCAAGCCGATTGCGCTGAACATGGTCGCCGAAATTGCCCGCAACCCCGCCACAGCCGACCTGCCGATCAGCGGCATCGGCGGTGTCACCACATGGCGCGATGCAGCCGAATTTCTGGCGCTGGGTGCCGGCAACGTGCAGGTGTGTACGGCGGTCATGACCTATGGGTTCAAGATTGTGCAGGAAATGATTTCGGGCCTGTCCGAATACATGGACAGCAAGGACATGACCTCGGTTGACCAGCTGGTGCGCAAGGCGGTGCCGAATGTGACCGACTGGAACCAGTTGAACCTGAACTATGTCGCCAAGGCCAAGATTGATCAGGACGCCTGTATTTCCTGTGGCCGCTGCTTTGCCGCCTGCGAGGACACCTCGCATCAGGCGATTGCCATGTCCGAGGATCGCACATTCACCGTGATCGACGAGGAATGCGTGGCCTGCAACCTGTGCGTCAACGTCTGCCCGGTCGAGGATTGCATCAGCATGGTGCCGATGGACGCAGGTGCCACCGATCCGCGCACGGGCAAGGTGGTTGATCCGGCCTATGCCAACTGGACAACGCATCCGAACAACCCGTCGGCGACGGCGGCGGAGTAAGCGATACAGTTGCTGTTATAGGTCAGGCGAGATTGACCTTGCCACAAAGGGCAGCGCCCGACCGCGGGTGGGCATCACAACACCCGTTAGCACCACTTTATCTCAATGCTTTGGCGTGCGGCCGAAGAGGCGCAAGACGGTGAAAAAGCGCCCGCCCATGGGGCGGTCGGGCGCTGCCCGGCGGTGCTAAAGCACCTTGATTCCGGGCTTTGGCGATTGGGGGTTGCCGTTGAGTTTGCCGCACCTCGGCCCGCCATGTCGTAGACATGTCTTCGGCATGATGCGCGGCTTTGCGTTCTGTTTCGAACGGCGGCTTCTTCGACACTTACGCCGAGGTGCTGTTCTGCCCCGGCGTAAGCAGATTGCGAAACATCGTCTGCAAGAACTGCGCCGCGCTGTCGGTCGGCTCTTCGCCCTCAAGCAGCACCTCGATCTGGGCCTGAAAGTCGGCATAGTGCTGCGTAGTCGCCCAGATCGAGAAAATCAGGTGGCGCGGGTCGACCTGCGTCAGTTTGCCCGCTTCCATCCACGCCTGAATCACACCGCAGCGCGCATCGAACAGCGGTTTGAGGTCGGCGCGCAAATGCGGGTCCATGCGGGGCGCACCTTGCAGGATTTCATTGGCGAACAGGCGGCTTTCGCGGGGCAGGTCGCGCGACATTTCCAGCTTGCGTTGCACATAGGCCAGTATTTCGGTCAGCGGGTCGCCTTGGGGGTCCAGTTCGATCAGCGGGTCGAGCCATGTTTCCATCAACTGACTAAGCAGCGTGACGTGAATTTCTTCTTTTCCGTCAAAGTAATACAGGATGTTCGGCTTGCTTAGGCCCGCCTGTTCGGCGATCTGGTCCAGCGTGGCACCGCGAAAGCCGTGGGCCGAGAATACATCAAGGGCAGCGTCCAGAATTTTGCGCCGGTTGCGCTGTTGGATGCGGCTGGGTTTCTTCTGGGTCTGATCGGCCAAATTCCCTGCCTTTCGCGTGCTGCAATTTCAGGCAAATGCGCAAGGGATGCGCACTGCGTCTCAGTCAGTTCTTGACTCAAAAGGTGCAGAGCGCAATCGTGTATTTACCAAATGGTCAAAAACAAGCGCCGCAGAGCGCGAAGGGGAGAGATATGGCAGCACCTGGGGAAAATCTGCGGATTGACGGACAACGGCTGTGGGACAGCCTGATGGACATGGCCAAGATCGGCCCCGGCGTGGCGGGTGGCAACAACCGCCAGACGCTGACCGACGCCGACGCCGAAGGCCGTGCGCTGTTCCAGTCGTGGTGCGAGGCCGCGGGCTGTACCATGGGGCTGGACCAGATGGGCAACATGTTTGCGCAGCGTGCGGGCACCGACCCTGATGCGCTGCCGGTCTATGTTGGCTCGCACCTGGACACGCAGCCCACGGGCGGCAAATACGATGGCGTTCTGGGCGTGCTGGGTGGTTTGGAAATTCTGCGCACGCTGAACGATCTGGACGTGAAGACCAAGCATCCCATCGTGGTCACCAATTTCACCAACGAAGAGGGCACACGCTTTGCCCCCGCGATGCTGTCGTCGGGGGTGTTTGCGGGCATTCACACGCAGGACTGGGCCTATGCCAAGACCGACGCCGAGGGCAAAACCTTTGGCGACGAGCTGGCGCGGATTGGTTGGCGCGGGGATGAAGAAGTGGGCGCGCGCAAGATGCATGCGTTTTTCGAGCTGCACATCGAACAGGGGCCCATTCTGGAGGCCGAGGGCAAGGACATTGGCGTGGTCACCCACGGTCAGGGGCTGTCGTGGACGCAAGTGACCGTGACGGGCAAGGATGCGCACACTGGATCGACGCCGATGCCGATGCGCAAGAATGCGGGTCTGGGGATGGCGCGAATTCTGGAAAAGGTGGACGAGATTGCATGGGGTCACGCGCCGCATGCGGTGGGTGCGGCGGGGCATATCGACGTCTTCCCCAACTCGCGCAATGTGATCCCCGGTCAGGTGGTGTTCACGGTCGATTTCCGGTCGCCCGATCTGTCGGTGATCGAGGACATGGAAGCGAAGCTGCGCGTCGAGGCGCAGAAGATTTGCGACGACATGAGGCTGGAGGTCGCGTTTGAAAAGGTCGGCGGGTTCGATCCCGTGGCCTTTGACGAGGGCTGTGTGACGGCGGTGCGCACTGCGGCCGAGCGGCTGGGCTATTCGCATATGGATCTGATTTCCGGTGCGGGGCACGATGCCTGCTGGGTGAACCTTGTGGCGCCCACTGCGATGGTGATGTGCCCTTGCGTCGACGGGCTAAGCCACAACGAGGCCGAGGAAATCACCAAGGACTGGGCCGCCGCGGGTGCGGACGTGCTGTTGCACGCGGTGCTGGAGACGGCAGAGATTGTCGGGTGAGGAATGGTTTGCCATGATCGACCCTGACCTGAGCATTGCGGACCGGATCGGGCTGCTGATTCAGGCCGAGGTGGCAGAAGCGCCGGTGGATACGGCCAAGGACCGCGCCTATCTCGCGGCCTTTCGCGCGGCGCTGGTGCGGCCCTTTGCGACCACGGTGAACTTTTCCGGCGGGCTGACGCAAGCCTGCTGGACCGTGACGCGCACCGATGGCGATTACCGCGTGATCTACATGCCGCGTGCGGGGTATTTCGCGCTGTGTGTCGAAAGCGATTTCGGGCCGCTGGACATTGGCGTGCACGGGCCGGCGATGGGGTGCTTTGCCAGCGTGTGACGCGGGGCGCTGCCCCGGACCCCGGGATATTTAAGGCCAAAAGAAACAGGCCATACAAACGAGACGACAGGAGAGACGAGATGAGCAAGGTGATCAAGGGCGGCATGGTCTGCACGGCGGACCGGACGTGGAAAGCGGATGTGCTGATCGAGGGCGAGAAGATCGTGCGCATTGGCGAGGATCTGGTCGGGGACGAATATATTGATGCGGAAGGGGCCTATGTGATCCCGGGCGGGATCGACCCGCACACGCATCTGGAAATGCCGTTCATGGGCACCACCGCCGCCGAGACATTCGAGACCGGCACATGGGCCGCCGCCGTGGGCGGGACCACGATGATCGTCGATTTCTGCCTGCCGGGCGAGGATGGCAGCATCAAGAACGCGATCAACGAATGGCACCGCAAGTCTGCGCCGCAGATCTGTTCGGACATCGGCTATCACATGGCGATCACCGGCTGGAACGAGAACGTGTTCAACGAGATGAAAGACGCCGTGGATATGGGCGTGAACTCGTTCAAGCACTTCATGGCCTACAAGGGCGCGCTGATGATCGAAGACGACGAGATGTTCGCGTCGTTCAAACGCTGTGCCGAACTGGGTGCGCTGCCGATGGTGCATGCCGAGAACGGCGATCTGGTGGCCGAGTTGCAGCAGAAGTATTTCGATCAGGGAATCACCGGCCCCGAGGGGCATGCCTATTCCCGCCCGCCCGAGCTGGAGGGCGAGGCCGCAAACCGGGCGATCACCATTGCCGACACGGCGGGCGTGCCGCTGTACATCGTGCACGTGTCCTGCGAGCAGACCCACGAGGCGATCCGGCGGGCGCGGCAGAAGGGGATGCGGGTGTATGGCGAGCCGTTGATCCAGTTCCTGACGCTGGACGAGGGCGAGTATTTCAACAAGGACTGGGACCACGCCGCGCGCCGCGTGATGTCGCCGCCGTTCCGCAACAAGCAGCATCAGGACAGCCTGTGGGCCGGTTTGCAGGCGGGATCGTTGCAGGTGGTGGCCACCGACCACGCGGCGTTTTCGACCGAGCAGAAGCGGGCGGGGCGCAATGATTTCCGCATCATCCCCAACGGGTCGAACGGGCTGGAGGAACGTCTGGCAGTGCTGTGGACCGAAGGGGTTGAAACGGGCCGCCTGACGCCGAACGAATTTGTCGCTGCGACCTCGACCAATGTGGCGAAGATTTTGAACATCTACCCGCAGAAGGGTGCGATTGTTGAGGGTGCGGATGCCGACATTGTGGTGTGGGACCCGAAGATCACCAAGACGATCAGCCCGGCCAACCATCATTCTATTCTGGATTACAACGTGTTCGAAGGCTTCGAGGTGACGGCGCAAAGCCGTTACACCCTGAGCCGTGGCGAGGTGATCTGGGCCTGGGGGCAGAACAGCCAGCCGCAGCCCGGACGGGGCAAGTTCGTGCCGCGCCCTGCCTTTGCCGCGCCCAATGTCGCGCTGTCGAAGTGGAAAGAGCTGACCAGCCCGAAGATGATCAAGCGTGATCCGATGAACATTCCGGCGGGGATCTAATTTGTGGAAGTGAATAACCTGAAAGACGCGGGCAATCCTGCTGCAAATGGCGGGGCCGTTATCTCGGCCAAGGATCTCGACCTGACCTTCCAGACCAACGACGGCCCCGTGCACGCGCTGAAAGGCGTGTCGTTGGATATTGAAAAGGGCGATTTCGTCAGCTTTATCGGCCCCTCGGGCTGTGGCAAGACGACGTTCCTGCGGTGCATGGCCGATCTGGAGCAGCCGACGGGCGGCAGCATCACCGTCAATGGGGTGAGTGCGGCCGAAGCGCGGGCGGCGCGGGCCTATGGCTATGTGTTTCAGGCGGCGGGGCTGTATCCGTGGCGCACCATCGGGGGCAATATCAGTTTGCCGCTGGAGATCATGGGCTATTCCAAATCCGATCAGCGCGATCGTGTGGCGCGGGTGTTGGAGCTGGTGGAGCTGGCCGGGTTCGAGAAGAAGTTCCCCTGGCAACTGTCGGGCGGGATGCAGCAGCGGGCGTCGATTGCCCGTGCGCTGGCCTTTGACGCGGATATTCTGCTGATGGACGAACCCTTTGGCGCGCTGGACGAGATCGTGCGCGACCACCTGAACGAACAGTTGTTGAAGCTGTGGGCGCGGACGGAAAAGACCATTGCCTTTGTCACCCATTCCATCCCCGAGGCGGTGTACCTGAGCACCAAGATCGTGGTGATGAGCCCGCGGCCGGGGCGGATCACCGATGTAATCGACAGCCCGCTGCCCAAGGAGCGCCCCCTGGACATCCGCGAGACGCCGGAGTTTCTGGAAGTTGCGCATCGGGTGCGGGAAGGTTTGCGGGCGGGGCATAACGATGTTTAAGGCTGTGACAGCGGGGCTGAGCCTATGACGCGTTCGATCCTTCCCGTTCTTACGGTTGTCGCCGCTATTCTGGCGCTGTGGTATGTAGCCGCCGTGCCGATGAACGCGCAATGGGCCTATGACCGCGCGGCGCGCGCCGATGTGACGCTGTCGTTCAGCGATCTGGTGGCCGACACCTGGAGCCAGGACAAGCCCAAGCTGCCTGCGCCGCATCAGGTGGCGGTCGAGATCTGGGAAACGACGGTTCAAAAGAACATCACCTCGAAACGGTCGCTGGTCTATCATGCGTGGATCACGCTGAGCGCGACGCTGTTGGGGTTTGCGCTGGGCACCACGCTGGGCATTCTGCTGGCGGTTGGCATTGTTTACAACCGGGTGATGGACATGAGCGTGATGCCTTGGGTTATCGCGTCACAGACCATTCCGATCTTGGCGCTGGCGCCGATGATTATCGTGGTGCTGAACGCGGTGGGCATATCGGGTCTGCTGCCCAAGGCGGTGATCAGCATGTACCTGTCGTTTTTCCCCGTTGCCGTGGGCATGGTCAAAGGGCTGCGCAGCCCCGAGGTGATGCAACTGGACCAGATGCACACATGGCACGCCAGCGCGTCACAGATGTTCTGGAAGCTGCGCCTGCCCGCGTCGATGCCCTATCTGTTCACCTCGTTTAAGGTGGCGATGGCGGCATCCTTGGTGGGGGCCATCGTGGGCGAACTGCCGACGGGCGCGATTGCCGGACTGGGCGCGCGTCTGCTGGCCGGCAGCTATTACGGCCAGACCATCCAGATCTGGAGCGCGCTGATCATGGCGGCGGCACTGGCGGCTGTCATGGTGTCGCTGATCGGGCTGATCCAGCGGATCGTGCTGAAACGGATGGGGATGGCGACATGAGCGCGGTTGTGCAGAAACGCCCCGCGTGGCTGGGCTGGGCGCTGCTGGCGCTGGTCTTTGTGCTGGCGGCGGCGGTGGACTGGCGGTTGGCGCCGGTTCTGGCGATCTGGGTTGCGGGCTGGATGCTGAACGCGCTGATCGCGCGGCACGGCGCATGGCGCTGGGGCGGCTATGTCATACCGATCCTCTTTGGCGTCACGCTGCTGGCGATGTGGGAAACCGGCGAGCGGTTGTTCGAAATCTCGGACGTGCTGTTGCCGGCACCATCCGAGATTGCCGCGCGGTTCTGGCTGTCGCGGGACATCCTGTGGGTGGATTTTGTGCAGACCGTGATCAAGGGCGCGCTGTCGGGCTTTTTGATGGGCTGCGGGGCTGCGTTCGTGCTGGCCGTGGTCATCGACCGCTTTCCGTTCCTGCAAAAGGGGCTGCTGCCGGTGGGCAACTTTGTCGCCGCGCTACCGATTGTGGGCATGGCGCCGATTCTGGTGATGTGGTTCGGGTTCGACTGGCAGTCCAAGGCGGCCGTGGTCGTGGTCATGGTGTTCTTTCCGATGCTGGTGAACACGGTGCAGGGGCTGCAATCGACCGACAGTATGCAGCGCGACCTGATGCGGACTTATGCGTCGTCCTATTGGCAGACCTTGCTGAAGCTGCGCCTGCCTGCGGCGATGCCGTTCATTTTCAACGGGCTGAAGATCGCATCGACGCTGGCGCTGATCGGGGCGATTGTGGCCGAATTTTTCGGCTCGCCCATTCACGGCATGGGCTTTCGTATCTCGACCTCGGTGGGGCAGCTGGCGCTGGATCTGGTCTGGGCCGAGATTGTCGTAGCGGCCATCGTCGGTTCTGCCTTTTATGGCGGCATCGCGCTGTTGGAACGGCTCGTGACATTCTGGCACCCTTCACAGAGGGGCCGGACATGAGAATAATAAACCAAGAAGAAGACCAACAAGGAGTATCAAAATGAAGACGTTTACTTACGCGGTCACAACCGCTGCGCTGGGCCTGATGGGCACCGGGGCGATGGCGGCGGACGATGTCACGCTGCAACTGAAATGGGTCACCCAGGCCCAGTTCGCAGGCTACTACGTGGCGCTGGACAAGGGGTTCTACGAAGAAGAAGACCTGAACGTGACGATCAAGCCGGGTGGCCCCGACATTGCCCCCGTGCAGGTGCTGCTGGGTGGCGGTGCCGATGTCATGGTTGACTGGCTGCCCTCCGCGCTGGCTGCGCGCGAAAAGGGCGCGCCGATCGTGAACATCGCGCAACCCTTCGCCAAATCGGGCCTGATGCTGACCTGTCTGAAAGAGCATGGCATCACCTCGCCCGCCGACTTCCCCGGTCACACGCTGGGCACATGGTTCTTCGGCAACGAGATTCCGCTGCTGGGCTGGATGGGCAAGCTGGGCTATTCCACAGACGGCTCTGACGGTGGCGTGACCATTCAAAAGATCAACTTTAACGTCGACCCGCTGCTGCAAAAGCAGGTCGAATGCGCCACCACCATGACCTACAACGAATACTGGCAGGTGATTGATGCCGGTCTGACGCCCGAGGATCTGGTTGTCTTCAAATACGAAGACGAAGGCATCTCGACGCTTGAGGACGGTTTGTACACCACCGAGGAAAACCTCGCCGATCCCGAGATGTCGGAAAAGCTGGTGCGTTTTGTGCGTGCGTCGATGAAGGGCTGGAAATACGCCGAAGCGAACCCGGATGAGGCCGCCGAAATCGTTCTGGAAAACGACCAGACCGGTGCGCAGACCGAAAAGCACCAGAAACGGATGATGGGCGAGATTGCCAAGCTGACCGAAGGCAGCAATGGCGCGCTGGACGAGGCGGCGTTTGACCGCAGTGCGGCGATCACCATGGAAGGCGGCATGATCACCAAGGCACCCGAGGGCGCCTGGACGCACGAGATCACCGACGAAGCCCTGAAATAAGCAGCCTTACGGGATCGAATGAAAAGGGCCAGCGCGATGCGCTGGCCCTTTTGTCGTCTGGTGGCAGAAGCGGGAAATGCGTTGCAACCCGTGCAAATACGGGGTGCGATGCTGTGAGGACCCCATGAAACCGAGGGGGGAAAGGGTCCTCTCATCCGTCATCCGTGAGTGCCAGACGAACCTCGCGTGTCGATCATGCCTGCGCTTTCCAACATGTCGGTCAGATCTTTGGCTGCATCCAGATCTTCGACCGTGGCGGCCTCGGCGATCTGGTCGTCGCAGTATTCTTCCAGAAGCTTGCGCATCCGGTCGGCGTTGGTCAGCCGCGCGGTTTTTGCGGCGGGCACGGTTGGCGTGTGATCGTCCGACAGTTCGAACGCGCGTTGGTCCGACACGAAGATATCGCCTTCGATCCCGGCAAAGGCACGGATCTTGCCGATACGCTCGTCCGAACAGTCCAGCAGTGCGGCCATCGCAGAAACCTTGCCCATCGGCTTGGTCGAGCCGACATAGCCATAAGGCGCGCAGTCCGAACGTTTCAGAACACGGTTCATCACCGGATCAATCACGGTAACAATGTCGGAAATGCCCGAATTTTTGGCATATTCCAGCGATGCCGCCATCAATTCGCAGGTGGCATAGCTGACCGAATTGCGCGACTTGCCCCGATCCAGAATGTCGGTGTCGACACAGAATCGCGTGGATTCCCACAAGGTCGCGCTGCGCAGGGGCGGCTCTCCGTCCAGGATGTCGTGGAACACGTCGGACAGCATGTGCGGCCCGGTGGTTTGCAAGGCACGCACACAAGATACAACGTGCCCGTCGTCGTTCAGCCCAATAACATAGGCAGGGTCAAGGGCATCGAACTGGTCGATTTCCTTGCCGTCAATAATATCTACCTCCCACGCCAGTCGCTGACCGAACACACGTGCGCGCAAGGCGAACATTTCGTCGAGAAGGCGGCTGTAGCGCTGCCGGTTAAGGCCGTCGATTACAATGATCATGTTATTCTCCGCTACTAGATCGCTGAGAATACCATTAAGGTTTTGGGAAATAGCGGCTATACGGGAAATCCCGTAGGGTGGCGGTCACTCGGACCAGTTATTCGGCCCTGTCACTCCGGCCAGTCACTCAGGGTGTATCAGACCCAGACCAATCGCGCGACCCACGGCCTGGGGGGTGGTCAATGCGCCCAGTTTCGAGCGGCCCGACCGCAGGTGCACTTCGACCGTGCGGTTCGAGATCGTCAGAATGTCTGCCACGTCTTGCTGGCTTTTGCCCGCAGCGATCCATTGCAGGATTTCGACCTCGCGGGCGGACAGGCTGGGATGATGCAGTTTGCGGGTCAGCGCGTGCGAGTGAATGACGTTGTCATGCAGGTGCACCGCTGCCGTTTGCAGTTCGCCAAGGATCTTTGCCTTCAGCAGGTCCCATTCCCGATCGGAACAGTTGCGGGTCACACTGAACAGGCCAACATCGCCGTAAGGGCCGCGCACAGGTACGGTCAGCCCTTGTTCCGATATGCCGTGATCACTGGCGGCACGGAAAATATCCCGAAACGTACGCTCGCCGCGCAGCCGTTGCCAGTCGACGGGTGCAATGCTGCGACTGGCCAGCAGCAAGGCGGGATCGCGGTGCTGAAACCCTTCTTGGACGTATCTGGTTTGCCATTCGTCGGGATAGTTCACAAAACCATGCACCGTCTGCGCAATCGGGTCCATTCCGGCATAGGCCGCAAAGTCCAGCTCGTGCGTTTCGCAGACGGAATCCAGAAATGACCTTAGGTTGTTCCCTGGAAACGGCAGGTTGCTGAGATCAATGACGGACAAATAGCACCCCTTCTGGGACAAAACCGGCTGCATTTCATGCAATCACCTAGGTACAAGTGTCCCTCTGCGGGCGCAATAACGCAACTGAAAACATGGAAACAAGCGCGTTGCACCAAAAAGCCCGCTCCGGCCCTTTCGGGGCGGGGACATTTTGGGGGCAACGCACGCCATGCACTGCGCATTTTGTCCGGGGTGCGCTGTTGCCGGTTTACAGAACGGTCACAACCGTGCCGGTGGGCACCCGTGCGTACAGGTCAATGACGTGTTCGTTCAGCATGCGGATGCAGCCGTTGCTGACCGATTTGCCGATGCTTTCGGGCGCTGTTGTGCCGTGGATGCGGAAATAGGTGTCTCTGCCGTTCTGGAACAAATACAGCGCCCGCGCGCCCAAGGGGTTCGACGGTCCGCCGGGCTGGACATAGTCGTTGTCCTTGAACCTGCCGTAGGTGCCGGGGCTGCGTTCGATCATCTCGTCGGTGGGGCGCCAGGTGGGCCATTCTTTTTTGACGTCGATGGTGGCGGTGCCGGTAAACTCCAGCCCCGCGCGGCCCACGCCCACGCCATAGCGGATGGCGGTGCGCGGTTCGGTGACCCAATACAGGTAATAGCTGCGCGGCAGGATCAGCAACTGACCGGGCAGGAATTCTTTCTTGATGTTGACGATTTGCGGCGTCGGGTCGAACACGACCTGCTGGGCCACAGCCGGAGCCGCAAGTTGGGCCGCGACGGGGGCGGCAAGGGCAGAGGCAATGAAGGTACGGCGGTGCATGGCAGGCTCCTGAAATCCACAAAGAGAATTGTACCACTTTTGTCGGTTTTGGTACAAATTTCAAGAGGTCACGGGGGGACTGGCATCTCTGGAACCATCGCAAGACGGCATTCGACCCTCGGTCGGGGGATTGTCTCAATACCGATCCCGTATGTGGTCATTATAGAAAGACCCTTTCGAGTGCGCACTTAGAAAGGCATCATATACACCCTTCGGAACGTTGGGGTAATCATAACGACCACTGTCGTGGAACCAAATTGATAAGGTTCCGCCGCTCCAGTCGATTGCAGATATCGCAGACGAATTTACGTATGGCATGTCTTGCCTCGCGTTGTGTGAAAGTGAAATGGGCGGACCAGAGGCCCGCCCATTCATTTCATGCGTGTTGGATCAACTTCCACGTGACAGCTTGCCGGTTGTACGGCGGCATCACATTGCTTTTGGCGATTGGAGCCGTCGTCGTTGGCGTTGACATTGCTTGCCAAACACCACTTTCTGGGCACCGTTCGCCCGTGCGGGCTGTTGTTCCAATTGGAGCTTTCTGCTTTGCGAATATATTCATCGATCAGACCTTTCGTCTGTTAAGGTTAACGATCGAGGAACGGATGCAAGAACACCACATTCGAGGCACCCGCCCTCCCGATTATAACTGACTCAGTTGAAACAGCATGTCAATGGATATTGTGTGGGTTGGTGATGCAACCCCAATATCCGGTGGGCACCCATATATCTGAGTTTGGCTGCTACGTGGAAGTTATCCACAAAAAAACCTCCGCAGTTGCGGAGGCTTTTTCGTTCAAGTCACAGGGTGCCTCGAATGTGGTGTTCCCGATAATTGACTCAGAAATGTGAGGCACACAAGAGTCTATTTTGCAACACATGTGGACTTACCCACAACATATTGTGTTTTATCCCCAGGTCTACACAACGACGGAGGGGAAGTTGCTTTTGCATCATTCCGGAAAGTTACCCACAGGCGCTAGCCGTTTGCCCCAGTAGTAAAGTCATTGGAAATTTTTGTGAGTGGGAAACCAATTACTTTCCTTCTGAAGCTGCGATTGATCTTTACCAAGTACAGCCAAGCGCCTTCCCAGGACCCAAACGTAAACAAAAAAGGCCCTACATAAGGGTCGCACCCGTTGAGTTTTGCCGCAGGCAAAACTCAACGGGAAAACTTCTTGTGCTTCAGACGCTTGGGTTCCAGCGCGTCGGCGCCCAGGCGGCGTTTCTTGTCTTCTTCGTAGTCTTCGAAGTTGCCCTCGAACCATTCCACGTGCGCTTCACCTTCAAAGGCCAGGATGTGCGTGCAGATCCGGTCAAGGAAGAAACGGTCGTGCGAGATGACCACGGCGCAGCCGCCGAAATCCACCAGCGCGTCTTCGAGGGCGCGCAGGGTTTCCACGTCAAGGTCGTTGGTCGGCTCATCGAGCAGCAGCACGTTGCCGCCCTCTTTCAGCAGGCGCGCCATGTGGACGCGGTTGCGTTCACCGCCCGACAGCAGGCCGACCTTTTTCTGCTGGTCGCCGCCCTTGAAGTTGAACGACGAGCAATAGGCGCGGCTGTTCACTTCGGCGTTGCCCAGCGAGATCAGCTCGGCCCCGCCCGAGATCGCCTGCCAGACGTTGTCGTCGGCGTTCAGGTCGTCGCGCGACTGGTCGACATAGGACAGCTCGACCGTGTCGCCAAACTCGATGACGCCCTCGTCGGGTTTTTCCTGACCTGTCAGCATCTTGAACAGGGTGGATTTACCCGCGCCGTTGGGGCCGATCACACCGACGATGCCGCCGGGGGGCAGGGAAAAGTCCAGCCCGTCGATCAACTGCTTGTCGCCCATGTGCTTTTTCAGGCCGCTGACTTCGATCACCTTGTTGCCCAGACGCGGGCCGTTGGGGATGACGATCTGGGCATAGGCCAGTTTTTCGCGCTCGGAAGTTTCAAGCAGGTCGTTGTACGAGCTGATCCGCGCCTTGGACTTGGCCTGACGCGCCTTGGCGCCCTGCCGCATCCACTGCAATTCGCGCTCCAGCGTCTTTTGCTTGGATTTGTCTTCGCGGGCTTCCTGTTCCAGGCGTTTGGCCTTCTGCTCCAGCCATGCGGAATAGTTGCCCTCGTAGGGGTTGCCGCGGCCACGGTCCAGTTCCAGAATCCAGCTTGTGATGTCGTCCAGGAAATACCGGTCGTGGGTGACGATCAGGATGGTGCCCTTGTAGTTGATCAGGTGCTGTTGCAGCCAGGCGATGGTTTCTGCGTCCAGGTGGTTGGTCGGTTCGTCCAACAGCAGCATGTCTGGCGCTTCCAGCAGCAGTTTGCACAGGGCCACGCGGCGGGCTTCACCGCCTGACAGGTCGCTGATTTTCGCGTCGTCCGGCGGGCAGCGCAGCGCCTCCATCGACACGTCGATCTGGCTGTCGAGATCCCACAGGTTTTCGGCGTCAATCTGGTCCTGAAGCGCGGCCATCTCGTCGGCGGTCTCGTCCGAGTAGTTCATCGCCAGTTCGTTGTAGCGGTCCAGCTTTGCCTTTTTGCCGGCGACACCCAGCATGACGTTTTCACGCACGCTCAGGCTTTCGTCCAGCTTGGGTTCCTGCGGCAGATAACCCACGCGCGCGCCTTCGGCGGCCCAGGCTTCGCCGGTGAAATCCTTGTCCATGCCGGCCATGATCTTCAGCAGGGTGGATTTACCCGCGCCGTTGACGCCGACAACGCCGATCTTGACGCCGGGCAGAAAGTTCAGGTGGATGTTTTCGAATGTCTTCTTGCCGCCGGGATAGGTCTTGGAGACCCCGGACATGTGATAAACGTACTGATAGGCCGCCATGGGACCCTCCTTGCCGATGCGTGGATTTGTCTGGTGTCTTAGGCTGCGGCGCGCGACTTGGCAAACAGGTTTGATTGTGCGCGACGCAACGGGCCTATGGCGCGGGGGGCGCCAGCCAGATTTCCAGCAGGTTGGGCCGTGCGATCAGCCCCGCTTGGGAAAAGTCGTTTACCAGAACCTCGGCACCGTCCAGCCGCGCCGACAAATCGCGGGCCAGCCAGCGGGCGTTTTCGGCGTAGTCGGCGCTGTAGTATCTGATCTGCGTTTTGGACGGGCCGCGCGCCACTTCTTCGCCGCCCTGATCGCCGCCTGCCACGTCCCAGCCGTTGTCGGCCAGATCGCGGGCAATGTCGCGCGATGTTGCGCGGGTGACAGGGGGCGTGAATTGCAGGTGGATCAGGGGCGGGGCCGAGGCCGGGCCGCCGACGATCACGGGTTCCTCTGCGACGGGTGTTCCTGGCACGCCGGTGACCTCGCCCACCGGATCGGTTGGGGTTGGGGACGGATCGGGTGCGTTTGACGACACCGCAAAGCTGTTGCCTTGTTGGCCGTTCTCGAAGCGGGCCTCGCAGACGCGCGGCGGCTCTTCCAGAATGGTGCGCCAGCAGGGGGGCGAGGGGGTGCGCCCGGTGATCTGCATCACGCTGTCAAAGGCACAGAACAGGATCACCGCGAACACCACGATGAACATCCAGCCCAACACGGTTTTCATCAGCGGGTTTGACACCACAAAGGTCAGCACCGTCGCGATCAGGCCTAAGCCAAGCACATAGGTGGCCAGCGTTATCACGTTTTGACCGCCGCCCATCCAGCTGACCGCCACCGCACCGGCCGCGACCACGCCAAGGCCGGTCATGATCAGGATTGCGGCCGCGCGATTGATCTTGAGAAGGGATTGCAGGAATTCTATCGGGGTCATTGAAATGTCCTTGGCTTAAATAAGTTGCCCTAGGGTAATGCACTTATTGCGCGAAGCGTTAATGATTTTTGCGAAGCCGGGGAGAGGGCCGCGATGCAGGTAATGTCGGAATTGCTGGGGCGTCATGCGCAGACGGGGCGTGTGGACTGGATTGGTGCGCGCCCTGCGCGGCGGGCTGATGTGACGGCTGTGCATCAGGTGCAGGTCGCGCTGTCCGGGCTGGACGGTGACCGCGCGCGGGCGGGCAAGCGTGCCGTCACGCTGATACAGGCCGAGCATTTGCCGGTGATCGCGGGGTTGCTGGGGCGCGTGGCTGTGACGCCGGACGCCTTGCGCCGCAATCTGGTGATTTCGGGGATCAATCTGGGTGCGCTTAAAGGGCGCGATATTGCCGTGGGCGGGGCGGTTCTGCGGCTGACGGTGATCTGTGCGCCGTGCAGCCGGATGGAGGAGACCTTTGGCCATGGGGGGTACAACGCGTTGCGCGGGCATGGCGGGTGGTGTGCCGAAGTGGTCACGCCCGGTCTTGTGACACGCGGGGACGTGGTGCGTGTGGTTGATTGACCCCGCGCAGTCGGGCAACAAGCGGTGATGAACAGCGCGCGCCCCTTTGCCAGACCCGGCCAGACCATTGGCCTGTTGGGCGGATCCTTTGATCCGGCCCATGACGGGCATGTGCATATCACCCGCGAGGCGCTGAAACGGTTTGATCTGGACCGTGTCTGGTGGCTGGTCAGTCCGGGCAATCCGCTGAAGACGCACGGGCCTGCGCCGCTGGACAAGCGCATGGCGCAAGCGCGGCGGGTCATGCAGCATCCGCGCGTGACCGTGACCGACATCGAGGCGCGGCTGGGCACGCGGTATACGGCGCAAACGCTGAAGGTCTTGCAGGCCCAGTTTCGCGGGGTGCGGTTCGTCTGGTTGATGGGCGCGGACAATCTGGCGCAGTTGCATCTGTGGCAGGACTGGCAGTGGATCATGGCAAATGTGCCCGTGGGGGTGCTGGCCCGTCCGGGTGACCGGATTTCGGCGCGGATGAGCCCGGCGGCGCGGTTGTTTGCGCCCTACCGGATTGCGGGGCGGCAGTCGCATCTGCTGAGGCGGTCCGCGCCGCCTGCGTGGTGTTTTGTCAACGTGCCGATGGTGGCGCAATCGTCCAGCGCGATCCGCGCGGCGGGCGGCTGGTCAGCGACGTAGGCGGGCCGAGACAACGCCGGCGCATACGATCAGCGCCAGACCGATCCATGTCAGCGCATCGGGCAGCGCGCCGAAGATGGCCCAGCCAAGCCCCACGGCGGCGATCAGTTGGAAGTAGACCAGCGGGGCCAGTTGCGTGGCCGGTGCGATGCGGTTGGCGTAAAGCAAAAGCAGGTTTCCCAACATCGACCCCGCAGCGCTTAGCACTGTCAGCGCCGCAACTGTCGCCGTTGCCGGTGGCAGGTTGGCCAGCCCGAAGGGCAGCAGCGCCAGCGCCGCAATGGCAAACTGGGTAAAGGCCAGGGCGACCGGTGTGCCCACGCCCGCCAGCCAGCGCGTGGCTGTCAGGAACACGCCGTAACAGGTGCCTGCCGCCACCGCCCACAGCAGGCCCCCGCCGCCGCCAAAGCCGGGGCGGACGACGATCAGCACACCCGCAAACCCGCAGGCAATCAGCGCCACGCGCAATCCGGTCACCGGTTCACGCAGCACCAGCGCGCCAAGGGCAAAGCTGATCAGCGGGCCGATGAAGAAGGCTGCGAAAACGTCCGCCACGTCCTCGGTGCGCAGGGCCATCTGGATGCAGGTGATGCCCGCCGCCAGAATCAACGCCCGCAGCCAGATCCGCCAGTTGCGCAGCAGCGTATAGGCACTGCGCGGGACAAAGGGGGCGATCATCACGGCGGCCAGAAAGAAGCGCGATGAAGCGACCCACAGGGGCGATGCGCCATAGGTTGATGTCAGCAGTTTGCCTGCGCTGTCTCCCAATGGGATCAACGACATGGCGACAAACATGATCAGGGCGGCGCGTTGCATGGGCTGGCTGCTAACACGCAGAACGGGCATAGGGAATGCACCACGTTTCTGTGACTGAAAACGGTTTGATTGCGGCTTGTCCATCGCTTTGCGGCAAGGTTATTCTACGCCGCATGTCATACCCTGTTTCCAGACGTTTCTTTTTGTCCGCCTCGGCGGCCACCCTTGCCACCGGGGCTTTTGCCGACGCGCCTGACGGGTCGTTGCGCCCGCGTCTGCGCGGCGAGGGCATTGCCAAAAAGGCGGTCGCAGGCCCCGAGGTTATCGTGGCCGACGCCAATCTGGGCGGGCAGGTGTGTTATTCGGTGGCGGACGCCAAGACCGGCCTGCGGCTTGAGGGGATGAACCCGCAAACCGGCACGCCGCCTGCCAGCACGGCCAAGGCGATCACGGCGCTGTATGCGCTGAAGGTGTTGGGCAGCAAGCACCGGTTCGAGACGCAGGTGGTGGCCACCGGCACGGTCGCGGATGGGGTGGTTTCGGGCGATCTGGTGCTGTTGGGCGGGTGTGATCCCAGCCTGGACACCAACGGGCTGGCCACGCTGGCGGCCAACGTCAAGGCGGCGGGCATCCGCGAAGTGCGCGGGGGGCTGGTGATTTATGACGGTGGGTATCCGACGGTGCGCACCATTGACCCCGACCAGCCGGCGCATCTGGGCTATAGTCCTGCGGTTGCGGGCATCGCGCTGAATTACAACCGTGTGCATTTTGAATGGAAGCGCGCGGGGGCCGATTACGCGGTCACGATGGACGCGCGGTCGGACAAGTACCGCCCCGACGTGGTAATGGCGCAGATGCGCGTCGAAGATCGCGCGGCGCCTGTTTACACTTACGTCGATAGCGGCGAGCGTGACGACTGGACCGTGGCGCGTGGCGCGCTGGGCGCTGAGGGCGCGCGGTGGTTGCCGGTGCGCAAGCCCGCGCTTTATGCCGGCGACGTGTTCCGGACCATGTTGCGGTCGCAGGGCATCGTCGTGCCCGCAGCCAAGGTCACGATCGCGCGCCCCTCGGGGCAGGTGGTGGCGCGGCAGTTCAGTGACGAGCTGCATGTGCTGTTGAAGGATATGCTAAAGTATTCGACCAACCTGACGGCTGAAATGGTCGGGCTGGCGGCCACGGTCAAACGCGGCGGCACACCGCAGACGCTGAAAGACTCCGCCAGCGCCATGAACGAATGGGTGCGCACGGATCTGGGTGCGCGTGGCATCGAACTGGTGGATCATTCGGGCCTGAGCGAAGACAGTCGGGTGACTGCGGACGGCATGGTCGGGGCATTGGTCAAGGTCTATGGCGACAATGAACTGCGCCCGTTGCTGAAGGAAATTCCGCTGCGCGACGCCAAGGGACGGCCGATGAAATCCGGCCCGATCACGGTACACGCCAAGACCGGCACGCTGAACTTTGTCTCGGGGTTGGCGGGGTATATGACGGCGCATGATGGCACGGTCATGGCGTTTTCGATCTTTGCCGCGGACGAGGACCGCCGCGCCAAGCTGACGCGCGCGCAACGCGAAAGGCCGGAAGGCGCGCGGTGGTACAACGGCCGTGCCAAGAACATGCAGCAAGAGTTGATAGAACGCTGGGGCGCGTTGTACGGGGCCTAAATTAGCGGCGCAGGTTACAGCGTCATGTGACGCGCCCGTGCGCCCCGTTCGATGGCGGCGGCGTGCAGGCGGTCAAGGTTCAGCTCGTAGCGGATTTCTTCCAGCAGGCGCAGTTCGCCATCGCTGAGGTGCCCGTTCGAGGCCGCCACATCGCAGGCCAGCGCATAGGCGGTTTCGAACAGACGCTCGGGCAGTGCCTCGCGCACCAGACCAAAGAGCGCGTCCAGCCCGTCCTCTTCGTCGAACAGGTCCAACACGACCTGACTGACGGTCGACAGACGGTCGACGTCATAGCCCGCAAAGACGGGCAGATTGTTGATGGCCGAGTTGATCTTGATCAGTTCGGCGGTGTCCATTTTCGAATCCGATGCGGACACGGCGATCATCACGGCGATCAGCGCGTCCTGTTCTGTCATCGCGTGTTGGGTGTCTTGGGGCACGGGCACCGTCCTTTGGTCTGCGTGTTGCAGGTGCAGAATATTGACGCGCACCCCTTTGCACAATAGGTAGCGGCGGATTGCGCGGTTATGCGCGACCGATGTTAAGGATATGTGACATGGCGAAAATGACGGAAGCTGGCATGACCAGCAAAGCGTGGCCTTTCGAAGAAGCGCGCCGGATCCTCAAACGCTATGAAAAGGCACCGCCCGAAAAGGGATTTGTGCTGTTTGAAACGGGTTACGGCCCCAGTGGTTTGCCGCATATCGGCACCTTTGGCGAAGTGGCGCGGACCACGATGATCCGCCGCGCATTTCAGGAAATCAGCGATATTCCGACACGGTTGATCTGTTTCTCGGACGATCTGGACGGGATGCGCAAGGTGCCGGGCAATGTGCCGAACCCCGACGCGCTGCAAGAGCATTTGCAAAAGCCGCTGACATCGGTGCCGGACCCGTTCGAGAAATTCGAAAGCTTTGGCCACCACAACAACGCGATGCTGCGCCGGTTTCTGGACACCTTCGGGTTTGAATACGAGTTCATCTCGGCCACGGAATTCTATGCCTCGGGCAAGTTCGACGAGGTGCTGCTGCGCGCCGCCGAGAAGTACGACGAGATCATGGCTGTGATGCTGAAAAGCCTGCGCGAAGAGCGCCAGCAGACCTATTCGATTTTCCTGCCGATCCACCCCGAAACGGGCCGTGTTCTGTATGTGCCGATGAAAAAGGTGGATGCGGCCGAGGGCACGATCACCTTTGACGATCCCGAAAGCGGTGCGGAAATGACGCTGCCGCTGACGGGGGGCAATGTGAAGTTGCAGTGGAAACCCGACTTTGGTGCGCGCTGGGCGGCGCTGGAGGTGGATTTCGAGATGTACGGCAAGGATCACAGCACCAACACGCCGATCTACGACAGCATCTGCCGCATTCTGGGGTGGAAAGCGCCCGAGCATTTCACTTACGAGCTGTTTCTGGATGAGAACGGTCAGAAGATTTCCAAATCTTCCGGCAATGGTGTCAGCATCGACGAATGGCTGACCTATGCAAGTGCCGAGAGCCTGTCCTATTTCATGTACCAAAAGCCCAAGACGGCCAAGCGGATGCATTTCGATGTGATCCCCAAGGCGGTGGACGAATACCACCAGCAATTGCGGGCCTATGTGGATCAGGACGACAAGGCGCGGCTGAACAATCCGGTGTGGCACATCCACGGCGGGGACGTGCCCGAGTCGAAAATGCTGGTGCCGTTCTCGATGTTGCTGAACCTTGCGTCGGTGTCGCAAGCCGAGGACAAGGACCAGCTTTGGGGCTTTATCCAGCGGTACGCGCCCGATGCGACGCCGCAAAGCAACCCGGATATGGATCAGGCGGCGGGCTTTGCCGTGCGCTATTTCAACGATTTCGTGAAGCCCAAGCGCACCTTCCGCCTGCCCACCGACCTTGAGCGCGAGGCGCTGGAGGCGCTGCGGGACGCGTTGAAGGCCTATGATGGCGCATTGGACGACGAGGCGCTGCAATCCGTTGTTTATTCGGTGGGCCGTGACCGGTTCGACCCGCTGCGTGCGTGGTTCACTGCGCTGTACGAGGTTCTGTTGGGGGCAAGCCAGGGGCCGCGTTTTGGCGGGTTCATTGCGCTGTATGGCGTCGATGAAACTGTCGCATTGATTGATCAGGCTTTGGCGGGCGATCTGGTCAAAGACTAAGCATTGCAAGGATGCGGGCGGGGTCGACCCTGTCCGCATTTTGCCGTTTGATGATTCTAGGCTAGTTTACCTCTTGTGTGTTCATAACGAGGTAAGCCATGTTTAGATTAATCCTGCCTGCCCTTATCGCCCTGACATTGACGCTGTCCGCACCTGTGTCAGCACAGGCCCAAGAGGCTGCGATAACCGACACCATCGGCCGACAGATCGAAGCCTTTCAGGCCGATGATTTCACTCAGGCGTTCGGGTTTGCCAGCCCGTCGCTGCAAAGCATGTTCCGCACGCCCGAAAATTTCCGACAGATGGTCACCCAAGGCTATCCGATGGTCTGGCGTCCTGCGCGGGTCGACTATCTGGACCAGCGGACCGAGGACGGGACGGTTTGGCAAAAGGTGATGATCACCGACCAGAAGGGCGGTGTGCATGTGCTGGATTACCGGATGTTGCAAACCGAAGAGGGTTGGAAAATCAACGGTGTGACCCTGCTGGACAGCAGCGCGGTTGCTGTCTGATCCAAGGCCCACCGTGACGGTGCTGTGAGGCACTGTTAACCCTGTGTTGATACATCCTGCCGCCGGAACGGGTGGCATCGCCCCTGTCAGGTCAACACTGGTGCAGGCAGGGGGACATTCGGACCTTTTGCCGCGCTGCGGGAAAGGGTGATATTTATGAACAAGGCAATTACCGATGGCGTGCTGTTGATGCCGCCACCGTTCGCAAACGGTTTGGATATGTATTCCAGCGGCGACGGCACACCCGGGTCGGACACCTATGCGAGTGCTGCAAACGCGGCCTTTGTCCCTGCCGATCAGGATTTTGCCGGCTGCCTTGAGGTGCAGAAGAACGCATCCACGACCAAGCTGCGCTATATGGGGGAAACGCCCCTGCTGCCCGGGTGCTATCTGCGGGTGACGGTGCGGGTGAAGGCGGTCAGCGGCAACCTGTCCTCGGTGCGGATCGCGGGCTATGCCGCGGCGGCGGGCGGTGGCAATGTGGCCGGCGTGGATCAGACCGGCGACAGCGTGGCGCTGACGACCTATGGCGAGGTGGTCGAGGTCAGCGCGATCATCGGCACAGGCGACCGCAACGGCGTTGATCTGGTCTGGGGCACGCAAGCGATCTATGGCCACTTCGGGCTGGACCTGACGGGGCCGAACGGCGGCGTGGTGCGCATTGATGACATCGTGATCGAGGACGTCACATCGGTCTTTCTGCGCGATATGCTGGCGCAGGTGGATGTGCGCGATTATGGCGCGGTGGGCGATGGGACCACCGATGACAGCGCGGCCTTTGATGCGGCCAATGCCGCCGCCAACGGGCGGTATGTGTTGGTGCCTGCGGGCACCTACCGGCTGAACGGCGATGTCACCTTTGACACGCATGTGAAGTTCGAAGGCAAGGTCACCATGCCGCCCGAGGCTGTTTTGCTGCTGCGCCGCGATTTCCATCTGCCTGCCTATATCGACGCATTCGAGGACGAGGAGGAAGCGTTCAAGAAGGCGTTCCAGGCGCTGCTGAACAATGCCGACCATGAATCGCTGGACATGGGCGGGCGCAAGGTGGCGGTGACGGCGCCCATCGACATGATCGCAATCGTGCCCAGCAAGACCAGCTATGCCACCCGCCGGATCATCCGCAACGGCCAGTTCGAGGCATCGGGCACCGCCGCTTGGGCGACCGAAACCACCACGTCGCAGGGCACCTATGACCCCGGCAACGCGACGCGGCTGGACAACGTGGTGAACGTCGCCAACATTCCGGTCGGCAGTCTGGTTCAGGGCAACGGCGTGGGCCGCGAGGTTTACGTGCGTTCCAAGAACGTCGCACAGCAGCGCATCACCCTGTCGGCGCCGCTGTTTGATGCGGACGGCACGCAGAACTTTACCTTCAAGCGGTTCAAATACCTGCTGGATTTCAGCGGCTTTTCCAACCTGGCCAAATTCGGTCTGGATGGCATCGAATTCCAGTGTAACAACGTGTGCTCGGGCATCCTGCTGGCGGAATCCGGTCTGACGTTCACGGTGCAGGACTGTTTCATCTCGCGGCCCAAGGATCGCGGGATTACCTCGCACGGGGGCGGCTGTCAGGGCATGATCATCGACCGCTGTCAGTTCCTGTCGTCCGAGGACGGGGCGGACGTGTCCGACCGCGTGTCGATCGGGTTCAACACCAACGCCAACGACGTGAAAATCCGCAACAACCGCGCCACAAAGTTCCGCCATTGGGCCGTGATCGGCGGCGGGTCGTCGATCATCATCGGCAACCATTTCTTTCAGGGCGACACGGTCAACGGTGGTATTCGCAGTGCGGGGATCGTCATGGCCAAGCCGCACAGCTCGGGGGTGATTTCGGGCAATTACATCGACAACTGCTTTATCGAATGGACCAACGAACACGATCAGGCGCCGGATTTCAGCAGCGAATTTTCGTTCAGCGCCCTGTCGATCACCGGCAACACGTTCCTGTCCGGCAGCGTGGCACCGTGGTTCAGCTATATCGTGGTCAAGCCGCACGGATCGGGGCATTTTCTGGCGGGTGTGTCGATCACCGGCAACAAATTCCGGTCGATCAGCGGTAACATTGATCGGGTAGAGCGGGTCGATACATCCTTTGCCGATCTGGATCGGGGGCGGTTCAAGGATGTCGAGTTTCATGGCAATTCGTTCCATGGGGTCAACACGCCGGTGTCGAACCCGTTGCGGGTCCGCCACGGCGAGACGACCACTGCGCAGACATGGGTGATTGACACCAACGGAGAGCTGCCGTTCGAAGGTTGGGCCACGCAAGTGGTTGCCGTCACCGCCCATGGTCGGCTGCGCAATGACAACAACGTCACCCAGTTTGATTTTCCATACACCGACCCCGAAGAAGGTCCGAACCGCGATCAGGTTCATTTGGGATGGGATCAGCCGATGAAGGGGACGGTGAACCTGATTGTGCGTATGGACAATTAGACCGGTCACCCGCTTCAAGGTCCGCGCCTCCCTCGGGTGCGGGCCTTGTGCAAGTCTGGCTAAAACTTGTGCCAGAACCCCAGCTTGATCCCATATCCGGTAGGATCACTCGGGGTGGTCTCGACCCCGACCAGATAGCTGAATTTGCCGCGTTTCGGGGTGTGGACATAGGACGTTGACAGCGTGGTGCTGCTGCCGCCTGCGTTGGTGCCGGTCCAGAACATCTGGACAAAGGCGGTGCTGCGGTCGCTGAAATTCAGCCCAGCCACGGTGTCCACTTTGACCGTGCGCAGTGCGGTGCCGAAATTCCATTGCAAGGCTGTATCGACGCCCATCCAGCCGTCGTATCGCCCCAGCTTGAGCCCGCGCCCATAGCTGAGCCCCAGCCGCGCCAAGGGTGTGACGGCAATGCCGTTAAAGTCGGCACCGACCCCGACCTGATAGGCCCAGACAGACCGATCACCGCCGAAGGACAGGGGACGGCGGACAAAGATCTGACCGCTGCCGATTTGCCCGAATGCGGTTGCCGTCGTATCGACATCCAGCCCGACGGTGGTTTTTGCGGTCAGACCATATTCAAAATAAAAGCTGTTCTTGATCAGCAAGTGGTCGGTCAGCGTGGATTTCGTCGCGGTGAACCCGCTGCCCTTGTCGCGCAACCATGCACCGGCTGCGGCAGGCGTGGCCACAAGACATGCACATATTATAGCGACCGACAGGCGCATAAATCCCCCTTTGGCTGAGGCGACAGCCTGTGGGAGGGTTGGTTAACAAGTGGTTACGATCTTTGGGGCGTGTTCATGCAAAAAGCCGGACAGCCCTTTCAGGCTGCCCGGCTCTACCGGCACAAGGCCGTTGATTTAGACGTTGACCGAACGACCGCGCGGCCCTGCGATCAGCCAGGCGATAAAGCCCAGAACCGGCAGCAGGACGATGACAATGGTCCAGATCAGCTTGGCGCCTGTTGATGCCGACGAGGTCAAAACCTGGTAGATCGCGTAGATGTCGGCGATCAGAACCAGCAGTCCGACTAATGAATAACCCATGATATTTTCCTTCTTATGCGTGTGCGGTGCGTGTCTCGATTTCTTGTCGTTAAACCGCAGGCTGTGCAGAAAGGTTCCGTCGGGATCGAAAACTATTTGTGGGAACCGATTGCGGTCAGGGCGTGTTGATCCGGTGCAAACACAGAAATTTGAACAGAAATTCTAGGAGACCATGATGAAAACCGGAGCCACAATCGCCATTGCCGTCGTCGCCGTTGCAGCCATTGCCGCAGGCATCTACATGATCGACGTGGACCAGACCGAAGAGGCAAGCCTGCCCGATGTTGAACTGAACGTTGAAGGTGGCAACCTGCCCAAATACGATGCCGAGGTCGGCTCGATTGACGTGACCGAAGAAGAAACCACCGTGAAAGTGCCCGATGTGGACGTGTCGATGGAAGAAACCACCGTCACCGTGCCCGGCATTTCGGTGACACCGCCGGAAGAAGAACAAGCCGCATCCAACTAAGCGATGCGTGATCGCGCGACGGGGCCTCTTGCAGTCATGCAAGGGGCCTTTTGCGTAGCTGCGCAGGGCGTTGGTGCACCTGCGCACGTTGAGCGGCACTGCGCGCCGTGATAGGCAAAGACCATGATAAAACCTGCAAATCCCCTGGCGCTGGACCAGCGCGACGGCCTGCCTGAAGGCCTGCGCGTGCTGGCCGATGCCTATCCGCGTGGCACGTGGGAAACGCACAACAATTTCAACCAGATGATCCAGTTCTGGATGCAGCGGCACATGATGTTCCGGCAGTTGATGGAGCTGCTGAACGCCGACGCCGAACATCTGATGGACCGCAAGATCGGCTTTCAGGACTACGCCCCGCGTCTGTCGCACTATGCGGGGTCGTTGTTGAACGAATTGCACGGGCACCACCACATCGAAGACGCCCATTATTTTCCGCAACTGATCCAGCTGGACGGGCGTATCGAAAAGGCGTTCGACCTGCTGGAAAGCGATCACCTGGCGATGGACGGGCTGCTGCACGGCATGGCCGATGGCGCCAACGCAGTGCTGCAAGGCGGAGAAATCGGCACATTCCGCGATACGCTGACCAAGTTCGGCACGCTGCTGGAACGGCACCTGACCGACGAGGAAGACATCGTCGTGCCGGTGGTGCTGGAAACGGGGTTTCAGGGGTAGGGAACGCCCCTACCGCTTCCCCCCGTACCGTGATTTCCCGCCGCGCATGCCGCCACGTCCGCCGGTGCTGCGACCCGATGCCTTTTGTGCGTCGCCGACGGCCTTTTCCACCGCGTATTGCCGCGCCATCGGGTCGTCGGCCACCACCAGATCGACCGCTTCCAGCCGTTTGACCTCGTCGCGCAGACGGGCGGCTTCTTCGAATTCCAGGTTCTCGGCGGCCTTGCGCATGTCGGTGCGCAACCCGTCCAGGACCGCCTGAAGGTTGCCACCTGCCAGCGATTTGTCGATCTTGGCGGTGACGCGGCTTTGGTCGGTGTCGCCCTTGTAAAGACCGGCCAGAATATCCTCGACGTTCTTTTTGACCGTCGCGGGGGTGATCCCGTGTTCCTTGTTGTAGGCCAGTTGCTTGTTGCGGCGGCGTTCGGTTTCGCCCATCGCGCGTTCCATGCTGCCGGTGATGCGGTCGGCGTACATGATGACCCGCCCGTCGGCGTTGCGCGCGGCACGCCCGATGGTTTGCACCAATGACGTTTCCGACCGCAGGAAACCCTCTTTGTCGGCGTCCAGAATGGCCACCAGCCCGCATTCGGGAATGTCCAGACCCTCGCGCAGCAGGTTGATCCCGATCAGCACGTCAAAGGCGCCCAGCCGCAAATCCCGCAGGATTTCAATGCGTTCGATGGTGTCGATGTCGCTGTGCATATAACGCACGCGAATGCCCTGTTCGTGCATGTATTCGGTCAGGTCTTCGGCCATGCGCTTGGTCAGCGTGGTGCACAGGGTGCGCATGCCGGCGGCGGCGACCTTGCGCACCTCGTCCAGCAGATCGTCGACCTGCATGTCGACGGGGCGGATTTCGATGATCGGATCGACAAGGCCGGTGGGGCGGATCACCTGTTCGGTGAACACGCCGCCGGTTTGCTCGATCTCCCACGCGGCGGGGGTGGCGCTGACGAAGACCGATTGCGGGCGCATGGCGTCCCATTCCTCGAACTTCAGCGGGCGGTTGTCCATGCACGACGGCAGCCGGAACCCGTGTTCGGCCAGCGTGAATTTGCGCCGATAGTCGCCTTTGTACATGCCGCCGATCTGCGGCACGCTGACGTGGCTTTCGTCGGCAAAGACGATGGCGTTGTCTGGGATGAACTCGAACAGGGTGGGGGGCGGCTCGCCCGGGGCGCGGCCTGTCAGATAACGCGAATAGTTTTCGATGCCGTTGCACACACCGGTCGCTTCCAGCATTTCCAGATCGAAATTCGTGCGCTGTTCCAGCCGCTGCGCTTCCAGCAGTTTGCCGTCGCCGACAAGCTGGTCCAGCCGCATCCGCAGCTCTTTCTTGATGCCGATGATGGCCTGCGACATCGTCGGTTTCGGCGTCACGTAGTGGCTGTTGGCGTAGACGCGGATTTGATTCATCGTAGCGGTTTTTTCGCCGGTCAGCGGGTCGAATTCCGTGATGCTTTCCAGTTCCTCGCCAAAGAACGACAGCCGCCATGCGCGGTCATCAAGGTGGGCGGGAAAGATTTCCAGCGCATCGCCACGCACGCGGAACGCCCCGCGAAAGAACGCCTGATCGTTGCGTTTGTACTGCTGCGCCACCAGATCGGCGATCACCTGACGCTGGTCGTACATCTGCCCGACCTTCAGATCCTGCGTCATCGCGCCATAGGTTTCGACCGAGCCGATGCCGTAGATGCACGACACCGAGGCCACGATAATCACATCGTCACGCTCCAACAGCGCCCGCGTGGCCGAGTGGCGCATGCGGTCGATCTGTTCGTTGATCTGGCTTTCTTTCTCGATGAACGTGTCGGACCGCGCCACGTAGGCTTCGGGCTGATAATAGTCGTAATAGCTGACGAAATATTCGACGGCGTTGTCGGGAAAGAATCCCTTGAATTCGCCGTAGAGCTGCGCCGCCAGTGTCTTGTTCGGGGCCAGAATGATCGCGGGACGCTGCGTTTCTTCGATCACGCGGGCCATGGTGAACGTCTTGCCCGTGCCGGTGGCACCCAACAGCACCTGATTGTGCTCGCCTGACAGAACGCCCTCGGTCAGTTCCTTGATCGCCGTCGGCTGGTCGCCCGCCGCTTCAAACTCGGTTTGCAGGCGAAACCGCTGGCCGCCCTCAAGCTTGGGGCGGTTCTTTACGTCCGGCGCAGGGTTCGACAGCACCGGCGGCGAAGAGTCGGAGTGGGCGTAGGGCATGGCAGTCTCGCTTTCATCCCCCAACTTGGTCCGTTTCATCGCGGACGCAAGGGGGGGCAGGGGGCGATACTGTCAGAAACTGTCAGCAGAGCGCAGGGCAGGCTGCGATCCGGCCGAGACGGCTTAGTGGCAATGCACCGGTTGCGACCCGCCGTGGCAGCATTTGCCCGGAGGAGACGATTTGCGACATCCGCCGCTGTGCGCGATGATCGTTTGATCGGGGCGTGACACCTGTTCACCCTGCGTCCGCGCCATGGCCGGAGTGCAAAGCGCCGAAGCGGTGCAGAATGCAAAAACTGTAAGAAATTTCATCAATTTGGTCCGTATATAAAAAGGTTACCAAATTGTTAACGCACGGCTGGTCTGGTGCGTCAACCCGTCTGGCGAGAGTGGGGGTGCCGGAATACACCCTATAGCGGTGACCTCAGGTCTGGCGCGATGGTCTGTCATGGGTTAACCTTTTGGACATATTTTACGGATCAATCTTATGCGCCTGATTTCACTGACCCTTGCCGCCCTGACTTTGGCCACCAGCGCCTTGGCCCAAGTGCCCGATGGCTATTGCACTGTCGTGCTGTCGTCGCGCCCGACGCTGGCACAGGCCGCTGACGATGTGCGCGCCCGCTGGTCCGACCGCGACACAACGGTCTACCTGTCGCAAAACGGCTGGTATGCGATCACCGCCCAAGTGGTGCGCAAGGACCGTGCCGACACGGTGCTGGCCCAAGGCAAGGCGTCGGGTCGTCTGCCCGATGACGCGCTGTGTTCGGCCGGCAAAAGCTATACCCGCGTCGCGGCACGGTTCGATGCGGCAGCCACCGGCGACAACATCATCTGGCAGGCCGTGGACCCGTCGCGCATGGGCACGCAGGACAAGCGGTTCATCCAGCTCGCGTTGGCCTTTCAGGGCGACTACAACGGCTTGCTGGACGGCGACTGGGGCAAGCGCAGCCAGCAGGCGCTGGAAGCCTATGCGTTTCGGGAAAGCGGGCAGGCGCCGGCCAACTGGCACTTGTCGGGGTTGGCATTCGATCTGGTCGAGGAAATAGACCGCGGCGGCTGGCAGATGTACTACAACGCGCTGCTGGGCATGAGCTATCTGTTCCCCACCGCACAGTCGGAAGAGGCGGGTTCGGACAGCAACTTTAACAACTGGGAACACACCGCCAGCAGCCTGCGCTATTCGTTTACCACCAGCGATCAGGACCGCGCCCAGAAAATCCACGACTTCGTCTACGGCGAGGCCGCAGCCGGGTCCGATCCCTATTCCCTGCGCAAGGACGATTTCGCCATCACGGCGGTGCAAAAGGCGAATGGCCGTCACCTCTATGCCCGCTCGCATTACTTGCGCGGGCAATGGTCCACCGTGGTGCTGTCTGCCGATGACCGCGACGTGCATCTGGTGCGCGCCGTCACCGCGTCGATGCAAGAGGGGCAGGCCACCCCGATCCGCTTTCAGCAGGGCGGATTTCTGGATCGCAACATTCAGGCGACGTTGGATTTCATCGACCGGCAGGATCAGGAAAACCCGCCTGTTGCTGCGCCCTCGGCCCCTGTGGCCAGTGCCAGCGGTGGCGACAGCGTCAACCGCCCGCGTGCAGCGGCCCAGCCCGACACGACACCTGCCCCCGTCACGCGCCCCGAACCAAAACGCAGCGCCAGCAGCTCGGGCACCGGCATTGTCGTACGCTCGGACGGGCTGGTGCTGACCAACGCCCACGTGGTTGACGGCTGCACCGACCTGCGCATTGACGGGCGCCCCGCGACCCTGCGCAATGTCTCGGACACCTATGACCTGGCGCTGCTGTCGATCGACGCGGCCAAGGCGTTGCCCTACGCGGCGTTCGCCCCCGAAGCGGCGGGCCTGAATTCGGACGTGACCGTGCTGGGCTATCCGCTCAGCGGTCTATTGGGCGGGCTGAACGTAACGCGCGGCGCGGTTTCTGCGGTGACGGGCCTGAGCGGCGATTCCATCACTATGCAGATCACCGCCCCCGTGCAGCCCGGCAATTCGGGCGGACCCGTCGTGGATGACAAGGGGCAGGTTGTGGGCGTCGTGGTGTCGAAACTGGACGCGCAGCGGCTGGCCGAACGCATCGGCGACATCCCCCAGAACGTCAACTTTGCCATTCGGGGCGGTGTCGCCAAACGCTATCTGCGGATGAACGGCGTGCGTCACACCGAACGGTCGGGGGCCCAGCCGCTGTCGCCGGTGACGCTGGCCGAAACCGCCAAGGCCTTCACAACCTTTATCGAATGCGACTGAAGCGGCTGCGCCCCCCGCGTCAAAACGCATCTTGCCCCACGGGGCGAAATTGCCGATATATCACCCTGTAACTTCAGGAGCCTGTCCATGCGCGCACGAATCTACCAACCCGCCAAAACCGCCATGTCGTCAGGCACAGCGCGCACCAAGGGCTGGGTGCTGGATTTTGTCCCCGCCACCGCACGCACGGTTGACCCGTTGATGGGCTGGACGTCGTCTGACGACACCCAGGCACAGGTCCGCCTGCGCTTTGACACCCGCGAACAGGCCGAAGATTACGCCCGCGAAAACGGTATCGACGCGGTGGTTCAGGACCCCAACAAACGCAAAGCCAACATCCGCCCCGGCGGCTACGGCGACAACTTTGCCACCAACCGGCGTGGTGTGTGGACCCACTGAGGGTGTAAATCGGGTTAAAGTTGTCTCGGAATCGGGGCAAAGATTTCGCGAAGCCTTAAGTTGAACGATACACAGGGCGCCCAATGGGCGCCTTTTCCATATGTTGATGCGGTGCCGCCGATGGCCAGCAAGGCATTTAATAAAGCCAACCTGATGACTCTCGACCGCCAGGTTCTGGCCGAGTTACTGCTGGAAGCGGTTAAAGGTGATGCCGCGCGCCAGCGTCGGGTGCGCGAGCCTGCCGCCGGAGTGCGCCGCAAATAACGGCACTCTCGCGGCTCTGTAAAAAAACCGGTGGAACTCTGTTCCCTTGCTGTCAGTTCCGTGCCACGCTCAAGCTGAAATCGTGTTCACGGAACAAGGGAATACGCACTATGGTCGATTTGGCGCATATAGATACTCTTACCTGTTTCAGATCCGACGTGCGCGACTATGCGATGCCGGAGCATGCGCATGAAGACCATGCGATGCTGTTGATCCCACTTGCCAGCACAATGACAGTCATAGATGCCGAGAAGGGTTTGAAACGGGCGCTTGAGCCGAAATTTTTTTACTTTGTGGACGCCGGTATTCCTCACCGGACCGAGGCGAACCGGGCGAAGCAGGAGCATATAACCTTCTACCTAAATTCAGAGTGGCTGGCGCATCTGCACCAAACAATGGGTGCCCGCCATGCGCACCGCGCCGGGATCTGGCGGATGAACGAAGATGTGGTCGATCTTTGCCGGATCATCCGACGCCGCAGCCAGGGCGGAAGGCTCTCGTCGGGGGAGGTGCATTCCTTCGGGCAGTTGTTTGCGCAGGAATGTATCTTTCAAATCGAGGCACAGGAGCCTGCGGCTGTCGGACATCCGCGTGATCACGGCTCTGAAATCGTGGACGCAGCGCTGGATGTGATGCAGGAGAGCCTTGAAACGGGCATCAGCCCCGAAGCGTTGGCCGAGATGCTGGGCGTGTCTCGCAGGCATTTGTCGCGGCTGTTTCGCGAAAGGACCGGAAGGTCCATCGCCGGCGCACTGCGCGAGCTGCGCCTGATCCGGGCGCGGGAGCTATTGCGGGACACGCACTGGACGATCCTTCAGGTCGCCATGATGTGCGGGATCGAGAATGCTTCCCAGTTTTCGATCGCTTTCAAGTACCGCTTTGATCAGACGCCTTCGCAATTTCGTGCGGCGCAACGCTAGGAAAGAACCGAACCGCAAAGCAATTTGGCCGGTGCTGCAAAACCCACGCGCCGGAAACCTCCTAAGGTCGAGCCATAACAAGGAGGTAAAAATGATGTATTCATTCAGAATGTTGGGTGCCGTGGTCAGCACGCTTGTGCTCGCCGGACCTGGGGCAGCCCAGAACCTGACGCTTGCGACAGGGGCAACCGGTGGGTCCTACTATCCTATCGGTGTGCAAATCTCGACAATCGTGACCGAAGAGCTGGCTGACGAGGGCCTGCGGCTCTCTCCCATTTCCACCGGAGGCTCGGCAGAGAACGTCGACCTGATCGACACAGGCGAGGCCCAAATGGCGATCCTTATGGGGCTCTATGGCCGCGATGGCTATATGGGAACCGGGGTCAGAGAAGGGCGGCCCAAGGTTGAAAAACTGCGTTCGATCGCCTCGCTTTGGCAAAACGTCGAACAGTTCGTCGTGCGCAAGAGCAAGATCAAGTCGGGCGACATGTCTGACATGAGCGCCTTCGGAAGCCAGTTCGTCATCGGACCTCGGAACTCGGGGACCGAAGGGGCGAGCCGGCTGCTGCTGAACGCGAACGGGATCAACCCTGATGAAGCCTTCTCGGTTCTGCACATGAAATATGATGTGGCCGCCGAAGCCTTTCAGAACGGGCGCGTGGACGGGATGTATGCCAGTTCGGGTGTGCCAACGCCGTCGATTGCGCAAGCCTATGTGACCTCTGGCGAGGATGTAACGCATCTCAATATCACCGATGAACAAATGGCCAAGGTCAATGCGATTGCCGGGGACATGTTTACCCGGTTCACGATCCCCGCAGGAACCTACCAAGGGCAGACGGAGCCGATCCAGACAATCAAGGAACCGAACCTGCTGGCGGTCAGTGCCGATGTGTCCGAGGAAACCGTCTACCAGATCACCCGGCTGATCTTCGCGAACCTCGAACGGTAGCACCAATCGTCCTCGGTCGCCAAGGAGATTCAGCTCGAAACGGCCCTGGATGGGCTGCCGGTGCCGCTGCACCCCGGAGCGATACGGTTCTATGAAGAACGCGGGATAGCCATCCCCGACCGGCTCCGCCCATAACACCATCTGCCCGCCGGACCGCATATGGACTGCCGCCACGGTGGTCCATGTGTTCCGGCCCAAAGGACCGCTCTCATGACCGACATCATCCAAAAGACCCGGCGGAAATCGCCGGCCGTGATGCTGTGGAGCCTTGCCGCGCTTGCGGCGATCGCACTGCACGTCACCTGCATCCTGTTCGTGCCCGTGGCCGACACATTCCTGAATGCCTGGCACCTTTCGGCGGTGATGGCGCTCGGGTTCTCCGCTCCTTTGGTTTTTGCCAACAAGCAACGTAACCGAGTACAAAATGCCCTAGACCTTGCGCTGGCCTGTGCGGGATTTGTGACCGGTATCTATTTCATTCTCAACGAAGCGGCTGTGTTTGAACGCCATTACCTGACGGTGACCGATCAGGTGATCGCTTTGGCGGCGGTTCTGCTTGTGCTGGAACTCACGCGTCGTGCCGTCGGATGGCTCATCCCGGGGATTGCGGTCATTGCCATCGCTTACGTGCTCTGGCTTGGTCCGTTGTTCGACGGGATGTTCTGGTTCGGTGGTCTTTCGGCCTACCGCATGGCTTTCCGGGTGTTTTGGCAGGACGGTGCGTTGCTGGGCCCCACTGTAACGATCTCGGCCACAATCATTTTCATGTTTGTCCTGCTAAGCTCGCTGATGCGCTTTGCGGGGGCGACGGATTTCATCATTTCAGGCACCATGCGCCTGATGCGACGGATCCCCGGAGGTTCGGCCCATGTCGCGGTGTTGTCGAGCGCTGCGATGGGCACAGTCAGCGGAAGCGCTATCGCCAATGTTACCGGTACCGGCACCATCACGATCCCGTTGATGAAGAAGGCTGGGCTAAGCCGGGAACTGGCGGGCGGTGTCGAGGCGGCGGCATCCACCGGCTCACAGCTTGCGCCACCAATCATGGGCGCGGGCATTTTCATCATGTCGGACTGGATCGGCGTGCCTTACACAGAACTTGTCCTGATCTCGATCATTCCGGCGCTGCTGTTTTTCTTCTCTATCTCCTTCAACATTCACCTCGAACTGAAAAAGGCCGGGCTGCTGAAACCGGTGCTGGAAGAGGATCTTCCAAAGCCCGTCGGAAAGGCCCAGGGGCTGGCCTTTCTAGGGCCAATCCTTCTGTTGATCTTCCTGCTGACGATCGGATACTCGCCGGTTTACTCAGCCGCGTGGACTTGCGGCGCCGTGATCCTTTGCAGCTTTTTCACGCCAAATCCGCTCGGGCCGTCGCGTTGGCTTGATATCGCGCGGGACACAATGCAGACATTGCTGCCGACCGCGACCGTGCTGATCTGCGCTGGTCTGATCGTCGTCTGCCTTGAAACTTCCGGGCTGGTGGTGGCAATGGCACAGTCCCTGAATGCACTAGGACACGGTCAGCCGTTGCTGATCCTTGTGCTTCTGGCTGTTATTTCGTTGTTCCTCGGGATGGGGCTGCCGGTTACGGCCTCTTACATCGTCGTTGCAAGCTTTGGCGCGGCAGCGCTGACAAGCCTCGGCATCCCGCCAGTTGCGGCGCATATGGCGATCTTCTGGCTCAGCCAAGACAGTGTGCTGACCCCGCCTGTCTGCCTCGCCGCCTATGCTGCTGCGGGCATTTCCGGGGGGAACCCGGCCAAGACAGGCTTTAAAGCCATGCTGCTCGGAAAGGGGCTTTATCTGATGCCGGTGATGTTTGTCTTCCACGGTCTGCTGTTCGATCAGGGCGTAGGGATGGCCATTCAGGCAACCCTGGTGGGAACGGTTGCCATCGCGGTATTCGCAATCGGTGTTGTCGGAATAGCCTTCGCGCCGCTGCGTCTTCTTGAGCGGCTGACCATGGGTTTATCTGCAATCCTGTTGCTCTGGCCCGCGTTGACGCTGCAACTCGTCGGGGCGGTTATCGCGACCCTCTTCCTTGTGTTGAACTACGCCCGGTTGCGGGCCTCCAAACGAACGGAACAGACAGTATGACTTCCCGCATGAGCTTCCCCTTAGAGCACGCCGAATTTCAGATGGTGCGTGTTTTCCCGGACGGTCCGAACGGAGGAAACCCGGCCCCAATCGGTCTTGGCGTTGACGGCATGTCGGGCGAGGATCTGCGCGCCGTCGCGGTGAAATACGGCCACGAGTGCGGATTTGTCATGGCCACGACGCGTCAGGACGCTGACTTTCGCATGCGGTATTTCGTTCCAAATCACGAAATGGAAATGTGCGGCCATGCGACAGTCGGCGCGCTCTGGCTGATGCGGCTACGCGGATACCTTGCCCCGGGGTCGTACACCATCGAAACGCTCAGTGGTCTGGTGGAGGCTGAGGTTCCAGAAGCGAAGGATATCACGATCAGTCAGCCACAGGGCTCTACGGCCGTCTTGACGCGAGAGCAAAGCGCGGAGGTTCTGAAGGTGCTGGGCCTAGAAGAGACAGATCTTGCCGCCGCCGAAATCCTGAATGCCAGCACCAGCCGAGTGAAGACCTTGGTGCCAGTGCGCTCCGTCGCCCGGCTGCATGAAATACATCCGGATTTCGACCGAATGGCAGCAGTCTGTTCGGCCATTGACTCAACCGGCCTCTACCCTTTCGCGGTAGGAAATGCGGGCGAATTCCATGCGCGGCAGTTTCCGCGGGGGTCCGGCTATGCCGAGGACGCAGCGACAGGAATCGCGGCCTCCGCTCTCTCATACGGGCTCCTGCACTATAATCTGGCAAGGCCTCGTTCCGAGGTCACAGTCCGGCAAGGCGAGGCAATGGGCTGCCCTTCACGTATCCAGGTCAGATTGGAGGAGAAGGGCTGCCGACTGAGCGGCTCCTGCATTCTGGATCACAGCCTGACCGTGGTTCCCGCATGAATACCGTGCAGTGCGCCACAGCACGGCTTCAGGCGCAGGGGCTGATCTTGCCGGATGAACCAGAAGCAATGGGGCGTTATGCGGTCTGGCGCCGGGATGGCGACCGCCTTTACACAGCCGGGCTTCTGTCCAGGACGGCGGATGGGGTCATACCCGGTCCGTTCGGACCTGACGACGATCCGCTCCAGGCCGAGGAGGCGGCGCGGGTCTGCGCGCTTCGCGCACTTGCCGTAGCTCAGGCTGCTGTCGGATCTTTGGACCGTGTCGCAGGTGTTGCCGCACTGCGGGGGGTCATTGCCGCCAAACCGGATTTCACCCGGCATTCCCAAGTGCTCGACGCAGCTTCGGAAATCTTCGACTCTATTTTCGGTCCGCAGGTCCGCTGTATTCGCACCGCGGTCGGGGTCTCCAGTCTGCCTGCCGGGGGTGGGGTCGAGATCGAAGTAACCTTCGCTCTGAAATGAACGCACCATCTGCCGGGGAAGACGTCCCTTCCAAGTTAGACCGTGGAATGGTCCGCTATATCAGGGCGCTTTCGCGTATCGCGGGTGACATGCCAACCGCATCGCCGCGCATGCGGCGGGAGGTGGCAGAAAAACAAGCACAGGTGATGCGATCCGAATCCGACCCGCGGCTCGACGCCGACCGCGTGATCTGGATCGACAGTGCGCCGGTCCCGGTCCGAGTGCGGCTGTTTCAGAAACGCGGCGATGGCTGCGGCCCCGCTCTTTTGTTCATGCATGGCGGCGGCTGGGAGATCGGCAGCCCTGAGACCCATTGGGAGCTAACGGCGACATTGGCGATGCGGGCCGGTGTGTCTGTGATCTCGGTCGACTATGCGCTCGCGCCGGAGCACCGCTTTCCAACGGCACATCAGCAGTGCCAATCCGTGCTGCGCTGGATTCTGTCAAACGCGTCAGAACTTAACGTGGATCGGAGCCGGGTGTTTGTGGGCGGCGACAGTGCGGGCGCCAACCTCGCAGCATCCTTAACGCTTTACGCGCGCAACGAGGGTCTTTCGCTGGCCGGACAGATCCTCGCCTATCCGATCTGCGACTTCGACGTGACCCGCCCTTCCTATCGCACTTGGGCGAACGGCCCACTCCTTACTGCGGCGCGAATGCGAAGCTGCATTTCGGCCTATTGCCCCGACCCGCAGGTTCAGAGGACGAACCCCTTCGCGGCGCCCTTGCTGGCATCGAGCCACGCAGGGCTGCCCCCTGCCTATATCGCGCTTGCTGAATTCGATCCGGTACGGGACAGCGGGCTTGCCTATGCCGGAGCCTTGATGCGTTCCGGAGGCGCCGTGACCCTGACAGATGGGACGGGGCTACCGCATGGCTACCTTCGGGCAGGAGCGTATTCCAAGGCTGCGGCGCGCGAGATCGACGCGTTGTGCGATTGGCTCAAGGACATGGGTTCAGCCGTCGCCACGCTCAGTACCGCGCGGTAGTCTGGGAAGTTGGGTCTGAAATAGAACACGGATTGCACGCGACTGGACCCGCAAGGGGGCCGCGATGTCAGCGGACTAGTGCGATCCGGTCAGACGTCCGCGAATGACATAGCCCATGGCGACAAAGAACAGCGCAGCCATCGCATACCACGTCAAAGCATAGACCAGATGGGTGTTGCGGAAGGTCAGGCGGGTCAGACCGCCGCGTGGCCAGTCTGCGCCTGTGGCCTCGGAATCAATGAAATACGCGGTCTGCGCTTGTCGCAGCCCTGCCGCGCGGCTCATCTCGGACAGGTCAGCAGACACCCAACGCCCCGTGTCCGGCTGGTTGCGCTCCAAAAGGGTGCCCCCCGGTTGGTCCAGCCGCACCAGACCGGTCACGCGTTGCTGCCCTTGGGGGCGTTCCCACGCGCCTTGTTCAAGCGTATTTGGCACAAAGCCGCGATTGATCCAGAGTATCATGCCATCCGTCACCAACGGCGTCATGATCCAGTATCCGGGGCCAATCTCGGTCACCGCCTTGATCCGCAGGCTTTGGTCATGCGCAAAAGTACCCGTTGCGAACACCCGCAGATATTCGGGCGCCGCATCCTGCGGGGCAGGGACCGGATCCCCAAAGGCGCGGGTTTGCACGCTTTCGATCAGGTCCAGCTTCCACGCCAGCCGCCGCATCTGCCAGTTGCCCAAAGCGATCATGCTGACAAACATCACGCCTGCCAGCAGCAGGATCGTTGCATCAACCCAGACGGGGCGTCGCGCGGCGTTCACTCCAGCGCGCGCACGCGCTCGATCTGGTCGTGTGCGGGCATCATATTGTTGTTCAGGTGCGTCATCACCCAGATTGACCCGACCAGAACGATCAACAGCAGAATGCCGGTGAACACCAGCGACATGACCTTCCAGCCTTCTTCGGCCTTCACCGTGACGTGCAGGAAATAGACCACATGCACGATGATCTGCACCGCGCCCAGACCAAAGATGATCGTCAGCGCCAGCCAAAGGTGAATGTCGACTTCGCCCAGGACAATCCAGAACGGGATGGCCGTCAGGACAACAGAAAGACCAAAACCGATCAGGTAGGACCGATAGGACCCGTGTGCATCATGCGTGTCGTGCTGTTCGGCGCTCATAGCAACACCCCCGTGAGATAGACAAAGGAAAACACCCCGATCCAGATCAGGTCAAGGAAGTGCCAGAACAGGCTCAGGCACAGAATGCGGCGTTTGTTGTCGTGGTTCAGCCCGTGCTTTTGCACCTGCACCAGCAACACCGCCAGCCAGATCGTACCTGACAAAACGTGCAGCCCGTGGGTGCCGACCAGGAACCAGAACGACGACAGGAACGCGCTTGCGCCCGGTCCGGCCCCCAGATGCCACAGATGGTGGAACTCAAGCACCTCCATCGTCAGAAACCCGATGCCAAAGGCGCCGGTGACCAGCAGCCAGATGGTCATGACCCGTTGCTTGCCCTGCTGCATGTTGATCACGGCAAACCCGTAGGTGATCGACGACAACAGCAGAAAGGCCGTGGCCAACAGGATCTTTTCAATCTCGAACAGGTCCGAAGGCGCGGGGCCTGCGGCATAGTTTGTCCCAAGGACCGCATAGATCGCAAAGAGGATGCCAAAGATCAGGCTATCGCTCATCAGATAGATCCAAAAGCCCAGCATTGTGCCGGTCTCGTGGTGGCCATCGACGTGACTGGCCGGATCGGTGTCGTAAAAGTCGAACCCTTCGGACGGCTCGGGGGGATGGGTTGCTATTGTCATGGCTGTTTACTCCGCCGGAACCACGGGCCTGCGCCCGTTCGCAATCGCGCGGACCTCGTCCGGCTGCAAATAGAAATCACGGTCATAGTCAAAGGTATGGTAGATGCCATAGGCGATCGACCCGATGAAGCCGACCAGCGCCAGCCACCAGATGTGCCAGATCAAGGCAAAGCCCATCACCGTCATCATGCCCGCGATGACAAGGCCGGTCGCCGTGCGTTTTGGCATATGGATCGGCACGTAACCTTCTTGCGGCTCTTCGGCATTGTGGGCCTTCATGTGGTCCCAGGCGTCCAGCGCATAGACGTTCGGCACATGCGAAAAGTTGTAGTAGGGCGGTGGCGACGACGTGGACCATTCCAGTGTCCGTGCGTTCCACGGGTCCCCGTCACAGGCCAGCGCCTCGCGGTTGCGAATGGATACAATGATCTGGATGATAAACGCCACCACACCCACCGCAATCATCGCCACGCCCAACGCGGCAATGCCGAACAGCAGCGCATAGCTGGTGTCCTCGAACTGGCTCAGGCGTCGTGTCACGCCCATCAGGCCAAGGATATACAGCGGCATGAAGGCGAACCAGAATCCACCGACCCAGCCATAAAAGCTGACCAGTCCCCAGAACTTGTTCATGTGGAACCCAAAGGCCTTGGGCCACCAGTAGTTGATCCCGGCAAAGACGCCAAAGACCACACCGCCGATAATCACATTGTGAAAGTGCGCCACCAGAAACAACGAGTTGTGCAGCACATAATCCGCCGGTGGCACCGCCAGCAGCACGCCGGTCATGCCCCCGATGGTAAAGGTGATCATGAATGCAATGACCCACATCATCGGCAGCTCGAACTTGATGCGTCCCTTGTACATGGTGAACAGCCAGTTAAACAGCTTCGCCCCCGTCGGGATCGAAATGATCATCGTCGTGATCCCGAAGAACGAATTCACGTCCGCCCCCGCGCCCATGGTGAAAAAGTGGTGCAGCCAGACCAGATAGCTGAGGATCATGATCACACACAGCGCGTAGACCATCGACGTATAGCCGAACAGGCGCTTGCGCGAGAACGTCGGCACGATTTCCGAGAAGATGCCAAAGATCGGCAGGATCAGGATGTACACCTCTGGGTGGCCCCAGATCCAGATCAGGTTGATGTACATCATCGCGTTGCCGCCCATGTCATTGGTAAAGAAATGGGTGCCCAGATAGCGGTCGGCGGTCAGCAGCGCCAAGGTGGCGGTCAGAACCGGAAAGGATGCGACGATCAGGATGTTGGTCACCAAAGTGGACCAGGTAAAGATCGGCATTTTCATGAATGTCATGCCGGGCGCGCGCATCTTTACGATTGTCACGATCAGGTTGATCCCCGACAGCGTCGTGCCGATCCCTGCAATGTTCAGTGACCACAGGTAATAGTCGACACCGACGCCGGGGCTGAACTCAAGCCCCGACAGCGGCGGAAACGCCAGCCAGCCGGTCGCCGCAAATTCACCCACGAACAGCGACAGCATCACCAGAACCACACCGGAAAACGTCAGCCAGAAGCTGAAGTTGTTCAGGAACGGAAAGGCCACGTCGCGCGCGCCGATTTGCAGCGGCATAACGTAGTTCATGAAACCGGTGATAAACGGCATCGCCACGAAAAAGATCATGATCACGCCATGCGCGGTGAACACTTGGTCATAGTGATAGGGCGGCAAGAATTCGAGAAGCCCAGCCGACGCCAACGCCTGATGAATCCGCATCAGGATCGCATCGGAAAACCCACGGATCAGCATGACGGTGGCCAGCACCATATACATGATACCGATTTTCTTGTGGTCGACCGAGGTGAACCATTCCGTCCACAAATAGCCCCAAAGCCGCTTGTAGGTCAGCCAGCCGACAACCCCGACACCCAGCGCCATGGTGACGATGAAAGTGCCCAGAATAAGCGGGTCATAGAACGGGAAGATGTCCCAGTTCAGCTTGCCCCAGAACCAGTTCACCGGATTGGCGATGTCTGGAAACGTGTGTGCGGTGGTTTCGGTTGCTGTGGCCATGTTCAGTTCCCCGTTGGTACGGACATCTGCGGCGTTTCGGGCGGCAGCAGGTCCATGGCAGTGGTAATTTCTTCGGCGCGGTCCGACAGGTCCGGGCGCAGGATCGCGAACATGCCTTCGGGATTGTCAGCCGAGCAAAGCCCACGATAAAGTTCGCGGTTGTACAGCCCGTCAATGCCGCCCCCACCCAGCGCATCGACCATCATCATGTCGTTCATGCACAGTTTGTCGTCACCGACGCACATGTTCAGGATGCGCGGCCACAGGCCCTCTTGGACCGAGCCGTAGTAATGCACGTCGTCGTCGATGCTGGGCTGTTCCAGTTCAACAAAGGACGCGCGGTCCAACGGCTGTTCCGCACCGGCCACCTCTTTGGTCCAGTCCTCGAAACCCGCCTCGTCCAGCGCCTTGACGTCGAATCGCATCCGCGAGAACCCGGCGCCGTTGTAATGCGAGGCAAAGCCCGCATAGGTGCCGGCATGGTTGATCACCCCGTTCAACTCGGTTTCCATCCCGGCCATCGCATAGATCATGCCCACCATGTCGGGGATGTAAAAGGCGTTCATCACGGTGGTCGATGTCAGCTTGAATTCAACGGGGCGGTCCACGACCACCGCCATCTCGTTCACGGTGGCGATGTTGTATTCGGGGTAGATGAACAGCCATTTCCAATCCATCGCCACCACCTGCACCTGCAACGGCGTCACGTTTTCATCGACGGCCTTGGTGGCGGTGATGCGGGGCAGGTCGCGGTAAGGATCAAGCCGGTGCGTCGCCACCCAGGTCAGTCCGGCCAGGCAGATGATGATCGCCAGCGGCACCGACCAGACGACGATTTCAAGGCTGACCGAGTGGTCCCATTCGGGATCATAGGCCGCGTCTTCGTTGTCGGCGCGATACTTGATCGCAAAAAACACCGTCAGCGCCAGCACCGGAACAATCACGATCAACATCAGAACGGTTGCGTAAATGATCAGGTCGGCTTGCTGCGATGCGACATCTCCGGCCGGGTTCATGACGACCAGATTGCATCCCGACAATGCCAGCGCACCAAGCGCCAGCAAACCGAAACGACCAATCCTGCGATTTGTTCTGGGTTGAAAGAAAGACATCCAAGACCTCTTGTGTGTTTCTTCGGAGGGTGTTCCCCTGTGGCAGCTAAATAACACTCGGGGCTGATTTAGACAGCGCGATCGCTGCGGTATTTTGGCACGGCTGCCCCAGGTCGGGCTGCGGTATTTTAGCACGCCTGTCGGAAATTGTGGTGATTTCCATCTTGGCCGCTATCCTAAGAACGACAGCGAAGAAGGGGTTGGACCATGGCGATCGGTAATGCGGCAGGCACGAAAATGGGCAAGGCAAGCGACGTCGATTCGAACACGAGACAGACCGTGCAACTGGATGACGTCATCACCACTGTGGTGATGGCGCGGGTGACGGACTATTTCGGTTTCTTCGTCTTTGCCATCGCCTCGGCCCTTGTTTTTCCTGCGATTTTCTTCCCTTACCTTGAACCCGTGCCCGCAACGCTGGCATCGTTCGCGGTGTTCTCGCTGGCGTTTCTGGCCCGTCCCGTGGCCAGCCTGATTGGCCGCAAACTGGAACCGCGCATCGGCAAACCGGGGAAAATCACGGTGGCCCTGATGCTGCTGGGCACCTCGACCGTCGCCATCGGGTTGCTGCCCGGATACGACCGCATCGGCTGGGTCGCCCCCGCGCTGCTGGCCGTGTTGCGCGTGATTCAGGGGCTGGGACTGGGCGGATCATGGGACGGCATGACGCTTCAGCTTAAATCGGCCGCCCCCAAGGACCGCGACGGTCTTTACAGCATGGTGCCGCAACTGGGCGGGCCCATCGGCTTCTGCGTCGCCGCCGCAATGTTCTACGTGCTGACCGGCTTCCTGACCGAAGAGGAATTCTATCAATACGGCTGGCGGTTCGCGTTCTTTGCGGTGATGGCCGTGAACGTCGTGTCGCTGTTTGCACGGCTTCGGCTGCTGACCACGAATTTCGGCTCGGATGAAGAAACCATGATGAAATCCGCCCCGCTTGGCTTTCTGCTGCGGACCGAATGGCGGTCGATTCTGCTGTCGGCTTTCCTGCCGTTGTCCAGCTATGCATTGCTGCACATGCTGACGGTTTTCCCGATCAGCTACACGCTGCTGTTCACGGACAACGCCATCGACCGGATCATCCTGTGGCAGCTTGTCGGCGGCGCGCTGGCGGTCGGAACCGTGATGTTGTCCGGGGTGCTGGCAGACCGCTATTCCAAACGCGCGGTGATACTGGGGTCCAGCGTGCTGACGCTGCTGCTGTGCCTTAGCATCGGCACGCTGAACGACAATCCGGCGGTCTATATCGTTGCGGGCTTCATCATTTTCGGCCTGTCTTATGGTCAATCCAGCGCCATCGTCCCGGACCGGTTTTCCCCCGATTGCCGCTACTCCGGCTCGGCGCTGTCCACCAACCTGTCGTGGATATTCGGCGCGGCCTTTGCCCCGCTGGTGGGGCTGTTTCTGGCCAGCACCTTCGGGCTGTGGGCTGCGGCGTTGTATCTGGTGTCCGGCGTGCTGGTGACATTGGCCACGCTGTTCATCCTGCGCCGCCAGTTCGACAAGATCTAAGGATCGCGCACCGCGGCCTGACTGCGGGGCACATCGCCTGACCTGCGCCGCCGCCTTGGCGGCGCACGCATGGATTGCATTTGACGCCCCTGTCCAAACCGCCTATCCCTGAGCGCACCAGGGGCGCTGAAAAGCTGAGACGTACCCTTTGAACCTGAACCAGATAATGCTGGCGGAGGGAGGTCGTATGTTTCGCGGATTGCGTTCCTGCTCTCTCTTTTTGCCCGCGCGAAAAAGGAGAGACCATGGCCCCCCAAGATATCCTGACAGCCCTGCGTGACCAGAATCCGCTGGTGCATTGCATCACCAATTACGTCGCCATGAACATCGCCGCAAACGTGGTTCTGGCGGCGGGCGCATCGCCCGCGATGGTCCATGCGCCCGAGGAAATCCCCGAATTCACACCCATCTGTGGCGCGCTGACGGTCAACATCGGCACGCTGTCGTCCGCGTGGTTGGCCAGCATGACCACCGCCGCAACCGTTGCGGGCGCGCACAATATCCCGTGGGTGCTTGATCCGGTGGCGCATTTCATCTCGGACTATCGCAAAGCTGCGGCGCAAGACCTGCTGGCGCTGCGTCCGACGGTCATCCGCGGCAACGCCTCCGAAATACTGGCGCTTGCGGGCGAGGCCGGTGCCGGCAAAGGCGCCGACAGCGGCGACAGTGTGGACGCCGCGCAATCGGCTGCAAACGCGCTGGCGACGCAGTGGGGCGCCGTGGTGGCGGTCACCGGGCCGGTCGATTATGTCACCGACGGCACGCAAACCGCGCAGGTTTCGGGCGGCTCGCCCCTGATGCCCAAAATCACCGCGCTGGGCTGTTCGCAAACCGCACTGATGGGCGCCTATTGCGCCTCTGGTCCTGCGTTTCAGGCCGCCTTGGGCGCCCTTGCGCATTTCAAGGTGGCGGGCAATGCGGCCGCCAAGGTTGCGAACGGTCCGGGCAGTTTCCAGATGCATTTTCTGGATGCCCTGAGGTCGACCCGTCCGCAGGATCTTGCGCAGGTTATCGCGTGATGGCCTTTCACCGCGCCCAATTGCGCCTGTATCTGGTCACCGACCGCGACCTGTGCGCTGCGATGGGGGTGGTCGAAACCGTGACGCGCGCCGTGGCGGGGGGCGTCACCATGGTGCAACTGCGCGACAAGACCGCGACCACAGCACAGCGCATTGAACTGGCCATAGCGCTGAAACAGGCCCTGCATGGCAGGGATGTGCCGCTTGTCATCAACGACGACATCGCCGCTGCCGTCGCCGCAGGGGCCTGTGGCGCGCACATCGGTCAGGGCGACATCGCACCGGCAGCGGCGCGGGCACGGCTGGGGCCGGACAAGATCCTTGGCCTGTCGTGCGAGACGGTGCAAACCGTGCAGGCCGCCGATGCGTCGGTCGTGGACTATCTGGGTCTGGGGCCGGTCTTTGGAACGCCCACAAAAACCGACCACGCACAGCCCATCGGCTTTGACGGGCTGGCGCAGATGGTCGCCGCCTCTGCCTTGCCCACAGTCGCCATCGGCGGGTTGAAATCCGCGCACATCGGCGCAGTGCACGCGGCCAAGGCCGACGGCATGGCCGTTGTCTCGGCCATTTGCGGACAAGCCGATCCTTGCGCTGCCGCCCGTGCCTTTGCTCTTGCGCAAAACGAGTGTGCCCCATGATCCCCAATGTTCTTAGCATCGCGGGGTCCGATCCGTCCGGCGGGGCGGGCATTCAGGCCGACATCAAGGCGATTTCGGCGAACGGTGCCTACGCGATGGCCGTCCTGACCGCCCTGACCGCGCAGAACACCCAAGGGGTCAGCGACATCCACATCGTGCCGCCCGCCTTTGTGCGCAGCCAGATCGAGGCGATTTTTGCCGACATCCGCGTCGATGCGATCAAGATCGGCATGATCGCCACAGCCGAAGGGGCCGCCGCCATCGCGCAGTCATTGGCCGGGCAGGCGGGCATTCCCGTCGTGCTGGACCCGGTGATGATCGCCAAGGGTGGCGCGACCCTGTTGCAACCCGACGCGGTTGCGGCCCTGCGGGACAGGTTGCTGCCGCTGGCCACGGTGCTGACCCCGAACCTGCCCGAGGCGGCGCATTTGCTGGGCGTCGAAGCCGCCACCACGCGCGACGACATGGTGAAGCAGGGCGTGGCGCTGTGCGCGCTGGGGCCGCAGGCCGTGTTGATAAAAGGCGGTCATTTGAGCGGTGCCTCCAGCCCCGATTGTCTGGTCACAGCGCAAGACGTGGTGTGGTTCGACGCCCCCCGCACCCGCACGGCAAACACCCATGGCACGGGCTGCACCCTGTCCTCGGCCCTTGCGGCGCAACTGGCAAGGGGGCTTGGGCCTGCCGACGCCACGCTTGCTGCCAAGACCTATGTCTCGACCGCCGTCGCCCATGCGGGCGATCTGTCCGTGGGCACGGGCCACGGCCCCACCCACCACTTCGCCACGCTTTACGCCAAATAAAAGAGATCCCCCCATGAAATCCGTTATCCTTGCAGGCTTGCTGTCGCTAATCACCGCCCCGCTTTATGCGCAGGATCAGGTTACCCTGATGTTGGACTGGTTTGTGAACCCCGACCACGGCCCTGTCATCATCGCGCAGGAAAAGGGCTACTTTGCCGAACAAAACCTTGAGGTTCAGGTGATCGCCCCCGCCGATCCCTCGGCCCCGCCCAAGATGGTCGCGGCGGGGCAGGCCGACCTTGCGATTTCCTATCAGCCGCAGTTGCACCTGCAAATCCACGAAGGCTTGCCACTGCAACGGGTCGGAACGCTGGTGGCCACACCGCTGAACTGCCTGCTTGTGCTGGACGATGGCCCCATCGCCACCCCCGCCGACCTGAAGGGCCGCAAGGTCGGCTATTCCGTCGGCGGCATTGAAGAGGCGATGTTGGGGCAGATCCTGAAAACCCATGGCCTGTCGCTGGACGACGTCGAATTGATCAACGTCAACTGGTCCATGTCCCCGTCGCTGATGTCGGGACAGGTCGATGCCGTGATCGGCGCGTTTCGCAATTTCGAGCTGAACCAGATGGACATCGAAGGTGTGCCGGGCCGCTGTTTCTACGTCGAGGAAGAAGGCCTGCCGCCCTATGACGAACTGATCTACGTGGCCAACAGGGACACGATGGATGTGGATATGATCCGGCGTTTCCTTGCCGCGACCGAAAAGGCGACCCAGTACATTATCAACCATCCGGTGGAGAGTTGGGAAGTCTTTGCCGCCACCGCACCCGAGCTGAACGACGCGCTGAACTCCGCTGCGTGGACCGACACATTGCCCCGTTTCGCCCTGCGTCCGGCCGCGATGGACGCGGGCCGCTATGCCCGGTTCGAGACGTTCCTGCATGACGCGGGCCTGATCGACGCGCCCTTTGCGGTCGATGCCATCGCCATCGACGTGACCGCGCCATGACCGGCGCAGCTTACGGGGCCGCCTTTGCACAGTGGCGCGACGGGTGCGCGGATCAGTGGCGCGCCTATACCCACCATCCCTTTGTTCAGGGGCTGGGCGACGGGTCGCTGCCACGCCCTGCGTTCCTGCATTATCTTGTACAGGATTACCTGTTTCTTGTACATTTTGCGCGGGCCTGGTCGCTGGGCGTGGTCAAGGCCGAGACCCTTGCCGAAATGCGTGCCTGCGCTGCCACAGTCGACGCGCTGGTCAATCACGAGATGTCCCTGCACGTCAAAATCTGCGCCAAAGCCGACATTGACGAAGCCACGCTGTTCGCCGCCACCGAAGAGATCGAGAACGTCGCCTACACCCGCTATGTGATGGACGCAGGGTTGCAAGGCGATTTCCTTGATCTGATGGCGGCACTGGCCCCCTGTTGTTTCGGCTACGGCGAGATCGGGACGCGGTTGGCGGGCGCAGCCGACGCGCGCACGCCCTACCGGGACTGGATCGAAACCTATGCCGATGCGGACTATCAGCATGTGATGGCTTCGGTCGGGCAGATGATCGACGACGCGGTGCTGCGCCGGTTGGGGCCGGATTTTGCCACCTCGGCACGATGGCCGCAGTTGCAGGCCCGCTTTGCCACGGCCACCCGGTTAGAGGTCGCGTTCTGGGACATGGGGCTGCGCGGCGCGTGACAGGGGCACCGTCCATCCATCTTTGCGGGGCCTGCCATATCGACGGCATACGCTTGTTTTCGTCGATTGATCTGACGTTGCCTACGGGCCAATGGACCTGTCTGCTGGGCCGGTCGGGCGTGGGCAAATCCACGCTGTTGCGCCTGATTGCCGGATCGGCGGGGGCGGGTGATTTCGAGGGACAGATTGCCACTTCGGACGGGCTGCCGCTGGCGGGGCGTGTCAGTGTAATGGCCCAATCGGACATGCTGTTGCCGTGGCTGAGCGTTCTGGAAAACACCGTGCTGGGCGCGCGCCTGCGCGGTCAAACGCCTGACCTGCACAAGGCGCGCGACCTGCTGGCCTGCGTCGGGCTGTCGGACCATGCGGGCAAGACGCCGCAGGCGCTGTCCGGCGGGATGCGCCAGCGCACGGCACTGGCCCGCACGTTGATGGAAGACCGGCCCGTTGTCCTGCTGGACGAGCCGTTTTCGGCGCTGGATGCCGGCACGCGCGCCGATATGCAGGACCTTGCCGCCCGGTTGCTGAAGGACAAGACGATCCTGTTGGTGACCCATGATCCGGCCGAGGCTGTCCGGCTGGGGCATCAGATCATCGTGCTGTCCCCCGAGGCCGCGACCCCTTGGGCGCTGCCATCATGTCCGCCGGTCCGCGATCAATACGCGCCGGACACTGTTGCCTGTCAGGCCGCACTGCTGGCGTATCTCAGGGGCGCGGAATGATACGCCTGCGCTATGCTTTGGCAGCGGCTGGCCTCGCGCTGTTGCTGTGGCAGGGGATTGTGTGGATCACCGCTGTGCCGCCGTTCATCTTGCCGTCGCCCTTGCGGGTGGGGCAGGCGGCCTGGGCCAACCGGATGCTGATCGCTGAAAACGCCTGGGTGACCGCAAGCGAGGTTGTCATCGCCCTGATCATCGGCACCATAGCGGGCGCGCTGACGGCCATCCTGCTGGCGGCATCCCAGCGTCTGCACCGTCTGGTGATGCCTGTTCTGGTCTTTACCCAAGCGGTGCCGGTGTTTGCGCTGGCGCCGGTGCTGACACTTTGGTTCGGTTACGGGATCGCGTCCAAGGTCGTGATGGCCGTGCTGATCATCTATTTTCCGGTCACATCCGCGTTCTACGACGGGCTGACACGGGTGCCTGCGGGGGTTCTGGACATGGCCCGTATCATGGGCGGCACGCGCTGGCAGGTGATGCGCCGGATCAAGATCCCCCATGCCCTGCCGTCCTTGGGCACCGGGCTGAAACTGGCCGCTGTCTATGCCCCTATCGGTGCTGTCATCGGTGAATGGGTCGGTGCGTCCAAGGGGCTGGGATACCTGATGCTGCTGGCCAACGGGCGCGCCAAGACGGACCTGATGTTCGCCAGCCTGTTTGCGCTTGCCATCATGACGTTGCTTTTGCATGTGGCCGTGACCAAGGCATCGGACCGCCTGAGCGCCGACTGATGGTGTGGCCCGACCGGGCGCCCCACGTCGTCAGCCGTCACTTTCCGGTCATGTTGCGCCGCATCAGACGCTGGTACAGACCCGGTGACAGGCGCATGATCCATGCGGCCAGACGGGCCACACGGCCAACGGGGATGAACTGTTGCCCCTTGCGGACCCCGTTCAGGATCACCGTGGCGGCTGTTTGCGGTGACATATAGTCGATCCCGTCCGCCGCCGAGCCGGGCCGCACGATCCCGTTATCGGTGCGTTCGGCGTTGCCGATGTTGGTCGCCACAAAGCTGGGGGCGGCGATCAGGCAACGCACGCCATGCGCGGCCTCTTCCGAGCGCAGCGATGTGAAAAACCCCTGCATCGCGTGTTTTGACGCGGCATAGGCGGTGCGCCCGTGCAGGGGGGCAAATCCGGCGACGGACGAGATGGCAAGATGCGTGCCCTTGCTGTCGCGCACCGGCGTCAGGAATGCCTGCGCCATGGACACTGCCGCGAAATAGTTGATGTCGAACACGCGGCGGTGGCTTGCCAGGTCGGCTTGGGCGAACGCGCCGATCTGCGACACGCCGGCGTTGTAGATCACCATGTCGATCGAAGGCCGCGCAGCGATGATCTGCTCTGCCGTGTGCGCCAGCGCGGTGGCGTCGGTCAGGTCAACGGCCACGGGGGTGCGGCTGGGCGAAGGCTCCAGCCCGCCAATGTCGATGTCCATCAAGACACAGTGCCAGCCCTGATGTTCCAGTTGTGCCGCCAGCGCCCGCCCCAATCCGCCGTTGCCACCCGATATGACAGCCGTCTTCATAGGCCCGCCTTGGTTTTCCACAGATCGAACACCTGCGCCGAGGTCAGTTCGGGCGTGTAGCCAAAGACGCGTTTCAGGCGGGTGTTGTCCAGAACCGGCCGGTATTGCAGGAACCGGACCTGGCCGGGTCCGTATTGCGACAATCCCAGCGGATGCGCGATGGCCAGCGCCGTCTTGAGCGTCCAGGCGGGCAGCCGCAGGATCGGTTTGCCAAGGGCCTGTGCCAGTTCATCGACCGACAACCAGCCATCCCCCGCCACGTTATAAATCCCCGCAGGGCCGGTGGTTGCGGCACGTTCCACGATGCGGGCCAGATCCCGGGTCCAGATAAACACGAACGGGCTGTCGCTGTTGCGGATTGCCAGCAACCTTTTGCGCCGGAACAGGGCGGTGATCTGGTTGTCGGTGCCGGCGCCCAGCACGGTGCCCACGCGCAAAACGACCTGTTCCAGCGCCGGATGGTCGCGGCGGGCATCGGCCAGAATATCCTCGACCTGACGTTTGTGGTCGGCATAGGCGAATTCGGGATTGCCACGGCACGGCGCGTCCTCGGTCAGGGGCACCGGATTGTCGGCGTGATAGCCATAGGCCGCGCCGGAGCTGGTGACGACCAGCCGCTTGACCCCGTGGGCCACACAGGCGGCCACGACATTGCGCGTGCCGGTGACATCCACGGCAAAGGCCTGTGCGCGGGTCATGCCGGGTGGCGGGGTCACGATTGACGCCAGATGCACCACCACATCGGGCCGCTCGGCGGCGATCACCGTGCCGGGGTCGCTGCCGGTCACATCCATGGGCCGGAAGGTCACATCCGGTGGCAGCGTGGCACGGTCAAGGTCGGTTGCGATGACATCGTGGCCCGCCAAGGCCCCGACCAAGGCGCGCCCGACCATGCCTGCGGCGCCAGTGATCAGGATGCAGGTCATCGGCCTGCCTGCGTGCGCGACATAAGCTGGGCCAGCACCAGCCCCGAAATCGCGTGCCAGATGCCCCAGAAGGCGGCAACAACCGCCATGCCGCCCAAGCCCCCGAAAAAGCCGAAGATCAGCACCAGCCCCAGCCCCGAGTTCTGGATGCCTGTTTCAATCGTCACCGCCCTGCGGTCAAATGGCGTCAGCCCTGCAAGGGTGGCCAGCGCATAGCCTGCGCCCAGACCCAGCGCGTTGTGGACCATCACCAGCCCCGCGATGCCACCGGCAAAGGCCAGAAAGGTGGACCAGTTCGCGGCAAGGGCGATGGCCACGAAGCCCACGAAAATGGCCATCGACGTCAGTTGCAGCGGGCCGCGCAGCCGGGCGGTCAGGGCGGGGCGTCTGTTGTTCAGGGTGATGCCGAGGATCAGGGGCAGGATCAGCATCAGCCCCACGGTGATCGCAATGTTCACCGGATCAATCTGCGTGCTGCGCAACAGGCTGGCAGAGGGGGCGTACAGGCTGCCCCAAAAGGCGATATTGAAAGGGGTCAGCAGGATTGCCCCCACGGTGGAAAAGGCGGTCATCGACACCGACAGCGCCGTGTTTCCGCCCGCCCGATGGGTGATGAAATTTGAAATGTTACCGCCCGGACAGGCCGCCACCAGAATAAGCCCCAGCGCGACCGAGGCCTGCGGTTGCACCACGATCACCAGCAGGTAGGTCAGGACCGGCAACAGCACGAATTGCGACAGCAGCCCGACAATCAGGGGTTTGGGGGCCTTGGTGAACGCCCGGAAATCGGATGGTTTCAGATCAATGGCGATGGAAAACATCACCACGGCCAGAATGCCGTTGAGCAGCATCAACGATCCGGCCGAGAACGAGACGACCGCGTCATCCATCATGGCGGTCCCCTGCGAGTTTTGCGATCCAGCCGGTCACTGCTTTGCGGTAGGTCGCCTTGTCGACGTAATAGGCCATGCGGGGCAGGTCGATGTAGCGCACGCTGCCGGTGGCCCGCGTGAACCCGCGCGCCTTGGTGTCCTGCAAGGTTCTGGCCGCGCGCGACCCTTGCCGCAGCCCCTTGATATAGCGCACGACCATTTCCGCCTGTTCGTGCCGCCCCTGCCAGCCCAGTCCCGATGCTTCGACCATGCCCAGCACGAACAGATCGTCGCGTTCGGGGTGCATACAGTTCAGGTACAGATGCGGCGCGTCGCCCTGCCAGTTCAGGTGCGCATTGTCGATAAACGGATAGTCCAGCCTGTAGCCCGTCGCCGCCAGGATCATGTCGTAGTCGGCGCTGGTGCCATCCTTGAAATGCACGGTTTGTTCGTCAAATCGGTCGATGTCGGGACGCACCGTCAGATCGCCGTGACCTGCGTGGTACAGCACCAGCGAATTCACCACAGGATGGCTTTCGTACAGTTTGTAATCCGGCTTGGGGAACCCGTATTTCTGCGGATCACCGACGAACCATTTCAGGATGGTGCCATCCACGATCCGCTTGAGCGCCATGGGCAATTTGATCGCGCCGCCCAGCGTGTCGGCGGGTTTGCCAAAAACGTATTTCGGCACAAAGTAATAGCCCCGCCGCATCGACAAATCGCAAGAGACCCCGTGATGGATCGCGTCCACGGCAATGTCACAGCCCGAATTGCCCGCACCGATCACAAGCACCCGTTTGTTGTCAAACTGGCTGGCCGCGCGGTATTGCGAGGAGTGGATCAGTTCGCCGCTGAAGTCGCCCTTGAACTCGGGCAGGTTTGGGGTGCTGAGCGTGCCGTTTGCGATCAACAGGCCGGAAAATTCTTCGGCGTGCTCGCCTTGTGCGTCCTGCCATGTCACGCGCCAGCCGCCGCCGGGACCGCCCAGTGGCACGCAGGACTGCACCCTGGCGCCGAAGCGATAGTGACGGTTCAGGTCGAATTTTTCGGCAAAGGCGCTGAAATACTGCTTCATCTCGCGGTGCGACGGGTATTCGGCGGCGGTGTCGCGCATCGGAAAATCTGCGAACTCGGTCATTTTCCTGGACGAGATCAGATGGGCGGAGTCGTACATCGTGGACAGCGGCCCATCTATGTCCCACAGCCCGCCGACGCCGGAATGCAGTTCGAACCCCTGAAAGGCGATGCCGTTTTCGGACAGCAGCTTGGCCGCTGCCAGACCCATGGGGCCGGCCCCGATCAGGGCCAGCCGTTCACCTGTGCCTGTCATATCTTCCTCCCGTATTCATTTTAGATTGAACAGATGTTCAAAATAAGGCAAGGTAAATTTATGAAGCCTGATCAAGCCACTGATGCGAAACGGAAAAGAGCGCCCTCGAAGCGGTCCCTGGCGACGCGCGCGCGGGTTCTGGATGCGGCGGAACAGGTGTTTGCCCATCGCGGTTTCGATGGTGCCACGATTCGTGACATTGCCGCCGAAGCGGGCGAACCCATCGGCACGATCCACCATCACGGCGGTGGCAAAGAGGCCCTGTTTCATCAGGCCGTCGCGCGGCGGGCCGAGGCATTGGCGCGCACCCGTCTGGAGGCGCTGGAACAGGCGCGGGGCGGGCAGGCCATGACCCTGCACGACATTCTGGATGCCTTCATGCGCCCCTTTTTCACGCTGTCGGCGGAAGATCCGCGCTGGCGCGATTATGCACGGCTGGTGGCCTTTGTGTCGGTCGATGACCGCTGGCGCGACCTGTCTGCGCAGTACTTTGACCCCACCGCCGCTGTATTCATCGCGGAAATCCTGTTGCAGTTGCCGGATGTGTCCAGACAGCAGGTGGCTGCTGGCTTCGTCTTTTCCGTCTCGGCCATGCTTGCGTTGCTGACCTCGAAGAACCGGATTGGCGATCTGGGGGCGGGGGATGGGTCCGAGGAGGAGCAGATTGCTCATCTTGTCCGCTTTTGCGCCGCGGGCTTTGCAGGCTGACAGCGGGCAACGCCCCCGTGATCACAACAGGGGCCGGCGCCTTGAGGCTGTCATTTCGCGCTGTTAGGCTGATGGGTGTCGTCGTGTTCTGAACCGCAGCCCAGCCGAATGAAAGCACCTGATATGCCCCACGACCATGATCACGACCACGGCCACGACCATGATCATGCAGGCCACGACCACGACGGGGTGCACAGCCACGCCCCCGATGTCAGTGCCAGCAATGAAAAAGTGGTTCTGGTCGGCTTTTTGCTGACCTTCGGATTCATGTTCGCCGAGCTGATCGGCGGGCTGTTGTCCGGGTCATTGGCATTGATTGCGGATGCGGGGCATATGTTCACCGATGCCGCCGCGCTGGCCCTGTCGTGGGCCGGCTTCCGGTTTGGCCGTCGCAAGCGGGATGACAAGCGCACCTTTGGCTACATGCGGTTCGAGATCCTTGCGGGCTTCATCAACGCGATTTCGCTGATCCTGCTGGTGCTGTGGATCGCCTACGAGGCGGTGCAACGTCTGTTGGAGCCTGCGCCCGTGCTGGCGGGGCCGATGCTGGTGATTGCGGTTCTGGGGCTGGTGGTGAATTGCGGTGTCTTCTGGATGCTGATGAAAGGTGACACCGAACACGTCAACATCAGGGGCGCGATGGTGCATGTGATGGGCGACCTGCTGGGGTCTGTCGCCGCAATCGTTGCGGCCGTTGCCATTTATTTCACCGGCTGGACCCCGATTGACCCGATCCTGTCGGTGCTGTTGGCGGCCATCGTGTTGCGGTCGGCCTGGGCGCTGCTGAAGGCGTCGCTGAACGTGCTGATGGAAGGCACGCCGGGGAACGTCGTGGTGTCGGATTTGAAGCAGACGCTGGTCGCGCAGGTGCAGGGGTTGGTCAATGTGGACCATGTGCATGTGTGGTCGATCACCTCGGGGCAGCCTGTGGCGACGATGGATGTGCAGCTGGCTGATGGGACCGATGCGGCGAAAGCCTTGTCCGAGGTCAAGGCATTGTTGGCGCAGGACTACGGCATTGCCCATTCCACCATCGAAGTGGACTTTGGCCAGGGCGATGTGACCTGCGCGCTGGACCCGGATGCCGGGGAAATGGATGATCATGATCATGATCACGACCATGGCCACAGCCACGCCCCGAAACCTGCCTGACCTGTCAATGCGCGGGGCGCGGCCCGTTACTCTGCCGCTGCCGGAACCGCATTTGCACCCGCATCGGGTTGGGACACTGCGGCGTTTTCGTCCATCTGCGCCTTGACCCCGCGCAACCGCAACGCGTTGCTCAGGACAAAGACCGACGACAGCGCCATCGCCCCCGCCGCCAGCACCGGCGACAGCAAGATGCCGAATGCAGGGTACAGCACACCCGCCGCCACGGGGATCAGCGCGGTGTTGTAGCCAAAGGCCCAGAACAGGTTCTGCCGGATGTTGCGCATGGTCGCGCGCGACACGGCAAAGGCGTTCACCACCCCGCGCAAATCCCCCGACATCAACACCACATGCGCCGATTCAATCGCCACATCGGTGCCGGTGCCAATGGCAATGCCGACATCCGCATGGGCCAGCGCGGGGGCGTCGTTGATACCATCCCCGACAAAGGCCACCTTGCGGCCCCCTTCGCGCAGGGTGTTCAGGGCTGCGACCTTGCTATCTGGCAGAACGCCCGCGATGACGTGGTCGATGCCCAGCTCGCTGGCAATTGCCTCGGCTGTCTCGCGTTTGTCGCCGGTGATCATGGCCACCTGCAACCCTTGGGCGCGCAAGGCAGCGATGGCGGCGGCGCTGGCGGGTTTCACGGGGTCTGCCACGCCGATGACGGCGGCAATGCGCCCGTCGATGGCGGCGAACAGGGCCGAGCGTCCGGCGCGGGCCAATGAGGTTTCGACCTGCGCCAGTGCACCGGTGTCGACGCCTTCACGCGCCATCAGACGGTCCGCGCCCACCAGCACGTCGCGCCCGTCCACTTGTGCGCGCACGCCATAGCCGGCGATTGCGGTGAAGCTTTCGACAGTCTGATGCGCCGCGCCTTCGGCCTGTGCGGCACGGACAATCGCCTGGGCAATCGGATGTTCCGACCGTCCTTCGACCGCCGCGATCAGCGCCAGAACCTGGCCACGGTCAAACCCTTCGGCCAGCACCAGATCGGTCAGTTCGGGGCGGCCTTCGGTCACGGTGCCGGTCTTGTCCAGTGCCACCACTGTGACCTCGCACAGCTCTTGCAGCGCGTCGCCCTTGCGAAACAGCACGCCCAGTTCCGCCGCGCGTCCGGTGCCGACCATGATCGACGTGGGGGTGGCCAGACCCATGGCGCAAGGGCAGGCGATGATCAGCACCGACACGCCCGCAACCAGCGCATAGGTCAGCGCGGGCGACGGGGCCAGCAACAGCCACGCCAGCACGGTCAGCGCGGCGACGGCCATGATCGCGGGGACGAACCACAGGGTGATCCGGTTTACCAGACCCTGAATGGGCAGCCGCGCGCCCTGGGCCTGTTCGACCATGCGGATGATCTGGGCCAGCGTCGTGTCACCGCCGACCCGCGTTGCGCGAAAACGAAAGCCGCCCGCGCCGTTGACCGTGCCGCCGGTCACCGTGGCGCCGGTGCTTTTTAGAACAGGCACAGGTTCGCCGGTGATCATGCTTTCATCGACATGGCTGTCGCCGTCGACAACCGTGCCGTCCACCGCCACACGTTCGCCGGGGCGCACGACCAGAATGTCGCCCGTGCGGATGTCGTCGATGGGCCGTTCGACGATCTGGCCGTCCTGTTCGACATTGGCGGTGTGCGCTTGCAGCCCCAACAGCTTCTGGATGGCCGCGCCTGTGCGCCCCTTGGCGCGCGCCTCGAGCCAGCGGCCGATCAGGATCAGCACGACGATGACCGCGGCTGCTTCGAAATAGACCGCGCGCACGGCGTCGGGCAGCAGTGCTGGCAGGAATGTGGCGATGACCGAGTACAGGTAGGCCGACAGCGTGCCCACGGCGACAAGGCTGTTCATATCGGGCGCGGCGCGCAGCAGGGCAGGGATGCCCTTGGCGTAGAACATGCGGCCCGGTCCGATCAGCACCAGCGTGGTCAGCGCAAACTGGATGATCCACGACGTTTGCGTGCCGATGGTGTTGTGGATCCACATGTGAAAGGCAGGGATCATATGCCCGCCCATTTCCAGAACGAAGACCGGCAGCGTCAGCGCCGCGGCCAGCAGGGCGGCACGTTGCAATCCGGCAGCCTCTTCTTCCTTGCGGGTGACGGTGTCATCGGTTTGGCCGGCGGCATGGACCTTTGCGGGATACCCCGCCTGTGTCGCCGTGGCGGCGATGTCTGACGGCGTGACGGTGCCGTCAACATAACGGACATCGGCCCGCCCGGTGGCCAGATTGACCTGTGCTTGCGTGACGCCCGGCAGCGCAATCAGTGCCTTTTCCACACGGCCCACGCAGGACGCGCAGCTCATCTCCGAAACCTCGATGGTGGTGTCCAGCGTGCGGGCGGGATAACCGGCGGCGTCCAGCGCGCCCGTCAAGGTCGTGGCCGAGACACTGCCATCGTGGCGCACGCGGGCGGATTCGGTGGCAAGGTTCACCTCGGCCAACTGCACGCCGGGCAGGGCATTCAGCGCCTTTTCGACCCGTCCGACGCACGAGGCGCAAGACATGTCGTCGACGCGCAGAGATAGGGTATGTGCCGTTTCCATTGCTGTGCTTTCCGTCCGGTGGTGGATGATTGCCCCCTACATAGGGTTTACAGTTGCTGGAAGGTAAAGGGGGTGGGGTGAAATTAATTTGTGCGTCCTTGACACTCCAGCAGGTGGAACCCCCATCTGTATCGAAGAACGCAGATGCGCCGCCCCCGCGCGGGCCGAACAAAGGACATTTTCCATGAGCGACACCATCCCCCGAACCGCCGCCCGTTTGCACGTGCCGGACATGACATGCGGACATTGCGAAAAATCCGTGCGCGGTGCCCTGGCGCAAGCGTTGCCGGAGGCTGCGGTCGATGTCGATCTGACGACGCACATCGTTCAGGTCGCAGGCGACGCCGAAACCGCACGCGCGGCCTTGGATGCGGCAGGATTTACGCCGACGGTTGTCTGACGTCGCCCTGACCGGTCACGCCCCGGTATATCCGCCCGCATGACACCAGCGGCGTGTTGGTCTTGCGATGCCGCAGGGCAAGTGCGCGGCCCTGATGGCCTGATATTTGCAGGCGGCAGGACGGCGGCGGTTCGGTCAGATCCATGCCGAGGGCGTCAATCTGAATGCGTGCGGCGGCAGACAGTGTTTTCAGGGTTTGTGGCCCAGCGAACAGGCTTTCGGTTTCGGCGCCGTTGGCAAATATGACCTCGTGGGCGTCCAGCAGCAGGTGAAAATAGCTGACCGGTGTCAGATCATCAACGCGGGCGATGCCGTTGATCGTGGTCAGGTGCTTCGCCGCGACCATGACTTCCTGCGCGCCAAACAGGGTCTGCGCGATGCCGGACCTGACAAGAACGCGGTGCTGCGGCGAGACAATCAGATCGGTTTCAGGCAGTTCCCTGCCAAGCGCGCCTGCGCGAATGCGGATCGGGCGGACCGAGGGGGACGCTGCCAGCGCGGTTTGCGACAGGTGCCGGGCGCCAATCCACCGGATCGGGCATAGCCCGTGATCGGCGGTCAGCACCCTGTCCCCGATCCTCAGGTCCTCGACCCGGGCCACCGCTTCGGGGCCCGTGGCGATGCAGGTGCCTGCGGCAAAGCAGATGACCAGCGAGGAATAGGGTACACTTGGCGTCCCTTGGTCATAGGCAATGGAATAGGTGACATTCGGGTCGATCACTCCGTCTGCGACGAAACCGACGACGTTGTTGCTGAGCCCCAGCAAGTCCGAGGAGGTGAAGGCATAGATCCTGATCGTGTCGCCCGTGCCCGGATCGGTTAGGGTATAAGAGTATTCGGTTTCGCTGGACCCTGTCAGGTTGAACAGGCTGCCCGAGCTTTCCGATGTTTGCCCGCCGATCCCCAGCACGCCGGTGTCGCCGTCATTGAAGTCGGGATCGTTGTCGTGGACAATGATTTTCTCCCCGGTCAGATCGCCAAAGGTGACGGTGCCGGCAACGCTTGTATTTCCCAGCGAACTGTTGGGGAACAAGGACCCCGGACCGGTGTACGAGGTCACGCTGTCCAGAGAATACAGGTACACTTCGAACGCTGACATCAGGCGCCCCCACGCGGTCGTGATGTGACGGGGCGCAAAGGCACGCAGATAAAGGGGCGCCGACCTGTGCGCAGGCCCTGTGTCGCAAGCACGGCACAGTTTCGGTCGCGGCAGCGTCGCTGTGGACGCGTTAGAGTGAAAGCCGACATTCGCACGTGACGCATTTCCCAAGTGGTGCGCCGGAATGTGGGGGAAAATGTTTAAGAAACCTTTTGCGCTGCATCAAAATCTTTGCGCAGCCGGCGTGCGGGCCGGTGACAGCCCGCGCGCGGGCTGTCTGATGTGCGGCGGTCAGGCGTCCAGCTTGGCGACATCCACAAGCGCCGTGTGCGCACTGCATCCCTGACCCAGCCGCGAGGTGCCAAGGTCGCGGGTCAGCGTGTTGGGGTTGCCGTGCGGGTCCATGTTGCCGCCGGGGTCGCCGAACCATGCGCCGGTGGGCAGGGCGACAACGCCCTGACGGATAGCGTCGCTGACCGATGCGCGTGCGCGGCACGCCCCGCGTGCGTTGAACACCCGCACCAGATCGCCGGTTTGCACGCCGCGCCGGGTGGCATCGTCGGGGTGGATCACCAGCGTTTCGGGCCGCGCGCCCGGCACATCCGCTAACGCGCTTTCCAACTGGCTGTGCAGCTTGTCGCCCGGTTGCGGCGACACCAGATGCAGCGGCGCGGCTGCTGTTGCGGTGCCCAGCCATTCGGTCGGCGGCAGCCACACCGGATGCCCGGGGCAGTCGTCATAGCCAAAGCCGTCGATGGTCTGGGAAAAGATCTCGATCTTGCCCGATGGGGTTTTCAGCGGCGCCCCGTCGGGGTCTTCGCGGAACAGGGCAAGAAAGGTCCGGTTGGGGCCGCTTTGCTGGATTGGCAAATGCACCCAGTTCTGCGCCCGCAGCCCGTTCAGGTCGGGTACCTCGATGCCTTGCCCCGCTGCCCGCTCGCGGTATTCCTGATACAGGGTTTCAATCCAGGCGTCGGCGTCCTTGCCTTCGGTGAAATCCTCGCCCAGCCCCATCCGTTCCGCCAGACCGGCAAAGATCGCATAGTCGTCGCGGGCCTGTCCCACGGGCGGGATCAGACGTGGCATGTGGAACAGATAGTCGTCCATATTGGTGCGCCCGATGTCCTCGCGCTCGTATGGGGTGGTCGCCGGAAACACGATGTCGGCGCGTTTGGCCGTGGCGGTCCACCAGGGTTCGTTGACGATGATCGTTTCGGGGCGTTGCCATGCGTCGTGCAGGGCGTTCAGATCCTGATGGTGATGGAACGGATTGCCGCCCGCCCAATAGACCAGCCGGATGTCGGGGTAGGGCGCGCGGGTTCCGTTAAAGTCATACATCTGCCCGGGATTGCGCAGCATATCGGCGACGCGGGCGACGGGGATGACCGTGTTGACGGGGTTCTGACCTTGGGAAAAGGTCATGCCGCTCATCCCTTTCAGCGATTTGCCGACGCCGCCAATCGCGCCATAGCCGTAGCCGATGCCGCCACCGGGCAGGCCGATCTGGCCGATCATCGCGGCCAGCACTGCGGACATCCAATAGGGCTGTTCGCCATGTTCGCCCCGTTGCAGCGACCACGCGACGGTGATCAGCGTGCGGGTCGCGGCCATGCGCCGCGCCAGTTCGCGGATCGCATCCGGTTCGGCACCGCACAGGGGGGCGGCCCATTCGGGCGTCTTGGGCTGGCCATCGGTCTGGCCCATCAGATAGGGGGCAAAGCGGTCAAACCCGGTGGTGCAGCGCGCAAGAAATGCGTGATCTGTCAGCCCTTCCTCCTCCAGCACATAGGCCAGCGCCAGCATCAACGCGGTGTCCGAGCCGGGGCGCAGCGGCATCCATTCGCACATCTGTGGCGCATCCACCCGCTGTGGGCCGATGTTGATGCAGCGCATGCCCTTGGCGGCAAAGCGGTCGAACCAGCCTGCGGTTTCGTGTTCGGTGATGCCGCCCATGCTGACCTGGGCATTCTTCGGATTGACGCCGCCGAACATCACCAGTGTTTCGGTGTTGTCGTGGATGGTCTGCCAGCCGTCCTGATGTTCGTAGAGAAACTTCAGAAAGTTCTCGCCAATGACATGGGGCATGATGGCCTGCGCGCAGCCTGTCGAATAGCTGCCGAAAGACGCCACATAGCCGCCGGCGGTATTCAGAAACCGGTGCACCTGGCTTTGCGCATGATGAAAGCGCCCGGCCGAGCCCCAGCCGTAAGAGCCGCCATAGATGGCCGTGTTGCCATGGGTCTTGCGCACGCGGTCCAGTTCGGCGGCGGCGATGTCCAGCGCCTCGTCCCAGGGCAAGGCGACAAATTCGTCGCTGCCGCGGCCCGTGGGGGTGCGGTTTTCCAGCCAGCCGCGCCGGATCGACGGGCGGGCGACGCGGGTGTGGTGGTGCACCGCGGCGGGCAGGATGTCGGGAATGGCCGAAGGGTGGGGATCGGCGGCAAAGGGGCGCGTTGCAACGATGCGGTCGTTTTCCACATCAACCTCGAAGGCCCCCCAATGGCTTGTCGTGACCTTGGTGCGGGTGCCTGAGCTGTCGGCCATCGTTCAGTTCCTTTGCAAGTCTGATTTGCGGCGAAGCTAGGCTTCGGTGCAGGCAAATAAAAGATGCATATGGCGTGGTCGGCGATTTTGAGGGGGCCAATCCCGCCGATGGATGCATCTCGTGGTTCCTTTTGGAGGGCGGACTGTCTACGAAGAAAGCCGAGGCAGTATACAGGAGACAAAGATGCGCAAAGCCATCCTTCTTGCAGTTGCGTCAGCGATGCTGGCGACGTTAATCCCCGCAGGGTCGGCAGTTGCCGCGCCGTTTGGATATTACGAAGTAACGGGGGTCGACGACGACGACATGCTGAAAATGCGGGCCGGTCCCGGTATTGGATACAAGGTGATACTGGGTCTGCCCAACGGCACGGTCTTGCGGGTGCACAACTGCACGCAGACCGGCGGCACGCGCTGGTGCGAGGTGTCGCTCAAGGGGGCGCGGTCGGTGAAGGGGCATGTGTCGTGGGCGTACCTGCGCGAAAAGTAATGTGGGCTTACCTGCGCGAAAAGTAATGTGGGCATATCTGCGCGAAAATTAGTGTGGGCATACCTGCGCCAGCGGTGAACCCGCGCGGCGCCTACAGGCTTCCGACGATGGCGCGTGCGGCTTCGATGGCCACGGGGGCCGCCTGATGGGCGAATGTGTCGGGGGTCCATTCCGACAGCGACGCCGCGACGTGGATTGCGCCCAAGGGGCTGCCGTCGCGTCCGGTGATGACCACGCCGATGGCGACTTCGCCCAGAACGAATTCATCCTGGACCATCGCGTAGCCCTCGCGGCGCGCGGTGCGGATCGTGTCCAGTATCAGCTCGGGGTCGGTCTGGGTTTTCGACGTATAGGCGTGCAGCGGTGTGCGGGCGATCACATCGCGCACCGCGTCGTCGGACAAGGCAGACAACACAGCGCGGCCGCCCGCCGTGCAAAAGGTCGGGATGCTGTGGCCGACAAGAGTTGCATAAAAGGTTTCGCGTTTGCTTTGCATCCGCAGGGCGTAGATCAGGCGGGTTTCGTCGAACAGGCTCAGGTCGACCCGCTCGGACACGGTTTTGCGCAGTTCCAGCAACACCGGCGTCGCCTTTTGCACCACGGGGTCCATGCGCAGGGTGTCCAGCGTGTGATCCAGCAGCCGGAGCCCCGGCAAATAGCCCCGGTCGTCACCGCTGCGCCGGACATAGCCCAACTGTACCAGCGTGTGCACCAGCCGCTGCGCCGCTGACCGGTCAATGCCCGCGCGTTCGGCGATACTCGCAAGGCTCAGAGGGCGGTCGGCGTGGTGGAACGCGCTAAGCACCTGCATGGCCCGCGCGGCGGACCGTACAAAAAGCCGGTCTTCCTCTGCTTGAAAATTGGTCGCCCTGGGCGAATCCGAACGCAGAATGCTGGGCATCAAATACCTCGATGTTGACGTGAGCGAAGAATCATTCCTATGATTGAGATACGATACATCTGTATCGCTATGCAATACACTTGTTAAGCTGACGTCCTAACGAACTGGCTGGCAAGAGAGCGGGGATTTCATGAAAGTAGCCTTGGCAGGCTTTCTGCACGAAACGAATACATTCGCCCCCGATCCGGCGGATTTGACCGCGTTCCAAGCGGGCGGCGGCTATGTGCCGTTGGTTAAAGGCGTCGGGATGTTCGACGCCCTGCGCTGCGTCAATCTGGGCATGTCCGGCGCGTTGCGGGTGGCATCGGAGCAGGGTTGGGACGTTGTCCCGGTGCTGTGGGCGGGGGCGATCCCGTCGGCACCGGTGACCAAGCAGGCATTCGAGCAGATATTGGACGACATCGTTGACGGCATGCGCGCGGCGGGGCCGCTGGACGGTGTTTTTCTGGACCTGCACGGTGCGATGGTGGCCGATCACATCGACGACGGCGAGGGCGAAATTCTGGCGCGGGTGCGCGCGGTCGTGGGGCCGGATGTGCCGATTGCGGCGGCGCTGGACCTGCATGGCAATATCTCGCAAGGCTTCGTGGATGCGGTCGACGTGCTGGTGGGGTTTCGCACCTATCCGCACGTGGACATGGCCGACACCGGCGCGTCGGCGGCGCGGCTGCTGGACCGGCTGATGCGCGACGGGCTGCGCCCGGCCAAAGCGTTCCGGCAGATGTCCTATCTGGTGCCGATCCCGTTCCAAAGCACCGACTTGATGCCCGCGCGTGCGCTGTACGAAGGTCTGACCAAGGTCGAGGCCGACGGCGCGCTGACGGCGTCGTTGTTCATGGGCTTTCCTGCGGCAGACATTCCCGACTGCGGCCCCTGCGCCATCGCCTTTGCCGAAACCCAAGGTGCCGCAGACCGCGCTGCCGATGCGATTGCGGCGTCTTACGAAGCCGTCGAATCTGATTTTGACAATGTCACCTATCAACCGGACGCCGCCGTGGCTTATGCGCAAGCGGCTGTCGCGCAATCCGGCGGGGGTCCGGTGGTGATTGCCGACACGCAGGACAATCCCGGTGCGGGCGGCGTGTCTGCCACCACGGGAATGCTGCGCGCGCTGATCGACGCGGACGCCCAAGGGGCGGCCATCGGGTTGATCGTTGACCCCGAAACCGCGCGGCACGCCCATGCCGCTGGGCAGGGGGCGGTGGCGCGTTTCTGCATCGGCGGGCACCCCGCGCTGCCCGACATCAAACCGGTCGAAGTTCAGGCCGAGGTTGTGTTCCTGTCGGATGGCAAGATGCAGGCGACCGGCCCCTATTACGGCGGTACGCATCTGGATCTTGGCCCCTCGGCCTGCCTGCGCATCGGCGGCGTATCGGTCGTTGTGACCAGCCGCATCGCCCAGATGGCCGACCGCGAGATGTTCCGGTTTGTCGGGATCGCCGCCGAGGATCAGGCGATTGTGGTCGTCAAAAGCTCGACCCACTTTCGCGCCGACTTTGCGCCCATCGCCCGCGAGATCATCGTGGCCTGCGCGCCAGGCCCGATGCCGTTCAGCCCGGCCGACCTGCCGTTCACGCGGCTGCGCGAGGGGCTGCGGCTGTGTCCGAACGGCCCCGCTTTTCAGACTGCGCGTGCCCTAACCGGTACGCCATGATCGCGGCAGCATGTCTGCCGCGCTTTTAACCACCAACGAAAACCAACAAGGGAAACAAAAATGCTGACACTTAGATCTGCTTTGAAAACCACCCGCGGCCTTGCTGCGGCTTTGGCCACGGGCACGGCCCTGATGGCCCCCAGCGCGCTGCTGGCCCAGGACGGTGAAAAGACGCTGACAGCCGTCATGCACTCGGGGTTGCGTGTTCTTGATCCGGTTATCACAACCGCGCACATCACCCGCGACCACGCCTACATGATCTATGACGTGCTGACCGCCGTGGACGAAGATTTTGCCCCGCAGCCGCAGATGGCAAGCTGGGAGATCTCGGACGACGGTCTGGTCTATACGTTCACCCTGCGTGACGGCCTGATGTTCCACGACGGCGCGCCCGTGACCGGTGCCGACGTTGTCGCGTCGCTGACCCGTTGGGGCAAGCGCGACTCGGGCGGGCAGTTGATTTTTGACGTGACCGACAGCCTGGAAGCGACGGACGACAAAACTGTCGTCTGGACGCTGACCGAACCGTTCGCACCCCTGTTGGACGTGATTTCGAAACAGTCGGCGGTGCCGCCGTTCATCATGCCCGCACGCATTGCGGCCACGTCGCCGGATGAAACCATTACTGAATATGTGGGCTCTGGTCCCTTCGTCTTTAACGCGGATGAATATGAACCCGGCGTTTCGGTGACCTATGAGAAGTTCGACGACTACGTGCCCCGCGACGAGCCGGCATCGTGGATGGCAGGCGGCAAAGTCGTCAATGTCGACAAGGTCGTGTGGACAACCATGCCCGACTCGTTGACCGCGATCAACGCGCTGTCGGCGGGCGAGATCGACTATCTGGAACAGGTGCAGATCGACCTGCTGCCGATCCTCAGCTCGAACCCCGATGTCACTGTCGAAAAGCGCGATCAGCTTGGTTATGTCGCGGTTGGTCGCCCCAACTTTTTGCTGCCGCCGTTCGACAACCAGTTGATCCGTCAGGCGGCGATGGCGGCACTGGACCAGGAGTCGATGCTGGCGACCATGCAGGGCGATCCCGAATACTATAACGTCTGTGGTGCGATCTTTGGCTGCTCGACACCTTTGGGCAGTGAAGCCGGGTCCGAAGACCTGACAGGCGGCGCGAACATCGAAAAGGCCAAGGCGCTGCTGGAAGAGGCCGGTTATGATGGCACCCCCATCACGCTGATGGCGCCCACCGATGTGGTCAGCCTGATCAACCAGCCGGTCGTGGCAGCGCAAGCCCTGCGCGAAGCGGGGTTCGAGGTCGATCTGCAATCCATGGACTGGCAGTCGGTCGTGCAGCGGCGCGCCCAGCAGAACCCGGTCAGCGAAGGTGGCTGGAACCTGTTCTTCACCAACTGGATGGTGCCCGAGATTTCCGACCCGCTGATCAACGTGATGGTCAACGGTCGCGGGGATGACGCATGGTTCGGCTGGCCGACAGACCCCGAGATCGAAGAGCTGCGCGCCGCCTTTGTCGCCGCCGCTGATGCCGACGCGCAAAAAGAGATCGCGGTGAAAATTCAGGAGCACGTCATGACGAACGTCAACTACTTTATGATGGGCGAATACCTGATCCCGCAGGCGCGTCGCAACACCATCCAGAACATGCTGCCCTCGCCGGTGCCGGTGTTCTGGAACGTGACCAAAGAAGCTGAATAAGCTGTACCGAGGGGCGCGCGGCAGCGTGCGCCCCTTTCTTTATTATATTGCGCGCCTGACGCGGCCCGCCCGACCAACCCGCCAAACCCCAAGGAGCATCCTGCATGTTCGTCTATATTCTTAAGCGTGTGCTGGCCACGATACCGGTGATGGTGATTGTCGCCATCTTCGTGTTCCTGCTGCTGCGCCTGACGCCGGGTGATCCGGCTGCGATCCTTGCCGGAGATGCGGCGACACCTGCGCAACTGGAACGTATCCGCGACAGCCTGGGTCTGAACGACCCGCTGTTGACGCAATTCATGACATGGATGGGACAGTTGGCGCGGGGCGATCTGGGCACGTCGCTGTTGTCGAACACGTCGGTTGCCGGAATGGTCGGGGCCCGATTGGGGCCGACCATCAACATCGCGCTGATGACCATCGTGATTTCGGTCCTGCTGGCCGTGCCGATGGGCGTAATTGCCGCGTGGCGTCACCGCACCTGGGTCGACTTTCTGGTCATGTCCTTTTCGGTTCTGGGCTTTTCGGTGCCGGTCTTTGTCATCGGCTATATCCTGATCCAGATCTTTGCGATCGACCTGCGGTGGGTGCCAGTGCAGGGGTACAAGGCCCCCTCGGAAGGGTTTGGTGCCTTCTTCAGCCGCGCGATCCTGCCGTCGCTGACGCTGGCCACGATCTATATTGCGCTGATCGCGCGGATGACCCGCGCGTCGATGCTGGAAGTGCTGGGCGAAGACTATATCCGCACCGCCCGCGCCAAAGGCGTGCGCGAGAATGTCGTGCTGTTCCGTCACGCGCTGCGCAATGCGGCCGTGCCGATCCTGACGATCATCGGCACCGGCTTTGCGCTGTTGATTTCGGGCGTGGTGGTGACCGAAAGCGTGTTCAACATTCCCGGCATCGGGCGGCTGACGGTCGATGCCATTCTGGCGCGCGACTATCCGGTGATCCAGGCGATGATCCTGCTGACGGCGGGCATCTACGTGATGGTCAACCTGCTGGTTGATATTTCCTATTCATTCTTCGACCCAAGGATCAGGTACTGACATGGCCGAAACTCCTCAATCCCGACACAGTGCCTTTCAGGTCCTGACCGGCTTGTTTTCCCTGCCCGCGGGGGCCCGCGTCGGCATTGGTCCGATCCTTGCCGCGGTGATCCTTGTGGTTATCGTGCTGGCGGCCCTGCTGGCACCGCTTTACGTGCCTTATGATCCGCTGGCGATGAACGCGATGGCGCGGCTGAAACCGCCGTCATCCGAATTTCTGCTGGGCACCGATCCTTATGGCCGCGACATCTTTAGCCGGGTGATGACCGGCGGACGGGTGTCGCTGCTGATCGGGATCGGCGCGGCGGCGGTCAGTGTGGCCGTGGGGCTGATCATCGGCCTGGTTGCGGGCTATTTCCGCACCGCTGACAGCATCATTATGCGGATCATGGACAGCCTGATGGCCATTCCCGCGATCCTGCTGGCGATTGCGCTGGTGGCGTTGAACGGTCCCAGCCTGGGGTCGGTGATCGTCGCGATCACGGTGCCCGAAGTGCCGCGCGTGGTGCGGCTGGTGCGGTCGGTCGTGCTGTCGGCGCGTGAAGAGCCCTATGTCGAGGCGGCGATCGCGCTGGGCTCGTCGATGCCGAAAATCCTGATGCAGCACCTGATGCCCAACACCTTTGCGCCGCTGATCGTGCAAGGCACCTATATCTGCGCCTCGGCGATCCTGATCGAGGCGATCCTGAGTTTTCTGGGCGCGGGCGTGTCGACCGAAATCCCGACCTGGGGGAACATCATGGCCGAGGGGCGCAGCTATTTTCAGATCAAGCCGGGGCTGATCTTCTGGCCGGGGCTGATGCTGTCGCTGTGCATTCTGGCGATCAACCTTTTGGGCGACACCGCGCGCGATCTTCTGGACCCGCGCATGAAAAAGCGGGAGGGATAAGATGGAATTCAAATCCAAAGACTTCACCGACGCCAAACGCGTTCTGAAACTGCGCAAGCTGAGTGTCGGCCTGACAGGGCGGCCCGATGCCAATCCTGTGCTGAACGGCATTGATCTGGATATTCGCGCCGGCGAAACCCACTGCCTTGTGGGGGAAAGCGGCTCGGGCAAATCGGTGACCTCGCTGGCGGTGATGGGATTGCTGCCCAAGGACGCGCTGGAGATACAGGGCGGGCTGATCGAGCTGGAGGGGGTTGAGATCACCAACGCCAAGCCCGCGCAGATGCGCGAGCTGCGGGCGCGGCGGATCGCCATGATATTTCAGGAACCGATGACCGCGCTGAATCCGGTGCTGCGGGTGGGCGAGCAGATCGAGGAGGTGCTGAACATGCACACCGATCTGTCGCGCGCCGAGGCCAAGAAGCGCACCATCGACATGATGGAACAGGTGCACCTGCCAGACGTGGAACGTATTTATTCGGCCTTTCCGCACCAGTTGTCAGGCGGCCAGCGCCAGCGCATCATGATTGCCATGGCCCTGATCCTGGACCCTGACCTGCTGATCGCGGACGAGCCGACCACGGCGCTGGACGTGACCACGCAGTTGCAGATCCTCAAGCTGATCTCGGAAATGCAGGAACGCCACGGCACCGCCGTGCTGTTCATCACGCATGATATGGGTGTGGTGGCCGAAATTGCCGATACCGTCAGCGTGATGCAAAATGGGCGGATCGTGGAACGCGCACCCATTCGCGACCTGCTGACCGACCCGAAAGAGGAGTACACCCGCAAGCTGCTGGCCGCCGTGCCCAACCTGGCCCCGCGCCCCGCACGGGCCGCTGCCGGGGCGGGCGATGTCATCAAGGTTGAAGGGCTTGAGATGACCTATGGCGGCACCGGCGTGTTCCGCAAATCCAAAGGGGTCAAAGCGGCGAAGGATGTGAACTTTAGCATCGCACCGGGCCGGACGCTGGGCATCGTGGGCGAAAGCGGCTCGGGCAAATCCACAGTGGCGCGCTGTGTCATGCGGTTGATCGACCCGACCGGTGGTGCGGTCACCGTGGCGGGCAAGGAAATTGCCCACCTCAGCCGTCGTCAGTTGCAGCCCCACCGCAAACACTTCCAGATCGTGTTCCAGGACCCCTACCGGTCGCTGAACCCGCGCTGGACCGTGGCGCGCAGCCTGTGCGAAGGTCCGATCAACTTTGGCACCTCGAAGGACGAGGCGATGACCCATGCGGCCGAACTGCTGGAACTGGTGAACCTGCCGCGTGACGCGCTGGACCGCTACCCGCACCAGTTCTCGGGCGGTCAACGTCAACGGCTTGCCATCGCGCGCGCCGTGGCGATGAAGCCCGACCTGCTGGTCGCGGACGAAGCGGTGTCGGCGCTGGATGTCAGCGTGCAGGCCCAAGTGCTGGACCTGCTGGACGACGTTCAGGACCGCTTTGGCATTGCCATGCTGTTCATCACCCACGACCTGCGCGTCGCGGCGCAAATCTGCGACGACGTTCTGGTGATGCAAAAGGGGCAGGTTGTTGAACACGGGCCCGCGGGCGACGTGCTGGCCAACCCCAGCCACGACTACACCCGCAACCTGATCGAAGCGGCCCCGGGCCGCCATTGGGACTTTGCCAATTTCCGCGCGCTGGACACGACGCGCGCACCACAAGGAGCCATATCATGAGCGTTATCCCCAAAATCGAAGCCTTCGCCGCTGAGCTGACCGAAATGCGTCAGGACTTTCACGCGCATCCCGAACTGGGGTTCGAGGAAACCCGCACCTCGGCCATCGTGGCCGAAAAACTGCGCGCCTATGGCGTGGACGAGGTGCACGAGGGGCTGGGCGGCACCGGTGTTGTCGGTCTGATCAAGGGGCAGGGCGGCGGCAACCGCCGCGTCGGCCTGCGCGCCGATATGGATGCGCTGCCCATCGAAGAGGCGTCCGGCGTCGCCTATAGCTCGACCAATCCGGGACGGATGCACGCGTGCGGCCACGACGGGCACACCACCATGCTGCTGGGCGCCGCCCGCTATCTGGCCGAGACCCGTGATTTCGACGGCACCGTGGTGCTGATCTTTCAACCCGCCGAAGAGGGCCTGGGCGGCGCGCGCCTGATGATCGAAGAAGGGTTGTTCGAGAAATTCCCCTGCGACGAGATCTACGGGATGCACAACGACCCGAATTCGGAGCCGGGGGTGGTCAGCGTGACGCCGGGCCCTGCGATGGCCGGAGCCAGCTTTTTCGACATCACCATCACCGGCACCGGCAGCCACGCCGCCATGCCGCACCAGTCGAAAGACCCGATCGTGATCGGCACCGCGCTGATCCAGCAACTGCAATCTGTGGTCAGCCGGAACACGCCCCCGACCAAGCCGCTGGTGCTGTCGGTGACCAAGTTCAACTCGGGCTCGGCCTATAACGTCGTTCCTGGGGCCGCGACCATCGCGGGCACCATCCGCTATTTCCACGACGACGTGATCGAGATGGCCGAAAGCCGTATGCGCGAGCTGTGCGAAGGCATGGCGCTGGCGTACGGCGTCAAGATCGACGTTGACCTGCGCAATGTTTTTGATGTGCTGATGAACGACCCCGACCTGTCCACCGCCTATGTGGCTGCGGCGGCCGGTGTGGTGGGGGCCGACATGGCATCGGAAGGCACCGAACAGGCGACAGGGTCCGAAGACTTTGCCGACATGCTGAAAGTGGTGCCGGGCGCCTATTGCCGTGTCGGCCACGCGGGCAGCATTCCGCTGCACAATCCGGCCTTTGTGCTGGACGATGCCATCCTGCCCGTCGGCGCGTCGATCTATGCGCGGATCGTCGAAACCCGCCTGCCCAAGGCCTGAGGGCCCCATTCTATATAACAGCCGGTGCAGCGTCACCGGACCGGAGGAGACACGATGACCAATCCACTTGATCTGCCCTTTGACGCAGACGAAATGATCGCCGGGCTGAAACCCTGGATCGAAACCGAAAGCCCCACCTTTGACGCGGCTGCCGTCAACCGCATGATGGATGTGGTGCAGCACGATCTGGCCGCACTGGGTGCGCGGGTGGAACGCATTCCGGGGCGCATGGGCCTGGGCGACAGCGTGCGCGCCACCATGCCCCACCCCAAGGCCGGGCAGGGTGGTATTCTGCTGCTGGGCCACATGGACACGGTCCACCCCATCGGCACGCTCAAGCAACTGCCGTTCAAGCGTGAGGGCGGCATTTGTTACGGCCCGGGCCTGATGGACATGAAGGGCGGCAACTATGTGTTTCTGGATGCCCTGCGCAAACTGCTGGCCGCCGGGGTCGAGACACCGCTGCCGGTCACGGTCCTGTTCACGCCGGACGAAGAGATCGGCACACCGTCGACCCGCGAGCTGATCGAAACCGAGGCGAAGCGGCACAAGTATATCCTTGTTCCCGAACCCGCCCGTCCTGATGGCGGTGCGGTGATCGGGCGCTATGCGATTGCGCGGTTCAACCTGCAAACCCGTGGCAAACCCAGTCACGCGGGCTGGGCGCTGGGAGAAGGCAGATCAGCGATTGCCGAGATGGCAAAGTCGGTGGCGGTGATCGAAGGTATGACCACGGACGACTGCACGTTCTCGCTGGGGGTGTTCCATGCGGGCCAATGGGTGAACTGCGTGTCATCCTTTTGTGACGCCGAAGTGCTGAGCATGGCCAAGACGCAGGAGCTGCTGGACGAAGGGGTGGCCAAGATGCTGGCGCTGAATTCGGACAGCGGTGACGTGATCATGAAAGTGAAGCGTGGCGTGACCCGCCCTGTATGGGAACCAAACCAGCCCGGCACAATGGCGATGCTGAAGCTGGCACAAGAGATCGCGGGCGAAATCGGCTTTGAAATGTCGGGCGCTTCGGCGGGCGGTGGCTCGGACGGGAACTTCACCGGCTTCTTGGGGCTGCCCACGCTGGATTCGATCGGGGTGCGCGGCAAGGGACTGCACACGCTGACCGAACACATCGAAGTCGACAGCCTGATTGAGCGCGCCAAGCTGGCGGCGGCGCTTTACTGTCGTTTGGGCGCCTGATCGCCCGCGCGCAGCTCTCTAAATACCACAGGCGACCGCATTCCGGTGCGGTCACCTGGCAGACAGAACCGGTAATCCGGTGCGATTCCCCGTTGATGCCGTCCGATTCCCCTCAGATTCCCCAAAATCACCACCAAAGCGCACCGAGTCAGCGGTGACTCGGCCCTGTGACTCGCGCTTTGCAGGGGATTCCCCGCCAGATACCGCCATTTTCCTGCGCCACGCCGGAAACCAGCGGTCAATGCGCAAGAAATATGCAGTCGTAACCCGTTGTTTTTATGAGATTTCCGCGAAGAATTCAGAAAACTGTCATAAAGTATAAAAAAGGGGTTGCGGGTATTGGGAGTTAGAC
>NZ_CAXBJW010000009.1:0-102092 GCF_963976325.1 uncultured Pseudosulfitobacter sp.
TGCAAAACGGCACCGGCACCTACCGGCTGCCCAACGGCTATGAATACACCGGCGCCTGGGTCGACGGCGAGATCAAGGGCGAAGGCGTGGCGCGCTTCCCGAACGGGTCGGTCTACGAGGGCAACTTTGAAAAGGGCAAGCCAGACGGATTTGGCAAGATCACATTTGCCGATGGCGGCACCTATGAAGGCGACTGGCAGGCGGGTGCGATCATGGGCAATGGCGTGGCGCTCTATGCCAACGGCGTGCGCTACGAAGGCGCGTTTCGCAATGCCAAGCACCACGGCAAGGGCGTGATGCAAAGCCCGGGCGGTTACGAATACAAGGGCGATTGGGTGGATGGTGTCAAACAGGGCGTGGGCACGATCACCTATCCCGACGGCGCGGTCTATGACGGCGAGATTGCCAACGGCGAGCGTGACGGCACCGGCACGCTGACCATGCCCGACGGGCTGGTCTATGCGGGCAAATGGGTCAACGGCCAGATCGAAGGTGACGGCAAGCTGACCCAACCCAACGGTGACATATACGAAGGCGACCTTGTCGCCGGGCGCCGCGAGGGCAAGGGCCGCGTGACCTATGCCAATGGCGATGTCTACGAGGGTGACTTCAAGGACGACCGCCGCGACGGCACCGGCACCTTTATCGGCAACGACGGATACACCTATATCGGCGACTGGGCCGAGGGCCAGATCGAAGGCAAAGGCCGCGTGACCTATCCCGACGGATCGGTCTACGAGGGCGATTTCCGCGATGATCTGGCCGATGGCACCGGCAAGATCACCTATGCCGATGGTGCCACCTATGAAGGGCAATGGACCGCCGGCGTGATCGAAGGCCAGGGCAAAGCCGTCTATCCCAATGGCGTGGTCTACGAGGGCGGGTTCAAGAATGCCAAGAACGACGGTCAGGGCGTGATGACCTATGCCGACGGCTACCGTTACGAAGGCGGCTGGCAGGACGGCCAACGCCATGGCGCGGGCAAGGCGACCTATCCCGATGGCACGGTCTACGAAGGCAATTTCGAAGACGGCCAGCGCCACGGCATCGGCACGATCGTGATGGCGGACGGGTTCAAATACGAAGGCGAATGGGTGCGCGGCGAGATCAGCGGCACGGGCACGGCGACATATGTAAACGGCGATGTCTACGAGGGCACCTTCCGCGCGGGCAAACGTCAGGGCGATGGCACCATGCGCTATGCCTCCGGCGAAGAAGCCTCGGGCGATTGGGACAATGGCGCGTTGAAGACAGAGCAGACGCCCGAGCAAACATCACAGCCAGCGGCAGATCAGACGCCCGAACCGACACCCGGACAGGGCGGCTAAGGGGCGGCTAGACCACCTCGCCCGCGTCCAGACGTTTCAGGAACCGCTTGGCGTCCGAGATCACCGCATCACGCCGGTCTGCATCCATGCGGTCCCATGTGCTGTACATATTGCCCATGCGCGGGTTGTTTTCGAACCTGTCGCGGTGTCGGGTCAGAAAGTCCCAATACAACAGGTTGAACGGGCACGCCCCGTCGCCGGTTTTCTTGGACACCTTATAGCTGCACTGTTTGCAGTGGTCCGACATGCGGTTGATGTAGGCGCCCGAGGACACATAGGGTTTGGACGCGATCACGCCGCCGTCGGCAAACTGGCTCATGCCCACGGTGTTCGGTGCCTCGACCCATTCGAAGGCATCCGCATAGACCGCCAGATACCAATCATGCACCTGCGCCGGATCGACGCCAGCCAATAGGGCAAAGTTGCCTGTCACCATCAGCCGCTGGATGTGGTGGGCATAGGCATGGGTTTTGGTCTGGGCCACCGCCTGCCGCACGCAGCGCATTTTGGTTTCCGCGCCCCAGTAGAATGCGGGCAGATCGCGGCTGTGGTTCAGGGTGTTGCGGTCGGTATAGTCGCGCCCTTCCAGAAAATAGATGCCGCGCACGTATTCGCGCCAGCCGATGATCTGGCGAATGAACCCTTCGGCGGCGTTGATCGGCACGTCGCCCGCGTCATAGGCATCCTGCACCGCCTGGCAGACCTCAAGCGGCGACAGCAGGCCGATGTTCATATAGGGCGACAGAACCGCGTGATAAAGGTAGGGTTCCCCGTCCAGCATAGCATCCTGATAATCGCCAAAACGCGGCAGGGCGTGTTCGACAAAATGCGCCAGCGCGTCCAGCGCGCCCGCGCGGTCGGTGGCAAACTCGAAGGGTTCAAGGTCGCCAAAGTGGTCGCCGAACTCGGCGGCCACCAGATCCAGCACGGCGCGGGTGGTGTCGTCGGGCTCGAACTTTAGCGGCCCATCGGTCTCGATGTCCTCGGGGGCTGGTTTGCGGTTGTCATGGTCAAAATTCCATTGCCCGCCCGCAGGATCATCGCCGTCCATCAACAGCCCCGTCTTGCGCCGCATCTCGCGATAGAAATACTCCATCCGCAGCGCCTTGCGGCCCTCGGCCCAGTCTTCGAACATGGCATGGCTGGCGATAAAGCGGTCGTCGTCGCAGATCTCGACCTTCAGCGGCGCGTACCGCAGCTTGTCGATCAACCGCCATTCGCCCGGCTCGGTGGCGATCACATGGGATGCGCCGCGTTCCTCGGCACGGCGCAACAGCTCGCCCACGATGCTGCCCGCGTTGTCGGGATCGTCCAGCGTGGTGTAATCCACGGTCCAGCCCGCATCGCGCAACCGGGCCGCGAACTTGCGCATCGCCGCCAGCACCAGCGCGATCTTCTTGGGGTGGTGGGCGACATAGGTGCCCTCGTCGCGCACCTCGGCCATCACCACAACGTCCTGCGACTTGTCCGCTTTGGCCAGCGCCGCGATGTTTTCGCTTAGCTGGTCGCCCAGGATCAGGACCAGACGGCTCACCACGGCACCTCTTTGCCGGCCCAGTCGAAAAACCGCCCCGTCTGCGCGGCGGTCAGCCCGTCCATCACCGCCATCAGGTTGTCTGCTGCCGCGTCCGGGGAAACCGACGGATGCCGCCCCAGATATTTCTCGGTGAACGGCGTTGCCACCGTGCCGGGATGCAAGGCTACCACCGCCGCACCCTTGTGGCTGCGCGCCAGTTCAATCGCCGCCGTATGCACGATCTGGTTCACCGCCGCCTTGGCGCTGCGGTAGCTGATCCAGCCGCCGATGCGGTTGTCGCCGATTGACCCCACCCGCGCAGACAGCACGGCCAAGACCCCATCCGGCTTTAACAGGTCGTGCGCATGGGCCAGCACCAGCGCAGGCCCGATGGCATTGACCGCAAACTGATCCGCCATCGCCTTGGCCGTGACCGCACGAATCGTCTTTTCCGGCACCGCCCCCGCGATTTCTAACGCGCCTGTCGCCACGATCACCCGGTCGAACGGCCCCAGCCCCGTCAGGGCGGCATCCACCGACGCGGCATCGGTCACATCGAACCCGTCGCGCGACCGCGACAGGCCTGTCACCGCATCGCCCCGCGCGTGATGTGCGGCGGACAAAGCCGACCCGATCCCGCCTGACGCGCCCAATATCAATACATCTGCCATGCAGGCAGACCTAGCGCACGGCCCGTGCCGGTCCATCTTCTCTGGTTCAAAAAATCCCCGCCGGAGGCACCGCGCCACGCGAAGGCGTGGTGCAAATAATAATTCTGCCCCCTTTTCATTCATTCGCAGGGATGTATAAGTTTTTCCCATGACACAGGTCGCACATATCCCTTCTGCCCGCGCTTCGCGTGCGATCCTGCGCGACCTACTGATCCTAATCCGCCTCTGAGCGTGCCATTCCGGCGCGCCCGCTCAGAGGGGAGTGCCGCGCGCCACAGGCTTTTAGGACAATAAAGAGAACTCTCATGACCCAAGAACAAGACCGCGTTGTCATTTTTGACACGACCCTGCGTGACGGTGAACAATCGCCCGGCGCCACCATGACCCACGCCGAAAAGCTGGAAATCGCCAGCCTTCTGGACGAAATGGGTGTCGACATCATCGAGGCAGGCTTTCCCATCGCCTCCGAAGGCGACTTTGCCGCCGTGTCGGAAATTGCCAGGAACTCGAAAAACTCGGTGATCTGCGGGTTGGCCCGCGCGCAACTGCCCGACATCGACCGCTGCTGGGAGGCGGTGAAACACGCAGCCCAACCGCGCATTCACACCTTTATCGGCACCTCGCCGCTGCACCGCGCCATCCCGAACCTGACCATGGACGAAATGGCCGAGCGTATCGACCAGACCGTCAGCCACGCGCGCAACCTGTGCGACAACGTGCAATGGTCACCGATGGACGCCACCCGCACCGAAGACGATTACCTGTGCCGCACCGTGGAAATCGCGATCAAGGCCGGGGCCACCACCATCAACATCCCCGACACGGTCGGCTATACAGCCCCGCGTGAAAGTGCGGCATTGATCCGCATGTTGCTGGAGCGTGTGCCGGGCGCGGACGAGATCATTTTTGCCACCCACTGCCACAACGATCTGGGCATGGCGACCGCCAACAGCCTGGCCGCCGTCGAAGCAGGCGCGCGCCAGATCGAGTGCACGATCAACGGCTTGGGCGAACGCGCGGGCAACACGGCGCTGGAAGAAGTCGTGATGGCCTTGCGGGTGCGCAACGACATCATGCCGTTCCAGACCGGCGTGGACAGCACCAAGCTGATGAACATCTCGCGGCGTGTGGCGGCTGTGTCGGGGTTCCCCGTGCAGTTCAACAAGGCCATCGTCGGCAAGAACGCCTTTGCCCACGAAAGCGGCATCCACCAGGACGGTATGTTGAAGAACGCCGAGACCTTCGAAATCATGCGCCCCGAGGATGTGGGCCTGACCGAGACCAACATCGTCATGGGCAAGCATTCGGGCCGTGCAGCGTTGCGCTCCAAGCTGGAAGATCTTGGGTTCGAGTTGGGCGACAACCAGCTTAAGGACGTGTTCGTGCGGTTCAAGGAGTTGGCCGACCGCAAGAAGGAAATCTATGAAGATGACCTGATTGCGCTGATGCGGACCACGACCGACCCCGAGGACGACCGGATCAAGCTGGTGTCGATGCGCGTTGTCTGCGGCACCGAGGGACCGCAACAGGCAGACATGACGCTTGAGGTTGACGGCGCCGAGCACAAGACCAGCCAGACCGGCGATGGCCCTGTGGATGCGTCGTTCAACTGCATCAAGGCCTTGGTCAGCCACACCGCACGCCTGCAACTGTATCAGGTTCACGCCGTGACCGAAGGCACCGACGCACAGGCCACGGTGTCCGTGCGGCTGGAAGAGGACGGGCGCATCGTGACCGGCCAGTCCGCCGACACCGACACTGTCGTCGCATCGGTGCGCGCCTATGTCCACGCACTGAACCGTTTGCTGGTGCGCCGCGAAAAGGGCGGCACCGACAAGCGCGAGATCAACTACAAGGACGTGCACTGACCCCCGTTCGGTCAGTTTGAAATGCGAAAGGGGCAGCGGGACATCCCGCTGCCCCTTTTTCGTGGTCCGCACACGGATCGCACAAACAAAAACGGCCGGATGTTTCCATCCGGCCGTTTCAGTATTCGGTAATCTGTCAGGCAGATCAGAAGCTGGTCAGACCCGCGAAGGAACCTGTGGCGCTGCTGATCACGTTGCCCAGTGTGCGACGCGAGGATGTGCGGCGACCGATTTCGTAGTTCACGCCAAAGCTGACCTGGTCGATGTTCGGCGCGCCGTCGATGTTGATGCGGCCCAGGGCCAGTTCAACATTCGCGCCTTCGACGAACTCGTACTGACCGCCCAGTGTGATGGACGTGCCGTCTGTGCCGCCCAGATCAAAGTAGGACAGCGAGCCGATGGCCGAGAAGCCGTTGCCGAAGCTGTAGCCACCTGCAACCGAAACCAGGTCCAGACCGTCTGTCGTGATCACGTCGGCCTGCACGTTGTAGATGTCCATGTCATAGTCGGCAAAGCCTGCGTACAGTGTCTGGCCTTCAATGCGGATGATATCCAGACCAACGGTGCCGGTGGGGGCCACGTCCCACGACCCGAACAGGGTGTAGACAGTGTCGTTCAGGTCGGAGGAGTCACCGATCGCGGCGCCCAGAGCATATGTGCCCATGTCGTAGTAGGCGAATACCGATGTCAGGCTGATGTCAGCGCCACCGAAATCCAGCGATGTGTAGTCCAGACCCATCGAGACGCCGTTGTTCAGGCGATATTCGCCCGCGACCGAACCGTAGTCGATGTCTGTGCCTTCGATGTCGAAGTGCGCCAGCTCGCCCGAGAAGGTCCACGCGTCGTACGTGTACTCGATGCCGCCGCCCAGAACGGTCAGGTCAGCCGAGCCGAAACCATCGGCGTCCAGGCGGTGTTGTTTGATGAATGCGTTGCCATAGGTCAATTCGCCTGCGGCGGCGACCGATGCAGTTGTGCAGATGACAGTGGCGATAAGAGCTGTACGGATCATGTGATGCCTTCTTTTCTTTTTTGCTGCTTTGAAGCGGGCTATACGCCTTTGGCTGGCAGACAAAAGTGGGAAGAAGACGTTAGACATTCACGGCGACCCGTTGTTGCAAAGCAGCCACAAGTCGTACGCTTCCAAACAAATTTGGCCTGCATTCACCATTTTTTAACAATCAGTTAGAGCCGCAGCGGCCTTAATAGGGGTTTTTAGGCTCTCTATTTTTGCTCAGCGACTCTTGCGACCGTTCCACGATGCGCTCGACCGCGTCGGCCAGGTGCACTTCGGCAATGTGGTCATCACCGGCGGCCACCCTGATCTTGTGCGCTTCCATCAGAACGGCCGCATGGCTGGACCCGCGCGGCGGGATAAACTTGTAGCACGCCAGTTCGATCAGCAGGCCGCAAGGGTCCTTGAAATAGATCGAGTCCATAAAGCCGCGGTCCTTGACGCCCGAATTGCCGATGCCCCGCGCCTTGAGCCGTTCGGGCACCTGGCCAAAGGTTGCGCGGTCCACCTCGAACGCCAGATGGTGGACACAGCCCACGTCCATCGGGGTGCGGCGGTTGTCGGCCTTGCGGTTGTCATCGGTAAAGATCGTGATCAACCGCCCGTCGCCGGGATCGAAATACAGGTGCCCCTGTTCGGGATCGTCCAGGTTGGGCTGATCAAAAATGAACGGCATCCCCAGTACGCCCTCCCAGAAATCAATCGTGGTCTGCCGGTCGGCACCGGTCAAGGTAATGTGATGAACGCCCAGAACCTGAAGTTTGCGCATGATTGTTCTCCCTTTTTCATCCGGGAACCTAGCACGGTACGCTCTGTGTGCCATATCCTGTTGACCGGGCTGCCCATTTGCAGTCTGCGGCCACAGTCGCCTATTTACCTGGCTGCGCGGGAACCCGCGTAACCAAGTTCCATTCGGCCCTTTCGTCCGGCTATACACATCCCTATAAGTCGAGCGCCCGCAGCAATCATGACTCGCGGGCCAAAACGTATTGACGAAGGGTACGCGCATGTCGTGGTTTGGAAATTTGGGTGGTCTGTTTTCTTCGGATATGGCCATTGATCTCGGAACGGCCAACACTCTGATATACGTAAAAGGCAAGGGCGTTGTTCTGTCCGAACCTTCTGTTGTCGCTTATCATATCAAGGATGGTGTCAAAAAGGTGCTCGCCGTGGGCGAGGACGCCAAGCTGATGCTGGGCCGAACGCCCGGCAGCATCGAGGCGATCCGCCCGATGCGCGAAGGTGTGATTGCCGACTTTGACACCGCCGAAGAGATGATCAAACATTTCATCCGCAAGGTGCACAAGCGATCGACCTTTTCCAAGCCCAAGATCATCGTCTGCGTGCCGCACGGTGCGACCCCCGTTGAAAAACGCGCGATCCGCCAATCGGTTCTGTCCGCAGGCGCACGGCGCGCCGGTCTGATCGCGGAACCCATCGCGGCGGCCATTGGCGCGGGGATGCCCATCACCGACCCCACCGGCAACATGGTCGTGGACATCGGCGGCGGCACCACCGAAGTTGCCGTTCTGTCGCTGGGTGACATCGTCTATGCCCGGTCCGTCCGCGTCGGTGGCGACCGCATGGACGAGGCGATCATCAGCTATTTGCGCCGCCAGCAAAACCTGTTGGTCGGTGAAACCACCGCCGAGCGCATCAAGACAACCATCGGCACTGCCCGTATGCCCGACGACGGGCGGGGCACCTCGATGCAGATCCGGGGCCGCGACCTGTTGAACGGCGTGCCGAAGGAAATCGAAGTGACCCAAGCACAAATCGCCGAGGCGCTGGCCGAACCGGTTCAGCAAATCTGCGAGGCGGTGATGACCGCGCTGGAAACCACGCCGCCCGATCTGGCGGCAGACATTGTTGACCGTGGCGTGATGCTGACCGGCGGCGGCGCGCTGCTGGGCGATCTGGACCTGGCCCTGCGCGAACAGACAGGGCTGGCCGTGTCCATCGCGAACGAATCGCTCAATTGTGTGGCCTTGGGCACCGGCAAGGCGCTGGAGTTTGAAAAACAACTGCGCCACGCCATCGACTACGACAGCTAAGCCAAAGGCCCCTTTGCAAGAAGGGGCCCCTTGCGGCACAATTGAAGCACCATCGCCGCGCTGACCATTTCGCAGGTGAGACTTCACATTGGCAAAAGACCGTTCTTCTTCATCCGATTATGTCGCCCCGATCCGGCGGCTGCTGACGGCTGTCCTGGCGCTGGCGTTGATCGCCACATTTATCGTCTGGCGCATCGACAGCCCGCGTGTGGAACGGTTCCGCGCGCAGGTCACGGACCGGATCGTTCCCAATTTCGACTGGGCCATGGCGCCGGTCACGGGCACCATCAACCTGGTGCGCAATTTCCGCAGCTATCAGCGTATCGCCGAACAGAACGCCGAACTGCGCCGCGAACTGCGCAAAATGCAGGCGTGGAAAGAGGCCGCTGTTCAGTTGGAACAGGAAAACGCGCGGCTTCTGGATCTGAACAATGTGCGCCTGGACCCGCGCCTGACCGTGATTTCGGGCATGGTGCTGGCCGACAGCGGGTCACCCTTTCGCCAGTCGGTGCTGCTGAACGTCGGCGCGCGTGACGGGCTGGTCGATGGCTGGGCCACGATGGACGGCATCGGCCTTGTGGGGCGCATTTCCGGCGTGGCCGAGAACACCGCGCGGGTGATCCTGCTGACGGATGCATCAAGCCGCATACCTGCGACAATCCAGCCGTCGGGCCAGCGCGCTATCGTGGCAGGCGACAACAGCCCCAACCCGCCGGTGGATTTTCTGGAAAACCCCGACCTGGTGCGCCCCGGTGACCGTGTGTTCAGCTCGGGCGATGGCGGGGTGTTTCCGGCGGGTCTGCTGATCGGCGAGATTGCCAAAGACCCCGGCGGGCGGCTGCGCGTGCGGCTGGCGGCGGATTACGAGCGGCTGGAATTCCTGCGGGTGCTGCGCCACTATGGCAACGAACCCGTCAGCGACGCCGCCCATATCATCACCCCCGAACAACCTGTGGCAAAGGTGGGTGAATGAGCGAACAGTCGCAATTCCACCTTTGGATGATGCGCGCGGGATTTTGCGTGCTGGTTCTGGTGATTCTGTTCTTCCAGATCCTGCCCTTGCAAACCCAGCCCGGCCAGTGGGCGCCGCCCGACCTGTTGATCGGGTTTGTCTTTGCGTGGTCGGTGCGCCGCCCCGAATATGTCCCGCCGCTGATGCTGGCCATCTTGCTGCTGCTGGCCGATTTGTTGCTGCAACGTCCGCCGGGCCTGTATGCGGCGTTGGTTCTGCTGGCGAGCGAGAACCTGAAGGCGCGCGCGCGCGCCTTGCGGGCCTCGACGCTGATGGCCGAGTTTCTGACCGTGGCGATGTTGATGGTGGCCGTGGCCGTGGCGTACCGGCTGGTTCACAAACTTATGTTGATTGATACCGCTCCGATGGGGCTATCACTGTTGCAACTGGGGCTGACAATCCTCAGCTATCCCCTGGTGGTGCTGGTCACGCACAGCATCATGCGCGTCCGCAAAACCGGGCCGGGCGATCTGGAAACGGCAGGAGGCCGCATATGAAACGCACCCGCGCAGACGCCGAAGCCGGCAACCGCACGATTTCGCGCCGTGCCGCAGTTCTGGGGGGCCTTCAGTTGGCCTTTGTCGGGGGGCTGGCCGCACGGATGAATTTCTTACAGGTCGATCAGGCCGACCAGTTCCGTTTGCTGGCCGAAGACAACCGCATCAAGGACAGCCTGATTCCGCCCGCACGCGGCGAAGTGTTCGACCGCAACGGGGTGCAACTGGCCAAGAACGTGCCCTCGTACCGCATTGTCGTCAAACGCGAGGACATCGGCGACGTGGACGAGGCGCTGGAACGGCTGAGCCGCGTGGTCAAGCTGGACCCTGACGAATTGGAACGCGCGATGATCGAGATGAAACGCTCGGCCCCGTTCCACCCGATCACGGTCGCCGAAAACGTGTCGTGGGAAGACATCAGCCGGGTCAGCGTCAACGCCCCCGCCCTGCCCGGTGTCACCCCCGAAGTGGGCCTGAGCCGGATTTACCCGCTGGGATCGAACTTTGCCCATGTGCTGGGCTATGTCGGTCCTGTCAGCGACTATGACCTGGACCAGATAGAAGCCCCCGACCAGTTGCTGCTGATCCCGCGGTTCCAGATCGGCAAGGTTGGCATTGAAGCCAAGCAAGAGGACCGTTTGCGCGGCAAGGCCGGCGTAAAACGTGAAGAAGTCAACGCCACGGGCCGCGTCATGCGCGAACTGGACCGGCGCGAAGGACGTCCAGGTGCGGACATTCAGTTGACCATTGATGCCGCCTTGCAAAACTATGTTCAGGCGCGGCTGGGCGACGAAAGCGCCAGTGCCGTGGTCATAGACTGCGAGACCGGCGATCTGGTTGCAATTGCCTCGGCGCCGTCGTTCGACCCCAACCTGTTCGTGCGTGGTATTTCGATCGCCAACTACAAGGAACTGACCGACAACATCTATCGCCCGCTGGCGTCGAAAACGGTGCAGGGGGCTTATCCGCCCGGTTCGACCTTCAAGATGATGACGGCGTTGGCAGCGTTGGAAGAGGGCATGGCCCAACCCGACGAGACGGTTTATTGCCCGGGCTATCTGGAAGTGGCCGACCGCCGCTTTCACTGCTGGAAAAGCGGCGGGCATGGCTATGTCGACCTGCAAAACAGCCTGAAACAGTCCTGCGATGTCTATTACTACGATCTGGCCCTGAAGGTCGGGATCGAAAAGATTTCGGCGATGGCGCAACGCTTTGGCCTTGGGGTGCGCCACGATGTGCCGATGTCGGCGATCTCGCAGGGATTGACGCCCACCAAGGACTGGAAGCGCCGTGTTCACGGTCAGGAATGGGTGATCGGCGACACGGTCAACGCCTCGATCGGTCAGGGCTATATGCTGGCGTCGCCCTTGCAACTGGCGGTGATGACCGCCCGCATTGCCACGGGCCGCAATGTGGCGCCGCGTCTTGTGAAGTCCGTTGACGGGATCGAAGAACCCTCTGGCGCCGGTGACAGCATGGGCCTGAACGAGAACAACCTGCGCAAGATGCGGCGGGCGATGTATGACGTGGTCAATGACCGGCGCGGCACCGGCTACGGCAGCCGGATCATCACCGAAGGTATGCGCATGGCAGGCAAGAGCGGCACCAGCCAGGTCCGCAACATCACCGCCGCCGAACGCGCCCGTGGCGTGGTCAACAACCGCGACCTGCCGTGGGAGCGACGCGACCATGCGCTGTTCGTCAGCTTTGCCCCCTTCGAGAACCCCAAATACGCCGTATCGGTCATCGTCGAACACGGCGGTGGTGGATCCTCCGCAGCGGCGCCGATTGCACGCGATGTCACGCTTCAGGCGCTTTATGGCGGACCGCCGCCGCTGGACGCTTATCCGTCCAAGGACCGTGGCCGTATCAAGACCCAGCAGGAAGAGCTGCAAGCGGTGCGCCCGATGGCCGATCTGGGCGGGTCTGATCAGGCATGAGCTATCTTGAGTATACGGTCAAATCTGTCCCAACCGGGTTTCGCAAGCTTCTGTACCTGAACTGGCCCCTGACCCTTTTGCTGAGTTCCGTGGCGGGCGTCGGGTTCCTGATGCTGTATTCCGTGGCGGGCGGGTCCTATATGCCCTGGGCCGAGCCGCAGATGGAACGCTTTGGCGTCGGGCTGGTGCTGATGGTGCTGGTGGGCATGGTGCCGATCTGGTTCTGGCGGTCGGTGTCATCCGTGGCCTACGGCGTATCGGTGATGCTGCTGATCGCGGTGGAACTGTTCGGGTCGATCGGGATGGGGGCGCAGCGGTGGATTGATCTGGGCTTCATGCGGTTGCAACCGTCCGAGTTGATGAAGGTCACGCTGGTGATGTTTCTGGCGGCCTATTACGACTGGCTGCCCCCTGCCAAGAAGTCGCGCCCGTTCTGGGTTCTGATACCGGTGGTCGTGATCCTGGTGCCCACGGCGCTGGTGCTGGGCCAGCCCGACCTTGGCACCGCGATCCTGTTGCTGGCAGCGGGGGGCGGGCTGATGTTTCTGGCCGGTGTGCACTGGGCCTATTTCGCGGCGGTGCTTGCCGCGGGGATCGGGCTGATTGCTGCCGTGTTCCAGTCGCGCGGCACCCCGTGGCAGTTGATCAAGGATTACCAGTACCGCCGGATCGACACGTTCCTTGATCCGTCCTCGGACCCGCTGGGCGCGGGCTATCACATCACCCAGTCCAAGATCGCGCTGGGGTCGGGCGGCTGGCCCGGGCGCGGGTTCATGCAAGGCACGCAATCGCGGCTGAACTTTCTGCCCGAAAAGCACACCGACTTTATCTTTACCACGCTGGCCGAAGAGTTCGGCTTTGTCGGCGGGTTCTCTTTGCTGGTGCTGTACGCGCTGATCATCTTTTTCTGCGTCGTTTCGGCCGTGAACAACCGCGACCGGTTTTCATCGCTGCTTATCCTGGGGCTGGCGTTGAACTTTTTCCTCTTTTTCTCGGTGAATATGTCGATGGTCATGGGATTGGCGCCCGTTGTGGGTGTGCCTTTGCCGCTGGTCAGTTATGGTGGGTCTGCGATGCTTGTTCTCATGCTCGCCTTTGGATTTGTCCAAAGCGCCCACATCCACCGACCAAGGTAATTTATGATCAATGTACTCTTCGCAGCCCAGCCCGACACCTGGGGCAGCTATGAAACACCCCTGAAACAGGCCATCGCCAACGCGGGGGTCGAGGCCAATGTGGCATTGGATATTCCGCCGGCCGAGGTCGACTATATCGTTTATGCGCCCAATTCACCCGTGCAGGATTTTGCGCCTTATACCCGCGCCAAGGCTGTGCTGAACCTGTGGGCCGGTGTGGAAAAGATCGTGGGCAATCCGACGCTGAAGATCCCGCTGACGCGGATGGTTGATCCGGGTCTGAGCCAGGGCATGTGCGAATGGGTCACCGGCCACACGCTGCGCCATCATCTGGGCATGGACGCGCATATCAATTGCGCCCCGGGTGTGTGGAAGAACGTGGCACCGCCGCTGTCCTGGGACCGCAAGGTAACGGTGCTGGGGCTGGGCGAGCTGGGCACCGCCTGTGCGCAGATGCTGGCGCTGGTGGGCTTTGACGTGACCGGCTGGTCGCGCAGCCCCAAGGACATCGACGGCATTCGCTGCCTGTCCGGCACGGCGGGTCTGGGCAAGGCGCTGGCAGGGGCGGAAATTGTCGTGCTGTTGCTGCCCGACACGCCCGCGACCGAAAACACGCTGAACGCCGATACGCTGGGACTGTTGGCCAAGGGGGCGTGCATCATCAACCCGGGGCGCGGACCGCTGATTGACGACGACGCGCTGCTGGCGGCGCTGGATGCGGGCCAGGTCGGCCATGCCACGCTGGATGTGTTTCGCGTGGAACCGCTGCCCGAGGCGCACCCCTACTGGCACCACCCGCGCGTTACGGTCACGCCCCATGTCGCCGCCGAAACGCGGGCGAAGTATTCGGCCCTGACCATCGCGGAAAACATCCGCCGCGGCGAGGCGTGTGCGCCGTTCCTGCATCTGGTGGACCGGTCCGCCGGTTACTGAGGCTGCCGATTTCCCACCCGCGCCATTGCCCATCTGGTGAAAGGCGCGGGACTTAGCCGTCAGTATCTTCCCCCGCCAGCCGACGCGACAGGCGCAGCTTGATCTCGGACGGCTCGGCGCCAATCGCCTGCATCACCTGCTCCAGCTTGCTGTGCGCGCCGTGCAACTGGTCAAGAAGTGACATGATGATCACCAAGGCATCCTCGTTCACCTCGAAATCATCGGTCAGCTCGCACAGCAGCGTGATCCGGCGGATGTCCAGCGTGCGGTAGCGTGGACCATCGGGGGTGGTCACTGGCGTGACAATGCGCAGGCGTTCAAAATGGCTAAGCCGTTCGGCGGTCAACGAGGTGACGTGCGCGATCACCTGATCGGGGGCATATGCATCGGTCATGTCGTTTCCTTTCCTGTGCGCGGATCATAGGAATGCGTGGTCCGCCAGTCCTCCATAAAGGTCTTCAGTGCGTCGTCGATTTTTGGCGGGCTGACGATGCGCAACGTGATGCGCTGGTCGCCCTTGCCGTTGCGCCCTTTGACGCCGCGCTCTTTCAACCGCAGCACCTGACCCGAGCTGGCACCGGCGGGCACGCTGACCTTGACCGTGCCGGACACGGTGCGCACGGGCACCTTGCCGCCAAGGATCGCCTCGTCGATGGTGATTGGAAGGGTCACGACAATATCGTCGCCGTCCCGTTCGAAATCCGGGTTCGGGATGACGTCCAACGTGATAAAGGCGTCGCCCGGCTGGCCTGCGCCATATCCCGGCGTGCCCTTGCCCCGCAACCGCAGGGTCTGACCGTCGCGCGCCCCTTCCGGGATCGTGACGCCCAGCGTGCCACCGTCCGGCAGGGTGATCCGCGTCTTCGTGCCCAAGGCCGCATCCAGAAACGGCACCCCCAGACGGTATTGCACATCTTGCCCCGGCATATCGCCCGGCGCACCACGGCCAAAGCCCGCACCGCGACTGCGGGCGAAGTTGGCAAAGAAATCATCGGCGTCAAACCCGTCCTGAAACGGACTGCCCCCCTGCGAACTGCGGCTTTGGGTATAGGGGTTTTCCGGCTTGCGCGCCGTGTCGCGGTAATATCCGCGCGGCGCTTGCTCGGCCCCGGAGGCGTCTATTTCACCGGCATCGAACCGGCGGCGCTGTTCGGGGTCTTTCAGCAGGTCATAGGCCTGCCCCGCCGCCTTGAACCGCGCCTCGGCCCGGGGATCGTCGGGGTTCAGGTCGGGGTGATCGGTGCGCGCGATCTTGCGATAGGCCTTTTTGATGTCGTCTGCGCTGGCCTCTTTGGTCAGGCCAAGTGCGGCATAGGGATCTTTTGTCATTGTCGTCTCCGCAACGGATTACAGAATGATCGGCAGCGCACCGTAGCCACGGCACACCACCGATGGACAAAGCCACCGCCCACGACGCGCGGCGGCCCCTTTTTCAGGCCGCGAGGCCGCGCCCTTTCAACAAGGCTTCGACCCCTGGCAAACGGCCACGGAACGCTGTGTACAGCTCTGCCGCGTCACGGCTGCCGCCAGTGCTCAGGATGTTTTCCTCCAGCGCCTTGGCCACAGTCTCGTCAAAGGCACCTCCGGCCTCTTCAAAGGCTGCGAAGGCGTCGGCATCCATCACTTCGGACCACATGTAGCTGTAGTACCCAGACGAATACCCGTCGCCTGAAAACACATGCGCAAAATGCGGCGTCGCGTGGCGCATGTTGATCGCCTGCGGCATCCCCAGATCTTGCAGAATGTCCGCCTGACGTGCCATCGGATCGGCGGGCGCCGCACCGTCGTGGAATTCCAGATCGACCAGCGCCGAAGCGATGTATTCAACGGTCTGGAAACCCATGTCATAGGTTGCCGCTGCCAGTACCTTGTCCAGCAATACCTGCGGCATGGGCTGGCCCGTGTCCGCATGAGTGGCAAAGGTGCCCAGCACCTGCGGCACGTCCAGCCAGTGTTCGTAAAGCTGGCTGGGCAGTTCGACAAAGTCCCGCGCGACCGAGGTGCCCGACACGCTTTCATAGGTCACATCCGACAGCATCTGGTGCAGCGCATGGCCGAATTCGTGAAACAGCGTGCGCGCGTCGTCATAGGACAGCAAGGCCGGATCGCCCTTGGCAAAGTTGCACACATTGATCACCACCGGCGTTTGAACCTGCGGGTGTTTCGCCTGCGACCGCATTGCCGAGCACCACGCGCCCGAGCGTTTCGCCCCCCGCGCGAAATAATCGCCGATGAACACCGCGATATGTTCCCCGCCCCGCGTCACGTTCCACGCGCGGCAATCGGCATGATACAGCGGCACGTCCAGCGGTTCGAACGACAGGCCGAACAGACGCGACGCGCAATCAAACGACGCCTCGATCATACGGTCGAGCTGAAAGTACGGCTTCAGCTCGGCCTCGTCCAGATCGTGCAGTTGCTGGCGGCGGCGCTCAGAGTAGAACCGCCAGTCCCAGGCCTGCAAATCGCCGTTCACGCCGTCCTGTTGCATCATCTGCGCCAGCACCCAGGCGTCGGCCTCGGCCTGTGCTTTGGCCGGTTCCCACACCTGCATCAACAGGGCGCGCACCGACGCGGCATTGCCTGCCATTTCGGTTTCCAGCTTGTAGGCGGCAAAGTTTTCATAACCCAGCAGCTTGGCCCGCTCCTCGCGCAGCTTCAGGATTTCGGCGGCAATGTCGCGGTTGTCGGTCTTGCCGCCGTTGGCGCCCCGTGCGGTCCAGGCCTTGTAGGCGATCTCGCGCAGGTCGCGGCGGGTCGAGAATTGCAGGAACGGCACGATCAGCGACCGCGACAGGGTGATCACCGCGCCATCCGCACCCTTTTCCTTGCCTGCCTCGCGCGCCGTGCGGATCACGAAATCGGGCAGGCCCGCCATGTCCGTTTCGGCCAGATCCATGTACCAGTCGCGTTCGTCCGCCAGCAGGTTCTGCGTAAACTCGGTGCCCAGCACGGCCAGCCGGCCCTTGATCTCTTTCATCCGCGCCGCTTCGGCCCCGGTCAGGGCGGCGCCTGCGCGGACAAAGCCACGATGGGTCAGCATCAGCACACGCGCCTGTTCGTCGGTCAACTCAAGCGCATCGCGCTGGTCCCAGACGGCGGCGACGCGGGCGAAAAGCGCCGTATTGGCCGATATTTCCGAGAAATGCGCCGCCAGTTTGGGTGAAAATTCCCGCTGCAACGCCTCGCGCGCGGGGTTGCTGTCCGCGCCTGCCACGGTAAAGAACACGCCCAGAACCTTGTCCAGATCGCGCCCGGCGGCCTCAAGCGCGCCGATCACATTGTCAAAGGTCGGCGCGTCCGAATTGCCCGCGATCGCGTCAATCTCGGCGTTGTGTGCGGTCAACGCCTGTTCCAGTGCGGGGGTGAAATCATCATCGGAAATCGCGTCGAACGGAGCGATCTGGAACGGTGTGTCCCAGTCGGCAAGCAAGGGGTTGGTCATATCGGGTCTCCTTTGCCCACAACCTAACCCTTGCCTCGGCACTTGCAATCGCATCCGCCCGAAGATGCGCGGGAAATCAGCCGTGGCCGCTGCAAACCGGACAGTCCGCGCGCCGCGCCAGCCCGATCTTGCGGCTTTCGCCATAAAGCGCGTCGTAAATCAGCATCTCGCCCCGCAAAGGCGCACCTGCACCGGTCAGCAGCTTCACTGCCTCGACTGCCATCATCGCCCCCACCACACCGGGCAATGGCCCCAGAACGCCGGCTTCGGCGCAACTGGGGGCCAGCCCGTCGGCGGGCGCGTGGGGGAAAATGCACTGGTAACAGGGGGCGCCACGGGCGGGGTCAAAGATGCTCAGTTGCCCTTCCCACTGGCTCAGCGCGCCGGAAACCAACGGCACGCCCGCCGCGACCGCCGTGCGGTTGACCAGATAGCGCGTTTCGAAATTGTCGGTGCCGTCCAGCACCAGATCGTATTCCGCGACCAGTTCGGCGGCAATCTCTGCGTCAAAGCGCCGGTGATAGGGGCGCACGGTCACGAAGGGGTTCAGCGCCTCCAGCGCGGCTTGGGCCGAGAACACCTTTGGCATGCCGATGCGCGCGTCCGTGTGGATCACCTGACGTTGCAAATTGCTGCCCTCGACGACATCGGCGTCGATCACGCCCAACGTGCCCACGCCCGCCGCCGCCAGATACTGCAAGGCAGGGGCACCCAGGCCGCCCGCCCCCACGACCAGCACGCGCGCGTTTTTCAACGCCACCTGCCCCGGTCCGCCGATCTCGCGCAGAACGATGTGGCGGGAATAGCGGTTCAGTTCCACCTCGGTCATCGGCCCGGTGCGTGGCGCGGGCGTTTCTGCCTGTTCGCCTGCTGCCTTCGCCTTTAACCGGCGCAGGCCCCAGCGATAGGCCAGAACCAGCACCACAAAGCCGCCAAGGATCAGCCACAGCGCCCCACTTTCCCCAGTTGCCATGCGCAAGGGATGCGCGTCCGGCAGCACCAGATGCAGCGCCAGCACCGCCACATACAACAGCAACACCATGTTCAGCCGCACCGCGCGCGGCGCGCCCATCATGGCCCCGACGCCCCACAGCGCAGCAGCAAGGGCCAGAACCAGAATCATTGCGCGCCCGTCGAGCCAAAGCCGCCCGCGCCACGCGCCGTGTCGTCCAGCGTCTCGGCCAGATCAAACCGCGCCTGCACCACCGGGGCCACGACGATCTGCGCGATGCGCATTCCGTGTTCGACCACGAAATCGACGTCACCCAGATTGATCATGATCACCCCCAACGGCCCGCGATAATCGCTGTCGATGGTGCCAGGCGTGTTCACCAGCGTCACACCATGCTTCAGCGCCAGCCCCGAACGCGGACGCACCTGCACCTCGAACCCTTGCGGGATCGCCATGCGCAACCCCGTCGGCACCAGCGCCCGCGCACCGGGTTCCAAGACCACCGCACCACGGTCGGCAAAGTTCGCCCGCACATCCGCACCGGCGGCGCCTGATGTCTCGTAGGACGGCAGGCCAAGCGCGGTGTCCGCGCCTGCGTCCCAGACGAATTGCACTGTCACTGTTTCGCTTTTCATCTTGCCCTGAAAACTCCCGCCGGAGGCATAAAAGTTCTATCCAACCGCCGCCGCAATCCGCGCCGCCAGTTTTTGTGCCACTGCATCCTTGCCCATGCGCGGCCAATCCTCGACGCCCGCGTCCGAAATCAGATGCACCGCGTTTTCGTGGCCGCCCATGATCCCCGTTTCGGGCGAGACATCATTGGCCACGATCCAGTCACACCCCTTGCGCGCGCGCTTGGCGGTCGCATGGTCGATCACGTCGTTCGTCTCGGCGGCAAAACCCACAACCAGCCCGGGCCGCCCCTCTGTCATCTGCGATACGGTGGCCAGAATGTCGGGGTTCTCGGCAAAATCAAGCTTCGGCATCCCGTCCTTGGTCTTTTTCAGCTTGCGATCCGAGGCTGACGCGACCCGCCAGTCGGCCACCGCTGCCGCGAACACGGCCACATCGCAGGGCAGTGCGGCCTGTACCGCCTGCAACATCTGCTGTGCTGTCTGCACCTTGACCACCTGCACGCCCGCAGGCGGCGGCACGTCGGCCGGGCCGGTGACAAAAACCACCTCGGCCCCCAATGCCGCCAGCGCCGCGCCCAGCGCCGTGCCCTGCGCGCCGGACGACCGGTTTGCGATATAGCGCACCGGATCAATCGGCTCGTGCGTCGGCCCCGAGGTGACCAGCACCCGTTTGCCCGCCAGCGGTCCACCGCCCAGCGCACCCTCAAGGGCTGCGACAATCTCCAGCGGCTCGGCCATGCGGCCCGGCCCGAATTCACCGCAAGCCATGTCGCCATCATTCGGCCCGATCACCGCGATGCCGTCCCCGCGCAGGGTCGCCAGATTGCGCTGGGTCGCGGGGTGGTCCCACATGCGTACGTTCATCGCGGGTGCGATCATCACAGGCGTGTCGGTCGCCAGCAGCAATGTCGAGGCCAGATCATTCGCCAGCCCCTGCGCCATCTTCGCCATCAGGTCGGCAGTGGCCGGCGCCACCAGCACCAGATCGGCGGAACGGGACAGTTGGATGTGGCCCATTTCCGCCTCGTCCGTCAGATCGAACAGGTCGCGATACACTTTGGTCCCAGCCAGCGCCGAAACGGACAGCGGCGTGACAAATTCCCCTCCTGCCTGAGTCAGAACCGGGGTCACCGATGCGCCGCATTCGCGCAGGCGCCGGATCAGGTCCAGCGATTTGAACGCCGCAATCCCGCCGCCAATGATCAGAAGAATTCTTTTGCCGTTCAGCATCCTGCGTCCCCGCTGCCGTCACATTTGCCCAACCATAAGCCGCGCCTGCGCATTCTGCCAGCCCGTAAGGCGCCCGCTATTTGAACGCGGCGCAAGGGTCGGGACGTGCCTGCTCGGGTGCGTCCCACACCACGTCAAAACCGCCTTCGGGGGCATTGCCATCCTCGGCCTGACCGATCGACCAGACGCGGGCCTTGGGCACAACCCCGGACAGATAGCTGGGCACGCCCCAATCCTTGCGCGCATGGCCATTGCCGGTGATCACAACCACCGGCCCGCCGGTGTCGGCCAGCGCCCTGACCGCCGCCTGTGCCAGCGTTGCATCGCGCAACCGCTGAACCTTGACCATCGCCGGCAACAGGTCCTTGGGCAGCGCGTCGCAATGGGCCACCCGTTGCAGCTCTTCCCGGGCAAGCTGATGTGCGTCGCTAAGGTCACGGTCCAACCCATAAGCCGCCGCCGCCTCGAATGCCGCGCCCAAGGGTTCGTGCATCACGGCCTGCGCCAAATCGCGCGGCACCGCGGCGCCATAGCTGACGGCATCGGGGGCCGCTGCAAAAATCGGGTGATACATGCTGAAATCCGGCCAGCCCGCCGCGTCCCAATCCAGCCTTTCGGCCATCGCAGTCGCGTTGTCGATCAATTCCGGAGTGACCAGCCCGGCCTGTGCGGGGGTCAGCATTTCCCAGACAATTGCCTTGGGCTGCACCTGTGCCACGACCGCCGCCTGCGCCGTGTGGTGGGCAGGGTTGTCGTGCACCTCGCCCACGATCACGATGTCGGCGGCGCCAATGTCAGCAGCGGCCACGTCAACAGGTTCAATAGCAAAGGCCGCCCCCGCGAGGACGGCCCACGACAACACAGCGGGAATCACATATCTCATACGAGGAAGTGATGCACCTCCCGGCTCTGAGTCTCCAGCGATTTCCGCATCTTGGCAAAAGCGGCGGCTTCAAGCTGACGCACACGCTCTTTGCTCAGGGACAGCTCTTGCCCCAGGCTTTCCAGCGTCCGCGCGTCGTCACGCAGCTTGCGTTCGCGGATGATGAACCGCTCGCGTTCGTTCAGCGCGTTCATCGCCATCAGCAGCCATTCGCGCAACTGGGCGGTGTCATGTTCATTCTCGACCTGCTCGGCCGCTTGCACGCCGTCGTCTTCCAGCGCGTCAATCCATTCGCGGCCTTCGTCCTCGGACGACTGGGTGGCGTTCAGCGAATAGTCGGACCCGCCAAGGCGGCCTTCCATCATTTCCACATCGCGCAACGGCACGCCGATCTCGGTCGAGATCATCTGGCGAAGTTGGTGCCGGTCCAGCGTTTCACCCGCCGAGGCGCTTTCGCGTTCCAGCCTCGCCTGAACCCGGCGCATGTTGAAGAACAGCGATTTCTGCGATGACGTGGACCCTGTGCGCACCATCGACCAGTTGCGCATCACGTAATCCTGAATAGACGCCTTGATCCACCAAACTGCGTAGGTCGAAAACCGCACACCCCGATCCGGGTCGAATTTGTCGGCAGCTTTCATCAAGCCAAGGCCCGCTTCCTGAATCAGATCATTCATCGGCGCGCCGTAGCGTTTGAACTTGGACGCCATCGAAATCGCCAGCCGCATATAGGCTGTGATCAGCCGGTGAAGCGCCGCCTCGTCCCGCTCGTCGCGCCAGGCATAGGCCAGTTTCAATTCGGTATCCGCGTCCAGCAATTCAGCTTTCATCGCGATCCGGGACAGTGAAATTTCCCGTACGTTGTCCAGTGCCATAGTCACATCTCCCCGATCGCTGCTTGTTTTGCGGTGTTGACTTAATTACGCATCAGCACAGGGTTTGGTTCACTCGAAAGGTGAAAAATATGTTGCCTTCGATGACATTCGTTTTAGGTGGCGCGGCTTCCGGAAAATCCGTTTTTGCGGAAAAAATGATAGTTAACAGCGGGTTAATTCCTGTCTATCTGGCCACGGCCCGCATCTGGGACGCCGAAATAAAAGATCGCGTGCAAGTGCACCGTGATCGGCGCGATGCTGCCTGGATCAACTGCGAGGCCACGCATGATCTTGCTGATACCTTGCGTGTGCGTCACGCGGGCGAGGCTGTTTTGATCGACTGCGCGACCATGTGGCTGACCAATCATGTGATGGACGGCACCGATCTGACACAGGCGCAGGCGGCGTTGATGCAGGCACTGGCCGATTGCGCGGCACCGGTGGTGATCGTGTCGAACGAACTGGGTCAGGGGATCGTCCCTGCCGACGCCGACACCCGCGCCTTCCGCGAGGCGCAGGGACGGCTGAACATCGCGCTGGCCGCCCGCGCCGACACCGCTGTGCAAGTGGTTGCCGGGCTGCCCAACGTTCTGAAAGGACACCTATGACCACGTGGCACTGGGTCCGGCACGGGCCGACGCATCAGAAAACCTTTGTTGGCTGGCGCGATGTGTCGGCTGATCTGTCCGACACCGCACAGATCGCGCGCATTCAGGCGTTTCTGCCAACAGATGCGCTGGTGATCTCGTCCGACCTGATCCGCGCCCACGCGACCGCCGATGCCATAGCGGGCGGGCGCTCCCGTTTGCCGTCGGACCCGATGCTGCGCGAATTCCACTTTGGCGCATGGGACAACTGGCATTTTTCGCGCGTCAGCGACGCTTATCCCGATCTCAGCCGCGCCTATTGGGAAGACCCGGGCGACATCGTGCCCCCGGGCGGCGAAAGCTGGAACATGGCCGCCGCCCGCGTCGCCACCGCTGTCCGCCGGATCAGCGCGCAGCATCCTGCGCAGCACATCATTGCGGTGGCCCACATCGGCGTGATCCTGACACAAGTGCAGGCGGCGATGCGCTGGACGCCCAAACAGGCGCTGGCCCACAAGATCGACAACCTGTCGGTCACCCGCATCGACCTCGCAGACACCAAAACACCGGTGCCGTTGCTCAATCACCTTCCGTGATGGATGCCCGCACAAAACAGCGATTTACCGATCAGGATGTCTGCGGCTAACGTCCATTGCATGACATATGATCTTTATATCGGTGACCGCACATTTTCGAGCTGGTCCTTGCGCGGCTGGCTGATGCTACAAAAATTCGGCCTGCCCTTCCGCACCCATCTTGTTGGCCTGTACGCCGGCACAATGGCTGACGATCTGGCACCCCTTGCGCCTGTCCGGCTGGTGCCCGCGATCAAGCTGCCGGATGGCACCGCCGTCGGTGAAAGCATGGCCATCGCCGAAACACTGGCCGAGCGTCACCCCGACGCTGGCCTGTGGCCCGAAGATGCCGCCGCCCGTGCCACCGCCCGGATGCTATGTGCTGAAATGGCCTCGGGCTTTGCCGCCCTGCGCAACCAATGCCCGATGCAGTTACAACACGTGAACACCGGCTTTGCCCCATCGGATGCCACCCGCGCCGATCTGGCCCGCATCGAAACCCTGTGGTCCCACGCCCGCAATTTTGCAACAGACGGCCCCTGGCTTTTTGGGGATTACAGCCTGGCCGATGCCTTTTACGCCCCCGTCTGCGCCCGCATTGTCGGCTACGACCTGCCCGTGTCTCAAGCCGCACGCGCTTATTGCACCACAACCCTATCCGACCCCGCCTTCAAGGCATGGCGCGCCGAAGGTCTGAAAACCATCTATGACCCTTTCCCCTATGACATGGGCACCCCGACCAAAGCGTGGCTCTAACCCTTCTTTTGGCCCTAAATATCCAAAATCCGACATCACAGCCGCCACTTCCGGTTGCCGTGATGTGCAGCATTAACCATTCGTAAACGCCCACCCTCTACCGATTAACCATATCGCAGAGGGATAGAATGGTCGCACGCGCCTATACCGTGGCATTTCAGGGGGTCGAAGCCCGCACCGTCGAAGTGCAATGCGCCCTGTCGCCGGGCCTGCCTGCCTTTTCCATCGTGGGTCTACCCGACAAAGCCGTGTCCGAGGCGCGCGACCGCGTCCGCGCGGCCTTGGGCGCGATGGCGATTGCGCTGCCGTCGCGCCGGATCACGGTCAACCTATCCCCTGCTGACCTGCCGAAGGAAGGCTCGCATTTCGACCTGCCCATCGCGCTGGCCCTTCTTGCCGCGCTCGACATTATCCCCAAGGACACCGCCGAAGGGGTCGTCGCACTGGGCGAGCTGTCCCTTGACGGCACCCTGATCCCGGTGATCGGTGCCTTGCCCGCTGCCATGGCCGCCGCCGCAGACGACCGCACGCTGCTGTGTCCCGCAGCCTCGGGGGCCGAAGCGGCGTGGGTGTCGGCAACCAAGGTGATCGCAGCACCCGATCTGGGCGCGGCCGTGCGCCATTTCACCGGCCAGTCGCTGATCGAACCCAGCACACCGGGCGAGGTCACCCCGGATGCGCCGCTGAAAGACATGCGCGACGTCAAAGGGCAGGAACGCGCCAAACGCGCATTGGAAATCGCCGCAGCCGGACGCCACCACCTGATCCTCGTGGGGACGCCCGGGTCGGGGAAATCCATGTTGGCCGCGCGCCTGTCGGGCATCCTGCCTTCGCTGACCCCGACCGAGGCGCTGGAAACCTCGATGATCCATTCGCTTGCCGGACTGCTGGACGCGGGCGGCATTTCGCGTGCGCGCCCCTTTCGCGAGCCGCACCACACCGCCTCGATGGCCGCGATCATCGGCGGCGGGCGCACGGCCAAACCCGGCGAGGTCTCGCTGGCCCACAACGGCGTGCTGTTCATGGACGAATTCCCCGAATTCCCCCGCACCGTGCTGGAAACCCTGCGCCAGCCTATCGAGACCGGCGAAGTCATGATCGCCCGCGCCAACGCGCATGTGAAATACCCCTGCGCCTTTATGCTGGTCGCCGCAGCCAATCCCTGCAAATGCGGCTATCTGACCGATCCCGACCGCGCCTGCGCCCGCGTGCCTGCCTGCGGCGAGGATTACATGGGCCGGATTTCCGGTCCGCTGATGGACCGGTTCGACCTGCGCGTGGACGTGCCGCCCGTGCGCTACACCGACCTTGACCTGCCCGCCTCGGGCGACACCTCGGCGCAGATCGCTGCGCGGGTCAAAGCCGCCCGCGACATTCAGCTTGCCCGGTTCGAAGGCCGCGCCGACATGCGGTCAAACGCAGATGCCGAAGGGGAAATTCTGAAAGACATCGCAACCCCCGACGCCGAAGGAAGCGCCCTGTTGACCCGGGTGGCCGAGCGGTTTGCCCTGTCGGCGCGCGGTTATCACCGTGTCTTGCGGGTGGCGCGCACCATCGCCGATCTGGACGGATCGCCCGAGGTGTGCCACCGCCACGTTGCCGAAGCGGTCAGCTACCGGGTGCCGCAACCCAGCGGGACCTGATCCATCCCGCCAGCTCGCCCAGCGTCGCACGTGCTTCGGGCAGGGTGTTATGAAACATCGGCCAAACGTGGGGCAGATCACCGGCAATGTGCATCTGCACCGAAACGCCCTGAGTTCTCACGTGGGCCGCAATGCGTCGCGTGTCGTCCAGCAGGATTTCCGTATCACCGACGGTCAGCCAGACCGGCGGCGCACCGGTGAAATCCGCAAACAGCGGGCTGACCTGCGGGTCGTCTGCGGCGGCCCCGGCAAGGTATTGCGCGGCCATTTCAGTCACGCGCGCCGCAGGCAACATCACGTCACGCGCCGCGTTTGCCTGTAGGCTGGCCCCCGAAAACGTCATGTCGGTCAACGGCGACAGCGCGAACACACCGGCAGGCAGATCAGCACCCGCCCCGATCAGCCGCCCCAACACCGCCAGAACCAGCCCACCGCCAGCACTGTCGCCGCCCAACACGATATTTTCGGGCGACACGCCCGCCGCCACCAGCGCGTGATAGGCATCTTCGGCACGGTCCACTGCGGCAGGAAAAGGGTGTTCAGGGGCCAGCGGATAGGCTGGTAGGACGGCACGCACGCCCGCTGCCTTGGCCAAAACCCCGACCATCGCCGCGTGGGTGCGCGGGCTGCCAAAGATATAAGCGCCGCCGTGGAAATACAGCAGGACACGGGACCGGTCCGCTGCGGCAGGTTCCAGCCACAGGGCGGCGCCGTCCCCCAGATCACGCCAGTGCTGGAGAACATCGCGCGGGCCGCGAAAAAAGAACCGCGCATTGCGCTCCAACCGGTTGCGCAAGCTGTCGTGCGAGGTGGCGTGGGCCAGACGCGGCTTTTCAACCAGCCGCAGCCAGCGGTTCAGCGCCGAGCGTTGCCAGCTCACGCGCGCCTGGCCTCGATCGCCTCCCAGATTTTGGCGGCAATGTTCACGCCGTCAAATCGCTCCAGCTCTTGAATGCCGGTGGGCGAGGTCACGTTGATTTCAGTCAGATAGTCGCCGATCACGTCGATGCCGACAAAGACCTGGCCACGCTCTTTCAGCAAGGGACCAATGGCCGCGCAAATTTCCAGATCGCGGTCGGTCAGGCCAACCTTCTCGGGACGGCCGCCCACGTGCATGTTTGATCGCGTCTCACCCTCGGCCGGCACGCGATTGATCGCGCCGACGGCGGCACCGTCGACCAAAATCACCCGCTTGTCGCCCTTGCTGACGGCGGGCAGGAATTTCTGCACAATCAACGGCTCGCGGCTGAAACCGGTGAACAGCTCGTGCAGGCTGCTGAGATTGCGGTCGTTGGCATCCAGCCGGAACACGCCGGCACCGCCGTTGCCGTAAAGCGGTTTGAGGATGACATCGCCATGCTTGGCCTTGAACGCCTTGATGGTGTCCAGATCGCGCGCAATCGTGGTGGGTGGGGTCAGGTCCGGGAAATCCAACACCAGCAGCTTTTCGGGAAAGTTGCGGACCCAGAACGGGTCGTTCACCACCAGCGTCGTTTCTTTCAGACGGTCCAGAAGATGGGTCGAGGTGATGTAATGCATGTCAAAGGGCGGGTCCTGTCGCAGCCAGACCACGTCGAATTCAGACAAGTCCACTTCGCGCATCTCACCCAGTTGGGCATGATCGCCCTGCACCCGCTGCACGGTAAAGTCCTGCCCGCGCGCAGTGATGCGCCCCTCTTGATAGGCCAGATGATCCGGCGTGTAGAAAAACAGCGAATGCCCCCGCGCCTGCGCCTCTTCGGCCAGCCGAAAACTGCTGTCTGCGTTGATATTCACGTCCCCGATCGGGTCCATCTGAAAAGCGATCTTCATCGCGGCACCTCGCGTTGCTGAGCTTCCTTGATGGATCAGCCACGCCAAAGGCGCAATGGGTCAGTCCAAACCAAACGCGTTTTCTATGATCCGCGTTTCGCCCTGCCCGTTCACCAACGCCACATCAAAGCGCACCTCGGTCAGGCTTCCGCGTGGCATCCGGCCAAGGTATTCTTCGGCAGAGGCATAGATGCGCCGCATCTGGGCAGCCGTCAGGCGGGCGGCGGCACGGTCGAATGTCTTGCTTTGTTTGACCTCGATGAACACCAGCCCGTCGCCGTCCTGCGCGATCAGATCAATTTCTCCGCGCTTGCCACGCCAGCGCTGCTGTACGACGGGAAACCCACGCCGTTCGTAATCGGAGGAAATCCGCATCTCGGCAGACGCACCGGCCTGATAGGCCATCGCGCCGCGCAAGCGGCGCCTGTCCGTTGCAGCAGGCCGCGCCGCCGGTACTGCGACAGCGGCAGCCGCCACAGCAGGTATCGGTGAAAAATCAAACGCCAGTTGGTCCATGCCGGTCCTCAGGATGCGCCGCTGCCCCCCTTGGGCAGGGTCAGCGCCAGTTGGTACACTTTGCGACGGGGCGCGCCGTGTGCAGCCGATACGGCATCCACCGCATCGCGCATCGACATATTTCCCAACGCTTCAATCAGGTCTGATTCAACATCATCTTCCCTAATTTTCTCTAAACGTCGGGCAATCAACACGACGATTTCGCCCTTAACCGATGCGCCTGCGTAATGCTCGGCCAGTTCGGTCAGCGTGCCGCTGCGCACTTCCTCGAATTTCTTGGTCAACTCGCGGCACACGGCGGCCTGACGTTCACCGCCCAGCACCTCTGCGGCGTCGGCCAGCATCGCCCCCAGCCGTTTGGGTGATTCGTAAAACACCAGCGTGGCCTGCACATTGCCCCACCCTTCCAGCGCAGTGCGCCGCGCAGCCTTGGCGTTGTGCAAGAAACCGCCGAACAAAAAGGCATCTGTCGGCAATCCGCCGACCGCCAAAGCGGTCACCACCGCACTTGGCCCCGGCGCGCAATGCACCGGCACGCCCGCGCCGCGCGCCGCGCGGATCAATTCGAAACCCGGATCGGCGATCAGCGGCATACCCGCCTCGGACGCATAGGCCACCGACCCGCCTTCGCCCGCGCGGGCCAGCAATTGCCCTACAACCTTGTCTGTACTGTGGTCATGCAATGTGTGGATGTGCCGCCCGTCCAGCGGCACGCCGTGGATATCCATCAGCCGCCGCAGGCTGCGGGTGTCCTCGGCGGCCAGCACATCGGCTGACGCCAGCACGTCCAGCGCGCGCAGCGTAATGTCGCGGGCCGTGCCGATCGGGACGCCGACAAGGTGGATGCCTTGCGGTAACGAAACCTTTTGGAAATTCAACGCTGGACCCGCCTTTCGTGACCTCTATGATCTTCGCCAAATCAAGGCGGCTTCTGCGCCGCCCAGACCCGAGGGAGTTCTCTGGACCATGTTCGCGTTTTTACAACCTGCCCGCAAGGCGTTGCGCCTGCTGTTTCTGTCACTGTTCGCACTGGCGCTGGCCGCCTGTGACGCCGGTATGACCGGGGGTGTCAGCCGAGGCGGCCCTTCGGTTGATACATCCAAACCTGTGCCGGTGGCCCTTTTGGTGCCGCGCGGAGGGTCAGCCTCGGACGATCTGCTGGCCAACAGCCTGGAAAACGCCGCGCGTCTTGCCATGCGCGACCTGACCGGTGTGGCGATTGACCTGCGGGTCTATGCCACGGCAGGCAATGCCGCCACGGCGGCCAGCGTCGCCACCCAGGCGGTCAATGACGGTGCCAAGATCATCATCGGCCCGGTCTATGCCGAAGCGGCAAATGCCGCAGGCGTGGCAGCGGCGGGTGCCGGTGTGAACGTGCTGGCATTTTCCAACAACACCACCATCGCGGGCGGCAACGTCTTTGTGCTTGGGCCAACCTTTCAGACCACCGCCGACCGTCTGGTCAGCTATGCTGCCAGCCAAGGCAAATCGCGTATCGTCGTGGTCAGCGCCCAGGACGTGGCGGGCCAGTTGGGCCGCACCTCGATCCAGAACGCCATTTCCCGCAGCGGTGCGACTTTGGCCGGTTCCGTGGACTATCCGCTGTCGCAACAGGGCGTGATCGACGCCGTACCGCGCATCAAATCCACCGTCGACAGTTCGGGCGCCGACGCGGTGTTCATGACCTCGTCCACGGCCTCGGCCCTGCCGCTGCTGGCGCAATTGCTGCCCGAAGCTGGCATTCAGCCCACGGTCACCCAATACATCGGCCTGACCCGTTGGGACATTCCGTCGCCAACACTCTCGCTGCCCGGCTTGCAAGGCGGCTGGTTTGCCCTGCCCGATCCGGCGCGCAGTGCTGCGTTCAGCGCCAAGTATCAGGCCGCATATGGCGGCACACCCCACCCGATCGCGAGCCTTGGGTTTGACGGCATCGCGGCTGTCGGCGCGCTGGTTGCCAAAGGCAAATCAAACGCACTGACCGGCGCCGCCCTGACGCAAGGCGCCGGATTTCAGGGCGCTTCGGGCATTTTCCGCCTGCGCAGCGACGGCACCAACGACCGCGGGCTGGCCATTGCCACCATCCGCAACAATCAGGTCGTCGTGATCGACGCGGCTCCGCAATCCTTTGGCGGCGCCGGATTCTGATAAAACATGCAAGACACACACCAGCTTGCACCTCTGGCGGTCGACTTGATCTGTCCGCCAGAGGAGATTTTTGATGCGGCCGCCTTTGCGCAGGCGCTGATCAAGGCGCAGCAGAACGACGCCGCGCCGATGGACGTGCGCAATGCCATCGTCACATGGCTGCAACAGGCCCAAAAGCAAGGCCGCGCCGCTATTGCCGAAGCCTTTGCCGAACGCCCCTTTGCCGCGCGGGCCACAACTGCGGCTTATACTTATCTGACCGACCAGTTGGTCCAGTCGGTCATGACGCTGGCCACCGAAGTCATCCATCCCAATGTGTCGCCCACCGCCGGCGAGCGACTGTCGCTGATTGCCGTCGGCGGCTATGGCCGGGGCGAGATGGCGCCGTTTTCCGATGTCGACCTGCTGTTTCTGACGCCCTACAAGATCACTGCCTGGGCCGAGAACGTGATCGAAACCATGCTGTATATGCTGTGGGATCTGCGGCTGAAGGTTGGCCATTCGTCCCGCACGGTCAAGGATTGCATCCGGCTGGGCCGCGAGGATTTCACCATTCGCACCGCCATGCTGGAACACCGGTTTATCGGCGGCGACTTTGAACTGGCCGAAATGCTGGACAAACGCCTGTGGGACGAGCTGTTCTCCGGCACCGCCCGCGACTTTGTCGAGGCCAAGCTGCACGAGCGCGACGAGCGTCACAAACGGCAAGGCCAACGCTATGTGGTCGAGCCGAACGTGAAAGAAGGCAAGGGCGGGCTGCGCGACCTGCAATCGCTATTCTGGATCGCCAAATACATTCACGGCGTCCACGACTCTGCCGATCTGGTGCCGCTTGGGGTTTTTACCGAAGACGAATTTGCCAGCTTCGCCGCCGCCGAAAGCTTTCTGTGGGCGGTGCGCTGCCATCTGCATTTGCTGACGGGGCGGCCCACCGAACAATTGACCTTTGACATGCAGGTTCAGGTGGCCGAGGCCATGGGCTACGAGGACAAGGTCGGCCGCCGCGCGGTCGAGGTGTTCATGCAGGCCTATTTCCTGCACGCCACCGAAGTGGGCGACCTGACACGCATCTTCCTGACGGGGCTGGAGGCCGTGCACCTGAAAGCCGAGCCGCTTCTTGAGCGTCTGCTGGGCCGCCGCCGCAAGATCAAATCGGGCTACGAGGTGATCAACAACCGTATCGCCATCATCGTCGATGCTGAATTTCTGGCCGATCCGCTGAACATTCTACGCCTGTTTGAAGAGGCATTGCGCACCGGCATGCTGATCCACCCGGATGCGATGCGTCTGGTCAAATCGAACCTGAAACTGATCGACGATACCATGCGCAACACGCCCGAGGCGCAGCGCATTTTTCTGGACCTTCTGCTGAAACACGGCAATCCCGAACGGGCGCTGCGGCGGATGAACGAACTGGGGGTATTGGGCGCCTTTATCCCCGAATTCAAACCGATCGTGGCGATGATGCAGTTCAACATGTATCATTCGTATACAGTCGACGAACATATCATCCAGACGATCATGAGCCTGAGCGAGATCGAAAACGGCGATCTGGTCGAAGACCTGCCGGTGGCCACGTCGATCCTGAAAGCAGGCGTGAACCGGCGCGTTCTTTATGTGGCGCTGCTGTTGCACGACATCGGCAAGGGCCGCGAAGAAGATCATTCCATCCTGGGGGCACAGATCGTGCGCAAGGTGGCGCCGCGTTTGGGGCTGAAACCGGACGAAGTGGACACGGTGGAGTGGCTGGTCCGCTATCACCTGCTGATGTCCGACATGGCGCAAAAACGCGACATCGCCGACCCGCGCACCGTGCGCGATTTTGCCAAGGCCGTCCGCACGGTCGAACGGCTGGACCTTTTGTGTGTGCTGACCGTCTGCGACATTCGCGGTGTCGGGCCGAACACGTGGAACAACTGGAAGGCCGTGCTGATCCGCGCGCTGTACCGCCAGACCCGCACAGCGCTTGAGGACGGCATGGAGGCGCTGAACCGCGAAAACCGGGGAGCCGAGGCCAAGAAGACCTTGCGTGCCGCGCTGGCCGACTGGCCGCGCAAGGATGTGCAGACCGAAACCGGCCGCCATTACGAACCCTATTGGCAGGGCTTGCACCAGACCGCGCATGTCGTCTTTGCCAACCTGTTGCGTGGCATCGCGGACGACGAAATTCGCATCGACCTGCACCCCGACGAAGACCGCGACGCGACGCGCGTCTGTTTCGTGATGCAGGATCATCCGGGTATCTTTGCACGACTGGCCGGCGCACTTGCGCTGGTCGGGGCCAATGTGGTCGATGCGCGCAGCTATACCACCAAGGACGGCTATGTGACCGACGCGTTCTGGATACAGGATGCCGACGACACGCCCTATGACGCCGACCGCCTGCCACGCCTGCGCAAGATGATCGAACGCACGCTGTACGGCGAGGTCGTCACCCGTGATGCGATGGTGGACCGCGACAAGGTCAAGAAACGCGAGAAAGTGTTCCGTGTGCCAACGCACATCACCTTCGACAACGACGGGTCCGAGATTTACACGATCATCGAAGTCGACACCCGCGACCGCCCCGGCCTGTTGCACGATCTGGCACGCACATTGGCGTCCTCCAACGTCTACGTGGCCAACGCGGTCATCGCGACCTACGGCGAACAGTGCGTCGATACCTTCTATGTGAAGGATATGTTCGGGCTGAAATACTACACGCCCAGCAAGCAGAAAACACTGGAGAAGCGACTGCGCGCCGCCATCGTCGAAGGGGCGCAGCGGGCCGAAGGGTGATGCCGGCCTGGCCTTTGCCGCCAGCCGCGGGCGGCTTAATCCGCCCGCAACACATCCTGCACAAGATGCACCCAGACATCTGCCCCCGGCACAAGGCCCGCATCATTAAAGTCATAGTCAGACGCGTGCAGCGGGCGGGCGTGCGCGCCCTTGGTGCCATTGCCCATCAGCAGGAAACATCCCGGTCGGGCCATCGCCATGTGAGCAAAGTCTTCCGAGAACAGTTTGGGAAAGCATGACGTGTCGACATTGGCAGCACCCAACGCCGCAGTTCCCGCAGCAGCCACGGCAGCGACCGCATCGGCGTCGTTGATCGTGGGGGCAAAGATCGTTTCGTAGGTGACCGCGCCTGTCACACCATGGGCGTCACAGGTGCCTGCCACCAGTTCGTGCATCCGTGCTTCGATGGTCGTGTTGATCTCGGGGGAAAGCGCCCGCGCGTCCCCTTTCAGGATCGCGCTGCCGGGCAGAACATTGCGCCCGCCGTCCGCGATGAATTCCGTGACCGACACCACGCCGTTCTGCGCCGGGTCCAGCTTGCGCGACACGATGGTCTGCAAGGCACCCACCACCTGCGAGGCCACCATAATGGCATCGACGCCCAGATGCGGCAGGGCGGCATGACCGCCGCGCGCACGGATGTCGATCTCGAACAATGCTTCGGACGCCGTCATCGGTCCCGCCCGCGTTTCCATCTGCCCCACGGCCAGCCCCGGCATGTTGTGAATGGCAAAAACCTGATCCACCGCGAACCGCTCGAACAGCCCGTCCGCGATCATCGCCTGTGCCCCTTGCCCGTGTTCCTCGCTGGGTTGGAAAATGAACACCACCCGCCCGTTGAACTGCCCGTGCGCCGCCAGATGCTTCGCCGCCCCCAGTAGCATCGCCATGTGCCCGTCGTGACCGCAGGCGTGCATGACACCCCGGGTCAGGCTGGTATGGCCCGCCCCGGTGGCTTCACGGATCGGCAGCGCATCCATATCGGCCCGCAGGCCCACCGCCCGCGTGCCATTGCCCCGCTGCAACACCCCAACGACACCAGTCTGCCCAATGCCGCGATGCACCTCGAGGCCGAAGCTTTCCAGCAATTCGGCCACCCGTGCCGCAGTGCGCGTCTCGGCAAAGCCCAGCTCGGGGTTGGCATGGAAATCACGGCGCCACGCGGTCATCTCGGCGGACAGGTGGGCAGTGCTGGCGTCTGGCATGAAGCATCCTTTGCGATGTGATTCCATCCATCAAAACCATCTCGGGAACAAACTCAAGTTTTGGCCCCTTTCGGTCCCTCCACAGGCAACAATGACACCAACGGGCCGCATTTATGCACGCCCGGGCCAATCCGGCAGGAAACTGCGCAGAAACTGCCGCAGCGCCGTGCCCCATTTGCACAGCGCCCTGCCATCGCAGCGACAGGCCCTTGTCACGCACCCGCCTGACCCGCTAGGCCCTGATCCAGACCTGCATCCGAAAGGCTCCCTTGTGAAACCCATCCGCCTGATGTCCGGCTTCTTGACTGTCGGAGTGTGGACGCTTTTGTCGCGCGTCCTTGGCTTTGTGCGTGAAATCCTGATCCTGTCCCTGATCGGGCCGGGGCCGCTGATGGATGCTTTTGTTGCCGCGTTCCGGCTGCCCAACATGTTTCGCCGTTTCTTTGCAGAGGGTGCGTTTAACGCAGCATTCGTGCCGATGTTCTCGGCCCGGCTGGAGGGCGAGGACAACCCGCACCGGTTTGCCAATGACGCGCTGAACGGGTTGATGTTTGCCACGCTGGCGCTGACGGCGCTGGGGCTGGTGTTCATGCCTGCGCTGGTCTGGGCCACCGCCGGCGGGTTCGACGCACAGCGGTTCGATATGACGGTGGGTTTCGGGCGGATCACCTTTCCTTATATCTTCTTCATGTCCCTGTCGGCGCTGTTCTCGGGCATCCTGAACGCCACGGGACGCTTTGCGGCGGCGGCGGCGGCCCCTGTGCTGCTGAACATCTTTGTCATCATTTCGATGATCGTCGCCAGCAAGGTCGGCGGCGAAATCGTTGTCTGGCTGATCTATACCATTCCGCTGGCGGGCATCGCCCAACTGGCGCTGACGTGGACCGCCGCGTCGCGCGCAGGGTTTGCCCTGACGCCCGGCCTGCCACGCTGGACGCCCGAGATGCGCCAGATGCTGATCGTTGCGGTGCCTGCGGCGTTGGCCACCGGCGTGATGCAGATCAATCTGGTGGTCGGCCAGGTCGTCGCCTCGCAATTCGACAAGGCCGTAAGCTGGCTTTTTGCCGCGGACCGTTTGTACCAGCTGCCGCTGGGCGTGGTTGGCATCGCCGTCGGGATCGTGCTGCTGCCCGACCTGTCTCGACGCCTCAAGGCGGGCGACGATGCAGGTGCGCGCAATGCACTGAGCCGCGCCGCCGAAATATCGCTGGCTCTGACCATCCCGTCCGCCGTGGCGCTGATGGTGATCCCGCTGCCGCTGACCTCGGTTCTGTTCGAGCGTGGCGCGACCGGGCCCGACGATGTGGCCGCCATCGCCGTGGCGGTTGCGATCTACGGGCTGGGCCTGCCTGCCTTCGTGATCCAGAAATTCCTGCAACCGCTTTACTTTGCCCGCTCGGACACCCGCAGCCCGTTTCGCTATGCGCTGTGGACCATGGGGGTGAACGCGGTTCTGGCCGTGGGCCTTGCGCCGGTGATCGGATGGCTTGCGCCTGCCATTGCGACGACTGCGGCAGGCTGGGCGATGGTCCTGATGCTGCGCCACGGCACGCGCCCGATGGGTGATGTTGCCCGCTTTGACGACCGCTTTCGCAAACGCATCTGGCGGATCATTCTGGCCTCGGTCGTGATGGGGCTCTGCCTGTGGGCCGCGGCGTTGGCCATGTCCGGGCCACTTGGCACGACGGGTCTGCGCTATATCGCGCTGCTGATCCTGATCCTTATCGGCGCTGTCAGCTACTTTGGCACGGGCCACCTGATCGGGGCGTTCAAGCTCTCCGACTTCAAACGCGCCGCCAAACGCAAATAAACCGCGGCTTCATCTTGCCGGATAAACTCCGGGGGCGCGCCGCAAGGCGCGGGGGCAGCGCCCCCAAAGCACCGTCAGCGGCGCTGGATCATCGTCCGCAGGCGTGCCCAGCCGCCCGGCACGACGACCAAGGACAGCACGAAACCGCAGACAAAACCGGCCAGGTCAGCCACCCATTCGACGCCCACTTCGAAGAAGATGCCAAACAGCAGTTGCAGCCCCATCAGAACACCAATCAGCGAAAACGCCTGAAACTGCTGCCCGCCGGTGCCTGCCAGCTTTTGCCACATCAAAAACGTATAGGCCCCGATCAAACCGTACACAGCGGGAAAGGCCCCAATCAACCACGGCGCATTGGTGACCAATCCGAACACCACGGCCCCGAAGATGGCCGAAAAGAAGAACACCACTAGCACCGCCAGTTGGCCCATGACCTCGCCCACCAGCTTGCCCAGCGCCAACAGGATCACGCCCGCAAACAGCGTGCTGGAGAACCCCGAGTGCACAAAGGGATAGGTGACAAAGCGCAGCAGATGTTCCCACGGGAAAATCCCGTTGGCCACCATCCAGTCAAAGGCGATGCCCGAAAACCCGTAATCGCGCAGCGCCGCCAGCCGCCAGCCCACGGCACCGGGGCCGCCGATGATGCCCGCCGATCCCAGCGACAGCACCGCCTCGACCCCCATGATGGCGGCGAACAGCGCCCAGACGACGGGCGGCAACGGGTTTACGGGGGGTTGCATATCGGGGTGCATCGGTGGCTCTCCTTGACGGGACTTTGGCGCATGGGTAAGCCAGCCACGCACGAATGCCCAGAGGGGAACCCAAATGACTGACGCTCCTGCATCGCAATTCACACCGCGCGTATTCTCCGGCATCCAGCCGTCGGGCGGTTTGACACTTGGCAACTATCTGGGGGCGCTCAAGCGGTTCTCGGAAATGCAGAACGAAGGCCGCGACTGCATCTACTGCATGGTCGACTTGCACGCGATCACCGTCTGGCAAGACCCTGACAAGCTGCGCCACAACACGCGCGAGTTGACCGCAGGCTTTATCGCCTCGGGCGTCGACCCTGAAAAATCCATTCTGTTCAACCAGTCCGCCGTGCCCGAGCACGCGCAACTGGCGTGGATTTTCAACACCGTAGCGCGCATGGGCTGGATGCAGCGCATGACCCAGTGGAAGGACAAGGCCGGCAAGAACGCCGAAAAAGCCTCGCTCGGGCTGTTCGCCTATCCCGCTCTGATGGCCGCCGACATTCTGGTCTATCATGCGACCCACGTGCCCGTGGGCGAGGACCAGAAACAGCATATCGAGCTGACCCGCGACGTGGCGGCCAAGTTCAACCACGACTATGGCGTCGACTTCTTCCCGATGACTGAACCGGTGATCGAAGGGGCCGCGACCCGCGTGATGTCCCTGCGCGACGGCTCCAAGAAGATGTCGAAATCGGACCCGTCGGATGCCAGCCGCATCAACCTGACCGATGATGCCGACACCATCGCCAAGAAGATCCGCAAGGCCAAGACCGACCCCGACGCCCTGCCGTCCGAAGCCAAGGGGCTGGAAGACCGCCCTGAGGCGCGCAATCTGGTCAACATCTACGCCGCTTTCACCAACCAGACCGTCGATCAGGTGCTGGCAGATGTGGGCGGCAAGCAGTTCGGGGAATTCAAGCCGATGCTGGCCGATCTGGCCGTGGCCAAGCTGTCGCCGATCTCGTCGGAAATGGCGCGGCTGCTGGACGACACCACGGAAATCGACCGTATTCTGGCACGCGGTGCCGAACAGGCGCGCGAAATCACGGTGCCGATCCTGAAAAAGACCTATGAAATCGTCGGGCTGGTCGGCGCGTAAGCCCCCCTTTCACGACAATCCAAAGTATCAAAGGGCGGGTGCAGCGGCATCCGCCCTTTGCGCATTGGCGCACCCTGCCTGCGCGCGCCCTCGCCTTTTGCGGGGGGATGGCGCAGGTTATCTAGAGGTCAACCACAGTCTCAGGAGGCACCCATGCCCGGCAAAGTTCCCGCCGACACCCGCGTCGGCCATATTCATCTGAAAGTGTCCGATCTGGACCGCGCAATTGCATTCTATGGCGATGTTCTGGGGTTTTCGCTGACGCAACGCTATGGCAGCGAGGCGGCCTTTCTTGCGGCGGGCGACTATCACCACCACATCGGTCTGAACACATGGCATTCCAAGGGAGCAGGCCCCGCGCCGGACCGCGCGCCGGGATTGTATCACTCGGCCTTTGTGTTCCCTGACCGCGCCAGCCTTGGGGCGGCGCTGAAACGGGTGGTCGAGGCCGGCATTCCGCTGGACGGCGCCGCAGACCATGGTGTGTCCGAGGCCGTCTATCTGCGCGATCCCGACGGCAACGGTGTCGAGCTGTACCGCGACCGCGACTCAGCCGACTGGCCGCGTGACGCCGATGGTCACCTCAAAATGGTCAACAGCCCGCTGGATGTTCACGCCCTGCTGGCCGAAGCCGCCTGAGGCGAATTTTACGCTCAGGCGCATCGACAATCCTCTCTGTCTCGGCCACCCTGCGGCCAAACAGGAGACAGCATATGACCACGGGATTTTTCTGGGACGAACGCACATTCTGGCACGGGGGCGGCAACTATGCCTTTACCCTGCCCGTCGGCGGGCTGATACAGCCGATGGCCGCCGGCGGCCTGCCCGAAAGCCCCGAGACAAAGCGCCGTCTGGTCAACCTGATGCAGGTCACCGGATTGATGGGCGAACTGGACGTGCGCACCGCATCCGAAGCGCCGACCGAGGCGTTGCTGCGCGTTCATCCGCAAAGCTATCTGGATACGTTCAAAAAGATGTCCGACAACGGCGGCGGCGAGCTGGGCCTGCGCGTGCCCTTCGCCCGTGGCGGGTATGAGCTGGCAGCCCTGTCGGCAGGTCTGTCGATGGCAGCGGTCGAGGCGGTCCTGACGGGGGATGTGCAAAACGCCTATGCCCTCAGCCGTCCGCCCGGACACCACTGTCTGCCCGATTATCCCAACGGCTTCTGCCTGATGGCCAACATTGCCATCGCCATCGAGGCCGCCAAGGCCAAGGGGCTGGCGGGGCGCGTCGCCGTTCTGGACTGGGACGTGCATCACGGCAATGGCACCGAGGCGATCTTTTATGACCGCGACGACGTGCTGACGATCTCGTTCCACCAAGAGGGCAACTATCCGCTGGACACCGGCGCGCTGGCCGACCGTGGCAAGGGGGCGGGCGAAGGGTATAACATCAACCTGCCACTGCCTGCCGGTGCGGGGCACACGGCGTATCTGCACGCGATGGACCGCGTGGCGATCCCGGCGATCCGCGACTTTGCCCCCGACATCATCATCATCGCCAGCGGCTACGATGCCTCGGCTGTTGACCCGCTGGCACGGATGATTGCCACGGCGGACACCTACCGGCAGATGACCCACAAGGTCAAAGATCTGGCTGCCGAGGTCTGCGATGGCAAGCTGGTGCTGGTCCACGAAGGCGGCTATTCCGAGGTTTACGTCCCCTTCTGCGCCCATGCCGCGATTGAGGCGATGTCGGACAGTGCCATCAACTTGTCGGACCCCTTTGGCATCACATTCGAAGTGCGACAACCCGGCCCGCGTTTCGATGCGTTCCTGATTGCCGAGATTGACCATATGGCCGACCAGCTTGGGCTATAATCCGCAGGCGGCCCTTGACGGCACCGCTTGCAATGACGACATGCAACCTGACCAATGTAAAAGATCGTAACATATGCCCGAATCTGATCACGCCGCCCTAAGCTTCCTGCTGTCGCGCCGCAGCCGCCCGGCCAAGACGCTGACAACGCCCGTCCCTGACCGCGCCGCACTGGAAGAATTGCTGACCGCCGCCGCCCGCACGCCGGACCACGGCAAGCTTGAACCGTGGCGGTTCATCGTGATCGAAAAGACCGCGATGCCACGACTGGCCGATCTGGCCGAAACGCGCGGCAAGGTGCTGGGGCTGGACGACGAACAGATCGGCAAGGGCCGCAGCCAGTTCGACATGGGCCATCTGGCCATCGCGGTGATCGAGGTGCATGTGCCATCGCCCAAGATCCCGCCGCTGGAACAAACCTATTCCGCCGGTGCGGTGTGCCTGTCGCTGCTGAACGCGGCACTGGCGGCGGGCTGGGGGGCCAACTGGTTGTCAGGCTGGCCCAGCCACGACCGCGTGTTCATGCAAGAGGCGTTTGGCCTGAAAGACAACGAACGCATCGCGGGGCTGATCCACATCGGGACCGAAACATCCGCCCCGCCCGACCGTCCGCGCCCGGACATCGCGGCCAAAACCACATGGCTGTCGGAATGATTTTCGCATCGTTTTTCGCCGCCCTGGGCCAGATCGGCGACCCGCGCTTTCGGCGTGTGCTGCTGTTGGGCGTCGGGCTGACCATCGCGCTGTTGGTGGCCTTTACCACCGGACTGGTGTGGCTGGTCGATGCGCTGACGGCTGACAGTGTGGACGCCCCGATTGTGGGCGAGATCACGTGGCTGGACGACATTCTAAGCTGGGGGTCGGTGTTTTTGATGCTGATCCTGTCGGTGTTCCTGATGGTGCCTGTCGCCTCGGCCATCACGTCGATGTTTCTGGACGAAGTGGCCCAGGCGGTTGAGGATGAACATTATCCCAACCTGCCGTCTGCGATCAACGTGCCCTTTGGCGACGCGGTGCGTGATACGGTGAACTTTCTGGGGGTGCTGATCGGTGCCAACCTGCTGGCATTGATCGTCTATTTCGTCCTGACGCTGATGCTGATGCCGTTCCTGACACCGGTCGTCTTCTGGGCGCTGAACGGCTTTCTTCTGGGTCGTGAATATTTCACCCTTGCCGCCATGCGCCGGATCGGACGCGAAGGTGCCCGCGACATGCGCAGCCAGCACAGCGGCACCATCTTTATCGCCGGATTTCTGATGGCAATCCCGCTGTCAGTGCCGCTGGTCAACCTGCTGATCCCGATCCTTGGGGCCGCGACCTTTACCCATTTGTTCCATCGGTTGCAGATGGCGGGCTCATCCGGTCAAACCAGTCAATATCGCGCAAGGTGATCACCCCGGACAGAATGATCGTTGCGACGATGGCCCAGATCACCGCGGCCACGCCGGTGGTAATCAACGCCTTTTTCTTCAGGTTGTGAACCTCGGGCGCGCCCGCGTGGGTGCCGGGCACGATCTTGCCCATGTCCCCTTGGGTCTGGACGCGAATCGGCAGAATGATCAGGAACGTCATGAACCAGATGACAGCGAACAGAACGAGACCGGATACAGGGCCCATCAGACTTGCTCAAGCTCTGTGAGAGTGCCGTTCATATCCTTGGGATGCAGGAAGATCACCGGCTTGCCATGCGCGCCAATTTTGGGTTCGCCGTCACCCAGAACCCGCAGGCCGCTGGCTTTCAGATGGTCACGGGCCGCGATGATGTCGTCGACCTCGTAGCAGACATGGTGGATACCGCCCGAGGGGTTCTTGTCGAGAAACCCCTGAATCGGGCTGTTGTCGCCCAAGGGGTACAGCAATTCGATCTTGGTGTTGGGCAGTTCGATAAACACGACCGTAACGCCGTGGTCGGGTTCGTCCTGCGGCGCGCCAACCTTGGCGCCCAGCGCGGTGCGGTATTGCTCTGACGCGGCCTTCAGGTCCGGCACGGCGATGGCAACGTGGTTCAGGCGTCCGATCATGGCAAATCTCCCGTATGATGTTGGTGCTGTTATGGGCAGCTTGGCTGTCGGGTGCAAGCGACGCACCGCCGCAGTCGCGTTAACGGCCTGTTAGGCAAGTCGCGCTAGCGTCAGTCAAGCAATCAAAGGACTGCAGTCATGGACACCATCGACCCATTCAAACCGCACCTGCCCGCCCCCACGACCGCGCGCCCGCTACTGGGGCTGACCGTTCTGGCCGTTGAAGACAGCCGTTTCGCCTGCGAGGCGCTTCGTTTGTTGTGCCTGCGCAGCGGGGCACGCATTCGCCGCGCCGACAGCCTGCGCGCCGCGCGACGTCACCTGCGGGTGTACCGCCCGACAGTGGTGATCATTGATCTGGGCCTGCCGGATGGCAACGGCGTCGACCTGATACAGGCCCTGTCCAGCGCGTCGCCCCGCCCCGAGGTGATACTTGGCACCTCTGGCGACAATTTCGGGCAGGCCGACGCGATGGCCGCCGGCGCAGACGGATTTATTGACAAGCCGATCACCTCGCTTGGCCTGTTCCAAAGCAAGATCCTGTCCCTGCTGCCAGAAGAGCGGCGCCCGGACGGACCGCGCAGCGTGTCCATGGAAGAGGTGTTTCCCGACCCGATCGCCTTGCAGGATGATCTGGCCCACGTGGCCGATGTTCTGGAAGACCGCGAAGACGACCGCACCCTGGATTATGTGGCGCAGTTTCTGTGCGGCGTGGCCCGCAGCGCCAAGGACAGCCCCTTGCAACAGGCCGCCGAAGCTTTGGCGCGAAAACGCGCCGCAGGACATCCTGCAATGTCCGAGGCTGCTGTTCTGGCGGGCTTGGTGCAGGACCGCCTGAACCAACGGGTTGCGATCTGAGCGTGCGAACAACCGGATAGAGGCGTAGGCGGTGACGCGGGTTTACAGCGTCGGGTCGCTGGTCACGCGCACCAGCGCTGTCAGATCCGACAGGCGTTCGATCTGGTGGCCTTCTTCGTTAAAGTTCGACGGGTCCAGCCAGACACGAAACGCCTCTTTCAACGCAGGCCATTCCTTGTCAATTGCAGCGAACCAGGCGGTGTCACGGTTGCGCCCCTTGTAGACCGTCGCCTGACGAAAGGTGCCCTCGTAGCTAAGCCCCAACCGTTGCCCTGCACGGCGCGACGGCACGTTCAGCGCGTCGCATTTCCATTCAAACCGGCGATAGCCTGCCTCGAACGCCCATTGCATCGTCAGAAACAACGCCTCGGTCGCGACGGGGGTGCGTTGCAATGCCGGCGAGAAATTGATGTGCCCCACTTCGATGGAACCCGCCGCAGGGTCAATCCGCAGCAGGCTGAGCACACCGTCAAAGTGGCCGGTGTCCAGATTGCGCACGGCAAAAAACACCGGATCACTTTTGTCGGTCACGCTGTGCACCCAGCGATGATACTGCGCCGACGATGAAAACGGACCGTAGGGCAGGTAATCCCAAACATGATCCTCGCCCTCGTAGGCGCGAAACAGCAAGGCCGCATGTTTATCCGCATTCAGCGGTTCAAGGGCAGCATAGCGCCCGGTCATCACGGCCCCTTCGGGCGTGGCGGGCGGCGTCCAGTCTGGCACCAAAGCGCCGAATTGCGGGCTGTCTGAGCGGCGTGTGTTCATACCCGAATCTATAGGCGGAACGCAGCCGACCGCCAAGCGCGATTTGATCCTTACAAAACGATCCCTGGATTGCTGCCCATATCGAGACCGGGGAAAATCACCCGTTCCAGTACCGATTTGTCCAGTCCGGTCATCGCCTGCATGATCCATGCCGCATGGGCGCGCACATCGCGGGTCGGCATCAGGTCGCGGCCTTCGTACAAGTCCGATTCTCTCAGCCCCGGCCAGTCGCCGTAAACCTTGCCCCCCTTGATCGCGCCACCCGCCATCACCATCAGCCCGCCGGTCCCGTGATCGGTGCCACCGGTGCCGTTCTCGCGCGCCGTGCGGCCGAATTCGGTCATCGCAACGACAGCGGTCTTGTTCCAGACAGGGCCGGTCAGCTCTTGCTTCAGATGCACCAGCGTGTCGGACAATTCGCCCAAGGCCGCTTTCAACCCGCGTTCCTGAAAGCGGTGGGTGTCCCAGCCGTTCAACGAAAATGAAGCAACCCGCGCATCTTCACGCAGGCGTTTGGCGGCGAATTCCGCGATTTTCAGGTGCTGTCCGCCCTTGCGGATTTCCTGCATATCCCGCGCCATATTGCCCGACATCGCAGGCGCGTCCGCCGCTGACAACAGCGCCGCCTCGGCCAGTGCCGCGTGCATCGCCGGATCGCTTTCCGAAATCATGCCCAACAGCCGTTCCGCCTGCGGGCTCAGGCTCAGCGTCGCCTCCGGAGTCCAGTTCGCCACCGGGGCCTTGCCCTTGAGAATCGGCATTTCACCCATACCGATGGCATAGGCGGTGTCCGCCTCGACGCCCGGCACCTCTTGCAGCATCCGGTTCAACCAGCCGTCGCGCACGCCGCCTTGCAGCGTGTCGGTGCCTGCTTCCAGCACGTCCTGCCCGTCGAAATGGCTGCGCTTGTCGCGGTAGGGCGTGCTGACCGCATGGGCAAAGCCCAGTTCGCCCGCCTGCCACATCGGCGCCAGTGCCGCCATCGCCGGGTGCAGCGCAAAGAACCCGTCCAGATCCATCGCGCCGTTCTGCGGACCGCCCGCAAGACTGCTGCGCAGGCCCGCATAGTTGGCGTCGCCATAAGGTTGCACCGCGTCCAGCCCGTCCATCGCACCGCGCAGGATGATGACAACCAGCCGCGTGTCCCAAGGGGCCGCGGCAAAGGTGACCGGCGTCAACAGCGGGCTGGCCGCCAGCGAACAGCCCAGAACCGCCGAGCGGGTCAGAAAAAAGCGGCGCGTAAGATCGGTCATGGCGGCTACTCCTAGCGGCGCTGGAACGCGGGGGACATCAGCACCAGGCCGATGGCTTCGGATTTGCTTTCGGCGGCACCTGCCGCGAATTTTACATCTTCGGGCGCCAGACTGCCCAGCGCCGCGTCGACAAAGGCGCGCGGGTCCGGCAGATCGGGGCGCAGCATCTCCGGCCCTGCCATCGCCCAACGGACACGGCCCGACAACCCTTGGGGTGTCAGCCATGCGTCGTCTTCTTCGGGCCAGCCGTCGGGGCCGGAAAACTTTTGCCAGGTCTGTCCCATCACCGCCATCGGTGTCAGCAGCACATTGCGCACCCGTTTCTCGGGCATCTCGGTCACCACGGCAGGATCGACGGCCAGCGCGCGCATGGCCGAGCCTACGAATTCCACCGGCGGCTTGATGTTCGCGCCCTCGGGCGTCCACGCGGCGGGGTGTTCCAGCAATGCAGCATAAACCTGCATCAGGTCGCCTTCGGTTTCGATATAGCGCGCCGTCACGTGGTCGATCAGCGCGGGATCGGGTGTGTCGGATACGAAATGCACCGCCAGTTTCCACGACAGGTGACGCGCGGTGGCGGGATGCACGGAAAGGTCTTCCAGAACCGCATGAACGGGCTTGATCGAATAGGCATCGTCATAGGTCACGCCCAGCACCGTTTCGGCCCCCGGCTCGACATAGTCCTTGCGAAACTTGGCGCCTTGTTTGGGCTGAAACGACAGGCCGGTAAACAGCTCGGCCAGTTGGCGCACATCGTCCTGGGTATAGGGGCCATCGACCCCAAGCGTGTGCAATTCCATCACTTCACGGGCGAGGTTTTCGTTCAGCCCTGCCGTCTTGCCCCGTTTCTGCGCCCGTTCGCTGCCCGGCCCCATCGACCGGTCCTGATCCAGAAATTGCAGCATGACCGGATGAGTCACGGCGCTGATCAGCAGATCGGCGAAACGACTGCCAACAAAGGGGCGAATGCCGTCTTCGATGTAGGGTGACGTGGCGCGCTTCACCACACCCGCCTTGCCCGTGGCAGTGAAATGGTCGCCCCAGAAATACACCAGACGTTCAAAGAACCCCGTTTCGGTATAGGTCCGGCGCAGCATGGACATGCCCAGCCAGTGGGTCATGTCGATACGGGCCTGTTTTTTCAACAGGTTGCGCTCTTTCTGCGCTTCTTTGGCTTCGGGTTTACCCCGGTTCGCCCGCAATGTGGTCCGCAGCTTGTCACTGGCGACCATTCGTTCGCGGAAGATGCTGAACGGCTCGATGGGAAAGCGTTGCGCCATCGCGTCGGGGGCGGTGATACCGGCCAGCATCGCCTCGACCGACGCTGCGGGGGCGATCACCGGCGACAGGCCGCAGCCAAATCGGATCTCTGCAAACTCAGGTTGGAATGCGCGCACGGACAACTCCCTTGCCGATCATGGATGCAATATAGCAAGGGGCGCGCCCATTTGCATCGGCGCGCCCCATCACTTTTTTATTGCAGGCGGCGGACCGCCCAAGGATGCATCAGTCCTGCGGAATGACCCGCAGACCCAGCTCCATCAACTGGTCGCTGGTGGGGTCTGACGGCGCATTCATCATCAGATCTTCGGCGCGCTGGTTCATCGGGAACAGGATCACTTCGCGGATGTTCTGTTCGTTCGCCAGCAGCATCACAATGCGGTCAATACCTGCGGCACAGCCACCGTGGGGCGGCGCGCCGTATTGGAAGGCGTTGACCATACCGCCAAAGCGTTTGCGCACTTCAGTCTCGTCATAGCCCGCGATTTCAAACGCTTTGAACATGATCTCGGGGCGGTGGTTCCGAATGGCACCGGACACCAGCTCATAGCCGTTGCAGGCCAGATCATACTGATAGCCCAACACATCCAGCGGATTGCCTTGCAGCGCGTCCATGCCGCCCTGAGGCATCGAGAACGGGTTGTGTTCAAAGTCGATCTTGCCGGTGGTTTCGTCTTTTTCATAGATCGGGAAATCGACGATCCAGGCAAAGGCAAACCGGTTGGTGTCGGTCAGGCCCAGCTCGTCACCGATGATGTTGCGGGCACGGCCCGCGATGGCTTCGAACTGTTTGGGCTTGCCGCCCAGGAAGAACGCCGCATCGCCCATGCCAAGGCCCAGTTGCTGGCGGATGGCTTCGGTGCGCTCGGGGCCGATGTTCTTGGCCAGCGGGCCGGCCGCCTCCATGCCGCCCTCGACCTCGCCGGATTTCAGCTTGGCTTGGGCCTCTTTCACGGTAATGCCCAGCTCTTGCGCCACGGCATCGGCGGTTTTCTCGCGCCAGAAGATATAGCCCATGCCGGGCAGTCCTTCCTTCTGGGCGAATGCGTTCATGCGGTCGCAGAACTTGCGCGACCCGCCTGTGGGCGCGGGAATGGCGCGCACTTCGGTGCCGTCCTGTTCCAGCAGCTTGGCAAAGATGGCGAAACCGGACCCGGCAAAATGCTCGGACACGACCTGCATCTTGATCGGGTTGCGCAGGTCGGGCTTGTCGCTGCCGTACCACAGGGCCGCATCGCGATAGCTGATCTGCTCCCATGTCTGGTCGACTTTGCGCCCGCCGCCGAATTCCTCGAAAATGCCGCCGATCACGGGCTGGATCGTGTCGAACACGTCCTGCTGGGTGACAAAGCTCATCTCAAGGTCAAGCTGGTAGAAATCGGTGGGCGACCGGTCGGCACGCGGGTCTTCGTCGCGGAAACAGGGCGCGATCTGGAAATATTTGTCAAAACCCGAGACCATCAAAAGCTGTTTGAACTGCTGCGGGGCCTGCGGCAACGCATAGAACTTGCCGGGGTGCAGACGCGAGGGCACCAGGAAGTCGCGCGCGCCTTCGGGCGACGATGCGGTGATGATCGGCGTTTGGTATTCGCGGAACTTGGCATCCCACATGCGGCGCCGCATCGAGGCAACAACGTCCGAGCGCAGCTTCATGTTGGCCTGCATCTTTTCGCGGCGCAGGTCCAGATAGCGGTATTTCAGGCGGGTTTCCTCGGGGTATTCCTGATCGCCAAACACCATCAACGGCAGCTCAGCAGCGGGGCCCAGCACTTCGACCGCGCGCACGAACACTTCGATCTCGCCGGTGGGGATCTTGGCGTTGACCAGTTCGGGCGCGCGCGCCTTCACTTCGCCGTCGATGCGCACGCACCATTCGCTGCGCAGCTTTTCCACGTCGGCAAAGGCGGCGCTGTCGGGGTCGCACAGAACCTGCGTCACGCCGTAGTGGTCGCGCAGGTCGACAAACAGGATGCCCCCGTGATCGCGCACGCGATTGACCCAACCGGACAGGCGGACGGTTTTGCCGACGTCGGCGGCGGTCAGTTCGGCGCAGGTGTGGCTGCGATAGGCGTGCATAATAGGCTCCCGCTCTCTGGGCTGATGATCGGGGCAGATACACCGCCCATAGGGTGGGAAGTCAAGCCGCGCGGGCCGTCGCGCGGGGGAAATCCGCGCGACAGGGACGTTTTGTGGGGTCTAGCCCAGCGATCGCAGCAATTCTTGCGAGGGCACGCCGGTGGCCGCCATCCCGCGGCTGGACTGATAGGCGCTGATCGCGGCCTTGCTTTTCGGGCCCAGAACGCCGTCGGCCCCGTCGGTGTCAAAGCCTGCGGCGGTCAGTTTACGTTGCAATGCCATACGGTCATCCTTGGTCAACCCGTTGGCATCGGGCGGGAAGGATCCGCGCAACGGCCCTGCGCCGCCGATGCGGTCAGCCAGATGGCCCACGCCAATCGCGTAGCTGTCCGAGTTGTTGTAGCGTTTGATCGCGTTGAAATTCGACGTGACGGCAAAGCTTGGGCCGCCCGGTTGCGGGGTGATCACACTGCCCGCAGGCGCGCCTGCGCCCACCTCGCCGCCCCAGCGGGTGCCACGGGACCAGCCGTTGCGTTGCAGGTACGCGGCGGTCGAGGCCAGCGCGTCGCTGGGGTCCGCCGACCAGATGTCGCGGCGGCCATCGCCGGTATAATCGACGGCAAAGGCTTGGTACGATGTGGGGATAAACTGGGTGTGGCCCATCGCCCCCGCCCAACTGCCCACCATACGGTCGGCGGCGATGTCGCCGTTCTGAACAATCTTCAGCGCCGCCACCAGTTGCTTTTCAAAGAATTCCCCGCGCCGCCCATCATAGGCCAGCGTCGAGGTGGCCGACACGACCGGCACGTCGCCCTTACGCTCGCCAAAAAAGCTTTCCAACCCCCAGATCGCACAGATGATAGTGCTGTCGACGCCATATTTCGCCTCAAGCGCGTTCAGCGTGCTGCCGTGGCGCGCATAAGCGGCGCGGCCCTTGGTGACGCGTTCGTCAGATGCCGCGATGGCAAGGTAATCTTCCAGCGTGCGGCTGAACTCGGTCTGGTTGCGGTCGCGTTTGACCACGCCGGGCAGGTAGCCCGCGCCACGAAAGCCGGCATTCAGCGTGCTGTCGGAAATGCCCTGCGCGCCTGCGCGGTCGCGGAACGATGCGACCCATTGGCTCCACCCGGCATTCGGCACCGGGCGCAGGTCATCGGGCAAGCCGCCCGATGCAACCGACGGGATGCCCGGCATCGAAGTGCCACAGCTTGCAAGGCCCAGCCCTGCGGTCAGTGCAAGTGTGAAATTGCGTCGTGTGATGATCATTTTTCTGCCCTGCCCATTCTTGTTTGGGCATCACCCTAACGCAAAGGTGAACACACGCAATCATCCGCGTACCGCATGTCGGGCGGTACGCGGCGTTTTGCCCAAGGCGCAGGCTTAGCCGATGATATTCAGCAGCAGTTCGCGCGTGTTTTCTTCGGTCATTGTCACCGGATTGCCGCCGGTGCTGGGGTCGATCAGTGCGCCCGCCACGATGCGGTCTACGTCGGGGTTTTCAACACCCAGACCCTTCAGCGTCTTGGGAATGCCCATCGACGCATTCAGATCGTCGACAAAGGCGCAGAACCCGTCAAAACCGCCGTCGATGTCCAGATAGCGCGCAGCCTGTGCGATCTTGGCTTCGATCTCGGGGCGGTTAAATTGCAGCACCGCGGGCATACACACGGCGTTCGTGGTGCCGTGGTGGGTGTGGTAGATCGCGCCGATGGGGTGCGACAAGGCGTGGATCGCGCCCAGACCCTTTTGAAACGCGGTGGCCCCCATGGCAGCCGCCGACATCATCTGTGCGCGCGCTTCGATGTCGGTGCCGTCCTTGTAGGCACGCGGCAGGTAATCCTTGACCAGCCGCATCCCTTCCAGCGCCATGCCCTGGCTCATCGGGTGATAATGCGGCGAACAGAACGCTTCGACGCAGTGGGCAAAGGCATCAAGTCCGGTGCCAGCGGTGATAAACGGCGGCATGCCCACGGTCAGCTCGGGGTCGCAGATCACGACACTGGGCAGGATCTTGGGGTGGAAGATAATCTTTTTCTCGGCGGTTTCCGAATTGGTGATAACCGACGCGCGGCCCACTTCGGACCCGGTGCCTGCGGTGGTGGGCACGGCGACGATGGGCGCGATGGCGTCGGCATCGGCGCGGGTCCACCAATCGCCGATGTCCTCGAAATCCCAGATCGGGCGGTTTTGCCCCGCCAGAAACGCCACGACCTTGCCCAGATCCAGGCCCGAGCCACCGCCAAAGGCGATCACGCCGTCATGGCCGCCCTCGCGGTAGACCGCGACACCCGCTTGCGCGTTCACTTCGGTCGGGTTCGGGTCCACGTCGGAAAACATCGCGCGGCCCAGACCGGCGGCGTCGATCAGGTCCAGCGTGCGCTGGGTGATGTCCATGCCCGCCAGCCCGCGATCGGTGATCAGCAGCGGCTTGGTGATGCCTGCGGCCATGCAAGCCTCGGCGATTTCGGAAATGCGCCCCGCGCCAAAGCGGATTGCGGTGGGGTAGGACCAGTTTGCAGTCAGCGTCATGGGATCAGGCTTTCTTCAGGTGGTAGGATTTGGGACGGGTCAGGTTGTGATAGCCGATGACCGACAGACCGCCGCCGCGACCGGTGTCCTTGCAGCCGGTCCAGCACAGCGCCGGATCAAGGTAATCGGCGCGGTTCATGAACACGGTGCCGGTTTCGATCTGGTCGGCAATCGCCTCGGCGCGCGCCGCGTCCTGCGTCCAGACGGATGCCGTCAGCCCGTAGTCACTGTCGTTCATCAGCCGGATCGCCTCGGCGTCGTCCTTGACGGCCATGATGCCGACCACGGGGCCAAAGCTTTCCTCGCGCATCACGCGCATGTCGTGGGTCACGTTCGTCAGGATCTGCGGCATCAGGTACGCGCCCCCGTCCTGCGGGAAATCTGCGGGGTCGATGTGGGCCGTGGCCCCTGCGGCAATCGCCTCGGCGGTCTGTTCGCGCACGGTGTCGGCGAACCGCACGTGGGCCATCGGGCCGATGGTGGTTTCGGGGTCCAGCGGATTGCCCAGCTTGTACCCTTTGACGATCTCGACCGCCTTGGCGACAAAATCATCAAACACTGCCTCGGCCACATAGATCCGTTCGATCCCGCAACAGCATTGCCCCGAGTTGAACATCGCGCCGTCAATCAGCGTATCGGCAGCGGCCTGCACATCGGCGTCATTGCAGACATAGCCGGGGTCTTTGCCGCCCAGCTCCAGCCCGACGCCGGTGAACGTGCCAGCGGCAGCCGTTTCAATCGCGCGGCCCCCGCCGACCGATCCGGTGAAGTTGACGAAGCCAAAGGATTTCGCCGCGATCAGGTCCGATGTGGTCTGGTGGTCCAGAAACACGTTCTGGAACACGTCGTCGGGGATACCGGCCGCGTGGAACGCTTCGGCCATACGCTCACCGACCAGCGGCGTCTGGCTCGCGTGTTTCAGCATCACGGCGTTGCCCGCGATCAGCGCAGGCGCGACAGTGTTGATCGCCGTCATATAGGGATAGTTCCACGGCGCCACGACCAGCACGACGCCATGCGGCACCCGTTTGATCACGCGGCGGAATTTGTCGCTGTCCTCGATCACCAGATCGGCCAGCGCGTCCTGCGCGATGTCGGCCATATAGGTGGCGCGTTCGTTAAAGCCGCCGAATTCCCCGCCATAGCGCACGGGGCGGCCCATCTGGTGCGCCAGCTCCGGCACGATGGCGTCATTCATCGCCCCCACACGGGCCACGCCGTCCTGGACCAAGGCAATGCGTTCGGCCAGCGGGCGCGCAGCCCATGCGGCTTGGGCGTTGCGGGCACGCGCAACAGCAGCCGCAGCGTCGGATGCGCCCAGCGGCGTGCGCTCGGCGTAGACCGATCCGTCGATCGGCGAAATACAGGTAATCATGGTCAGGCCCTTTCAAATCCGCGCGCGATTTCCCAATCGGTCACGACGCGGTCAAATTCTTCCTGCTCCCATTCGGCGCATCGGGTGTAATGGTCAATCACATCGTCCCCGAACGCATCCCGAAGGAAAGCGGATTTCCGCAAGGTCTCGGTCGCCGCCCGCAGGGTCTGCGGAATGTCGGCGGCCTTGGCGTCTTCGTACACGTCGCCGGTGGTGGGCGGCGACAGTTTCATCTTGTCCTCGATCCCCTTGATCCCTGCGGCCAGCATCGCGGCCTGCGCAAGATAGGGGTTCAGGTCCGAGCCACCGATCCGGCATTCGACCCGCACGCCCTTGGTGTCGGCCCCGCACAGACGGAAACCGGCCGTGCGGTTGTCGATGGACCAGACGGTTTTGGTGGGGGCAAAGGTGCCTTTGGCAAAGCGTTTGTAGCTGTTCACGTAAGGCGCCAGGAAAAACGTGTAATCCGGCGCATAGGCGATCAGCCCGGCCATATAGTTTTTCATCAGGTCGGACATGCCCAGATCGGCGTCCTTGTCGAAAAACGCGGGCGTCTCACCCTGCCACAGCGATTGGTGCACGTGGCTGGAACTGCCGACGCGGTCCTTGTGCCACTTGGGCAGGAACGACGCCGCGCGACCGTTTTGCCAGGCGATTTCCTTGATCGCATGTTTCGCAATGCTGTGGTGATCGGCGCAGTCCAGTGCCGGGGCATAGCGAATGTTCAGCTCTTCCTGCCCGGCCTCGGCCTCGCCCTTGGAGTTCTCGATGGGCAGGCCTGCTGCGTACAGATGGTTGCGGATCGGGCGCATCACGCCTTCTTCCTTGGTGGTCTGGAAGATATTGTAATCTTCGTTGTAGCCGCTGATCGGCGTCAGATCGCGAAAGCCGCCAGCGCGGATTTCGTCCAGGCTTTTCTCGAACAGGAAAAACTCCAGCTCGGTGGCCATCTTCGCGTCAAAACCCAGATCGCGCAGCCGCGCCACCTGCTTTTTCAGGATCGCGCGTGGGTCATGGGGCACGGGGGCGTGGGTGTGATGGTCCAGCACATCGCACAGCACCAGTGCAGTGCCTTCCAGCCACGGCACAGCGCGCAGCGTGGTCAGGTCGGGGGCCATGACATAGTCGCCATATCCCGTTTCCCAACTGGTCGAGGCATAGCCATCCGGTGTCGCCATCTCAAGGTCGGTCGCCAGCAGATAGTTGCAGCAATGGGTCTCTTTAAACGAGGTTTCCACGAAGTTGACCGCATGAAACCGCTTGCCCATCAAACGGCCCTGCATGTCCACAAAACAGGCCAGCACCGTGTCGATGCTGCCGTCAGTGACGCGGGATTTCAGGTCATCAAAGCTAAGGTTGCCGGGCATGTCGGTGTCCTGTGGTTAAAGTGCGTGTGGCGGGCGACCCGAAAGGCCGCCCGCATGTATTTGTGGGACAGAAAGGCTTAGCCGAAGCTGTAGGGCGGGCCCGCCTTGTCGATCACGTCGTTATAATCGCGGAAAATCTGGACGATCTTGGCGTTCACTTCGCCCTCTTGGGCCACCTCGTCCCAGAAGACCTTGGCCGCGTCTTCGACGACTTTCCATTCCTCTTGCGGGATCGAACGCAGTTGCAGCTTGTCGCCCTTGGCGCGCAGCGACGCCTCGCCGCCCCAATACCATTGGTTGCGATAGGTGTGACCCGCCTCGATGCCCGCCATCACGATGGCTTTCAGATGCTCGGGCAGATCCGCCCAGCGGCCTTCGTTGACAAAGAACGACCCGATCCATGCGCCCGAGATGTTGTTGGTCAGGAAATAGTCGGTCACGTTGGCCCAACCGACGGTGTAATCCTCGGTGATGCCGGACCACGCCATACCGTCCAGCTCGCCCGTCTGAACCGCGACTTCGGCGTCTTCGTAGGGGATCGACACCGGCACAACACCGAACTGAGTCAGGAAACGGCCCGCTGTGGGGAAGGTGTACAGCTTCAGCCCGTCCAGATCGGCCAGCGATGTGACCTCTTTCTTGGTGTTGAAGTTGCACGGGTCTTGCCCCGCCGCCGACAGCCATGTCACGCCGACCTTGGCGTATTCCTCGCGCCAGATGTCGGCCAGACCGTATTGGTTGAACAGCACCGGCACATCCAGCGAATGTTTGGTGGCCAGCGGGAAATAACCGCCGAACTGCTGCAAGGGCGTGGGCGATGCCATGCTGTCGTCGTCCGAATGCACGGCGTCGATGGTGCCACGTTGCAGGGCCTGGAACAGCTCGCCGGTGGGGACGATCTGGTCGGCATAGAACAGCTCGATCTCAAGCTCGCCGTTCGCGGCGGTGTTGATGTAGTCAATGACCGGCTTGGTCACATGTTCGCCCAGCGCGGCGCCGGCATAGGTCTGAAACCGCCACTTGATGGTGTCCTGCGCCCGGACGATGGCAGGGGCCGCAAGGCTGGCCGCGCCGCCAAGGGCTGCGGTGCGGATGAAATTGCGTCTCGTCGTCATGTCGTTTCTCCTTGTTAAGTTGGGGTGCACCGTTTGCGGTGTCTGTTATCAGTTTGCGTAGACGTAACCCGGCAGCCACAGGGCGATCTGGGGAAAGGCCATCACCATCACCAGCGCCCCCACCATGACCAGAACAAAGGGCGCGATGGACCCGTAGATGTCGCGCAGTGTGATCTCGGGCGGGGCCATGGCCCGCATCAGGAACAGGTTATAGCCAAAGGGCGGCGTCATATATGCGATCTGGCAGGTGATCGTATAAAGGATACCGTACCACACCAGATCAAAACCCAGCGCGCCCACCAGCGGCACATACAGCGGTGCTACGATCACCAGCATGGCCGTGTCGTCCAGAAACGTCCCCATGATGATAAAGCTAAGCTGCATCAGGATCAGGATCACCCACGGGCTCAGGTTCAGCCGCTCGGTGAACAGGTTCTCGATCGCCTTGACCGCGCCCAGCCCGTCGAACACCGCGCCAAAGGCCAGTGCCGCCAGAATGATCCACATGAACATGCAGGTGATGCCCAGCGTCTTGCGGACCGAATTTTCGAACACTTCGCGGGTCATACGCCCCTTGAGGATGGCCGCCACAAAGGCCGCAATCGCTCCGATGGCCGAGCTTTCCACCAGCGATGTCCAGCCTTTGACAAAGGGGAACATCATCACCGCAAAGATCACCACCGGCAGCAGCCCCGCCCGCAACAACGCCAGCTTTTCGCGGCGCGGCATCGCGCGTTCCTCGGCGCTTAGCACCGGGCCGAGCGACGGGTTCAGCCAGCAGCGGATGGTGATGTAGGCAATGAACATCGCCGCCATCATCAGCCCCGGGATCACCCCCGCCAGCCAAAGCTGGCCCACCGGTTGCCGCGCGATCATTGCATACAGCACCAGCACGACCGACGGCGGCACCAGAATGCCCAGCGACGACCCCGCCTGAATCACGCCGGTGACCATGCGTTTGTCGTACCCCCGTTTCAGCAGTTCCGGCAGCGCGATGGTGGCACCGATGGCCATGCCCGCCACGCTCAGCCCGTTCATCGCGGAAATCAGCACCATCAGCCCGATGGTCCCCACCGCCAGACCGCCGCGCAGGCCGCCCATCCAGACGTGAAACATCTTGTACAGGTCATCGGCGATCTTCGATTCCGACAGAACGTAGCCCATGAAAATGAACATCGGCAGCGTCAGCAACGGATACCATTTCATCAGCTTCATCGCGGCGGAAAACCCGATGTCATACCCGCCCTTGTCGCCCCACAGCAGCAGGGCCGCGACGACAGCGACAAAACCGATGGCACCGAACACGCGCTGACCTGTCATCAGCATCAGCATCATCGTCGAGAACATCAGGGTGGCGATCAATTCATATGACATCAGATCTCATGGCCCTTCAGCCGCAACACATCTTTGCAAAGCTCGGACAAGCACTGCAAAATCATCAGGAAAAAGCCCACGATCATCACGACTTTGACGGGCCACAGATAGGGTCGCCACGCGGACGACGATTGTTCAAGCCGACCGATTTCCTCGGTGCCGGTGACAACGCCGAACAGATAGCTCAGCGGTTCGGTCTTCCAGTAGCCCAGCGAATAGGCGGTCGAGCTGATGGCACCGTAAAGCAGGACCACAAGGTAGAAGATCAGCAGCAGGACAGTGAACAGATCGACCCATGCCTTTTTGCGGACCGACCAGTCGCCATACAGCAAATCCATGCGCACATGGTCGCCCATCTGCATCGAATAAGGCCCGCCCAGAATGTAGTAACCGACCATAATGAACTGGGCCATTTCCAGCGTCCAAAGCGACGGCAGGAAAAACACCTTGTTGACTGACGACCACAACAGCACGCCCATCAACGCGAAAATGCCATACATCATGATACGGCCCAGACGGTAGTTGACCGTATCAACGCCACGAATAAACCCACGCATCACGCCCTGCATACAACATCCCCCGCGTTGAGTTTCGTGCAGGCATCAGCCAGCCATTCCGCCAACATGTCGCCCATCTGCGCCTGCTGTTCTTCGGTCTGGATCAGGTCGTTGCGCACTTCGATCATCACGTTCGGATGGCCGTGCGCCGTGCCGTGCACCTGCAACGTATGCGTTACGCCGTCGCCGGGCCCATAGGGCGCGTTGCGCTGCACGTCGGCCGAGGTGTGCGCAGGGGCAAGGTCCAGCATCGCATCGGCCAGACGCGTATCGGTGTCATGCAGAACGCCAATCTCGACCGCGCGGGGCGCACCGTTGTAAACGGGGGTAAAGCTGTGGATGGTGACCAGCACCGGCGCCGGTCTGGCTGCAACAGTTTGTACAAGAAGGTCGCGAAACGGTACATAATATGTCGCCGCCCGGGCCGCGCGCTGAACGGTGGTCAGGGCCGCATTGCCGGGCACATCAAAGATTTCGCTTTTGGCGGGCATCGCCCCCGGTGCCTCGGGCGGGCGGTTGCAATCATACACCAGCCGCGACACGCAACTGGCCACCAACACGGCATCAAGCCGTTGGGCCATCCGCTGCGCCACAGCCAGCGCGCCGGGGTCCCATGCGGCATGGCTGACCTTGGCCGCGTCGGACAGTCCCAGCCCATCCAAAGCTGCGGGAATGAAGGACGACGCATGTTCACAGACCAGAACAACAGGCGAAGCGCCTGTGGAATTGATCGTCTGTGCGACCCCCATCTGATCTGCGTTTGCGTCCGTCATGGCACCTCCTGCATTCACAAAGTGCTTGCCTCGACGGCCATCTGTCAACAGAATTGTTAAAATATCCGTCAGCCGCAACGGATGTGAAAATTTTTCGATCAAACAGGAGGCGCCCCGTGTCCTCAGATGCGCTTACGATTTCCGACCGCATCCAGCAAAAGCTGGACGATCTGACCCGTGCCGAACGGCAACTGGCCCATTCCATCCTGGAAAACTACCCGATCTCGGGGCTGGGGCCGCTGACCGAACTGGCGTTGGATGCCAACGTGTCCGGCCCCACAGTCGCGCGGATGGTGCAAAAGCTGGGGTTCAAAGGCTATGCCGAATTTCAGGCCGAACTGCGCGAGGAACTGCGCGCCAAGGTCAAAGGGCCGATTGCCAAGCACGACACATGGGCCGACAGCGCACCGTCGGGGCATATCCTGAACACCTTTACCGACGCCGTGATCGACAACATCCGGCACACGCTGGGCCAGATTGACCCCCAAGCCTTTGATAAAGCATGCGCTTTGGTCGGTGATCCGGCGCATCACCTGTATATTGTCGGCGGACGGGTGACCCACACGCTGGCGGAATATCTGTTTTTGCACATGCAGGTGATCCGCCCCAACATCACCCACGTGCAATCCACGTCGAACGCCTGGCCGCACTATCTGCTGGATGTGAAACCCGGCGATGTGTTCGTGATCTTCGACGTGCGCCGTTACGAGAACAACACCCTGAAACTGGCCGAGATGGCCCATGCCCAAGGAGCCAGGATCATCCTGTTCACGGATCAATGGCGATCGCCCGTGCATCAGCTGGCCGACATCAGCTTTAGCAGCCGCATCGTGGTGCCGTCGGCGTGGGATTCGGCGGCTACGACCCTGTTGTTGACCGAAACGATGATTTCTGCGGTGCAAAACCTGCGCTGGGACGACACCAAGGGACGCATGGAAGAGCTGGAATCGATGTTCGACCAGACCAAGCTGTTCCGCAAATTCACCTGACCGCCTAAAAATCAGGCATCTGTGCTGTCCCGGGTTGCAGCCCCGCCGTGCAGCCCGCAGACTGATTTCAAATGCTGCAACCGCTTCCTCTTCTTGTCTTTAGCGATCTCGACGGGACGTTGATTTCGCATGATACGTACCGCTGGGATGCCGCGCGCCCTGCGTTGGCGCACCTGCGCAACATCGGTGCGGGTGTGGTGCTGGCCAGTAGCAAAACAGCGCCTGAAATCATCGGATTGCGCGCACAGATGGGGTTGGAAGACTGGCCCGCCATCGTTGAAAACGGCGCGGGCGTGCTGGATGCACATGCGACGGACACGCCAGCCAACACCGAGTATCTGCGCCTGCGGTCCGCGTTGAACCAACTGCCCGAAGAGCTGCGCGGACTGTTCACGGGCTTTGGCGATCTGGATGCTGCGGGCGTTGCGGACATCACCGGCCTGCCACCCGCCGACGCGCAGAACGCCAGGACGCGCGCCTTTTCCGAACCGGGGCTGTGGCACGGCACGGACGCCCAGCGCACCGCGTTTCTTCAGGCTCTGAAGCAGCACGGCCTAACGGCCCGCGAAGGCGGCCGGTTTCTGACGTTGTCCTTTGGCCAGACAAAAGCGGACCGGATGGCCCAGATCATCGCCACATACCGCCCACAGGTCACATTGGCCCTGGGTGATGCGCCGAACGACATCGAGATGCTGCAAACCGCCGATCACGGCGTGATCATAGCCAACCCGCACCGTGCGCCCCTGCCCCCGCTGGACACCGAAAGCGCGGGGCGCATCACGCGCACCACCCTGCCCGGCCCCGAAGGCTGGAACCGCGCGGTACTGGATTTCGTTGACCGATTGACCCCCTGAACAAGGACGCCACCCATGACAGATTTTCACCAGAACGGGAACGTGGCGACGCTGCACAATTTGCGAACGCGTTCTTTGGATGAAATGACCTATGAGCTTGAGACCTTTGCCCAGTCGCGCAAAATCTCGTTGATCCTGCCCTGCCTGTATTCCGAACTGGAAACCGACGCGATGCCGCTGATCCTGGGCGAATTGTCCAAGGTCACATACCTGCACCGCATCATCATCGGACTGGACCGCGCAGACGAGGCACAGTTTCGCCACGCCCAGCAGTTTTTCAAAGGGTTGAACCAGAACCACATCGTGATCTGGAACGACAGCCCCCGGATGAAAGCCCTTGGCGAACGGCTGGATGCGCTGGGGCTTGCGCCGATGGAGCAAGGCAAGGGCAAGAACGTTTGGTCGTCGCTGGGCTATCTGATCGGCTGCGAGGACAGTTCGGTCATGGCGATCCACGATTGCGACATCGTCACCTACACCAACGAAATGCTGGCGCGGCTGGTCTATCCGGTGGCAAACCCGACCTTTCCCTATCAGGTGGCCAAAGGGTTTTATTCGCGCGTGGGTCAAGGCAAGCTGAACGGGCGTGTGACCCGTCTGCTGGTCAGCCCGCTGCTGATTGCACTGAAAAAAGTTGTGGGTGACCGCGACTATCTGGATTACCTGCGCAGCTTCCGCTATCCGCTGTCGGGTGAATTTGCCATGCGCACCAGCATATTGCCCGATCTGCGCATTCCGTCCGACTGGGGGCTGGAGATCGGGGTGCTGTCCGAAGCCTGGCGCAATCTGGCGCCCAAGGCGGTCTGCCAGGTCGAGATTGCCGACAACTACGACCACAAGCACCAGGACCTGAGCCCCGAAGACGCCAGCGCGGGCCTGAGCCGTATGTCCACAGACATCTGCAAGGCCATCTTCCGCAAGCTGGCCGCTGACGGCACGGTGTTTACCCCGAACGTTTTCCGCACGCTGAAAGCGACCTATTACCGCTGCGCGCTGGACCTGCTTGAGGCCTATTACACCGATGCGCAGATGAACGGGCTGACCATTGACCGGCACAAGGAAGAACAGGCGATCGAGTTGTTCGCAGAAAACATCATGCGGGCTGGCCAGACGTTTCTGGACAACCCGCACGAGACGCCTTTCATCCCGACGTGGAATCGCGTTCACGCAGCCGATGCAGGCTTTTTGACCGATTTGCGGGCGGCGGCTGTCGCGGATGAAAAGGAATTTTCAGCTTAGCGCCAGCCGCCGATATTCATCAACTGGCCCTTACTGCGGCGTGGTGATGACCGGGATGGGCGAGATTTTGGTGCCATCGGTAAAGCGGTGCAGGCGGAATGGCGTGGGGTCGACCACTGGCGTTTGCCCGGTGATCAGGTCTGCGGCCAGACGGCCAGCCCCCGTTCCCAGACCAAACCCGTGGCCGGAAAAACCGGTTGCGACGAACAGGCCCGGAATGCCGTTCTTCACCCCTTCGGTAGATGAAATGGCCGGGATCAGGTCAGGCAGAACGTCGATGTATCCGCCCCAGCGCTGCGCGACCGTCGCATCCTTGAGCGCGGGGTAGGTTTTTTTGACCTCGGCAAGGGTCTTGTCGATGTAGGGCGCGTCGGCGTCGGGGTCCAGAATGCGGGTCTTTTCGAACGGGGTGACATCGTCGCCGGTCCAGTGGCGCGGTGTGCGCAGCGCGTCCATGAAGGCCGGACCAAGGCCCAGCCGGATCGACCGCCATTCGTTTTTCAGCGTGGGCAAGAAAGCCGTGAACAGACGGAAGCTGTCGGGCGTCAACTGATACCGGCTGGGCACGGCGGATGCCACGGTATAGCCACCATCCTTGCGCTTTCGTATGGCAAATGACGTGGTTTTCAGGTTGCTTTGTGGTCCTGCCTCGACCGCGTCGGTGCGCAGCACGGTGTTGCGGGTGCGCAGTTGCGGCAGGTAGATGCCGATGTTGCGCAGGAACAGCCGCGACCAGACGCCACCGGCCACCAGCACCGCGTCGCAGGCGATGCGGCCCTGTTCGGTGACAACGCCCGACACTTTGCCCTGGGACGTCTCGACCACCCGAACCGCGCAGTTCTGGTGCACCGTGCCACCGCGTGCCTGCACGGCGCGGGCGATGGCGGGTGCCGCCATTTGCGGCTCTGCCCGCCCGTCGCGGGGGCAATGCAGGGCGCCGATGATACCTTGGGCATCGGGGTCGTAGCCTGCCAGATGCGTCAATGCAGCGTCGCGGTCCATCAGGTGCGTCGGGATCTGGTAATGGCCCAGCTCTTCCTGCGCCTTACGCTCGGCCTGCAAGGCGGCATCGCTGGCGATGGCATAGGTTGAACCGCACTGAGTATACCCGGTGTTCCCGTCGATGCGGGCGTCCAACCCTTCCCAGATCTTGACCGATTCAATCATCAGCGGCAATTCGCGCGGGTCACGGTGGGTCAGGCGCACCCAGCCCCAGTTGCGGCTGGATTGTTCGCCGCCGATCTGACCTTTTTCGCAGATTGCAACCTTCAGGCCCCGGTCCGCCAGTTCAAGTGCTGTGCACACGCCCGCGATGCCGCCGCCGATGATGACGACATCGACGGACGGGGGCAAAACACTGTCGCTGACAACGGGGTCCAGCTTGGGTCCGGGCATGGTAGTCTCCTTGGTGCGGCGTTGTTGGCCGCTCTGGTCTATGAGGTATTCAGGCGTGCGGTGGCAAGGGCGCACCTTGTAGACGCGCCCGCAGATTGTCGCGCAGCCGGTAGCCCCGCAAGGCCGCCTGGGGGGCCACGGACATATACAGCGGCTGGGATTGCAGCGGCTCGACCGGCAGATCAAGATCGGCCTCGGCCACGCCCATCGCCCAATCGGACAGGATGCCCCCGATCATCGAGCCTGTTGGCACGCCGCGCCCCGACAGGCCCGTCATGGCGACGACACCGGGGGCCAGCGCATAGAGGCGCGGGATGGTTTTGCGCTGCATGTCCAGTTCGCCGTACCAGAAAAACTCCCACCGCAAATCCTCGCGCAGGTCGGGGTGCAACCATTTCAACCGGTCGCTGAGGACCTGCCGCGTATAGGCCGGGTCGCGCCCGCGCTGGCCCATCGGGAACATCGAGGCAACGATGCGGTTCTGGCTGTTGTATTTATAGACATAGATGTCGCCGCGCCCGTCCTGAATGGTTGTGCGTTGCGGCAGAACCACGGCCTGCGCGGCGGCCGACAGCGGCTGGGTCGCGGCCACGAACACGCGCATGATGCGGAACGTCTGGTCCAGCTTGGGCCAACCTGCCACGGTATAGGCACCGGTGGTGTAGATCACCTTTTCCGCCCGCACCGATCCCTGCGCGGTGCGTACCTGCCACGCGTTGTTCACACGGTCGCAGCCTGTCACGCCCGCGCCGGTGAAAATCTGCCCGCCTTCGGACAGCACCGCGCGGCCCAATCCGCGGGCATAGGCCAGCGCATTCAGCCCGCCCGCCTCTTCGTGCAGCCAACCGCCATAGAACCGCGACGATCCGGTAACCGCCTGCACCTCATCCCGGTCCAGCATCCGGGTGCGCGCGCCTGCGGCGTTATAGTTTTCCATATTCGCCTGAAGCTTTTTCAGATGCGAGGGGAACAGCGCACCCTGGACATATCCGTTCTGTTCCCATTCGCAGTCGATGTCGTATTGCGCGATCATCTGCCCGACCACATCGTTGGCGCGGGTCTGGCGGTGGATCAGCCGTTCGGCCCACGGCGCGCCCATGACTTCGCGCAGTTCGGGCAGGCTGTAATGGGTGAAGGTCGGCGTACAGTGCCCCGCATTGCGCCCCGATCCGCCAAAACCGATTTCCTCACGCTCCAGCACCACGACGCTGACGCCTTTGCGGGCCAGTTCCAGCGCAGTGGTCAGCCCCGAATAGCCCGCGCCGACCACGCAAACATCTGCCGTGACCTCACCTTTGAGCGTTTGCGTGTCCGGACCTTCGGGCGCTGTGGCGTACCACAATGTGTCCTTGAATTCAGAGAACTTCGGCTTCATCTCACTGTCCTTGCGCACGGCTGTCGAAGGCATCGCGCAGACCGTCCCCGATAAAGTTGAAACCGGTCACGGCAATGGTGATCGCCAGCCCTGGAATGATGGCCAGCCACGGGGCCGAGCCCAGATATTGCTGCGCCCCGTTCAACAGGTTGCCCCAGCTTGGCAGCGGCGGCTGGATGCCGTAGCCCAGAAAGCTGATATAGGCCTCAAGCAGGATGGCGCGCGCCACGGTCAGCGATGCGGCCACGATGATCGGGCCGATGGCGTTGGGCAGCAGTTCGCGGAACATGATCCAGCGGCCTGACAGACCCAGCATATGCGCTGCCTGGACAAAATCCTGATTGCGCAGCGATTTCACCTCGGCCTCGACGATACGGGCGACTTCCATCCAGCTTGTGGCCGAGATGATCACGGCGATCATCACCGGACCCGGCTGGATAAAGGCAGCCAGTGCCAGAAGCAGAAAAACAGAGGGGAACGACAGGAACGCATCCACAACGCGCATCAGCACCGCGCTGATCTTGCCGCCGTAATACCCCGAGACGACGCCGACGACCGACCCGACGGTGGTGGCAATCACCATCACGGCAAAGCCCACCGCCATCGAGATTTGCCCCGCGTGGAACAGCCGCGCGGCCAGATCGCGGCCCAGCGGGTCGGTGCCAAAGATATGGCCGCCGGTGCCGGGCGGCGCAAACCGCGCGCGCAGGTCGATGTAAAGTTCGTCGTAGGCCAGCAGATACGGCCCGACAAAACAGGCAAAGGTCAGACCCAGCACCATGAACAGGCCGACCATGGCCAGCTTGTGACTTAGGAACCGTCGCAGCGCGCGGGATTTGATCAAGGGCTGGCGGACCGGAGGTGTCGTTGTTGCAGCAGTCATTGTCAGGACCTTTCTTTCATTCCAGAGCGATGCGCGGATCAATCAGCGCAACGGCGATGTCCGCGGCAAGGTTGCCGATCAGCACCAGCATGGCCGAGGCCATGAGCAGGCCCATGACCACCGGGTAATCCGAATACCCCAGACTATCGAGAAACAGCCGCCCCATCCCGGGCCAGGTGAACACGGTTTCGGTCACCAGCGCGCCGCCCAGCACCATCGGCAATTGCAGGCCCGCCAGCGTGATCATCGGCACCAGCGAGTTGCCCACGATATGCTTGAACAGCACCCGCCGCTGGGTCAGCCCCTTGGCCCGTGCGGTGCGCACGAAATCCTGATTGATCACGTTCAGGGTCGAGGTGCGCATGTACCGGCTCCAGACCGCCACATCGACCAGCGCCAGAACACAGGCGGGCATGATCAGGTGTTTGAGGTAGTTCAGAACCGATCCGTCGCCCACCGTGTACATGTTGCCCGCAGGCAGCCAGCCAAGGTTCAGCGCAAAGATGTAGATGGCGATCAGGCCGAACCAGAACGTCGGGATCGACAGGGCCACCATCGACGCCACGGTCATGGCATAGTCGAACACCGACCGGCGGCGCAGGGCGCTGAAAATACCGATCGTGCTGCCCAGCGTGATCGAGATGGACGTGGCGGTGCCCATCAGCAGCAAGGTGGCGAACAGATGGCTTTCGATCACGTGCAGCACCGGTTGCCCGTCACGATACGAGGTGCCCCAGTCGCCCACCAGCATATGGCGCAACCAGTCGAAATATTGCACGATAAGCGGTCGGTCCAACCCCATTTGCGCGGCGATCTTGTCGATCTGCTCTTGGGTCATGCCCGGACTAAGCGCGAATTGCGACAGCGGGCCGCCCGGCGCGAGATTGAGCACCGCGAACCCGATGAATGACACGATCAGCAGCAGCAAAAGGCTTTGGCCGACGCGGGATAAGATGTAGCGCAGCATGGCGGGGCGCCCTCTTTGTACAAATGTCTGAATTCAGGGGTCGCCCAACGCGACACCCGGCAGACGCGGCGGATGGTCCCGCCGCGTCCATGGTTCAGGCTGGAACAGCCGCGTTCAGGTGCGTTTCCAGTCGCGCACGTTCCATGTTTCGATCCGGTTGTTCACGTTCGGAGCCGGACCGTCGACATCGTCCTTGCGCCCCTTGATGACGGCGTATTGGAACACCGGCAAAAACGGCAGGTCGTCCCGGATCACGCGTTGCAGCTCTTGGTAGATCTCGCGGCGCTCTTCGGGAACAAAGCTGGCCGCCCCTTTTATCAGCAACTCGTCAACCTTGGGGTTCTGATAGGCAAAGGTGTTCTGCCCAGACCCGCCCAGTACGGGCGACATTGTGGACATGAAATAGTCGGAGGTGTCCGGGTCGGCGCCTGACAGGGCATTCAGCCCCACAACAACCGAGTCAAAGCCCGAGTTCATCCAGTAGTCGCCCCACATCACGGCAGGCGGCAGGTTCTTGATGATCATCTCGACGCCGACTTCCTTGAACGTCTGCTGGATGAACTGCTGTGCCTGCTCGCGCAGGTGGTTGCCTGCGGTGGTCGAGTTGGTGAACGACAGGCGCACGCCGTCTTTTTCACGCACGCCATCCGCACCGGGCACCCAGCCTGCATCGTCCAGCAGCTTGCGCGCTTTCTCGAGGCTGAATTCATGTTTGGGCAGGTCCGGTTCATAATAATAGGACTGCTGCGGCATGTAGGTTTCGGTCGGGGTCGGCACGCCGTAGTACAGCGCGTCGATGATCGACGTCTTGTCCAGCGCGGCATACAGCGCCTGCCGCACAGCCAGTTCCTGAAACTGCGGGCGCGTCATGTTCAGGCCGATGGATTCAAACGTCGCGGTGCCTGCAACGGTCACAATCTTGTTCGGCAGCTTTTCCGCTTCGGCCAGGTGGTCGGGCGAGATGTATTGCAGGCCGATCACGTCGATGTCGCCCGATTTGAACTGGGTGTACATCACGTTCAGGTCAGGCACGTATTTGATGATCAGCGTTTTCAGATAGGGGCCGTCCATGTGATAGTCTGCGTTCGCTTCCAGCTCGATATGGTCGCCCGCCATGCGTTCCTTGAACTTGAAGGGACCTGTGCCAATCGGCGCGTTCGAGAAGGGGGCGGTGTTCTTGTCCTCAACCCCGTCAAAGGCGTGTTTCGGGATGATATAGGTCGATGCCAGGATGGCCGCCATCGGGGCGAAGGGTTCGGACATTTCCCATGTCAGTTCGGTGTCGGACACGACCGTGATGTTTTGCATGAACTTGTAACCGGTCGAACGGAACGACCGGAAATCGGGGTCCATCGTCAGCTCCAGCGAGAATTTGACATCTTCGGCGGTGAAGGGCGTACCGTCATGCCATGTGACGCCGTCCTTCAGCTTGATCCGCCAGTTCAGGCCGTCCTCGGAGATACCGCCATTGGCGACGGTGGGCACTTCGGCCACAAGGATCGGGAAATATTCACCGTCAGGGTCGAAATCAAACAGCGGGTCGAAGACGGCATAATATACGCCCTCGTCCACTTCGATGTGCGGCATCAACGGGTTGAACACCGTCGGTTCCTGCGAAAAGGCCAGGATAAGTTGGCCGTTTGCGTCAGCGTTGGCAGCAAAGGCCTGATCGCGGCCAATGGCTGCGGGCCCCATCAGTCCGGCCGCACCGGCGGCCCCCATCATCATCAGTGTCTGGCGACGGCTGAGATGTGCTTTTTGCGTCTTGTCATCAGTCATGTTGAGCTTCCTGTCGTTGTCGCAAGTTGGGCAGACAGCGACGCGTGCTTGCGTTTCACACGCCGCCTTGTGCCGCGTCCCCAAAGGGGCGCCGGCCAATCAGAAACCGCTGATGATCTCGATCTTTGAGCCATCCGAAAAGCGGTTGAAACGATAGGGCGCGGGGTCCACCACCGGTGCGCGGGCGCAGACCAGATCGGCGGCCAGACGGCCCGCCGCCGGACCGATGCCAAAGCCATGGCCCGAAAACCCCGTCGCAATGAAAAATCCGGGAATGTCATCAACGCCCGAGATCACGGGGATCGCATCGGGGGTCACATCAATCGCGCCGGCCCAGCGTTGGGCTATTTCGGCCTTCTCGAAGACTGGAAAGGCGCGGCGCAGGTTCTGCAAGGCCTTGTCCTGCATCGTAAAGCTGGGCTTGGGGTCCAGAACGCGGCAGTATTCAAACGGGCTTGCCTCGTCCATCGACCATTTGTTCTGCACCCGCACCTCGTCCAGAAACCGCCCGCCAAAGCTGAGCATCAGCGATTTCCATTGCGAGCCGAGCGCGGGCAGGAAATCCTTGAAATAGCGAAAGCTGTCGGGAACGATGTCAACGATGTTGCGGAAGCCGTCCGCGACGGTATAGCCGCCGTCCATACGCTTGCGGATGGAAAATCCGTTCGACCAGATCGCGCTTTCCGGGCCGCCTTGCAGCGGCTTGGTGCGGATGACCGAGTTCTTGACCTTGAGTTGCGGCAGGCGCAGTCCGGTGTTGCGGGCAAACAGGCTGGACCATGCACCCCCGGCCAGAACCACCTGTTCGCAAGCAATCTCGCCCCGCTCGGTCACCACGCCGCTGACGTGGCCCGCGCTGGTCTGGATGCCGCGCACGGCGCATTCGGTCAGCACATGAACGCCCAGATCGCGCGCCGCCTCGGCGATTGCGGGGGCGGCTTGTTGCGGCTCGGCGCGTCCGTCAACGGCTGTGAACAGCGCGCCTTTTACTTCCATCTCTGAACCTGGGAACAGCTCTTTGAATTCGCGCCCCGACACCATGCGGCTGTCGATCTGGTAGTCTTTCAGGTTCTCAAGCCAACGCTCGTGTTCCTCGAATTCGGTGTCGTTGGCGCAGGCAAAGGCAACGCCCGCTTGGGTATACCCCAGATCGCGCCCCGTGCGCTTTGCCAGATCGGGCCAGATCCGCAACGCCTCGGCCATCAGCGGCACTTCGCGCGGGTCGCGGCGGGTGATGCGCACCCAGCCCCAGTTGCGGCTGGACTGTTCGTGACCGATACCGCCCTTTTCGCACAGGGCCACGGTCATGCCGCGTTCGGCCAGTTCCAACGCGGTCGAGCATCCGATGATCCCGCCACCGATCACGACCACATCTACCTTGGCGGGCAGGTCAACATCGCCATGGACGGGAACAACAAATGGTCCGGGCATATCAGAACGATTCCTCAAGTTGGCAGTTCACACAGAATTCGGCCACGCTGGCTTCGTTCGGCAGGTCGATCAGCATCTCGATGACGCGCGCCAGATCGTCCGGTTGGGTCATCGCGTCCGACGCGCGGTCTGTAATGGCCATCGCCATGTCGGTGGCCACGAACCCCGGACAGACGGCGGTGGCGCGAATGCCCTTGTCGAACCCCGCGTGACGCAGCGCATGGGCCATGCCGATCACCGCGAACTTTGACACGGAATACGAGCCTGACTTGGCCGATTTGACCCGTTTGCCCGACAGCGACCCCAACAGGATCACCCGCCCGTTGCCCGCAGCGCCCAGCGCGTCCCAGCAGGCAGCGGCCAGCCGGCGGGGGGCTTGCACATTGATTTCAAGCAGTTGCGCCATCTCGTCGTCGGACACTTCGACGATGGTTCGGGGGATCATGATGCCCGCGTTGGCCACGACCGCGTCGATGCGGCCAAAACGGTCGGTCACCTGTGCGGCCCACGACGTGCCCGCATCGGGCTGCGCCGCCTGGTAGGCAAACAGATGAACCCGCTCGGGCGCAGCAGCCGCCCAATCGGGCATTTCAGGTTTGCGCATCCCCAAAGACACGGCCCATCCCGCATCAAAAAGCCGTTTCGCCACGGCCGCGCCAATGCCGCGATTTGCGCCGGAAATCAGTGCCGTGCGATGTGCGTTCAATCCCATTTTGCCCTCATGTTCAGATAGACCCGCTTGAGCATTTGCATGAACTGGTCGCGGTCTTCAGGTGCGATAAAGTCAAAGAATTCAGCCTCTTGCGCGCGAATGATTTCGCGCACTTTCTCGGCCAGTTCGTGTCCTTTGTCAGTGATGTACAGGGCTTGCGCGCGCTGGTCCTCGGTCGAGGTTTCGCGGCGTATGATGCCTGCCGAAACCATGCGGTCGATGATCCGCCCCGTGGCCGGACGATCGCGCATCAGCACGTCTGCGACTTGCGACGGGCGCACGCCGGGATAGTCATCGACCAGAAACAGCGTGGTGATCTTGCCCTTGCCCTTCGCCACTTCGAGTTCGGCCATGCGCCGGTCAAGATCACGCGACACGACGGAATCAAGCGACCGGATGTACCAGCTAAACGCCCCCTCAAGGATGTCGATGCGCAGCCCGCCGATCTCGATGTGCGGATCGTCATAATCATCGTCAACAAAATGCGGGGCCGTCGACTCTGGTGTCATAAAGCTGTCGTCCTTTGGCTTGTTGTTTCAAGTAAAGAACCCAGTTTCCGCTGCGGCAAGGAAAAGTTGCATAATACAATTATTTTGATTGTATTTTACAATTACCAGCCTGTTTTTCTAACATTCCCGACCAAAGCCAGCGCCGTTTCAGGGCATCAAACAGCAAAAAGGGGGCGAAACGAATCGCCCCCTTTCCCTTTTTGGTGCAAGTTGGTGGCCGTCCTTAGGCCGCTTTACCGCCCGGAATGGCGTCAACCAAAGATCGGGTATAGTCGTGCTGCGGGTTCTGAAAGATTTGCGACGGCGGGCCGTATTCGACCATCTTGCCGCGGTGCATCACCAGGATTTCGTCACTGATCTGGCTGGCGACGCGCAGATCGTGGGTGATAAACACCATCGCCAGCTTGCGTTCGTGGCGGATCTTGTCCAGCAGTTCAAGCACCTGCGCCTGAATGGACACGTCCAGCGCCGACACGGCCTCGTCCGCGACGATCACTTCGGGATCAAACATCAGCGCCCGTGCTATCCCCACGCGCTGTCGCTGCCCGCCCGAGAATTCATGCGGGTAGCGGTCATAGGCAGAGGGGTCCAATCCCACCAGTTCCAGCGTGTCCTGTGCCAGCGTCCGCGCCTGTGCTTGCGTGACCAGATTGTGCGCCACCGGCCCCACCGTCAATGCCTGCCCGATGGTGAACCTAGGGTTCAACGATGCATAAGGGTCCTGAAAGATCATCTGGATGCGCGCACGCAAGGGACGGAAAGTTTCCTTGTCCAACGGCAACGTATCCTTGCCCTGAAAGATGATCTGACCGCTGTCGGCGTCAATCAGCTTCATCAGCACCTTGCCCATCGAAGACTTGCCCGAACCGGATTCGCCCACGATGCCCAGGGTTTCGCCCTTGTGCAGCGTGAACGAGATGTCGTTGACCGCGTGCACTTCGCGCATCCGTCCCAGAAAACCGCTGCGTGTGCGGTAGGTCTTGTTCAGGTCGCGCACCTGCAGAACCGCAACCTTGTCCTGTTCCCGGCTGCGATCCTCTTCGCGCATCTTGGGAACGGCGGCGATCAGCTTTTTGGTATAGTCGTGACTTGGCGCATTCAGCACCTGCGACGCGGTGCCTTGTTCGACAACCAGCCCCTGCTCCATCACCACCACGCGGTCGGCAATCTCGGCCACGACGCCGAAGTCATGGGTGATGAACATCACGCTCATGCCTTTGCTTTTCTGGATGTCGCTGATCAGCTTGAGGATTTGCGCCTGCGTGGTCACATCCAGCGCGGTGGTCGGCTCGTCCGCGATCAGGATGTCGGGGGCCAAGGCCAGGGCCATTGCGATCATCACCCGCTGGCGCTGCCCGCCAGACAGCCGAAACGGGTACTGGTGCTGGATCAGCATGGGGTCGGGCAGTCCCACCTCGGTCAACATCTCGACCACGCGGTCGGCGCGGCTGGCCTTGGTGCCGACTGCGTGGCTGTCCAGAACCTCGCGGATCTGGTCCCCGATGGTCATCAGCGGGTTCAGCGCCGACAGCGGGTCTTGAAAGATAATCGACACCGCCCGGCCGCGCAGCTTGCGCATTTCGCTGTCAGGCAGCTTGGTCAGGTCCTTGCCCTGAAACAGGATGCTGCCGGCGTCTATCGACATCACCTCGGGCAGCAGGCCCATAACGGCGCTGGCGGTGACAGATTTGCCCGAACCGCTTTCACCGATGATGCACAGGATTTCGCCGGGCATCAGGTCAAAGCTGACATTCTTTACCGCGTAGGGTCTGTCGTGTTTTCCGGGAAGAGCGACCGAAAGGTCGCGCACGGTCAGGACGGGCGAAGGGCCCGTTGATTGGTTGGTCATCCGTTTATCTCATCGTTTATAGTTATTATGCCCCTTCAGCTTTTGTTAAAAATAGCCGCACGACAAGGGGCATGCCCCCGAAGCTGTCCTGAAAATTTTGAAAAGACGTGCGGGCTGCATCAAAATACGCCGCGCGGTGTACGGGTGCCTTGCGTTTGGTGGGGTCCCGAAGTGCGGGAAAACCACCAAAACCGCGAATGCCAATGCCATGCCTCAGACACAGTTGGTTTGTTCCGCTTCATTCCAGGCCAGGGCCGCGGGCTGTTTTCTCAATTGGAGAACAGGCCGACAGCAAACGCCGGATAGGTTAAAGGGCACAGTTTCAGGAGCGCCAGCAGAGCCGTCTTTCAACTCAACCTTCAGGGGGAAGCAAGACCATGGACAAGTTCCTGCATCCGACAACCCGAAACTCCCGTTCGGTGGCATGCTGATCGGGCTTGCCAAGCGATCCACACGGTACGAGCGCCCCTTATGACTGCGCAGGGCGCCGACGTCGTCGCATGGTTTTGACGATGGGCCAGGCGATGACCAGAACAGTCGCAATGGCCAGACCGGTGGAAATCGGGCGCGTCAGAAGTTCGGTCGCATCGCCGCGGCTGATCAGCAACGCCCGACGCACGCTTTGTTCGGCCATCGGGCCCAGGATCATGCCAAGGATGATCGGCGCGAGGGGCACGTTGACCTTTTCAAGCAGATACCCCGCGAAACCCGCCAGAAGCATCACCCAAAGGTCAACGGGCCTGCCGTTGATCACATAGACACCCACGCACATCAGGATCAGGATGGACGGCACCAGCAGCACACCGGGCAGGCGCTGGAACTGGGCAAAGACGCGGGTCGCCACCGCGCCGCCGAGGGCAAAGATCAGCAATGACGTGATCAGCATCTCCATCATGAAACCGCCCACAAGCAGAGGGTTCTGGTGGAAAAGCTGCGGCCCCGGTTGCAGGCCGTGAATGGTCAGCGCGCTGAGAACCAGTGCTGCGACCACATTTCCGGGAATGCCCAACGACAGCGCCGGGATCATGGATGCCGCATTGTCCGCGTTGTTGCCGCACTCTGCCGCAGCGACCCCCTGCGGATTGCCCTTACCGAAGCTGTCGGGATCGTCCGAGGCGTTCCTGGTCGCGTTATAGCTGAGGAATGCGGCAATGTTGCCACCGGCACCCGGCAGAATGCCGACGCCGATGCCGATGCCAGAGGCGCGGAGCCAGGTCGGGATAAGGCCGCGAATTTCGCCCTTCTCGAAGGGTGCGTCGGCCAGTTTCAATTGCGCTGCCGACAATCCCTTGAGATCGCATTTCTCGGCCAGTTGCAGGACTGGCGGCAGGGCATAAAGCCCAACCAACACGACGATCAAATCAAGTCCACCCAGCAGCCAAGTCTGGCCAAAGGTAAACCGCGCCTGCCCGGACAGGTTGTCGATGCCGATGGTGCCGATCAGCAGACCAAGCACTGCCGCCATGATGCCCTTGACCGGGTCAGAGCCGACCATGACACCGACCGAAGCCATGCCAAAGATCGCGATCCAGAAGTATTCCGCCGGGCCAAAGAACAGCGTCACGCGGGCCAGCAGTGGGCCCATGGTCATCAAGGCGATGGCGCTGGCGATCCCGCCAATGGCCGACGACCAGCAGGCGACTTTCAGCGCCTTGGACGCCTCGCCCCGGTCGGCCATGGGAAAGCCATCGAAGGTGGTGGCAATCGAGGCAGGTGTGCCGGGAATGCGCAGCAGGATCGCGGGGATGGCGCCGCCGTACATCGACCCGTTGTAGATGCCCGCGACCATCGCAAGCGCCACCAGCGGGTCCATCGAATAGGTCAGCGGAAGCAGCAGCGCGATGGCCATCACCGGGTTCAGTCCCGGCAAGGCACCGATAAAGACGCCCAGCAACGTCGCGCCGATCATCGCTGTCAACGGCCCGAATGTAAGAACCCCGACAAGTGCATTTACATAAAAATCCATGTCAGCCGCCTGTCGAAATGAAGGTCAGGATTGCCTCGCGCGGAAGCGGTTTCTCGAGAAGAACCGAGAATACAAGATAGACAAGGCTCATGAACACCGCGGCCACGACCGCCGCATAGCCGATTTGCCGGAACCCCAGCGCCAAAGGCATGACCAGCATCAGCAGGATCGAGGCGGTATAAAAGCCGAACGGCACCACCAGCGCCACGTAGATCGTCGCGACAAGCGCCGCGGTGAACATCTTGGACGGTGCGTCAACCAGCGGACGAACCTCGTTGCGGGGGGACCGGGCGGCTTTGACCGCCACGGCGCCGCCAAGAAGCGTCAGGACCAGGCCCAGCACCATCGGGTAGATGCCGCTGGCCCCGTTATAGTCGGTCGCCATCCATGCGGCGGCGATCCCGATGCCGACGAAGATCAGACCGACCACAATATCCTGACGCTTCTCCATCACTCAGAGGCCCAGACGTTTGGACACTTCGGCAAGCGCGTCATATTCGTCCTGAAGCCGTGCGCCCAATGCGTCGCCCTTGACCACGTTCGGAACTTCGCCCTTGGTTGCCAGAAATTCGACATAGCCGGGATCGTTCACTGCCCTGTCAATCACGTCGGCCAGTTGTGCGACGATTGCCGGATCAAGATCTTTGGGGCCAAGGATCGCGCGCCACAGCAGCGTTTCTTTTTCCGGCATCCCAAGCGCGGCCAGGCCCGAGGCACCCGGCAGCGCAGGTACGTCGCTGGCCGAGGTCACCAAGGGGCACTTGGCCTCGCCGTTTTCCACGTAGGGCAGCACGGTCGAGATCGAGCCACCGTAGATATCGACGTGACCGCCGAGAAAGTTTTGCAGCGTTTCACCGGCGCCGCCAAACGGGATCGCAACGGCGTCGATGTCACGCGCTTGGAAAATCCGCTCGGCCGCGAGCTGCATGGTGCCGCCGATGCCGTCATTGCCATAGGTGTACTTGCCCGGATTGGCGGCCAGTTCAGTCAGGAATTCCTCGCCCGTGGTCGCGGGGAAGTCAGCCTTGACGCACAGGGTGTAGGCTGTTTCAGAGGTCGAGGCGATGGGGGTGAAGCTGTCCAGCGCATAGGCCACGTTCTGGACCTGCGGCACGGTGGTCAGCGGGCTGTTCCATGTGGCGAACAGGGAATAGCCGTCCGGCTTGGCCTGCATGAATTGCGAAGCCCCGACCGACCCACCGCCGCCACCCACGTTCAGGATCGCGATAGAGGTGCCAAGTGCTTCTTCCAGCAGGATCGCCAGCTTGCGCGCGCTGGTGTCGGTCCCGCCACCGGCGCCGGCCGGAATTGTAAGTTCAATCGTGCGTTCCGGGTATTCGGCAAGGGCGGGTGTCGCCAGTGTCGCGATGGCCGCAAGGCCGATCGTTGCAGTCTTGAGTTTCATGGTCTCTCTCCCTTTGAATGTTTGATTAGTGGATTTCGCTGCGATACCGGAACCCGTGGGCGCTGCCGCTGGCGATGCGCCATTCTACGGGTTTGTCTTCGATGTCGAAGGCGGTGCGCCGGATTACGGCCAGCGGATCGTTCGGCTGAATGCGAAGGCGTTCGGCAATCCGGTCCGAGGCAGTCGCAAAGGACACCTCGTCGGTTGCCCGTTTCACAAGCACGCCGAAATGTTCGAAGTAAAGCGGGTAAAGCAGCGGGCCAAAGGCGGTGTCGGGCAATGTTTCGAACCCGGAAAACCGCGATGTCGGAATGTAGATTTCCTCGAACAGAACGGGATGTTCTGACAGGCTGCGCATACGAATGATTTTGATCACGTCGTCTGTGCCCAGCGCCTCTGCCGGCTCGGCCGGTGCGGTAACAACCGCGCGCAGCAGCATCTGGCTGGACGGAATCGACAGCGGCGAGCCGTCGCTCTCGCGCATCGGGAAAAACCGGAACAGCGTGGCGTTAAAGGACGGTGCGCGCACGAAAGTGCCAGACCCCTGCCGCCGCTCGAGAAGGCCTTCGCCAACGAGGCCGTCAACGGCCTTGCGCACGGTGCCGACGGAAACGTCGAAATCACGCGCCAGCCGCGCCTCGGAGGGGATCGGTTGATCTGGTGTCCACTGCCCTTGGGCAATGCGCGCGGTCAGCGTGTCGCGCAGCCGAGCATAGGCTGGCAGCCGAACGTCCGTCGCTCCGAATCCATCGCCCATTTGTCTTCCTCCCGCTATCAGGCTTAAGTCATCTTGACCCATTTAGTCAACTAGTCATATATATGAATTATGGAGAGACTATATGATCCTGTTTGACTGCCATGCTCACGTCTACGAAACGGTCACGCCTGTTGACGGAGCGCGATATGTTCCGGCGACCGCGGCCCCCCTGGCCGATTGGCTGGGCCATCAGCGCGCCCACGGGCTGCGCGGCGGCGTCATTGTGCAGGTCAGTTTCCTGGGGACCGACAATTCCGAAATGTGTGCTGCGCTTGCAAGGCTTGACCCTCGTTGCTTTGCCGGGGTTGGCGTGGTTGCGCTGGATATTGGTGATGATGCGCTGGATCAACTGGCCCAGGCCGGAATGCGGGGCGTGCGTTGGAACCTGGTGCGGGGCGCAGAAATGCCGGACCTGCGGGCGCAACGGACGCGCGCGTTTTTTCAGAAGCTGCGCGACAGGAACCTGCATATCGAGGTGCATCTGGAAGGTCCGCGGCTGGCCCCCTGTTTGGCCGAGCTTGCCGATCAGGGCGTGAACCTTGTCGTGGATCACTTCGGGTTGCCAAGCGAGCCCCTGCCATCAGACGACCCGCTGATACAGGCCGTTGTTGCGTTGCAAGATCGCTCTGCCATCTATTTCAAGTTCGCCGCGCATTACCGAATTCCGTTTGACGTACGCCCACATGCCGAACGCCTTTTGTCTCTTCTGCCTGCCGACCATGTCGTTTGGGGCAGCGATTGGCCACATACACAGCACGAGCAATTGACAAGCTACCCGCAGGTTCGGGATTTCGCGGACGTTTGGGGCGCAATGTCCGACCGCAAAGCGGTAAAGTGCCTTTATGGGTTAGAAACGGTGTGACAGCCCATAGCAGCTGGCGGCACGCTGTCGATACATCTGGAAGGGGCTCTGGCGGCGCTCTTGCGTCTGGGCTTGGGGGTCAAAACACAAGAAGGCCCGAGCGATAACGCTCAAGCTTTTGAATATATTTAAGAACTGGCGTTGGCTGCGGCAGGGTGCAGCCGCCGCTGCCTACCTCTCCTTCAGTGTGTGATTTGAACAAGAGCCGAACGGTAAGCACGGCTACCTTCGCAAGCTCACAGGAAAGTTCTCAAGTCTTGGTGAAATATCCGCTCTGCAAGGATCGCGGTGCTTGTCCGGATCTCATCGGCAACTTCATCAACAATTGGCGCACGGCTACCCCAGCCCGGATACAGAAAACCATACTTGAGCAGGCCGAGCGGTTCGAAAGGACGGATAATAAAGTCCGTCACACCACTGGAAAGCGCTACGAAAGGATCAGCCAGGCAGCAACCGAGATTGAGGCTTGCCATCTGACACGCGATCACACCGTTTCGGGCCTCGACCCGGACATTCAGACGTCGGCCCGTCTTTTTGACTTGGGCTTCCAGATGCTGGCCTAGCAAGCTGCGCGCGTGAGTCGCGATGATCGGATGCTCTGCAAAGTCTTCGAACGTGACTGTTTTCAGTGCAGCAAGCGGGTGGCTGGGGTGCATGACCACCACCATCGGAAGTTCAAGAAACGGCTCTACCTCGAAAGCGCTTTCTCGGATGGGCAAGGGCGCGATGCCAAGATCGAAGGTTTCCTGCGCCACCCAGACGTCGATATCCAAGCGAACACGAGAGTCGATCTGTGCGGTCATGTCGGGATACCTCTGCATGACCCGAGCCAGTGTCCGGTTGATAACGGCATGGGAAATAAACGGCGCTGTAAGGATACGGATATGGTCGGTTTTCCCCCGCCGCATCTGGTCTGCACGCCGCTCCAGTTCATCATGAGCAAGCATAAGCCGTTCAGCTTCTTGATAAAATTCTTTTCCTTCCCGTGTCAGATGCAACCGGCGTCCGCGTCGGGATAGAACTGCGAAACCGACCTCATCTTCCAGTGCTGACAGCAACCTGCTGATCTGTGGCGCCGTGCGAAAAAGCCGATCTGCCGCCCCGTTGATCGAACCAGTTTCGACAAAAGCACGAAGCGCTTCCAGAGACTTCTGATTGAGGCCCAAACGGTCTCTCCTTTTGTCAATAAATGTATCAGTTGCTAAAAGTGCAACCAAAGTGACAAAAAACTCAATTTACGCAAGTTAAATTTTGCGTCTTCCTGAGAGGGAACAAGACAAACGGACCTATTGAATGACTATGATATCGGCCTTCCAAAGTCGCATCGCAGAATACGAAGCAAACCGCCCTATACCCTACGCCCTGCCAGAGCGGCCAAGTTCGTGCTATGTGACCATGCGCGACGGCTGTCGCATCGCGGTGGATGTTTACCTTCCTCAATCAGATGAAAACAGCGAACGCTTTCCAACGCTGTTGCTGTTCACCCCTTATTTCCGTCGTTTCGCGCTCAAACCCGGTTCAGATGCCAATCCAAGCCCGAACACTGGAAAATTCAGCGATTACTTTGTACCACGCGGCTATGCCGTCGTTGTTGTCGATGTGCGCGGCACTGGGGCAAGCTTTGGGACGCGCGACGGGTTCCGCTCACCCGCCGAACGGGCGGATTCTGCGGAAATCGCGGATTGGGTCGTCAAGCAGAATTGGTCTGACGGCGTTATTGGCGCGACTGGCATCTCCTACCTCGGGGCCGCGTCCGATTTCCTTGCCTCAACAGGGCATCCCGCCGTGAAAGCCATCGCGCCTTTGTTTTCTGTTTGGGACACTTATGCCGACAACTATTTTCCGGGCGGTATGCAATGCACATCGCTAACCCAACTTTACGATACCCTGATGAAGGGGCTGGACCTGGATCAACGCCACCACCTCAAGGATTACAAATATTACGCCAATCCTGATTTCCAGGGACCGCTGCCGGTGGATGAAGACGTTGACGGCAGTTTGGTCAAGGCCGCTGTGGCCGAGCATCAGGGCAACTTTCGTCAGACAGATTTCATGGCGGACCTCGCCTATCGCGAGGAAGGCCTACCCTATGATCAATCCTATTCCAGCGCGTCGATCAGCCCCTATTCGTACAGCGAAGGCACGCGCGAGGATGTCGCGATCCTGTCGATGTCGGGCTGGATGGATGGCGCCGGATATGCCAATGGCGCCATCGCGCGCTTCCTCACACTTGACCACAATCCCCGCCACCTGGTGCTGGGCCCGTGGGATCACGGTGCGCGCATAGATGTGTCACCATGGCGCGCGGCCGAAGACCCGTCGTTTTCCGTGCTGGGTTGTGTGCTGCGGTTTTTCGACACCTACCTCAAGGGCATGGAAACGGGCCTTCAGGATGACCCGCGTGTCGCATATTTCAAGATGCACGAAGAATCTTGGGGAGAGGCCGAGACCTGGCCACCGCAGCAACGGCAGCTTGAACTGCATCCAGCGGACGCAGGCAAGCTGCAACCGGAGACGGCGACAGGGAATGTGTCCTATCAATGTGTTCCGCACACCGGCACCGGGTTTGAAACTCGCTATGAGCGGATCGCCGGAATGGATTCCCGGAACTATTACGCCGATTGGCAAGGCCGGACCGCCGCGATGCTTTCGTTCGACAGCGCTCCGATGGAGGCCACCACGCTCTCCGGTCACGCCCTTCTGGAACTGACAGCAAGCTTTGATGCACCCGATGCCGGCCTGTTCGTTTACCTGACCGAAGTGGAGGCAGACGGAACCGAGCGATACATGACCGAAGGCGTGCTTCGGGCGATTTTCCGTGAGGAAGAACAGCCACCTGCGAACATCCGCATCAACTGGCCTTTCCGCAGCTTCCATCGCAACAGTGCGCGTGCCCTGCCGATCAACAAGCAGCAAAAGATCCGTATCCCGTTGTTGCCGACGGCATGGACCATTTCCAAAGGAAGCCGCCTGCGCCTGTCTATCGCCGGGGCGGATGGCGATCACTTTAAAAAAGTCCCACACGGCAAAATGCCTCGGATTACAATGGATTTTGCCGAAACGCGCCTGGTCCTTCCCATCGAAAAGGCGGCAGAGTGATGGCAACGCATATTTCCACAATCCCGGCGTTGATTGAAGCCTTGCGCAAGATCGTGACCTTCAACGCCGCCACCGCCCTGCGCTATCAGGCGCACGGTGCCGCACGTATCTTTTCGACGCACCCTGATCGTTTTGCCGATGTTGGAGTGAAAGACTACAAGGACGCCCCCACCATGCGACGGGTGCGGCTTGCCGTTTCGCCGATCCTGACCGAAGGTGTTGAGGACTTGCAAAACGGGTTCGGTGACTGGCGGACCATTCTGGAAACAGACAGTGACGCTGTTCTTAATGTGCCGGTTCGCACCACTTCGGGGGAAGCGGTGGGACAGCTTAACCTTATGGGGCGGTCTGGTGATTTCCCTCCTGATATACGCGACCGCATCCAGGGGATCGTCAATCAGGCTGCGGATTGCTTTATCGAAACCGCCGGACAGGAGCCGGTGCCATGTCGCTGACCCGTCTTGTCTATCGCACCGGTATCTTTGCTGCATACACCGTGATGCTCTTGCCGGTGCTGCTACTGATTGTCACTTCGTTCTTCCAGGATGCAATTATTTCCTTCCCGCCAAGCGGTCTGACGCTGTCGTGGTATGCCAACGCGCTGCAACGTGAGGAATTCCTGAACGGGTTCATTGTCAGCTTTGAGGTCGCGGCCCTTGCAACGCTGATCGGCGTTCCGGTCGGCACCGCCGCCTCGCTTGCCCTTGTCCGCAGCAACATCAAGGCTAAACAAGCGATCACCACCTTCCTGCTGGGACCGATCATCGTGCCCGGCATCGTCGCTGGCACCGCGCTGTATCTGACGTTTCTGATCGTTCAGATGCGTCTGGACATGGACATCGTGGGCACTCTGCCCGGCCTTGTCGGTGCGCATATCCTGCTGACCATACCTTGGACGGTTCGGGTCGTGACGGCCGGCCTTCAGGGGCTGGATCGCAGTGTCGAAGAGGCCGCCGCCAATCTGGGCGCACGTCCCTGGACCGTTTTCATGCGGGTGACGCTTCCGATGATGCGCCCTGCGATTGTGGCGGCATCCATGTTCTCTTTCATCCAGAGCTTCGAGAACCTCGAACTGACGCTTCTGCTTGTCGGGCCGGGCATGAGCACACTGCCAATTGCGATGCTGAATTATCTCGAGTTCCAGATCGACCCGACCTTGGCCGCCGTGGCCACGATACAGATCGTTGTCATTGCGGCGATGATGCTGATTACCGATCGTTACGTCAAACTCTCGCGCATCGTGTGAGACCGGAGAAAAGCTATGAATTCCCTCGAACTCGTCAACATCCGCAAAGAATACGGTCAAGCGGTCGCCGTCTCGGACATGAACATGCAGATCAGCAAGGGTGAATTCGTCTCGCTTCTTGGTCCTTCGGGCTGTGGCAAGACGACGACGCTGCGCATGGTCGCAGGGTTCATTGCGCCTACGAAGGGGGCGATTGTCATCAATGGCCGTGATGTAACCGGACTGCCTCCATATGAACGCAACACCGCGCTTGTATTCCAATCCTATGCGCTGTTTCCGCACATGACCGTGGCCCAGAATGTCGGCTTCGGGTTGGAAATGCGAAAGGTTGGCAAATCGGAGCGTGATGAAAAGATCATCGAGGCACTCAAGAGGGTGCGGCTGGATCATCTGCACGACCGCTATCCCCGTCAGCTTTCGGGCGGCCAGCAACAGCGTGTCGCACTGGCGCGCGGGCTGGTGCTGAACCCCGACATCTTTCTGCTGGACGAGCCTCTTTCGAACCTTGATGCCAAGTTGCGCGGCGAGGTGCGCAGCGAAATCCGCGGCCTTCAGCAGGCGCTTGAACTGACTACGTTGATGGTCACACATGATCAGGAAGAAGCTCTGACCATGTCCGACAAGCTGGTGTTGATGGAAGCGGGTAGAGTGCGCCAGGCCGGAACGGCACGCGAGCTTTATGAACAGCCTGCCGACGCCTTTGTCGCTGATTTCGTCGGCCGGTCGAACGTGATCAAAGGACGGATTGCCGATGGTCGCTTTGTCACTGCTGACAACATCATCTTGCCTGCCACTGACGCACGTCTGGCCGAAGCGCAATTTTATACGGTGCGCCCCGAGAAGATTAGCTTGGCGCGAGACGGTGCCGATGTCGAGGGCACGCTGCGCGAGGTGCTCTATCTGGGCGCTCATACCGAATACACAGTCATGCTGGGACAAACGCCCGTGACAGTCATCACCCCGACACCTGGCCCCGACGACACAAACGCCGGTTTGCGGGTCGGTGACCCCGTGGGGATGCGGTGGGATGCCGCGTCCCCCCGGCTTCTTCCCAAATAGAAAACAAACAAAACCAACCTCAACAGGAGAACGCTATGACACATATCAATAGACGCACCTTCCTTGCCGCGACCACCGCGGCGTCCGCCAGCAGCCTTTTGCCGGGCGCGGCGTTTGCTCAGTCCAATGAAATGGTCGTTGGCACATGGGGCGGCACTTTTGGTGACTTGCTCAAGGTCAATGTAGACGAGGCAATCATGGAACCAGCGGGCTACAGCATCCTGCAAGAGATTTCCGGCCCGGTGCCCCGCCGCACCAAACTGATTTCCGAACGGATGCAGCGCCGTGGCAGCATGGATGCCGCGTTGCTGGCCGACTTTGACATGCACGCCGCCGCCAAGATCGGCGCGCTGGAAGAACTGGACGCCGGCAGCGTTGAAAACTATGACAACATCCTGCCCTTTCTTAAGAAAAAGCATTCTGTACCGCTGATCTATTCCGCCCATGCGATTGTGTATCGCAAGGATCTGATCACGACACCGCCGGCCTCTATCGCGGAACTTTGGAACCCGAAATACAAGGGCAAGATCGGCCTGAGCGATTTCCTCTACACCTCGAACATGGCCTATTCCGCCATTCACAACGGCGGCACGCTGTCCGACTTTGAAGGGGCCGAAAAAGGCGTGCAGGAATGGCGCGATCTGGACGTGCAGTTGCTGCCTTCAACCGAAGCTGTGGGCAATGCGCTGGCCTCGGGTGACATCTGGATGACCATCATCTCGGCCGCGCGCGGCTATAGCTGGTCCCAAAGCGGCATCGACCTTGGCTGGGTCATCCCTGAAGAAGGTGCATTTCCCGCCGTCTACGAAGCAGGCGTCCCCCTGAACGCACGCAACACCGAAGGCGGAATGACCTACATGAACGCGTTGCTTCAGCCTGCGGCGCAAAAGGCATTCGCCGAGAAGATGGGGTATCTGCCCACTGTGACCAACGGCGAGATCAGCCCGGAGCTGGAAAGTCTGATCGGCTTCAGTGAGGCGGAACAGAACCGTCTGTGGCAACCTGATCTGGATTTCATCATGGAGAACCAGGCCACGATGCTGGACACCTGGAACCGCGTGCTCAAAGGTTAAGAAAATGGCAAAGCTTGTTCTTCCGGCGGGGCTGCTCGTCCTGCTTCTTCTCGGTGCGCCGATGCTGCTGATGCTGCGGTATTCGTTCAACGAATACGATCCGCTTTATCTGATGCAACAGGCATTCACGCTGGAGAACTATGCAAAGGCTGTTGTCGATCCTTATTACCAGAAGATCCTGCTGACCACGGTTGCGGTCGCGTTCAGTTGCACGGTTCTGGCCACGCTTCTGGCATACGGGCCGGCTTATTTGCTGGCCCGTATGGAGGGACGCTGGAAAAGCAAGCTGACCATTCTGACCATGTTCCCGTTGCTTGTCGGGGGCGTGGTCCGATCCGCCGGCTATCTGGCACTGCTCAGCACGACCGGTTTGATAAACGCCAGCCTCTTGGGCCTCGGCGTCATAACGGAGCCGCTCAAATTGCTGTACACTCCCGGCGCGGTGATCTTTGCCACCGTCGGCATCGTGCTGCCTTACATGATACTGACCTTGGCATCCGTTATCGAGAGCATCCCGCGTGATGTAGAAGACGCTGCCGCCAACCTTGGTTCACGCCCCACGCGAACCTTCTTTCGCGTGCTCTTGCCGCTGTCTTTGCCCGGTGTTCTGGCGGGTGCGACGCTGGTTTTCATATTGTGCATGAATGCCTACGCCACGCCGCTGTTGCTGGGTGGACCACAATTCCAGATGATGGCACCAGCGGTTTACGAACAATTCGCCCGCGCCTCCAACTGGCCATTCGGCGCGGCGCTTGCGCTCATCCTGCTGATCGTCACTGTCATCCTGACAACGATCGGCAGTTCGTTCATTGCGAACCGTTACAAGGCGGGTTGATGAAACTTCGAATTTGTTGACTGCTGATTTTCGTGTCGGGTTGACCCACCGGGTCAACGCCTCGCGGAATTCAACAGTCATTACCGCTCCCCCTTCTCATGCCGGCTGCGCAACATGCTATCCTGGTTGCAGGTCAGCGAGACCCCGCTTCGGCTGCGATCCTGATACCAAGATATATCCCGCTGGCTCATACAGGGATGGGTTCTGGTCCGGTTGCCGGACATAATTAGGCACATGACCATATTTTCACTTTCAGTGAACTGTGACAGGCTGCCCGCGACCTGACTGGGGGGAGCCAAGGCGTTTGGGCAAGGAGTTTCAAAAGGTAATCACACTGCGCCACCTGCGGGTCATTGCGGCGCTGGCCGATCTCAAACTGGTGGCCCGGGTGGCTGTGGCTTTGAACGTCACCCAGCCCGCGGTTTCCAAACAGATTGCCGAGTTGGAAAAGATCGTCGGCGCACCGATTGTAACGCGCGATCGCAACAGGCTGTACCTGACACCCATTGGCAACCGTTTGGCCGATCACGCCCGACAAACCCTGAACCAGCTTGACCGCGCGGCCTTTGACATCGAAGCGATGGCCAGCGGTGTAACAGGCTCGGTGACCATCGGGGTCGTCAGCTCGGTCGCCCCGACCTTGTTGCCGGGCAGCATCGCGACTTTCAAACGCAGCACGCCGCAGGCAAATGTGACCGTTCTGGAAGGCCATTTTGTCGAGCTTTTTCCAGAGCTTGAGGCCGGTGCAATTGATCTGTTGATCGCGCGCGTCTGGCAGCCGCAGGAATTGCCCGGCATCGACCAGATGCCCCTGTTTTCCGAACCCGTCGTTGTGGTCGCAGGACGTCACCACCCGCTTGCCCAACAAAACGAGCTGGTCTGGGCCGATGTCATCCCGTTTCCGTGGATTCTGCCACAGGCGAACTCGGTGGCGCGGCGGGCGGTGGATGCGCTGTTTGCCACCAACGGGCTGACCGCGCCGAGCAACACCATCGCGTCGAATTCACTTGCATTGAACCTTGAATTGTTGCGCGTGATGTCCGCGCTTGGCCTGATGCCGCTGCAACTGGCCCAGGCACAGGCCGCGCGCGGCGAGGTTACGATCCTGCCGCTGGATACGCAGGGTCTGCTGTCCGAAGCGCGGTGCTTCTGGCGCGCGGATCAGGTCACGCAGAACGGCACCCTGTCGCTGTTCCTGAAATGCCTGCAACAAACCACGTCCGAGATGAAAACCATTCTTTTTGGTTAATGTTTCACGCCAATAACTCACTTTTTCTTACGGCTTACATGGATTACCTTAACCCAATGAAAGGTTTGGGAGGACTTTTGTGCTATTTCTGCTGGCCACGAACGCACGGGCGTTTCTTTGAACTGCCTGTCACTTATGGCGCTGCCCGCACATGAGGTTGTTGCCCGTTTTGCGGCCCAAACCCTGACGCCCAGCGATTATCTTTGCGCGTGTCTTGAACATATTTCGCTGTTCAATCCAAAGGTTAATGCGCTGACCGCGCTGGATGCGGAACGCGCGGTGACGCAGGCGTCGCAGGCAACGCAGCGCTGGAAGACCGGAACCCCCATTGGCCCGCTGGATGGCCTGCCCATTGGCGTCAAAGACTTGCAAGACACCAAGGGTCTGCTGACCACACACGGCAGCAAGCGCGGGCGCAGCAATGTTCCCACGCAAGACCTGCCCATGGTCGCGCGTCTGCGGGCGGCGGGTGCCATCATTCTGGCCAAGACGAATGTTCCCGAACTGGGCGCGGGTGGCAACAGCCGCAATCCGGTATGGGGGGCCACGGGCAACCCGTTCAATCCCGACCTGATCGCGGGTGGCTCGTCGGGCGGTTCAGCGGCGGCACTGGCAGCCGATCTTCTTCCGCTTTGCACCGGTTCCGATACGGGCGGCTCGCTGCGCCTGCCTGCATCCTTGTGCGGGATCGTCGGCTATCGCCCTTCGGTCGATGTGGTCGCACACCCGACACGCCCGCTGGGTTGGTCCGGCATTTCCGTACTGGGGCCGATGGCGCGGACAGTGGATGACTTGCTTTTGATGTTGAAGGTCATTCAGGGCCACGATCAAGACGATCCACTGTCGTCGCCCGCGGCTCCCGACAGGTTTACCACCCTGCCGCAGGTTGACCTGAAAACCCTGCGCGTCGGATACAGCGAAGACTTTGGCGGCGCGCCCGTCGATCCGGCCATCCGCGAGACCTTTCGCGCGCGCATCGACGCACTGCGACCGCATGTAAAAGACTGCCGCCCGGCAAACCTTGATCTGGGCCAGATGGACCGTGTCTTTGACATCTTGCGTGCTGAAAGCTTTGTTGCGGGATTTGCCGAGGCGCTGAAAACAGCACCCGACGATTTCGGCGACCATATCGCCACAAACGTCGCAATGGGACAGGCCATGACGCTGGCCGACAGAAGCTGGGCACATACGGAACAGACCCGCATTTTGCGCAACTTCAACAAGGTGATGGACCAGTTTGACATCATCCTGCTGCCAACCGTGCCGGTGTCGCCCTTTCCGTGGCAGCAATCGCACCCGACCGAAATCGACGGGCAAGTGATGGATGTCTATTACCGCTGGCTGGCGCTGGCGTATCGCGGCTCGTTGACAGGTGGCCCGGCGCTCACCCTGCCCTGTGGCCGCGATCCGCATGGCATGCCCTTCGGGATGCAGATGCTTGGCCCATTGCGCGGTGACGAACGACTGCTGGCCACTGCCAGAGCACTGGAAGCCCTGTTTGCCCGTGACGATGTCACCGCCCGCCCGCGCCCCGATATGGCGGCGCTTGCTGCTTCGAATGTTGACTTGCGTGCGATCGTGACACATCCGCCTGTTCTGACATCAGCGGTTCAGTCAACAACACCCAACATCAAAACGGCGGTGTAATATCATGTGGTTCATCCCGATCATTTTCATCGTTTTCCTGATCAGCGGCACCGCCTTTGCCTATTTGATGGGCTCGGTTTCTGTTCTGGCCTTTGTGGCCGTGGGCAAAACCCAGTTCCTGTCCATCATGCCACAGCGCATTTTTGCGCAGCTTGACGTCTTTGCCTTCATGGCGATGCCGTTGTTCATCCTGACCGCCGAAATCATGAGCCGCGCGGGTGTCACGCGCAGCCTGATCGACTTTGCCATGTCCATTGTCGGACGGTTTCGCGGCGGGCTTGGCCATGTCAACATTCTGACCAGCGTGTTTTTTGCGGGCATCTCGGGTTCGGCCATCGCAGACAGCGCCGCGCTGTCGCGCACCTTTGTTCCCGAAATGAAGGCGCGCGGCTATGATCCCTATTATGCCGGCGCCATTACGGCAGCCTCGTCCATGATCGGACCGATCATTCCGCCGTCGATCATCATGATTATCTATGGCGGCCTGACCGGCGCTTCCGTCGCCGCCCTGTTCATCGCCGGCGTTGTGCCGGGGTTGCTGCTGGCGGCGGCCCTGATGCTGCTGAATGCGGTGATTGCCAAAATCAAGGGGCATCCGGGCGGCAAGTCGGACGATCTGCCGTCCTTCCTGCCCAGCCTGTTGCACGCCGCACCGGCGCTGTGCCTGCCGGTGGTGATCCTGGGCGCCTTGGTGTTCGGCCTGGCCACCCCGACCGAAGGGTCGGCCATCGCCGTTATGGTCGCGCTGATCGCGGGCCAGTACTACAAGGGGCTGAACTGGAAAATGATCTTTGATGCCGTCGAGGCGACAGCCAAGATGACCGGCACCATCTTTATCATTCTCGCCGCCATCTCGGTGCTTGGCTACCTCGCCGGTCAGCTGGGCTGGTCGCAGGCACTGGCAAACTGGGTCGAATCCTTTGGACTGACGGGCACGAAATACCTGTTCTTCCTGGTGGCGATCTTCCTGGTCGCGGGCATGTTCATGGACACGCCCGTGGCGCTGACCCTGCTGATCCCGCTGTTTGCACCACAAGCGCTGGCGCAGGGCATTAGCCCGATCCATCTGGGGATCGTGCTGTGTTTCAACCTGTGCGTCGGCCTGATTACGCCCCCGCTGGGCAAATGCCTTGTGGTCGTATCGGCGCTGACAAATCTGAACTATTGGCGGCTGGCCTATGCTGTGCTGCCCTTCATCGCCGTGCAGGTTCTGCTGCTGCTGGCGCTGGTCTACTGGCCTGCGCTTAGCCTGACGTTGCCGCAGATCTTCGGCTTTTCCGTGAACTGAATAAGGGAGGACGACTAATGAAACTGACATCACTGACACTGGCCGCACTTATGGCCATGGCGGCCCCCGCCATCGCAGAAGTCAAGATTGCACTGGATGGCAAGCCCGATCTGGAACAATCGGGGTCTTACAACTGGGCCTATGCCTTTGGCAACGCGCTGAAAGAGGCCGGGATGGACGTGCGTGAAATGCCACGCGACTCGGTCGGGAACGAGGCCGAGAAATTCGACCAGATTTCCACCGGATTGCTGGAGGTCTCTTTGTCCGACGTGCGCGCCATCGCCCAGATCGACCCCTTCGTTTATGGCGTGCGCTTGCCCTATATCTTTGATGATGCGGCGCATATGGACCGTGCGCTGGCTGCGGGCAAAGTCTTTGACTGGCTGAACGAAAAGCTGGCCGCTCAGGATGCAATGGTCGCGGCCTTTGTGCCCATCGGGCCGTCGTCGGGCATCATCACCACAACCAAAGCCGTGCGCGCGCCTGCCGATATGGCCGACCTGCGGATGCGGGCATTGGATGACGCGCAGATTGCAATGTATCAGGCCTGGGGCTCGACCGGCACGGTGGTGCCTTGGGGCGAAGTGCCCGCAGGCCTGCAAACCGGCGTGATCGACGGCTACCTCAACTCGCCTTTCGTGCCGGTGATTTTCGGCCAGACCGATTTTGTCAGAAACTTCTCGGATGCGGGTGTGATTATCCCGATGCGGGCCGTTTTGTTTTCGAAAGGCTGGTATGATGGCCTGAGCGACGACGAACGCGCTGCCGTCGATGCCGCCGTGGCCACGGCCGATGCCGCCAACCGCGCGTGGCTGGCCGAAGCGTCCGAATCCGGGCTGACCGCGCTTGAGGAAAAAGGCGTGACCGTACAGCGCCTGACCGCAGAAGAACGCGCCGTGTTCCGCGAAGCATCCAAGCCGGTCTACGAGTCGGACCTGATGCCAAGCGAAGACGTCAAGATCTGGACAGACCTGTCCGACAGCAACCGCTAAACACAACCGCCGGGCCCAAGACCGGGCCCGGCATTTCCAGTGGAGATCGGCACATGCGCCACGTCATCATCTCGATCAGCAACGGCATTCACGCAATCACGCGACGTGCTGCGGTTCTGGCTGTCTGCCTGATGTTTCTGACGGTCATGCTGCAAATCATCGCCCGCTACGTGTTTTCCGCGCCCCCGATCTGGACCGAAGATGTCGCGCGATATGCGATGGTCTGGACCGGCCTGCTGGGCGCAACACTGTCTTTCAAAACCCGTTCAGACGCCGTGCTGATGCAAAGCGTCTTTCCCAAACCGCCGCACATTCTTTCCGCGCTTGGCGACGCCATCCAAAGCGCGGCCGTGCTGATTTTTGTCCTGCCGGTGGTCTATTTCTGTTTTGTCGGCCTGCGTGGTGGCTTTGACAAAGGCTACCTTGCAAGGCAATCGGGGTTAACCGCAGACACGCTTGGCATTCCGATGGTGTGGATTTCGGTTTCGGTGCCACTGGCAATGATCATCATCCTGCTGCATCTCGCGGCAAGATGGGCAGGCGATACTGCCGCTGACAACGCCCAATCGCAACTGGACTGACATAGCAGCCTGCGTGGCGCGGTCAAAGGCCACCAGCCGCGTGATGTCGCCCGGCCGGTGCCTGTGGCAGCCGGGTTGACATCATCGGCGCAAAGGTCGGCCTCGCAGATCGGTCGGCCGGTTTTGATCGGTTTGGCCATTTGTCTACCTTTCTCCTTGCCCGAGGCTGACCCTTGGGGGCGTGATTGCGCAGAACGCTCTGACAGGAATGCCCGTCAGATGTGTGCCCGCGAAAGCTGCGGTATGATCACTTGCCCTCGTCGCGGATCGGATTGGAAAGTGTGCCGATGCCCGAAATTTCCACTTCGATCCGGTCGCCGTCTTTCATGAACAGCTTGGGCTCGCGGAACAGGCCGACACCGCTGGGCGTGCCTGTGGCGATGACGTCCCCCGGCAGCAGTTCGGTCACGATCGACAGATAGGCAATCAGTTCAGGGATGTTGAAGGCCAGATCGGAAATCGGGGTTGATTGCACGACTTCGCCGTTTAGCCGGGTTTCCATGGTCTGTGCTGCCGGATCGGTCATCTCGTCTGCTGTGACCAGCCAAGGCCCCATCGCCCCGCTGTCGACAAAGTTCTTGCCTGCCCAGAACTGCGAGGTGTGGCGCTGGTAATCGCGGATCGACCCGTCGTTAAAGCAGCTGTAGCCGCCCACATACGCCATGGCGTCGGCTTCCGGGATGTTGCGCCCCGCTTTGCCGATAATCACCGCCAGTTCGCCTTCGAAATCGAACCAGCCGGACGCCTGCGGGCGGATCATCGACACATCGTGGCCGACCACCGAAGACGGGTAGCGGGTGAAAATCGACGGCTTGGCCGGCTTGTCGCGGCCTGTTTCGTTGATGTGGGTCATGTAGTTCAGGCCGATGCAGATAATCTTGTCCGGGTTCGGCAAGGGCGACAGCAACTTGACCGACGCCATGTCCAGCACTTCGCCCGTTTCAGCGGCGGCTTTAAGCTGATCCAGTGCACCCGCCGCCATCACCGCCCGCAGGTCGGGGAATGTTGCGCGCAGCGCCTTGCCTGCGTCGTGCAGTTTACCGTCCTGCACAATGCCGTAAGATGCGGTTCCGTCCGCAGTGATATAAGAAGAAATACGCATCGTTATGCTCCGTTTGTTGGGTGTTGATCGGGTTTTATCGTGGACTGTGGAACAGGGCCGCAGCCCATTGGCGCATGTCCACCTTGCGGACAGCCCTAGTCTGACACTGCCAGAACGATCTTGCCGACGTGGTGGCCCTTTTCTATTTCCAGATGCGCCTGTGCGGCGTCGGACAGCGGCAGGACAGCGGCCAGTGCCGGGCGCACCTGCGTGCCCAGCAAGGGCCAGACATCGCGGCGGATCATCTGTGCCACCTGTGTTTTTCGCGCAAGCGCCAGTGGGCGCAGCAGCGATCCGGTGATCGAGATACGCTTGGCCATCAGTTTCTTGAGCGGCACGCTCAGCGCGGCACCGCCACCGCCCGACAGATGCGCAATGCGCCCGTCCGGGGCCATCATCTCCAGATCCGCGTCAAGATGCGCACCGGCAGAGACATCCAAAAGCGCACTGATGCCCTGACCGCCCGTGGCATCCAGTACTTTGGCCGCCAGTTCGGTGTCATTGTAGTTGAACGCATCGCGCGCGCCGAACCGTTTGGCGGCGGCAATCTTGTCGGCACTGCCGCAGGTGGCCAGAACGCCGTAGCCCAGCGCCGACATCGCCTGAAGCGCCAGATGGCCGACGCCGCTGGTGCCGCCGTGCATCAGGGCGAATTCGTCGGGTCGAAGCTGCATCAGGAAAAAGAAGTTCCACCACGCGGTGAACAGCGCCTCGGGCACTGCCGCGGCCTCGGTCATGCTTAACCCCTCGGGCACCGGCATCGTCAGGGCCACATCTGCCACCGCATATTCGGCGTAGCCGCCGCCTTGCAACAACGCCATCACTGGCGCGCCGATGTCCAACCCGGTCACCCCCGGCCCCAGCGCAACGACAACGCCCGCGGCTTCGAGCCCCGGCACAGGGTTGCCATCATGGTGGATGCCCGCCGCACGTTGCAAACAGTCGTGGCGATTGATGCCCGCCGCCGCGACGCGGATCAGCACCTGATGCGCCCCGGGGTGCGGCAGCGTCAATTGCGCGGTTTGTAAAACCTCTGGCCCGCCGGCTTCGGAGATGATGATCGCGGTCTGAAAATCTGGTAGCTTGGTCATGCGCGTAAATCGCTCCGTCCCGTGTTTAGTGTGTCTGGAATTTTTCGGGCCGCGATCATTCCTGCCGGACAACCGAGTCCAGCCAGGCGCAATTGGGCACAGGATCGGCGGCGCGCATGCCACGGCTGGCGGCGTCTATCCGCATCTCGCGCATGCGTTCGCGGGCCGGATCGCCGTCTGGCAGGTGCACCCGTTCGTGGCCCCAATAGCTGGGTCCGTCTGACGTTTCGTGCGCCTCCCATGTCGCGGGCTCGATCACCCGCGCGCCCCAGCCATATTCGACGAAAAACCCCGAAGGTGTGGTCGCGTAAAAGCTCATCATGTGGTCATTGGAATGCCGCCCCAGCGTATAGGCCACGCGCCCCTCGTCCTGTTGGGCGATGTCATAGCCCTGGCCTACGTCGTCCAGCGATTGCAGTTCGACCATGAAATGATGCAGCCCCTTGCGGCCCGATCCGACCATGGCAAAGCTGTGATGCCGCCCGTTGATATGAAAGAAATACAGCGGGAACGGCGTCAGCCCGTAGTCGGTGACGCTGAAGCCAAGAAGATCGCGGTAGAACGGCAAAAGGGCGGAGGCATCTTCGACGTGCAGCACCGCATGGCCCATGCCCAGCGTGCCCGTCTTGAACCCCGAAATGGGCCGTGCCGGGACAAAGGGATCGCTGGCGATCTGCGGTTTCCAAAAGACTTCGATGTGATTGCCATCGGGATCGTTAAAGGAAATCAGCTGGCTGACCAGACGTTGATCGGCCAAAGCGGCCGTTTCAACGCGCACGGCCACGCCTGCGTTTTCAAGGCGGCTGGCCAGACGGTCCAGATCGTCGGGGTGGTCCACTTCCCACCCCATGAAATCCAGCCCCTCTTGCCCGTCATCGGTGACCAGAAGGCGCTGCTTGCGATCGTCCATCCGAAAGGCCCGCGAATTGCCGCCGCGATCCACTTGCTGCATGCCCAGAAGGTTGGTGGCAAAGCCGCTCCAATCCTCGGTCTTTGCGGACCGGATGCCGATATATCCAAGTGAACTGAGGGTCATGGGACAGATTCCTTTCGGGCGTAAGCGGGTGCTGCTGGTCATGGTAAACCAAGCGGCGGATCTTGCACCGCCGACCGCCGGACTTGTCCACTTGACGGACAAAACCGATGACCTCCCCCGACATAGGCCGCGGTTTGTTGACATACCCCCTCTCGATGTAATGATCAGCTTAGGCCCCTATGTGGTCATCGGGAGGTAGAACATTTCAAATTTTGGATCTGTCCGGTCGCTGGAACGCGGCTTGCTTATTTTGCAGACCTTGAACCGGCGGAACGGTTTGAAGGCGGCCGAGGTTGCAACAGCGACGTCTATTCCACGCCCGACGGTCTACCGGCTGCTCGAAACGCTGGAAGGGCTGGGGTTCGTCAGCCGTGACCATTCGTCGGAAAAATGGCGCCCGACGTTGCAGGCCAAATCGCTGAGTTCGGGGTTCCGCCACGAGGATTGGGTCACGCAGTCCGCCGTGCCTGAAATGGTAAGGTTGGGGCGCGAAATCCTGTGGCCGCTCGATCTGGTGACATTCAACGACTACCAGATGGAAATTCGGGAATCGACGCATAACATCAGCCCCTATTCCATTGATCACGGCATGGTCGGGCTGCAACTGCCCGTGCTGGATACGGCTGGCGGGCGCGCTTACCTTGCCTTTTCACGCCAAGAAGAGCGCACGCAAACGCTGGCTGGTTTGTACGCCAAGCTGGGCTGCCAAGGTCCGGTGATATTGCAGGACGGACCGCTAAAACATGTGTTGGATACCTGTGTGAAATTGGGCGTCGGCTACCGCAAGGAAGGCTACCGGCTGAGCACGCAAAGCATCTCTGCCCCGATCTATCGCGGCCAACGGGTTGTGGCCTGTCTGACGGTGATCTGGACCAGCAGCGCCCTGTCGTTCGACAAGGCGCTGGACCAGTATCGTGACAAGCTTTTGGCAACCGCCAATGGGATCACCGACGCGCTGGGACGGCTTGATTTGCCGGATTAATCCGCACAGGTCATTTGCGACATCCAGCGGTGCGCCTTTTGTATCAAGGTGTCGGCTTCGGGTGTGCCGTCGCAGATTATCCCGCTTTGCAGCGGGCGGCCCGCCGACAACAGGCGGTACCCCAGATAGCGATAGGGTTCGGGCACTTTGGAAAAGTCAGTCTGTGTCATGAAGTTGGCAAATGCGTCGCTGGGGACAACCGGATCAAGCCGGTCTTTTTCATAGATCGCGACACGCGCGTGAATGCGCCATCCCGCTTTGGTGCGCACCAAACGATCCACAAACCGCGCGTAGCTGGTGTAATCCACATCGGTTCCGGCGGCCGAGAACCGCCCCAAAATCTGGACGTTGGTTTCCGCCACGGCACGGTGACCTTGCACATCGACAACCGGCAGCCCGATCAGGTGTTTGACCCGTGGCGACTTCGGCACATGCATCTTTTTCGATGCTTCGACAAAATCCGCAAACCAGCCCAGAAACCATGTCACAAAGATAGTGCCATCGGGGGTAAATGTCGCCTTCAGATCGTCCCAGCGCCCTTGGTCACGGTACAGGCCCCATTTCTGGATCAATTGAGCAATCTCGACGATGTCATCTGTGTCATCCATCACGCAAAACCTTGTGAAAAAAACCAGTCCGGCACCAACGGGATTGTTGGCGCCGGAGCTCAGGGGTCAGTTTGCGGCCGTAGCCTTTTCGATGGCGGCAACGAAAGCGTCATAGATGGCCTGACCGTTTTCGTGGCCTGCAATCCATTCGGTCGTCGAGACTGACAGCGCGTCTTTCCATTGCTGCGTCAGCGCATCATCCGGTTCGATCAGGGTGATGTCGTTGGCCGCCAGAACCCGTTCGCGTGCTTCGGTGACGTTCTGGTCAAAGGATTTGCCAAAGTCTTCTGAGAACACCTTGCCCGAATACTGGTCGATGGCAGCTTTGGCCTTGTCCGACAGGCTGTCGTATTTGGCCTGGTTCATCACGATCAGCATGGGTGTCGCGCCCAACGGCAGGTCCAGATAATAGTTGATGGCCTCGCCCACCCGGAACGTCTCGATCGCGCCGAACTGAGAGAACGTGCCCGAGATCAAACCACGGCTGATCGCTTCGGCCAGCCCCGGTCCGGTGATCCCGCCCACGGGCACCGCATCAAGCGCGTTGATGGCGCCCAGCATGATCGGCCCGGGCGCGCGAAAGTTCTGGCCCTTCATGTCCGCAGGTGTGCGCACTTCGACCGTGCTGGCGATGGCGTTGGGAAAGGATGTCATCACGCCGATCAGTTTGAACTTTTCATAGTCGCCGGTGAACAGCCCCTGTTCGTACATCGACCACATTGCCTCGGAACCGATTGTGCCGTTGGGCACCAGAAACGGCAGTTCGCCGATTGTGCCCTGGTCAAAACGTCCGGGTGTATAGCCGGGGATCACCCAAGCGATGTCGGCCACGCCGTCTTCCACCAGCTTGAGCTGTTGCGCAGGGTTGCGCCCCAAGGTGCCGCCCGGGAAAATCTGAACGTCCAGCTCACCGTCCGAGGCGGCGTTCACCTTTTCCGCCCACGGCATCAGGATATTCTTGGTGACGTGCGCCACTGGTGGCTCGAAGCTGGAAAACCGCAGGATCTCGGCGGTGGCGGTGGTGCCAAAAGCGACGGCCGCAGCGGTCGCAATCAGGAAATGTCGTAGTTTCATCGTATCCTCCCTTTTGTGAAATTACTCTGGCGCTGATGGGCTATCCGCTCGACTCTCAAGCCGCAGTTGTCCACTTGATGGACAGACGTTTACCCTAAGATGCTGGGCAGCCAGAGTGTGAGCGGGGGAAACAGCACCAGAATGGTCAGGCGCACCAGATCGGCCACAAGAAACGGCACGATGCCGCGGTAGATCGTGGTGATTTTCACATCGCGGTACATAGAATTCAGCAGCATCACGTTGATCCCGATGGGCGGGGTGATCATGCCGATGCCGATCACCACCACGTTGATAATGCCCCACCAGACCAGATCGTAACCCAGCCCCTGAATGACGGGGATGACAAAAGGCAGTGTGATGACCATCGCCGCAACTTCGTCAAAAAACGCGCCCAGAATGATGTAAAGCAGCAAGATGCCAAAGATCACCATCAGCGGATCGACCGAGGCGTCAGAGATCAGCCCGACGATGAACGACGCACCGCCGGTGACCGAGATAAAGTAGGAAAAGATCGTCGCACCAAAGACCATGATATAGATCATGGCGGTGGACCCGCTGGCCTCGGCCATCACACGCAGGAACGTGGCACGGTCCAGCCTGCGGCGCAGCAATGCGAACAGGAAGGCGATGACAACACCGATGGCGGCGGCTTCGTTCACGGTGAAGATGCCCGAATAGATGCCGCCCAGTACGACCACCGCCAGCAAGATCACGCCCCACGCACGGCCAATCGCGGCCATGCGGTCCCTGAACGGCAGCTTGTCGGATCGCGGGGCGCTGTCGGGGTTGCGCATGACAGTCACCTGCACCGCAATGGCATAGAACAGAACGGCCAGCAGGGCAGGAATGATCGCGGCCGTAAACAGTTGAAGCACCGATTGCTCGGTCAACACCGAATACAGGATCATCATCGCAGACGGCGGCACGATTATCCCCAGCGTACCGCCCGCGGCGACTGCGCCCGATGCCAATGCCGGATGATAACCGCGCGCCAGCATCTCGGGCATGGCGACCCGCCCGAAGGTGGCCGTTGTTGCCACGCCCGACCCGCAGATCGCGCCAAAGCCAGCGCTGGCCACAACGGTCGTCGTCGCCAGACCACCACGGCGATGGCCGAACAACGCACTGGACATGTCATAGACATCCGAGGCCAGCCCGCTTGCGGCGGCAAGGCTGCCCATCAGCATGAACAGCGGGATCACCGCAAGATCAAGCGAGCCCATCGCCGAAGCCGGTTCGCTGGCGAGCAGCGAAATCGCAGGCGCCCAGCCGACAACCTGCGCAAAGCCCACAACGCCGACCAGCGCCATCGAAATACCAATCGGAACGTGCAGCAAAATCAGCCCCATCATGGCGACACAGCCGATCATGGCAATAACAAGAGGATCCATATCCGTTTCCTTTGGGTCTTTGCGCTGTCAGAGCAGAGAAGAAGGGTCGTTGTGCAGCGCCGCGTCTGTGTCGCGGCCGCCAAACAAGGATGAAATGTCGATGATCAGAACCATCGCCTGTACGAAAGCCGCAAGCCACAGCATCACCGTGGCCACGCTCCACCACGGCCAGACCTTCCAACCCAACACCCATGTCCGGTCGCCGTTCTCCTTCAGCGCATCGACGTATCCGACAAATTGCCAGGCCATCAGCGCGATCAGGGCAAAGGTCAGCGCGCTTGAAAACACTTCGAGCAATGCCTTCGTGCGTGGCCCCGCTATCGACCCGAAAACCTCGACGCGGATGTTTTGCTTCATGGCAAGGTTGGCCGGAATACACGCAGAGATCACCACCGCCATGACGACCGAACTGACATCATTGACGCCCTGAAGCGGTGCCTTGAACAGCCAGCGCATCAGCACGTCCGAGGTTGTCATCAGTGCCAGCACCAGCAGGCCGGTGAAGCCAACCAACGCCAGCACCCGCGCCAGTGCATAGGATCTTTTCCAGATAAGTTGCATTGGGTCTCCTCCTCCCGCGCAATGTCTTTGGCAGCTTTTTTCTGCCCCGTTCTCAGGCCGTCATTTCGACAGCCTTGGGTGCAGCATCCGTCTGTGTCAGCAGCGCTGTGCAGCGTTCCAACGTGGCCGATAATGCCTCGGGAAAGAATGCGGCGGCGCAATAGCGGTCGGGCCGGACCAGCAGGATCTGATCGCGGTGGGTCAAGAACGGTCGGATGGCTTGCGGATCGACAGGGCGCAGCGCGTCCAGATCGCCGCTGCCCATGGTGTCCAGCGTGATCGCAGTCAGCGGCAGGCCCAGCAATGTATCCTGCTCGAGCGCGGCCAGCGCCGCCGCCCCTTCAGCATTTTGCGCGATCAGGCAGAAGCCCAGCCCTGTAATGTCGTCAAGCAACTGCACCTTGCTGCCCTTCTGCACCTCAGGCTGGGGGATCATTTCGCCCACCAAGGATGCCTCGAAAAGAGGGGTGTCCAGATCCAGAAACAGCCCCTCAAGATACTGCGGCTTTGGCTTGAACCGCATGTGCACCAGCCAGTCTTTCACAGCTGGAAACGGCTCAAGCGCCTGCATCATCAGGTCGCGGAACATGATCTGGTCGCGCCCGGCGGGCATCACGATGCTGCCCATGGCCACGGCAAGCTGGATCATGTCCCAAGCGGGCTTGCGCCGCTCGGCCTCGTAGCTTTGCATGATATGCGCATCGGCACCGCCGCGCAGGATAACGGCAAGTTTCCACGCAACATTGTGCGCATCGCGCAGGCCCGCGTTCATGCCCTGACCGGCAAAAGGCGGCGTCAGATGCGCCGCATCCCCCATCAACAGAATGCGTCCCGACTGAAACTGCTCGGCCATCCGCGCATGAAAACGATAGACGGTTTTGCGCACAATATCTTCGGTCCGGTAAGGCCGGTAGGGGGTCATCAGATCCTTGAGAAATCCGTCCTGCAACACCTGTTCGCGGGTTTCGCCGGGCTGAAGCATGAATTCGTAACGTCGCCCACCATGCGGAGCAGGCACGCTGACCGTTGGCCGCGCGCCACTGCAAAAGAACTTGGAATAGAGGGTCGGGTCAGGATCGTTCATCGTATCGACGACGATCCAGTCTTCTTCGTAGGTATTTCCCGACATCGGAATGCCCAGCCGTTCGCGGATCGGGCTGCGCCCACCGTCACAGGCCAGCACCCACTGTGTGCGGATCTGATGGCTATGACCGTCCGCATCTTGCACCGTGACCAGCGCATGATCGGGCCCATTGCGTACATCGGTCACCTCGGCCCCGAAGTGCAGTGTGCCCGGGGACGTTTGTGCCGACACATCGCGCAGCGCCGCCTCAAGCTCGGGCTGGAAGAAGAACTGTCGCTTGGCAAAACCAAAGTTGCGCGGCCCCCGCCCCGTCTCTGCAAAACAGTTGCCCTCGTCGTCGTAATACCGCGATCCGACGCCTTCCATCGTGTCCTTGAGATAGGTCTTGTCCAACCCGAACACCTGCATCGTGCGCGCCCCTTCGTCGTCGATCACGATGGCGCGCGGCAGGTTCATCGGCTCTGCGGTTTGCTCCAGAACAACACAGTCGACACCGTAGACAGCCAGCAAATTGGCCGCTGTCAAACCTGTCGGACCTGCGCCGACGATAACGACCGGAATATCGTTGGGATAAGGGGGCATTGGGTGGACCTTTCCGCGTCTTTCTTGCTTCACAACTTGTCTTGTTGTGGCGTGCGCGGGGGGGCTGCGTCTATCGCTTGGCCCCAGCTGTTCACAAGGTGGACAGCCCGTCCCAGGTCAGCCCGTCGGCTTGCGCACCCGCGCCTTGCGGTCGCGGTACGCGATCGTCAGGTCAAGCGGCGTGTCATTCTCGTCATAGACGCCCAGCACCACACCGCGCCGCCGCAAGGATTTGCGCAGTTCGACCAGCTGCGCCTCGGTCCGTGTCGTGCGCTGCGCGATGCGGCGTGTCCAGGCGTGCAGCTTGTCGTACATCCGCGCGATGATCTCTTGATGGTCAGGGTCTTCGGCCAGATCGACAAGTTCGTCAGGATCGTTTTGCAGATCGAACAGGATCGGGCGAAAGCCGCCTTCGCAGTGGATCAGTTTCCAGTGTTTGTCGGCCACCATGAACATGACAGCCTCGCGCACTGACAGGCCAAGGGCGTCGGCCAGTGGTGTCGATGCATAGTCGTATTCGCAGATCACTTTGTCGCGGTCCCACGCCGTCCTGCCGTGCAGCAATGGCAACAAGGAGCGGCCCTCCAACACATGATCAGCCACCTGACCGCCCGCCACGTCGACAAAGGTCGGGGCAAGGTCGATGGCCTCGACCAGCTCATCGCACACGGTGCCGCGCGTGGCATCTGCGGCATTGGTCGGGTCGTAGATGATCAGCGGCACCTTGATGGCGGCATCGTGGAAAAACGTCTTTTCGCCCATCCAGTGATCGCCCAGAAAGTCGCCGTGGTCCGATGTGACAACGATCATCGTGTCATCCATCCGGCCTGTCTCTTCGAGCCAGTCGAACAGCACGCCCATTTGGTCGTCGCACTGCTTGATCAGGCTCATATAGGCAGGGATCACAGCGCCGCGCACATCGTCACGAGAAAAGGCGGTGCCGACCGGATTGCGCATCATTGCCTTCAGAACGGGGTGGGCGTTGTCAAACTCGGACTGTGCACGGTTTGGCGGCGGCACATCCTGCGGGCCATACATCGCGTGATAGGGATCAGGCACAATGTAGGGCCAATGCGGTTTGATATAGCTTAGGTGGCACAACCATGGTGCATCGTCGCGGCTTGCGATAAACTCTATCCCTCGGCGCGTCAGATAGGGGGTTTCGCTGTCCTGTTCCTCGATATTTGCCGCTTCGCCCGCGTTCTTCATGAACCAGCCCGACAGCACGTTGCCCTGTGCATCGACGCCGGCATTCGCGTGGTCGTGCCACGGGTTGTCAGTGTCATAGCCACGTTCCTGTAAATAGGCGTCGTAACCATGCCCGCCCGGTTCCGTCAGCGGCCCGTCGGGACCTACTGCACGCATCCCGTCGTCACGCTCGAACACGTCAAACCCGCATTCCGCCACCCGGGCGCCGATGATGCTGTCGGGGTCCAGACCAAGCCGCGCCATGCCTTCGGCGTCGGCGGCCATATGCGTCTTGCCCACCAACCAGCAGCCCATTCCGGCAGCACGCAGATGGTCGCCCAGCGTCTGCTCGCCCACTTTCAGCGGTGTTGCATTCCAACTTGCGCCGTGGCTGTGCACATAGCGCCCCGTATAGGTCGACATCCGTGACGGTCCACACAGCGGTGCCTGCACATAGGCGCGGGTAAACCGCACACCCATTTTTGCCAGCCGGTCGATGTTCGGCGTGTCGATATGCTGCGCGCCGTAGCAGCTAAGGTAATCCCAGCGCAGCTGGTCGAACATGATGAAAAGAATGTTCTTTGCAGCCATGTCCGCCGCCTTCTATCGCGTCAAAAGCGGGGCTGCGGCCGCATGTGCGGGGCGCTGTTTGATCCGCGCAAGGCAGGCCTGAAGATTGGCCGGAATGTCATATCCGCCATCCTGTGCGGCCCAGTCGAGCACATAGAACAGGGCTGCGTCCGCCGCACTGAAGTCACCCAGAATATAGGGCCTGTCCCCCAGCATCGCGGACAGGCTCATCAGCCCCTTGGCCACCTCGGCACGGCCATGTGCCCTGAGTGTGGCCTGTCCGTCCGCGTCGGGCATGAACTTTTGCGGCACCTTGTCAAAGGTGAAGCCGCGCATGTGGACAGAGCTCACGATGAAATCCAGCGCCTCAAGCACGCGCGCGCGCTCAATCGTACCCGTTGGGGCAAGACCCGCTTGCGGATGGCTTTCAACCAGCCACAGGGCGATGGCCGGAAATTCGGTCAAAGTCGATCCGTCCGCTAGCCCCAGTGCCGGCACCTTGCCCTTGGGGTTCAGCCCCAGATAAGTCGCCCCCCGCTGGTCGCCCGCCCGTACATCGACAATTTTGGTCTCGAACACTGCACCAACCTCGTGCAACAGCAACAAAATGCCGTTCGAGCAGCTTTGCGGAGAATGGTAGAAGGTCAGCATGGCAATCTCCTTACAGGCCAAGCCGCGCGCGAACCTGTTTTGGCGTTTCCAGATCAAAGCCCAGTTCGTTCACGATCCGCGCCGCCTTTTCGACCATCGCGGCGTTGGACGGTGCCTTGACGCCCTTCGCCAGCCAAACGGCGTCTTCCATACCTATGCGTATGTTGCCACCCATCAGCGCCGATTGTGCCACCATCGGAAAAGCCATCGCGCCGGTGCCGAACCCCGTCCAGATTGCATTGGAGGGAAGCAAACCGCGCGCATACAAAAGCGTTTCGGGCAGCGGTACGAAGCCGAACTTGACCCCCATCACAATCGAACACAGCGGCGGATGTTCAAAGAACTGCTCGTCCATCAGCGTGTTCAGAATTGCCACGTCGCCACTGTCGAACAATTCAATCTCGGGGCGCACGCCAGCGTCTTGAATCAACGTGCCCATGCGGCGGATCGACGACAGCGTGTTGATCACGACCTCTTGGCCAAAGACCATCGTGTTCAGGTCCAGCGTGGCAATGTCCGGCTTGATCGCCAGAACATGCTGCACACGGTCATCGGGCACAAGCAGATTGGTCCGCGGCCCCGCAACCGCCGGATCTGCCTCGGACGGCTCGTAGCGCCCGCCGTTGCCTGTGGTCAGGTTGATGATCAGATCATCGTTATTGTCGCGGATGCGGTCCACCACCTCGCGGTAGAGCGCAGTGTCCATTGATGGCATTTCGGTTTCGGGGTCGCGCACGTGGATATGTACAATCGCCGCACCGGCCTCCGCCGACGCTAAGGCATCGCAGGCGATTTCTGCGGGTGTAATCGGCAAGTTGATGTTTTGAGCACGGGAGGAAAAATTGCCCAACACCGCCGCGGTTAGAAATAGGGATGTCAATCGCAGCGCCTCCAGAAAACAGGTATCGCGATTGTCTCGCCGGGAATCATGAAAAGCCAGAGACCGCCCGCACCTGTCCACCTGTCGGACGGCACCGCATATCGAACCCGGCCTATGAGCGATACCTGAACCTGACGGCAAACTGTCGATACATCTGGAGGGGGTTCTGGCCGCGCTCTTGTGTCGTGGCTCGAGGGTCAAAACGCAAAAAGGCCTGAGCGACAAAACTCAAGCCTTTGAATATAGTGAGGAATTAGGGTTGGTTGCGGGAGCTCGACTTGGACACTATTTCTCTGGCTTGAACGAAGTTCGTATCGAACGGCAAAACGAGTAAGCGCTCAAAGTTAGATAGCTTTTGACCTGCCCCCTGCTGGTCCCTCATTCATAACGAGAGTCTGCAGGTTGGATT
>NZ_CAXBJW010000010.1:0-96008 GCF_963976325.1 uncultured Pseudosulfitobacter sp.
GAGCGTGGCGGCGCGGTTCGCCTATGCCTCGGCGCTGGCGCGGCGGGGCGACCGGGTCGAGGCGGCCGAGCTGACGCGCGCCGCACTGGAAAGCTATCGCCGGTCGCCCTGGCATCAGGAAGGCACGGCGGCGTTCCTGTCGGTGTCCTATGGCTGGCTGGTCTGGGGCAACGGCAACCCCGAGCTGGCCCAAAGCATCATCGCTCAGGCCTATGCCAGCCGCGACCCGGACACCTGGGGGCCGCTGTATTGGTCCGAAGTCTGCTTTGCCCAGGCCTTTGTGCGCAGCTATCAGGGGCGGCTGGACGAGGCGCGCGCGGTGATCGAAGAGGCGCTGGGACAGGCCGACATGATGGCACGGCTGACGCCCGCCAACGCTGCGCGCCTGCACACCCAGCACGCCGACATTCTGGCGCAACTGGGGCTGACCGATCTGGCCGCTGCCGCCTATGACCGGGCGGTGGCCGTGGTGCCCTATCCTGAATATCAAAGCGGGCAGACCATGGCCGACGCTTTGCGCAAGCGCGCCAGTTTCTTTCACGATCAGGCGCAGCCGCAGGCGGCCTATCTGGATATGGCGCAGTCGAACGACCTGTGGTTCGACCGCTATGACCGCTATGCCAGCGGCGGCGCCGACGTGGCCCGCCAGCCGGCCGAGGACCGTTTGCGCGCGGTCGACGAGGCGGTCTTTGGCTGGGTGCTCAGCCGGTCGCTGGCCGAAGTTCAACCGCAGCAAGAATAATGGCGCAGCGGGGGCCAAAGGTAAGGAATACCTGACGGTGTTTGTCATAAAAAATGTCTGGAAAACGTACGGTTACGCGGGCATGATCCAATCAATTACCCAACCCTTACCACGTTTTGACCGAAAGGAATTCCACACATGACACGTACCAAACTTCTCTCGATGGTCAGCGCCGCCGCACTGGCGTTGGCCCCGATCACCGCGCTGGCGCAGGACAAGTCCGGCGAGAACGTCCAGCCCACCGAACCCACCGCCGAGGTGAGCGCCGTGGGTAAGGTCGCGCTGGCGCAGGATCTGTTTGCCCACGCGCAGGAAAGCAAGAACGCCGTTGCCGCGCTGGCTGCCGCGCAGATCATGCAGGGCGTTGACGCCAAGGATGTCGAGCGCGAGAAAACCACCTCGGACAACGAAGACATGGCCGGCGTGACCGAAGAAGCCGACGGTGCCGACGCGCCGATGGACGCCGAGGCGATGCTGACCGCCGCGCTGGAATACGCGGGCGGTGACCCTGCCGTGACCGGTCTGATCGAAGACGCCCAGGCCGAAGGATCGCGGGGCCGCATCGGTGGCGCGTCGCGCACCCTGTCGCGTCTGCCTGCGGGCAAGATCGACCTGTTCAAGGTGCCCTTCTACGGTGGCCGCTTTGCCGAACTGGCGGTCGTGGGTGACGGCGACGCCAACCTTGACCTGCTGGTCACCGACGAAAACGGCAACACCATCTGTCTGGACAAGACCTATACCGACAAGATCTATTGTTCGTTCACGCCGGCTTGGGACGGATATTTCCTTGTTGCGGTGGCCAACCAGGGCCGCAAGCGCAACAGCTATTACATCCTGACCAACTGAGGCAGGGCGTGACAGCCCGCACCATATCGGGGCGCGCAGGGGTGATCCTGTGCGCCCTTTTTCTTTTGTGTTCGGGGGGTCTGTGTACGGGGGTTCTGGCGCAGGGTGCGCCCACCCGCGACAGCATCCGCGACGATGTGTTCGTGACGATGCAGCGGGCCACGTCCAGCGTGGCGGGGGCGGCGCTGCAACAGGCGGCGTTGCGGCAACAGGCGGGCAATGCGGCGCTGGCGGGATTGTTGCGCCAGCGCAGTGACCTGACCGATCTGGCCGATGCCGAACAGGGCGCGCTGGCCGCAGCCGTCGGCGCGCGCGGTGCCGCCGCCGAGGCCGAGGTGGAGCGCGTGCGCGTCAGCCTGGCCCGCATCCGCGCGCAGATCGCCGCACTGGACGCGCAGATCGAGGCGGGGTTTCCGGCGTTCCGCGAACTGACCAACCCGCGCCCGATGACCGTGACCGAAGTGCAGCAAACCCTGCACCCCGGCGAGGTGATGATCGTCACGCTGGCCGCAGATTTCGACGTGTTCGTCTGGGCCATTTCGGCCACGGCGGCGGACTGGCACGCGGCCAACTTTGAACAGGGTGCGCTTGTGGCGCAGATCAGCCTGCTGCGGCGGATGCTGGACGTGACGACGCAGAACCGGTCAGCGGCGGCGCTGGACGACGCGCCCAGCATCGGGGCCTCGGCGGACGGGTTCGACCGTGCGGTGGCGCATGGGCTGTATCAAAAGCTGTTGGGCCCGCTGGCGGCGGAGATCGACGGGGCGGATCATTTGATCGTGGTGCCCGACGGGCCGCTGACGGCGCTGCCCTTTGGTCTGCTGGTGGCCAGCCCTCCCAGCGGTGACGACGCCGACCCGCAGGCGCTGCGCGACACCGACTGGCTGATCGGGCGGGCGGCGATGACGGTTTTGCCCAATGTCTCAAGCCTGCGGGCGCTGCGGCGCAAGGTGGACAAGACGGATCTGGGTGGCCCGCGCCGTCCCTTCGTGGGCTTTGGCGATCCGGTGTTCGCCTATGCCGACAGCGATGCGCCCACGGGGCTGGTGACGGACGGTGCCTATGTCAGTCGCGGTGTGTTCGAGCAGGTCAGCGCGGTGGCCGGGCTGGCCCCGCTGCCCGGCACCGCGCGCGAATTGCGGCGGCTGGCGCAGTTGACGGGGGCCGTGGCGGGCGATGTGTTTCTGGGCCGTGCCGCCACCGAAACGGCGGTGCGGGGGGCGGATTTGCGCGATGTGGACATCGTCGCCTTTGCCACCCACGGGCTGCTGGCGGGCGAGCTGTCGGGGCTGGCCGAACCGGCGCTGGTGTTCACCCCGCCCGACGCGCCGGGGCCCCAGGACGACGCGCTGCTGACCGCGACCGAGGCGGCGGGGCTGAAGCTGTCGGCGCAGTTGATCATCCTGTCGGCGTGCAACACCGCGTCGGGTGACGGCACGCCGGGGGCCGAGGGGCTGTCGGGTCTGGCGCGGTCGTTCATCTATGCGGGGGCGCGGTCGATCCTGGTGTCGCACTGGCCGGTGGACGATTACGCGACCTCGGTTCTGACGACGGGCATGGTGGCCGAGATGCAGGCGGGCACCGCGCGCAGCGATGCCTTGCGTCGGTCGATGCTGCGGCTGATGCGGGACGATCCAGAGGTGAAATACGCGCACCCCCGCTATTGGGCGCCGTTTGTGCTGGTGGGGGACGGGTAGGGGGGGTGAGGTGGCGCAGCTTGTGCCGAGCGCAGCGACCGGACGTTATGAGCCCATTGCGGTCACACCGTTGCATTGATATTTCGACCCAATGGATTTGCGAAGCTGTGTTCCCCAGGACAAATTCGACCTGGCTGCGATCGCCCGCGCGAGAGCAGCGGGATTTCCCGCCATCAATCCGATTTTGCCTGAGTTGCTGGAATGGCTGCAGGACATAAACTGGCCGGTGGCGGATCAGACGGTTGAGCTTCTCTCCGGCTCTGGCCCTGAGATTGTACCACATATCCGAAGAGTGCTCGTGTCCGACGATTCTGTATGGAAATACTGGGTCTTGAGCAGGCTTTGCGGCAGGCTTTCACCAGTGGACCTGGTTCAATTGATACCCGATATCGCTCGGTTAGCAGACCGGCCCTCTGATGAAGACGTGTCTGAGGAAGTTGATGTGGAAGCGAGAGCGCTCTTGGCCACATTGTGAGATCGGATGCCAATCGCAACTCCGTCCGCTTGTCTGACCTTCACGCGGGTTGCAGCGAAGGTCTGGAAAGAGGCCACTTTGACAAATGCTGCGAATTGCACGAATGTCCGCTATAATGAGACCTTCCAAAAACCTCCAACAACCACTTAGGTTTTGAACGGGGTTTTTGGTAGCGTCAATCGGAGTGGTTTTGGCTTGTTCCAAAAAGGAGGGTTTTTGGAAGGGGATTTTGGTCTGGCATTCGCCTAGTCGTAGCTCTCACCTTCATCGCCTACAATCTGGGCTCCAAGCTGAGAAGCTAACGCACGCATCACTGATCTTTGGTGACTATGAAAAGTATCAAAGTCACGGGAAGCTCGGGTCGTAATTCTCCCTTCAAACCACCTAAATGCTGGGAACCAAACTTGACTTCCAACGTCGTATAGCTCTGCAACGCCTTGCAATTGTGGGTTGGATATCTGTTCGCCCGTAGTGGGATTAGTAAGAACGATGGGAACAGCATCCCCCAGCCGAACGTTTTCAGAATTATCTACTGTCTTCACCCATTCCTCTAAACTGATAGGCTGATCATTCGTTCGTCTGATATGGATTTCGTAAGCCATTGTTACCCCAGTTGTGGTTCTTTCAGACAGATTAACGTATTCAACTCACGAGCTCTTGCAAGGTATAATCGAGCTTGAAGTCGACCTTCGCCGCCCCACAGCAGACCGTTCAAAAAGGACCAATTTTGGAACGCTGCTGAAGGCGGCCGTTCGCGCGACCGCAGCGAAGGCTCACTTTGTCCGCATAGCGGACCTTGGTACGGGTTGCAGCGAAGGTCTGGTTCGGGTCGGCATGGCTTGCCGCCGCGATTCAGGGAAACCGGAACTTAGAGTCGCTTTGGCATGGCATCCGACGCCTTGAGGTGGCGCAGTTTGTCGGGGTTGCGGGTGACATAGATTGCCCGGATCAGCCCGTTCTCGATGTCCAGCGCCGTGGTCTGAAGCTGGCCGTCGCTTTCGCGGCTGATGCAGCCGGGCAGCCCGTTGATGTGCGTGAGTGCAATCAGCGTCGAGCCGTTGTCGCGGAAGTGATCGGCAAAGCCCGCGTGGGCCTGTACCACCGCGTCGCGGCCAAGGACCGGCTGGAGGGCCGTGGGGCGCTGGCCGCCGCCGTCCGCGTGCAGGCTGATGTCTTCGGCAAGCAGCGTGCGCAGTGCGGCCATGTCGCCCGTGCGGGAGGCTGCAAAGAAGGCGGCGGCGATCTGTTGGCCGCGTGTCGCGTCGACGCTGAACCGGGCGTTGTCCTGTTGCACGTTCTGCCGCGCGCGGGCGGCCAGCTGGCGGGCGGCGGCGGGGGTGCGGTCGATGATGCCCGAAACCTCGTCAAAGGGAAGCCCGAACACGTCGTGCAACAAAAAGGCCGCGCGTTCGAGCGGTGATAGGCGCTCCAGCGCCAGCATCAGCATCAGGGTGATGTCCTCGGACGGGTCCGTGATAACCGGATCGGGCAGCCATTCGCCCAAGTATACCTCGCGGCGGCGGGCGGTGGTGCGGTGCACATCCAGACACAGGCGGGTGACGATGCGGCGCAGATAGGCGGGCGGGGACTGGACCGACGCGGGGTCAACCGCCTGCCAGCGCAAGAACGCGGTTTGCACCACGTCCTCGGCATCGGCGACCGATCCCAGCATCCGGTAGGCCAGTTTGACCAGCCCCGGCCGCGCGCTGTCAAAGCTGTGGGCGGGGTCGGTCATGGGGTCAGAGCCTATGCGGCGGGTTTCAGCCATTGCACATCCAGCTGCGTGATCTTCGGGTCACCCGCCAGGTAAGGGCGGGATCGGGCGAGGTATTCCAGATAGGACGGATGGTTCAGGAACGCCTGCGCCGCAGTTTGCGAACTGTAGGCTTGAAAGGCAATGACCACATCCGCGTCCTGACCGAAGGAATAGGCATAGCTGATGTGGTCGGGATTGGCGGCGATGGCGGGTTGCATCAGCGCGTCCCAGGTCTTGCGCAGGGCGTCGCGTTTGCCGGGCAGGGTGCGGTGTTCGATAATCAGGCCGTACATGGTGTCTCCTCATGCGGTTGCGCCGGGTGTGTCCCGGCATATGAGTAAGACGTGTGAAACGGACGGGATGTGACATGGCGGGCGGAAAAAGACCCTAGGCCAGCGGTTTCGACAGCCCGTCCACCACCAGATTGCGCAGGCGTTGGGCCAGGGGGCTGAGCATTGCGGATTTGCGCTGAATCAGGTGATAGGGCGAAATCACCATCGGTTCCCTGACCGCAATCGCCTGAATCCCGCCCACGGCCGAGCTGCGGACCAGGTCGCCGACCTCGCTTGAGACGGGCGAGATCAGGTCCGAGGTTTGCAGATAGGCGATCATCACCAACAGCGATGTGGTGGTGACCACGTCGTCGGGCAGGGGGACGGTGTGGGCGATAAACGCCTCTTCCACGGCGCGGCGCATGGGGGTGCCGGTGGCCTGCGCGACCCAGCCGTATCCGGCCAGATCGGTGATCGACGGGCGCGCGATGCGGGTCAGGGGGTGGCCGGACCGCACCAGGAATTCGGCGGTTTCATTGCGCCATTCCATGATGTCGAAGGCGCGCGGGTCCAGATCGGTGGGCACGCGGGCCAGCACAAAGTCGTATTCGCCGTCCAGCATCCCCTGCATCAGCGTGTCGCTGGGGCCGACGCCGACATAGACCTCGGCGCCCTCGACGTCCTGTTTCAGCCGCTGGATCGCGGGCACCACATAGGCGATGGCCGCCCCCGTCACCGACCCCACGCGCACCGTGCCGGTGCGGCCCGCGCCAAAGGCGGTGACCTCGTCCACGGTGTCGGCCAGCCCGCGCAGCAAGGCGCCCGCGTGGCGGATCAGCACATGGGCGATGTCGGTGGGCACCATCCCCTTGGGCGTGCGGGCGAACAGCGGCTGGCCCACCATCGCCTCGACCTCGGCCAGCATCCGCGAGGCGGCGGGCTGGGTGATGGACAGGCGGTCGGCGGCCACGGACAACTGCCCGTGTTCGTCAATGGCATGGATCAGCCGCAGGTGACGCCATTGCAGGCGGGATGTCAGGTCTTGCATCGTTCAGACATTCCAATTTCGTTATGCCAATGTCAACTTATGTAATTTGATCGCTATGTCATGCCGGTGATACCGTGACACCGGACGCAGAAAAATGTCCATCATTTTGTCCCGCATGCGGGACCTGGCCAACCCAACTGCGGCGCGGTCAGCTTTTGGGAGGAAGACATGAACAAACTTATTTCGGGGCTTAGCGCCCTTGCGCTTGGCGTGGGTCTGTTGACCGCGCCTGCACTGGCTCAGGACAAGGGCACGATTGGCATTGCGATGCCGACCAAATCCTCGGCCCGCTGGATTTCTGACGGCAATTCGATGGTCGAACAGTTCGAGGCGGCAGGCTATACCGTTGACCTGCAATATGCCGAAGACGACATTCCCAACCAGTTGGCCCAGATCGAAAACATGATCACCAAGGGTGTTGACGTGCTGGTGATTGCCGCGATTGACGGCACCACCCTGTCGAATGCGCTGGAGAACGCGCATTTTGCCGACATCAAGACGATTGCCTATGACCGGCTGATCCGCGACAGCGAATATGTCGATTATTACGCGACCTTCGACAACTTCAAGGTCGGCGTGCAACAGGCCAGCTCCATCGTGGACGGGCTGAAGGAACGGTTCCCCGATGTCAGCCCCTGGAACGTCGAGCTGTTCGGCGGGTCGCCCGACGACAACAACGCCTATTTCTTCTACAACGGTGCCATGTCGGTGCTGCAACCGCTGATCGACGATGGCACCATCAACATCGTGTCCGGTCAGCAGGGCATGGACACGGTCGGCACCCTGCGGTGGGACGGTGCGGTGGCACAGGCGCGCATGGATAACCTGTTGTCGGCGCATTACACCGATCAGGTCGTGCATGGTGTGCTCAGCCCCTATGACGGGCTTTCGATTGGTATCCTGAGCTCGCTCAAGGGTGTGGGATATGGGTCGGGCGATCTGGCGATGCCCATCGTGTCCGGTCAGGATGCGGAATTGCAGTCGATCAAGTCGATCATCGCGGGCGAACAGTATTCGACCGTGTTCAAGGACACCCGCGAACTGGCCCGCGTGACGGTTGGTATGGTCGATGCGCTGCTGCAAGGCGGCGCGCCTGAGATCAACGACACCGAGACCTATGACAACGGCGTCAAGGTTGTGCCGTCCTATCTGCTGGAGCCTGTGTCGGTGGATGCCAGCAACTACCAGACGATCGTGATCGATTCTGGTTACCACTCCAAAGACGATCTGTAAGACCGGATCGCGATTGCAAAATCGCCTGCCCCGCGTGCCGTGAAAGGCCGCAGGGGCAGGTCGCAGGAATGGGGGCAGGGCAATGACAACTCTTCTGGAAATGCGCGACATCACCAAGACCTTTCCGGGGGTCAAGGCGCTGGACAATGTGAACCTGAAGGTGGCCGAGGGCGAGATTCACGCGCTGGTCGGGGAAAACGGCGCGGGCAAGTCCACGCTGATGAAGGTGCTGTCGGGGGTCTATCCGCAGGGCACCTATGACGGGGATATTCATTATGACGGACAGGTCGCGCGCTTTGGCGGGATCGCGGACAGCGAGGCGCTGGGGATCATCATCATCCACCAGGAGCTGGCGCTGGTGCCGTTGCTGTCGATTGCGGAAAACCTGTTTGTCGGCAACGAATGTGCCAGCAAGGGCGTGATGAACTGGCCCGAAACCTTCCGGCGCACCGAGGCGCTGTTGAAAAAGGTCGGGCTGAAAGAGGCCCCCGCGACGCCGGTGGACCGGCTGGGTGTGGGCAAGCAGCAATTGGTCGAAATCGCCAAGGCGCTGTCCAAGGATGTGCGGTTGCTGATCCTGGACGAACCCACCGCCGCGCTGTCGGAATCGGACAGTCAGGCGTTGCTGGACCTGTTGCTGGAGCTGAAGGCCGAGGGGGTCACGTCGATCATCATCAGCCACAAGCTGAACGAGGTGCGCCGCGTGGCTGACACCATCACGGTGATCCGCGACGGCGCGACGGTGTCGACGCTGGATGCAGCGACGGAAGAGATTACCGAGGACCGCATCGTGCGCGACATGGTGGGGCGCGACATGTCGCAACGCTATCCCGAACGGGTGCGGCGCGCGGGGGACATGCTGATGGAGGTTCAGGGCTGGAACGTCTGGCACCCCGAACACGCCACGCGGCAGATGATCAAGGACATCAGCTTTCACGTGCGCGCGGGCGAGGTCGTGGGCATTGCCGGGCTGATGGGCGCCGGGCGCACCGAGCTGGCGATGAGCCTGTTCGGCCGCAGCTACGGGCAGAACATCAGCGGCACGGTCAAGCTGAAGGGGCAAGTGGTGGACACGTCCACCGTGGCGGCGGCGATCCGCAGCGGGCTGGCCTATGTCACCGAGGACCGCAAGGAGCTGGGGCTGGTGCTGGAAGACACGATCCAGCGCAACATCACGCTGGCCAACCTAGCGGACGTGTCCCGTTCCGGCGTCATCAACGAGGCCGAGGAAACCCGGGTGGCGGAACGCTATCGCAAGGCGATGAACATCCGCACACCCAGCGTGTTCCAGCAGGTGATGAACCTGTCGGGCGGCAACCAGCAAAAGGTGGTTCTGTCGAAATGGCTGTTCGCGGGGCCGGAGGTTCTGATCCTGGACGAACCCACACGTGGCATCGACGTGGGTGCCAAGTTCGAGATTTACGGGATTATCAACGAGCTGTCGGCGCAGGGCAAAGGGGTGGTCATGATCAGTTCCGAAATGCCCGAGCTGCTGGGCATGAGCGACCGCATTTACGTCATGAACGAGGGGCGGTTTGTCGGAGAGCTGGACGCCTCCGAGGCCAGTCAGGAACGCATCATGTCGTTCATCGTCACAGATTAAGGGAGCGGCAGAATGACCGATACCAACACCGGCGAAACCGCCACACAACCGAATATGGGGGCCTATCTGCTGGGCCATTTGCGCGACTACGGGCTGTTGTTCGCCCTGATCGCGATCATGCTGTTCTTTCAGGTGGTGACCGACGGCACGCTGCTGAAACCGGTGAACATCACCAACCTGTTTTTGCAGAACAGCTATATCATCATCATGGCCTTGGGGATGCTGATCGTCATCGTCGGCGGGCACATCGACCTGTCGGTGGGCTCTGTCATGGGCTTTGTCGGGGCGCTGGCGGCTGTGATGATCGTCAATCTGGACGTGCCGGTGGCCATTACCATACCTGTCTGTCTGGTGGTTGGCGGGCTGATCGGGGCGGCGCAGGGGTACTGGGTGGCCTATTGGAACATCCCCAGTTTCATCGTGACGCTGGCGGGGATGTTGGTGTTTCGCGGGCTGTCGCTGTGGCTGCTTGAGGGGCAATCGGTGGGGCCGTTCCCGCGGTCGTTCCAGTTGCTGTCAACGGGGTTCATTCCCGATGTGTTCGGCGTGGGGCGGCCCAATGCCACGGCGCTGGCCGTTGGCGTGATTGCCGCCTGTGCCATCGTTTACCTTGGGATGCGCAAACGCGCGCGCAACATGGCCTACGGGATCGAGGACGAGCCGGTCAGCTTTTTCGTGGTGCGCAATGCGATTGTGGCGGGGGCGCTGTTGTTCGTGATTTACAAGCTGTCCACGTTCCGGGGCTTGCCCAACGTGCTGGTGACCATGGGGCTGCTGACCATCGTTTACGCGTTCATCACCGAACAGACGACCATCGGGCGGCGGGTCTATGCGCTGGGGGGGAATGTGAAGGCGGCGAAACTGTCGGGCATCCCGACCGAGCGGCTGACCTTCCTGACCTTCGTCAACATGGGCGTGCTGGCGGCGCTGGCCGGTCTGATCTTTGCCGCGCGGCTGAACACGGCGACGCCCAAGGCGGGCTTTGCCGTCGAGCTGGACGTGATCGCGGCGGTGTTCATCGGCGGTGCGTCGATGTCCGGCGGTGTCGGCAAGATTGTCGGTGCGGTGATCGGGGCGTTCATCATGGGCGTGATGAACAACGGCATGTCGATCATGGGCATCGGCATTGATTACCAGCAGGTGATCAAGGGTCTGGTGCTGCTCGCTGCCGTGATCTTTGACGTCTACAACAAACAGAAACAACGCTAAGGGGCATCCGAGAATGACGTTTCAACCCGCCGCATGGCCCCGCAAACTGCGCTCGCAGGAATGGTTCGGGGGCGACAGCCGTGACCATATTTACCACCGCAGCTGGATGAAGAACCAGGGGCTGCCGGCCGATCTGTTTGACGGGCGGCCCGTGATCGGGATCTGCAACACCTGGTCGCAACTGACGCCCTGCAACGCGCATCTGCGCGATCTGGCCGAGCGGGTGAAGCACGGGATTTACGAGGCGGGGGGGCTGCCGCTGGAATTCCCGGTGTTCTCGACCGGCGAAAGCGCGCTGCGGCCCACGGCGATGATGTACCGCAATCTGGCGGCGATGGACGTGGAAGAGGCCCTGCGCGCCAACCCGCTGGATGGTGTGGTGCTGCTGTGCGGCTGTGACAAGACAACGCCCGCGCTGCTGATGGGCGCGGCGTCGGTTGATCTGCCGGCGATCATGGTGTCGGGCGGGCCGATGATGAACGGCTGGTTCCGGGGCGAGCGGGTCGGGTCGGGCACGGCGCTGTGGCAGATGTCCGAGGACATCAAGGCGGGCAAGATGTCGCGCGAGGATTTTCTGGAAGCCGAGCAGGCGATGAGCCGCAGCCCCGGATCGTGCAACACCATGGGCACCGCGTCGTCGATGGCCAGCATGGTCGAGGCCTTGGGCATGGCGCTGTCGGGCAATGCCGCCATCCCCGCCGTGGACAGCCGCCGCCGTGTCATGAGCCATGTGACCGGCCGGCGCATCGTGCAGATGGTCAAGGACGATCTGAAACCGTCCGACGTGCTGACGCCCGAGGCGTTCCAGAACGCGATCCGCACCAATGGCGCGATTGGCGGGTCGACCAATGCGGTCATTCACCTGATGGCGATTGCGGGGCGTGTGGGCATTGATCTGACGCTGGACGATTGGGACACCTTCGGGCGCGACGTGCCGACGATTGTGAACCTGATGCCGTCGGGCAAATACCTGATGGAAGAGTTCTTTTATGCCGGCGGTCTGCCCGTGGTGATCAAGCGGCTGGGCGAGGCGGGATTGCTGAACCGCGATGCGCTGACCGTGTCGGGTGACACTGCCTGGGATCAGGTCAAGGATGCGGTGAACCACAACGAGGACGTGATCCGCCCCGCAGGCGAGCCGCTGGCGAAACAGGGCGGCATCGCCGTGCTGCGCGGCAATCTGGCACCCAAGGGCGCGGTGCTGAAACCGTCCGCCGCCAGCCCGCATTTGCTGACCCATCGGGGCCGTGCCGTGGTGTTCGAGGACATCGACGACTACAAGGCGCGGATCAACGATGACGATCTGGACATTGATGAAACCTGTGTGATGGTGCTGAAAATGTGCGGCCCGCGCGGCTATCCCGGCATGTCCGAGGTGGGGAACATGGGCCTGCCGCCGAAGGTGCTGAAAAAGGGCATCACCGATATGGTGCGGATTTCCGATGCGCGGATGTCGGGCACCGCCTATGGCACCGTGATCCTGCACACCAGCCCCGAGGCGGCAGCGGGCGGGCCGCTGGCCATCGTGCAGAACGGCGACATGATCGAGCTGGACATGCCCAACCGGCGGCTGCATCTGGACGTGCCCGACGCCGAGATCGCGCGGCGGCTGGCGGCGTGGGAAAACCCCGTTGTGCCGCCCGCCAGCGGCTACGCGCGGCTGTTCCATGACCATGTGCAGGGGGCCGATACGGGGGCGGATTTCGATTTCCTTGTCGGCTGTCGGGGCAATGCCGTGCCGCGGGATTCGCACTGATGGCGGGGCAGGGTTTGGCCATCGTTGGCGTGGGCAAGATCGCCCGCGACCAGCATATTCCGTCGATTGCGGCGACGCCTGCGTTCACCTTGCAGGCCACCGCCAGCCGCAATGCGGGGGTCGAGGGCGTGGCGCGGTATGACCGGCTGGAGGATCTGCTGGCGGCGCATCCCGAGATTTCCTGTGTGTCCTTATGTACGCCGCCGCAGGTACGCTACGCCGATGCGCGGGCGGCGCTGCTGGCGGGGCGGCATGTGATGCTGGAGAAGCCGCCGGGGGCGACGTTAAGCGAGGTGCACGACCTGATCGCATTGGCCCGCGCGCAGGGCGTGGCGCTGTTTGCCACGTGGCATTCGCGCCATGCCGCCAGCGTTCAGGCGGCGCGGGACTGGTTGCAGGGCAAGGACATAACCCGCGTCGAAGTCATCTGGAAAGAGGACGTGCGCCGCTGGCATCCCGGGCAGGACTGGATCTGGCAGGCGGGGGGCTTGGGTGTGTTCGATCCCGGCATCAACGCGCTGTCGGTGCTGTCCGAGATTTACCCGCGTGCGGTGCATCTGACGGGAGCCGAGCTGTATTTCCCCGCCAACCGTGACACGCCGATTGCTGCCGACCTGACGTTCCACGACCCCGGCGGCGCGGATATGACTGCCGCGTTCGACTGGCGCCAGACCGGGCCGCAGACGTGGGACATTCGCATCGAAACGGCCCAAGGCAATGCCACGCTGAGCGATGGCGGCGCGCGGCTGGTGGTGGACGGCACGCAGGTCAGCGCCGGACCCGATCACGAATACCGCGCGCTTTACGCCCGCTTTGCCGAAGCTGTCGCGGCGCGAGAGATCGACGTGGACCTGCGCCCGATGATCCATGTGTCGGACGCCTTCACATTGGGCCGCAGACAGGCGGTTGACGCCTTTGACTGGTAAGCCCCGAGACATTTGAACACCCGAAAGGACGACGCTTTGACACAGACTTTGACAGGCATTTTGCCGGTGGCCCCCACCCCGTTTCTGGACGACGGACAGGTTGACGAAGACGGCATGCGCCGCGTGCTGGATTGCCTGATTGATATGGGCGTGGATGCGATTTGCATCCTTGCCAACTATTCCGAACAGTTCCTGCTGTCCGACGCCGAACGCGCCACGCTGATGCGGATCAGCCTGGAACACGTGGCCGGCCGTGTGCCGGTGATCGTGACGATCAGCCATTTTTCCACCGACATCGTGGTGGCCCGCGCCAAGGCGGCGCAGGTCATGGGCGCGTCGATGGTGATGATGATGCCGCCCTATCACGGGTCGGGCCTGTTCCCTGCCGAGGCGGGGGTGTTCGAACATTTCGACGCGGTCAGCCGCGCCATTTCGATCCCGATCATGGTGCAGGACGCGCCGCTAAGCGGTGTGACCCTGCCGGTGCCGCTGCTGGCGCGGATGGCGCGCGAGCTGGAGAATGTCAGTTATTTCAAGATCGAATGCCCCTTTGCCGCCGACAAGCTGGCCGCATTGATCGCGGCGGCAGGCGACCACATCGCGGGGCCGTTTGACGGCGAAGAGGCGGTGACGCTGCTGGCGGATCTGGATGCGGGGGCGACGGGGACCATGACCTCGGGGCTGTTTCCCGAACACATCCGGCCCATCGTCACCAGCTATCTGGCAGGCGACCACGACGCGGCGCTGAAACAGTGGCAGGTGTGTCTGCCGTTGATCAACCACGAAAACCGCCAGTGCGGGCTGCGCGCCTGCAAGACGGTTTACGCGGCGGGCGGGGTCATTCGCAGCGACCATGTGCGCCATCCGCTGAAACCGCTGTCGGAGCGGACCCGCACGCGGCTGCTGCAACTGGCCGGTGACATGGACCTGATCGCGCTGAAATGGGGGAAATAGCGGGCTGATCCCGCCAGACGAGTTGCATTCGGGCGGGAAATCAGGCTCTTGAAGGGTCAGGTTTCCCGGCCAAAGGTGCACCAGACGATGAATTTCCAGCCGACCCGCCTGCCCGAGGTGATCCTGCTGACGCCGCGCCGTTTTGGCGACGCGCGCGGCTGGTTCACCGAGACGTGGAACAAGCGCACGCTGGCGCAGGGCGGGATTGCGGCGGAGTTCGTGCAGGACAATCATTCGATGTCGGCGGATGTGGGCACGCTGCGCGGCCTGCATTATCAGGCCCCGCCCCACGCGCAGGACAAGCTGGTGCGTTGCACCCGTGGCGCGATCTGGGACGTGGCGGTGGACGTGCGGCGCGGGTCGCCGCGCTATGGCCAGTGGGTTGGCGTGGACCTGACCGCCGAGGGTGGCGAACAGTTGTTCGTGCCCAAGGGGTTCCTGCACGGGTTCGTCACCCGCACGCCCGATTGCGAGGTGCAGTACAAGTGCACCGATTACTATGCGCCGGACGCCGACGGGTCGGTCGCGTGGGACAGTCTGGGCATCGACTGGGGGCTGGATGGCGCGCCGGTGCTGTCGGACAAGGACCGCGCGGCACCTGCCTTTGGCGACTGGACCTCGCCCTTTCACATGGAGGGGGCGGCGTGAAGATATTGGTCACAGGCGGTGCGGGGTTCATCGGGTCTGCCGTGGTGCGCCGTGCCGTGGGGCTGGGGCACGCGGTGGTGAATGTCGATGCGCTGACCTATGCCGCCTGTCTGGAGAATGTGGCATCGGTGGCCGACAGCCCGCTGTACCGGTTCGAGCAGGCCGACATCCGCGACCGCGCGGCGCTGGACCGGATATTTGCCGCCCACCAGCCCGATGCGGTGATGCATCTGGCCGCGGAAAGCCACGTGGACCGGTCGATTGACGGGCCGGCGGATTTTATCGAGACGAACATCACCGGCACCTTCAATATGTTAGAGGCAGCACGGCAGTATTGGGTTGCCCATGGGCAACCTGCCGGCTTTCGCTTTCACCACATCTCGACCGATGAAGTATACGGATCGCTGGGCGCGGTGGGGCTGTTCACCGAAGATACGCCTTATGACCCACGATCGCCCTATTCCGCGTCCAAGGCGTCGTCGGATCATCTGGTGCGGGCCTGGGGGGAAACCTATGGTCTGCCGGTGCTGGTGACCAACTGTTCCAACAATTACGGCCCCTATCATTTCCCCGAAAAGCTGATCCCGGTGGTGATCCTGCGGGCGCTGGCGGGCGAGGCTATTCCGGTTTACGGCGACGGGCTGAACGTGCGCGACTGGCTGTTTGTCGAGGATCACGCCGACGCGTTGCTGTGTGTGCTGGGGCAGGGGGCGGTGGGCCGGACCTATAACATCGGTGGCGAGAACGAGGCGACGAATATTGATCTGGTGCGCATGATCTGTGCCGAGCTGGACAGGCTCCGCCCCGATGCCGCGCCGCACGCCGACCTGATCACATTTGTCACCGACCGCCCCGGACACGACCGCCGCTATGCCATCGACCCCACGCGCATCCGCACCGAACTGGGCTGGCGGCCGTCGGTCACGCTGCAACAGGGGATCGCGCGGACGGTGCGGTGGTATCTGGACAATGCGGACTGGTGGCAACCGCTGCTGGCGCGCGACGGTGTGGGCATGCGGCTGGGCACAGCCACAGGAAAGGCAGCGACATGAAACGCAAGGGCATCATTCTGGCGGGCGGGTCTGGCACGCGGCTGTATCCGATCACCATGGGCCTGTCGAAGCAGCTTATCCCGGTCTATGACAAGCCGATGATCTACTACCCGCTGAGCGTGCTGATTTTGGCCGGTGTGACCGAGATTGCGATCATCACCACGCCCGAGGATCAGGACCAGTTCAGGCGGCTGCTGGGGGATGGCAGCCAATGGGGGCTGCGGTTCGAATACATCGTGCAGCCGTCGCCGGACGGGCTGGCGCAGGCCTATCTGCTGGCCGAGGGGTTTCTGGCCGGTGCGCCGTCGGTTCTGGTGCTGGGCGACAACATCTTTTTCGGTCATGGGTTGCCCGAGCAGTTGCAGGCGGCGGATGCGCAGGCGCAGGGGGGGACGGTGTTCGGTTACCGCGTGTCCGACCCCGAGCGGTACGGCGTGGTCGGGTTTGACGCGCAGGGGCGTGTGCAGCAGATCGTGGAAAAGCCGCAGGTGCCGCCGTCGAATTACGCGGTCACGGGGCTGTATTTTCTGGACGGGCGCGCGCCGGAGCTGGCCAAGCAGGTGCAGCCGTCGGCGCGTGGGGAGCTGGAGATTGCAGACCTGTTGTCGCTGTATCTGGCCGAGGGCAGCCTGACCGTCGAGACGATGGGGCGCGGCTATGCCTGGCTGGACACCGGCACCCATGCCAGCCTGCTGGACGCCAGCAATTTCGTGCGCACGCTGACCATGCGGCAGGGGCAACAGGTGGGATCGCCGGACGAGGTGGCGTACCGCATGGGTCTGATCACCCGCGACGCGCTGCGCGCGCGGGCGGCGGCCTTTGCCAAGAACGCTTACGGGCAATACCTGCTGGACATCTGCGACGAGGATTAGGGGCCACTTCGGCGGGGTGTCACGCGGCGTCACGACCGCGCCGCGCGGGTCGCTGTGCGTTGAACCGTTGGGTCATCTGGGATATTTGTGGCCCGACAGCATTACGGGGCCGCATTGCCGACCTCTGCCGCCCGGACATCACGCCACACTGCGCCCCCGTTGACGGCTCAGCATCAGGGGGCAGCCCCCCGACGAAACACGAAAGGACCTTGCCTTGCTCGACGCTTCGCAATTCGACGACTATAGCAATCTGGACATCGCGGTGCGCGACAACGGTGTGGTGATTGTCACGCTGGACCGCGCCGACAAGCGCAATGCGCTGGACGTGGCGACCATTGACGAGCTGGTGCGGTTCTTCAGCTCGGCCCATCGCAATGGTGTGCGGGCGGTGGTGCTGGCCGGGGCGGGGGACCATTTTTGCGCCGGTCTGGACCTGATCGAACATTGGAAGGCCGACCGCAGCCCCGACGAATTCATGCACGTCTGCCTGCGCTGGCACGAGGCGTTCAACAAGATGGAATACGGCGGCGTGCCGGTGATTGCGGCGTTGCAGGGGGCGGTTGTCGGCGGCGGGCTTGAGCTGGCCAGTGCGGCGCATGTGCGGGTTGCGGACGCGACCACCTATTTCGCCCTGCCCGAAGGCCAGCGCGGCATTTTCACCGGCGGTGGTGCGACGATCCGGGTCAGCGATCTGATCGGCAAGGCGCGGATGATCGACATGGTTCTGACGGGCCGCGTCTATCAGGGGCAAGAGGCGGTGGATCTGGGGCTGGCGCAATATCTGGTCGAGGGGTCCAGTCTGGACAAGGCGATCGCGCTTGCGGACAAGACGGCGGCGAACCTGCCGCTGACCAACTTTGCGATTTGTTCGGCCATCAGCCACATCCGCAATATGTCGGCGATGGACGGGGCCTATGCCGAATCCGTGGTGGCGGGGATGGTGAACACGCAACCGGCAGCGCGCGCGCGGCTGGAGGCGTTCGCCGACAAGACCGGCGCGCGGGTGCGTCCCGAAAGCTGATGGTTTAGCGCGCAGAGGCCTTTCCGCATTCCCCCGCGCGGAACAAGGCCGCAGGCCGCCGCGCATCGACGGGCCGCCCCACGGCACGGCGATTTGGTTGCTGTTGCGCGGAACAGATAGGTCGGATGTGCTTGGCTGCCATTAAGTGGCAGTAACTGTGGTCTGATCGCCGCACCTCGGCCCGTCGATGCGCGGCTTTGCCCCGCCAGCCGCGGCCTTCACAGCACCCTTTGCAGCCCTTCCTGCACCTTCAGCAGCGCGGGCAGATAGGTGTCGCGCAGCGCGGTCGGGGTGGCGTGCAGGCTGGCCATGCCGATGTTCAGCGCCGCGACCACGCGGCCCTTGGCGTCCATGATCGGCACCGCCAGCGACCGCAGGCCCAGCTCGACCTCCTGGTCGATCACGGCAAAACCCTGTGCGCGCACGCGGGCGATCTCGGCCATGATGTCGGCGGGGTCGTGCAGGGCGTGGACCGTGCGCGGTGTCAGGTCCGAGGCGTCGATCACCGCCTGCGCCTGTTGCTCGGGCAGGGCGGCCAGCAACACGCGGCCCATCGATGTGCAATGGGCGGGCAGGCGCGATCCGGGCATCAGTCCGATGGACATCACCCGCCGCTGTGCCGCGCGGGCAAGGTAGACGATTTCGGTGTCGTCCAGCATCGACACGGAACACGACTGCCCGATCTGGTCTGACAACTGGTCCAGCCACGGCTGCACGATCTGCGGCAGGGGCAGCGCGGCCAGCGCCCCCATGCCCAGCCGCAACACCCGTGGCGTCAGGCTGAAATATTTCCCGTCATAGGCCGCATAGCCGATGTGGTGCAGGGTCAGCAGGCACCGCCGCGCCGACGCGCGGTCCTGTCCGGTCAGCGCCGCCACTTCGGCAATCGACAGGCGGGGCCGGTCGCTGCCAAAGCATTCCAGCACCTGAAGCCCCTTGGCCAGTGATCCGATGATGTCTGTTTTGTTCGCCATGCGCACCGATCTTATCGGGATGTGAACAAGTTTCAATATACGAACGAAAACCCTTGCCCGATGCCCCTTGATCCCTGACATCACATTCAGAGGATCAAACCGGGGGATGACGATGGACAAGACAGTGACCACCGCAGCGCAGGCTGTGGCTGACATACCGGACGGGGCATGCGTGATGATCGGCGGCTTTGGCGGGTCGGGCGCGCCGATCGAGCTGATCCATGCGCTGATCGACGCGGGCCCGAAAAACCTGACCGTTGTGAACAACAATGCGGGCAACGGGCATGTGGGGCTGGCGGCGCTGATCGAACAGGGGCAGGTGGCGAAGATAATCTGCTCTTTCCCGCGCTCGGCCGATGCAAAGGTGTTTACCGATCTGTATCTGGCGGGCGGCATCGAGCTGGAGATTGTCCCGCAGGGCACATTGGCCGAACGCATGCGCGCGGCCGGTGCGGGGATACCGGCGTTTTACACGCCCACCAGCTATGGCACCGATCTGGCGACGGGCAAGCCGGTGGCCGAATTCGACGGGCGCATGTATGTGCAGGAACGCGCGCTAAAGGCCGACTTTGCGCTGATCAAGGCGCAGCAGGGCGACCTGATGGGCAACCTGACGTATCGCATGGCGGCGCGCAACTTTAACCCCGTGATGGCGACGGCGGCGGCGGTGACCATCGCGCAGGTGTCGCATGTGGTGGCCCCCGGCGATCTGGACCCTGAAAACGTGGTCACACCGGGGATTTTCGTCAACCGCGTGGTCCATGTTCCCAACCCCCAGCAGGAAGAAGTCCTGAACCGGCAAGAGGCGGTGTACCCATGAGCGTTGATCTGAACGACATCCAACTGAGCAACGCGCAAATCGCATGGCGGGCGGCGCAGGACATTGAAGACGGGGCTTATGTCAACCTTGGCATCGGCTTTCCCGAGATGGTGGCCAAGTTTCAGCCCGAGGGCCGCGAAGCGGTGTTTCACACCGAGAACGGCGTGCTGGGCTTTGGCCGTGCGCCGGATGCGGGGGACGAGGACTGGGATCTGATCAACGCGGGCAAAAAGGCGATCACGCTGAACCCCGGTGCCGCGTTTTTCCACCACGCCGACAGCTTTGCGATGGTGCGCGGCGGGCATCTGGACGTGGCGATTTTGGGCGCCTACCAGATTGCGCAGAACGGCGATCTGGCGAACTGGTCCACCGGGCGCGGTGGCGTGCCTGCGGTGGGCGGTGCGATGGATCTGGTCCACGGGGCCAAGCGGGTGGCGGTGATCACCGATCACGTCACCAAAAAGGGCGACCCGAAGCTGGTCGAGACCTGCACCATGCCGCTGACCGGCGTGGGTTGTGTGACGCGGGTGTATACGTCGCTGTGCGTGGTGGACGTGACGGGCGGGCGGTTCGTGCTGCGCGAAAAGCTGGCGGCAGTGTCGCTGGAGGATCTGCAATCGGTGACGGGGGCGGAATTGCACCGTGACGGGGATGTGGGTGATTTGGTGGTGCCTGAGTTGTAGGGGGGGGGTCACGCGAACCGTAACCAATTGTAATAAGTGACTTTTATTCTGTCCACCAAAGCCCGGAGTCAAGGTGCGTAGCACCGCCGGGCAGCGCCCGACCGCCCGTCACGCCGGAGGCGTGCCTAAGACAATCGGCGCACCTTTGGTGCGACGGGCGGGCGCTTCCTCACCGTATTGCACCTCTTCACCCACACGCCAAAGATTAGACATAAAGTGGCATGAACCACGGTTACGGCGCCCACCCGCGGTCGGGCGCTGCCCTTTGTGGTCAGGTGAACCCCGCAAGCCGGTTCTTGCAGATCGCAATCATCGCCGCCGCGCGCTGTGCGATGTCGCGGTCGATGACGGACAGGACACCCCCCCGCGCTGTCCGCGCGAGGGGCCTGAACGCGTCTTAGAAGAACCCCAGCTTGTTGGGGTTGTAGCTGACCAGCAGGTTCTTGGTCTGCTGATAGTGGTCCAGCATCATCTTGTGGTTTTCGCGCCCGATGCCCGACTGTTTGTAGCCGCCAAAGGCCGCGTGGGCGGGGTAGGCGTGGTAGTTGTTCACCCAGACCCGGCCCGCCTGAATCGCGCGGCCGACGCGGTAGCAGGTGTTCATGTCGCGCGACCACACGCCGGCGCCCAGCCCGTACATGGTGTCATTGGCAATCGCCAGGGCTTCGGCCTCGTCCTTGAAGGTGGTGACGGACACCACGGGGCCAAAGATTTCCTCCTGGAACACGCGCATCTTGTTGTGGCCCTTCAGGATGGTCGGCTGGATGTAGTTGCCGCCCGCCAATTCGCCGGTGAACGCGGCCGCCGCGCCGCCGATCAGCACCTCGGCGCCCTCTTCGCGGCCGATGGTGAAATAGGACAGGATCTTGTCCTGCTGCGCCTTGCTGGCCTGTGCGCCGACCATGGTTTCGGGGTTGCGCGGGTCGCCGTGTTTGATCGCTTTGACCCGTGCGATGACGCGTTCCATGAAGGCGTCGTAGATGTCTTCTTGCACCAGCGCACGCGACGGGCAGGTGCAGACCTCGCCCTGGTTAAAGGCAAACAGAACGAACCCTTCGACCGCCTTGTCCAGAAACGCGTCGTCTTCGCGCATGATGTCGGCAAAGAACAGGTTGGGGCTTTTGCCGCCCAGTTCCAGCGTCACGGGGATCAGGTTTTCGGTGGCGGCTTTCATGATCGTGCGGCCCGTCGCGGTCGATCCGGTAAAGGCGATCTTGGCGATGCGTTTGGACGTGGCCAGCGCCGCGCCGACCTCGGCGCCGTAGCCGTTGACGATGTTCAGCACACCGGCGGGCAGGATGTCGGCGATGATCTCGGCCAGCACCATGATCGCGGCGGGGGTCTGTTCGGCGGGTTTCATCACCACGCAGTTGCCGGCGGCCAACGCGGGGGCCAGTTTCCACGCGGCCATCAGGATGGAAAAGTTCCACGGGATGATCTGGCCGACCACGCCCAGCGGTTCGTGATAGTGATAGGCGACGGTGTCGGCGTCGATCTCGCTCATGGACCCTTCCTGCCCGCGCAGCACGCTGGAAAAATAGCGGAAGTGGTCGGCGGACAGCGGAATGTCGGCGGCCATGGTTTCGCGGATCGGCTTGCCGTTGTCCCATGTTTCGGCCTGCGCCAGCAGGTCAAGGTTGGCGTCGATCGCGTCGGCGATTTTCAGCAGCAGGTTGGCGCGTTCGGTGGCCGATGTCTTGCCCCACGCATCCTTGGCCGCGTGGGCCGCGTCCAGCGCCAGTTCGACGTCGGCGGCGTCCGAGCGGGCGCAATCGTTGATCTTGTCGCCGGTGATCGGCGTAACGTTTTCGAAATAGCGCCCGTTGACGGGGGCGACAAAGGTGCCGCCGATGAAGTTTTCGTAACGGGTTTTGAACGGCGATGTGTAGGTGCCGGTTTCGGTATGTGCGAGATCTTTCATCTGTGTTTCCTCCTGAGACTACCGGGTCTCCCTCCCGGATTGCTCTATAGCTGACGACATGCACGGCTGCCGTCATCAGGCGGAAATCGAAAGTTGGGCAAAACTGTCTCAGCAATGAGACAGGGGGGTTCAGGTTTCGTCGAGCCCCAGCCGTTTGAGCCGCCGGTACAGGGTGGCGCGGCCCACGCCAAGCTGGCGCGCGGCCTGCGAGACGTTGCCACCGGCGCGTGCCAGGGCGCGTTTGACCGCGTCGCGTTCGGCGCGCTCGAACCCGGTCGGGCCGTCCTCGCGCCCCAGCACATCGGCGGCGGGGCGGGCGACCAGCGGGCCGGTGCCTGCCATGCCAAACAACGTGCGCGCGGCGCGGGTGGCCCCGACCACAAGGTCGCTGTCGTCCACCGCCAGCAGCGTGGCGCCGTCGGCGTCGTCGCCTGCGCTGATGATCCGCGCGGGCGTATAGGTGTTGCGAAAGTTGGCTTCCTCGATGGCGCGGGCGGTCTGGGCCACCTGTGCGCTGATCAGCCGGTTGAACGCTTCGGTCTGGTCGGCGCGGGCCGAGGACACGTCCAGCGCCCCGATGATCGCGCCATCGGCCCCGTAGATCGGCGCGTCGATACAGCTCATCGCGGTGTTGCGCGACAGGAAATGGTCGCCCTGATGGATGATGACGCGCCGCCGTTCGGTCAGGCAGGTGCCGATGCCGTTGGTGCCCTCGCGTTCCTCGCTCCAGTCGGCACCGGTGCACAGGCCCCAGTTTTCAAAAGCTGCGGTGTCGGCGTCGGAAATGCGCTGGTCCAGCACCACGCCGTCCTTGTCGGTCAGCAACACGGCAAAGCCGGACTGCCCGACCAGGGTGTAAAGTGCATCAAGGCGCGGGGCGGCCAGCATCATGAACGTGTCCAGCGCCGCGCGCCGGTGGTTCAGTTCCGTTTGTTCGATGCGTTCGGGGGCGCGGTGTTCGTCGGGGTTCAGCCCGTGCTTTTGCACCGAGCGGTGCCAGCTTGCCGCGATCTGCGAACGCGCGGCTGCCGACGACGACTGTGTCGCTTGCAGGACCTTGTCGGCATGGGACGGCGCGCGGGACATTGCGGACCTTTGACGGTTGCGGGTGCGCGCAGCCTACAGGCGATGGGGCCGCGCGCGCAACAGTCTTGGGTTTGGGGGGGTAAAGTGACCTTGCCACAAAGGGCAGCGCCCGACCGCGGGTGGGCGCCGATACCGTGGTTCATACCACTTTATCTAACCGCTTTGGCGTGTGGGTGATGAACCGCAATACGGTGAAGAAGCGCCCGCCCATGGGGCGGTCGGGCGCTGCCCGGCGGTGCTAAAGCACCTTGATTCCGGGCTTTGGTGGACGTCCACCCTATCCCGCCGGAATCTCGCCCATCACCTTGGGCACGTGATAGCCCTTTTGCACCGCAGGGCGCGCCAGCAGGCGTTGGTACCATGCGCGCACGTTGGGGAAATCGGCCAGATCAACCCCCTGCCATTCGTACCGCGACACCCACGGCCAGCAGGCCATGTCGGCGATGGAATAATCGTCACAGATGTAATCGCGGCCCTCAAGCTGGGTGTTCAGCACGCCGTACAGCCGCTTGACCTCGGCGGCGTAACGCTCTTCGGCGTAGGCGGCCTTGCCCGGGTTGAAATGCAGGAAATGGTGCGCCTGTCCGGCCATGGGGCCAAGGCCGCCCATCTGCCACATCAGCCATTCCATCACCTTGGCCCGCTCGGCGGCACCCGATGGCAGGAACTGCCCGTGCTTGTCGGCCAGATAATACATGATCGCGCCCGATTCCATCACCGACAGGCCGGTGTCCTGATCGACGATGGCGGGGATCTTGTTGTTGGGGCTGATCTTCAGGAAATCGGGGGCGAACTGTTCGTCCTTGCCGATGTTGATGGCATGGGCGGTGTAGGGCACGCCCAGTTCCTCAAGCAGGATCGAGACCTTGCGGCCATTCGGGGTGGTCCATGTGTACAGGTCGATCATCGGAGGTTCCTTGTCTGGGGCGGTTACAGCACCTTGCCCGGGTTCATGATGTTGGCCGGATCAATCGCCGATTTCAACTGTTGCATCAGCTCAAGCGCCACGGGGTCCTTGTAGCGGCGCAGCTCGGCGCGTTTGACCTGACCGATGCCATGTTCGGCGGAAATAGAGCCGTTCATCTGGTGCACGATGTCATGCACGATGCGGTTGAAGGTGGGGTATTCGGCCAGAAAGGTCGCGTCGTCCATGTCCACGGGGCGCGACAGGTTGAAATGCAGGTTGCCGTCGCCAAAGTGGCCAAAGGGGCAGGGGCGCAGGTCGGGCATGTGGGCCAGACAGGCGGCCTTGGCCGTGGTGATGAAATCGGCCACGCGCGAGACGGGGACCGACACGTCATGCTTGATCGACGCGCCCTCGGGCTTTTGCGATTCCGACAGGTGTTCGCGCAGCGCCCACAGCGCGTCTTTTTGCGCTTCGGATGCGCCTATCACCGCGTCGTGGATTTCGCCCGCCTCGAACGCCGCTTCCAGCGCGGTTTCCATGCGGGCGTCCAGCGTGTCGGCGGCATTGGCGCTGGTCAGTTCGATCAGGCAATAGGCGGGGTGTGCCTGGGCCATCGGGTCGGTGCAGCCGTGGGCGTGGTCCAGCACCATTTGCAGCGCCATGCGTTCGATATATTCAAAGGTGGACAGCGTGTCGGCGTTCTGCGCGCGCATCCGTGTGTACAGCGCCAGCGCCGCGTCCGGTCCGTCGCAGGCCACAAAGGCGGTGGCGCGGGTGACCGGTTTGGGAAACAGTTTCAGCACGGCGGCGGTGATGATGCCCAGCGTGCCCTCGGCCCCGATGAACAGGTTGCGCAGGTCGTAGCCGGTGTTGTTCTTGCGCAACCCGTTCAGGTCGTTCAGCACGCGGCCATCGGGCAGGACAACCTCAAGCCCCAGTACCAGATCGCGCATGTTGCCATAGCGCAGCACGGCGGTGCCGCCCGCATTGGTCGCAAGGTTGCCACCGATCTGGCAGGACCCTTCGGAGGCCAGCGACAGCGGGAACAGCGCATCGGCGGCGTCGGCGGCCTGCTGGATGTTGGCCAGGATACAGCCCGCATCGACGGTCATCGTGGCGTTGGTGGCATCGACGTTGCGGATGCGGTTAAGCCGCTCGGTGGTCAGGATCACGCCGCCATCCGCCACGCCGCCACCGACCAGTCCGGTGTTGCCGCCCTGCGGGACAATCGCCACGCCTGCCGCTGCGCACAGGCGCACGCAGGCGGCGACCTCGTCGGTTGATCCGGGGCGCAGCAGGGCGATGGCGGTGCCGGTGTACAGGCCGCGATCCTCGACCAGACGGCCCGCCATGTCGGCGGCATCGGTCAGCACATAGGCGGCACCGATGGCGTCGGTCAGTTTGGCGATCAGGGCGCTGTGATCCTCTGCCACGATGGCGGCAGAGGGGTGTGCAGTGGGGGGCATTGGCAGACCCTTATCCGGCGGTTGCTTTTTGTTTCGCGGCGTCGCGCAGTTTGGTGATCGTGGTGCGGGTCGAGATTTGTTCGGGGTTGGTCACCAGTTCGATCACCGCAGGACGGCCCGCCGCGCGGGCGCGGGCGAAGGCATCGGCAAAGTCGGCGGTTTTGGTCACACGTTCGGCGTGCGCGCCCAGACCTTCGGCCATTTTGACAAAGTCCTGATTGATCAGCGTCGTGCCCGACACGCGTTCGGGGTGGTCGCGTTCCTGATGCATGCGGATGGTGCCGTAAACGCCGTTGTTGAACACCAGAACGATGGGACAGCCGCCATATTGCGCGGCGGTGGCCAGTTCGTTGCCGCTCATCATGAAACCGCCGTCACCGACAAAGGACAGCGCCAGCCGGTCGGGGTTTTCCAGCGATGCGGCCACGGCGGCGGGCACGGAATAGCCCATCGCGCCACAGGTTGACCCGATGATGCGCCCCGGACGGCCAAAGCGCAGGAACCGCTGCGCCCAGCCGGTGTGGTTGCCCGCGTCCAGCGTCACCACCATGTCGTCGGGCAGGCTGTCGCGGATCTGGGTCAGGGCGACGCCCATGTCCAGTTCCCAGTCGCCGCCGTTGGGGGCTTCGGAATCGGTCAGGTAATCGTTGTGAAGTTTCTCGCACCAGCCGCCCCATGCATCGGCGCGGCCCAGATCGACATCCGCCAGGGCTGCGGCGACAGATGCGGGGGCGGCGGCCAGACCCAGATCGGGGGAATAGACGCGGCCAATCTCGTCCGCGTCGGGGTAGATATGCACCAAACGGGTCGCGGGGTTGGGCGAGGTGATGGTGGTATAGGTTTTGGTCGTCATTTCACCCAGACGGGCCCCGATGACCACCAGCAGGTCGGCGTCACGCTGGTGCGCGTACAGGCTGGGTGCGGTCGAGGTGCCAAAGTCGCCTGCAAAGACCGGCGACAGGTTGTTCACGATGTCCTGACGGCGGAAGGACGTGGTGACGGGGATGTTGTTGGCTTCGGCAAAGCGGGTGATGTTGGCGGCCGTTTCATCCGACCAGCCTGAGCCGCCCAGCAGCAGCAGCGGGCGTTCGGCGGTGGACATTTCCGCCTTGAGCGCATCGAGGCTGCTGTCCGACATCTGGGCATGGGTGGCGGTGTAGGGGCGCGCGTCGGCGACTGTGACCACGTCGGTCAGCATGTCCTCGGGCAGTGAAATCACCACGGGGCCGGGGCGGCCCGAGGTGGCGACGCGAAAGGCGCGGGCCATGTATTCGGGAATGCGGCGGGCGTCGTCGATCTGGGTGGCCCATTTGGCGATGGGGCCGAACATGGCGCGGTAATCAACCTCTTGAAACGCTTCGCGGTCGGTGGTGTCGCGGGCGATCTGGCCGACCAGCAGGATCATCGGCGTGCTGTCCTGCTGGGCGATGTGCACCCCGATGGCGGCATGACAGGCACCGGGGCCACGGGTGACCATGCAAATGCCGGGCTGGCCCGTCAGCTTGCCATGGGTTTCGGCCATGTTGGCCGCGCCTGCCTCGTGACGGGCGTTGATCAGCGTGAACCGGTCCTGCACGTCATGCAGCGCGTCCAGCACTTCCAGATAGCTTTCGCCGGGCACGCAATAGGCGCGGTCGGCCCCGTGAATCAAAAGCTGGTCAACAAGAACCTGTCCGCCGGTCCGGCTTTTGGTCTGGGTGGTCTGGGTCATGTGGAAAACGCTCCGTTCGGTTCAGTTGTTGGCGGGTGATGGTGTCACCGTATCGCGGTGACGCACCTTTTGCAGTGCCAGAACGCCGCCTGCAATGGCAAGGCCCACCAGCGTGATCCGGTAATCGGGATAGATCAGGCACAAGGATGCGGCAAACAGCACCGCCGAGGTGATCAGATCCATGCGCCCGAAGAAATACCGCTGCAACGCTGCCGCCAGCAGGATCACACCGATGGTGGCCTGCGTGATGACGATGGCAATGTGCACCCAGTCGCCCTGCATCAGGATCGCGGGTTCATAGACGAACATGAACGGCACGATGAATCCTGTGGCCCCCAGTTTGACGGCGGCCCAGCTGGCCTCGACAATCTTGGCGTGGGACAGGGTGTTGGCGGCATAGACCGCCATGGCCACGGGCGGCGTGATGGCCGACAGGATGGCAAAGTAGAAGACGAACAGGTGCGCCGCTTCGACCTGTACGCCCAGTTTCACCAGTGCCGGCACCAGCAGGGCCACCTGCACGATATAGGCGGGCGTCGTGGGCATCCCCATGCCCAGGATGATCCCCGCCACCATCGACAGGATCAGCGCGATCACCAGACGGTCCTGCGCCGCCTCGATCACAAAGTTCGAGAAGGTCAGGCCAAGGCCGGTGATGTCGATGACACCCACAACGATACCCGCACAGGCACAGGCTGCCGCGATGGACAGCACGTTGCGCGCGCCGTTTTCCAGGGCGTCCAGAATGTTGTCGATGGTCACGTAGTGGCGCGTCGATTTGCGCATGGCGGCCACCGGCACGACCGAGATGATGCCGCACAGCGCCGCATAGGGGGCGGAATAGCCCATGATCAGAACGCCAACGATGACGATCAGCGGAATGAACAGGTGGCCGCGTTCCAGCAGTACCTCTTTGATCGGAATCTGGTCCTCTTTGGGGACCGACCCGATGCCCTTGCGCTTCGCCTCGAAATGCACGGCGGCGAAGAGGGCGACATAGAACAGGACGGCGGGGGCCAGCGCGTATTTGGCGACGGTCAGGTAACCGACGCCCAGATATTCCGCCATGACAAAGGCCGCAGCGCCCATCACCGGCGGCATGATCTGCCCGCCGGTCGAGGCGACCGCTTCGACCGCGCCGGCAAAGGCGGGTTTGAAGCCCATGCGTTTCATCAGCGGGATCGAGAAGGTGCCCGTGGTCATCACGTTGGCTACAGCCGAGCCGGACACCGAGCCGAACAGGCCCGAGGTGACACAGGCGACCTTGGCCGGGCCGCCGGCCTGACGGCCCGTCAGCGCCACGGCAAAGTCCATGAACAACTGCCCCACGCCCATCTTTTCGACCAGCGATCCGAACAGGATGAACAGCACCATATAGGTCGCCGACACCGCGATCGGGATGCCGAAGATGCCCTCGGGCGTCATGAACAACTGTTCCAGAATGACCGACGGCAGGGTCGAGGTGAACATCAGCCCATAGGCCATGAACGCAATCGCGGTGATCGGCAGCATCGGCCCCAGCATCCGCCGTGTCGCTTCCAGCAGCAGGACCACCAGCGTGATCCCCACCACGATGTCGATGGGCAGCAGCGGGTCAACGTAGAGAAACCGCTGGGTGATGTAATTCAGGTTGAACGACGGATACAGCGCCGCGCTGAAGGCAACCGCGCCCAGGATCACGTCGATCCAGCCGGGTGTGTCGGTGCGCACGCCGCGCCGGTCGGTGGTCCAGTAGATCAGCACCAGCGCCAGCGCCACGTGCACGCCGCGCATGATATAGGGGTTCGGGGGACCGGCAAAGGCAACATACAGATGCCACATGGCCATGCCGATCAGCATCAGCCGCGAAATCCGGGCAAAAAGAGGCATCTTGTCGGTGAGAATCGCCAGACTCATGGAAGGTCCCCGCGCAGTTGGTAAGGGTGAAAGTCGAAAACGGGCGAGGCCAGCGGCCCCGCCCGATCAGGATGTCAGAGCTGGATTATTCCATGCCCGCCACGCCACGTTCGGCGTAGAATTCCTTGGCTGCGGGGTGGAAGGGCACGCCGATGTCGGTGGCCATTTGCTCGACGGTCAGGTTCGCCATGGTCTTGCTGATCGCGGCAAAGCTGTCGGGGTTGTCGGCAATCGCGCTCAGCACGGCCTTGACGGTGTCGCCGTTGTAGTCACAGGGCGCGACCATATGCGTGTCGTAGCTGATGGCGTGCACGACTTCGTCGAACCCGGGGTAAACGCCTGCCTTGACTTCACGCAGTTGGAAGGCCGCGTTCTGGTCCTTGAAGTGTTTGAACGTCTCGGGGTCCACATCGACCATCGTGATCTTGCGCGAGGACGCCAGGTCCATCACCGAACCGGTGGGCAGCGACGAGCCCAGCGTGAAGAAATCGGCATGACCGTCTTTCATCTGCGAGGCGCTGTCGGAATAGGACGTGTGCGCGACACTGCCCAGATCGTCATAGGTCAGACCGGCGGTCGACAGCAGTTCGCGGGTCAGGAATTCGCCGGTGTTGCCCAGCTGCTGGGTGGTCAGGCCCTTGCCCTTCATGTCGGCCACAGTCTTGATGTTGGAATCGGCCAGCGCGACGATCTGGAAATACTGCGGATACAGGATGCCCAGGTTGCACACGTTCGTGGTGGCCTTGCGGAACGGTTCCTTGCCGGTCAGGCTGTCCACGGTCGAGATCGAGTTGGCGAATGCGATGGCAAACCGGCCCGCATCCACGCCGACCACGTTCGACACACCCGCGCCGGGGGTCACCGTGATGGTGATGTCGGGGTGCTCGCGCTCGACAATCGCCTTGATGGCGCCGCCGACCGGATACCACGATCCGCCCTGCTGGCCGGTGGCCATGACAAATTCTTCGGCCTGTGCTGCGACGCCTGCGGCGGCGAATATAAGTGTGGCCGCCGTGGTGCGACGGACCGCTTTGGAAAACATGGACATGAAACCCCTCCCGAGTTCGAATATAGACGAAACCCGCAGGTGCGCGGGCTTGCTCCTCCTGTGACGACACGGCTGTGCCGACGCTGGGGGCAGACTGTGCCGCTTCGGGTGACTTGTCAAATAAAAATACAAAAACCTGCCTAAATCGCTTCTGCTGTCATGTTGAATGCTGCAATAACCAGTGAAAACGCCATATTTCGCGTGGTTGTCATCAATATTGACAACTTGTCAGACAGATGTATCACTCGGTCAAAAGGGGCGAACAGATGAGCGACCTATTTCAAGCCTCGGCACCGTTGGCACGGGGGGCCACGCTGGGCGATCAGGTGACCGACGTGTTGCGGCACAACGTGGTCAGCGGGGCCTGGCCCGTGGGGTCGATGCTGCCGTCTGAAACCACGCTGGCGCAGGATCTGGATGTCAGCCGCACCGTGGTCCGCGAGGCGGTGTCGCGGCTGAAGGCCGAGGGGATGCTGTCCAGCCAGCAGGGGCGCGGGGCGTTTGTGTCCAGCGACCGGCCGCAGATGGGCTTTGCCATCGACAAGCAGGACGTGGAAAGCCTGCGAAAGCTGTCGCATATCCTTGAGCTGCGCATGGGGCTGGAGATCGAGGCCGCCGCCTTTGCCGCCGAACGCGCCACCGACGCGCACCGTGCCGAAATTCAGGCCGCTGCCGATATGTTCGACCACGCCGAAACCGGCACCTCGGGCGTGTCGCAGGGGGTCGAGGCCGATCTGCGGTTTCACCGTGCGGTCAGCGATGCGACGGGCAACGATTATTATCTGGGGCTGTTCAACTATCTGGGGGCCAGCCTGCGCGAGACCATGCTGGCCGGGCGGCTGAAGGCGGTGGAACGCGGTGGCAACAGCCGCGACGCGGTGGCCGAGCATCACGACATCGCAGCGGCGATTGCGGCAGGCGACAGCGGTCTGGCGCGCGACCGGATGCGGGTGCATTTGCAACTGTCGGGCCAGCGGCTGTTGGGGAACCTGCGGCAGATCAAGGCGGGGGATGCATGATGTTGCCCGCAGCCTTGCATGATGCGCTGACAGCGCCCGCATCGCTGACCGTGGCGCTGAGCGGGGGCATCGACAGCCTGACCCTGTCGGCGGCGGCGGCAATTGCGCGGGGCGCGGATGGCGTGACCCTGTGCCACGCGGTGTCCCCTGCGGTGCCGGCGGCGGCCACCGCGCGCGTGCATGATTTTGCCGCCGCGCGGGGGCTGACCCTGAAGCTGGTGCAATCGGGGGAATTTGACGATCCGTCCTATCGCGCCAATCCGGTGAACCGCTGTTATTTCTGCAAGGTGAACCTGTACGGCACCCTGTCGCGCATGGGCGATGTGGTGGCGGCGGGGACCAACACCGACGATCTGTCCGACTACCGCCCCGGCCTGATCGCGGCGGAGGAACATAATGTGATCCACCCCTTTGTCGCGGCCGGCATGGCCAAGGCGGATGTGCGCGCGCTGGCGCGGGTGCTGGGGCTGGGCGATCTGTCGGACCTGCCTGCGGCGCCCTGTCTGGCCAGCCGGATCGAAACCGGCCTGCGGGTGGAGCCGGAGGAGCTGGCCACCATCGACCGCGTGGAGACCCTGTTGCGCGCCGAGTTGGGGAACATCACCCTGCGCTGCCGGCGGATGCACAGCGGCTGGGTGATTGCGCTGGAGGGGGGCGTGTATGACGCGCTGACCCCCGACCGGCGTTTGGCCCTGCATGATCTGGCGCGCGGGGTGATTGGTGGTACGCTGCCGGTAACCGTGCAGGCGTATAAACAGGGAAGCACCTTCGTTCATGTCTGAAATTGCGAAAGACGGTGATCCTCATGTCACCTTTGACCGCGACCGCGCCGCCCGCATCGGGATCGACGAGGCGGTTCTGTGCGGTCACAAGACCGACGCGCAGGTGGCGGCGATCATCGGGGACGCTGTGCGCGAGGGGCGGCGGCTGCTGCTGACCCGTCTGGATGCCGCGCAACATGGCCGGTTGCCCGATGATCTGCGCGGGGTGCTGGACTATTGCGCGCTGTCCCGCACTGCGATCCTTGGCCAGATGCCCGCGCTTGCCACAACACCGCGCATTGCGCTGGTCAGTGCCGGCACATCAGACGCGGCACCGATGGCCGAGGCGCAGCGGGTGTTGGCCTTTGCCGGCTTCGACGCCACCGCGATTTCCGACGTGGGGGTCGCGGGTCTGTGGCGGTTGCTGGCGCGCGAGGACCAGTTGCGCGCGATGGATATTGTCATTGTCTTTGCAGGCATGGACGCGGCTTTGCCGTCGGTGCTGGCGGGGCTGGTGCCCGGCGTGGTGATCGGCGTGCCGACCTCGGTCGGCTATGGTGTCGCCACCGGCGGGCGCGTGGCGCTGGACGCGATGCTGGCCAGTTGTGCCGCGGGCGTGACGGTGGTGAACATCGACAACGGCTATGGCGCGGCCACCGCGGCATTGCGCACGGCCAACATGATGCGCCGCGCTGCACCGGCCACATGACGCAAGGGGGGCTGCCGATGGACAATCCGAAGCTGATGATCACCAAGCGGCAGACACTGGCCGACCAGTTGTACGGCCAGATTCTGGAACAGATCGTTTCAAACACCCTGAAACAGGGCGAGCGTCTGCCATCGGAACACCGCATCGCCACCGCCTTTGGCGTGTCGCGCCCCGTGGTGCGCGAGGCGCTGCGCAAGCTGCAAGAGGACGGGCTGGTCGAGGCGCGGCGCGGGGTGGGGTCGTTCGTGCGCCGCCGCCCGCCGGAAAAGCTGATCGAATTTGCCACTGCCGGATCGGTCGCCGGTCTGATGCGCGCGATGGAGGCGCGGATGGTGGTGGAACACGCCACCGCCCGCATGGCCGCCCTGCGCGCCAGCGCCAAGGACATCGCGCGGATTGAATCGACGCTGGCCGAGCTGGAGGCGTCGATGCAGGCCCGCACGCCGTCGGTCGAGGCAGATTACCTGTTTCACCGCGCCATCGCCGAGGCCTCGGGCAATCCGGTGTTTGCGGGGATGCTGGACAGCACCCGCGAGGTGGTCGAACAGTCGATCGACGTGGCGCAAAAGCTGACGCGCGAAGGGTCGCAGGAACGCATCGACACGGTGCTGCGCGAGCACCGGCAGATCCTTGAGGCGATCAAATCCGGCGACAGCGAGGCGGCGGCGGTGTCGATGTCCTATCACCTGCTGCAAGCGCGCCAGCGTGTCACCGACCACAGCCGCAACACCTGAGGAAAGCCCATGATTTACGACCACCGCACCTATGTCTGCCGCCCCGGCACGATCAAGAAACATCTGGCGCTGTACGGCACCTATGGCTATCCCGCGCAGCGCCGGATTCTGGGCGCGCCGGTGATGTTTGCGCAGGTGGAAACGGGGGACGTGAATTCGTTCGTGCACGTCTGGACCTATGACGACGCCGCCGACCGCGCCGCGAAACGGGCGCGGCTGATGGCGGATGCGGACTGGCAGGATTACCTGCGCCGCAGCGCCGAGGCGGGGTATCTGGTGAGCCAGGTCAACAAGATCCTGACGCCTGCGCCGTTTTTTGAGGGGTAGGGGGTGGTTCGTCTTGTGGTAAATGGGACCTTGCCACATAGGGCAGCGCCCGACCGCGGGTGGGCGCAGATACCTTGGTTCATGCCACTTTATTTATCCGCTTCGGCGTGGGGATGCCGACACGCAATACGGTGAAGAAGCGCCCGCCCATGGGGCGGTCGGGCGCTGCCCGGCGGCTCTGCGAGCCTTGACTCCGGGCTTTGGTGCGTGACGCGCCTACGGCACGATACACGCCGCGTCGATCCCCTGACCCGCGTCAAAGGCGCGGATGTTCGCCGCCCAATGGGACACCATCCGCGCGAGATTGTCGTCGGTGCGGCCGCCGATGTGGGGCAGCGCGACCACGTTGTCCAAGCCCAGCAGCGGGTTGTCCGGGTTCACCGGCTCTTGGGCGAACACATCCAGACCGGCCCCGGCAATCGTGCGATTCTCCAGCGCCGTAGTCAAAGCCGCCTCGTCCACCAGCCCGCCGCGCGAGGTGTTGATCAGGAACGCCCCCGGCTTCATCTGCGCCAACTGCGCCGCCCCGACCAGATGGCGGGTGCTGTCGGTCAGCGGCGCGTGCAGGCTGACCACATCACTGGTGCGGAAAACCTCGTCCAGCGTCGCATGGCGGGCGGTGCTGCCTGCGATGGGGCCAGAGCGGCGGTGATACAGCACCGTGCAGTCGAACCCCGACAGACGCCGCGCCACCATTTGCCCGATGGCACCGAAACCGACCAGCCCCACGGTCATCCCGTTCAGATCCCGCGCGCCGGAAATCAGCGCCGCCGGTCCCCAGTTGCCCGCCCGCGTGGTGGCGTCGATCTGCGGGATGCGGCGCAGGGTGGCCAGCATCAGCCCGATGGTCAGGTCGGCCACCGTCGGCGCGTTCAGCCCCGGACTGCGCGCCACCGGAATGCCGCGCGCACGGGCCACGTCCAGCGCAATGCCGTCGGTGCCCGTGCCCCATTGATGCACCAGTTGCACCGCGTCGGCCTGTTGCAGCACCTCGGCCGGCAAGCCCCGGCTGCGCGCCACGATATAGGGCGCGCCCTGCACCGTGGCGGCAAAGTCCTGCGCCGAAGCGGAGGGGGTGAACCGCAGGTCCAGACCCGCAGCATAGCCGCGCACCTGTTCCTGCACCTCCGCTGTCAGCACGTCCAGCACGGCGACGGGGCCGATCAGACCGCCGGGTGATTTGGTGGCCATGACCTTCAGCTTTCGGCCAGATCGTCAGACATGATCGAGGTCGGCACGTTCTGATAGGACACCGGCCGCAGGAAGCGGCGGATGGACATGGTGCCCACGGATGTCGCGCCAAAGTTGGTGGACGCAGGGTAGGGCCCGCCATGCACCATCGCCTCGCTGACCTCGACGCCGGTGGGGAAGCCGTTGACCAGCACGCGGCCGGCCTTGCGTTCCAGAACCGGCAGCAGGGCGCGGGCGGCATCGGCGTCGGCGTCGTCCATGTGGATCGTTGCGGTCAACTGGCCCTCGAACCCTTTGGCCAGATCGCGCATGTCGTCGGCGGAATTGACGCGCACCACCAGACCCAGCGGGCCAAAGACCTCTTCCCCCAGCGCGTGATCTTGCAGGTAGGTGTCGGCGTCGGTCTCGTACAGGTTGGGGTTGGCCGTGCGCCCCTCGCTTTTGGTTTCCAGCAGCGGCTGCACCGCGTTGCGGCCGGTAAAGCGGGCCTGCCCGTCGCGGTAGGCCTGCGCGATGCCGTCGGTCAGCATGACCTGCCCGTCAACCTTCTCAAGCGCGGATTTGGCGGCGGCCACGAAGGCATCGCCATCGGCACCCTTTTCCACCACGGCGATGCCGGGGTTGGTGCAGAACTGGCCCGCGCCCATGGTCAGCGATCCGGCCCAGCCGGTGCCGATGTCGGCCCCGCGTGCGGCGGCGGCGTTGGGCAGCACGAACATCGGGTTGACCGACCCCAGCTCGCCAAAGAACGGGATCGGCTCGGGGCGTTGGGCGCACAGGTCGAACAGCGCGCGGCCACCGGCCAGCGATCCGGTAAAGCCCACGGCCTTGATCAGCGGATGTTGCACCAGCGCCTGACCCATGTCGCGCTTGCCGCCCTGGATCAACGAGAACACGCCGGGATGCACGCCACAGGACTTGATCGCGGCATGGATGGCTTCGGCGATAATCTCGCCGGTGCCGGGGTGGGCCGAGTGGCCCTTGACCACGACGGGGCAACCGGCAGCCAGTGCTGCGGCGGTGTCGCCACCGGCGGTGGAGAAGGCCAGCGGAAAGTTCGACGCGCCGAACACGGCAACGGGGCCAATGGGCCGCTGCATCAGCCGGATTTCGGGGCGCGGTGCGGGCTGACGGTCGGGCAGGGCGGCATCAACGCGCCGGTCAAGGTAGGCACCGCTGGTGATGTGGTCGGCGAACAGGCGCAACTGGCCGGTGGTGCGGCCACGTTCACCTTGCAGGCGCGCGGTGGGCAGGCCGGATTCGCGGCTGCCGATGTCGGTGATCGCGTCGGCGCGGGCCTCGATCTCGTCCGCGATGGCGTTCAGAAAGGCGGCGCGTTCGGCGCGGGTGGAATAGCCGTAGGTCCAGAATGCATCCTCGGCGGCGGCGGCAGCGGTGTCCACGTGGGCGGGTGTCCCAACCGAGAATGTGTCGCGGCGGCCCGTGGTCGGTTCGTTTTCAAACGTGGTCTCGCCAGCGACCCATTCGCCTGCGATCAGATGTTTGCCGTGGGGGGTGAAACCATTGGTGTCTGCGGTCATGAAATGCTCCTGATTCATATGCGTATCGGTACAGCGGTCCTGTACCATTTGTGCGAACTTGTAGGTTTTCGCCTGAACGGGTTCAACCAACGGACCGGACCAGCGGCGACGCACCGCCCCCGTGCCCGTGCCGTTGTGGCGATCCGGCAGCGGGGCGTTTTCCAAAACAAGCTCGACATCTTGCCTGATATGGTAATATATTAGTTGGGAAAAGTTAAGGCCCAAACGCCGGAACTTGAACAAAATCCACCACTTTGGGAGGGCCAGGATGACCCAGCACAAGAAAACCGCCGATCAGTTGCGCAGCACGCGCTGGTTTGGCCCCGATGACCTGCGCAGCTTTGGCCACCGGTCGCGGATGATGCAGATGGGCCTTGGCCCCGAGGACTGGGAAGGCCGCCCGGTCATCGGCATCCTGAACACATGGTCCGAGATGAACCCCTGCCACCTGCATTTCCGCGACCGCGCCGAGGATGTGAAAAAGGGCATCGCGCAGGCCGGGGGTCTGGGGCTGGAAATTCCCACCATCTCGATCGACGAAAGCTTTACCAAGCCGACGTCGATGCTGTACCGCAACATGATCGCCATGGAGACCGAAGAGACGATCCGGTCGCACCCGCTGGACGGTGTGGTGCTGATGGGCGGCTGTGACAAATCCACCCCCGGCCTGACCATGGGCGCGATCAGCGCCGGAGTGCCGTTCATTTTCCTGCCCGCCGGTCCGATGCTGCGCGGCAACTATGCGGGTAAGTCGCTGGGGTCTGGCTCGGACGCCTGGAAATACTGGGACGAGCGGCGCGCGGGCACCATCACATCCGAGGAATGGGTCGGCGTCGAGGGCGGCATCGCGCGGTCCTATGGGCACTGCATGACCATGGGCACCGCATCGACCATGACCGCGATTGCCGAAGCGATGGGGCTGACCTTGCCCGGTGCGTCGTCGATCCCTGCCGCCGACGCGGGCCACAAACGCATGAGCGCATCCTGCGGGCGGCGCATTGTCGATATGGTCTGGGAGGATCTGACGCCTGACAAGGTCATCACCCCCGCGTCCGTGCGCAATGCGGCGATCGTGGCGATGGCGACGGGCTGTTCCACCAACGCGGTGGTGCACCTGCTGGCCATGGCGCGCCGCGCCGGTGTGTCGCTTGAGCTGGACGATTTGGACGCGCTGGGGCGCACGACGCCGCTGATCGCGAACATCCGGCCCTCGGGGGCCGATTACCTGATGGAGGATTTCTATTTCGCGGGCGGTCTGCGCGCGCTGATGGACCAGCTGGGCGACAAGCTGGACCGCGACGCGATCACCTGCACCGGTAAACCGCTGGCCGACGGCATCGCGGGCGCGCCGGTCTATAATGACGACGTGATCCGCCCGCTGTCCAATCCGGTGTATAAAGAAGGCTCGTTGGCCGTGCTGCGCGGCAACCTGTGCCCCGATGGTGCGGTGATCAAACCCGCCGCCTGCGATCCGAAATTCTACCACCACGAAGGCCCCGCGCTGGTGTTCGACAGCTATCCCGAGATGAAGGCGGCCATTGACGATGAAAATCTGGATGTGACCCCCGATCACGTGCTGGTGCTGCGCAATGCCGGGCCGCAGGGTGGCCCCGGTTTCCCCGAATGGGGCATGTTGCCGATGCCCAAGGCGCTGCTGAAGCAAGGCCACCGCGACATGCTGCGGATTTCCGATGCGCGGATGTCGGGCACGTCCTACGGCGCGTGTATCCTGCACGTGGCCCCCGAGGCGTTTATCGGCGGGCCGCTGGCGCTGCTGAAAACCGGCGACATGGTGCGCATGGACCTTGAGGCGCGGACGCTGGACATGCTGGTGGACGACGCCGAGATCGCGGCGCGCCGTGCCGCCTGGGTCGCGCCCGCGCCCCGCTATGAACGCGGCTGGGGCTATATGTTCCAGCGCCACGTCGGGCAGGCCGATCAGGGCTGTGACTTCGACTATCTGACAACGCAATTCGGTGCGGCTGCGGCCGAGCCGGACATTTACTAAAGGCAGGCCCATGACCCATGATCTGACAAAAGCACTTACCGGTATTTCGGGCATTCTGGTCACCCCCTATGACGGTGCCGGCGAGATCGCGCCCGAGAAGCTGGCGCCGATCATCGACCGTGCCATCGGGGCGGGGGTGCATATCCCTGTCGTCAACGGCAACACCGGCGAGTTCTACGCGCTGACCACGGACGAGGCTTGCACCATGGTGCGCGAAGTCACGCAGATGGTGGCAGGCCGCGCGCCGGTGCTGGCCGGTGTCGGGCGCGGCATCCGCGACGCCTGTGTGCTGGCCCGCGCCAGCGCCGATGCAGGCGCAGATGCGCTGATGATCCACCAGCCGCCCGATCCCTTCGTGTCGCCGCGCGGGACGGTGGATTACATCAAGGCAGTGCGCGACGCGTCGGGCGGGCTGCCCGTCATGCTGTACCTGCGCAACGACGCCATGGGCCCCGAGGGCATCGCCCGCCTGTGCGAGGTCGAGGGGGTCAAGGGCGTGAAATGGGCCACGCCGCACCCGCTGAACCTGGCCCGGGCCATTGCGGCCTGTCCCGATCATATCGTCTGGGTCGGCGGTCTGGCCGAGGTCTGGGCGCCGCCGCTGTATGCCGTGGGCGCGCGGGGGTTCACCTCGGGGTTGATCAACGTCTGGCCCGAGCGGTCGATGGACATCCATGCGGCACTGGACGCGGGCGATTATCCCACCGCGAACCGCCTGATCGACGAGATGCGCGTGTTCGAAGACATCCGCGCCGAAGAGCAGAACGGCACCAACGTCACCGGCGTCAAGGCGGCGCTGATGGCCATCGGCCAGGACTGCGGCCCAACGCGCCCGCCGTCGGCATGGCCGCTGACCGACCGCCAGCAGGCGGCGCTGGACGGGTTTGTAAAGGCGAACGGGTTGGCGGGGGTGTAGAGGGCTTGCACGGCGGACTTGAAAGTATCTCAATTGAGATACATACTGAAGCCTCCAAGGAGGCGCAATCATGTCCGCTCAAACCTCGATGATTCATGTTCGTGTAGATGATCAGCTTAAGGCAAAGGCCACAGATGCCCTGTCCGGTGTCGGCCTGACGTTGTCGGACGCCGTGCGCATTCTGCTGACCCGCGTGGCGGCAGAAGGCGGCTTGCCCGCAGGGTTGACGGCACATCCTGACGCCTACGATGCCTGGTTCCGCGCCAAGGTACAGGACGCGTTGGCCGACGCAGGACCGGCCAAGCCGCACGATCAGGTGATGCGAGACGCGCGCGCCTTGATCGACGGCAAACGCGGTGCCTGACCTTGAGTGGAAGGCAGTGGCGGTCGCGGACCTGATGGCGATTGTCGACTACATCTCGGATGACAATCCCGATGCGGCAAGTGCCCTGATGGACGACATTCAAGACAAGGTGTTTGGGCTTCTGACCCATCCCAGATCCGGCCGCCCCGGCAGGGTGAACGACACGCGAGAGCTGGTGATCCGGCCCAATTATATCGTCGTCTATGCTGAAAACACGGCGGCGGTAACGGTTCTGCGCGTTCTTCATGCGGCGCAGATGTGGCCCTGAGGTTGCGCAGTCCGCACTGGGCGACCGGATGCCGGCAGGCGGGGCTGTAGGCAGATGCGGATGGACGTGCGCGCCGGTGTGAACGTTCGCCAAGCCGCGCATCGTTGGGCCGTGGTGCGGCGATCCAACCGCAGTGACTGGCACTTTATGGCAGCCAAGCACCTCCCAGCTATCCATCCCGCGCAACAGCAGCCAAATCGCCGTGCCGGCGGACGGCCCGGCGATGCGCGGCGGCCTGCGGCCTTGTCCCGCGCGGGGGCATGCTGAACGGGTTCTAGCGCGACGCGCGAAGGACCGCTTTGGGCGACCCTGCAAAACAAGACGGCACCAGCAACTGAACCCATAAACAGGTCCAGAGCTACCCCTTCTCCGGCGCGAAGTAATCAGGGAAGGCCGCGCGCTTCTCGGCAATCCGGTCCACCGTGCGTTGCAGGTGGCGGCGCAGGGCGTCCATGGCGCGGGGGGCGTCTCCGGCCTCGATCCCGTCGATAACCTGTGCGTGCCCTTCGACCACCTGCTGGTTGTTGTGCATCCGGCCCGCGTCATCCGTGTCGGACAGATGCAGGCGGCGCAGGCGTTCCAGGTGGCCCGCGTGGCTGCGCAAAATCCGCTGGGTCTGTACGTGGCGCGCGGCCACGAACAGCGTCTGGTGAAACGCTTCGTCCAGTTCCTGAAAGGTCGGCACATCGCCTGGATTCTGCGCGATCCCGGACTGAAGCGCCACAATGCTGCGCAGCCGCGCCAGATCCTCGGGCGCAATCTGACCTGCCAGCTCGCGCACCACTTCGGTTTCCAGCGCGATGCGCATGAACTGCGCCTCGCGGATGGCGGTGACGTTGATGGGCGTGACCAGCGTGCGCGACTGCGGGAAAATATGCACCAGCCCCTCTTTGGCCAGTTGCTGCAAGGCGTCGCGCAGCGGTGTCAGGCTGACGCCATAAGTTTCGGCCAGCTCGGCCCGCAACAAGGGCGTGCCCGGCGGCAGGTCCAGCTTGACGATCTGGTCGCGCAGGCTGTCGTAGACGCCGCGCCCGGTCGGCCCGCCCTCGAACAGGGCCATGCCGGTGTCGGCCCCGTGCATCGACTTGGGCAGCAGGGTCGCGGCGGACCTTTGGGATCTGTTGGATTCATTCATTGCGAGGGCACTTTGTTCCTGTTAATCCTAATATATCAGTTCGTATCCCGAACCCGAAGTCTTTTTTCAAGCCAACCGAAAGCGCACAGCCGATGGACAGCCCCACCTTAGACCGAAACGCCACCGCAAGGGTACTGTTGCTGTCGGATGGCGACAATGTGGTGGTTGCCACCGGACCGATTGCCAAAGGCACGGCGCTGCCCGACCACGCGGTGACCGCCAACCACGACACGCCGCAGGGCCACAAGATCGCCATCCGCCCGATCCAGAGCGGCGCGCCGATCCTGAAATTCGAGACGGTCATCGGCTATGCCGCCCATGACATTGCACCCGGCGACTGGCTGCACAGCCACAACATCACGTTTGACGCGGTGGACAAGGATTATGCCTTTGCCCGCGATTACGTGCCCACCGACATCCTGCCCGAGGACCAGCGCGCCCGCTTCATGGGCATCCGCCGCGCCAACGGGCAGGTCGGCACGCGCAACTATATCGGCCTGTTCGTCACCGTGAACTGTTCGGCCACCGTCGCGCGCAAGATCGGCAATTATTTCGACGAAGAGCGCATGGAAGACTGGGCCAATGTCGACGGGGTGATCCCGTTTATCCACGAATCCGGCTGCGGCATGGAAATGACGGGCGAGCCGATGGACCTGCTGCGGCGCACGCTGGCGGGCTATATCCGGCACCCCAACATGGCCGGTGCCGTGGTGCTGTCGCTGGGCTGCGAGCGGAACAATCTGGCGCAGTTCTTCGAAGAACAAAGCCTGGCCGAGGGCAAGATGCTGAAAACCATCACCATGCAGCATGTGGGCGGCACCGCGCGCGCGATCACCGAAGGCAAGGCCGCCGTGCGCGACATGCTGGACGCTGCCAATCAGGTGCAGCGCAGCCCATGCAGCGCCGAACACATCACCATCGGGATGCAATGCGGCGGCTCGGACGGGCTGTCGGGGCTGTCGGCCAATCCCGGCCTTGGGGCGGCGGCGGATATTCTGGTGCGCAACGGCGGCACCGCGATCCTGTCCGAAACGCCCGAGATTTTCGGGGTCGAACACCTGTTGACCCGCCGCGCCCGATCCGAGGCCGTGGGCCGCAAGCTGGTCGAGCGCATGGACTGGTGGCTGGACTATACCCGTGGCCGCGACACGCAGATCAACGGCGTCGTCAGCCCCGGCAATCAGGCGGGCGGGTTGGCCAACGTGTTGGAAAAATCGCTGGGCGGGGCCAAGAAAAGCGGCAGCACCGGATTGATGGAAGTCTATCGTTACGCCGAGCCGGTCACGCAAAAGGGGCTGGTGTTCATGGATACCCCCGGCTTTGATCCGGTGTCTGCCACGGGGCAGATCGCGGGCGGGGCCAATCTGATCTGCTTTACCACCGGGCGCGGCTCTTGCTTTGGGTCGTATCCGTCGCCGACGATCAAGCTGGCGTCGAACACGCCGATGTTCACCCAGATGCAGGACGATATGGACATCAACTGTGGCACGGTGATTGATGGGGACAAGACGATTGCCGAGCTGGGGCAGGAGATTTTCGACCATATCCTGGCCGTGGCGTCAGGGCAGGCCAGCAAATCCGAAGCACTGGGCGTCGGGGAAGAAGAATTCGCGCCGTGGCCGATTGGCGTGACGGGCTGACAGGGAAGAGCGCAATATGACACCGAATTATGTGAAACTGGTGCAGGACACCGTGCTGCCCCGCATCGCGCTGTGCCGCCAGACCTTTGCCGCCACCCGCGCCGGCGACCCCGCCGCCGCCGTGCGCGACGCGATGGCGCGAGCCGCGTGCAGCGACAAGGTCAAACCGGGCATGTCCATCGCCATCACCGCGGGCAGCCGTGGCATTGCGGTGTTCCCCGAACTGCTGACCGCCATCGTGGCCGAGGTCCGCGCGCGCGGGGCTGATCCGTTCGTGGTGCCCGCCATGGGCAGCCACGGCGGCGCCACCGCCGAAGGGCAGACCGCCCTGCTGGCCAAGCTGGGCGTGACCGAGGACGTGATCGGCTGCCCGATCCGGTCGTCGATGGAGACAGACGAAATCGGCGTGCTGGACAACGGCATGTCGGTGCGCATGGACCGTTATGCCAATGCCGCCGACGGCATCATCCTGTTCAACCGGATCAAGCCGCACACGTCGTTCCGCGCGCCCAACGAAAGCGGTCTGGCCAAGATGCTGTCGATCGGGCTGGGCAAACAGTCGGGGGCCGAAAACTGCCACGCGCGGGGCATCGACAACGTCGGCATCTTTGTCGCCAAGATGGCGCGGATGAAGCTTGAGCGGTGCAAGGTGCTGTTCGGCATCGGCACCATCGAAAACGCCTATGACGAACTGGCGCGGGTCGAGGTGCTGGACAGCGACGGACTGCTCGAGGCCGAGGCACCCCTGTTGCAAGAGGCGATGGCCAACATGCCGCGCCTGCCGGTCGGGCCGCTGGACCAGCCCACGGCATCGGGCACGCTGGACGTGCTGGTGGTGGACGAGATCGGCAAGGAGTTTTCCGGCACCGGTATGGACCCCAACATCACCCACCGTTTTTCCAGCCCCAAGATGCAGGTGCACCTGCACATCGAACGGCTGGTGGCGCTGGGGCTGTCGCCGCGCAGCAACGGCAATGGCAACGGGGCCGCGCGGGCCGATGTGATCACCGCGCAGATCGAGGAAAACTTTGACCGCGAAGCCGTTTATGCCAACTGTCTGACCTCGCAGGTGCTGGTGCAGGCCAAGCTGCCGATGGTCATGCCCTGTGCGCGGTCGGCCATTCAAACGGTGGTGAAAACCAGCGGTGCCGATGACATCACCAAGCCGCGCCTTTTGCGTATCCCCAACACGCTGCACCTTGAATACCTCTATGCCTCCGAGGCGATGCTGCCCGAGCTGCGCGACCGTCCGGGGTTCGAGATTATCGGAGAGCTGGAGGAAATGCAGTTCGAGGATGGCCGGCTGGTCAACCCCTGGCCGGACGCACACTGATGGGGCTGCATCTGCATCTGGACCCTGTCGGTGGTGCGGCGGGCGATATGTTCATCGCCGCCATGCTGCACGCGCGCCCCGACCTGACCGACCGCGTTCTGGCCGATGTGGCCGCTGTGCTGCCCGCCGAGGTGGGGCATCCCGAGCTGACCGAACATGTGGCATCCGGCATCATGTCGCGCCAGTTCAAGCTGGTTCTGGCCAAGGGCGGCACCAATGCGCGGCACGGGGCCGACACCACCTACAAGGCGATGCGCGCCCTGCTGGAAACCGCGCCGCTGTCTGACGGCACGGCCGACGCCGCCTGTGCCATCCTGCACCGTATCGCGCAGGCCGAGGCGCAGGTGCACGACATTCCCATCGACCGCGTGCATTTCCATGAAATCGCGGATTGGGACGCGCTGATGGACGTGACGGCGGCGGGCAGCATTTGCGCGGCGCTGAGTGGGGCGACCTACAGCCTGTCCCCCCTGCCGCTGGGCGGCGGTCTGGTGGACACGGCGCATGGCAAACTGCCGGTGCCGGCCCCTGCGACGGCGCTGATCCTGCAAGGCTACGACTGGCACGACGACGGCATCGCGGGCGAACGGGTGACGCCCACGGGAGCGGCCATTCTGGCCCATGTCACGGATGGCACCCACGGCACCCGCCCGCCGGGGCGGTTGACCGCTGTCGGATCGGGCGCGGGCACGCGGGTGATGAAAGGTCTGCCGAATATCCTGCGGGTCACGATGTTCGACACCGCGACAAGCGGCATGATGCACGACCCGCTGGTGCAACTGTCCTGCGACATCGACGATATGACCGGCGAGGAACTGGGTGCGGCCACTGACACCCTGCGCGGCACCACAGGCGTGGTGGATGTGCTGTTGCTGACCGCCATGGGCAAGAAATCCCGCCCCGTGGTGCGCATTGACCTGCTGGTGCGCCCTGATGCTGCCGATGCCGTGGCCGCGCGCATGTTCGATCTGACCTCGACCCTGGGCCTGCGCCGCAGCGTGGTTGACCGGCTGATCCTGCCCCGCAGCATCGAGACGACCGACGACGGCCAGCGCCGCAAACGCACCCGCCGCCCCGCAGGCCATGACACGCTGAAAGTAGAAAGCGACGATCTGGACAGCAGCCCGACGCTGGCCGCCCGCCGCGCCGCCGCGCGCAAGGGCGAGGGCGGGTAACCACCGCTTCACCCCGGGCCCGCGACGGGCTAGGCTGGCGCAGCCTCAGGAAAGCCCGCCCATGACATCCGTTCGCCTGCGTCTTTTGATCCTTGCCCTTGCGCCGCTGATCGTGCTGATGCCGCTGCTGTTGCTGCTGGGCATGACGCGGTGGACGGCTGACTATGACAAGGTGCTGATCGCCAACGTCGAAAGTGATCTGAAAATCGCCAGCCAGTACCTGTCGCGGCTGCGCGCCAAGACGGGGGACGAGCTGAACGCGGTGACCGCCTCGGTCGAGTTCAACGCATGGCTGGACCGGCCACAAGACGAACGCGCCCGCTATTTCAACGAGACCCGCGACCGGCTGGGGCTGACGTTTCTGTATTACCTGCCCGCCGAGCAGGTCGCGCAGGCGGGGGCCATCTGGCCGGTGATCGCGCAGGCGGCAGCGGGGCAGGGCAGCGCGCAGATCGACATCATGGCCAGTGACACGCTGGCCGGGCTGTCGCCGCAGATCGCCGAAACCGCGCGCATACCGCTGATTGCCACCTCGGCTGCCGTGCCCACCACCCGCGCCATCGAAGACCGGGGCATGGTCATTCACGCCGCCAGCCCGATCACCCTGAACGGGCATCGCGGGGTTCTGGTGGGGGGCATCCTGCTGAACCGCAATCTGGATTTCATCGACACGATCAACGACCTTGTCTATGCCCACGCCGGTGCTGCGGGCGCGCGGCAGGGCACCGCCACGCTGTTTCTGGACGACGTGCGGATTTCGACCAACGTGCGTTTGTTCGAGGACGTGCGCGCCCTGGGCACGCGGGTGTCGGCCGAGGTGCGCGCCGGTGTGCTGGGCGCAGGGCGCATCTGGCTGGACCGCGCGTTTGTGGTCAACGACTGGTATATCTCGGGCTATCTGCCGATCACCGACAGCTTTGGCGACCGCGTGGGCATGTTGTACGTCGGCTTCCTTGAGGCACCGTTCAACGTGGCCAAGCGGGATGCGTTCCTGTGGATGATGGCGGCCTTTGCCGCCGTGCTGATCCTGTCGGCACCGGTGTTTCTGTGGATGGCACGGGGCATTTTCGCGCCGCTGGAGCGGATGACGCAGGTGATCAACCGCGTCGGGCGGGGCGATCTGTCGGCGCGGATCGGCCCTGTGGGGGCCCGTGGCGAGATTGGCGAGGTGGCGCAACATCTGGACGGGCTGCTGGAGCAGGTGCAGGACCGCGACTTGCGGCTGCGGGCGTGGAACGAGGAACTGAACAAACGTGTCGACCAGCGCACCGCGGAGCTGAGCGAGGCGAACGCCAAGCTGGAGCAGACGTTCAGGCAGTTGGTGATGAGCGAAAAGCTGGCCTCGATCGGGGAAATCACCGCCGGTGTCGCCCATGAGATCAACAATCCCGTCGCGGTGATCCTGGGCAATGTCGATGTGATCCGCCAGACCCTGGGCGACCGGGCGGCGCCGGTGCAGACCGAACTGGACCTGATCGACAAACAGGTGTCGCGGATCGAGGCGATCGTGGGCAAGCTGTTGAAATTCGCCGCCCCGTCGGATTTTGCCGACCATCAGGAACAGGTCGATCTGGCCCCCGTGGTGCGCGACTGTCTGGTGCTGGTCGATCATCTGATCAGCCAGCACCAGATCACCGTCACCTGTCATTTCGATGCGGCGCCACTGGTGCGGGTGGACACCGGCGAGGTCCAGCAGGTGATCGTCAATCTGGTGGTCAACGCGGTGCAGGCGATGGGCGGCGGCGGGGATCTGACCCTGCGGCTGCACCCCGACCCGCGCGGCGGCGCGGCGCTGGTGGTGCAGGACAGCGGGCCGGGCGTGCCGCCCGATCAACTGGCGTCGGTGTTCGATCCGTTCTTTACCACCAAACGGGGCGAAGGCACCGGGCTGGGCCTGTCGATTTCGCAGACGCTGATCCAGCGGGCGGGAGGGCTGATTTCGGTGCGCAACCGCGACGCGGGCGGGGCCGAATTCACCGTCTGGCTGCCCGAGGGCTGAGCGATCGGGGACAGTGCCACGCAGCGCATCGCCCACCACAGCGCGGGCCTGCGCCTTGTGACCTTTGCACGCGCGGCACGAAAAACCGGTCTTAGGAACGTTTGGTAAGAGTGGCATCCGAAAGGCCGATGCGGCAAGGATTTACATAATATCCGAACGGCACGAAGGCCGGAAACAGGGGGCACCACCGCATGATCAAAAGGCTGTTGATTGCCAATCGCGGCGAAATCGCCATTCGCGTGGCACGCACGGCGGCAGCCCTTGGGGTGGAAACGGTGGCGGTGCACACGGCGGACGACGCGACCTCGTTGCACATCAAACACGCCGATCAGGTGCGCGTGCTGCCACAGGCGGGCGTGGCCGGTTATCTGGACATCGCCGCCCTGATCGCCATTGCCACCGACACCGGCTGTGACGCGGTGCACCCCGGCTACGGATTGCTAAGCGAGCGGGCAGATTTTGCCGATGCCTGTGCGGCGGCCGGTCTGATCTTTGTCGGTCCCGATGGCGCGACGCTGCGGCGGCAGGGGGACAAGGTGTCGGCCCGTGCGCTGGCCGAGGATGCAGGCGTGCCGGTGTTGCACGGGTCGGACCCGCTGGCGACGGCGGCGGAGCTGCACGCGTTTTTTGACGCGCAGGGCGGTGCGCCGCTGATGATCAAGGCGGTGAACGGCGGCGGCGGGCGCGGGATGCGCATCGTGCGGGACGCGGGCGACATCGACGCGGCATTTGCACAGGCGCGGGCCGAGACATTGGCCGCCTTTGGCGACGACCAGCTTTATGCCGAACGGTTCCTGCAATCGGTGCGCCACATCGAGGTGCAGATCGTCGGTGACGGGCAGGACGTGACCCACTTGTGGGAACGCGACTGCACGGTGCAGCGGCGGCACCAGAAGGTGATCGAACTGGCCCCCGCGCCGCACCTGCCCAACGCCACCCGCGACGGGGTGCTGCGCGCGGCGGTCGCCATCGGACGGGCCTGCGACTATCGCGGGCTGGGCACGGTGGAATTTCTGGTCGAGGCTGGCGGCGCGTTTTATTTCATCGAAACCAACCCGCGCATCCAGGTGGAACATACGATCACCGAGGCGATCACCGGCCTTGATCTGGTGGCACTTCAGCTTGGGCTGGCGTCGGGGCAATCGCTTGCCGATCTTGGTCTGACCCATCCGCCCGCGCCGCCCAAAGGGTTCGCGGTGCAGGCGCGGATCAATGCCGAAACGCCGGACGGGCAGGGCGGGTTCACCCCCACCGGCGGGCGTCTGGACAGCTACGCGATCCCGTCCGGTCCCGGCGTGCGGATCGACAGCTGTGCCTATGCGGGCTACAGCACCAACCCCGCTTTTGACAGCCTGCTGGCCAAGCTGGTGGTGCACGACACCTCGGGTGATCTGGGGCGGCTGTTCGCCCGGGCCGAGCGGGCGCTGTCCGAATTCCATATCGGCGGCGTGGGCACCAACATCGGCTTTCTGCGCGCCCTGCTGAAACGGCCCGAGATCACCGCATGGGACGTGGACGTGCGCACGCTGGACACGCAGGCGCTGGATATGCCTGCGGATGCAGGGCACACGCGGTATTTCGAGGCAGAGGGCCCCGAGGCCGCCGATACCTTTGACATCCCCGACGGCACCACCGCCCTGCGCGCGCCGATGCAGGCGATGGTCCAAGAGGTGCAGGTCGCCGTCGGTGACCAGATTGCCAGGGGTCAGGTCGTCGCCCTGTTCGAGGCGATGAAGATGCAGCACACGGTGCTGGCCGAAACCGGCGGCGTGGTGGCTGCCGTCTATGCGCAGGCGGGGCAGACGATTGCAGCGGGCACGCCGGTTCTGGCCGTCACCCCCGATGATACGCTGGACGCGGTTGCCACCGACGATGCGGTGGCCGACCCCGACCACATCCGCCCCGATTTGCAGGCCTTGAACGACCGTCTGGCGCGCACGCTGGACGAAAACCGCCCCAAGGCGGTCGAACGCCGCCGCAGCCGCAACCAGCGCACCACGCGCGAGGTTGTCGCGGCCCTGTGCGCGGGCGGGGATTTTCACGAATACGGCCAGCTTGTTCTGGCGGGCCAACGGCGCAAGCTGGGGCTTGATGCGCTGATCGACATTTCGCCCGCCGACGGGATTGTCACCGGCGTGGGGTCGATGAACGCCGACCGCTTTGCCGAAGACCGCGCACAGGTGGCGGTGATGGCTTACGATTCCACGGTGATGGCGGGCACACAAGGCTATTTTGGCCACCTGAAAACCGACCGCATGATCGAAGTGGCACGGGACCGCGGGCTGGCGTCGGTGTTCTTTGCCGAAGGCGGCGGCGGGCGGCCCAATGACGACGATTTTGCCGAAACCGTGCAATCGGGGCTGAAGACCACCACATTCGCCGCCTTCGCGCGGCTGCGCGGCTGGGGGCCACGGATCACGGTCAGCTCCGGCTTTTGCTTTGCGGGCAACGCGGCGCTGTTCGGGGCGGGCGACATTCGCATCGCCACCCGCGAAAGCTGGATCGGGCTGGCCGGTCCCGCGATGATCGAAGCGGGCGGCATCGGGGCCTATCACCCCAAGGACATCGGCCCCGCGCCGATGCACGCCGAAACGGGACTGGTGGACATTCTGGCCCAGGATGACGACGCCGCCATTCAGGCCACCCGCGACGTGCTGTCGTATTTCCAGGGACCGCTAAGCGACTGGGACGCCCCCGACCAGCGCGCGTTGCGCCATATGATCCCCGAGAACCGCAAGCGGTCGTATCTGATCCGTCCGGTGATCGCAGGGCTGGCCGACACCGGCAGCTTTCTGGAACTGGGTGCGGACCACGCCAAGGGCATGGTGACAGGGTTTCTGCGGATCGAAGGCCGCCCCATGGGCGTGATCGCCAACAACCCGCAGCATCTGGGCGGCGCGCTGGACGCGGCGGCCTCGGCCAAGGGCGCGCGGTTCATCAATCTGTGCGGACGGTTCAACCTGCCGGTGCTGTCGCTGTGCGACACGCCGGGCTTCATGGTCGGCCCCGAAAGCGAGACGCAAGGCGCGGTCGCGGCGGCGTGTGATCTGATCTCGGCGGGGGCCAACCTGACGTCACCGCTGTTCTTTGTCTGCCTGCGCAAGGGCTATGGCATCGGCGCACAGGCAATGGCGGCGGGCAGTCTGGGCGAACCTGCATTCTCGTTGGCGTGGCCCACGGGGGAATTCGGCCCGATGGGGTTGGAAGGCGCGGTTCAGCTTGGCTATCGCAAAGAGCTTGAGGCCGAAACCGACCCCGACGCGCGGGCGGCGCTGTATGACCGGCTGGTGGCGGACCTCTATGCGCGCGGCAGTGCGATCAACGTCGCCTCGACCCATGAAATCGACGCAGTGATTGATCCGGCGGACACCCGCGGCTGGATCGCCAAGGGGATGCGCATGGCGGCGCGCACGTAATGCGCGCCCCTGACAGATTTTCGGAGAGGAGGGCGGAATGACCCGGAACCAACAGATCGAAGAGCATATCGCAGACCTGCGCCACCGGCAGGCCGAAAGCTGGCCCAAGGGCGTATCGCGCGACATCAACCACCGTCTGGGCCAAACCCCGATGAGCCAATACCTGCGCGCCGAAGCCAAGGCACGGCCCGACGATGCGATGGTGCATTACTATGGCCGCACGCTAAGCTGGGCCGAAATCGACGGCGCGTCCGACCGTTTCGCAGGGCTGTTGCAGGCACGCGGAGTGAACGCGGGCGACCGTGTGGCGGTGATGATGGGCAACTGTCCCCAGTTCCTGATCTGCTTTTGGGGGATCATGAAACTGGGCGCGATACTGGTGCCGGTGAACCCGATGTTCAAGGGCATCGAGCTGACCTATCAACTGAACGACAGCGGCGCGCAAACGCTGGTGTTTCAGGACGATCTGGCGCCGCTGGTGGCATCGGTTGCGGGCGACACGCCGGTGCGGATGATGTGGGCCACCGGGGCCGCCGAAATGGCGGGCGACGGCGGCGCGGTGCCGCGCCCCACCGGCATGGGCGATGCGCCACAGGCGGACGGGATCGAACGGCTGCTGGACGCGCTGAAGACGGCCACGCCCTTCGCCGGACCCGATTGCACCGATCTGGATGCGGTCGCGGCGCTGAACTACACCGGCGGCACCACGGGCATGCCCAAGGGCTGCGTGCACACCCACGGCGATATGCTGTACACGGCGGCGTCATTCTGCGGCTGCGCGATGGCCGATGCGGGGCCGGACGACGTTATGGTCAACTTTTTCCCGATGTTCTGGATCGCGGGCGAGGATCTGGGCGTGCTGGCCCCTGTCTACACCGGCGCTGCGGTCAGCATCCTGCACCGCTGGGACGCGGTGGGCTGGATGGCGACGGTGGCCGAACATCGCGCCACCATCGTCACGCTGCTGGTCGACAACGCGGTCGAGGTCATGCGCCACCCGCGCGCCCGCGACCATGACCTGACATCGCTGCGCACCACCTCGGTCTGTTCCTTTGTCAAGAAACTGGGCGCCGCGTTCCGCAACGAATGGCGCGCGTTGACCGGCGCCACGATGGTCGAACTGGCCTATGGCATGACCGAAACCAACACCTGCGACACCTTTACCCTGGGCCTGCAAGACGATGACTATGACCTGCAACAACAGCCGGTGTTCGTGGGCCTGCCTGTGCCCGAAACCGACATCATCATTTGCGATTTCGAAACCGGCGCGCTGAAACCGATTGGCGAGACCGGCGAGATTTGCCTGCGCTCGCCTTCCGTTTTGAAGTCCTATTGGAACAAACCGGACGCGACGGCGCACGCCCTGCGCGATGGCTGGCTGCACACCGGCGACATCGGACTGGTGAACACCCGCGGCTTTGTGCACTACCTGGGGCGGCGCAAGGAAATGCTGAAGGTGAACGGCATGCCGGTGTTCCCCACCGAGATCGAAATGCTGCTGGGACGCCACCCCGCAATTCTGGGGTCGGGCGTGATTGGCCGCAAGGACGAGGCCAAGGGCGAGGTGCCGGTCGCCTTTGTCCATCTGGACCCCGAACAGGCCCACGGCATCGACGCCGACAGCCTGCGCGCCTGGTGTCGCGAACAGATGGCTTCGTTCAAAGTGCCGGAAATCCGGCTGGTTGACGGGCTGCCCATGACCGCCACGGGCAAGGTCAAGAAAGAAGAACTGGCGGCGCTGCTCTAGCGCGCCGGTGCGCCGCTGCGCCGGTTCAGGGCGCGGCGCGTCACGCCTTGTGGATCGGCTCGGCGGTGAACACACCGCCCTGATAGACGCTTTGCGGGGCGTCGGCGGGCGGGCGCGGGGTGGCCTCGATCTCGGCGCGGAATATTTCCGAGTTGTCCTTGGGCCGCCAGCCGACCAACTTGGCGGTTTCAGTGTTCCACCAACCCGCGTTGTTGTCGGACACGCCCCAGATGACCGGACAGCCCAGCATCGGCGCGCGGAACACGCATTCGATCAGCGACACGAAATCATCGGGCGACAGCCAGGTGGACATCATCCGCCGGTCGCGGGGTTTGTCCAGACACGACCCGATGCGCACCAGCGCGGTTTCCTGTCCGAATTTCGAATGGTACATCGACGCCATCGCCTCGCCAAAGCATTTGGACACACCGTAAAGCCCGTCAGGCTTGACCGGATCGCTGACGGTCAGCACCTGATCCTGACGATAATAACCGATGGTGTGGTTCGACGTGGCAAACAGGATGCGCGGGTGCCCGTGCGCGCGGGCGGCCTCGTACAGGTTATAGACGCCGGTGATGTTGCCGCGCTGGATCTGATCCCACGACCGTTCCACGGAAATGCCGCCCAGATGCAGAATGCCGTCGCAGCCCTGCACCAGATCGTGCACGGCGGCTTCGTCGCCCAGATCGCAGGGCACGACCTCTTCGTTGTTCTGCGCGGGGTCCATGTCGGCAATATCGGACAGGCGCAGCACATCGGCCATATGGCCCAGCCGCGCGCGGGCCAGTTTGCCAAGGGTTCCGGCAGCGCCGGTGATCAACAGTCGTTTCATGGGGCCTCTTTCGTCATGGCGTTTTGTCGGCGGATGCCGGGGAGGAGTGTAAATACATATGATGACTTTGCACAAGGTTTGACAAATTTGCCGCGATACCGCTTTAGTCATCACAGAAAAGGACCTGTGCCATGGACGAACCGCCGCCGCCAAAATCGCCCCTCGTCCCGCAACGCGCACGGGGCAACCTTGTGGCCGGTGTGGTTGCCGCGCTGCGCGAACAGATCACCGCAGGGCGCTATGCCGTCGGGGACAAGCTGCCATCCGAAGCGCGCCTGACCGAAACATTCGCCGTGTCGCGCACCGTGATCCGCGAGGCGATTGCAACGCTGCGCGCCGATGGTCTGGTCGAGCCGCGACAGGGCGCAGGGGTGTTTGTCCTGCCGCCCACCGAACCCGAGGTGCGCCCGTTTCAGGTGGTGGATGTCGACAAGATTTCCTCGATAATCGAGGTGCTTGAGCTGCGCACAGCGGTCGAGATCGAGGCGGCGGCACTGGCGGCCACACGCCGGTCACCCGCGCAGGAAGACGAGATTTATCAGGCCGAGGCCGAGGTGCGCGCGCTGGCGCAAGAGGGCCAGCCAACGACGCAGGCCGATTTCCGCTTTCACCGCGCGGTGGCGCTGGCGGCGAACAACCCCCGCTTTGTCGAGTTTCTGGACATGATGGGCGAGGCGTCGATCCCCCGGTCGCGTCTGGAAGGGGCGGGGGGACAGCACAGCACGGACAGCTATATCGCGCTGATTTCAGCCGAACATCGCGCGATTGCCAACGCCATAGCACAGGCCAATGCCGATGACGCACGCGCCGCGATGCGCCATCATTTGCTGGGAAGTCAGCAACGCTATCGCAATCTTTTGCGCGGTCCGTCCAAATAGATCATACAAGTTGTTGACAGATGTCTGATAAGTTGGCTACCCCTTGGCCAACCCCTGCAACCGGAGCATCCCATGAACCCGCTTGATCTGAAAACATCCCTTGGGTCCGGGCTTTTGTCCTTTCCCGTGACCCCCTTTGGCGCGGACGGCGCGTTCAACCGCCCCGTTTACGAGGATCACATAAGCTGGCTGTCGCAATACCCCGCCGCCACGCTGTTCGCCGCCGGTGGCACGGGCGAGTTTTTCTCGCTGAAACCGTCGGAAATCCCCGAAATCGTGACCGCAGCCAAAGCATCGGCAGGGTCGATCCCGATTGTCGCAGGCTGTGGCTATGGCACGGAAATCGCGGTGGACATCGCGCAGGCGGCGGAAAAGGCCGGGGCCGATGGCATTCTGCTGATCCCCCACTATCTGATCGACGCGCCGCAGGACGGGCTGTACGCCCACGTCAAACGGGTCTGCCAGTCGGTCGGGATTGGCGTGATGGTCTACAACCGCGACAATTCGATCCTGCACCCCGACACGCTGGCGCGGCTGTGCGACGACTGCCCCAACCTGATCGGGTTCAAGGACGGGTCGGGCGACATCGGTCTGGTGCGTCAGGTCACCGCCAAAATGGGCGACCGGCTGATGTATCTGGGCGGAATGCCCACCGCCGAACTGTTCGCCGAGGCCTATCTGGGCGCAGGTTTCACCACCTATTCGTCGGCGGTGTTCAACTTTGTCCCCGGTCTGGCAATCGAATTCTACGACGCCCTGCGCGCCGGAAACCGCGACCGGTGTACCGCCATCCTGAACGATTTCTTCTACCCGTTCATGTCCATTCGCAACCGCAACAAGGATTACGCCGTGTCCGCCATCAAGGCCGGTGTGCGCCTGCAAGGGTTTGACGCAGGGCCGGTGCGGTCACCGTTGACCGACCTGACCGATGACGAGATGCAGATGCTGGACAGGCTGATCGGGTCGCACAAACGCTGACCTAGCCTTGGGTGCCGTTCAGACGCGCGCGCAGGGTCAGGCGCACGTCTTCGGGCAGGCCAATCGACTGTAGATAGCTGCGGAAGGTGCCGTATTTCGCGCGGATCGCGTCCATTGTCGCGGCCAGCGTTTCGGCGGGGCTTTCCAACATGCGGGCATAGCGTTCGGTGTCGCCGCCGTTGGCGCGCGAGATGTCCAGAAACTCGGCCACCAGATCGGGGATAAACTCGGCGGTCAGCGCATAGTCGGCGATGATCTGTTCGCGGCGCACACCGGCGATGCCCAGCAGCAGCGCCGCGATGATGCCGGTGCGGTCCTTGCCTGCGGTGCAGTTGAACAGAACCGCGCCGTCGTCGATCCGGGCCATTTCGGTCAGGATTTCGCAGATCGCATCGCCACGGGTTTCCAGCGCCGTCATGTAAAAGGTGAACAGCGGATGGTCGCCCTCTTGCGCGGCGTCCGACATCGCTTGCGGCGACAGGTCGTCGAACAGCGGCAGGTTCAGATACCGCACATCTGCGTAGGCAGCAAAGGGATTGGGGGCGCTGGCCACCTCGGCGCTGGTGCGCAGGTCGATGACCGCGCGCAGACCCTCGTCGTGCAGGCGGCTGATTTCCTGCGGTGCGATGCGGTGCAGGCTGTCCGACCGCAGGAACCGCCGCCACGGGATCGGCGTGCCTGCACGTGTCTGGTATCCGCCAAGGTCGCGGATGTTGAACGCGCCCTCGACGGGCAGGTGCCGTTTGCCTGCGGTCATGAGAACGCCAGCAGGCGCGCGCGGTCGATCACGCCCAGTTCGCGCGCTTCGGGTGTCAGGGGGACAAAGCTGACGGTCAGCCCGCTGTCGCGCCAGTCGCACATGCCGATGGTGCGGCCTTCGACGATGCGAAGGTCGCGGGTTTCCAGCAGGTCGACGGTGGAATTCAGCCCCATCGAGACGACGATGGGAATGCCGTGCCACTGGGTGACCTGATTGATGTGGATGTGCCCCGACAGGATCGCCGCCACATGATGCCCGCGCAGCATGTCGGCCAGCCGGTGGGTGCTGTCCATGTCGATGCTGCCCCATGGCAACCCGTCGGCGTCGATGCGCGGCGGGTGGTGCATGACGATCACCTTGGGCAGCTCTGCGTGACGGGTCAGCGCCTGTGCCAGATAGTCGAACTGTGCGTCGCAAATGGTGCCCGCCACGTGGCCCGGCACCATGGTGTCCAGCGTGATCACATGCAGGCCCGCGTGCACGGCATCGTGGAAATAGGGCGCATCGGAGGTGGCGTTTTCAAACACCTGATGAAACCCCTCGCGCTTGTCATGGTTTCCCAGCGCCAGCACCAGCGGCGCGGCCAGCGGGGTCAGGATGTCGCGGATCAGCGCATAGCTGGCCGAATCGCCCATGTTGGTCAGATCGCCGCTGGCCACGACGAAATCGGGCTGGCGGTCCATGGCGTTGATGATCCCAACCACCTGTTCCAGCATCGCAGCGTTTCCGGCCACATTGGCCGACGGATCGCCCGCGTCGGGGTGGGATACGTGGATGTCTGTCAGGTGAACGAAACGTGTCATGTGGAAACTCCTGCGGCCTTCAGCAATGTTTGGGTATAAGCATGGGCCGGACTGCGCAAGACCTGCGCGGCGGGGCCGGATTCCAGCGGTTTGCCGTGCTGCATGACCAGTATCTGGTCGCAGATCGACGCGACGACAGCCAGATCGTGGCTGATGAACAGGATGCCCAGCCCCAGATCGTCCTGAAGGTCCATCAGCAGGTTCAGGATCTGCGCCTGCACCGACACATCCAGCGCCGACACCGCCTCGTCCGCGACCAGCAGGGCGGGGCGGGTGACGATGGCACGCGCAATGGCGATGCGCTGGCGCTGGCCGCCGGAAAACTCGTGCGGGTATTTGTCCGCGTCGCGGGCGGGCAGGCCGACCTGTTCCAGCGCCTCGGCGGTGCGGCGGGCGGTGTCCCCGTCGCTGCCAATCGCGCGCATGGGTTCCGCAATCGACCAGCCCACAGTGCGGCGCGGGTCGAGCGATCCGAAGGGGTCCTGAAACACCATCTGGAATTTCTGCCGTTGCTGGCGCAATTCGTAAGGCGACAGGGCGTGCAGGTTCTGCCCCTGAAACAGCACCTCGCCCGCGTCCGGTGTCTCGAACGCCATGACCATGCGGGCGAGGGTCGACTTGCCCGAGCCGGATTCCCCCACCACGCCCAGCGTTTCGCCCGCGCGGATGGTGAAGCTGGTGTTGTCCACCGCCGTCAGCACCGGCGCCGGGTGCAGCAGCGACGTGCGCGGCAGGCGGTAGCGGCGGGTCAGGTTGCGGGCGTCCAGCAGCGGGGCGGTCATGGCGCGGCCCCCAGCAGGTGACAGGCGGCAGAGCGGTCCACATCCACGGCGTGATCCACGGGGCGGGTGCCCGCGCAGTGCGGCAGCTCGACACTGCACCGGCCCGAGAAACGGCAGCCCTGGGGCAGCGCGGCCAGCGGCGGCACGGTGCCCGGCAGGGTTGGCAGGCGGCGGCGCTTGCCATCCGCGTCACGCGGCGGGACGGTGGGGTCGGGGCGCGCGGCCAGCAGCCCCTGCGTATAGGGATGCGCGGGGTTGGACAGGACTTGCGCGGTCGGGCCGCGTTCGATCATGTCACCGCCGTACATCACCACGATGTCCTTGGTGGTGCGCGCCACGGCGGCCAGGTCATGGGTGATGAACACCAGCGCCATGCCGCGTTCGCGCGCCAGCCGCACCAGCAGATCGGTGATGCGCAGCGCCACGTTCGCATCCAGCGCCGTCGTCGGTTCGTCCGCGATCAGCAGCGCGGGGTTGCACGCCAGCGCCAGCGCGATCAGCACCCGCTGACGCTGGCCGCCGCTGAGCTCGTGTGGGAACATGCGCAACCGCGCGGCGGGGTCGGGAATGCCGACTTCCTCGAACAGCGCCAGCACGCGGTCCTGCGCCTGTGCGCGGCTTAACCCCTCGTGGACCAGCAGCGGCTCCATCACCGTATCCCCGATGCGGCGCAGCGGGTTCAGCGCGCTCATCGGCTCCTGAAAGATCATCGCAACCCGCCGCGCGCGCATCTGCTGCCAGGTGCGTTCCGTCGCGTGGGTCATGTCGTGGCCGTCGATGGTCAGCCGCCCGCTGAGTGTTGCCGCGTCAGGGGCCATGCCCATCAGGGCCAGCGCCAGCATGGTCTTGCCCGACCCGCTTTCACCGACGATGCCCAGCCGGTCGCCCTGACGGATGTCCAGCGTGGCCCGGCGCAGGGCGGTGGCATGGCCAAAGCTGACGGAAAAATCGGCAAGCTGGAACATCTAACGCTCTCTCGACAGGCGGGGGTCGGACATGTCGCGCAGCCCGTCGCCCAGCAGGCCAAAGCCGACAACCGCCACGACGATGCACAGCCCCGGATAGATCGCCAGTTGCGGCGCAAGATACATCAGCGTCTGCGCCTCGGACAGCAGGCGGCCCCAACTGGACGCGGGCGGTTGCGCGCCAAGGCCAAGGTAGGACAGCGCCGCCTCGGCCAGGATGGCAACGGCGAATTCGATGGTCGCCTGCACGATGATCGCGGCGGCGATGTTGGGCAGGATGTGGTCGCGGCTGATGGCAAAGCGGTTCATCCCTGCCGCGCGGGCCGCCAGCACATAGTCCAGCGTCCACACCTGATTGGCCGCCCCCCGCGTCACACGGGCAAAGACCGGAATGTTGATAAACGCAATCGCCAGCACGGCATTTGTCAGCGACGGACCGAACACCGCCGCCAGCATGATCGCAAACAGCAGCGCCGGAAAGGCAAAGCCCAGATCGGCCAGCCGCATCACTCCGTCCTCGACCCAGCCGCCAAGGGCCGAGGCCAGCAACCCCAGCGCCACGCCGACCGACCCGCCCAGCAGCACCGCCACCAGCGCCACCGCCATCGAATTGCGCGCGCCCGCCATCAGTTGCGACAGCACATCGCGGCCCAACTGGTCGGTGCCCAGCCAGTGGGTGGCCGACGGGGGCGCGAACTTGTTCGAAATCGTCATCAGCGTCGCGTCATGCGGTGTCCACACCAGCGACAGGGCGGCGGTGCCGACAACTAGCGCCACCAGCACCGCGCCAAGGATGAAATTGACAGGCCACCGGCGGGTCATGTGCGGGCCTTCAGGCGCGGGTCGATCACCACGTACAGCAGGTCGACCACGAAATTGGCCGTCACCACGATGGCGGCAAACAGCATCACCAGCGCCTGCACCGTCGGCAGGTCGCGGTTGGAAATCGACTGGAATATCAGCCGCCCCAGCCCCGGCAGGTAGAACACGTTTTCGATCACGATGGTGCCCGTGACCAGCGCCGCAAACTGCATCCCCACGATGGTCACGATCGGCACCAGCGCGTTCGGCAACACATGCCGCCACAACACCCGCCGCCGCGACAGGCCCGTGGCGCGGGCGGTTCGCACGAAATCCTGCCGCATGACCTCAAGCGCCGACGACCGCGTGACCCGCGCCAGCACCGCCGACTGCACCACGCCCAGGGCAATGGTCGGCAACACCAGCGACCGCATCGCCGCCACCGGATCGGACCAGCCCGCGAACCCGCCGGGCGGCAGCCAGCGCAGTTTGACCGCGAACAGCAACACCAGCAGCATCGACAGCCAGAACGCAGGCACCGCGATCCCGATCTGCGAGATGAACATCACCCCCCAGTCGCCCACCTTGCGGTGCCGCGCCGCCGCACCGATGCCCAGGCTCAGCGCGATCACCAGCGTAAAGATCATGCCCGCCACGGCCAGCGATATGGTCATCGGCAGCCGTTCCGCGATCAGCTCGGACACCGGCACGCGGAACGAATGGCTGATGCCGAAATCGCCCTGCAAAGCGTTCCATATCCACGAGACATAGCGCGCCAGCACCGGCTGGTTCAGCCCCAACTGTTCGCGCAGCGCAGCCAGCGCGTCGTCGGTCGCGTCCAGCCCCAGAATGGTCAGCGCCGGATCACCCGGCAGCACATTCATCACGGCAAAGACCACGGCGGACACCACAAACAGCGTCGCCACGAAACCGGCCGTCCGGCGAAAGATGAAATACCACATCCGCTTGATCCGGCCGCAGTGCCCGAAGCCCTGCGGCCGATCCTTGTCAGCCTGCGTTCGTCACACCGGCAAGGGGCATGTACAGAACAGGGGAGGACGACCAGTAGCCTTCGACGCTGGTCTTGAAGACACCCAGCAGCGGCAACTGGAACAGGAACACATGCACCGACTGGTCGGTCAGATACCGCTGGCCCTCTTGCAGCAGCGCGTCGCGCTTGGCGGGGTCGGCCTCGGTTTCGATCTGGCCCCACAGGTCGTTGAACTTGGCGTCATCGTAGCCATAGAAATAATCCGGCCCGCGCGCAAAGTTGCCCATGTCGTTGGGCGAGGTGTGCGCGATGATCGTCATGTCATAGTTCTTTTTCTTATAGATCTCGTCGATCCAGAAGCCCCATTCGACGTTTTCAACCTTGGCGTCGATGCCGGCCGCGGCCAGTTCCGACTGGATGATTTCAGCCGACCGTGTGGCATAGGGGAAGGGCGGCACGCGCAGGGTCATGGTGGTGCCTTCGACACCCGCGTCCGCGAACATCTGCTTGGCCTTGGCCGTGTCGTGCGGATAGGCGTCGGTCAGGTCCACGTATGCGGTGCCGTGCGGGGGATAGAAGCTGCCGATGGGCACGGCCTGACCGTACATCGCGCCTTCGATGATCTCGTCGCGGTTCACGGCGGTGGCCACGGCGCGGCGCACGTCGATGTTGTCAAAGGGCGGTTTCGAATTGTTCATGGCCAGAATGACCTCGCCCTCGGTCGAACCGATGTTCACGCGAAAGCGCGGGTCGGCTTCGAACTGGGTCAGCAGCTCGGGCGCGGGAAAGCCGGGGAAGGCGTCCAGCTCTTCGGCCATCATCGCGGCGGTGGCGGCAGAAGGGTCCGAGATAAAGCGGAACTCGACCTTGTCCAGCGCCACGCCTGCGGCGTCGCGGTAGTCCGGGTTTTTCACCAGTGTCAGGCGGTCGCCCCGGGTCCAGCTGTCAAATTTGAACGGACCGGTGCCTACGGGGTTGGTGTTGTTGGTGTCCACCGATTCAGAGGCCACGATGGCGCTGTCGCCCTGACCCATGTTGAACAAAAAGAACGCATCCTTGCGCGACAGTTTGATTTCAACGGTGTGCGGGTCGATGGCAGTGACGCTCTCGATCGGTTTGAAGATCGACTTGGACGGGTTCACGCTGTCTTCGGCCATGGCACGGTTGAAAGAGAACACCACGTCGTCGGCGTCAAAGGTGGTGCCGTCGTGGAATGTCACGTCCTGGGCCAGCTGGAATGTATAGGTCAGCCCATCATCCGAAATTTTCCAGCCGGTGGCCAGGTTCGGTTGGACTTCGCCATTCTCGGCCACGATGGTCAGCGCCTCGAACACGTTCATGGTCATCATGCCGTCAATCGACGCGGTGGCGTCGGCGGTGGGATCAAGCGTGGTCGGTTCCTGTTGCAGGCCGATGACGATCTGGTCGGCGGCGGCGGCCAGTGGCGACAAGCCCATTCCCAGCGCGACAGTGGTTGCGGCGAAAATTCTTGAAAATTCAGACATTAGGCCCCCCGGGTTCCATGGCAGATACGGGCGGCCATCAGCCTCCCTTGTGCGCATCAGTCTGCGCAGGAGGACGGGGATGGTCAATGCAATTACGGAAGAGACAAAAAAACTTCATACGTCCGCTTGCGGGGGTTCCTTGCGCGGGCCCGTGTCTGGTGCGGACGATCTTTGCAAGATTTCGTCAGTATGGCTTGAGCGCGCTGTCGGGCGGACTAATTCACGAGAATGAAATACTGTATCATATTCGTCCTGTGCCTGATGAGCGCCTGTGGACGCGGCGTGCCGCAGGATGCACGCATCGTTGTGGCGGGGGATTCCGTCATGGCCTGGAACCGGACCGCAGGCGGTTCTGTCGCTGACGGTTTGCGCGCGGGTCTGGGCGCACCTGTCGGGGATGTTTCCTTGCCCTCTGCGCGTATCATCGGCGGCATCGGGCCATTGAACATTCCGGCACAGCTGGAGGGGGTGCGGCCCGAGTGGGTGATTTTGAACGGCGGCGCCAACGACCTGAGCGCGAATTGCAATTGCTCTGACTGCGGGGCGGTTCTGGATCGGCTGATTTCCGAAAACGGGACCCAGGGTGCGATCCCTGCGTTGGTGGCCGATCTGCGCGCGCGCGGGTCAAAGGTGATCTGGGCGGACTACTATACCGCGCCACGGTATGCGGGCACCGCGTGCGAAAGGCCCTATCAGGTGTTGGAGGACCGGCTGCGGCGGATGGCCGGATCTGATGCCGGGGTGACGCTGGCGGATATGGATGACGTGTTCCGGGCGGACGACCTGTCCCTTTTCGCGTCGGACCGTTTGCATCCGTCACGAAAAGGGTCAGCGCGTATTGCCGGACTGATCGCGCCATTGCTGGCGCGCTGAACCCTGCCCGCGACGCGCGGCAGGGCTGCCTTTTACATGCGCGATGCGATCTTGGACTGGTTTGCGGCGGGATAGATGAACCCGTGGGTCGGATAGGTCGATCCAAGGCTGCCAGGGGCGCTTTCAAGGCGCACAGCGGTCCAGTCATTTGACTTGGACACGTCAACGGCAACCATTTTCATCGTGACCCTGTTTTTCTCCCAGTTGGCATGATCCACCTGGATCATCCGGTCAGAGAGAATTTGCGAAACCACTGCCACGTGACCCATGGGATTTTTGCTGGTTGACCGGAAGGCCAGAACCGAGCCGGGGGCCGGTGCGTTGCCGCGCGGGTAGAGGCCCTTGGCCTTGTCCCACCACAGGTTCGCATTTCCGTAAATTTCAATGCCGCTCAGATCGCGGGCGAATGGCACGCACCACACGCGCGCGCCGCGTTCGTGCTTTGCCTCAACCTCCATCAACGCCAGCGTCAAACGGTTCTGATCGATCCCGCTGTGCGTAACTTCAGGTTTCTGGGCGCAGGCTGAAACCAGCATGCCCAAGGCCAGAAAAGCCCAGGGAAGTTTGCGCGCGATGTTGGTTCGTAACATGATTTTGACTGCCCGTGTTTTTTTGAGAGTCAGTATCGGTGACCGGTGATTCTGGCAAATGGCATGGGCGGGAATTCGCGCGTGTGATAAAATCGTTCATTAACAGCATGTTATGCTATTATGGCCCGCGACCCGCCATCCTGTTCGGTACAGCACAAGGGCCCGTGAGGGCACATGACGGGAATCACGGCCGAGATACCCGTATGTCTTAGTTGGCGATCCGTGTTTTCTGGCAGGTAAGCCCGCGCGCCCCGGGGGCGGCCTCATGGCATTTGAGGCATTGCCGTCAGAAATTTGATTGACGTACCTCAAGAATTCTCCGATCCTTGGGCAACTGGGGGGGGAATCGGGATGAGCGGGCCAACGGTACGCGATGTCGCTGAGGTGGCGCAGGTTAGCCTTGCGACCGTCGATCGCGTTCTGAACAATCGCGGCGGCGTGTCGGCCAAGGTCGTGGATCGCGTCAAGGCGGCTGTTGTCCAGACCGGATATGTCCGCAATCTGGCCGCCGCCAACCTGTCGCGCCGCCGCATCTATCGCTTCTGTTTTGTCGTGCCGACCGGCGACACCGGCTTTGTGGCCTTGTTGCACGCGGCACTTGCGCAGGAACAGCATCGGCTGCGGGAGGAACAGGTGGTTGTCCAGATCGTCCCGACCCGTCCCTTTGATGTCGAGGATCAGATCGCGGCGTTGCGCAATCTGGATTGCGATGCGGTCGCGGTGATGGTCAGCGAGGCCCCCGAGATCAACGAGGAAATCGCATCGCTTCTTGCCTCCGGTGTCAGGGTTGTCAGCCTTGTCGCGGACCTGCCCAGTTCGGGGCGGGACGCCTATGTCGGCCCCGACAACGTCATGGCGGGGCGCACCGCGGCCGAGTTCATGGGGCGGTTCATCAAGGATGCGGGTAACATCCTGATGATTGCGGGGTCGCTGGCCGCGCGGGACCACAGCGAGCGTTTGCTGGGGTTCCAGATGGTCATGCAAGAGCGGTTCGACGGTTGCACGTTGTTGCCCGCAGCCCAGGGGGCTGACGATGCCGCCCGGGTGGAACAGATCGTTCTGGACGCGGCCCGCGACCGGCCGATTGCCGGGATCTATGCCATCGGGGCGGGCAATCGCGGGCTGGTGCGCGCGGTCGGCACGCTGGACCCCAAGCCCGTAACCATCGTGCACGAACTGACCCAGATTTCGCGCGAGGCGCTGCGCACCGGCACCTTTGATCTGGTGATTGATCAGGACATTCGCGCGGGCGTCATTGCCGCCGTCGGGGTCATGCGTGACCTGACGGATTCCATCACACCTCCTGCCGATGCCGGCAGGATCAAATTGAACATCTACAGCCGTGAGAACATACAGTGAGCCAATATTTCGCAGACATCGCCCCCGTGACCTTTGAAGGGGCAGACAGCACCAATCCGCTGGCATATCGCCATTACAACGCGCCGGAAAAGCTGGGCGACAAGACGATGGCCGATCATCTGCGCTTTGCCGTTTGCTATTGGCACAACTTTGTCTGGGAGGGGAACGATCCCTTTGGCGGGCAGACGTTCCAGCGCCCGTGGTTCCCTGCCGACACGATGGATCTGGCCCGCGCCAAGGCGGACGCCGCCTTTGACATGTTCCGCATTCTGGATGTGCCGTTCTTTTGCTTTCACGATCATGATGTGCGCCCCGAAGGCGACAGTCTGGCCGAAAGCCACAAGCGCCTGAACGAGATGGCCGATTATTTCGAGAAAAAGATGGCGAACGGCGGTCCGAAGTTGCTGTGGGGCACCGCCAACATGTTCTCGAACCGGCGCTATATGTCGGGCGCCAGCACCAACCCCGACCCGGATGTGTTCGCTTATTGCGCGTCGACGGTAAAGGCGTGCATGGACGTGACCCACCGTTTGAACGGCGAGAACTATGTGCTGTGGGGCGGGCGCGAGGGATACGAGACGCTGCTGAACACCGATCTGGGCCGCGAGCTGGAACAGATGGGCCGGTTCCTGTCGATGGTGGTCGAATACAAACACAAGATCGGCTTCAAGGGCGCGATCCTGATCGAGCCGAAGCCGCAGGAGCCGACCAAACACCAGTATGATTACGATGTGGCCACGGTCTATGGGTTCCTCAAGCGGTTCGGGCTGGAAAACGAGGTTCAGGTGAACGTGGAGCAGGGCCACGCGATTCTGGCCGGTCATTCGTTTGAACACGAACTGGCCATGGCGCGCACGCTGGGCATTTTCGGGTCGATCGACATGAACCGCAACGATTACCAGTCCGGCTGGGACACCGACCAGTTCCCCAATTCCCCGTCAGAGGCGGCGCTGGCCTATTACGAGGTGTTGATGGCGGGCGGGTTCACCACCGGCGGCACCAATTTCGACGCCAAGCTGCGGCGGCAATCGCTGGACCCCGAAGACCTGATTGCGGCCCATGTGGGGGCGATGGACATCTGCGCGCGGGGCCTGAAATCGGCGTACCGGATGATTGAGGATGACGCGCTGGAGGCACCGCGCCGCGCCCGTTACGCCGGTTGGGACAGCGCCGATGCGCAAGCCATGCTGGCCGCAGGTGCCACGCTGGACGGGATCGCGGCCCGTGCCGAGCAGGCCCGCGTGAACCCGCAACCGCGATCCGGCGCGCAGGAAAAGCTTGAGAATATCGTCAACCGCTACGTCTGACGAAAAGGGAGGAATGACATGAAAACGATCAAGGGTCCGGCGCTGTTTCTGGCGCAGTTCGCAGGCGACGACGCGCCGCACAATTCATGGGATGCGATCACCAAATGGGCCGCCGACTGCGGCTACAAGGGCGTTCAGGTGCCAAGCTGGGACGCGCGGCTGATTGATCTGGATCAGGCCGCCGCGTCCAAAGGCTATTGCGAGGATTGGGCCGGGCAGGCGCGTGCCAATGGTGTCGAGGTGACCGAGCTTTCGACGCACCTGCAAGGGCAGCTGGTTGCGGTGCACCCCGCCTATGACGACGTGTTTGACGGGTTCGCCGCCGAAAGCGTGCGCGGCAATCCCAAGGCACGTCAGGAATGGGCGGTCGATCAGGTGAAAAAGGCGCTGACCGCGTCAAAACACCTGGGCATCGGGGCACATGCGACGTTTTCGGGCGCGCTGGCGTGGCCCTATGTCTATCCGTGGCCGCAGCGGCCCGCCGGTCTGGTCGAGCAGGCCTTTGACGAGCTGGCAAAGCGGTGGTTGCCAATTCTGGACCACGCCGAGGATTGCGGCGTCGATGTCTGCTACGAAATCCACCCGGGCGAGGATCTGCACGACGGGATCACCTACGAGATGTTTCTGGAACGCACCGGCAATCACGCACGCGCCAACATGCTGTACGATCCGTCGCATTACGTGCTGCAATGCCTGGATTATCTCGACAATATCGACATTTACCGCGACCGCATCCGCATGTTCCACGTCAAGGACGCCGAGTTCAATCCGACGGGGCGGCAGGGTGTCTATGGCGGCTATCAATCATGGGTCAACCGCGCAGGGCGGTTCCGCAGTCTGGGCGACGGGCAGGTCGATTTCGGCGCGGTGTTTTCCAAGATGGCGGCCAATGATTTCGACGGCTGGGCCGTGGTGGAATGGGAATGCGCGATCAAGCATCCCGAGGACGGCGCCCGCGAGGGGGCGCAGTTCGTCAAGGATCACATCATTCGTGTCACCGAGCGCGCCTTTGACGATTTCGCGGACGGCGGGGCGGACACCGCGCTGAACGCCAAGATGATGGGGATTTGACCGATGAAACCTATCAGACTGGGCATGATCGGCGGCGGCAATGACGCATTCATCGGCGGGGTGCATCGCATTGCGTCGCGCATTGACGGGCGGTTTCAGCTTGTCGCGGGGGCGCTGTCGTCGACGGCGGAGAAATCCAAGGCCTCGGGTGCTGCGCAGGGGCTGGCCGAGGACCGTTGTTATGGTGATTTCACCGAGATGGCCAAACGCGAGGCGCGGTTGAAGGACGGGGTCGAGGCGGTGGCGATTGTCACGCCGAACCATGTGCATTACCCGGCGGCGCGCGAGTTCCTGAAACGCGGAATCCATGTGATCTGTGACAAGCCGCTGACCTCGACGCTGGCGGATGCGAAAAAGCTGGTGGCGGCAGCCGAGAAGTCGGACGCGCTGTTTGTGCTGACGCACAATTACACCGGTTACCCGATGGTCCGGCAGGCCCGCGAGATGATCCGGCAAGGTGATCTGGGCACGTTGCGGGTTGTGCAGGTCGAATATCCGCAAGACTGGCTGACCGATCCGGTCGAGGCTGACGGCAGCAAGCAGGCAGAATGGCGCACCGACCCCGAACGCTCTGGCGCGGGTGGCTGTGTGGGCGACATCGGCACCCACGCCTACAACCTTGCGCGCTTTGTCACGGGGTTGCGGTTGGAAAGTCTGGCCGCTGATCTGACCACCTTTGTCGAAGGGCGGCGGCTGGATGACAACGTGCATGTGATGCTGCGGTTTGATGGTGGGGCCAAGGGCATGTTGTGGTCGTCGCAGGTGGCGCCCGGCAATGAAAACGGTCTGCGGTTGCGGGTGTACGGCGACAAGGGCGGGCTGGAATGGGCGCAGGAAGATCCGAACTATCTGTGGTTCACCCCCTTCGGGCAGCCCAAGCGCCTGCTGACCCGCAACGGGGCTGGTGCGACGGCGGGCAATCAAGGTGCCTCGCGCATTCCGGGCGGGCATCCCGAGGGGTATCTTGAAGGGTTCGCCAACATCTACAACGAAGCCGCGGACCTGATTGTCGCGGCGCGGGACGGCAAGATGCCGGACCACGTGTTGCCCACCGTGCAGGACGGGCTGGAAGGGGTCGCCTTTATCGACGCTTGCGTGCGGTCGTCGAAACGCGATGCGGCGTGGGTTAAACTATGAGCGAAACCCGCGCCCTGACCCTGTCCGACGTTTGCCGCAGTTTCGGGCCGGTGCAGGTTTTGCACGACATCAACCTGACCCTGCGACCCGGCGAGGTGCACGCCCTGATCGGAGAGAACGGGGCGGGGAAATCGACGGCGATGAAGATCATGTCGGGTTATCTGGAACCGACCAGGGGGCAGGTGAAGCTGGACGATGCGCCGGTGCGCTTTGCCTCGTCGCAACAGGCCGAGGCGCAGGGCGTTGTGCTGATCCATCAAGAGTTCAATCTGGCCGACCAGTTGAACGTTGAGCAGAACATTTTCCTTGGCCACGAAAAGCGGCGCGGGTTGTTTCTGGATCGGACCGCGATGCAGGCCGAGACGCGCAAGCTGCTGGAACGGCTGAATTGCACGGTGTCACCTGATGCGCGCGTGCGTGACATTTCCAACGCCGACAAGCAGATGGTCGAGATCGCCAAGGCGCTGTCGCGCCGCGCGCAGGTTCTGATCATGGACGAACCCACCGCGGTGTTGACCGAACGCGAGGCCGAGGTTTTGTTTGAACAGGTGGACCGCCTGAAGGCCGAGGGCGTGGCAATCCTGTTCACCTCGCACAAACTGGACGAGGTCAAGCGGATCTCGGACCGGATCACGGTTTTGCGCGACGGGCATGTTGTGGCGCAGGGCATGACCCGCGACTATACCGAGGACCAGATGGCGCAGGCGATGGTGGGGCGCGATGTGTCGTCGCTGTACCCTGTGCGCACCGCCGCCGTGGGCGATGATCCGGCGCTTGAGGTCTCCGGGCTGACCGTGCCCGGCTATGCCCGCGACATCTGCTTTACCCTGCGCAAGGGGGAAATTCTGGGTATCTCGGGGCTGATCGGATCGGGGCGCACCGAGGCGATGGAGGGGCTGACGGGCCTGCGCACCGCCCATGGCGATGTGCGCATCAACGGGCGGCCCGTGTCGCTGAAGTCACCGCAACAGGCGCAGGCGGCGGGGCTGTGTTACCTGACCGAAGACCGCAAGGGGCGGGGGCTGCTGCTGCAAAAGGGGATGCGCGAGAACCTGACCTTGCAGGCGCTGCCGGATTTCTCGAACTGGCTGATTGACCACGCAGCGGAAGAGGACGCGCTGACCAAGGCGATTGCCGATTTCGACATTCGCGCACCGACCCGCGACGTGCTGGTGGGCAACCTGTCGGGGGGCAACCAGCAAAAGCTGCTGATCGCCAAGATCATGCTGACCGACCCCGACATCGTGATCATCGACGAACCGACGCGCGGCATCGACATCGGCACCAAGCAACAGATTTACGAATTCATCCACGCGCTGTCCGCTGCGGGCAAATCCATCATCGTGGTCAGTTCCGAAATGCAAGAGGTCATCGGGCTGGCCGACCGTGTGCTGGTCATGCGGCTGGGCACCATTGCGGGCGAGGTCAGCGGCGATGACATGACAGAAGACAAGATTGTGCGGCTGGCCATGGGTCTGGGCGCGAACAGGCAAGAGGCATTGCAATGACAGCCACCGAAACACAGCCCACACGGGCAGCAAACCGCGTGAACCTGAAGGTTCTGGGGCCTATTCTGGCGCTGGTCGTGCTGGTCGTTGTGGGCGCCGCGCTGAACGGGAATTTCCTGAGCGCGGCCAATATCACCAACGTGCTGTCGCGGTCCGCCTTTATCGGGATCATCGCGGTGGGCATGACGTTTGTCATCACCGGCGGCGGGCTGGACCTGTCGGTCGGGTCGATGGCGGCCTTTATCGCCGGGCTGATGATTCTGGTGATGAACGCGATGTTGCCGGTGATGGGGCCGGGGTGGCCCTTGGTTTTCGTGGGCATGCTCACGGCGATGGTCGCCGGCACGCTGGCCGGGTTCGTCAACGGATTCCTGATCACCACCATGCGGATCGAGGCGTTTATCGTGACGCTGGGCACCATGGGCATCTACCGCAGTCTGGTCACATGGCTGGCCGATGGTGGCACGCTGTCGCTGGATTTCGGGATGCGGTCGGTGATCCGGCCGATCTATTTCGACGGCATCCTGGGGATCAGTTGGCCGATCATCGTGTTTGCGCTGGTGGCGATCATCGGCGAGCTGGTGATGCGGCGCGCGGCCTTCGGACGCCATGCGGCGGCGGTCGGGTCCAACGATCAGGTGGCGCGCTATTCATCGGTCAACGTCAACCGCGTGCGGATGCTGACCTATGTGTTTCTGGGCATCCTCGTTGGGGTGGCCACGATCATGTACGTGCCGCGCCTTGGCTCGGCGTCGCCCAGCACGGGGGTGCTGTGGGAGCTGGAGGCCATCGCGGCAGTGATCATCGGCGGCACCATGCTGAAGGGCGGTTTTGGCCGCGTCTGGGGCACGGTGATCGGCGTGCTGATCCTGTCGCTGATCGACAATATTTTGAATCTGACGGATGGCGTATCGCCCTATCTGAACGGGGCCATACAGGGTGTGATCATCATCCTGGCCGTCATCCTTCAGCGCGACAAGAAGGCGGAGAGCTGAGGACAGCCCTTCGGGAGAACATGGTAAACAGAGGAGATAAGCCATGAAATTTGCGAAAATTACGGCGGCCGCGCTGGCGGCGACACTGGCGATGCCGGTGCTGGCACAGGAAACCAAGGTCATCGGGGTGTCGATCCCGGCGGCAACGCACGGCTGGGCGGGCGGCATGAACTTTCACGCGCAACAGGCGGTGGACCGGCTGGAAAAGGTCTATCCCGAGCTGGATTTCGTGCTGGCAACCGCATCTGATCCGGCCAAACAGGTCAACGACATCGAAGACATGCTGGCCACGCGCAACATCAGCGCGCTGGTGGTTCTGCCGTTCGAATCCGAACCGCTGACCAGCCCGGTCAAGGCGGTCGCGGACAGCGGCGCATGGGTGACCGTGGTGGACCGTGGTCTGGCGCAGCCGGGGATCGAGGATCTGTACGTGGCGGGCGACAACCCCGGCTTTGGCAAGGTGTCGGGTGAATACATGGTGTCTGCCATGCCGGATGGCGGCGACATCGTTGTGTTCCGTGGCATCCCGACCACCATCGACAACGAGCGCGTCGAAGGGTTCCAAAGTGCGATTGACGGATCGGGCATCAACGTTCTGGCGATGGAGCACGGCAACTGGAACCGCGACGACAGCTTTACCGTGATGCAGGATTTCCTGTCGAAATACGACAAGATCGACGCGGTCTGGGCCTCGGATGACGATATGGCCATCGGTGTGCTGGCGGCCATCGAACAATCTGGGCGCGATGACATCAAGTTCGTGCTTGGCGGTGCCGGCATGAAGGAAATGGTGGCCAAGGTGCGCGATGGCGATCCGATGATCCCGGCAGATGTGACCTATCCGCCGTCGATGATTGCGACCGCCATCGAGATGACCGCCGTGGGCCTGACCTCGACCGCGCCGGTGTCCGGCACGTTCACCATCGGGTCGGTGCTGATCACTGCGGACAACGCCGCTGACTTCTATTACGAAGACAGCCCGTTCTGATCCCTATGACCCGGCCGAAGGGCTTTGTTGTCCTTCGGCCACCTGTGACGGCATTGCAACCGGCGCATATCCGTTCTGTTTGCGCTGATTTCCCGCGCAATGGCGCGATGGTTTGTTTTGTTTTTCTTCTGGATGGGGAATAATATTCCCATGGCGCCTTTCCAAGCGAACAGCGCCGTCACTGCACGCACCGGCGCGGATAAATCTTCTTGATTTTGCGGACCCGTTGAAGCGCACCGGCTGCAGTGACATTTGGAGGGCAAGAGCTACAGGAGTAAACGCAATGCTGAAACAGATCATCGCCGCCACCGCCCTTGCGGTCACATTCGGCGGCCCCGCCATCGCCCAGGGCACCGACACGCTGCGCGTGGGCATGTCGGGCGGCTATTTCCCGTTCACCTTCGTCAAGCTGGACGAACTGCAAGGCTTTGAAGTCGACGTGATGAACGCCGTGGGCGCACAGGCCGGGCTGGACGTGACGTTTGAAACCATGGCGTTTTCGGGTCTGATCGGCGCGCTGGACGCGGGCCGGATCGACACGATTGCCAACCAGATCACCATCACGCCGGAACGCGAGGCCAAGTTCATCTTTACCGCGCCCTATGTCATCGACGGCGCACAGGTCGTGACCAAGGCGGGCAACGACGAGATCACCGGCGTCGAGGATCTGCGTGGCAAGACCGTCGCGGTGAATCTGGGTTCGAATTTCGAACAGTTGTTGAACGCGCTGCCCTATGCGGATGAGATCACGGTCAAGACCTACGATTCCAACATCGCGCAGGACACCGCGCTTGGGCGGGTCGATGCCTTTGTGATGGACCGCGTGTCGTCGGCGCAGTTGATCCAGGAAAGCCCGCTGCCGCTGCAACTGGCCGGTCAGCCGTTTTCGGAAATCCGCAACGCGCTGCCTTTCCGTGACACCGAAGCCGACCGCGCCCTGCGCGACCGCGTGGATGCCGCGCTGACCAGCCTGCGGGACGATGGCACGCTGGCCGAGATCTCGCAGAAATGGTTCGGCACCGACATCACCACGGCGGATTGACCCATGCGGGCGCTTGACCTTGATTACATGCTGGGACTGGTGCCCGTTATTCTGGGCTATGTGCCGCTGACGCTGTTCATTGCGGGCGCGGGCATGGTGCTGGCGCTGATCCTTGGGGCGCTGCTGGCGGTCGAGCGGGTGGCAAAAGTGCCGGTGCTGGACTGGTTCGTGGTGCTGTTCATCAGCTTTTTCCGCGGCACGCCGCTGCTGGTGCAACTGTTCCTGTTCTACTTTGGCCTGCCACAGATTTTGCCCGCGCTGACCCAGATCGACGGGGTCACGGCGGCGATCATGGGGCTGACGCTGCATTTTTCGGCCTATATGGCGGAATCGATCCGCGCCGCGATTGTCGGCGTGGACCGCAGCCAGTGGGAGGCCGCGCAGTCCATCGGCATGACCCAAGGCCAGATGATGTGGCGGATTATCCTGCCACAGGCGGCACGGGTCGCCGCACCCACGCTGGTCAATTACTTTATCGACATGATCAAGGGCACGTCGCTGGCGTTCACGCTGGGGGTTACCGAAATGATGGGGGCCGCACAGAAAGAGGCGGCTGGCAGTTTCCTGTATTTCGAGGCGTTTCTTGTGGTGGCGATCATCTACTGGGTGATCGTCGAAGTCCTGAGCCAAGGCCAGAAGCGGCTGGAAACCTATCTGAACAAGGCGTTTGTGCGATGATCCGTGTGCGTGGTTTGACAAAGCATTTTGGCGCGGCACCCGTGCTGGACGGCATTGATCTGGACATTGCCGATGGGGAACGTGTGGTTGTGATCGGCCCGTCCGGCACCGGCAAATCGACATTGCTGCGCTGTCTGAACTTTCTGGACGCACCGCAGGCCGGTGTCATTACCATTGGCGACGTGACGGTGGACGCCGCAAAGGCGCGCAAGGCCGACATTCTGGCGCTGCGCCGCCGCACCGGCATGGTGTTTCAGAACTATGGGCTGTTCGCCAACAAGACGGCCAAGGAAAACATCATGGAGGCGCTGACCACCGTGCAAAAGCGCCCCCGCGCCGAGGCAGAGCAGCGCGCGCTGGCGGTGCTGGCGGAAACCGGTCTGGCGGACAAGGCCGACAGCTATCCGTCGGCGCTGTCGGGGGGGCAGCAACAGCGTGTCGGCATTGGCCGCGCCATGGCGCTGGGGGCCGAGTTGCTGTTGTTTGACGAACCCACATCCGCGCTGGACCCCGAATGGGTGGGCGAGGTTCTGGACCTGATGCGCGCCGTGGCCGAGCGCCGGCAAACCATGCTGATCGTCACCCACGAGATGCAGTTTGCCCGTGAAATCGCGGATCGTGTTCTGTTCATGGAAGGCGGTAGGATCGTCGAAAGCGGCCCGCCGTCACAGATCTTTGGCGCGCCGCAGGATGCGCGTCTGCGCAAGTTCCTGAAGCGCGTCGAAGGGTGATCGAAGCCCGGCTACAGGGCGGGGTCCGCATCCTTCAGCGTGCGTGCCAGAAACTGCGCAAAGGGCACGATGTCGTCGCGCACGCTGGCCGCTTCAAGGGCTGCCATGTAATCGGCGCGGTCGTCGACCTTGATCACCGTCCACGGTAGCCCCGCCGCCGCCATCATCACGTTCATCAGGAACCGCGCGGTGCGTCCGTTGCCGTCCAGAAACGGATGGATATAGACAAAGACGAAATGCCCCAGCACCACACGCACCGCTGGATCTGGTTCGGACTGCACCAGGTCGAAAAACACGGGCATACAGTCGCGGACCGCTTCGACGTTCATCGGCACATGCTGCGAGCCGCGAATATAGACCGGCGCGCTGCGATAGCCTGCAAGCTGAGACGCCTTCAGAATGCCGGCGCCCACCGAGGGCGTGAACAGCGCGCGATACCATGCTGTCAGGTCACGTTCCGCCACCGCGCCCGCGTCGTCGCCATGCAGAACCGCGCGCACGCTGTCGCGCACCACCTGAAAGGCTTCCCAATAGCCGCGCGCTGCCAGCGCGTCTTTCATCGCGCGGTCCTGCGTGTCGCCGTCGGGGTTCCACCCGCCCCGGCGGACCTTGTCGATCAGGGCAGGGGACACCTGATACCCTTCGATCGACAGCGAATGATAGGCATCGGTGACATAAAGGTCGTCCATCGCGGTCAGATAGGCGTTTGCATCATTGGTCACGGGCCGCGCCGCCGGAAAATGCGCGATCACATCCGCGCGCATGGCGGCCCACTTCAGCCGGATGCGGTGCACATGCGGCGAGCTGTCCCGCCCTGCGTTCAGGACCGCCACGTTGTCTGCAAACGGATTGATTTCGCGCACATCATGCGATGCTGCTTTCATCGCCTGCACGATCTCGTCGGCGATGCGGTCTTTGCCGATGCTGCGAAACGCCCCCGCCAGACGTCCCGCCGCACTGGTGTGTCCGCCCTCAAGCAGACGCCCCAACAGGGCCGACGCGTCGGGCATGATCGCCAGCACCGTCCGCGCCTCGGTCGCGTTGTGTTTGAAGAAATGCTCCGGCACAAGGATCAGCGCGGCCTCGACCGAGAACAGACGCAGCCCGTCTCTGACCGCCAGCGCGTCCCCCTGCGCAAAGGTTGCGCGGGTTTCAAAGATGGATGTCTTGTGCGGAAAGTCGGTTTTCATATTGCCCGCTTTGGCCGCCCGCACCAGCAACTGCGCCGGAACGGTCGTGTCGCCTGCGTGCAACTGCAACGATTGTTCGGGCGACAGGGACCAGTCGTTGCCAAAACGGGCGGAAAGATATTGCGCGCAAAACCCCCAGAAAGACGTGTACCAAGCGGTGCTTTCACCGGTGATCTCGTCAGGGCGGGACGGAATATACCACCCCTTGATCACGTCCTTGATAAACCCCGCCTTCAACAGCCGTTCCCGGTGGGTCCGGCTTAGGTCACTTGACCGCAGGGCCGTGACACCACTGGATTGCAGGGCGTGCAGAACTTCGAGAGACTGCGCAAGCTTTTCCGCGGCAATGGCCATGGGGTGTCCGCCTTGGCTGAAAGTTTTAGGTTTTCGGGTTGTATAATATTTAGGTTTTCGTGTCGATAGGTATTTAGGTTTTCATGGTGTGCGGTTTCTGTAGGGCAGCGGTGTGTTTGTGCGATAGCTGAACCGCGTTTTGCAGCAGGCAACGTCCTGCGCCAATGTTCACCGGGAAACGTGTAATCGTAGTTATGTTGTATTCGGGCAATGCAGCCCAAACCGCTTTTCCGCTTGCCATCTTCGGACAGTTTGCCAACACAGTGCCCCGGAACCCATCCAGCCACAAAAAAGGAAACACAATGGCCGCCATCGAACGTCACCACTCCAATCACCGCATGAGCCAGATCGTCACCCACGGCGACATGATCTATCTTGCCGGTCAGGTTGCAGCCCCCGGCGCAAGCGTGACCGAGCAGACCAAGGGTATTCTGGAACAGATCGACACATTGCTGGCCGAGGTCGGGTCGGACAAGGAACAGATCCTGCAAGCGATCATCTGGCTGGCGGACATGAATGACTTTGCCGAAATGAATGCGGTCTGGGATGGTTGGGTGCCGCAGGGCCATACACCCGCACGGGCCTGTGGCGGTGCGCCGCTGGCCACGCCCGAATACAAGGTCGAAGTGATCGTCACGGCTGTGCGCCGCTGACCTTGACCCCGCCGCCACGGGATTGCCCCGTGGCGGCAGAGAACACTGTGCATTTTTGCACGTTCCTTGTTGTTTCCGGGTCTTGCTGCGCCGCCGCATTAGGTTAGTATCGCTGACTGATCGTGCGCGTCCGAACCAGACTGGAACCAGACCATGCTTTTTCAGAATATCCGCCTGCGCCCTGCGGTGCTGGCCGCTCTCCTTATCGGCTCCAGCCTGCCTGCCGTTGCGCAACAGCAGGGCATGCCGCCCGCTGCGGTGACCGTGATCACCGTGCAGCCACAGGATGTGCCGCTGACCACCACCCTGCCCGGTCGTGTGCTGGCTTCGGCGCAGGCCGAAGTGCGCCCGCAGGTGGCCGGGATCATCACGGAACGCAAGTTCAGGGAAGGCGGCCGCGTCGAAGAAGGCGATGTGCTGTATACCATCGACGCTGCCACCTACGAGGCCGCCGTGGCCCAAGCCAATGCCGCCGTGGCACAGGCCAATGCCCAGCTGAAGTCGGCGCAGAAGGAAGAGACACGCCTGCAAGAGCTGCAATCGCGCAATGTCGCCAGCGAACAGGCGCTGGACAGTGCCGTGGCCGCCCGCGACATCGCGGCGGCTGCGGTGCAAGCGGCACAGGCGCAATTGCAAGCGGCACAGATCCAGTTGGACCGCACCCAGATCCGCGCCCGTCTGTCGGGCGAGATCGGCCGGTCGCTGGCCAGCCGTGGTGCGCTGGTGACCGCAAGCCAGGCCGAGCCGATGGCGGTGATCCGCAACATCGACCCCGTTTATGTGGACGTGACCCAATCTGCCGCCGATATCATCGCATGGCGGCGTGACAACATCGGCGCGCGGCTGGAAGACCTGCCCACGGATGTGACCCTGACGCTGGCCGATGGCAGCGTGTTCGACCAGACCGGCACCCTGACCGCGGCTGAGCCGGACGTGAACGAACAGACCGGCGTCGTCGTGCTGCGGATGCAGTTCGCCAACCCCGACAAACTGCTGTTGCCCGGCATGTATGTGCAGGTTCAGATCGCCACCACCACGGCCAAAAACGTCTATCTGGTGCCGCAAGAGGCCGTCAGCCGCGACCGGCGTGGACAGCCCACGGCACTGGTGGTTGGCGCGGAAAACGTGGTCGAGATGCGGCAGCTTTCGGTGGTCAGCGATCAGGGCAGCAACTGGGTGGTCGACAGCGGCCTGAACCCCGGTGACCGCGTGATCGTGATGGGCCTGCAAAAGGCCGCCCCCGGCGCCACCGTGACCCCGCAGGAACAAGGCGCGGCCCCCGCGCCCGAAGCAGGCTCGGCCGCGGACCCGTCCGCCGCGCCGGCCGCAACCGAATAAGTCAGGATCAGATCCCGCCATGGCCCGTTTTTTCATCGACCGCCCGATCTTTGCCTGGGTCATTTCGATCTTTATCATGGGGGTCGGCATTCTTTCGATCCAGACCCTGCCGGTGGCCCAGTACCCGCAGATTGCCCCGCCCACCGTGACGGTCAACGCGGTCTATCCCGGTGCCTCGGCGGAAACCGTGGCCAACACTGTCACGCAGGTGATTGAACAGCAGATGACCGGTCTGGACGGGCTGCGCTATGTGTCGTCGTCGTCCACATCGTCGGGCAGCGCCAGCGTGACGCTGACGTTCGAAACCGGAACCGACCCCGACATTGCGCAGGTGCAGGTGCAAAACAAACTGTCACAAGCCAGCGCGCTGTTGCCCGAAGTGGTGCAGCGGCAGGGTGTGACGGTGCAAAAGTCGTCTGCCGGTTTCCTGATGGTCGTGTCGCTGATCGCCGAAGAGGGCACATATGACGCGACCGATCTGGGCGATTACCTGTCCACCAACCTTGTCAACGAACTCAGCCGCGTCGAAGGCGTGGGCAGTGCGCAGGTGTTCGGGGCGCAATATGCCATGCGCATCTGGCTGGACCCGTCCAAGCTGGCCGCGTTTGAACTGACGCCGGCGGATGTGGTCGCGGCTGTCTCGGCCGAGAACGCCCAGATTTCGGCGGGTGCCTTCGGGTCAATGCCTTCGGTCGACGGGCAGATGCTGAACGCCACCATCACCGCGCAATCCTTGCTGCGCACGCCCGAGGATTTCCGCCAGATCGTTCTGCGCGCCGAAACCGACGGTGGTCTGGTGCTGGTCAATGATGTGGCACGGGTCGAGATTGGTGCCGAAAACTATGCCACCATATCGCGCTATAACCGCAACCCCTCGGCGGGTCTGGCGATTTCGCTGGCACCGGGTGCCAACGCGCTGGACACTGCCGCCCTGGTCGAGACACGGCTGGAAGAGCTGGCGGAATTCTTTCCCGAAGGCGTCGATTATGTGATCCCCTTTGACACCACGCCTTTTGTGCAGATCTCGATCGAGGAAGTGATCAAGACGCTGGTCGAAGCCATCGTGCTGGTGTTCCTGGTGATGTACCTGTTTTTGCAGAACTTCCGCGCGACGCTGGTGCCCACGCTGGCCGTGCCTGTCGTGTTGCTGGGCACCTTCGGCGTGCTTGCGGCCTTCGGGTTTTCGATCAACACGCTGACCATGCTGGCGATGGTGCTGGCCATCGGTCTGCTGGTGGACGACGCGATCGTGGTCGTGGAAAACGTCGAGCGGATCATGGAGCAAGAGGGCCTTGGCCCCGTCGAGGCGACCCGCAAGTCGATGGACCAGATCACCGGCGCGCTGATCGGGATTGCCGTGGTTCTGTCGGCGGTGTTCGTGCCGATGGCGTTCTTTCCCGGCTCGACCGGTGTGATCTACAAGCAGTTCGCGGTCACCATCATTTCGGCCATGACGCTGTCGGTTGTCGTCGCGCTGACCCTGACACCGGCGCTGTGCGCGACGCTGCTCAAGGCCAAGGGCCACGAGAAACGCGGCGGGCTGTTCGGTGCGTTCAACTGGGGCTTTGACAAGTTGATGACGGGCTATGCTGCCACCGTGGGCAAGCTGGTGCGCTGGCGGTTCATGACGGCGCTGGCCTATATCGGGATCATCGTGGCGATGGGCCTGTTGTTCCTGCGCACGCCGCAGGGGTTTTTGCCGGAAGAGGATCAGGGGATTCTGTTCACCCTGATCCAGGCCCCCACCGGCGCCACGTCCGAACGCACGCTGGACGTGCTGAAACAGGTCGAGGATTACTATCTGGAACAGGAATCCGACATCGTGGAATCGGTGTTCGGCGTGGTCGGCTTCAGCTTTGCCGGTCAGGGCCAGAACGTCGGCATCATGTTTGTGCGCCTGAAAGACTGGAAAGACCGCGAGGCCGCCGACCAAAGCGCGCAGGCGCTGGCGGGTCGGGCCTTTGGTGCGTTCAGCCAGATACAGGACGCCATGGTGTTCCCGGTTGTGCCGCCTTCGGTGATCGAACTGGGCAACGTGTCCGGCTTTGATTTCTACTTGCAGGCCCGTGGCGGTCAGACCCACGAACAGCTTTTGAACGCCCGCAACCAGTTGCTGGGCATGGCAGCACAAAGCCCGCTGATCGCATCCTTGCGCCCCAGCGGTCTGGAAGACGCAGCCCAGTTCAAGCTGGACATCGACTGGCGGCGTGCCGGGGCCATGGGCGTGACCGCCACCGACGTGGGCAACCTGCTGACGATTGCCTGGGCCGGCCGCTATGTGAACGATTTTATCGACGAGGGGCGGATCAAACGTGTCTATGTTCAGGGTCAGGCCGACGCCCGCGCGGTGCCGTCCGATCTGGACAAATGGCGCGTGCGCAATGCCAGCGGCGGGCTGGTGCCGTTCTCGAACTTCGCCGATGCCTCGTGGGTTTTTGCACCGCAGGGCGTGACCCGCTACAACGGCGTGCCGTCGATGCAGCTTCAGGGGTCGCCCGTGCCCGGTGTCAGCACCGGTGACGGTCTGGCGGAACTCTACCGGCTGGCCGACCAGTTGCCCCCCGGCTTTCAGATCGCGCCCACCGGCCTGTCGCTGGAAGAGCAGGAATCCGGCAGCCAGGCACCGCTGTTGTACGGGCTGTCGCTGGCCGCGATTTTCCTTGCGCTGGCGGCACTTTACGAAAGCTGGTCAATCCCCTTTGCGGTGATGCTGGCCATGCCCATCGGCGTGCTGGGCGCGCTGACGGGCGCGTGGCTGGGCGGCTTTGAAAACGGTGTGTTCTTTCAGGTGGGCCTGTTGACGGTCATCGGTCTGACGGGGAAAAACGCGATCCTGATTGTCGAATTTGCCCGCGACCGCCGCGCCGAGGGCGAAACCGTGATCGAGGCTGCGGTCGATGCCGCGAAACAGCGGTTCCGCCCGATTATCATGACCTCGATGGCGTTCTCGCTGGGCGTTCTGCCGCTGTTGCTCAGCACCGGCGCGGGTTCGGGCGGGCGGACGGCCATCGGCAGCGGTGTGCTGGCGGGGACGATTTCGGCCACGGTCTTTGGCGTGCTGTTCGTGCCGTTCTTTTTCGTCATCATCTCGCGGCTGACCCGCAAGGGCCGCGCCGAAACCGGATGACCCAAACCGGCTGCGGGTTCAGGCCCGCAGCTGGAACCCCCGCGCGATGTGATTGCGCACGAACCAGATCAGCGCGACCGCCGGCACCAGTGACAGCACCATCATCGCCATCACCAGCCCGATGTCGGTCTGGAAGGTGAACAGCGCGTCAATCGCCATGGTGATCGGCTTGCCCCCTGTCGACGTCAGGATGCGGGCAAAGACGACCTCGACCCACGAGAAGATAAAACAGAAAAAACAGGCCACGCCGACCCCCGGCGCAATCACCGGCACCAGATGGCCGACAAAGAACCGGGGCAGCGAATGCCCGTCCAGAAACGCGGTTTCATCAAATTCGCGGGGCACGGCAGAGATGAAGCTTTCCAAGATCCAGATTGCGATGGGGATGTTGAACAGGCAATGCACCAGCGCAATGCCAAAGGGGGAATTCAGCAGCCCCAGCCGCGCGAACAGCAAGAAGATCGGCAGCGACAGCACCACGGGCGGCGTGATGCGAAAGGCCAGCAGCAACAGGAACACATGCCGGTCGCCGACAAAGCGGTAGCGTGACAGCGCATAGGCGGCAGGCAGCGCCACGGCCAGGGTCAGCACCACGTTGGCCGTGACATAGGTCAGCGAATTGCCCAGGGATGCCACCAGCGCGGGGCTGTCAAAGATATTGCGGTAATTCACCAGCGACCAGTCGCCCAGCGTCACCCCCGGATGCGGCAGGGTCACGGTCAGGCTGAGGACAATCGCCTGCACCAGCGGCCCGATGATGAACACCGCCAGCGCCAGCAGGGCCAGCGTGCGCAGAATGCCCCGCACGGTCATTGCGTTTCACGCTGCATGGCAACACGGAACAGCCACGCCACGCTGAGCACCAGCAGGAAATACAGCACCGACCGCGCGGCGGCAGGCCCGTAGTTGAAGGCGTTGATTTCCTCGCCCAGCTCCAGCGACAGGAACGCGGTCGCCCCCATCGGTCCGCCGGCGTTGATGCCGAAGGCCTCGACATAGATCATCAGGCTGTCGATCACCCGCAACAAAAGTGCCATCAGCAGAACGGGCCGGATCTTGGGCAACTGGATGTGCCAGAACACCTGTGCACGCGACGCGCCGTCGATGCGGGCCGCCTGATAATAGGACGGCGGGATCGCGGACAGGCCGGAATAGGTCAGGATCACCACCAGCCCGATCCAGTGCCATGTGTCCACCGTGACCAGCAGCGCATAGGTGTGAACGGCGTTGAACTTATAGTCGAAATCGAACCCGATGGCGTCGAACAACTGTGCGACGGCACCAAAGGTCGGGTGCAACAAATTCAGCCAGATCATCGGGATCAGGTTCCACGGCACCACCAGCGGGATCGCCACCAGCATCAGCACCAGGCTGCCCGCCAGCCGTCCGCGCGGGATCATCAGGGCGATGGCGATGCCCAGCGGGAACTGCACCAGCACAACCAGTGTCGAGAACAACAGGCTGCGCCCAAGGGCGGCATAAAGGTCCGGCGTGCCGACCAGTTCGGCAAACCATTCAGTTCCCACCCAGAAACGGCTTTGCAGGGTGAAAATGTCGAAAAAGGCGTAGTTGAACACCGCGATCAGCGGCACCAGTCCGACGATCCCCAGCACCGACATCGCGGGCAACATCAGCAGCCACGCGCGGTTGTCGGGGCGTTGGGTCACAGCGCCTCGCGCAGGATGGTTTCGTATGTGTCCACCGGCAGCGGCACGGCGTTCTTCTGGCTGGACGACGCGGCGCGGCCTTGGGCAGCCAGATCGGGCAACATAGCATCGGTTGCGCCATAGTCGGCCAGTCGTGGCAGGCCCTGTTCGGTCATCCACGCGGCCAGCCCCGTCAGCGCGTCGCCGTCGCCTTCGGGGGCAAAAACAGCGGCCACTTCGGCTGCGCAGTCGGCAACGCTGTCGGCTCCGGCGGCGGCATTGGCGCGCATCACCGGCACCAGCAAGCGCCCGCACAGCGCCCCGTGCGGTGCGCCCAACCGCGCGCCCAGCACCGCCGCCAACCCGTGCGCCGCGCCCAGACCGCCATTGGCCAGCGCCATGCCACTGGCCAGCGACGCCCAGGCCATCGCAGGCCACCCTGCCCTGTCGCCCGCCACCACGTCACGCAGCGCGCGCAGGGCGCCGGGCAGCGCCTGCGCCGTGAGCGCCCGGGTAAAAGGGGTGGCGGCGGCCGATGTCTGCGCCTCGATCAGTTGCGTCACCGCGTCCAGTCCCGCGTGCAGGGCGACGGCACGCGGCGCACCGGCCATCAGGTCCGGGTCCACCAGCGCGTGATCGGGGAACAGGGCGCGGCCACGAATGCTCAGCTTGGTGCCCAGTGTCGCCACGTCCAGCACCGCGTTGCGCGTGACCTCGGCCCCCGTCCCTGCGGTGGTCGGCAGGGCGATCAGACGCACATCGGTGCGACGGTCCAGCAGCGCGGGAGTGATGCGGGAGAAATCATCGCTTAGCCGTGTGCCCGACCCTGCCAGCACCGCCAGCACCTTGCCCGTGTCCAGCACCGAGCCACCGCCACAAGCGACGACGGTGCCGACGGCAATCCCGTTCAGCGCGTCCAGCGCGGTGTTGATGCTGTCCACCGACGGCTCGCCCGTGCAGCGGATCACGCAAGCCACGTCGCCCAGCATCTGCAACACAGGATCGGAGGCCACCCCGCTGGCACCTTGTACAAAAACCACCGGATCTTGTACCAGATCCGGCAACCGCGCCACACTGCCCGCGCCAAAGGCAATTTGCACCGGGCAGTCGATGGCAAAGGGTGTCATCACATCAATACCGCAGCGTGCTGTCGACGGCGCGTTTCCAGTTGGCATATTTCGCGGCACGGGCGTCGTCGGCCATGTTCGGCGTGAACTGCCGGTCCAGCGCCCACTGTTTGCCGAACGTCTCTTGGTCCGGTAGCGCATCTGCCTGCATTCCCGCCAGCCATGCCGCGCCCAAAGCTGTGGTTTCCAGAACCTTGGGCCGGTCCACGGGGGCACCGATGATGTCCGACAGGAATTGCATCGCCCAGTCCGACGCGCTCATCCCGCCGTCCACGCGCAGCACGTTCTTCGCGCCCTCGTCGGTCCAGTCGGCGTGCATTGCCTCAAGCAAATCTCGGGTCTGGTAGCCCACGCTTTCCAGCGCCGCCTTGGCCAGTTCCTCGGGTCCGGAATTGCGCGACAGGCCAAAGATCGCGCCGCGGCAATCGGGGTTCCAGTAGGGCGCGCCAAGGCCGGTGAAGGCGGGCACCAGGATCACGTCCTGCGCGGGGTCGGCGTTTTCGGCCAGCGGTTGCGTCTGCGATGCCTCGCGGATGATCTTCAGCCCGTCGCGCAGCCATTGCACCACGGCGCCGGCCACAAAAATCGACCCCTCCAGCGCATAGGTCGGCTTGCCGTCCAGTTGATAGGCAATCGTCGTCAGCAACCGGTTGTTCGAGCGCACCGGCGTGTCGCCCGTGTTCAGCAAGGCAAAGCAGCCGGTGCCATAGGTTGATTTCATCATGCCGGGTTCAAAACACGCCTGCCCGATGGTCGCCGCCTGCTGGTCGCCCGCCACGCCCAGAATGGGGATCGGCCGGCCAAACAGATCGGCGCGGGTGGTGCCGAAATCGGCGGCGCTGTCGCGCACGTCCGGCAGCATCGACATGGGCACGCCCATCAGGTCACAGATGGTCTGGCTCCAGCGCCCTTTGCGGATGTCATACAGCATGGTGCGCGCGGCATTGGTGGCATCGGTGGCGTGGACCTTGCCGCCGGTCAGCTTCCAGATCAGATAGCAATCGACAGTGCCGAACAGCAGATCGCCCGCCTGTGCGGCGTCACGCGCACCGTCGACGTTGTCGAGAATCCATTTGACCTTGGTCGCGGAAAAATACGGGTCCAGCAGCAGACCGGTGCGGTCGGCCACCATGTCGGCATGCCCCGCATCGCGCAGCGATTTGCAGAACTCGGCGGTGCGGCGGTCCTGCCAGACGATGGCGTTATAGACCGGCTTGCCGGTGGTCTTGTCCCACACGACGGTGGTTTCGCGCTGGTTGGTGATGCCAATGGAAATGATGTCCTGCGCGTCAATGCCTGCCCGTTCGATCACGGCGCGGCAGGTGCCTGCGGTGGTGCTCCACAGGTCAGAGGGATCATGTTCGACCCAGCCGGATTTGGGGAAAATCTGGCGAAACTCCTCTTGCGACGTCGCTTTAAGGTTCAGGGTTTCGTCAAACAGGATGGCACGGCTGGATGTGGTGCCTTGGTCGATCGACAGGATGTATTTCATGGGGCGCACGCTCTGGATCAAAGGGCAAAACGGGGGGCCGTTCAAGGCCCCCCGCAGTTTCTTGCAAATCTGGATTTATTCCCAGGATTTGATCAGCTCGTCATAAGCGACGGTTTTCGGCTCTTCGTCCTCGTTCTCGAGCTTGGGATAGGGCGCACCGGGCTGTTCGAACCAGTATTCGGCGCTTTCTTCTTCGTTCAGCTTGGGACCAAGGTCACCTTGGACGCCGGCACGTTCCAGACGCTCAAGCACGCGTTCCTGATCGGCGCACAGCGCGTCCAGAGCCTCTTGTGGTGTTTTCGCACCGGACATGGCGTCGCCGATGTTCTGCCACCACAATTGCGCCAGCTTGGGGTAATCCGGCACGTTTGTACCAGTGGGCGACCATGCCACACGGGCGGGCGAGCGGTAGAATTCCACCAGACCCCCCAGACGCGGGGCGCGTTCGGTGAAATGTTCGCTGTCGATGGTCGATTCACGGATAAAGGTCAGGCCCACATCCGATTTTTTCAAATCAACCGTTTTCGACACCACGAACTGTGCATAGAGCCATGCGGCCTGTGCGCGGTCCACGGGGGTCGATTCCATCAGCGTCCAGCTGCCTGCGTCCTGATAGCCGATCTTCTGGCCCTCTTTCCAATAGACGCCGTGGGGCGAAGGGGCCATGCGCCATTTGGGCGTGCCGTCTTCGTTCATCACGGGCAGGCCGGGTTTCACCGTGTCAGCGGTAAAGGCCGTGTACCAGAACATTTGCTGCGCGACGTTGCCCTGTGCGGGAATTGGCCCCGCTTCGGAGAATGTCATGCCAGCGGCGGCAGGGGGCGAATAGTTTTGCAGCCATTCGATTGCCTTGGTCACCGCATAGACGGCAGCCGGGCTGTTCGTGGCCCCGCCGCGTGTCACGCACGACCCGGTCGGTTGGGATTGTTCGTTGACGCGAATGCCCCATTCATCGACCGGCAGGCCGTTGGGTTCACCCACATCGCCCATGCCGGCCATCGACATCCACGCATCGGTGTAACGCCAGCCCAGGCTGGGGTCTTTCTTGCCGTAGTCCATGTTGCCAAAGACTTCGCCAGTCACGTCCATGTGGCTCAGGTCGCGGCCTGTGAAGAATTCCGCGATGTCCTCATAGGCTGACCAGTTGACCGGAACGCCCAGATCATAGCCGTATTTCTCTTTGAAATCGGCCATGTTCTTTTCATCGTTGAACCAGTCATAGCGGAACCAATAAAGATTCGCGAACTGCTGGGTCGGAAGCTGGTACAGCTTGCCATCGGGGCCGGTGGTGAAAGACGTGCCGATGAAATCGTCCAGATCCAGCGTGGGCAGGGTCACGTCCGCGCCTTCGTTCGCCATCCAGTCGGTCAGGTTGCGCACCTGCTTGTACCGCCAGTGGGTGCCGATCAGGTCGCTGTCGTTGATATAGGCGTCATAGATGTTTTCGCCCGACTGCATCTGTGTTTGCAGCTTTTCGACCACGTCGCCTTCGCCGATCAGGTCGTGGGTGACCTTGATACCGGTGATCGCGGTGAACGCAGGCGCCAGCACCTGGCTTTCGTATTCATGGGTGGTGATGGTTTCCGAGACGACCTTGATCTCCATGCCCTCGTAGGGCTTGGCTGCGTCGACAAAGAACTGCATCTCGGCTTCCTGATCGGCGCGCGACAGGGTCGAGACATCGCCGATCTCGGCATCGAGGAACGCTTTGGCGGCCTCCATGTCGGCAAAGGCCGGGCTGCTGAGCAGTCCCAGCGCAACGGCCAGCGCCGTTGAGGATTTCAGTGATATGTTCATAACGTTTCCTCCCTTATGAATGTGGATATTTATGTCGTCGCAGGGGCCCACATGCCGCTGCGCCGCTTCTTACACCCAGCGAAACACCGCTGCGGCGTAGATCAGACAGACAATCATCGCATAGGGCTGCGCCGCCCCAACCAGTCCCAGCCAGCCGAGGTTGATAAAGGCACTGCCCAGAAGCGTGATAAACAAACGGTCGCCGCGCGTGGTTTCCATTCCCAGCACGCCACGGCGCGGCGTTTCGGGGAATTTGATCGCCAGCACCGTGAAGGTGACCAGCAGCGACGCGATGACCATAAAGAAGATCGCGGTCGGCCATGTCCAAGCCATCCAGTCCATGTGTTGGCCCCTTTCCTTAAACCCGGCCCAGGGCAAAGCCCTTGGCGATGTAGTTGCGCACGAAATAGATGACCAAGGCCCCCGGCACGACGGTCAGGATGCCAGCCGCCGCCAGCACACCCCAGTCGATGCCGCTGGCCCCTTGGGTCCGTGTCATGATGGCCGCGATGGGTTTTGCATCGACCGTGGTCAGCGTGCGGCTTAGCAGCAGTTCGACCCACGAGAACATGAAGCAGAAGAACGCCGCGACGCCGATGCCGCTGGCGATCAGGGGCATGAAGATCTTGATGAAGAAACGGCCAAAGCTATAGCCGTCGATATAGGCGGTTTCATCAATTTCCTTGGGCACGCCACGCATGAAGCCTTCCAAGATCCAGACCGCCAGCGGCACGTTGAACAGGCAATGCGCCAGTGCCACGGCGATGTGGGTGTCGAACAGGCCCACGGAGGAATAAAGCTGAAAGAACGGCAGCGCGAAAACGGCAGGCGGCGCCATGCGGTTGGTCAGCAGCCAGAAAAACAGGTGTTTGTCACCCATGAAGCTGTAGCGCGAGAACGCATAGGCCGCAGGCAGCGCCACCGCCAGGCTGATGACGGTGTTCATCACCACGTAGATCAGCGAATTGACGTATCCCATATACCACGCGGGATCGGTCAGGATCGTCGCATAGTTGTCCAGCGTCAGGTTGCGCGGCCACAGGGTAAAGCTGTTCAGAATCTCGGTGTTGGTTTTCAGGCTCATGTTCAGCAGCCAGTAGATCGGCAGCATCAGGAACAGCAGGTAGATCGCCATCACGATGGCCGATCCTTTGACATGCAAGCGGCGCTTGGTGCCGCCTGCGGTCAGGTTGCCGGGCAATGTGTCAGGCTGGGTGGCGTCGGTCATCCCTTATCCCTCCTTGTTGTCCAGCGTCGTCATCACGGTGTAAAACACCCATGAGATCAGCAGGATCACCAGAAAATACATCAACGAGAATGCGGCAGCAGGTCCAAGGTCGAACTGACCCAGCGCCATCTTGACCAGATCAATCGACAACAGCGTGGTTGCGTTGCCCGGACCACCGCCGGTGACCACGAACGGCTCGGTATAAATCATGAAGCTGTCCATGAACCGCAGCAGAATGGCGATCATCAGAACGCCCGCCATCTTGGGCAATTCGATGAAACGGAACACGGCCCAGCGGCTGGCCTGATCAATCTTGGCGGCTTGGTAATAGGCATCGGGGATGGATTTCAGCCCGGCAAAGGCGAGCAGCGCCACCAGCGATGTCCAGTGCCAGACATCCATCACCACCACCGTGGCCCAGGCGGCAAAGGTGTCTTGGGTGTAGTTGTAGGAAATGCCCAGCTTGTCCAGCGTATAGCCCAGCAGGCCAATGTCGACGCGGCCAAAGATTTGCCAGATGGTGCCGACCACGTTCCACGGGATCAGCAGCGGCAGCGACATCAGCACAAGGCAGAAGCTGGACCAGAAGCCGGATTTCGGCATGTTCAGCGCCACATATATGCCCAGCGGGATTTCAATGGCCAGAATGATCCCCGAAAACATCAACTGACGCCCCAGCGCATTCCACATGCGGTCCGAATGCAGCATTTCCTCGAACCACTCCAGCCCCGCCCAGAAAAACTGGTTTTGGCCAAAGGTGTCCTGCACCGAATAGTTGACAACGGTCATCAGCGGGATGACGGCGGAAAAGGCGACCAGCAGCAGCACAGGCAGCACCAGGAACCATGCTTTTTGGTTGACGGTCTTGTTCATCAGGCGGCCTCCCCCTGTTGGCGCCAGTCGTCGACATAGACGTTGACCTGCGCGGTATCGAAGGCCACGCGGGTCATGTCCGGCGTAACCTCGGTGCCCTCGGCGGCGACGATGTTGATCTCGTTTCCGAAGAGGTCGGCGCGGATGATCTTGTGGCGGCCTACGTCCTCGACGCGGCGCACTTTGACCGGCAGGCCATCGCCATCGGTCAGAGTCACGAATTCGGGGCGCACGCCCAGCTTCACGTCACCGTTCAGCGCGCCATAATGCCGCCCCAGCGCGACCTGCGCGCCGTGTACCGTGGCCTGCGTGCCCTCGACCGACGCCGGGATCAGGTTCATGCCGGGCGAGCCGATGAAATAGCCCACGAATGTATGTTCGGGCCGCTCGAACAGTTCCTGCGGCGTGCCGATCTGAACCACGCGACCGTCGTGCATCACCACCACCTTGTCGGCAAATGTCAGCGCCTCGGTCTGGTCGTGGGTCACGTAAATCATCGTGTGCCCGAATTCGTGGTGCAGCGATTTCAACTGTGTGCGCAGTTCCCATTTCATATGCGGGTCGATCACGGTCAGCGGTTCGTCGAACAGCAACGCGTTCACGTCCTCGCGTACCATGCCACGGCCCAGGCTGATCTTTTGCTTGGCATCCGCTGTCAGACCACGGGCGCGTTTGTTCAGCACGTCCTCCATGCCGATCATCTGCGCGATCTTCTGCACCCGTTCGGCCACGTAAGACGCAGGTTCGCCCCGGTTGCGCAGCGGAAAGGCCAGATTGTCGTGCACGGTCATCGTGTCGTAGACGACCGGAAACTGAAACACCTGCGCGATGTTGCGGTCGGCGGTGCTGGATTGGGTCACGTCCTTGCCGTCAAACAGGATGCGCCCCTGGCTGGGGTGCAGCAGGCCCGAGATGATGTTCAGCAGCGTGGATTTTCCGCAGCCCGAGGCACCAAGCAGGGCATAGGCCTCGCCGTCGGCCCAGTCGTGGTTCAATTCCTTCAGCGCAAAGTCGGCCTCGGATTTCGGGTTTGGCAGGTAGGAATGTGCCAGATTGTCGAGCGTGATCTTTGCCATGTCTCAAGCCGCCAATGCATAGGAAGCGGGGGCAACCAGATCGCCCGCTTCGGTAAAGATGTAGACATGCGCAGGGTCCAGATAGACCGATTGCGCCGTCCCCGGTTTCAGGTCGTGCACCCCGTGGACCAGTCCGACCCAAGTGTCGTCGTGGTGGTTCAGGTGAACAAAGGTTTCGGACCCTGTCAGCTCGGTCACGATCACGCGGGCGTCGAACTGCAATGCGCCGTCCTTGTGGCGGGCAATCTCCAGATGGTTGGGCCGGAACCCCGCCAGATAGCGCCCGTCGGCCAGATCGGCCAGCGGGCCGGTGGCCTTGGCGCTTTGCCCTTTGCCGAACATCAGGGTGCCGCCGGTCTTGCTGATGGTCATGAAGTTCATCGGCGGATCGCTGAACACCCGCGCCGTGGTCGCATCGACCGGCTGGCGATAGACCCGCGGTGTCGGGCCGAACTGGGTCACGCGGCCCTGCCACAGGGTCGCGCAATTGCCGCCCAGCAACAGTGCCTCTTCGGGTTCTGTCGTGGCATAGACAAAGACCGCGCCGGATTCCTCGAAGATCTTGGGGATCTCGACGCGCAATTCCTCGCGCAGCTTGTAATCGAGGTTCGCCAACGGTTCGTCCAGCAACACCAGCCCCGCGTTCTTGACCAGCGCCCGCGCCAGCGCGCAACGCTGTTGTTGCCCGCCGGACAACTCCAGCGGTTTGCGGTTCAGGAAGGGCCCAAGCTGCATCAGGTCGGCGGCCTGTTTCACGGCTGTGTCAATCTCGGCCTTGGACTTGCCCATCAGACGCAGGGGCGAGGCGATGTTGTCGTAAACGGTCATCGACGGGTAGTTGATGAACTGCTGATAGACCATCGCGACCTTGCGATCCTGCACGCGCATTCCGGTCACGTCCTGACCTTCCCAGAACAGACGTCCCTCGGTCGGCACATCCAGCCCTGCCATCAGCCGCATCAGCGAGGTTTTCCCCGACGACGTCGGACCCAGCAGCACGTTCATCGTGCCACGCTCAAGCGTCAGGTCGGTGGGATGAATATGCACATCGCCGTTCACCACCTTGGACACGTTTTTGAACTCAAGCGTCATGTCGCCCCCCTATTCCGCCGCCGCAGCATTCGACTGCTGTGCGTGGTCTTTCATCCATCCCTGCAAGCGGTCGATTTCCGCTGCATCCATCCGCAAGCCCAACTTGCTGCGCCGCCAGACCACGTCCTGCGCTGTGCGCGCGTATTCCTTGTCCATCAGCCATGTGACCTCGCGCGCGGTCAGCGTCGCGCCGAAATCCGTGCCCAGATCGGCCAGCGTTTTGGCCCCGTCCAGCATCTGCGCGGCTTCGGTCCCGTAAGCACGCACCAGCCGCAGCGCCCAGCGGTCGGTCAGGAAGGGAAAGTCGCGTTTCAGACCGGCCACCAATGCGTCGACCCCGTCCACCGGGAAATCACCCCCTGGCAGCGGCACGCCTGCGGTCCAGACCTTGTCGACGCCATCGAAATGATGCGCGATCTGTTCCAGCGCGGTTTCGGCCAGCCGGCGATAGGTGGTGATCTTGCCGCCAAAAACGCTCAGCGCGGGCGCGCCGCGGCTGGTGTCGGTCTTGATCACATAGTCGCGGGTCGCCGCACTGGCACTGCTGGCGCCGTCGTCATAGAGGGGACGCACGCCCGAATAGGTCCAGACCACATCGGCGTCGGAAATCGGTTTCGCCAGATAGCCGTTGATAAAGTCGATCAGGTACGACTGTTCTTCCGGCGTGATCTGCGGTTTCACATCTGCGTCGGTATGGTCCATGTCGGTGGTGCCGATCAGGGTAAAGTCGGTCTCGTAGGGGATCGCAAAGATGATGCGCCCGTCGGTGCCCTGGAAGAAATAGCATTTGTCGTGATCAAACAGCCGCTTGGTCACGATGTGACTGCCGCGCACCAGACGCACGCCGCTTTGCGAATTGCTTTTCAGCGTGCCGCGCAGCACGTCGCCAACCCATGGGCCTGCGGCGTTCACCACCATCTTGGCGGTCATGGTGCGGCTTTGGTCGCCCTCTTGCAGTGTCACGTGCCACAGGCCGTCCACCACCTCGGCGCTTGTTACCTTGGTGCGGGGCATGATCTGCGCGCCGCGTGCTTCGGCGTCGCGGGCGTTCAGGACCACCAGACGCGAATCCTCGACCCAGCAGTCGGAATATTCAAACGCCTTTTCGAATTTCGGGTTCAGCCCGCGCCCCTCGGGGGCGCTGCGCAGGTCCAGCCTGGAGGTGCCGGGCAGGATTTTGCGCCCGCCCAGAGTGTCGTACAAAAACAGCCCCAACCGGATCAGCCAGGCAGGCCGCCGCCCGCGCATCCACGGCATCACCACGTTCAGCAGTTTCGACGTGGGCGTGGTCATGTCAAAGCGCATTGACCGGTGATGGGGCAGCACGAACCGCATGGGCCACGAGATATGCGGCATCGCGCGCAGCAGCACCTCGCGTTCGATCAGCGCTTCGCGGACCAGCCGCAGTTCAAAATACTCCAGATAGCGCAGACCGCCGTGGAACAGCTTGGTCGACGATGCAGAGGTGGCCGAGCCGATGTCGTTCATCTCGGCCAGGCAGACCGACAGGCCCCGGCCCGCGGCGTCGCGTGCGATGCCACATCCATTGATGCCGCCGCCGATAATCAGCAGGTCACAGTCCGGTTTCATCAAAAGCCTCCCCTGCGACGTTTCCGCCGCTTGGGACACAGCGTACAAAATTCACGCGCGTTTGGAAGATAAAAATGTTCGTTTTTGCGCGTTTTCCGCCAAGAGGCTGAATTTACACTGGATTCCGAGCGGAAATGCATGTCAATTTACAATCATGCGCTGCGAACCGCACAATAGCGCAGGTCACAGGCGTCGAATCGTGACCGGATGGGAGGCAGAATGAGTCAATCTTTGCGCAAACCCGAGATCATCAAGATCGCCCGCCGCGAAGGCCGGGTGACGGTTGACGGGCTGGTGGACCATTTTGGCGTGGCCCCGCAAACCATCCGCCGTGACCTGACCGAGCTTGCGGATTCAGGCAAGCTTGAGCGGGTTCACGGGGGCGCTGTGCTGCCTTCGACGACCACCAACATCGGATACAGCGAACGCCGCGCGCTGAACCAGGCGGCTAAGGTGGACATTGCCCGTGTCTGTGCCAAGCAGATCCCGAACGACTGTTCGGTGTTCCTGAACATCGGCACCACGACCGAAGCGGTCGCCGCCGAACTGCTGCATCATCAGGGGCTGCTGGTGGTCACCAATAACATCAACATTGCCATGATCCTGTCCCAAAGCCCCAGCATCGAGGTGGTGGTGACGGGCGGCAACCTGCGCCGGTCCGACGGCGGGCTGGTCGGTGATCTGGCCACCCAGACGATCCGCCAGTTCCAGTTCGACTATGCCGTTATCAGTTGCTCGGCGCTGCGCGACACGGGCGATCTGATGGACTTTGACATTCAAGAGGTGGGCGTGAGCAAAACCATCATCGCCCATTCCGAAGAGGTGTTTCTGGTGGCCGACGGGTCCAAGTTCGAACGCAAGGCCCCTGCCCGTATCGCGTCTATGGCGCAGGTCGATATGTTCATCACCGACCGGCCCCTGTCGCCTGCCTGCACCCGTTTCTGCGAAACTGCCGGGACTAGGGTGTTGTACGCGTAACAAACCACAAAGTCGCCACATTTCAGTCTGTGGTTGAGCGGCCTGCCGCCCATTTTGGCAGTTTGAAACCAAGAGAAGCCTTATTTACCACGGTTTTTCCGTTAAGACGTCTCAAAAATGCCCCGTTTCCCTGACCTTTTGTTAACAACTTAGAGCAGATCGACCGCCGCTTATGGTGGAAACGTAAATGGGGAACGAAACCGATGATGCATATTCTTGCCGTAGATGATGATCCTGTCATCCTGGACCTGCTGCGTGGCAGTCTGACCGAAGAAAAGAATTATAAACTGACCTGCGCCGCGTCGGCCGAAGACGCCCTGGATATCGTGCGCGAAGCGCCGCGTCTGTTCGATTGCTTTCTGGTCGACATCATGCTGCCCGGTGTTGACGGGATTGAAATGTGCGAAATGATCCGCGCCTGCGCGGCTTACCGCAGCACCCCGATCCTGATGATGACCGCCAGCCGCGAGGCCGGTCTGATGCAACGTGCGTTCTTTGCCGGTGCGACCGACTATATCTCGAAGCCGCTGGAAGGTGTCGAATTGGGCGCGCGGATCAATTCCGCCGGCCTGCTGAACGCCAGCCTGTTGCGCGAACGCGAGGCACAGCACACGCTGGGCGAGCTGACCGCGCTGGTCAAAGTGCGCTTTGAAGAGGCGTTCAAGCTGGACGTGCCCGGCATGTCGAACCTGCTTCAGATGGAAAACCACCTGCTGCGGCTGCAAACCGGCTGCTATGCGATGAACCTGTTCAGCATCGAAGCCCAGGGTATGAAAGCCGCACATGCCAACGTGTCGGCCCCTGCGTTCCGCAACGCGATCGAACAGTTGGCTGAAATCACGCTGGATTCATTGAACGGCTTTGCTGCGCACGTGGCCTATGTCGGATCGGGCCGGTTCCTGGGGTTGACCATCGGCCGCCGCCGGCTGGACCTGAACAAGCTGCGCCGCGACATGACCGAAGATCTCAAGCGGAACTGGGACGAAGAAACCAGCCAGATGCCCACGCCGCCCAAGGTGCGGATCGGGTCGGTTGGCAACCAGCGGTATTGGTCCGGCATGTCGGCCAGCGAAAAACTGCGCGAGAGCAGCATCAAGGCCGCCCCCTTCGAGGAAAGCGTGGAGGAAGAGGAAAGCAACCTGTTCGCCAAGTTCGAAAACTACGTGGATTCGCGCGACTGATACCGGCCCCGGTGCCCATGAACGATCAATGCGGCGGCTTGTGGCACAGTGCCCTTGCCGCCGCGTTCACATTTTTCTGTCCTGACGGGTGCCGCGCCCCCGCGTTGCGCCCTGTGCGTGTAGATTGAAACGCCGCACCGCGACAGTTTTTGTAAAAAATTCCAATTGTTTCGCCAAATGCCCAATTGATGCCATCTTTCCCCGTAGGGTTGTCATAAGGGCGCCAGACACTTGATTTGGCGCAAAAAGCAGAAATGGAGACTTTCAGTGCGTATTTTAGCTGTGGACGATGATCCCATCATTCTCGAACTGTTGACGCAGTTTGTTGCGGCTATTGGAGAGCACGAGCTGACAACAGCCGAATCCGGCGCGCAGGCGCTGGAGATTCTAAAGACACCCGGATGCGTTCCGTTCGAGTGTTTCATGCTGGACATCCAGATGCCCCAAATGGACGGCGTCGAACTGCTGACCCACATCCGCGACATCGCCCGTTATGCGGACACGCCGGTGCTGATGGTCACTGCGATGTCCGACAAGCGCTATATCGACGCCGCATTCAAGGCGGGTGCCACCGACTATGTGACCAAGCCGTTCGAAGTGAACGAGCTGCGCGTGCGCGTGGGCATGGTCGAGAAGATGGCCCAGACGCGCCAGTTGCGCACCAAGAAGATTTTCGCGGCCAAGACCGCCGCCGCCGCGCCGCAGATGCTGGAGCTGCACGAGCCGCTGTCTGTCTATGACGTGGACAACGTGATCGACTTTATCGCGATGGAAAACTACGTGGCCC
>NZ_CAXBJW010000011.1:0-74695 GCF_963976325.1 uncultured Pseudosulfitobacter sp.
CCATGCCATAACTAACCGGTGCTACGCGGGCGTTGTGTAGTGGTAAGACCTTAGCCTTCCAAGCTAATGACGCGGGTTCGATTCCCGCCGCCCGCTCCAAGCTTTCCCCTTGCCAGACTGCTCTGATCCCCGAAAATGGGGCCTTTGTCGCATTGACCCCGTGGCGCGCAGCCGCCACAAGTCGGCGCGAAGTGAATTCAGGAGCCGTCATGGCCGAGCAAACCCCGCAAACCGTCCCGAACACCCCCCATGCGCCCGGCAAGGGCGATGACCAGCGTGCCGCGTCGAAACGCATCGGCAATCTGGCAGCGCTCTGGCCGTTCGTGACGCCGTACAAACGGCTGATGGTGGCGGCCATCACGGCGCTGGTGTTGACGGCTGTGGTGTCGCTGACCCTGCCGCTGGCGGTGCGCCGTGTGGTCGACAACTTTCGCACGCAGGACGGCGAGCTGCTGAACCAGTATTTCATGGCGGCCATCGGCATCGCCGGACTGCTGGCCGTGGGCACCGCGCTGCGCTATGCGCTGGTGACGCGGCTGGGGGAACGGGTTGTGGCCGACATCCGCAAGGCGGTGTTCGACCGCGTGATCGGGATGAGCCCCGCGTTCTACGAAAAGATCATGACCGGCGAAGTGCTCAGCCGGATCACCACAGACACCACGCTGATCCTGTCGGTGATCGGGTCAAGTGCGTCCATTGCCCTGCGCAACATGCTGATTTTCGCGGGCGGTCTGGTGCTGATGCTGCTGACCTCGGCCAAGCTGACGGGGCTGGTGCTGTTGATTGTGCCTGCCGTGGTTATTCCCATTCTGGTGCTGGGACGGCGCTTGCGGGTGATCAGCCGCGAGAACCAGGACTGGATCGCGGCCTCGTCGGGCAGCGCCTCCGAAGCCTTGGGGGCGGTGCAGACCGTGCAGGCGTTTACCCAGGAGACAACCACCCGCGCCCAGTTCAGCGATGTGACCGAACGCAGCTATGACGCCGCCGGACGGCGCATTCGCACGCGGGCGCTGATGACGATGATCGTGATCTTTCTGGTCTTTGCGGGCGTCGTCGGCGTGCTGTGGATCGGCGCCAACGACGTGCGCGCAGGCGTGATGTCCTCGGGCGCGCTGATCCAGTTCGTGATCTACGCGGTGATGGTCGCAGGCGGTGTCGCGGCGCTGTCTGAAATCTGGGGCGAATTGCAACGCGCCGCTGGTGCCACCGAACGGCTGGTCGAGCTGCTGACGGTCGAAGACAGCGTACAGGACGCCACACCCCCCGCGGCGCTGCCGGTGCCGGTGCAGGGTGCCATCCGCTTTGACGATGTGTCGTTCAGCTACCCGTCGCGCCCCGATGTGTCGGCGCTGGACCATGTGACCCTTGAGATTGCGCCCGGCGAAACCGTGGCCTTTGTCGGCCCGTCGGGTGCGGGCAAGACGACCATCATTCAGATGCTGCTGCGGTTCTACGAGCCGCAGAGGGGCCGGGTGATGATCGACGGCGTGGACCTCAGCACTTTGGCCCGCGACGCCTTCCGCCGCCATATCGCGCTGGTGCCGCAAGATCCGGTGATCTTTGCCGCCTCGGCCCGCGACAACATCGGCTTTGGCCGCCCCGGTGCGACCGAGGCCGAGATCGAAGCCGCAGCGCGCGCCGCGGCCGCCCATGATTTCATCATGGCCTTGCCCGATGGCTACGACGCTTATCTGGGGGAACGCGGCGTGATGCTGTCCGGCGGGCAAAAGCAGCGCATCGCCATCGCCCGCGCCATCCTGCGTGACGCACCGGTGCTGTTGCTGGACGAAGCGACCAGCGCGCTGGATGCCGAAAGCGAACGCGCGGTGCAAGAGGCGTTCGAGACGCTAAGCCAGGGCCGGACCACATTGATCGTGGCGCACCGTCTGGCCACGGTGAAGAAAGCCGACCGGATTGTGGTGATGGAACAGGGCCGTATCGTGGCCGTGGGCACCCATGACGAACTGGTGGTCCAGGACGGGCTGTACGCACGTCTGGCCAAGTTGCAGTTCACCGCGGATCTGGCGGCGCAATAGCAAGGCGGGCAGGGGGCCAGCCCCCCGACGCTGGCGCGTCTCCCCCCGGAGTTTGTCTGGCAAGATGAAGGGGGGCGTGGCTTACGCTGCGTCCACCAAAGGCGGCTTTGCGCCTGATATGCTTGCGCAATTGCTTAAACCACCGCATCTTGTCAGGTTAAGGGAAAGGCCATCAGGGAGCGGTGGCGACAGGGAGGATAGACTATGACCTATGCAGGGATCGAAGACCGCAAGCGCGTTGAGGCCGAGGGCCCCTGGGCGTCGCGCGATGTGCCGGTGACGTTGTTTGGAATGCTCAGCAATACGACCGAGAAGTTTCCGGACCACAAGGCGGTCAGCTACCAGATTTTTTCGGGACCGAAAGACAAGGCCGAGACATTCACCTGGCGCGAGCTGAAAGCCAAGACAGCCCAGACCGCCAACATGCTGCGCAGCATGGGCATTGGCCCGACGGATGTGGTGGCCTATGTGCTGCCCAACTGTAACGAGGCGATCCTGACCATGTTGGGCGGGGCGACTGCGGGCATTGTGAACCCGATCAATCCGCTTCTGGACCCCGAACAGATCGCGTCGATCCTGCGCGAGACGGGGGCCAAGGTTGTCGTCACCCTGCGCCCCTTTCCCAAGACGGATGTGGCCGAGAAAGTGGCCCAGGCGGTCCAGCACGCCCCCAATGTCAAAACCGTGCTCGAGGTCGACCTGCTGCGCTATGTGACGCCGCCAAAATCGTGGATCATCCCCATGATCCGTCCCAAGGCAGCGCGGGCGCGCCATGCGGATTACCTGAACTTCAACGCCGAGCTGAAAAAGCACAACACGACGCTGGATTTCGAGGACGTGCAACAGGACCGCGTGGCCTGCTATTTCCACACCGGCGGCACCACGGGCATGCCCAAGGTGGCGCAGCACCGCTATTCGGGGCTGGTCTACAACGGCTGGGTCGGCGGCGAACTGCTGTTGAACGAGAACGACGTGCTTTTGTGCCCGCTGCCGCTGTTCCACGTGATGGCGGTGCATGTGATCCTGATGGGCGCCGTGTTCAGCGGTGCGCATGTGGTGTTCCCGACGCCGCAGGGCTATCGCGGCGAAGGCGTGTTCGACAACATCTGGAAGCTGACGGAGCGGTGGAAGATCACCTTTATCGTCTCGGTGCCCACGGCCCTTGCCGCAATGATGCAGCGCCCGATTGATGCCGATGTCAGCACGGTCAAAACCGCCTTCTCCGGCTCGGCCCCGCTGCCCAAGGAGCTGTTCAAACGTTTTGAAGAAGCCACCGGCGTCACCATCGTCGAGGGTTACGGCATGACCGAAGCCACCTGTCTTGTGTCGGGCAACCCCGTGGATGGGGTGAAGAAGATCGGCAGCATTGGCATCCCGTTCCCTTATACGGATGTCAAGATCGTGAAACAGACCAACGACGGTCCGTTGGAATGTGCCGTGGACGAGATCGGCGAGATCTGCATCGCCAACCCCGGTGTCTACACCGGTCACACCTATACCGAAGAGGCCAAGAACAAGGACCTCTATTACAACGACACGCACCTGCGCACCGGCGATCTGGGCCGCATGGACAGCGACGGCTATCTTTGGATCACCGGCCGCGCCAAGGATCTGATCATTCGCGGTGGCCACAACATTGACCCCGCCGAAATCGAGGACGCGCTGCAAGGCCACAAATCCGTCTCCTTTGCGGGTGCCATCGGCCAGCCCGACGCCCATTCGGGCGAGGTGCCCTGCGCCTATGTCGAACTGGTCGAAGGGGCCACAGTGACCGAAGCCGAGTTGATGGAGTATTGCAAGAAACACGTCCACGAACGCGCAGCACACCCCAAGCATATGACCATCATGGACGAATTGCCCAAGACGGCAGTGGGCAAGGTGTTCAAGCCCGACCTGCGCAAGGATGCCATCACGCGGGTCTACAACGGCGCGCTGTCAGACGCAGGGTTGAAGGCGCGGGTGACATCGGTGATTGACGACAAGAAACGCGGGCTGACAGCACAGGTTGCGGCCAACGGTGACAGCCCGGAGGCCATCGGCAAGGTTCTGGGGCCCTTCATTCAGGGCTGGGAGCTGGAAAGCCAAGCCGTCGCGGCGGAATAGGCCTGTGCCCGACTACGACAAGCTGATGGACGACGAGGTCCGTGCCTTCATGGCGCGGACCGAACTGCATTATCCGCCCGATGCCGTTGACCTGACCGTGGACGACCAGCGGCGGGTCTACAACGCAATGTGTGCGGATTTCGATGTGGGCTATCCCGACGATGTAACGGCGCAGGACCGCGCCTTTGGCGGGGTATCGTGCCGGGTCTACAGCCGCTCGTCACCTGTCTTGGGCACTGTGTTCTATTGCCACGGCGGCGGCTTTGTCGTCGGCGGGCTGGACAGCCACGACAGCATCTGCGCCGAGTTCTGCGCAGGCACGGGGATGCAGGTGATTGCGGTCGACTATGGCCTGTCACCCGAACGCCCCTTTCCCGGCGATTTCGAAGACGCCTGGGCCGCGTTCGAAGCGGTCTGTGCCGAAACCGATGGCGCAATCGTGCTGGCGGGCGACAGCGCAGGCGGCAATCTGGTGGCGGCAATCGCACACTACGCGCGGGGCCGGATTGACGGACGCATTACCGGCAGTCTGCTGATCTATCCCGGCTTGGGCGGCGACCGCACCCGTGGCAGCTATGTCACCCACGCCGACGCACCGGGGCTAAGCGTGCGGGACATGGCGTTTTATAACACACTGCGCTCCGGCGGGCAGGACCGCAGTGGCGATCCGCGCTTTGCCCCGTTGCAGGACACCGATTTTTCCGGCCTGCCGCCGACGGTGATCCTGACGGCCGAGTTCGATCCGCTGTCCAGCGATGGCGAGGCCTACCGCGATGCCATTCAGGCCGCCAACGGCCGTGCCGTCTGGATCGAAGAGGCGGGGCTGGTTCATGCCCACCTGCGGGCGCGGCACATGTCAAAACGTGCCGCCACCAGCTTTGCGCGGATGATACAGGCGCTGACCCTGCTGCGTCAGGGGCAGATCACCGATCTGGATTAACCTACGTTCAGGTCAGGAACGGTTTCGCCTTCATCGTGTCGGGGATCGGCGCACCCAGCCGCGACAGGATGGTGGGGGCCAGTTGCAGTTGGTCAATGACCGTATCTTCGTGCGGTCCCTCGGCATCCCCGAAATAATACAGTGCTGCCTCTTGCTGCAAGGCACCGCGCCCGCCGTGGTGGCCGCGGTCGTCCTGTCCGTGATCGGCGGTTACAATCACTTCGTATCCCATCTGCCGCCAGCGCGGGATGAAGGGGGCCAGCATCTCGTCCATGACGAAACAAGCGTGGTCCATTTCCTGACTTTCATGGAAAAATCGGTGGCCCATGCTGTCCAGCGTGCAGGTGTGCAACATCCCGTAATTCAGCCCGAAGCGCAGGCACAGGTTGGTCAGCGTCCCGAACAGGTCCACGTCGGATGGCGTCATCTGGTTGCTTTGACCATAGCCGGTCATGGTGTGGAACCGGCCATGGTTGATGGTGTCGCTGTCTGCCTCGTCGTATTCGATGTCGCGCACGTAGTCGAAAGGGTGACGGTTGAAAAACTCGGACCAGAAGCTGTGCGCGACCGCCCCCGTGACACCGCCCGCCGCACGGGTGGCCGAAAACACATCCGGGTGAGTCATGCGAAACACGTTGCCATTGCCTGTGCAGCCATGTTCGGCGGGGGCCACGCCGGTGTGGATCGACGCATAGCACGACGCCGAGATCGACGGCAGCACCGCACGCAGTTTCCACACGCGGGCATCCCCTGAATCAACCCAGCCTTCCAGATTGCCGAACAGCCGCCGCCAGTTGCGCCACGGCACCCCGTCCAGAATGATCAGCAACAGTTTCTTGTCCATATGCGCCCCCTGTGGTGTTTGCGCCGCATTTGACCGCAGGTGCCGCACGGGGGCAATGGCAAATGCCGGATTACGCCCCGGCAAGTGCCGTCAGGCCGTCGCGCAGGTCTTGGGGGGTGGCAGGGGCCAGTGCAGCGTCAACGGCATCATGGGTTGCGCGCCACGTGGGCAAGGCTTGGGCCAGCACCGAACGGCCCGCATCGGTCAGGTGCAACCGGCGTGCGCGGCGGTCGGCCTTGTCGGCTTGAGCCGTGACCAGCCCCTTGCGTTCCAGCGGTTTCAGGGCTGCCGTCAGCGTGGTGCGGTCCATGCCCAGCAGGTCCACCAGATCGCTGATCCGTGGCCCGTCGGGGCGGTTCAGGGACATCAGCAAGGAAAACTGACCGTTGGTCACACCAAAAGGGCGCAGCGCATCGTCAAAGCGCCGCGCCAGCACCCGCGCGGCCCGTTGGACATGCAGACACAGGCAGCGGTCGCGCACCTCAAGGGTGACTGTAAGGGGCAGGGAGGGGTCCATCATATTTATATAAGTTGATATCAACGTATATAAATGTCAATCTGATTGGCGACTCTGCAACATGGAGGTGATGCGATGACATATGTGACAGGCTTTTTGCAGGCCGTGCCCGAGAAGAACAAAGAGGCCTACAAGACGATGGCCGAAATGGGGTGGGAGATATTCAAGGAATTCGGCTGTCTTTCGATGCAGGAGAACTGGGGTGTCGATACACCGGATGGCAAGCTGACATCCTTTCCCATGGCGGTCAAACGCGAAGAGGGCGAGGTGGTGGTGCTGTCGTGGCTGACATGGCCCGACAAGGCGACCGCCGACAAGGGCTTTGATGCGATGATGAATGACCCGCGTATGAAGGACATGCCGCCGATGCCCTTTGATGGCAAACGCATGATGTGGGGCGGGTTCGAGCCGCTGGTCACCTTGACCGCAGACTGATCGATCAAAGGGCAGGGCGCAGATGCGCCCCGCCTGTGTTTCAGTTGCCGGCACTTTCCATGCGGCGGTGTTCGATCACCTCTTCCAGCCAGCCGATTTTCATCTCGGGAACCGAGCTGAGCAGCAGGTCGGTATAGGCATCAAAGGGCGGTGACAGCACCTGCGATTTCGGGCCATAGCGCACGACTTCGCCCTGATACATCACCGCGATACTGTCCGCGATGGCACGCACCGTCGCCAGATCGTGGGTGATGAACAGATAGGCCACATCCTCGACCTTTTGCAGCTTGAGCAACAGTTTCAGGATACCGTCCGCCACCAGCGGGTCCAGCGCCGAGGTGACCTCGTCGCAGATGATCAGCTTGGGCTTGGCCGCCAGCGCGCGGGCGATGCACACACGTTGTTTCTGTCCGCCCGACAGCTCCGCAGGATAGCGGTCCTGAAAGCCTTCGCCCAATTCGATCTCGTCCAGCAGTTCCTGTATGCGGGCCTGTTTTTCTTTGCCCCTAAGGCCAAAGTAAAACTCAAGCGGGCGCCCGATGATCGTGCCGACGGTCTGGCGCGGGTTCATCGCGGTGTCGGCCATCTGATAGATCATCTGCAACTCGCGCAGGTCGTCACGCGCGCGTTGCGGCAGGGCAGGCGACAGATCGCGCCCGGCAAAGTGGATCCTGCCCTTTGTGGGCGGCAGCAAACCGGTGATTACCCGTGCCAGCGTCGACTTGCCCGACCCGCTTTCCCCCACCACGGCCAGCGTCTGTCCGGGGTGCAGTTCCACGTTGATATTCTTGAGCACGTCAAAATTGGTGCCCCTGTAGCGCGCGGTGATGTTCTGGACCCGCAGCACGGCTTCGTCGGTTGGCTCTTTTTCGATATGTTTGATCGACCGGACCGATACCAGCGCCTGTGTGTACTCTTCTTGCGGGCTGTTGATGATCTGGTCGGTGGTGCCATATTCAACCATGTCACCCTGCCGCAGCACCATGATATAGTCGGACACCTGCGCCACCACGGCCAGATCGTGCGTGATATAAAGTGCGGCAACACCGGTGGCCGCAATCGCGTCCTTGATCGCCTTCAGCACGTCGATCTGGGTGGTCACGTCCAACGCGGTGGTGGGTTCGTCAAAGATCACCAGATCAGGTTCGGGGCACAGCGCCAGCGCCGTCATGCAGCGTTGCAACTGCCCGCCCGACACCTGGTGCGGATAGCGGCTGCCGATGGTTTCAGGATCGGGCAGACCCAGCGCCTTGAACAGCTCGACCGCGCGGGCTTCGGCGTCTTTCTTGCCGAACTTGCCCTGGCTGATTGCCGCTTCGGTCACCTGTTCCATGATCTTCTTGGCCGGATTGAACGACGCCGCCGCCGACTGCGACACATAGGTCACCTCGGCCCCGCGCAGACGACGGATGTCGCGGTGCTTGGCCTGCAACAGGTCGCGTCCGTTCACCCAGACCTCGCCGCCGGTCAGCTCGACTCCGCCCCGGCCATAGGCCAGCGTGGCCAGTCCGATGGTGGACTTGCCCGCGCCGGATTCCCCGATCAGGCCCAGAACCTCGCCCGCCTTCAGGTCGAAATCGACCCCATGGACGATCTCGATGTCATGCGGCTTTTCACCGGGCGGATACACCGTTGCGCCAATTTTCAGCCCACGGACTTTTACCAAAGGATCGCTCATCCCCGGCCCCCTTTCAGTGAAGTGGTGCGGTTCAGGACCCAGTCGGCCACAAGGTTGACGCTGATCGCCAGCGTGGCGATCGCCACCGCCGGATACAACGCGGCGCCGATGCCGTAAACGATGCCCTCTTTGTTCTCTTTCACAATGCCACCCCAATCCGCTTGCGGCGGTTGCACGCCCAGACCCAGGAACGACAGGGTGGACACAAACAGCACCGCAAAGATGAACCGCAGCCCCATTTCCGCCACCAGCGGCGACAGGGCGTTGGGCAGAACCTCGCGGAAGATGATCCAGATCAGCTTTTCGCCGCGCAGACGCGCCGCTTCGACGTAGTCCATCACGGTGATGTCCACCGCCACAGCCCGCGCCAGACGGTACACGCGCGTGCTGTCCAGCAGGCCCATGACGACGATCAGCACCGGCACGGTGACCGGCATGACCGACAGCACCACCAGCGCAAAGATCAGCGACGGGATCGACATGATCAGATCGACGAACCGCGACAGCAACTGGTCGGGCCAACCGCCCAGCACCGCAGCGGCAAAGCCCAGCACCGATCCGGTGATGAACGACAGCGCGGTTGCCATCGTGGCGATAAAGATCGTGGTACGCCCGCCGTAAATCATCCGGCTCAGCAGGTCGCGCCCGATGGTGTCAGTGCCCAGCAAATGCTCGGCCGATGACGGCTCCCAGACATCGCCCACAACTTCGGCCATGCCATAGGGGGCGATCCACGGCGCAAGGATCGCCATCAGGAAATAGGTTATCGTGAAAAACAGCCCGATCAGGGCAGACAGGGGAATGCGCATCAGATCAGCCCCCCTGTGCCCAAGCCGAAGGGCCGGACGACGTTTGCGGTTATCACTACAGCATAGGTCATTTCGGATGCCTCAGTCTTGGGTTGGCCAGGATCGACACGATGTCCGCGATCATGTTCAGACTGATATAGACAGCGGCAAAGATCAGCCCGCAGGCCTGCACCACCGGCACGTCGCGTTTCGACACGTGGTCGACCAGATACTGACCCATCCCGGGATAGGTAAAGACCACCTCGATCACCACGACGCCGACCACCAGATAGGCCAGGTTCAGCATCACCACGTTGACGATGGGCGCGATGGCGTTCGGAAAGGCGTGCTTGCGGATCACCTCGAAGGTGCTCAAGCCTTTCAACTCGGCGGTTTCGATATAGGCCGATTGCATCACGTTCAGGATCGCGGCACGGGTCATACGCATCATATGCGCCAGAACCACCAGCGTCAGCACGGCGACGGGCAGGGCAATCGCGTTCAGCTTTTGCCCCAAGCTCATAGAATCGTTGATCATCGCAACAGAGGGCGCCCAGCCCAGTTTGACCGCGACAAAGAACATCAGCACGTAGCCGATCAGGAACTCGGGGATCGAAATCGACGTCAGCGTGATGCCGGAAATCAGCTTGTCCGGCCAACGGTCGCGGTAGCGCACCGCGATCAGCCCCAGCAGGATCGCCAGCGGCACCGAAATCAGTGCAGCCCAAAAGGCCAGGAACATGGTGTTCTTGAACCGGCCGCCCAGACTTTCCGCGATGTCGCGGCCATTGGTCAGCGCGGTGCCCAGATCACCCTGCAACACGCCGCCCAGCCAGGCGAAATAGCGGGCAACAGGAGGATCGTTCAGCCCCAGTTCAGCACGAAGGTTGGCCAGGGATTGGGGGGTGGCAGATTGCCCCAATATGGATTGTGCGACGTCGCCCGGCAGGATCGTGGTGCCAACAAAGATCAGGATAGAGGCCGCAAATAGCAAAACCACACCCAGCGCAACGCGCTGGGTGATCAGTTTCAGGACAGGGTGCATCTGCTTTGCGCCCTTATGCCGTCTTCAGCCAGCATTTGATCGCGGCTTGGTTGGACATCATTTCGCCGTTTGGATCGTTGATCCAGCCGCCCAGATCATTGCTGACCCCGTTCACAAAGTCGTTGAACATCGGCAGGATCAGACCGCCTTCGTTGCGCAGCATCTGACCCATCTGGGAATAGATTTCCTTGCGCTTGGCGTCGTCCAGCTCGGCCTTGGCTTGGTTCAGCATGGCGTCGAACTCGGGGCGTTTCCAGCGTGTGTCGTTCCAGTCTGCGGTCGACAGATAGGCTGTCGAATACATCTGGTCCTGTACCGGACGGCCACCCCAATAGGATGCGCAGAACGGTTGCACGTTCCACACCTCGGACCAGTAACCATCGTTCGGCTCGCGCTTGATTTCCAGCGGGATGCCTGCCGCTTGGGCCGACTGCTGGAACAGCGATGCGGCATCGACCGCACCGGGGAACGCACCGTCGGACACGCGCAGGATGATCGGGCTGCCATCGTGACCCGAGGCCGCATAGTGTTCCTTGGCCTTTTCGATGGAATGCTCGCGCTGCGGGATCGAAGCGTCGAACAGCGGATAGGATGCGTTGATCGGAAAGTCGTTCCCGACCGAGCCATAGCCGCGCAGGATCTTGTCGACCAGCTCTTCGCGGTTGATCGCGTATTTCAGCGCCAGACGCAGTTCGTTGTTGTCAAAGGGGGCGGTGTCGATGTGCGCGATGAACACATAGTGACCGCGACCCGACGACGATTGCACCGACAGGTTGGGCGCACGGTCCAGCAGGCTGGCCACCTTGGGGTCAACGCGGTTGATCGCGTGCACTTGACCGGACTGCAATGCGGCGGTCCGGGCTGTGGCATCGTTCAGCACCAGAATTTCGACTTCGTCCGCAAAGCCGCGGTTTTCCGCATCCCAGAAATCGTCGCGGCGCTTGAACGCGTGACGGACGCCAGGTTCGTCAATTTCCAGCGTGTAAGCACCTGTGCCGATCGCCGCCGTGGGGTCGTCCATGCCGCCGTTGGGCTGAATGATCAGGTGATAGTCGGCCATCAGATAGGGCAGGTCGGCGTTGGCCGATTCCAGATCGACGATGAAATTGTCGCCGTCCACTTTCATGTCGGCAATGCCCTTCATGATGCCAAGGGCACCCGATTTGCTTTCCTCGTTCGAATGGCGCTGCATGGTTTTCAGCACGTCCTCGGGTGTCATGTCCTTGCCGTTCGAAAAGGGGATACCCTTGCGGATCTTGAACACCCATTGTTTCGCATCTGCCGAAGCTTCGACACTTTCGGCCATGCGGAAATCAATTTGGCCATCCGGGTCGACATCCAGCAGGGTTTCACCCCAGGCATAAAGGTTGTTCAACGGAACTTCGGACGCGGTCAGCGCGGGGTCCTGCGTGTTGGTGGATTCGCCACCGGACGAGCCGATCTTGATCGTGCCGCCCCGTTTGGGCGCCTCGTGTGCGGCGGCCTGTGCGTGGCCCGCCAGCATGGCGTTGGCGGCAACAGCCGTCACACCCAAGGCCGCAGCGCGGCCGACGAATTCGCGGCGTGTCATGCGGCCCTTGGCCACTTCGCGGGTCATATGTTGCAGTTGTTCGTTCATCATTAGGTCTCCCGTTGATTGTTTTCGCGCATCAGCGCAATCAAGCCAGTCGCCCGACTGTCGCGCGCGTTATTATTGACTATGGAGTCAACGTTGCGCATTTGTGGCGTTGTCGCAAGGATTATTCCCGCGCTTTGCCGGTGTGTGATCAGAGGTGATCACGCGGTATGCTGTCCTCCAGGCTTTTGTCGAATATCAATGTGTCATTCTCATATGCTTCGACTTTCGCCCTCAGGTAGAAGGTCGTCGCGTCTGACCACATCTCGCTGTAGGTTTCGGTGCGCAGGCGGATGTCGTCGCGCTCGATCTCGTCGGTCCAGTGGCAGGTGCCGCGCGCGCTCAGCGGGTCGTCGGGGTGGATCGACCAGGTTTCGCGCGCCACCGATCCGTTGATCATCCCGTGATCGCTGTCCCGCACCTTGCCAAAGTCGTCCACTATGGTCAGCGTCGTCGTGCCGGTCACCATGTCGGTGTCCTGTCGGCGGATGTGGCTCTCGGGGCGCAGTTCCTCGACCTGCCACGGTTCGGCGGCAGCGGGGGGCGGGAAGGCGACCGTCTTGTCCTGCGCGCGCGCCTGATGCAGGGGCACGCCCACTTGCGCGCGGTGAATGTGCACGGCGGCGGCGGTGGGGGTGGGCCAGATCAGCGGCCAATAGGCAGTCGAGATCGACACGCGCAGGCGGTGACCCTTGGGCACCTGATACCCGACATGATCCAGCGCCAGCGTCACGAACTGATCCTCGCCCACGGGCATCGCCGCAGGGTCCGACGCGCTGTCGCGGTGGCTTAGGTTCAGCACGCCATAGGTGATCCGCGTCGAGGCCCCATCGGGATGCACATGGCACAGCCGCACGGCCAGTTGCGCCTGCGGGGCATCGCTGCGCAGCATCATCTCGATCGCGGGCGCGCCCAGAATGTCCATGTCCTTGTCCAGCGGTGCCGACGTCCATGTGGCCGACAGGCCGTCATCGCGGCGCTGGTCGCCCGGCATTTCGGGGCCCAGCCAGATCGCGCAATATTCGCCCGCATCCGCACCGGTGTGCGCAGGCGATTGAACGGTGGTGTCAGCGACGTCCGGCTCCGAGGACAAAACCCCGTCGCCCAGCCAGAAGTCGCGGTTCATAACCGGTTCCTCGTGCATCGTCTCGCGGCCTGCAATGGCAGCGTCCTGCGTGACCCAGCGGCCCGGTCGGTCGGTGTACCACGTGGCGGGGCGCGCCCCGTCCATCAGATAGGCGCGGTAATCGGGGTCATCCTCGACGCCGGTGTCGATGTCCTTCAGCCAGCGGTCCCACCAGCGCAGCGCCTCTTGCAGGAACCCGATGCGCGGTTCGGGCACGGCGAAATGCGGGTACTTGTGAACCCACGGGCCAATGATGCCCTTGGACCCCGGAACGTTGCGCACAATCTGCGGCACGGTGTTCTTGTAGCTGTCGCCCCAGCCGCCCACGGCCAGCACCTTGGCCTTGATCGTGTCATAGCTTTCGCAGACGCTGCCATGTTCCCAATAGCTGTCGCGCCGCTGGTGGCGCAGCCACAGCGAGGGCAGGAAAGGCTCGGCTTCCAGCCGCTTCAGCCACATCTCGCGCCAGTTCTCGCGCAACGCAGGATCAGGCGCGCGGCTGGAATACGACCACATCGTCGCCCCCCAGCCCAGGTTTTCGTTCAGCAGGTTGCCGCCCTTGTAATGAATGTCGTCGGCAAAGCGGTCGACGGTCGAACATAAGGTGATGATCGCTTTCAGCTCGGGCGGGGTCATGGCCGCCACTTGCAGCGAATTGAACCCGCCCCAACTGATTCCCATCATGCCCACATTGCCGTTGCACCAGGGCTGCGACGCCAGATGGCGGATCACCTCGACGGCGTCGTCCAGCTCTTGCTGGCTGTATTCATCCTCCATGATCCCTTCGCTGTCGCCATTGCCGCGCATGTCGACCCGGGCACAGGCATAGCCGTGGCGGGCAAAGTAGGGATGCGTCAGCGCATCGCGCGCGCAGGTACCGTCGCGTTTGCGGTAGGGCAGGAATTCCAGAATGGCCGGGACCTGTTCGCTGTCGTCTGCGGGGCGCCACAGACGGGCAGACAGACGGGTGCCATCAGACATGACGATGGCGTGGTCAGGGTCTTCGGTGATGTCGCGGGGGGCGTTGGATGCGTCGCTCATGGGCTTTGATTTTCCTGTCTGGGAGCAGATGTCAACCCGATCACCGTTTGTGTGCGATCAATAAGTCCATCACATTTGTGCCGGTGGGGCCTGGCTTTAGCAGCGCATCGCGCGCCGCAAGCCAGTCGTAGGGCGCGGCTGCTTCTATGGCATCCTGACCGCTGGCGTCCCATGTTTTTCCGTCCACCACGGCCCCTGCCGCATCGGTCGGGCCGTCCGATCCGTCGGTGCCTGCGACCAATATGCGCAGGTCATCGCGCCCCGCGATTTCCCGCGCCAGACGCAAGGCCAGCATCATGTTGCGGCCGCCCCGTCCGGGGTTTTCGGGCAGGATCACGGTGGGTTCTCCGCCCAGAATGTGCAGACCGGATGCTGCCGTTTTCAGATGCGCCGCGATGCGCGGGGCAAGGGTGGATACATCGTCATACAACGTCTCGGCATTGCTGCGCAGGTCCGCCCCGGCGGCCTGGGCGATCGCCGTCCGCGCGATGGCATTCGATGCGACAATGCGCGCGTCATGGACAAATGCCGCATTTTTGGGCGCATCCCCGATGCCCGAGCCTATGACGCCCAGGCTGTCACCCTCGACATCCGAAATCGCCAGCGTGGTGACCTTGGCCCCGCGAAAGGCCGACAGCAACTTGCCGCCCTTGATCCGCGACAGCCCGCGCCGCATGGCGTTGATCTGGTGAATGTCCGCGCCCGAGGCCAGCTTGGCTTGGGTCCGCTGTGCCAGATCCTCCAGCGTCAGGTCACCTTCCAACACCTCGGCCAGCGCCGATGCACCGCCCGACACCAGCATCAACAGATGCGCATCCGTTTCACAGCCCTGCACCGTGTCCCGCAGCGCCTCACCGGCGATCAGGCTGGCGGCGTTGGGCACGGGATGCGCGGCCTCGATCACCTGCGCGTGGGACGGTGCCCCATCTGCGTGGCCGTCCTTGGTGACGATCAGCACAGGGGTGTCGGGAAACAACGATGCCGCCGCGCGGGCCATTGCGGTGGCGGCCTTGCCCACGGCGATGATGCGGTCGGGCGGTGTGATGGGCTGCGTGCGCAGCGACTGGCGCACGCTGGTGTCGCCACCGACGGCATCCACGCCGATATGCCAAAGGTCTGAAAGCGGGGTCATGGCGTCCTTGGTGATGCTGATCTGGCGGGTTGCGGCGATGGTAGCGCGCAGGGGCGTGCCGAACCACCAAAGAAAGATGAAAAAAGTCAAAAAGACTCTATCCGCCGAATCATGATTCGGTTAGAATCACCTTAAGTCAGGCAAATCACGCCACAGCCCGCATCAGACGGGCGGCGGTACTGGCCCCGGATGGTGTAAACTGGCGTTTTCGTGCGGCCCGCAGCGATGTGGGCAGGCTGTAAAACATCATATTATTCAATCCGATACAGGCACAGACGGTGGCGCCCTTCGGGGGCGTTCGGCAGATCAGATTGGCAGGCACGTGAGGGGTGGAGGGCAGGTGGCCCAACCGCCCCCTCGTTGTGTTTTGTCGTCGTGTTTTGGTCCCTTTCGACGGGTGTGCAGGTGGCTGGTGCAGAGGCCTCCGGCGGGGATTTTTTGAACCAGAGAAGCAGGACCGGCGCGGTCAATCCGCAGTGTCGAGCCACAGGGTCACGGGGCCGTCGTTGGTCAGGCTCACCGCCATATCCGCGCCGAACTGGCCGGTTTGCGTTGCGATGCCCAGATCGCGCAGGGCGTGGGCGAATTGCAGATACAGCGTTTCGGCCTGATCGGGTTTGGCCGCGCCCGAAAAGCCCGGGCGGTTGCCGCGGCTGGTGTCGGCGGCCAGCGTGAACTGGCTGACCACAAGGGCCGAGCCGCCGGTTTGCAGGATCGACAGGTTCATCTTGTCTGCCTCGTCCTTGAACAGCCGCAGCTTCGAGATTTTCAGCGCCAGCGCGCGGGCGGTGTCGAAATCGTCCTGCGGCATGGCACAGATCAGGATCAACAGGCCGGGGCCGGTGGCACCGACTTGCGCCCCGTCTACCTTCACCGAAGCCTCGGTGACCCGTTGCAACAGCGCGCGCATCAGTCTTTCCAGTCGATGACATCGGCGGGCGTGGCCCGTTCGGTGCGAAAGCTGTTGGCGGGGTGGTTGGGATCGGCATGACCGAACGAAATGGCGCACAGCAGGTTGCGGTTCTCGGGCAGCCCGAAATGGTCGCGGACCATCGGCGCGTGGCCCGCTATGGCGGCCTGCGCAATGGTTGCCACGCCCTGCGCCGCCGCGGCCAGGGTAAAGGCGGCGACAAAGCCACCCGAGTCCATGGCACCGTAAGGCCCCAGCTCCTTGGGCGCGGTCACCAGCGCCACATGCGGCGCGCCGAACAGGCGAAAGTTCTCCATCATCTGTTTGGCGCCGGCGGGGCGGTCGCCCTTTTCGATGCCGACAGCATTGTAAAGTTGGAACCCGCAGGCGCGGCGGCGGTCCAGGTAGACGCCCTGATATTTCTCGGGCCAGTCCAGATCGGGCACAGCGGCGGTGGTCATCGCATGGGCATAGAGCGCTTCGCGGAAAGCATCCGTTGCCGCCCCGCTGGCGATGGTCAACTGCCACGGCTGCGCGTTGCACCAGCTTGGGATTTTTTGCGCTGTGGCCACGATGCGTTCGATGACGGCGCGGTCCACCGGATCGGGGCGGAAGGCACGGCAGGAATAGCGCGCGTCGCAGATGTCGTTCAGCGTGTCGATCTGGGTCATGTCAGCCTCTATTGGTTTTGCGCCACGACATAGCCGATGGCGGCGGCCGCGATCAGGCCAAGGATCACGGCGATGGTGATCTTGATGGCGGAATAGGGGCGTTCGCCCTGCACCCGGCCCGTGCGCCCGTTCACGACAAATCTGTACGTATTTCCGCGATATTTGTACGCAGCCAGCCAGACCGGCAACAGGATGTGTTTGAACGTCACCTCGCCCAGCGTCGTGTCCATGTTGTGAATGCGCTGGCGGTCGCCGCCGATGTCGAACCGCACGTCGCGTTCGATCACCCGGTCCATATGGGCGCGGGCCTCGGCGTAGCCGTCCTTCAGCTCGACCGAATAGGCCTCGGCGCGAAAGCCTGCCAGATATTCGGGTGCGTAAGGTTCCAATGCGGCCAGATCCCAGGGTTCCAGCGCGTCGGTGTAGCGTTTCGGCAGGCTGGTCGATGCCAGCACCAGCACGTCGTCAAAAAACCGCGCCACGCGGCCTGCGGCACGGTTCCAGCGCACCTTGGCCTCTTGGACCATCGTCGGTTTGCCGTCGCGCATGACAGTGCGGGTGACGTAATAGACGGTGCCACGCTCGCCGGTGTATGACGTTTTGGTATCCGCATCAAAGGTCCAGTAGGGCACATAGATGCCCTGCATCGTCCGCCCCTTGCGCGCATATTCCTGCAAGCCGTTGGGCGCGAACCACAAGCGGCCCAGCCAGTCTGTCATCGCGTCGCGCGCGGCCGTTTCGGTCAGGCCAAAGGGCAGGACGCCGCGCGGTTTGATATGTCGGCTTAGCCCCGTGTCCGCGACCACGGGCGTGGCGCAGAACGGGCATTCGGTGGCATGCACCTTGGGGTCGAATGCGACTTCGGCGGCGCAGTTGGGGCATTTCGAGATGCGGGTTTCTTCGATCTCGGCCTCGGGCAGGCGGGCATCTAGGGCGGCGCGAAAGTCCAGCTCGCGGATTGCCTGACGCTTTGGGCTGGCGCTGTCCAGTGCCTGCACATGGCCGCAATGGTCGCATTTCAACTGCCCCTGACCGGGCGAAAACCGCATGTCGGCGCCACAGGCATCACAGGGAAAGCGGTGTTCGTCGGCGGGCGCGGTTCGGTCGTCTTCAAAGCTCATGGGTCAGACCATGCCATTGATCGTCAGGGGTGTCATCTGGTGTCTGTGTCCGTCACTGGGGCCGTTACAAATAGCGGTGAAACCGCTGGGGCACCATGATCCGCAAGGCGTTGTCGTGCAACCGGTAATGCCGCCAGATGTGGAACAGCGCATGGCCGCCTGCAACCACGCCCAGGGCGTAAAACTGCACGATATGCACGGTTCCGATGATCTGGTTGGCGGTGCGCAGTCCCAGCGGCGGGGCGATGGGCAGGAAGCCGCCCGCTTTCAGCAGCACGGTCGAGGTCAGGCCCAAGAGGAACCCGGTAAAGGCGACAAAGAACAGTCCCCAGATCAGCGTCAGATGCAGCCAGCGATGCGCAGGCCGCAGCCAGCCGCGCAGTTTCGGCCCCGGACGGCTGGCCAGCCCGCGCCGCATCAGGTCGGCGGTCCACGCCAGCGACAGCGACACAAAGACCAGCGCCAGCATCGAATGCGCCTGAAAGGCACGGGGGCCAAAGGGAACGACATCCTTGGGCTGGACCAGCAGGAACCAGATGAACAGCGGCACCATGATCCAGTGCAGCCACTTCAACGCCACGCGCCGCGATGGCAGGCGGGTGCGCAGGCGGGCAAAGCGTGGGGGGGTGGCGGCTGTCATGTCATCTGACACGCGAGGCGGGCGGCAAAAGTTTCACCGCAGCCCCTGCCAGCGGTCTCGGATCATGGGAAAGCCCACGTCGCGCCAGAACGGGGGCGAGACGATGCCGTTCGACATTCCGCCCTTGGTGCCCTTGGTCCACGACACGGGCATGGTGTCGGGTGCATCGGCCAGCGCCGTGCCGGTCAGTTCGGCAAATCCGATGTCCAGCGCACGGTTCAATGTGTCCAGATCGTCCGGCATTGCCATGCCGTCAAACAGCCTGCGCAGCGCGTCCCACAACAGCGGGTCACCGCGCAGGCCCCAGCGTCCGGGTGGCGGGGCAAACAGCGCCTCGATCCTGGACATGCCTCAGCCTGCCGGTGGCGGGGGCGGCGGTGGCAGGATGGTGAAAAGCTGCGCCAGCTCGGCCACATCCTCGGCCCGCATCCAGCCGTCCTGACCTGCGGTCCAGACAAAGCTGTCGCGGGTCAGCGTGCCGTCGGCGGCCATGCGGCCCAGCGATGCCTTCGAGAACGGGCCGGTGGTCTTGCCGCCTTCGGCGATGTGCCAGACGTGTTCCACGGGTGGCGGCGGCGGGGCCACGCTGGCGGGGGCCGGTGCTGCGGCTTGCGGACGTGCGCCCCACGGGCCTGCACCGCCGGCAACCTGTTGACCGATCTGCATGCCCAGCCCGGCGCCCAGACCGGTCTGCATCGCCGCGGCACCTGCACCTTCGCGGCCCATGGCCTCGGCGGTCTGGAACTGCATGTATTCCGCCAGATTGCCGATCACGCCCATCGACGACCGTTTGTCCATCACCGCCTCGACCGCAGGGGGAAGCGAGATGTTTTCGATATAAAGTTCGGGCAGCGACAGCCCGTATTCGGCAATCACCGGCGCGATTTGCTTGGACACCAGAGTGCCCAGCTCGCGGGTGTTGGCGGCCATGTCCAGCACCGGAATGCCCGAGCCTGCAAGCGTGCGCGAAAACTCCTGCACGATGATGTTGCGGATCTGAAAGCTGATCTCGTCCATGGTGAATTCGCCGTCGGTGCCGACGATCTCTAGCAGGAACTTCGCCGGATCGGACACTTTGACCGAATAGGTGCCGAAGGCGCGCAGACGCACGGGGCCAAACTCGGGGTCGCGGGCCATGATCGGGTTCTTGGTGCCCCATTTCTGATCGTTGAAACGGGTGGTGTTGACGAAATAAACCTCGGATTTGAAGGGCGATTTGAACCCGTGATCCCAATGTTGCAGGGTCGTCATGATCGGCATGTTGTTGGTTTCAAGCATGTAGAGGCCAGGCGTGAACACATCCGCCAACTGCCCCTCGTGCACGAACACCGCCGCCTGACCTTCGCGCACCGTCAGCTTGGCGCCGTATTTGATCTCGTGACCCTGCCGTTCAAACCGCCAGACCATCGTGTCGCGGGTGTCGTCGGTCCAGTGGATAACGTCGATGAATTCGCCGGAGAGGAAATCGAAAATGCCCATGTGGCCCTCGCGTTAGATGTGCTGCCTTGGCAGCCTGTCACAGCTTGGCGGCGCTCGCCACCAAAACTGCGGGGAATTTGCCCGGATAAGTCGCCCCCGGGGCTGGCGTTCGGTGCAGGCGGTGCGCCTAGATCGGCCCACCGGTCTTTTCGCGGGCGATGATCCGCACGATGGGTTCGGCCTCGGACAGCGTCATGCCGATCTTCAGGCGCGGGTCGTACAGCATCCCCAGCAGCATTTCGTCGTGATCGGTCAGCAGCGCGAATTCGTCGTCGTCGTTAAAGATCGACGGACGCGCCCGCGGGCTGTCGTTGGCGGCGCCCAGTCCCTGCGCCAGCTCTTCGTGAATGCACGACAGGCGCATCAGGTCGGGGTTTTCGGCGCGGATCACGGCGATGGCCGCCGTATAGGTGTGCGGGTCCGGGCCGGTCGCATAGGCGGCAACCGCGCAATAGATATCATCGCCAAGGTTCAGCAGCGGGGCCAGCGACGCCTTGGTGATGCCGGGGATGCGCGTGGCCTGACGGGTCAGCACCTCGGCGCGGTCGTCTTCCGAGACGAACAGAACCATGAAATTGGGCGCGTTGCTCATCGTGACGGTGTGGCCGGTGGCGCGCGCCAGCCTTGCGGCGTAGCGGGTCACATCGCTGCGGTCCTGCCGTTGTTGCGACGCGGGCACCGATCCGCCGAATTCGACGCCCATGCGCACCGGCCCCGCCCAGCGGCGCAGGCTGCCCGACACGCCCGAGGCCAGGTTGCCCGCGCCATATTCGTTGTAAAACACGATCTGGTTAAAGTTGCGCGCCAGCATGTCGGCGCTGAACGGCGTGTCCGGCCCGCCGCCGTCCTGGCGCAGCAGCCCCTGGGACAGTTGCGCCGATTGCACCTGTGCCAGATAGCTGCGCTTGGCCGCGCTGCGCTCGGACGTGGGTTTGGCCACCTGGATGGGGGCCGCCGGACGCTCGGGGCGTGCGCGCGGGGTCAGCACGGGTTCAACCGGGGCGACCAGATCGCAAGCCGCGACGATCAGGCCCAAGGCCATCGCCCCAAGCCCGCGTGTCCACCGCGTTGCGTTCACCCCGGTCATGTGCCCCGCCTTAGTTCGGAACGGACGTGCCGGCGACATCACCGGTGCCGTCCTTGCGCGCCTTGGCCGAAGCCAGCGTATCGCGCAGGTCTGCTTCCATCTTTTTCAGGTCCGCCTCGGCGGCGGCACGCTTGGCCTTGCCTTCGTCCGCGATGGCCAGGCTTTCCTGAATGGTGCCGATCAGGTCCGCGTTGGCCTGTTTCACCGCCTCGATGTCGAACACGCCACGCTCCATTTCGGTGCGGATCATCGTGTTGCTTTCGCGCAGGTTCTTGGCGTTCGCGGTCAGCAGTTCGTTGGTCAGGTCGTTGGCATCGCGCACGGCGGTGGCGGCTTCGGCGCTGCGCTGCATGGTCACGGCCTGTGCCAACTGGGTTTCCCACAGCGGCACGGTGTTCACGAGGGTCGAGTTGATCTTGGTCACCAGCGACTTGTCGTTTTCCTGCACCAGACGGATCGAGGGCAGCGATTGCATGGTGACCTGACGCGTCAGCTTCAGGTCGTGCACCCGGCGTTCCAGATCGTCGCGCGCGGCGCGCAGGTCGCGCAGTTCCTGCGCCTTCATCACCTGTTCGTCCTCGGGGGCGGCGTTCACCTCGGCCTCTTTGGCGGGGATCACATCCGCGTCCATCTCTTCGATCTTGGCCTCGCCGGCGGCGATGTACAGCGCCAGTTCGTCGTAGAAATTCAGGGTCTTCTCATAGAGGACATCCAGCGATTTGATGTCTTTGAGCAGCGTATGCTCATGGGTCAGCAGATTGTCGGTGATCTTGTCGATCTGCGCCTGCACGGTTTCGAACTGGGCGGTGAACTTGGCAAAGGGCGCGGCGCGGCCCAGCAGCTTTTCCCACCACGACCGTTCGCGGCGCACGTCCAGTTCGGATACGCTGAAACCGCGAATGGTTGATACGATGCTGCGCAGGCTGTCGCCGGCGGGGCCCACGTCCTTGTTGCGCACATCGCTCAGCATCGCCTGCGAGATGGTTTGCAACTCAGCCTGTGCCGCCGATCCGAACGACACGATCGACTGGGTGTCGGTCATGTCAATCTCGTCCATGCGCTTGCGAATTTCGGCACTGACGGGCGCGTCGGCGTCTTTCAGGGCAACGACGGCGGTGGCCTCTTTGGGCTCGGGCAGGACAACCGCGTTGATCTGCTCGACCTCGGCCAGTGATTTTTCCGCCTGTTGGCGCACGTTATCAGACATGACTTTTTCCTTACCTTACTCGTTTTTCTGAGAGCCGATGTGCACGCCTTCGCGTTGCAACCGCTCGCGCAATACGTCGATTTCAATGTTCAGGTCGCTGCGGTCGTCCAGCAGCAGCGATCGGGTCCGCGCGTCAAAATTCTGTTCCAGATCGTCCAGCAGGGCGGCGTAATCGGCCCGCGCCTGTGCGTCGCGGGTGCGCGCATAGATGTCGGCAAACTTGATCGTCGCGTCGCGGGCCCCCATCAGGTAGACGCCCAGGTATCGGCGTGCCGCTGTCAGGTCGCGGGGGTCTTCCTCGACCGTGCGGATCAGGGTGCGGGCCTTGGCCTGGAACTGGGCCAGACGGGTTTCCATCTTGCGATCGTTGGCGCGCAGCAGGGCGTCGGACATTTCGCGCAGGTAATTCTCGGCCTCGTCGACCACACGGGCCACACGGTCTTGTTGAAAGGTGTCGACGCCTTCCATGCCCTTGGACCGCAGCGGGTCGATGCCAAATGCGGCGATATGCAGGCCACCGGCGATCACGCCGTAAATGACCGACGATATGATGTCCGACTGATGCGTCACGCCGGCCAGAACCGCGCCTGCGGCCACGGCGACACTGCCCAGCATCTTGCGCGGCAGGGCAGGGCGGCGGGCGACCTTGCGGTCGTGATAGGCCGCCTCGGCGCGCAGGCCTTCGCGGGTCAGCACTGCGGCCAGCGCCCAGATGGCTGCGCCGACCAGGCCGGTGGCCAGCAGCACAGGGCCGTCGCCAAAAGCGGTCAGCGCCAGCGCCAGCGGCGGCAGGAACATCAGGTTCGACCGCAGCCCCGCCGGATCAACCTGCGCGGGGGCCTGCACGAAACCGCGTGTCTTGCCGGTGTCCTTGGACGTGTCGCCCTGCGTGCTGAACTTGCCGCCATACCGCTGCGCCATCAGTCCGCCCCCATCATGCCCAAGCCAACGCCCAGCATCACAACCATCAGCAGGCCAAAGGCCACTTTGGGGATCGCCCCCGTGGGCGCGCCATGGGGTTTTGCAGGCTTGGACGACTGACGAAACACCGAGGCCACGGCACCGGCGGCCACCACGATGGCAAGGATCAGTATCGCAAACAGGATCAGTCGGGACATCCGCAGGGCCTTTGTTCAACAGTGCTATAATACATACGCACACTGCCGGATTTTACCAGTGGTCTGCGTGCGGGGCGTGTCGTCTTGGTGTTCGGCTACAGCAGGATTGTGACAATCAGATCAGGGCGCAAGGGGGAAACTGCGCGCGGGCGCTGCACGGCGCGTGTCTGCCTAGCGCCGTGGCGGTTTGCCCGGTTTCGAGGGGCGCGCGGGGCCGCCGCGTGCCGGACGCGCGCCGCCGGGTTTGCTGCCCGCCGGTTTACTGCCCGCCGGTTTGCCGCTGCTGAATGTCTTGCCACCGCCCGAGGGCTTGCTGCTGAACGTCCGGCCCGCCCCCGAAGGTTTTGCCCCGCCTGTGCGCGCGCCGTCCGGCCGCTCGGACCTGTCCGCACCGGATTTGCCACCCGAACTGAACGTGCGCCCCGCAGGCTTGCCACCGGCAAAGTTCCCGCCCGCCCGAGCACCGGAAGCGCCGGGGCGCTGACCGGATGTTTTCGGACCATGGGGGCGTTTGACGGTGGGCTTGCGTGTGGCGGTGCCGGTGGGTGCCACCTCCAGCGCCTCAAGCCCCAACTGGTCGCGCAGGATCTTGCGGCGCACTTCTTCCACGGTGCCCGGTTTCAGATCACCCAACTGGAAGGGACCATAGCTGACGCGGATCAGACGGTTCACGCTCAGCCCGATTTCTTCCATGGCGCGCCTGATCTCGCGGTTCTTGCCCTCGCGCAGGCCCACGGTCAGCCATGCGTTTGCGCCTTGCTGGCGGTCCAGTGTCACCTGCATCGGCTGGAACCGTTCACCATCGGCGGTGATGCCGTCGCGCAGCGGGGCAAATGTATCCTCGGTGGGCCGCCCGTTGACCCGCACGCGGTAGCGCCGCAGCCAGCCGGTCGCGGGCAGTTCCAGCTTGCGCTTGATCCCGCCGTCGTTGGTCAGCAGCAGCAACCCTTCCGAGTTGATGTCCAGCCGTCCGACGCTCATCACGCGGGGCATATCCTCGGGCAGGTCTTCGAAAATGGTCTTGCGGCCCTTTTCATCCGAATCCGTCGCCACCAGACCGACCGGCTTGTGATACAGCCACAGCCGTTCGTGTTCGGGTTCGGCCACGGGTTTGCCATCGACGACGATCATGTCGCCGGGGGTGACGTTCAGCGCGGGGCTGTCGATCTTGACGCCGTTGACGGTGACCCGTCCGGCTTCGATCATGCGTTCGGCTTCGCGGCGGCTGGCGACGCCTGCGCGGCTGAGGACTTTGGCGATGCGATCGCCCTGGGGTGTGTCTGTGCTCATGTCACGCGGCATAGAGCAATTCGCGGCCTTGCGAAAGCGTCCCTTATCGGGCCATGTGACGGCATGAGTTTTCGCAGCTACATGGACCGCGCGCTGGACGCCGCCACCGCCGCCGCCGCGCGGGGCGAGGTGCCGGTGGGCGCTGTGATCGTGGACCCGGCGGGGCAGGTGGTGGCCGTGGCCGGCAACCGCACCCGCGAGATGTGCGACCCGACGGGGCACGCCGAAATTCTGGCCATCCGCGAAGCCTGCGCTGCGGCGGGGTCGGAACGTCTTGTGGGCCATGACCTGTATGTGACGTTAGAGCCTTGCGCCATGTGCGCCGCCGCCATCGCCGCCGCGCGCATCGGGCGGCTGTATTACGGGGCGTCTGATCCCAAATCGGGCGGCGTGGCCCAGGGGGCGCGGGTGTTCAGCCATCCGCAAAGCCACCACAGCCCCGAAATCTACGACGGCATCGCCGCAGCCGAAGCCGAGGCGATGCTGAAAGCGTTCTTTGCCGCGCGGCGTTAGATCTTGATCGGCTCAAGCACCTGAGGTTCGATCACATCGACGTTTGGTAGCCCGTCCACCAGTGGTTTCGCATCCTGCGCCAGCAGCGGGAACGTGCGGTAATGCGCGGGAATCACGGTTGAAAAGTTGAAATACCGCTTGGCCGCATAGGCCGCCGCCTTCATGTCCATGGTAAAGTGCCCGCCTGCTGACAGAATGCCTACATCGGGTTTATAATAATCGCCCATCCACTCCATGTCGGCCATGATGTCGGTGTCGCCCGAAACATAGATGCACTTGCCTTCGCCGCGGATCATGAACCCGCATTCCTGCCCCATGTACAGCGGCACATCGCCGTCCATGATCGACGAGGAATGCGAGGCCGGCACCAGCGTGACCGACACTTTGCCCAACTGGATCGTGCCGCCCCGGTTGAAGGCACTGCCTTCGACAGCACCTTTGGACACCAGATAGCCGATCAATTCGACAATGCCGGAAATCGGCACGCCGCTGTCCTTGCTGTAATCCGCGACGTCCTGTGTGTGGTCGAAATGCCCGTGGGTGACCAGGATTTGCGTGGCCCCGTCGCAGGCGGCGCGGGCCTTGTCCGTGTCCAGCATCGGGTTGCCGGTCAGCCAAGGGTCGATCAGCAGAACCTGATCCTCGATTTCGATGCGGAATGATCCGTGGCCCAGCCAGATGATGTTCATGCGATGTCTCCTTTGTTCACCGCCGATGGTAGTGCATCTGGCGGCTTTGGGGAGCCTTGGCCAGGGATTTTTTTGAACCAGAGAAGGGAGGACCCGCGTGTTTTTGCAGCCACCATGCGCGTTGGGGGCATCGCGTAGCGGCGTGGCCCTTGCAGCGTGGCGGGCAGGGCGGTAAAGCCCTTGCCAAGCAGATGAAGGAGAGTTCCGATGTCGATTGATACAAGCACGGCGGCCCGCGTGGCCAAGCTGGCCCGGATCAAGGTGGAAGAAGATGCGTTGCCCGCGCTGGCGGCTGAATTCAACACCATCCTCGGCTTCATCGAACAGTTGAACGAGGTGGATGTGGATGGTGTCGAGCCGATGACATCCGTGACCCCGCAGCGGCTGACGCGCCGCGAGGACGTGGTGACCGACGGCGACCAACAGGCCAAGGTTCTGGCCAACGCGCCCGACGCCCGTGAAGGATTTTTTGCCGTGCCGAAGGTGGTGGAATAATGACCGATCTGAACACATTGACGCTGGCCGATGCCCGCGATGCCCTGCGCCGCGGCGACACCACGTCCAAGGAACTGACCGAAGCCTGCCTGAAGGCCATCGACGGGGCGGGGGCGCTGAACGCTTTTGTCCACCACACACCCGAGATCGCGCTGGAGCGTGCCGCCGAAGCGGACAAGCGTATCGCGGCGGGCGACGCCCCCGACATGTGCGGGTTGCCCATCGGCATCAAGGATCTGTTCTGCACCGAAGGCGTGCCTTCGCAGGCGGCCAGCCGCATTCTGGAAGGGTTCCTGCCGCAATACGAATCCACCATCACCGCGCAGTTGAAATCCGCCGGTGCGGTGATGCTGGGCAAGCTGAACATGGACGAATTCGCCATGGGCTCGTCCAACGAAACATCCGCTTACGGCAACGCGGTGAACCCGTGGCGGCGTGGCAATGACGACGCGCAGCTGACGCCGGGTGGCTCGTCCGGCGGCTCGGCGGCTGCCGTGGCGGCCGATCTGTGCCTTGCCGCGACCGGCACCGACACCGGCGGGTCGATCCGCCAGCCTGCGGCCTTTACCGGCATCGTGGGGATCAAGCCGACCTACGGGCGCTGCTCGCGCTGGGGCGTCGTGGCCTTTGCCTCTTCGCTGGATCAGGCGGGACCGATGACCAAGACCGTGCGCGACAGTGCGATCATGCTGGGCGCGATGTGCGGATACGATCCCAAGGACAGCACCAGCGCCAACCTGCCCGTGCCCGATTTCGAGGCGGCGCTGACCGGCGACATCCGCGGCAAGAAAATCGGCATCCCGCGCGAATATCGCATGGACGGCATGCCCGAGGATATTGAAAAGCTGTGGGATGATGGCGCGGCCATGCTGCGTGACGCAGGCGCCGAGATCGTCGACATCTCGCTGCCGCATACCAAATACGCGCTGCCTGCCTATTACGTGATCGCCCCCGCCGAGGCCTCGTCGAACCTGGCGCGCTATGACGGCGTGCGCTTTGGCCATCGTGCCAAGGCAGACCCCGGCGACGACATCACCGCAATGTACGAGAAAACCCGCGCCGAAGGGTTCGGCGCCGAGGTGCAGCGCCGCGTGATGGTGGGCACCTATGTGCTGTCCGCAGGGTTCTACGACGCCTATTACAACCGTGCCCGCCGCGTGCGCACGTTGATCAAGAAAGACTTTGAAGACGTGTTCGCCCAAGGTGTCGATGCGATCCTGACACCGGCCACCCCTTCGGCGGCCTTTGGACTGGGCGAGATGTCCCATGCCGATCCGGTGCAGATGTATTTGAACGACGTGTTCACCGTTACGGTCAACATGGCGGGGCTGCCGGGCGTGGCTGTGCCCACGGGTCTGGACAAGCAGGGTTTGCCGCTGGGTCTGCAATTGATCGGACGGCCCTGGGAAGAGGCCGATTTGCTGTCTTCCGCTTATGCGCTCGAACAAGCGGCCGGATTTGTGGCAAAACCGGGAAAATGGTGGTAAGCAGCCATAAACAGTGGGCACAGACCCACGCAAATGGGCAGAGAAGCGCATGAGATTTTACCTGATCGCCGCAGCACTGGGTGCATTGGCCGCGTGCCAACCGGCCGTTCCTGACAGCGCCGCCGGCGTGGGCAGCCCCGGACGCGGCGTGGGGTTTGACAGCTATGCGCAATCTGTGCCTGCTGCGCCTGCCGTATCCAGTCAAACGCTGGATGGTGCCGCCGAACCTGCGCCAGCGCCCGCCGCAACGGGTGGCTTTGACCCCGATCTGGTCGCCGCCTCGCTGGCCGAGGATGAACGCGCAGCCGCTGCAAACTCGGGTCGTGAGGTGGTGAACGCCAGCCCGTCCAATCCAGCACCCGCAACGTTCAGCAACCCCGGCATCTCGGACGAAAACGACTTTGACGCCGTGGCCTCGCGCCAGACCATCGCCAGCGACAAGGCCCGCATCGCCCAGAACGCCGCGCAATACGAGGTGGTCCAACCCACCGAATTGCCCGCCCGCGATGGATCGGCCGGCCCCAACGTGGTCCAATACGCCCTGCAAACCAAACATGAACGCGGCACCAAGGTGTACACGCGCCTTGGCTTTGGCGGTCAGTCGAAGATGGCGCGCAACTGTGCGAAATATCCCAACGACGACGACGCGCAGATTGATTTCCTGTCCAGCGGCGGCCCGTCGCGCGACCGTATGGGGCTTGACCCCGACGGCGACGGATTTGCCTGCAACTGGGACCCCAGCCCGTTCCGGCGCGCCGCGCAGAACTGATGCAGATCCACAGCCACCCGTCCCCCAACTGCGGCCCCCGCAGGGACGGGCTGGTGCCCGAGCTGGTGGTGATCCACTACACCGCGATGCACAGCGCCGATGCGGCACTGGAACGCCTGTGTGACCCCCAATACGAGGTCTCTGCCCATTACCTGATTGCCGAAGACGGCACCGTGACGCAACTGGTGCCCGAACACCTGCGCGCCTGGCACGCGGGTGCAGGCCACTGGGCAGGGCGCGACGATGTCAATTCGCGCTCGATCGGGATCGAACTGGACAACGACGGCCAGCGTCCCTTTCCCGAGACACAGATGCGCAGCCTTATGACTTTGCTGCGCGGTATCCTTGACCGCTGGTCGATCCCTGCGCAGGGTGTCATCGGTCATTCCGACATGGCCCCCGACCGCAAGTTCGACCCCGGCCCGCATTTCGACTGGCCCCGGCTTGAGGCTGCTGGCCTTGCAGCCCCGCGCGGCACTGGGGCTGGTCCGACCGATCCAACCCCCGAAACCTTCCGCGCCGCCGCCCGCGCCGCAGGCTACACTGCCGATGTCACCGACGACGCGCTGCTGCACGCGGTGCGCCTGCGCTATCGTCCCAAGGCGACCGGCCCGCTCACGGCAGAAGACTACGCCCCCCTTCATCTTGCCAGATAAACTCCCCCCGGAGGGCCGTTTCGCCACAAACACCCGACGCCCCATTGACGCGCGCACCTGCAAGCGTCTAAGCCGCCGGTGCGCGGAAGGCTGGATGGCCGCGGGGGCGGGGGCAACTTCGCGTCCGAGGAAAGTCCGGACTCCACAAAGACACGGTGCCGGGTAACGCCCGGCGGGGGCAACCCCAGGGAAAGCGCCACAGAGAACAGACCGCCTTTATGCGGATCGGGCAACCGACATCACATAGGGGTAAGGGTGAAACGGTGGAGTAAGAGACCACCGCGGGACGGGCAACCGGACCGGCACGGCAAGCCCCACCGGGAGCAATGCCAAATAGGGACCGCGTGTGGCGCAAGCCGCAGGGCTGCTTTGGCCCGAGCAGGTCCGGGTTGGCAGCTAGAGGCGCAGGGGTAACTCTGTGCCAAGATGAATGGCCATCCAAGGGGGGCAACCCCCTGGACAAAATCCGGCTTACAGGCCTTCCGCGCAATTGGCCTTTATTACATCTGCATCTTTTTCCAGCAGCGCCACGGCCACCGACCACGGACCAATCCGATGAGCGTCGCCACAGGGCGAATAAACGCCCATGCGCCGAAAGCCGTGTTAACATCGCGCCGAACCACGCTGTTTTTTCTATGGAATCGAAAGGCCACGCAGATGAAAGTTGTCGTAATGGGCGCTGGCGTCATTGGCGTCACCACCGCGTATTATCTGGCCAAGCAGGGGGCCGAGGTCGTGGTGATCGACCGCCAGATCGGGCCGGGGCTGGAAACCAGCTATGCCAACGCGGGCGAGCTGAGCTATGGCATGACATCGCCCTGGGCGGCACCGGGCATTCCGATGAAGGCGGTCAAATGGTTGTTCATGAAACGCCGCCCGCTGTTCATCTGGCCGCTGATCAGCCCGACCATGTGGAAATGGTGCATCGACATGGTGCGCAACTGCAACGACGAAAGCTATCGCATCAACAAGGGGCGCATGGTGCGGGTGTCGAACTATTCGCGCGACGTGATGCCCGAGCTGATTGCCGAAACGGGGATTGACTATGATGGCCGCGAGCAGGGCACCTTGCAGTTGTTCCGCACCGCCAAGCAGATGAAGGGATCGAAGGCCGATCAGGAGATTCTGGCCGAATATGATTCCCCCTACGAGGTTCTGGGCCGCGACGCCTGTATCGCTGTCGAACCGGCCCTGGCCGAGGTGCGCAACAAATTCGTCGGCGGGCTGCGCCTGACCGCGGACCGCACGGGTGATTGCCGGATGTTCACCATCGCGCTGGCGGAAAAATGCGCGGAAATGGGTGTTGAATTCCAATACGGTCAGGCGATCAAATCCATCGCGGTCGAGGACGGCAAGATCGCGGGCGTCGACACAGAGATTGCGGGGCGCATCACCGCCGACGCTTACGTCTGCGCCATGGGCAGCTATGCGGTGAACGTGCTGAACCCCATCGGGGTCAGGTTGCCGGTCTATCCGGTCAAGGGGTATTCCGTCACCGTGCCGGTCACCGACGATGCCTTCGCGCCGCAGTCGACGATCATGGACGAAACGCACAAGGTGGCCATCACCCGTCTGGGCGACCGCATCCGCGTGGCAGGGACTGCTGAAATTGCAGGCTATTCCAACCGCTTGGGGCCACATGCCACCGACACGGTGAAACATGTCATCAGCGATCTGTTTCCCAAGGGCGGCGATATTTCCCGCGCCGAGGGCTGGACCGGCCTGCGCCCGATGACGCCGGATGGCACGCCCGTGCTGGGGCCGACCAAATACGAAAACCTGTTTGTGAACACCGGCCACGGCACGCTGGGCTGGACCATGGCCTGCGGGTCGGGCCGGGCGGTGGCCGACGTGGTCATGGGCAAGACACCCGAGATTTCCTTTGACGGGCTGACAGCCGCCAGATTTGCCGGAAACTAGGCTGCAATCTTGGGGTCTCAGCACCGTATTCCCGTTGTGTCGCCCGATGTGACAGGATAGACGACCCAAGCGCACGCGGCCCCGTGAATGCACCACGCAGGCAACGCGCGCAGAACTTGCTGCAATTCCGGCCTGCGTGCCTCTTTTGCGGTTGACTCACCCCGCGATCTGCTTAGAAGGCGGGGTTCAGGATTTACGCGCCCGCCTACCGAGGCCACCGGCGCAGCAGGAGAAGAGACATGGCGAAGCCAACCACGATCAAGATCCGTCTGAACTCGTCCGCGGGCACAGGCCACTTCTACGTGACAAAGAAAAACGCACGCACGATGACCGAAAAAATGTCGGTCCGTAAATACGACCCCGTTGCGCGCAAGCACGTTGAATACAAAGAAGGCAAGATCAAGTAAGATCGCTTTCAATTTTCGATACGCTGGGCCGCGCCGCAAGGACGCGGCCTTTTGCGTATCTACCCCCTTGCACCACAGGCACGGTCCCAATCCCCCCGCAGGCGCGCTCCAGCCGCCCGACAGGAGACCGACCATGTTCATCCGCCCCGCCACCGCCACAGACAGGGCCGCCGTCGATGCGTTGTTGATGCGCAGCTATCCCGTGCTGCTGGCCCGTGACTACGCGCCGCACGAGCTGGCGGCGGCCTTGCCGCTGATGACCCGCGCGCGGCCCGAATTGCTGGCCTGTGGCACATATTACGTGATCAAGGATTGCGATGCCGTGATCGGGGCAGGGGGGTGGACACCCGATGCCGATGACCCGACGCTGGGCCATATCCGCCATCTGGTCACCGACCCCCGCCAGTTGCGCGCAGGCGTGGCCAGTTGGCTGATGCACCGCAGCTTTGACGCCGCCCGTGCTGCGGGGGTGCGGCGCATGGAATGCTGGTCGACCCGCACGGCCGAGCGGTTTAATCAGGCTGTGGGCTTCCGCACGTTGGGGCCGCTGGATGTGCGCATGGGCGATCAGGTCAGCTTTCCCGCGATCCGCATGGAACGGACGCTGGAAGCCTAGCGTTCGGTCGGCAGCACGTCGCGCAGCTGGGCCGACAGGGATGCGACGGTTTCGGGCGGATGGTTCATCGTCCGCCGCTTGGTGCCTGCCGGATGGTTGCCCAGTCCCGTGCCTGCACGATGCGCGCCCTTGGGCCGGATCGGGCGCGGAACAAAGCCGCCGCCGCAGTTCGGGCAGACGTTGTGCAGATGCTGGTCAACGCAATCGGCACAAAAGGTGCATTCATAGCTACAGATGCGGGCATTTTCCGCCTCGGGCGGCAGGTCCACATCGCACATTTCGCAGTTGGGGCGCAGTTCCAGCATTATCGCTCTCCTATCTACAGCGCACCGTCGGCAATGATCGTGGTCGGGTCAAGCCCCGCCCGCGCCATCGTCCGGGCCGAGGCTGTGTTGAACGCGGCATAGGTCACCCGAATGCGGCTGATCCCGGCCTCACGGCACAGCAACCGCATGTGCGCGATCAGGGCTGCGGCGATGCCCAGACGGCGGTGGGCTGCATCCACACAGACGTGATGCAGCACCGCCTGATGCACCGCGGGTTTCAGCACCGAGGCCGCGCGGCGTTCTTCTTCGAACACCAGATAGCCCATGGGCGCGTCCACATCCCCCGCCACCAGCGCCGTCACCTGCGGTTGCGCCAGCCAGTCGGTCAGAAACCCGCGCAGCACCCGCGCCTCGGGCGTGGGCAGATAGTGCTGCGGCTGGTGCGCGACATGCAGATCATGCACTTGCCGCAGCAACGGCTCTAACACGGCGGCGCGGTCGGGGGGCAGGGTGGTGATCATGATGTGATCCCTCAAGCGGGCGGACAAAGAAAAAGGGCCGGTCCTGCGACCAGCCCTTTCAAAAGAGGTTCTGTTGGAACGCGCGTTATTCGCGGCTGCCGAAAAGTTGCAGCAGGAACATGAACATGTTGATAAAGTCCAGATACAGGTTCAACGCACCCATGATCGCTGCCTTGCCCAGCCATTCGCTGTCCATTTGGGCCGCGTGCTGGATATAGTCGTTTTTGATCTTCTGCGTGTCATAGGCGGTCAGACCGGCAAAGATCAGCACGCCCAGGATCGACACAGCGAACATGATCGCCGGCGATTGCAGGAAGATGTTGACGATCGAAGCCACCAGGATACCGATCACACCCATGATCAGGAACGAACCCCAACCCGAGATGTCTTTCTTGGTGGTGTAGCCCCACAGCGACAGACCCGCGAAGGCGATCGAGGTGATCAGGAACACCTGCGCGATGGACATGCCGGTAAAGGCAACAAAGATCCAGCTCAGCGACAGGCCCATGATGGCCGCGAAAGCGTAAAAGAACAGTTGTGCGCCCGCCGCAGACAGACGGTTGATCGCGGCACCAAAGGCAAAGATCATGCCCAATGGTGCAAACATCACGATCCAGCCCAGGATGTTGGGTTGCAGCGTTGCGGGATCACGGAAAATCCCCAACAGGTCGGGGTTCGACCCCACGGCCCATGCCACGAGGAACGTCAGCAACATGCCTACGGACATGGTGCCGTAGACTTTGTTCATGTGGGCGCGAAGCCCGGCGTCGATCTCGGCAGAGCGTGTGCCAGCTGCTGCTGTCCGGATCGTGTTGATGTCAGCCATTGAAAGCCTCCGTTATTAACACTGATGATCCGCAGATTTCAGCCTGCGGCGTTAGTGCTTCAAATATCGGGATGCGAGGCCGGGGTTTCAAGTGTTTTCGGTGCGTTATCGCCTGCTTTTTGCAGGCGACCGCCGAATATTTTTCTCACCGGGACGGGATTATTTTTTCCAGTTGGCCGGCACGTCCCAAACCGGGCGCGTGGCTTCGGCCTGCGCCTGTTGCGCGGACACGCCAATATCGTCCAGTGCGGCAGCATCCAGTTGTGCCAGCGCGCGGCGCGACCGCCACAGGCCCAGCAGGCTGGCGCGGGTCGGTCCGGTGCGTTTTGTCGCTGTAAACAAGGTCGAGCGGGCGATTGCATCTATCATGGTCATCTTTGTCTATCCTTCGGGGCGGCGCATGAAACGTCGGGTTTCCATCAATTCTGTTGATGTATATGCCAATTCATGTAACATTTTTAAAACGAATGTTTGTGCTGCGATGTATCAAGGAGCTTGATGTATGAGAAATCTGGACATCACCACGCTGCGGTCGTTTGCCGCTGTTGCCGAAACCGGGGGCGTGACCCGTGCGGCCGGATTTCTGCATCTGACCCAATCGGCGGTGTCGATGCAGCTTAAACGGCTTGAGGAAACATTGGGGCTGGAGCTGCTGGACCGGTCGGGGCGCACCATCGCGCTGACCTCGGCGGGGGAACAGTTGCTGGTCTATGCCAAACGTATGGTCGCGCTGAACGACGAGGTGATCGTGCGCCTGACCGATCAGGCCTTTGTCGGGCAGATCCGGCTGGGGGTGCCCCACGACATTGTCTACCCGGCGATCCCGCGCGTGCTGAAACAGTTCAACGCCGCTTTCCCGCGGGTGCAGGTGCATCTGATCTCTTGCTACACCAAGGCGCTGAAAGAGGATTTCGGCAAGGGCGAATGCGACCTGATCCTGACCACCGAAACCTTCGTGGATGCGGGGGGCGAAACCCTGTGCGTCAAGCCGCTGTGCTGGCTGGGTGCGCCCAACGGGTCGGCGTGGCGGCAACGCCCCCTGAAGCTGGCCTTTGGTCGCCACTGCACATTCCGGCCCCGTGTCATCGAACGGCTGGACAAGGCAGGCATCGACTGGGACGTGATCGTGGAAACCGACAGCGACCGCACCATCGAGGCCACGGTCAGCGCCGATCTGGCCATCAACACCATGATCGAAGGCACCGAGCCGCCGCATCTGGAGCGGATCGACCACGGCGGCCATCTGCCGGACCTGCCCGCACAGATGATTAACCTGTATGGCGCGACCACGTCAAAAAATGTAGTGCACGACGCCTTGGCCGACCTGTTGCGGCGGTCTTTTGGGGCCGAAGAGCAAACCAAACTGCGCGCCGTTTAACGTGGCTTTCGGGCGGGCATTGGCGGGGTCTGTTCTACCTTGAGTTGGGTGGTCTGAACCCCTCGCCGGCCTGCTGCGGGATGTTCGGCAATCATCACCTGCGCATTGGCCAAAGGCATCTGGACCGCGATTTCGTCGCTAATAGCCATAGTATGCTGGCGCGAATCATCTTTGGCGGCTTCCGGCGTGCGAAACGCTTTCTTTACCTAGGGTCACCTTGTCTGCGGGCCGCGAGTGGCTGGCGGATTTGGCCGGTTCACGCGCGCAATCTGCGGAAAACACTCTAAGTTGAACGCCAGAACAGTTGATTTTACCCGCCAATTGCGTATATTTTAAGACATAAGTGTGTTAGTGTGTCCAAGCCTGAATTTGAATGTATCTTCTTCAGCATGGCGTTTCTGTAGGAGGTATAAATTGGCTCACAAGGTTGACGAGCATGTCGGGAAACGAATTCGCCAGCGTCGCTGGCTGATTGGTATGACCCAACAAAAACTGGCCGAGATGGTCGGTATCAAGTTCCAGCAAATCCAGAAGTATGAAACCGGTGCCAACCGTGTCAGCGCGTCGCGTCTTTGGGACATCGGCGAGGCGATGGGTGTCAATGTTGCCTTCTTCTTCGAGGGACTTGATGGCGCGCACAGCGCACCGACCTCCAACCGGTTCGTGTCCGGCGACCTGCTGGAAGACAAGGAAGCGATGGATCTGGTGCGGTCGTATTACGCGATCCCCAAGAACCAGCGCCGCCGCCTGTTCGAACTGGCCCGCGTTCTCAGCGACGTTGCATAAACCTTGCTGACAGGTGGGGGATGCACTTGCTTTGCATCCGTCAAACTGGCACCTCGGCAGCATGACACAGATACATGATGCCCTGCTGGACGTGGCGCAACAGTTGGCCGATGCGGCCCGCGCCGCGATCCTTCCCCATTTTCGCAACAGCGCGCTGACGGCTGAAAACAAGCTGGACGGCGGCTATGATCCTGTGACCATCGCAGACCGCGCCGCCGAACAGGCGATGCGCGCGGTGCTGGCCGACCTGCGCCCCGACGATGCCATTCTGGGCGAAGAGTTCGGCAGCGTTGCAGGCACCAGTGGGCTGACTTGGGTGCTGGACCCGATCGACGGCACGCGCGGCTTTGTTTCGGGCACCCCGACATGGGGCGTCCTAATTGCCGTGGGCGGGGCGGATGGCCCCGAGATTGGCATCATCGACCAGCCCTATATCGGCGAGCGTTTCATTGGCACGCCACAGGCCGCGTGGGTGCATGGGCCACAAGGGCACGCGCCGTTGCAAACACGCGCCGCGCGTCCGCTGTCGCAGGCCACCGTGTTCACCACCTTCCCCGAGGTCGGAACCCCCGCCGACGCCGCAGCTTTCGCCGACGTGGCAGGGCGCGCGCGGCTGACGCGCTATGGCATGGATTGCTATGCTTATGCGCTGGTCGCCGCAGGGCAGGTTGATCTGGTGATCGAGGCGGGGCTGAACGCCTATGACATTCAGGCCCCCATCGCGCTGATCCAAGCGGCCGGCGGCATCGTCACCGACTGGCAGGGCGGCCCCGCCCACAACGGCGGGCGCGCGCTGGCCGCCGCCAATGCCGACATCCACGCACAGGCGCTGGCCATTCTGGCAAAACACGCATGACCGAGGTTCTGATCCAGGGTGCCGACCACATCCTGACCATGGATGATGACCGCCGGGAACTGACCGGTGCCGACATCTTGGTGCGGGACGGGCAGATCGCCGCCGTGGGGCAGGGGCTGCGGACCACCGGCGAGACGGTTCTGGCCAAGGGGTGCGTCGTGACCCCGGGCCTCGTGAACACCCACCACCACCTGTACCAGACGCTGACCCGCGCCGTGCCGGGCGGGCAGGACGCGTTGTTGTTCGGCTGGCTGAAAACGCTTTATCCGATCTGGGCGCGGTTCACGCCCGATCACATGCACACCTCGGCGCAGGTCGGGCTGGCCGAACTGGCGCTGTCGGGCTGCACGCTGTCGTCGGATCACCTGTACCTTTATCCCAACGGTGCGCGGCTTGAGGATACGATTCACGCAGCCGCAGAGCTGGGTTTGAGATTTCATCCCACGCGCGGCGCGATGAGCATTGGCGAAAGCGCGGGCGGCCTGCCCCCCGACACGCTGGTCGAGGACGAGGCCGCGATCCTGAACGATTGCATCCGGGTCATCGACGCCTTTCACGATCCGTCCGAAGGGTCGATGTGCCGCGTGGGCGTGGCCCCCTGTTCGCCGTTCTCGGTCAGCACCGAGCTGATGCGCGACGCGGCGCTGCTGGCGCGGGACAAGGGCGTGATGATGCACACCCATCTGGCTGAAAACGACGAGGATATCGCCTATAGCCTTGCCGCCTATGGCAAGCGACCGGGCGAATATGCGCAGGATCTGGGCTGGGTCGGGCCGGATGTCTGGCACGCGCATTGCGTGAAACTGGATGCCTCCGAGATCGCGCTGTTTGCCAGCACCCGCACGGGCGTGGCCCATTGTCCATGCTCGAACTGCCGTCTGGGCAGCGGCATCGCCCCTGTGCGCAAAATGCGCGACGCAGGCGTGCCCGTGGGTCTTGGCGTTGACGGATCGGCCAGCAACGACGCGGGCAATCTGGTCGCCGAAGCGCGGCAGGCGATGCTGTTGCAACGTGTCGCGAACGGGGCCGACGCGATGAGCGCGCGCGAGGCGCTGGAGATTGCCACCCGTGGCGGCTCCGACGTGCTGGGCCGCCCCGACTGTGGCCGCATCGCGGTGGGCAAACGCGCCGATCTGGCCATCTGGGACGTCAGCGGCATCGAAAGCGCAGGCAGCTGGGACCCGGCGGCACTGTTGCTGGCAGGACCGACTGCGGTGCGCGACCTGTTCGTCGAAGGCCGCCAGATCGTGCGCGACGGGCAGGTCACGACGCTGGACATGGGGGCCGTGATTGCACGGCAGAATAAACTCGCCGGTCGGCTGCGCGAGGCGTTATAGTGGTGGCAATCCAAGGGAGGATGCCATCATGACGCACCACACAGGCGGATGTTATTGCGGCGCTGTGCGCTATGAAACCTCGGGCGATGCGATGTTCAAGGCGCAGTGCCATTGCCGCGAATGCCAATACCTGACCGGCGGCGGTCCGAACTTTTTCATGCTGATGACGGGCGAAGGGTTTTCCTATACCCAAGGTGCGCCAAAGCAGTTCAAACGCGCCGATCTGGACGACCCCGTCACGCGCGAATTCTGTGCAGACTGCGGCACGCATCTGGTCACCCTGAACCCGCGTCGGGGCGGGCATGTGATTGTAAAGGTCGGCACGCTGGATGATCCGTCAGGGGCCTATGGCGGGCCTGCTGCGGCGATCTATACCTGCGATCAGCAACCTTTTCACACGGTGGCCGAAGGATTGCCTTGTTTCGAAAAGCTACCGCCGCGCTAGGGGAGGGCACGCGCGGGCTAACCCACCGCCCGCCCGTTCACCCAGACCTGCGCCACGGCGCGGTCGTCGCCCATCATGATCGTGGCAAAGACCGCCTCCCATATGTCCGACACATTGGCCGCCCGCTGCGCAATCGCGGGCGTCGAGGCGAGGTCGAGCACGCAAATGTCCGCCTCGTATCCCGCAGCCAGCGTGCCGATGCGGTCGTGCAGATGCAGGCTGCGCGCCGATCCGGCGGTGGCCAGCCACAACAATTGCCGCGCGTGCAGCGGTGTGCCGCGCAACTGGCCGATCTCATAGGCCGCGGCCATCGTGCGCAACATCGAAAACGATGACCCGCCACCGGTGTCGGTGGCCAGTCCCACGGCAATCCCGCGCGCTGCCAGCCCTGCCAGATCCATCAGGCCCGACCCGATAAAGGTGTTCGATGTGGGGCAATGCACCACCGCCGCGCCGACCTCGGCCAGCCGGTCGACCTCGCGCGGCTCCATATGGATCGCGTGGCCGTACACCCCGCGCGCGCCCAGCAGCCCGTGCGCCTCGTAAGTGTCCAGATAGTCACGGGCCTGCGGATACAGGTCGCGGACCCAGGCAATCTCGTCCACCTGTTCCGACAGATGTGTCTGCATCAGGCAATCGGGGTGTTCGGCCCACAGCGCGCCAAGCGCCTCAAGCTGTTCGGGCGTTGACGTGGGCGAAAAGCGCGGCGTGATTGCATAGTGCGCGCGGCCCGTCCCATGCCAGCGGGTCAGCAATGCCTTGCTGTCGTCATAGGCGCTTTGCGCCGTGTCACGCAGGGTGTCAGGGGCGTTGCGGTCCATACAGGTCTTGCCCGCCACCACCCGCATGTCGCGGTCCGCTGCCGCCCGAAAGAACGCATCGACAGACGTGGGGTGGATGGTGGCAAAGGAACACATCGACGTGGTGCCATGGGCCAGCGCCAGATCCAGATAGCTGTTCGACACCTGTGCGGCATAGTCCGCGTCGCCAAAGCGGGATTCCTCGGGAAAGGTATAGGTGTTCAACCAGTCGATCAGCCGCTTGCCCCAGCTCGCAATGATCGCGGTCTGCGGGTAATGCACATGGGCATCGACGAAACCGGGCAGGATCAGCCGGTCTGCGTGGCTGTGCACCGTGGCTTGCGGCGCCTGCGCGCGCAGGATTTCGGCGGGTGCGACAGCGACAATGCGGCTGCCTTCGATCAGCACGCCGTGACCGGCATGGATCTGCACCGCATCGGGGGCGGCGAACGGGTCGCCCGTGGTCACCAGCACATGGCCGGTCAGAAGGATCTGTTTGCTCATGCAGCGCACGTTAAGCGCGCAAAGCGCAAAGGTAAATTGACCTTTGCCGCCGCCGCACCATTGTGTACCGAAACCGCCGCCCTTATGGTCGCGGACGCAACGCGGGGACCGGGCCATGGCTGACGACATCGAGACGATTGAAAACGAGGCCAAGGTCGAAGAGGAACGCTCGGACGAGGCCTATCAGCTTGACCGCAAAGCGGTCAGCGCGATCCTTTATGCGGTCGATATCGAAGATCAGGCCAAGCTGATCGAACTGATGGAGCCACTGCACCCGGCTGACATCGCCGACCTTCTGGAACAGGTCAACGCTTTCGACCGCACAAGGTTGATCCGGCTCTATGACCGAGAGTTCGACGGCGACATCCTGTCGGAGCTGGATGAAAGCATTCGCGACGAAGTGATCGCGATCCTGACGCCGCAGGTTTTGACGCAGGCGGTGCGCGATCTGGACAGCGACGACGTGGTCGATCTGGTCGAGGACATGGACGACACCCAGCAGGGTGCGATCCTTGACGCCCTTGAGGATGCCGACCGTCTGGCCGTGCAACAGGCCCTGTCGTACCCTGAATTCTCGGCCGGCCGTCTGATGCAGCGCGAGGTGGTGATGGCCCCCGAACACTGGACCGTGGGCGACGCCATCGACCACCTGCGCAGCTCGTCCGAAGAGGATCTGCCCGACCAGTTCTATCACATCGTCGTGGTCGATCCCCGTCTGCACCCCGTTGGCAATGTCACGCTGGGCAAGATGATGCGCTCGCGCCGTGATGTGCCGCTGCTGGAAATTGTCGAGCCGACGTTTCGGGTCATTCCCGCGACGCAGCCCGAAAGCGACGTGGCCTATGCGTTCAACCAGTACCACCTGATCTCGGCCCCCGTGGTCGACGACGAGGGCCGCCTGATCGGTCTGATCACCATCGACGATGCGATGGCCGTGCTGGACGAAGAACACGAAGAAGACATCATGCGTCTGGCCGGTGTGGGCGAGGGGTCGTTGTCGGACCGTGTGATCGAGACGACCAAACAGCGGATGCCGTGGCTTGCGGTGAACCTGCTGACCTCGATCGCGGCATCGCTGGTGATTGCGCAATTCGAGGTGGCGATTGCGCAGATCGTGGCGCTGGCCGTGCTGATGCCCATCGTGGCGTCTATGGGTGGCAACGCGGGCACCCAGTCGCTGACCGTGGCCGTGCGCGCCATCGCAACCAAGGATTTGACCGGCAGCAACGTCTGGCGGGTGATCCGGCGCGAGGTGCTGGTGGGGCTGTTCAACGGGCTGTTGTTTGCGGTTGTCATGGGGCTGGTTGGACTGGCGTGGTTCGGTTCACCCGAACTGGGCTATGTGATTGCCGCCGCGATGGTGGTGAACATGGTGGTTGCAGGCTTTGCCGGAACGGTCATTCCGGTGGTTCTGGACCGTGTTGGGGTGGACCCCGCGCTGGCCTCGGGCGCGTTCGTGACGACGGTGACGGATGTGGTCGGCTTCTTTGCCTTCCTCGGGCTGGCGGCGGCAGTTCTGCTGTGACGCTTGAGGCGCAAAAGGCAGCGGCGCGCAAGGTGGCCTTTGCCCGCCGCAAGGTGGCGTTTGACACCGCAGCACCGGCCGCCTGCGGTGTGCTGTCGGAACTGCTGGCAGGGCACCGGGGCGTGCCGCTTGCGGGATACGTACCCATTCGCACCGAGATTGATCCGCTGGCGGCGATGGCCGAAGCGTCGGCCTATGGCCCCGTCGGCGTGCCGGTGATCCAGGGGGCAGGGCTGCCGTTGCAGTTTTCGCAATGGGAACCGGACATGCCCCTGCGCGACGGCCCCTTTGGCGCGCGGGTGCCGATGGTCGACGCGTGGATGGTGCCGCAGATCGTGATCGTGCCGCTGGTCGCCTTTGACCGGCGCGGCGGGCGGTTGGGCTATGGCGGCGGCTTCTATGACCGCACGCTGCAAGGGCTGCGCGCGCGGGGGCCGGTGCTGGCCGTCGGCTTTGCCTTTGCCGCGCAAGAGGCCGAGGCGTTGCCGTTGGAAGAAACCGACCAGCCGCTGGACATGATTGTGACCGAGACGGGTGTGATCCAGTTCTGATGGGGATCTTTGGGGGCTTTGCCCCCGCGCCTTGCGGCGCTCCCCCAGGATATTTTTGGCCAAAAGAAGTTGGGGGGCTTGTTTGCAGGGCTTGGTGGCGCTTATGAGGGCCGCATGAAGATATTGTTTTTAGGCGATGTGATGGGCCGCGCGGGCCGACAGGCGGTGTCCCAGGGGCTGCCCAAGCTGCGCGAAGCGTGGAAGCTGGATTTTGTCGTGGTCAACGGCGAGAACGCGACCTCGGGGATGGGGCTGTCGGCGGCACATGCGCGCGGCATTCTTGAAGCGGGCGCGGATTGTGTGACGCTGGGCGACCATGCGTTCGACCAGAAGGACATGTTGCAGTTCTGCGAGGCCGAGCCGCGCATCATCCGGCCGCTGAATTTCTCCAAATCGGCCCCCGGCAAGGGCGCGCGTCTGTTCGAGGCACGGGGCGGGCGCAAGGTTTTGGTCTGTCAGGCGCTGGGTCAGGTGTTCATGAAACGCCCCTTTGACGATCCGTTTTCGGCCACCGAACAGGTGTTCCGCACGCATCCCTTGGGCGGTCAGGCGTCGGCGGTGATTGTCGATTTTCATTGCGAGGCGACCAGCGAGAAGATGGCCATGGGCCATTGGTGCGACGGGCGTGCGTCCCTGGTCGTGGGCACCCACACCCACGTGCCGACGGCGGATGCGATGATCTTGAAGAAAGGCACCGCTTATCTGACCGATGCGGGCATGTGCGGCGATTACGACAGCGTCATCGGAATGCAACGTGACGAGCCGCTGCGCCGGTTCATCACCGGTATGCCCAAGGAACGGTTCACGCCCGCACTGGGCGAGGTGACCCTGTCAGGCGTCTACATCGAGACCGACGACAAGACCGGCAAGGCGACGCGGATCGAAATGGTGCGCCAGGGCGGACGCTTGCCGTCTGCGGGGCCATCGCCGGTTGCCTGAAAAGCGGTGTTCGGGTCGCATTGTTGATCTGACAAGTGTGCGGATGCACGCATGTGCTTGCAGCGCCCTGTCTGATCGGCAAAAGTGTCCAACGGGCATTTTCACAAGGTAGAGCCGCCACATATGGGCATTTTCCAGCTTTCGCAGACCGGCAGTGCGGTTTTGACGCTGACCATTGTCGGGATCATGTTCATCCTGTTCCTGCGCGAAACCTTTCCGACCGAGGTTGTTGCGATTACCGGTGCTGCCGTGATGCTGGCCACCGGCGTTCTGCCCTATGACGCGGCGCGGCTGGTGCTGGCGAACCCGGCCCCTTGGACCATCGCGGCGATGTTCATCATCATGGGCGCGCTGGTGCGCACCGGTGCGCTGGATGCGTTTACTGCGCTGGCCAGTCGCCATGCCCGCACCAATCCGGCGCTGGCGATCGGCATGCTGATGGCCTTTGTCGTGTTGGCCAGCGCCATCGTCAGCAACACGCCGGTGGTTGTGGTGATGATCCCCGTGTTCATGCAAATCTCCAAAACCATGGGGCTGGCCCCGTCCAAGCTGTTGATCCCGCTGAGTTATGCCGCGATCCTGGGCGGCACGCTGACGCTGATCGGGACCTCGACCAACCTGTTGGTCGACGGCGCGGCGCGGGCCAATGGCATGGCACCGTTCTCGATTTTCGAGGTCACGCCATTGGGTGCCATTCTGGTGGTCTGGGGCATGATCTATCTGCGGTTTGTCGCACCCTGGCTGCTGCCAGACCGCGACAGCATGGCCAACCTGCTGAGTGACAAACGCAAGATGAAGTTTTTCACCGAAGCCGTGATCCCCCCCGACAGCAACCTTATCGGGCGCGAGGTGTCGGGCGTGCAACTGTTCAAACGCGAAGGCGTGCGGCTGATCGACGTGGTGCGCGGTGACCAGTCGCTGCGGCGCAATCTGGGCGCTGTCAGCCTGCAAGTGGGCGACCGCGTGGTGCTGCGCACGCAGATGACGGAACTGCTAAGCCTGCAAAGCAACAAGGAACTCAAGCGCGTCGATCAGGTGTCTGCGGTGGAAACCCAGACGGTCGAGGTTTTGATCACCCCCGGCTGCAAGATGATCGGGCGGTCGCTTGGGTCGATGCGGCTGCGGCGGCGGTACGGGGTCTATACGCTGGCGGTGCACCGGCGAAACCAGAACATCGGCCAGCAACTGGACGATTTGGTGGTGCGCGTGGGCGACACGCTGCTGCTGGAAGGCGCGCAGGAAGACATCGCACGGCTGGCGTCCGACATGGACATGGTCGATGTTTCGCACCCGTCAAGCCGTGCGTTCCGGCGCGGACATGCCCCGATTGCTGTGGGCGCGCTGATCGGCATCGTGGCGCTTGCTGCTTTTGGCGTGGCGCCGATCCTGCTGCTGAGCGTGCTGGCCGTGGCGATTGTTCTGATCACCGGCTGTATCGACGCGGACGAGGCGTTTGAATTCATCGACGGCAGCCTGCTGGCGTTGATCTTTGCGATGCTGGCGATTGGCGCCGCACTTGAGGCGTCGGGCGCCGTGGCCCTGATTGCCAACGGCATCGCCCCTGTAATCTCGGACCTGCCGCCGTTCTTCATCATCTGGGCGATTTACCTGCTGACCAGCGTGCTGACCGAACTGGTCAGCAACAACGCGGTGGCCGTGGTGATGACGCCGATTGCCATCGGTTTGGGCAGCGCGCTGGGCATTGATCCACGCGCGCTGGTGGTGGCGGTGATGGTCGCGGCCAGCGCATCGTTTGCCACGCCCATCGGGTATCAGACCAACATGCTGGTCTATGGCCCCGGCGGCTACAAGTTCACCGACTTTATGAAGGTGGGCATTCCGCTGAACCTGAGCATCGGATTGCTGGCCTCGGCGGTGATCCCGTTCCTGTGGCCGTTGTAATCATGCGCGACGAGGCAGCCGCACCGGTGGATATGGGGAAGGACGGGAAAACCTTGCGAAATGCAACCTACGGCATCGCACTGACCCTGATGATCGGCTGGCTGCTTTGGATCGGACAGCCGGTGCTGTTGCCGGTGTTGGCGGCGCTGATCTCGGTCTATATCCTGCTGACCGCTGCCGAGAGTATGCAAAAGCTGCCCGTCGTTGGCCGCCTGCCGGATTGGGCGCGGCGCGCGCTGATCCTGCTGGTGTTCACCCTGTTCGTGATCCTGCTGTTCATTCTGGTGTTGAACAACCTGTCGCAAGTGGCCGCCGCCCTGCCAAGTTACGAGCAGAACCTGGAAAACCTGATCACCCGCAACGCCAGCCTGCTGGGGATCGAAGACGAGCCGACATGGGCCAACGTGCGTGCAGTCACGCTGGATCAGGTCGATTTCCGGTCTTGGATCGCGCCGGCCCTGCTGTCCTTGCGCGGGTTTGGCACCACGCTGTTTCTGGTCGTGCTGTATGCCAGCTTTTTCATTGCGGAACGCGGCGCAATGACCCGCAAGGTGGTGGTCGCCATGGGCGGAGAAGAGGCCGGCGGCCGCGCGATTTCGCTGCTGTCGCGGGTCAACGAGCGGATCGGGCAATACCTGTTCGTGAAAACGACGCTGAACGTGATCCTTGGCGTCGCCTGTTATGTCATCATGCTGGTGCTGGGGATCGAGTTTGCACTGTTCTGGGCGGTGCTGATCGCGTTCCTGAACTACATACCCTATATCGGATCGCTGATCGGCGTGCTGTTTCCCGTGCTGCTGAGCCTTGCGCAATTCGGCACGCTTAGTATGGCTGCCACGGTGCTGGTGGCGCTGACCACGGCGCAGGTGGTGGTGGGTGCCTATCTTGAACCGCGGATGATGGGGCGGGCGTTCAACCTTAGCCCCTTTGTGGTGCTGCTGGCGCTGGCGTTCTGGAGCACGCTTTGGGGACTGCCCGGTGCGTTGCTGGCGGTGCCGCTGACGGCCAGCCTGGTGATCGTGCTGGCCGAGATCAAATCGGCGCGTCCCATCGCGGTGCTGCTGTCGGCCAGCGGCAAGATCTGAAGGGGCAGCGCGCATCGGCGGTGGGGGCGGGATAACCGGCGTACGAGGGATGATCTGACCGAATTGCGAGCAAGCCGCCCTTTGCGATAGCTGCGGCGAAAGGTCGGGGTTGGGGCCTCTTTACCGCGCTTCTGTATCGCAGTGAACGTCGGCTTTGGCTGGAGTGGCGCGAATACTTATCAGTCAGCTTCGCGCCACGAATACGGATGCTAGTCCTCGACAGAGGCTTTTAGCTCTGCGTTGAAGGTTTGATACATCGGCAACAACTGAGCCACAAAGTTCGCCGCATAGGGGTTGTCGACCACCTCGTCGGACTGGATGAACAGGGTCTGATCACCACAGGCTTCGACGCGATAGAGATGGTTGTCGTGACCGCCGCCAATGTCGTCAGAGAACGGGTCGGACCAGCCGAAGGATTGTCCATCTTCATACATAAGCGTGTGAGGGATCTCCATTAAATTGGGTTCACCTTTCTCATCCGATCCGAAGATAAAGCTGATCGTGACCTTCCCGCCGTCTTGGATGTCTCCGGTCATGCCCTGCAATGTACTGCTGCTCCAGCCCGCCATGTTGTCAAAGTCGGTCAGGGTTGCCCAGACATCCTTCGGGGCGGCGTTGATAAGCACCGATGTATCGACTGTGGCATGGGTCGGGCTGAGCTGCGCGATGCTGCCGCTCATCAAGCGTGCATCGCAGGACGTCTCTGCCGCCAAAGGTGCGCTGAACGCGATTGCAAGCAATGGGGCGGCAAGTGCGGTTGATGTGAAGGGAAATGAACTGTGCATGGTGTTTCCAATCGAGATTGTGTTTCGGTTACGGAAAGGTTGGATAAAGGCGCGGCTACTTGCTGGGATCGCCTGATGCCCAGGCCACGCCATCACCGCGATCCATCGTCGCCATCTGCGCCATGTCTGCGTCGTCGATGGTGAAAGAAAACAGATCCAGGTTTTGCGCCATCCGTTCGGGGTTCAGGCTTTTGGGCAGAACGGCATAGCCATTCTGTACGCCCCATCGCAGCAAAAGCTGTGCTTCGGACACGCCGTACTTATGCGCCATATCTTTGAAGGCGGCACCATCACCCTTCATGTCATCGGTCTTGGCACTGTCCTGACCGGGCTCTGTGCGCCAGGTGGAGAGCGGGACAAGGCTGCTATAGGCAATCGGTGCGATGTCGTGCCGGGCCATATGGGCAAGCAGGCCAGGTTTCTGGGACCAGGGATGCAATTCGATCTGGTTGGCATCTGGCATCGGCAGGCCAGCGGCGCTGATCTCATCTAGATGTGCTTCGTTGAAGTTGCTCACGCCAATGGAACGGGCCATGCCAATCGCTTTCAGCTCCAGCAAGGCGCGCCATTGCTCCAGCCGCATGTCGCCGCCGTAAGGCGCGTGGATCAGATAGAGGTCCACATAATCCAATCCCAGACGTGACAGGCTTGCTTCGCATTCCTCAAGGGTTTGCGCGCCGGTTTTGGGCGCGTCGCCCCATGCGGGGTTTCCGGGCCAAAGCTTGGCCGTCACGAACAGATCAGCGCGCGATAACCCTTCGGCCTGCAACCCTTTCCTGATCCCGGCGCCAACCGTTTCCTCGTTGTGATAGCCCGAAGCGGTGTCGATGTGCCTGTAGCCTGTGGCGATAGCCGAACGGATTGCGGTTTCGGCATCGTCGTTCGAGATAAGATATGTACCGAACCCGACTGCGGGGATCGAGGTGTCAGCGTTGAGGGGATAGGTGGTTTGTGGTCCGGACATGCAGTGCTCCATTCATGCATCATGTTGATTGGAAGCTATGTGCGTGGCGACGATCCGTCCTGCCAATTTCTCCGGTATTTCTGCCAATTCCTCCGAATGGTTGGGAAATTGCGTGATCTCACGGAACACTCCTGATAAGGATCGCCAGAGGAGACGCCGATGATGTTTGAGAGATTGCAACACCTGTCAGCAGAGCTTTCAGCCCGCGAAATAGCAGGTTCGGTCAGAATTCTGCCCGCTGCGCATATATTTCAACGCGACGAAATTACCGCGTTCGAAGCTGTCGTTTATAACCCTGTAATCTGTCTGATCCTACAGGGGCGAAAGGAAATGCACTTCGGCGATCGCTTGGTTTCTCTGGCTGAGGGGGATGCACTCTTGGTCAGCCACGACTTGCCCGTGACGTCCAAAATAACCGAAGCCAGTTCCGATGCTCCGTACCGCGCACTAATTCTGTCTTTGGATGTTGGTATTCTGCGCAGCCTTTATGAACAGGTCGGAGATACGGTTTCTGACGCGCATGACGCGAAATCTCTCTCGGCGAGTGTCGCTGATCCCGCATGGGTCGATCCGATACTGCGCTATTTGGAATTGATGGATGCGCCCCTGGACGTGAAGGTCCTCGGCCCGATGATCTTGAGAGAAATCCATTACCGTCTTTTGCTGTCGCCGATTGGCGGCATGTTGCGGAACCTGTTGTCGGTCGACAGCCATGCCAGCCGTATCGCCAAATCCATCCAACAGATCAGGATCAACTTCCGAGAGCCGTTGGCGGTGGGCGAACTGGCCGAAGTGGCGGGGATGAGCCAGTCGTCATTTCACGAGCACTTCAAATCTGTGACTGGCACCTCGCCGTTGCAGTACCAGAAAGATCTTCGAATGATCGAGGCACGCGCACTGTTAGAGCGCGGTGCCCCTTCTGTATCCGTTGCAGGATTTGAAGTCGGCTATGAAAGCTCCACGCATTTCAGTCGCGACTACTCTCGCAAATTTGGATGCTCTCCCAAACACCACCTCGCGCGCGCATCCTAGTTTACGTCTGTGTTGCGCAACGCTGGCATGTAGACAAAAAAGGTCACCGGCAGCTAGGTCCGCTGGGCGGATCTTTCTGTACCCTGCGGCAGAGGTTCGGTTCGGCGCATATTTGCGAAACTTTTGGGTCTATTCGAGCTGGCAGGTCAAAGCGTTTTCGTGTGACCCAGCGGGTTTGCTTGCAAAACACCCCGCTCAGCCAATCGCCTGTGACCGCCCCGCATTGCGCCCCGAAAAGATGCAGCCACCCAGAAACGTTCCTTCCAGCGCGTTGTAGCCGTGGTATCCGCCGCCGCCAAAGCCCGCGACCTCTCCGGCAGCGAACAGCCCCGGCACCGGTGCGCCGTCTGCGCCGATCATCTGGCTGTCCAGATTGGTTTGCAGCCCGCCCAGCGTCTTGCGCGTCAGGATGTGCAGCTTGACGGCGATCAGCGGGCCGTTGGCCGGATCAAGAAAGCGATGCGGCTTGGCCGTGCGGATCAGCCGGTCGCCGCGATAGTGGCGCGCGGCGTGAATGGCCATCATCTGCGCATCCTTGCTGAACGGGTTGTCCACCTGCCTGTCGCGCGCTTCGATCTGCGCGCGCAAGGCGTCTGCGTTTAGCGGCACATCACCGATCCGGTTCATGCCCGCCACCAGCGTGTCCAGATCATCCGCCACCACGAAATCTGCGCCGTGGTCCTTGAACGCCTCGACCGGACCCGTGGCGCGTTTGCCTGACAGGATGCGCTGGCGGATCACCTCGGACCATTTGGCCGAGGTGAAATCGGGGTTCTGCTCGGACCCGGACAGGGCAAATTCCTTTTTGATGATCTTCTGGGTCAGGATGAACCAGCTATAATCATACCCCGTGGACAGGATCGCCCGCAGCGTGCCCATGCTGTCGAAACCGGGCAGGGCAGGCGGGGCAAAGCGTTTGCCAGTGGCATCGAACCACATGGACGATGGCCCCGGCAGGATGCGGATGCCGTGGGCGGGCCAGATCGGGTCCCAGTTTTGCACCCCTTCGGTGTAGTGCCACATGCGGTCGCCGTTGATCACATGGCCGCCCGCCTGTTCTGATATGGCGATCATGCGCCCGTCGACGTGGGCGGGCACCCCCGCGATCATCTGTTTCGGCGCAGGGCCAAGCCGCTTGGTCGGCCACGCCTTGCGCACCAGTTCGAAATTGCCGCCGATCCCGCCCGAGGTGACGATGACCGACGCGGCGTTCAGCGTGAATTCGCCCACCGCATCGCGGTTGGTCGATGCGCCGCGCGGTGCCGCGTCATCTGCCAGCACCGTGCCCGACACGCCGGTGGCGGCCCCGTTGGTCATGTCGATGCGGTCAACCTGGTGGCGAAAGCGAAAGGACAACAAACCGGCGCCTTCGTGCTCGATACAGCGGCGGGCAAAGTGTTGCATGGTGCCGGGGCCGGTGCCCCATGTGATGTGAAAGCGCGGCACCGAATTGCCATGTCCGTCGGCAAAGCCGCCGCCGCGCTCGGCCCAGCCCACCACCGGAAACCAGCGCAGGCCCATGCTATGCAACCACGGTCTCATCTCGCCTGCGGCAAAGTCGATATACGCCTCGGCCCATTTGCGCGGCCAAGCGTCCTCGGCGCGGTCAAACTGCGCGCTGCCCATCCAGTCGGACAGCGCCAGATCGCGGCTGTCGCGGATGCCCATGCGCCGCTGTTCGGGGGTGTCGACCATGAAGAGCCCACCAAGGGACCAGAACGCCTGACCCCCCAACCCGCTGCGCGGTTCCTGATCGACGACGATCACCCGCTTGCCACGGTCCCCCAGCTCGGCGGCAGCGGCCAGTCCGGCCAGCCCTGCGCCCACAATGATGGCGTCTGCCTGTTCCATGATGTCCTCCCCTGAACGGAAGCGTAAACGCGCAGGGGGGCAGGGGGCTAGGGTTTTTTGGGATGCCTTACAGTGGCCAGAAAAACAGGATCGCCGGGATCGACACGCAGACCACGATGATCTCCAGCGGCAGCCCCATGCGCCAGTAATCGCCAAAGCGATAGCCGCCGGGGCCAAGGATCAGCGTGTTGTTCTTGTGTCCGATGGGCGTCAGGAACGCCGAGGACGCGGCCACCGCGACCGCCATCAGGAACGGGTCGGGGGATACGTTCAAGCTTTGCGCCATCTGGATGCCCACGGGGGCCGCGACGATGGTGGTGGCGGTGTTGTTCAGCACGTCCGACAGGGTCATGGTGACCACCATCAGTACGCTCAGCACCACCCAGGCCGGCATCCCGTCGGTCAGGCTGACCAGCGCACCCGAAATCAGCTCGGTGCCGCCCGACGTTTCCAGGGCCGCGCCCAGTGGGATCATCGACCCCAGCAGAACGACAACCGGCCATTCGATATGCGTGTACAACTCGGACAGCGGCACGATGCGCGCCAGAACATAGGCGATCACCACAAGGCCCAGGGCAACGGGCAGGTAAATCAGGCCAAAGCTGGCCGCAGCCACCGCACCGCCAAACAGGCCGATGGCCAGCCAGACCTTGGAATTGTCGGTCACCGCCAGCCCGCGGTCCGCCAGCGGCAGCACGCCCAGCCAGTCGGTGACATGGCCTGCGGTATCGCGCGGCACCAGCAGCAACAGGATGTCGCCCGCCTGCAATTCCGTCTTGCGCAGTTGCGAGGTGATCTTGCGCCCCTGACGCGAAATGCCCAGCAGCACGGTGCGCTGGCGCCACGCCAGCCCCACGGTCTGCGCCGACCGGCCATCCAGACGCGAGCCTTCGGGGATCACGACCTCGATGATCTCGACGCCTTCGCCGTCGGCATTCAGCCGCTCTTCACGTTCGGCATCCGCCACGCTCAGCTTCAGGGTCGAGCGGAATTCGTCCAGCGCGTCGGGCGTCGCCTCGATCACCAGCGCGTCACCGGCCTGCAATGCGATGTTGCGCGCCGAGCCATAGCGGCGGTTGCCGTCGCGGATCAGGCCCAGAACGGCCACATCGGCGCTGTCGGCTTCTTCTTGCAGCTCGGCGATGCGCTGGCCGATCAGCTTGCTGTCTTCGGGAATGATCAGCTCGGCAATGTACTGCGAGATGTCGTCGCGGTTCAGCGTGGCATCTTCGCGGCTGGGGATCAGCCGCCAGCCGATCAGCGCGACAAAGGCCAGACCGGCAATGGCAGAAATGCCGCCGACGGGGGCAAAGTCGAACATGCTGAACGGCGCGCCCAGCGATTCCTGCCGGATCGAGGCGATGATGATGTTGGGCGGTGTGCCGATCAGCGTGGCCATGCCGCCCAGGATGGTGGCAAAGCTCAGCGGCATCAGGCTCAGCCCCGGCTGGCGACCCGCCTTGCGGGCGGTCTGAATGTCGACCGGCATCAGCAACGCCAGCGCCGCCACGTTGTTCATGAACGCCGACAGAATGCCGCCCACAGCACCCATGATGGTGATATGCGCGCCCAGGCTGCGGCTTGCATCAATCAGCGTGCGGGTGATCAACATAACTGCGCCCGACCGCACCAGCCCCGCCGACACCACCAGCACCAGCGCCACGATCAGCGTGGCAGGATGCCCGAACCCGGAAAAAGCGTCTTTTTCCGGCACCACGCCCAGCACCACGCCGGTCATCAGGGCGGCGAATGCCACAAGGTCATAGCGGAAGCGGCCCCACAGCAGCAGCCCGAAGACGGCCCCGAACAGGGTGAAGAGGATGATTTGATCTGTTGTCATGCGCGGCAACCTAGAACGCAGGTGCGCGCGCGGCCAGTGCTATTTGGTGGGTTTGCGCGGGCGGCGGCGGGTCGGGGGCTTTGCCCCCGGCGCTTGCGCGCCTCCCCCAGGATTTTCTGAACCAGAGAAGCCGGACACAAGGGCCATATGTGGACGGGCTTGCGGCCCCCCTGTCCGGTGCACTATAGCAGCCAGCAAAGCCGCGTGGCGGCGCATGTCAGTAGTATATCGGAGGCGTTATGGCAGGCCACTCAAAATGGGCGAACATCCAGCACCGCAAGGGGCGTCAGGACAAGTTGCGCGCCAAGGTGTTTTCTAAGATGTCCAAGGAAATCACCGTGGCCGCCAAGATGGGCGACCCCGATCCCGACAAGAACCCGCGTTTGCGTCTGGCGATCAAGGAAGCCAAGTCGGTGTCGGTCCCCAAGGACGTGATCGACCGCGCGATCAAGAAAAGCCAGGGCGGCGACAGCGAGGATTACGAAGAAATCCGCTATGAGGGCTACGGCCCCAACGGTGTGGCCGTGATCGTCGAGGCGATGACCGACAACCGCAACCGCACTGCATCGGTCGTGCGCTCGACGTTCACCAAGAACGGCGGCAACCTGGGCGAAACGGGCAGCGTCGGGTTCATGTTCGACCGCAAGGGCGAGGTTGTCTATCCCGCCGCCATCGGTGACGCCGATACGGTCATGATGGCCGCCATCGAGGCAGGCGCCGAAGACGTGGAAAGCACCGAGGACGGGCACGTGATCTGGTGTGCCGACACGGATCTGAACGAAGTGTCCACCGCACTGGAAGCCGAGCTGGGCGAAAGCGACGCCACGCGTCTGGTCTGGAAACCCACCGTCACCACCGAAATGGATCTGGAAAGCATGCAAAAGCTGATGAAGCTGATTGATGCGCTGGAAGACGATGACGACGTGCAACGCGTCACCGCCAACTTTGAAGCCTCGGACGAGGTGATGGAACAGTTGGGCGAAGATTAAGCCTGGCCGTTGACCACTTCGGAACGCTGCCCTGCATCCGGGGCGGCGTTCTTGTTGCAGAACAGGCCGCGTGCGATGCTGCCCCACCCTTGGGGCGCATCGGCCTGCGGACGCTGCCGACGCAGGCGGCGCAGGACGGACCGCAACGCCGTCAGCCGCACTTCGGCGGTTTCGCCACCGGCGCGGACCTGAACGGACAAGATTTTCTCCTGCGTTTCCAAAGCACTTTCGATCATCTCGAATTCAGAGGCTGAGAGAACAAGGCTATGGGGCAGGGCGGACATCTTGGCGTTCCTTATGTTGATCAAGTCTTGGGCATATGGTGTAAGAATTGAGCCGCGCCAAGGCCTGTTCGACGTTTTATGACATAAAAATGACAGTTCTCACGCATCGGTGATTGCACTTCGCAGTTTGCGCAGGGGGCTGCGCTGCATTATGCAGCCGAACATCAGGCGCGGGGCAGGCATCATATGACATCGTTTTTGCCAGGGTTTTATCTGGGATTCTCGCTGATCCTGGCGATTGGCGCGCAGAATGCCTTTGTGTTGCGGCAGGGCTTGATGCGGTCGCATGTGTTCTGGGTCTGCCTGACCTGTGCGCTGTCCGACGCGCTGCTGATCAGCGCGGGCGTGGCGGGCTTCGGCGCACTGGCCGAGGCGGTGCCCTGGCTGGAAACCGTGATGCGCTGGTTCGGGGCGGCGTTCCTGCTGTGGTACGGTTGGCGCAACGCGGTCAGCGCGTGGCGGGGCGGTCAGGCGCTGGATGCAGCGGATGCACGGGGCGGATCGTTGCGCGCCACGTTGCTGGTGGTGCTGGCGCTGACGTGGCTGAACCCGCATGTCTATCTGGACACGCTGATGCTGCTGGGTGCGGTGTCGGCGCAATACCCGGACAAGCTGGCCTTTGGCGCGGGCGCCGTGACGGCCAGCTTCGTGTTTTTCTTCAGCTTGGGCTACGGCGCGCGGCGGCTGCGCCCGCTGTTCGCCAATCCGCGCAGTTGGCAGGTGCTGGACGTGCTGATTGCGCTGACCATGTGGGCGATTGCGGTCACGCTGATCTGGATGTGACGCTCACCCGCGCCGTTGCGAGGCTGCCCGCCCCGTGGTAACCGGTCGGCGTACCGCGTGGTGACCACATGACCCGACCCTCAAAGCTTTATATCCTTGGCGCGTCCTGCGCTGGCGTGTCAACGCTGGGGCGGGCGTTGTCGGCGCTCCTCGAGGTGCCGCAACTGGATGTGGACAGCTTTTACTGGCTGCCGACCGACCCGCCCTATACCACCAAACGCGCACCCGAAGACCGTGTGCAGATGATCCGGGCCGAACAGGCGCGCACCGATGGCTGGATCTTGTCCGGCTCGTTCATCGGCTGGGGCGAGGCGCTGGTGGATGACGTTGACCTGGTCATATTTGTGCACACGCCCACGCCGTTGCGGATGCAGCGGCTGGACGCCCGCGAGGCGCAGCGCCACGGCGCACGTATTCTGCCCGGCGGCGACATGCACGCGGCGCATCGGGCCTTTCGGGACTGGGCGTCACGCTATGACGATCCTGCGTTTTCGGGGCGCAATCGGGCGCAACATGATCAATGGCTTGGCACGCTGGACGTGCCTGTGCTGCGGCTGGACGGGGCGCAATCCACGGCGACGCTGCTGGATTCGGTTAGGGGCGAACTGGCCCGGGTCTAGGCTGCGCGCAGTTGCGAAAATAATAAGCGCAGTCAACACCATGCACGGCTGTCTTTCAAATCCTTGCACGCGGTCTCTTGCACCTCTCCGCGCGCTTGCCCATTGATGGCCCCATGATAAATGGACAAGAACCGCGCCCGATGACGGGCATTTTGTGGATGCTTGTGACGGGGCTGTGTTTTGTTGCCGTCACCGCGCTGGTCAAGTGGATGGGGCCGGGGATGCCGCCCTCGCAGGCCGCGTTCCTGCGCTATGTGCTGGGCATTGTGTTCCTGATCCCGATGCTGAAGGACGTGCGCCAGGCCAACTTGACACCGCGCCAGTGGAAGCTGTTCACCCTGCGCGGGCTGCTGCATTCGGTGGGCGTGTCGTTGTGGTTCTATGCCATGACCCGCATTCCCATCGCCGAGCTGACGGCGATCAACTATCTGGCGCCGGTCTTTGTCTCGATCGGGGCGGCGATCTTTTTGGGCGAACGGCTGGCGGCGCGGCGTATTTTTGCGGTGGTCGTGGCGCTGGTGGGAACGGCAATTATCCTGCGCCCCGGTTTCCGCGAGGTTGCCAACGGGCACATCGCCATGCTGGCCGCAGCGGCGGTGTTCTCGGGGTCCTATCTGTTGGCCAAAATCCTGTCGGACGAAGCAAAGCCGACGGTGGTGGTGTTCATGATGACGGTCTTTGTCAGCCTCGGACTTGCTCCGCTGGCGGCCATTGTCTGGGTCACGCCCACCTGGGAGCAGATCGGTATTCTGGCGCTTGTCGCGGTGTTTGCCCAAGCCGGACATTACACCATGACGCTGGCGTTTGCCGCGGCCCCGGTGACGGTGACGCAGCCCATCACATTCCTGCAACTGGTCTGGGCCACGCTGCTGGGCATGTTGGTGTTCAGCGAGCCGGTGGACATCTACGTGGTGCTGGGCGGGGTGCTGATCCTGGCCTCTGTCACCTTTATTACATGGCGCGAGGCGCAACTGAAACGCCGCCCGATCACGCCCACGATCAACGCCACAAAGGTCTGACGTTTTTTATTGATTGACTAGTCAGTAAAAACCCCTGATCCTGTGCTCCCATGGAATATGGGGGATATGGCCGTGCCCAAAGTGGGAATGGAACCGATCAGACGATCCGCATTGGTGCAGGCCACCATCGCCGAGATTGGGGCCGCGGGATCGCTGGATGTGACCGTGGGCCAGATCGCGCGTCGTGCAGGCATGTCCACGGCGCTGGCGCATCATTATTTCGGCGGTAAGGACCAGATTTTTCTGGCCGCCATGCGCCACATCCTGACCGAATACGCCACCGAAGTGCGCGCCGCCTTGGCCAAGGCCACCGGCCACGCTGACCGGGCCGCAGCCATCGTGCGCGGCAGCTTTGCCCAATCCTGCTTTGCCCCCGCCACTATCAGCGCGTGGATGACCTTTTACGGGCGCGCCGCGTCGCATCCTGAAACCCTGCGGCTGCTGCATCTGTACCAGCGGCGGTTGCGTTCGAACCTGACCCATGCCCTGCGCGGGGTCAGCGCCGATCCGGTGAACGACGCCGAAACCATGGCGGCCCTGATCGACGGTCTGTATTTGCGCGCGGCGCTGTCGGGCCGCGACGACCACGACGCCTGCGACGCAGCCCTGCGCACGCTGAACACCCTGATCGAGAGGCAGCCATGACCAAGACCGCAGCCAAACAACCCAACATCCTGATCTTCATGGTCGACCAGTTGAACGGAACGCTGTTCCCTGACGGCCCCGCCGATTGGCTGCATGCGCCCAACATCAAGAAACTGGCCGCCCGCAGCACACGGTTTCGCAACGCCTATACCGCGTCGCCCCTGTGCGCGCCGGGTCGGGCTGCGTTCATGTCGGGGCAATTGCCCAGCGATACCGGTGTCTATGACAATGCGGCCGAATTTGCCTCGTCCATCCCCACCTATGCCCACCACCTGCGACGCGCGGGCTATCACACCTGTCTGTCGGGCAAGATGCATTTTGTCGGCCCCGACCAGTTGCACGGCTTCGAAGAGCGTCTGACAACCGATGTCTACCCGCCCGATTTCGGCTGGACCCCCGACTATCGCAAGCCCGGCGAGCGGATCGAGTGGTGGTATCACAACATGGGCTCGGTCACCGGATCGGGCGTGGCCGAGATCACCAACCAGATGGAGTACGACGACGAGGTCGCCTATCACGCCACCCGCAAGGTCTATGATCTGGGCCGCCGTCACGACCCGCGCCCGTGGTGCCTGACCATCAGCTTCACCCACCCGCACGACCCTTACGTCGCGCGCAAGAAATACTGGGATCTGTACGAAGACTGCGCGCACCTGATGCCGCAGGTTGCGCCGATCCCTTATGACGAACAAGACTTCCATTCCAAACGCATCTTCGACGCCAACGACTGGCGCAGCTTTGACATATCGGACGACGACGTGCGCCGCTCGCGCCGCGCCTATTTCGCCAACATCAGCTATCTGGACGACAAGATCGGCGAAGTGATGGAGGCGCTGGAAGGCACGCGGCAAGAGGCGATCATCCTGTTCGTGTCCGACCACGGCGACATGCTGGGCGACCGCGGGCTGTGGTTCAAGATGTCGTTCTACGAAGGATCGTCGCGCGTGCCGCTGATGATCAGCGCGCCGCAGATGGAACCGGGGCTTGTGACCGAACCCGTCAGCAACATCGACGTCTGCCCCACCTTATGCGATCTGGCCGGTGTCAGCATGTCCGAGGTCGCCCCCTGGACCACCGGCATCAGCCTTGTGCCGCAAGGGCAGGGGACCACGCGCACCGAACCGGTGGCCATGGAATACGCCGCCGAAGCGTCCTATGCGCCGATGGTGTCGCTGCGGTCGGGCCGATGGAAATACAACCGCTGCGCGCTGGACCCGGACCAGTTGTTCGATCTGGACGCCGACCCGTTTGAGCTGACCAATCTGGCCGCTGACCCGGCCCATGCCGACACGCTGGAAGATTTCCGCGCGATGGCCGACACCCGCTGGGATCTGGACCAGTTCGACGCCGATGTGCGCATCAGCCAGGCCCGCCGCTGGGTGGTCTACGAGGCGCTGCGCGAGGGCGGCTATTACCCGTGGGATTACCAGCCGCTGCAAAAGGCATCGGAACGCTACATGCGCAACCACATGGATCTGAATGTGGTGGAAGAAAACGCAAGATATCCGCGCGGCGAATGAAACCGCTGCGTTGTAGCGTGAAACGTCGGAAGAGAATAAGCTGACGGCACGCACATCAAGGCCCAAAGGGCCAACACGGAGGGACCAATGCTAACCTATATCATCTCATTCGGAGTTCTGCTGGCGTTCGCGCTGGTGATCTTCTGCACCATCAAATGGTGGAACCTGCGGCTGGTGGGGCCTGACCCCGTCGGCCTGTTCACCTTTATCGCGATCCTGTTCACGTCCGGTCTGGACGTGGGCCTGATCATGTTCCCCATCGCCTTCGACTTTCCGCTCTATGCAGATGTGGCAACCGAACCGGCCTACGGGTTCACCAACCCGCTGGCGCTGGAATTCGGGTTCTGGGGCTTTCTGATCTGGGCGTTCTACTTTTTGACGGCGTTCTATTTCTGCGCAATCGAGCCACGGGTGAAATTCTTTCAGCATGGTCTGGTCAAGCTGATCAACAACCTGGTCATCATCACCACCTGCGCCTTCACTGGTGCGCTGTTCCTGATCTACATGCCCTATTACATCCCCGAAATGGGCGATGGCGAAACGGTGATACCTGCGTTTTACCTGATCTGTTTCCTGGTGATCCTTGCGGCGTCCTATTCGTCCACTGACATCAAATACGTGAAAATCCTGTCTGTCGGCTCCACGCTGGTCTTCTTTGCGCTGATCGTCGGCATGTGGATCAACGCAGGCATGTCGGGCGGCGAATTCGTCGACACCGTCAGCCTTGTCGGCGGCTATTTCGGCAACATCCACAAGTTCGTGATCCCGCTGACCGAATACCACGAATTCTACCTGTTCTGGTGGTTCGCGTGGTCGATCATGATCGGTCAGTTCACCTCGCGCTTTGTCGGCGGGCTGAAGACATGGCAACTGCTGGCGTCCTTGCTGGTGTTCCCGTCGATCCCGCTCGTGATCTGGTTCTCGGTTGCCTACTACTACCACCAGAACGCCATCGACATGACCGGACTGGTCAACTGGTCGATGACCGTGGTGGGCATCCTGTTCGTGATCAACTCGTTTGACTCGCTGATCCGGCTTTATACCGACAACCTGAACCTGACCACAGACCGCTATGGCAAAGTACAATACGTGCTGGGCAACGCCGCCCTGCTGTTCGTGCTGACGCTGGCATTCCAAAGCCAGTGGCTGCAAATCCAGTGGGTCGGGACGGTGGTGATCTGTCTGTACATTGCCTGCATTGCCTATGTCATCGGCAAGCGTGAAGCGATTTCCGACATGACCGAAACGCGGCCGCTTCCGGCCGAATAACCCAAACCCCTACGGTGGTCCGGCCTGCATAACGCGCCGGACCACCCCTTATTTTCAAGAGGCCCCCGAATGCAAACCCAACCCGCTGCCAGCCACTTTATCAACGGCCAATACGTCGAAGACACCGGTGGTGAAGCTTTTGACGTGATCTATCCCGCCACCGGCGAGGTGATCGCAAAGATGCATTCGGCGACCCCCGACATCATCAATCAGGCGCTGGACGCCGCGCGCGCCGCGCAACCCGCATGGGCGGCCATGTCCGGCACCGAACGCGGCCGCATCCTGCGCCGCGCTGCCGACATGATCCGCGAACGCAACCACGACTTGAGCATTTTGGAAACCTACGACACCGGCAAACCCTATCAGGAAACATCCGTCGCCGACGCCACCAGCGGCGCTGACGCGCTGGAGTATTTCGGCGGTCTGGCCGCCAGCCTGACGGGCGAACATATCGCATTGGGCGGTGGCAACTGGGTCTATACCATCCGCGAGGCCTTGGGCGTCTGCGTCGGCATCGGCGCATGGAACTATCCCACACAAATCGCCTGCTGGAAGGGCGCACCGGCGCTGGCCTGCGGCAATGCGATGGTGTTCAAACCGTCCGAAACCACGCCCCTGTCGGCGCTGAAAGTGGCCGAGATTCTGCACGAGGCTGGCCTGCCTGCGGGCCTTTACAACGTCGTTCAAGGTTTGGGCGATGTGGGGGCCGCGCTGGTGGTTGATCCGCGCGTCGACAAGGTGTCGCTGACCGGATCGGTGCCCACGGGCCGCAAGGTCTATGCCGCCGCTGCTGCTGGCATGAAACACGTGACCATGGAGTTGGGCGGCAAATCGCCCTTGGTCATCTTTGACGACGCCAATCTGGAAAACGCCGTCAGCGGCGCGATCATGGCCAACTTCTACTCCACCGGTCAGGTCTGCTCCAACGGCACCCGCGTGTTCGTCCAGAAGGGCATCAAAGAGGCGTTTCTGAAACGTCTGTCGGAACGGCTGGACAATGCGGTGATCGGTGACCCGATGGACCCCGACACCAGCTTTGGCCCGATGGTCAGCCAGCGCCAGATCGACATCGTCGACAGCTATATCGCCAAGGGCAAAGCCGAAGGCGCGCGGCTGGCCTATGGCGGCGACCGCATCGACCAGCCCGGTTTCTGGATTCAGCCCACTGTCTTTGCGGACGTCACCGATGACATGTCCATCGCCCGCGAGGAAATCTTTGGCCCCGTCATGGCAGTGCTGGATTTCGACGACGAGGCCGAAGTGATGGCCCGCGCCAATGACACCGAATATGGCCTTGCCGCCGGTGTCTTTACCAACGACCTGACCCGCGCCCACCGCGTCGCCGCCGGGTTCGAGGCAGGCACCTGTTTCATCAACACCTACAACGACGCGCCGGTCGAAGCGCCCTTTGGCGGGGTCAAAGCCTCGGGCGTGGGCCGCGAAAACTCCAAGGCGGCGATTGAACACTATTCCCAGGTGAAATCCGTCTTTGTGCGCATGGATGATATGGAGGCTCCCTTCTGATGACAGCCGATTACATCATCGTCGGCGCAGGCAGCGCAGGTTGCGCTGTCGCCTACCGTCTGGCCGAGGCGGGCAAATCTGTGCTGGTCATCGAACACGGCGGCACCGATGCGGGCCCGTTCATTCAGATGCCCGCAGCGCTCAGCTATCCGATGAACATGTCGATGTACGATTGGGGCTTTCAGTCCCAGCCCGAACCACACCTGAACGGCCGCCGTCTGGCGACCCCGCGCGGCAAGGTCATCGGCGGATCGTCCAGCATCAACGGCATGGTCTACGTGCGCGGCCACGCGATGGATTATGACCACTGGCGCGACAGCGGCGCCGAAGGCTGGGGTTATGCCGATGTGCTGCCCTATTTCAAACGCATGGAAAACTGGCACGCCAACGGCCACGGCGGTGATCCCGAATGGCGCGGCAAGGACGGCCCGCTGCATGTCACACGCGGCCCCCGCAAGAACCCGCTGTTCCAGGCCTTTGTCGATGCAGGGCGGCAGGCGGGCTATCAGGTCACCGACGACTACAACGGCGAGAAACAAGAGGGCTTTGGCCCCATGGAACAAACCGTGTGGATGGGCCGCCGCTGGTCCGCCGCCAATGCCTATCTGCGCCCTGCGCTGAAACACGAACATTGCACGCTGATGCGCGGGCTGGTGGAAAAGGTGGTGATGGAAGAGGGGCGCGCCGTCGGCGTGCAACTGGCCGGCGGCGAGATCGTGCGCGCAGGCCGCGAGGTGATCATCGCCGCGTCGTCGATCAACTCGCCCAAGATCCTGATGCTGTCGGGCATCGGCCCTGCCGCCCATCTGGCAGAACACGGCATCGACGTGGTTGCCGACCGCGCAGGCGTGGGCCAGAACCTGCAAGACCATCTGGAACTGTACCTGCAAGTCGCATCGCTGAAGAAAATCACGCTGTACCGCTATTGGAACCTGTTCTCCAAGGCGCGGATCGGCGCGCAATGGCTGCTGTCGAAAACCGGCCTTGGCACGTCCAACCAGTTTGAAAGCGCCGCCTTTATCCGCAGCAAGGCGGGCGTGAAATACCCTGACATCCAATACCATTTCCTGCCCATGGCCGTGCGCTATGACGGCAAGGCCGCAGCCGAAGGCCACGGCTATCAGGCCCACGTCGGCCCCATGCGCTCGGCCTCGCGCGGGGCGGTCACGCTGGCCTCGGCCAATCCGGAAGATGCGCCGAACATCCTGTTCAACTATATGTCCGACCCGCAGGATTGGGAGGATTTCCGCACTTGCATCCGCCTGACCCGCGAGATTTTCGCGCAAGAGGCGTTCAAGCCCTACTTCAAACACGAAATCCAGCCCGGTGCCGACGTGCAAACCGACGACGAGCTGGACGAATTCATCCGCGACGAGGTCGAAAGCGCCTATCACCCCTGTGGCACCTGCAAGATGGGCAGTGCCGACGATCCGATGGCCGTGGTCGATGCCCAGGGCCGCGTGATCGGGGTTGATGGCTTGCGCGTGGTGGACAGCAGTATTTTCCCGCGCATCACCAACGGCAACCTGAACGGCCCGTCGATCATGACCGGCGAAAAGATGGCCGATCACATTCTGGGCCGCAGCTTGCCTGCGATGAACGACGAACCCTGGATACACCCCGATTGGGAAACCCAGCAGCGTTAACCTCTGTCGTCGAATTCGGTTGAAGCGGGGCACGTGCCCTGACTAATTAACCGAATGTTAAGAATTTGGTCCCTCATTGTTCTCCTGCTCTTGCCCGTGGTGGCAGGGGCAGGCGCATTCTCCGGCCCCGTGCGGGTGATCGACGCCGATACCATCGACGTGGGCACAACCCGCGTCCGCCTGCACGGCATTGACGCGCCCGAGATGGATCAGGAATGCCTGACCGCGCAGGGCGTCGCCTATGAATGCGGACGCTGGGCCACGGCCCAGGTGCGGGCCCTGTACCAGAACCGTCTGGCGCGCTGTCAGCAGATAGACATCGACCGCTATGGCCGCACCGTGGCCCGCTGTCTGGTGGGCGATGTGGACATGGGCCGCGAAATCGTCAGCCTTGGGCTGGCCTTTGCCTACACCCGCTATTCCGAGGCTTATGTGCTGGACGAAAAGGGCGCCGCCGTGAACGACCGCGGCCTGCACGCCATGCGCGTGCTATCCCCCGCCCAGTTCCGCGCCCTGCGGACCAAGGGGCGCGCCGCCCCAAATCCGGCCTGCGTGATCAAGGGCAACATTTCAAAAAACGGACGTATCTTTCACGTGCCGGGGCAAGAGTTCTACGACCGCACCGGCATCGACACCACGCGCGGCGAACGCTGGTTCTGCTCGGCGGCACAGGCCCGCGCGGCAGGCTGGCGGCCCGCCCGCAGATAGGCCGCTATCCGACCTGATAGGGCAGCACGTCGCGCATATCGGGATCGACCTGCAACTGGCGTTCCAACGGCGGCACCGACCGCTGGTGGCACTGCTTGCGCTCGCAGATCCGGCAGGAAATGCCGATAGGTTCGAACGCATCATCGCGACCCAGGTTCAGCCCGTCGGCATAGACCAGATTGCGTGCATGGCTGATCTCGCAGCCGAACGAGATGGCGAACCGCCGCACCGGCGCGCCGAACCGTCCCGCCGGTTTCGACACATCCCGCGCAAGGCTCAGGTAACGCACCCCGTCCGGCGTTTCCGCCAGTTGGCGCAGGAACTGGCCGGGCTGTTCGAACGCACGGTGCACGTTCCACAGCGGACAGGCCCCGCCAAAGCGTGCGAATTGCAGCCGCGTGGCGGAATGGCGTTTGGTGATCGTGCCCGCCTGATCGACCCGCACGAAAAAGAACGGAATGCCCTTGGCACCGGGGCGCTGCATCGTGGACAGACGGTGCACCACCTGTTCAATCGACGCGCCGAACCGGCTGGCCAGAATTTCGATGTCGTGGCGACAGTCCTGTGCCGCTTGCAGAAACCGCCCATAGGGCATCAGCGTCGCCCCCGCGAAATAGTTGGCCAGCCCGATCTTGGCGATAGCGCGCGCCTCGGACGACTGGAACCGCGCCAGATCCAGCGTCGCCTCCAACAGTGCATCCTGCCGCACCAGCGCCAGTTGCAGCAGCATCTGGAAGGTCTGCGTTTCCGGCGACAGCCGCGACGAGATGCGCAAGACTTTGGCCTGTGCATCATAGGACCGGATCAGGTCCATATCGTCGAATTGCACAGTCACGCCCGCATTGCCCAAACCGGCGACGACCGCCACCCGAATGTTGTTGATCCGGCCCTCGGCGGTGGCAAAATGCTCGGCGGCACGGTCGACCGCATCAATGTAGTTGTCGCAATAGTGAAAGAAATCGCGCACCTCTTCCCATGGGCTGGGGCGGGCGCGGGCATCTTCGCGGCCCAATGCCTCGTCCAGCGATGCCAGCCGTTCGTGAGTCTGCCGATAGCTGCGGTGCAATGCGATAAACGCATGGGCCAGTGCGGGCGCGTTGGACGCCGCCAACCGCAGGTCGGCCATAGGGGGCATGTCGCCGGAAAACACCGGATCGGCCAGCGCCTCGCGCATGTCGGACACCAACCGCTCGCTGTCACCGGTGCTCAGCTCGGTCACGTCCAGACCGAACTCCTGCGCCAGTGCCAGCACCACGGTGGTGCTGACAGGCCGGTTGTTGTTTTCCATCTGGTTGAGATAGGGCAGGGACACGCCCAGCTTGGCCGCGAAATGCTTTTGCGTCATGCCGATGCGCGTGCGCACCTCACGCAGCTTGGCGCCTGCATATAATTTCTGTTGAGCCATCGACGCCCCCTTTGCAACTTTGCACAAGGGGCACGTTAGCTTTGCAAAGTCAGTCCGACAAGGGTGTCGGCGCAAGCTGGCGCTCGCGCCAATAGACCGTGCCGATGGCCGCCAGCGCCATGATCGAGGTGATGGTCATCATGTATAGCAAGGGGAATGCGCCCGATTCAACGGTCAGCATGGTGCCCACCAGCCCCGACAGCATCGCGCCGCCGCCAATCTGGATCGCGCCACCCAGCCCCGACGCCGTGCCCGCAAGGTGCGGACGCACCGACAGCATCCCTGCCGTGGCATTGGGGATCGTCAGGCCGTTGCCCAGACCCACGAACATCATCATGCCAAAGAACGACCACGGGCTGCCGTACCCCAGCAGGAACAGCGTCAGCGATCCGGCCACCCCGAACAGGTTGGACACGCACCCGTACAGCACCAGCCGGTTCACGCCCAGCCGGGTGGCAAAGGCGCCGGTGATCGCATTGCCGGCCATGTAGCCGATGGCGGGCGCACCAAACACCAGCCCCAGCATGGACGGCGACATGTGAAACAGAACCGACCCGACAAAGGGCGCACCGCCCAGATAGGCGAAAAACGATCCCGAACAGCACGCCGAGGCCAGCGAATACCCCCAGAACCGCGGGCTGCGCAGCAGTTCAGGATATTCGCGGAACTGCGCGCCCAATGTCTTGCCGGTGCTGGTGGCGGTTTCGCCCAGATCGGCCCAGACCACCCACAGGGTGATGCCGCCGATGACGAAAAACGCCCAAAAGTTCGCACGCCAGCCGAACAGCTCGTCCAGCACGCCGCCGATGGCGGGGCTGATCATGGGCACGACCGACATGAACATGGTGACGATGCCGATCATCGACGCGCTTTCGTTCTGATCGTACATATCGCGGATCACCGCACGGCTTAGCACCATGGCCACGGCGCTGACCGCCTGACACATGCGAAAGAACAAAAACACCTCGGCCGTGGGCGCGAAAATACAGCCCAGCGTCGCCAGCAGGAACAGCGACAGCCCGCCCAGCAAGACCGGCCTGCGCCCGATGCTGTCCGAAATCGGCCCGATCAGGATCTGAAGCATCGCGCTGACCCCTAGAAACAGGGCCACTGAAAGCTGCATCAGCCTGTATTCCGTATGGAAATACTCTGTCATGTTCGGCAGCGACGGCAGGAACATGTTCATGACCATCGCCGACATGCCCGCAAGCATAATCAAGGTCATCAAATGGGGCGGGGTCGAGCGTTTGAGAAAGCGCACAGATGGTATATGTTGCATTTCAGGAAGGTAGATTGCGCCCACTCCGGTGTCCATTGCGTTTGGCGCATAGCAGCCATGCGTTTGCGTATGGTTTGCGGATTTGCAATTAGCAAATCCTGCATCGCAAATGATTTGCAAATATTCCACAAGATGCTTTTGTGCGCGCCGTTGGCCTGTTAGCCTGTGCCAAATCGAAACAGGGGCCTGACATGAAAGACATTCTGACCGAACTGGAAGACCGTCGCGCACAGGCGCGGCTGGGCGGCGGGCAAAATCGCATCGACGCACAGCACGGCCGTGGCAAACTGACCGCCCGCGAGCGGATCGAATTGCTGCTGGACGAGGACAGCTTTGAAGAGTTCGACATGTTCGTGGCCCACCGCTGCACCGATTTTGGCATGGAAAAACAAAAGCCTGCCGGTGATGGTGTGATCACCGGATGGGGCACCATCAACGGTCGCATGGTCTATGTGTTCAGCCAGGACTTTACCGTGTTCGGTGGTTCACTGTCCGAAACCCACGCCCAGAAGATCTGCAAAATTCAGGATATGGCGATCCAGAACGGTGCGCCGGTCATCGGCATCAACGATTCCGGCGGCGCGCGCATTCAGGAAGGTGTTGCCTCGCTGGCAGGCTACGCTGAAGTGTTCCAGCGCAACATCATGGCCTCGGGCGTGGTGCCGCAGATCAGCCTGATCATGGGCCCCTGCGCGGGCGGCGCTGTCTATTCCCCCGCGATGACCGACTTTATCTTCATGGTGCGCGACACCTCTTATATGTTCGTGACCGGCCCCGACGTGGTGAAAACCGTGACCAACGAACAGGTCACCGCCGAGGAACTGGGCGGCGCGTCCACCCACACCAAGAAATCCAGCGTTGCCGATGGCGCGTTTGAAAACGACGTCGAGGCGCTGGCCGAAGTGCGCCGGCTGGTCGATTTCCTGCCGCTGAACAACCGCGAAAAGCCCCCCGTGCGCCCGTTCTTTGACGAACCGGGCCGTGTCGAGGACAGCTTGGACACGCTGATCCCCGAAAACGCCAACACCCCCTACGACATGAAGGAACTGATCCACAAGGTCGCGGACGAGGGGGATTTTTTCGAGATTCAGGAAGATTTCGCCAAGAATATCATCACTGGCTTTGTCCGCCTTGAGGGGCAGACCGTGGGCGTTGTCGCCAACCAGCCGATGGTGCTGGCCGGCTGTCTGGACATCGACAGCAGCCGCAAGGCCGCGCGGTTTGTGCGGTTCTGCGACGCGTTCGAAATCCCGATCCTGACGCTGGTCGACGTGCCCGGTTTCCTGCCCGGCACCGGTCAGGAATACGGCGGCGTCATCAAACATGGTGCAAAGCTGTTGTTCGCCTATGGCGAGGCGACCGTGCCCAAGGTCACCGTGATCACCCGCAAGGCCTATGGCGGTGCCTACGACGTGATGGCGTCCAAGCACTTGCGTGGCGATTTCAACTATGCCTGGCCGACTGCCGAGATTGCGGTGATGGGTGCCAAGGGTGCGACCGAGATCATCCACCGCGGCGATCTGGGCGATGCCGACAAGATTGCCAAGCACGCCGCCGACTACGAGGCGCGCTTTGCCAACCCCTTTGTCGCCGCCGAACGCGGGTTCATCGACGAAGTCATCATGCCCCATTCGACCCGCCGCCGGATCAGCAAGGCGTTTGCATCGCTGCGCACCAAAAAGCTGACGAACCCGTGGAAGAAACACGACAACATTCCGCTGTGATCTTCGGGGGAACGCAGATGCACCTGTTCGCGTTGGCTCCGAAAGGAGCAAGCCATGACCAAGGACCACGGCCCGTCCGTCAAGGACGACGAGACCTACGAGGCGCTGCGCGAGGATGGCGCATCGAAGCAAAAGGCTGCGCGCATTGCAAATGCACAGGCCAACAGCGATCAGCATCCGTCCGAAAAGGGCGGCAAGCAGCCGCCCTACGAGGACTGGACCAAGGAAGACTTGTACGCGCGTGCGCAGGAACTGGACATCGACGGGCGTTCGGACATGACCAAGGACGACCTGATCAAGGCGTTGCGCAACCGCTGAACGGGCGGGCGGCATGATGCGACCTGCCGCCATATGCGCCGCGCTGCTGGCCGCCAGTCCCTTGTGGGCGTTCGACGTGCCCTCGGGGCAGGCGATTGAATTGCAAGAGGTGTTGATCGACGACACCAGCGGCACCAACATCCTGCGATTCCGGTTTCTGGCCCCCGCCATCGCCCGCGACGGCGGCACCATGACCTATGCGGACAGCGCCCCCGATATCGAGGATCTGTGCGCCAGAACGGTCATTCCCTACCTCGCGGAATATGCGCTGACGCCAGAGATCGTGGTGATCTCGCTGGCGGACCGCGCGGTCGAATTCGGACAGCCCGATCCCGACGCAACCCAGTTTTTCGATGCTTTCCGCATCCAAGATAACACCTGCATCTGGGAGGCTTTTTAATGTCTGCACAACATCTTGCGGCGCACCCTTCACGTAAGCGGGAAGTTGCGTCTTTGGAGTCACAGCGCGGCGCGATGACGCAGTGCGCATATCTTTCACATTTGGAATCCGCTATGATTGCTCCGAGGAAACCCGAAGGGTCCCTTACCTCTATTGAGGCAGGGTCCGCGCATCTGTGCGGGCAACGCCTTGTGCAACAAAACAGGAGCTACAGATGTCGAAGAACATCATACTTTTGGCAATGTTCGGCCTTACCGCCGTTGTTGCCGCCTGTGCGCGCGAGCAGCAGGCCGAAGAATTTGTCGTGGTCGATCCCGAGCCCATCTCGGTCGAGCCAGTCTACACCGGCAAATACAAGTAGTACCATTTCAGGGCAGGCCTTTGGGCCTGCTCTGGCCCCCGACATGGCCCTAACTTTGGCCCCGCAGATCTCGCATGGGGGTGTCCCATGCTGAAGCATCGCGGTTTCCCCGGTCGTCTGGCCAGTACCGATTTCCAATTCACCCTGCGCCGCGCCAACCCCAAGGGCGCCACCCCGCTGATCCGCCGCGACCGCAAGCGCGACCGCAAGCCTGCGGACCGTCGCGCCGACCTGGGCTTTATGAAAGCGTTGTGGGAAAATTTCGGCGCTGAACCGTTCGAGCGCGGCAATCTGGACGCGGGCCGTCTGTCGTGGCTGTTCGGCCGCGAGGTGATCCCCGCGATGGACGATTTCGACCCCGAAGCCTATGACGCGCTTCTGGTCATCGACGAGGCCGTCGCCCGCGCATCATTTCCCGAAGCGTTTGACGGGCCTTCGGCATGATTTTGCTTGCAAAAAGCAACCTTTGGCAAGCATTGGCCGACGCCCAAACGCGGCACTTGGCGACAGCGCATGGCCTGTGTCAGGTTCAACCACAGGGTGCTGCGGCCCATTCTTGTGCAGCGCCTGATCACCATCTCCATACCCCTTCCCCTTACGGGCGGCGGTCTGACACGCGTCAGACGCCGCCCGCCTTTTCCCGGACCCGCCCGATGCGGCGGAAACCGGCGCAAACGGGGGCTTCATGTCTTTTTACATTGCCGGAACCGATCAATCTGTCATGCGTTGTACAGGCATATCAGGCAGTACAAGGACAAAAACCATGCCCCTTAAATCCATTATCATCGCAGGCATCGCTTGCGCAGGACTGGCCGCTTGCGGCGATACCATCGGTGAACAGGCTTTGGTCGGCGGTGCCGTCGGCGCAGGTGCGGCTGCGGTCACATCGGGCAGCGTACTCACGGGTGCCGCTGTCGGCGTGGCAGGCAACGTCGCCTATTGCCAGGCTTACCCGCACAAATGTAACTGATCATCGCGCGCGGGCAGGGGCTCCTGACGCCCCTGCGCGCGCACGTCTGACACAATCCGAAATTCAAACCAATGCTGCAACCGCCCTGCTTTCGCACGGCGGTTTTTGGCGTTCGGCACAACAAACTTAAGGGACCCGCAATGTTCAAAAAGATCCTGATCGCCAACCGCGGTGAAATCGCCTGCCGTGTCATCAAGACCGCGCGCAAGATGGGCATTCAGACGGTTGCCATCTATTCCGACGCCGACCGCAACGCGCTGCACGTGAAAATGGCGGACGAGGCGGTGCACATCGGCCCGCCCCCCGCCAACCAGTCCTATATCGTCATCGACAAGGTGATGGAGGCGATCAAATCCTCGGGCGCCGAAGCGGTCCACCCCGGTTACGGTTTCCTGTCCGAGAACTCGAAATTCGCCGAGGCGCTGGACGCCGCCGGTGTTGCCTTTGTCGGCCCGCCCGTGGGCGCGATCGAGAAGATGGGCGACAAGATCACCTCGAAGAAAATCGCCCAAGAGGCCGGCGTGAGCACCGTGCCCGGCTACATGGGGCTGATCGACGACGCGGAACACGCGGTCAAGATCGCAACCGAGGTGGGCTATCCGGTGATGATCAAGGCCAGCGCCGGCGGCGGCGGCAAGGGGATGCGCATCGCGTGGAACGACGACGAGGCCCGCGAAGGCTTCCAGTCGTCCAAGAACGAGGCCGCCAACAGCTTTGGCGACGACCGGATTTTCATCGAGAAATTCGTGACCCAACCGCGCCACATCGAAATTCAGGTGCTGTGCGACAGCCACGGCAACGGCATCTATCTGGGCGAACGCGAATGTTCGATCCAGCGCCGCAACCAGAAGGTCGTCGAAGAGGCGCCCAGCCCCTTCCTGGACGAGAAAACCCGCCGCGCCATGGGCGAACAGGCCGTGGCACTGGCACAAGCCGTGGATTACGCCAGCGCGGGCACCGTGGAATTCATCGTCGATGGCGACAAGAATTTCTATTTCCTCGAAATGAACACCCGTTTGCAGGTGGAACATCCCGTCACCGAACTGATCACCGGCGTTGATCTGGTCGAACAGATGATCCGCGTCGCCAATGGCGAGAAACTGACGATCACCCAAGACGACGTGCAACTGAACGGCTGGGCCATCGAAAACCGCCTGTATGCCGAGGACCCCTATCGCGGCTTCCTGCCGTCGATTGGCCGTCTGACCCGCTACCGTCCCCCCGCCGAGGTGGCCGCAGGCCCGTTGCTGGACAATGACAAATGGCAAGGCGATGCGGCGGCTGGCCCCGTTGCCGTGCGCAATGACACCGGCGTCTTCGAGGGCGGCGAGATCAGCATGTATTACGATCCGATGATTGCCAAACTGTGCACATGGGCCCCCACCCGCGCCGAAGCGATCGAGGCCATGCGCGTGGCGCTGGACAGCTTCGAGGTCGAAGGCATCGGGCACAACCTGCCGTTCCTCTCTGCCGTGATGGACCACCCGATCTTTATCAAGGGCGAGATGACCACCGCCTTTATCGCCGAGGAATATCCCGACGGCTTTGAAGGTGTAGCCCTGTCCGAGGACGACCTGAAACGCATCGCCGCCGCCACCGCCGCGATGAACCGCATCAGCGAGATTCGACGCGCCCGCGTGTCGGGCCGCATGGACAACCACGAACGAAAAGTGGGCACCGACTGGAACGTGGCGCTGCAAGGCGCGTCTTTCGATGTGACCATCAGCGCTGCCGACAGCACCGGTGCCACCGTGACATTCGATGGCGGTGACAGTCTGCGGGTGCAGGGCGACTGGACCCCCGGCGACCAACTGGCCAAGATGACCGTGGGCGACGCGCCCTTGGTGCTGAAGGTCGGCAAGATCAGCGGCGGCTTCCGCATCCGCACCCGTGGAGTGGACCTCAAGGTGCATGTGCGCACCCCGCGTCAGGCCGAGCTGGCTCGTCTGATGCCCGAGAAAATCGCCGCAGACACGTCCAAACTGCTGCTGTGCCCGATGCCGGGTCTGGTGGTGAAACTGAACGTGGCCGAAGGCGATCAGGTGCAAGAAGGGCAGGCCCTGTGCACCATCGAGGCGATGAAAATGGAAAACATCCTGCGCGCCGAAAAAGCCGGCACCGTGTCCAAGGTCAACGCCAGCGAGGGCGACAGCCTTGCAGTGGATGAAATCATCATGGAGTTCGAATAAACCGCCATGGCCCGTGTCGCGTTGCATAACGCCCGCACACGGGCCTTGGGTCGGGCGTCAGCTCGGGCCTTGGGGACGTGTCAGCCTTCGGACTGGACCGCGCCGCGCAATTCCTGCTGGCGCAGCGGGGTTTTGTCCAGGCTGCGACTGATCGCGCGCACATCCCACGGGAACGGTTTGCGTATCAGCACATCACCGTTCTTGTCGATGAGCACCATCATGTACCCCCGTGGCCGCAGCTTCTTGCGCAGCGGCGACGCTGCGGCGGGATCGGTGTCCAGCAGCACAACCACGTCGTATTCCAGCAAATCAGCCGCCCGTGCCCGCAACAGCGCCACCTGTTCCACATATCGCGGGTCGGCGGGGCTGTCGGCAAAGACCACGATGGGCCGGTTTGTCCAGACGAATTGCGCCAAATCTTCCGCATCCGCCGTGGCGAACAGCTCGTCCACAGGGGTCAGGGTGGTGTCATCGGCCCAGGCCGGAAATGCCCCCATAGCTATGAAAACAAAGGCGATAAGTCTTTTCATGGTCTCTCCCGTCTTCTCTAAGATAAGGGCTTGTGCGGCAAATTCGATGGGCAAAATGCGCGCAGGGGCGATTAAACCGGCGGTAACGGGGGCAGGGGCATGATCCGCACGCTCCGATCCGCGCGGTTTCACCGCACAGTGCCATACGGGGCGCATGTCTTGCGAAAGGACATCAGGCCCATGGACGTGATCCTGCATCTGGGTGCCCACCGCACCGCCACTGCCAGCTTTCGGGATGCACTGCGCCGCAACGGTGACGCGCTGAAACAAGCAGGTGTCGGTGTCTGGGGGCCGTGCCGCATGGGGCGCGGCTTGCTGGCTGGCATTTTGCCCCAACCCGGAACCGATGCGCCCCGCGCCGCACGCCGCGCCACAGGGCGGATGCGGCTGGCCCTGCGCCAGACCGCCGCCACCGGCGTCGCCACGCTGATCATCAGCGACGAAACCATGATCGGCGCCGTCCGCACCAACATCCGCGCCCGCAGCCTGTATCCTGACATCGGATTGCGCATGGCGCGCGTCGCCCAGACCTTTGACGGGCGCATCAGCCGCGTCGTGCTGAACATCCGTGCGCAGGACCTGTGGTGGTCATCCGCCATCGCCTGCGATGTGGCACGCGGCGCAACGATGCCGGACTATCAGGCGCTGAACACCATTGCCCAGTCCCGCCGAAGCTGGCGCGATGTCATCACCGATCTGGCCTGCGCCCTCCCACAGGCTGACCTGCGCATTCTCCCCTTTGAACGCTTTGCGGGCCGCAGCGACGCTATTCTGAACGCAGGCGCGGGCTGTATCGCGCCCTTGCCTGCGCAAGGCCAACGGCTGAACCGCGCCCCCGATGCCGCCAGCCTGCGCGGCATTCTGGCCGAGCGTGGCACCGCCCACACCATCCCCGACGGCGCAACAGGCCGCTGGACCCCCTTCACCCCCGACCAATCCGCGCACCTGCGCGCCGCCTATGCCAGCGATCTGGCGTGGCTGGCCGCTGGCGCGGAGGGGCTTGCAACACTGACACAGGATCCGGGACGCACCAGAGCGGGACAAACCCTGCCGTGCGCCCCACAGAAAGAAGGACAAGACCATGACCGACAAAAAGGCAGACTGGCGCACTCTGGCCGAGGCTGAACTGCGGGGCCGCCCCGTGGATGACCTGACGTGGAAAACGCTGGAAGGCATCGACGTACAGCCCCTGTACACCGCTGACGACCTGAAAGGCCTGGACCACCTGGGCACCATCCCCGGTGCAGCCCCCTATACGCGCGGGGTCAAGGCGACGATGTACGCAGGCCGCCCGTGGACCATCCGCCAATACGCGGGTTTTTCGACAGCCGAGGAATCCAATGCCTTCTACCGCCGCAACCTGGCCGCAGGGCAGCAGGGCGTGTCGGTGGCCTTTGATCTGGCGACGCACCGTGGCTACGACAGCGACCACGAGCGTGTGGTGGGCGATGTGGGCAAGGCAGGCGTGGCCATTGACAGCGTCGAGGACATGAAGATCCTGTTCGACGGCATCCCGCTGGACAAGGTGTCCGTGTCGATGACCATGAACGGCGCGGTTATCCCGATCCTGGCCAGCTTTATCGTCGCGGGCGAAGAACAGGGTCACGACCGCAAGGTGCTGGCCGGCACCATCCAGAACGACATTCTCAAAGAATTCATGGTGCGCAACACCTATATCTACCCGCCCGAGCCGTCGATGCGCATCATCGGGGACATCATCGAATACACCTCGGATTTCATGCCAAAGTTCAATTCGATCTCGATCTCGGGCTATCACATGCAAGAGGCGGGCGCGAACCTTGTGCAGGAACTGGCATTCACGCTGGCCGACGGGCGCGAATACGTGCGCACCGCCATTGCCGCCGGCATGGACGTGGACCGTTTCGCCCCGCGCCTGTCGTTCTTCTTCGCCATCGGCATGAACTTTTTCATGGAGGCCGCCAA
>NZ_CAXBJW010000012.1:0-72326 GCF_963976325.1 uncultured Pseudosulfitobacter sp.
GGCGATGTCTGCGAAATATTGGCTCACTGTATGTTCTCACGGCTGTAGATGTTCAGTTTGATCCTGCCGGCGTCGGCAGGCGGTGTGGTCGCTTCGGTCAGATCGCGCATGACACCCACGGCGGCGATGACGCCTGCGCGGATGTCCTGGTCGATCACCAGATCGAAAATGCCGGTGCGCAAGGCCTCGCGCGATGTCTGGGTCAGTTCGTGCACGATCGTGGTGGGTTTCGGGTCCAGCGTGCCGACCGCGCGCACCAGCCCGCGGTTGCCCGCACCGATGGCATAGATACCGGCCAGCGGCTGGGTGCGCGCGGTGTCCAGCACGATCTGTTCCACCCGTGCGGCATCGTCGGCCCCTTGGGCGGCGGGCAGCAATGTGCAGCCGCCGAACCGTTCCTGCATGACCATCTGGAACCCCAGCAGGCGCTCGCTGTGATCGCGCGCCGCCAGCGACCCTGCGATCATCAGGACGTTGCCCGCGTCCTTGATGAACCGCCCCATGAACTCGGCCGCCGTGCGCCCGGCCACCACGTTGTCCGGTCCGACATAGGCATCGCGCCCGGAACTGGGCAGGTCGGCCACCAGGCTGACAACCCGGACGCCAGCGGCCTGAAGGGCGGCGATCTGCGCGTTGATCTCGGGCGCTTCGCTGGCCATCACGGCAACCGCGTCGCAGTCCAGCTTGCGCAGTGCGGCCACCTGATCTTGTACATCAAACGCCCGGGTTGGTACGATTTGCACATGCACCTGCTCTTCGCGCAGCCGCTGCTGTTCTTGCGCCAGTGCTGCGTGCAGCAGCGCGACAAAGCCGGTGTCCCCGGACGGGACGACAAAACAGAACCGATAGATGCGGCGGCGCGACAGGTTGGCGGCGGCCAGATTGCGGACGTATCCGGTTTGCACAACGGCAGCTTTGACGCGGTCCACAACCTTGGCCGACACGCCGCCGCGGTTGTTCAAAACACGATCGACGGTCGCAAGGCTGACCTGCGCCACCTCAGCAACGTCGCGTACCGTTGGCCCGCTCATTTCGAATCCTCCCCAGTCGCCCAAGGATCGGAGAGATTTTGAGGTACGTCAATCAGGATTCTGCGGTGCGCACCTCAGAAACAGAGGGTTGAAACGCAAGCCGCTGATTATAAGTGTATTTTAACGACACCCAGCCTGGAAAGCCTCAACGCCCGAACAGCCGCTCCGCTTCCTCTTGGGTATACCGCCCCAGCCGCACGTCCTCGGCCACCAGCGCCGGATCGCGGTCTTGGGCAGGGCCGTAACCGCCACCCCCCGGCGTGCGCACCCGCACCCGGTCCCCGACGCTCAGCGCGATGTCCTGCGCCTTGGACAGATGTTCGGGCACGAATTCCTTGCCGGATTGCGTGACCACCACGCGGTTCTTGCCGCCGTCCTCGCCGCCCAGAACCCCCTGCGGGCCGAACCGCCCGTGATCCATCACGAAACTGGCACGCGCCGTGCCGCGCAGGATTTCGACTTCGTAATCCAGCCCGAAACCACCCCGATGCGCACCCGCACCCCCCGATCCGTCGTGCAGGGCATAGCGGTGGTACAGGATCGGAAACTGCTGTTCCATAATCTCGACCGGCGGGGATTTGGAAATGCCGATGGTCGAACAGCCGTTTGAAATGCCGTCGCCCCCCGCATAGCCGCCGTAGCCGCCACCCGAAATCTGGTACATCACATAGCTGCGCCCCTCTTCCGCAATATCGCCCCCCAGCGCAAAGTTGCCGGACGATCCCGCAGGGGCGGCGGTCACCAGGTCCGGCAGCGGCACCACCAACGCGGCAAAGACCGCCTCGGCGATGCGCTGGCTGACCTCGGCGGCACAGCCCGACACGGGGCGCGGGTATTGCGCATCAAGGAAGGTGTTGACGGGGCGGATGATTTCCAACGGCTCAAACGCGCCGGCGCTGATGGGCACGTCGGGGAAAATATGACGCATCGCCAGGTAAACCGACGAATGCGTGGTTGCCAGAACCGAATTCATCGGCCCCGCACAGGGCGCGGACGAGCCGGTGAAATCAAAGCTTAGCGTGTCACCGTCCGCCGTGATCGCCAGCCGGATTTCCAGCGGTTCATCCACCACACCGTCGCTGTCCACGTAAGCGGTGGACTGATAAACCCCCACCGGAATCGCCGCGATGTTCGCGCGCATCTGCTGCGCCGCCCGCGTGCGCAATTCGCCGATGGCCGCGCGCACCGTGTCATCGCCGTAGCGGTCCAGCATCCGGGTCAGCCGCGACTGCCCCACATACAGCGCCGCCGCCTGCGCCTTCACATCCCCGATGCGTTGTTCCGACACGCGGATGTTCGAGCAGATGATCGCGTAAATCTCGGCGTCCAGCTCGCCCTCTTTGAACAGACGCACGGGCGGCAACCGCAGCCCTTCCTGTTCGACCGACGTGGCCGAGGCGGAAAAGCCGCCCGGCACCGCGCCGCCCGTATCGGGCCAGTGGCCGGTGTTCGACAGCCAGCAGAAAATCTCGCCGTTCCGCCAGACGGGCATGGCAAAACGCACGTCCATCAGGTGCGTGCCACCCAGATAGGGATCGTTCACGATATAGATGTCGCCCGGCTTGGGCTTGGCCGCTTTGCCGTCGCGGATCATCTGGATCAGCGTCGCAGTTGAAAACTGCATGGTGCCGACAAACACCGGCAGACCTTGCGAGCCTTGGGCGATCAGGCTGCCATCGACAGCCGAATAAATCCCGTCCGAGCGGTCATTCGCCTCGGCGATCACCGGCGAAAAGGCGGCGCGGGAAAACGACAGGTCCATTTCGTCACAGACCTGTTGCAGGCCCGACTGGATCACCGTCAGCGTAATCGGATCAATGGTCATGGCTGCTCTCCCAGGGTTACGATCAGGTTGCCGTCGGCGTCCTGTATGGCAGTGTCGCCCGGCTCCATCACCAGCGTGCAATCCATCTGTTCCACGATCACCGGCCCCGTCAGCGTTGCGTCTGCGGGCAGGTGGTCGCGCCAGTACACCGGCGTATCGACCCAACCGTCGAACCACACGGGCCGCGTGCCGGTCTGTGCCTGGTCAAGCGTCGCGCGGCGTTGGGCGGTGTCGATCAACAGCGACAGGTCCACCTCGGGACGGCGACCGATGACGGACGTGTTCACGTTCACCAGTGCGGGGCGGATTTCGGGCAGGCTGACCTGAAAGCGCCGGAAATACGCCTCTTCAAACAGCGCTTGCAGAGCGTCGCGGGTCGGCGTGGCATCGGGCAGCGGCACGCGCAACAGGTGCGTCTGGCCGATGAACTGCATGTCCACCGAATGCATCACCCGCAGGTCCGCAATCTGGACCCGTTCACGCCCTATGGCGGCTGTGCCGTCCTCGATCTGGCGTTCAAAGGCGGCGTGCACCTCGTCAATGTCGCACTGGTCCAGCGGCGTGTTCACCGTCTGCACAAAGTCGTGGCGCAGGTCGGCCACGATGCAGCCCAGGGCGTTGGTGATCCCGGGACGCGCAGGCACCAACACGCGCGGCACGCCCAGCTCGCGGGCAATCGCACAGGCGTGCAGCGGCCCTGCCCCGCCAAAGGCGAACAGCGCAAAATCGCGCGGGTCTTCGCCCAGCGAAATCGACACCATCCGCACCGCATCGGCCATCTTGGCCGTGGCAATGCGCAGCACCGCCGACGCCGCCTGCACCGCGTCCAGCCCCAGCGGATCGCCCAGCTTGGCGGCAAACACATCGCGGATCATGTCAATCGACACATCGCCGGAAATCGTGTTCAGCTTGGCCGGGTCCATCCGCCCGAGCAGCATGTTCGCATCCGAAATCGTCGGGTCGGTTCCGCCCTTGCCATAACAGATCGGACCGGGGGTCGATCCGGCGCTGTCCGGTCCCACCTGCAACAGCCCCGCCGCGTTGACCCGCGCGATGGAACCACCACCGGCCCCCACGGTGCGCACATCGACCATGGGCACGTGGATCGGCATCGCGTATTCAATCTCGATCTCGTGGCTGACGGCAGGGTCAGCGCCCCGGATCATCGCCACATCGGTGCTGGTGCCACCCATGTCATAGGTCAGCAGGTCAGGAATGCCCGCGCGCCGCCCCGTATAGGCCGCCGCCATCACGCCCGAGGCGGGCCCCGACATCACCGTCTTGGCCGCCTCGTCGGCCACGGTGCGCGCCGACACCATGCCGCCGTTGCCGTTCATCACCAGCAGGTCGCGGGTATAGCCGCGTTCGGCCAGCCGGTCGGCCAGCCGTTCCACATAGCGCCGCAACAAGGGCTGCACCGAGGCATTCACCGCCGCCGTGACCCCGCGTTCAAACTCGCGGCTTTCCGACAGCAGCGCGCTGCCCAGCGTGATGTTGCCGTTGGGCCATTCCTCGCGCGCAATCTCGCCCGCGCGGATTTCATGGGCGGGGTTGGCATAGGCGTGCAGGAAATGGATCACCAGCGCCTCGCAATCCTCGGCCACCAGTTGGCGCAGCGCCACGCGCAGGGCGTCCTCGTCCAGCGGCAGGTACTCAGACCCGTCTGCCAGCGTGCGTTCGGGCACCTCAAGCCGCAAGTCGCGCGGGATCAGCGGGCGGAACTGGCCCGACATGCCATAGGCCTGCGGACGGGTGCGCCGCCCCAGCTCCAGCACGTCCCGAAAGCCCATCGTGGTGATCAGCCCCGTCTTGCACAGACGCCGCTCCAGCACCGCGTTGGTGGTGGTCGTGGTGCCATGCACGATCAGGTCCAGCATCGCGGCATCCACGCCCGCGGCATCCAGCGCCGCCAGCACGCCATGCGCCTGATTGTCCAGCGTTGTCGGCACCTTGGCCAGTTTCACGCGGCCCGCGCGGCTGTCGTAATGCACCAGATCGGTGAACGTGCCGCCGACGTCGATCCCGGCAAAGCTGCCGCTGAGTTCGGTTGCGTCTGTCATGTCGTGGCCTTGTTGTTTTGCGCCAGAATGGCGGCGCGCACGCGGTCGGGCGTGGCGGGCAAATGATGGATGCGCGCGCCACTGGCGTGGGCGATGGCGTTCAGAATGGCGGGCGCCGTGGGGATCAGGCAATGCTCGCCCAGCCCCTTGGCCCCGTAAGGACCGTGCGCATCGCCGGATTCGATGATGACCGAGGTGATGCCCGGCACGTCGCCGATGGTCGGGATCAGGTAGTCGTGCAGGTTCTCTGTCCGACCGGGCAGGAATTCCTCCATCAGCGCCAGACCGATGCCCTGCGCAATGCCGCCTTCGATCTGGCCCTCGACCAGCAGCGGGTTGATCGCGCGGCCCACGTCATGCGCGGCCAGAAACCGCAGCAGTTTGACCGTGCCCAGGGCCATGTCGACCTCAAGCTCAACCATCTGCGCCGCCGTGCCGAACACGGCATAGGGCGATCCCTGCCCTTTTTCGTCCAGCGGCAAGGTGGGCGGGTCATAGCTTTCTTCAACTTCCAGCGCATAGCCGTCGGCGGCGGGCAGGTCGATCCGGCGGCGCACCTCGCCCTCGGACAGCTCAATCGCGCCATCTGCAAACGAAATGACGGCCCCTTCGCCCACATTGCCCATGCGCAAGATCTGCGCGCGCAGCGCCGCGCCCGCCAGCCGCGCGGCGTTGCCGGTGATGAACGTCTGACGGCTGGCCGAGGTTTTGCCCGCGTCCGGCGTTATGTCCGTGTCCGGCCCCACCAGCGTGACCGCCGACAACGGCACCCCCATCGCCTGCGCAAAAATCTGGGTGATGACGGTGTTCGACCCCTGGCCGATATCCACCGCCCCCTGATGCAGCATCAGCACGCCATCCGACGTCACCCCCGCGCGGATCGTCGAGGGGTTCGACATCGACGTGTTGCCACAGCCGTACCAGCCGCCCGCGACACCCACGCCGCGCTTGATCTGGGCATGGCCGGCGTTGAAGGCAGCCGCCTCGGCCAGCGCGCGGTCCCATTCGGGTTTCAGCGCGTCAAAGCAGGCGTCGATGCCCATGCCGGTGTCAAACACCTGCCCCGTGACCGTCGGATCGCCGTTTTGCAGGCAGTTTGCGCGGCGGAAGGCCAGCCGGTCCATGCCCAGCCTATCGGCCAGCAGGTCGAACAACTGCTCTTGCGCGACGGCGGATTGCGGCACGCCAAAGCCGCGGAATGCGCCCGCAGGGGCGGTGTTGGTGTGGATGCCAACGCTGTTGGCTTCGTAATCCGGCACGCGGTACGGGCCCGAGGCATGGATCGGCACACGGTTCGCCACCGTCGGCCCCCAGCTTGCATACGCGCCCGTATTGAACACCCCGTCAAACCGCGCGCCCACGATCCGGCCGCCTGCGTCTGCGCCGATCTTCATGGTAATCTCGGACGGGTGCCGTTTGGTCGAACTGGCGATGCTTTCGGCGCGGGTATAGGCCATGCGCACCGGTTGTCCCAATTTCCACGCCGCCAGCGCAACATAGGGCTGCGCGGTCAGGTCCAGTTTCGATCCGAACCCGCCGCCGACCGCCGTGGGCAGAATGCGCACCGCCGCAGGGTCCAGCCCCAGAATACCCGCCAGCGCATCGCGGTTCATATAGGGCGCCTGCGTGCAGCATTGCACCTCGATCCGGTCGCCCACCCTGCGGGCGCTGGCCGCTTCGGGTTCGATATAGCCGTGTTCGATGAACCCCGTGGAGAAATCGCCCGTGACCACATGCGCCGCCTGCGCCAGCGCCGCATCGGCATCGCCGCGCGCAACAAACCCGCGACACATCACGTTGTCCGCGCGGTCGGGATGCAGCAGCGCCGCCGCGTCGGCCCCCGTGGGCGTCAGCTGCGCCGTGCGTTCGTCCCAGTCCACCGGAAAGGCACCCATCGCATCCAGCACATCCGCACGGCCCACCACGGCGGCAACCGCTTCGCCCTTGAACCGCGCCTCGGATTCGGCAAAGACCGGCTGGTCGATGAACCCCGGAATGACGCCAAACAGGTTCGCCCCCGGCACGTCACTGGCGGTCAGGATCAGGTCCAGCCCGTTTTCAGCCCGAAACGCCTCAAGATCACCAAACCGGAACCCGGCGCGGTGAAACGGTGACCGGATCACCCGCACCGTCAGCGCATCTGCCGGGGCCACGTCATCGCCAAAGCGTTCGCCCCCCGACACCTTGGGCCAGCCGTCCAGCCGCGCCACCCGCGCGCCGATGCCGCCTTCGGTCAATGTCTTGGTGGTCGCGCTTGCGTCCAGAACCGCCGCGATGATCTTGCGATAGCCGGTGCACCGGCACAGCACGCCGCCCAAGGCATCGGCCACCCGGTCCTCGGTCAACACTGCGCCCGAGCGCAGCAGCGCCACCGCCGACACCATCATGCCCGGTGTGCAGATCCCGCATTGCGCCGCCTGATGGCGCTGGAACGCATCCGCCAGCCGCGCGGCGTCGGGGTCGCCCGCCACCAGCCCCGATTGCGTCTCGACCGTCCGGCCCTGCGCCTGACCGGCAGCGGTGATGCACGCGCACACCGGCGCACCGTCCAGCAGCACCGTGCAGGCCCCGCAATCGCCCGCGTTGCACCCCACCTTGACGTCCAGCGCGCCCGCGCTGTTGCGCAGCACCTCGGACAGCCGCGCGGTGGCCTGCGCCGGTACGGTGATCGCGTCCCCGTTCAGGGTCAGGGTCAGGGCAATCTGGCCTTTGGGTTCATCAAGCGACATCTGTTTTCTCCACTGCATCCAGCACCGTGCGCCGCACCAGCGTGCGCACCGCATCCATGCGATAGGCGGCACTTGCGCGCACATCATCAATCGGCGTCAGCTCGTCCAGCCGCGCCTGACCGACAATGCCGCCCACGTCCCCCAGCGCGGCACCGACCAGCGCCGTTTCCAGCGCGACCAGCCGGCGCGCCACCGGCGAACAAGACCCGACAGCGATATGGGCACGCACGATCCGCCCGCCTTCGGCGTGCACCACGGCCCCGACCATCGCGATGGAAATCACCAGATACCGCCGCGCCCCCAGCTTGCGGAATGCGCCGCATCCGGGCGCATCGGGCACATAGATCGCCGTCATCAACTCAGCCGGCCCCAGATCGACCTTGCGGATACCTTGGATAAAAGCGCCCAGCGGCACCCGCCGCGCGCCATCCGGCCCCGTCAGCTCAACCTCGGCGTCCAGCGCCAGCAGCGCGGGCACGCCATCTGCGGCGGGCGAGGCGTTGCACAGGTTGCCCGCGACGGTGCCGGTGTTCTGGATCTGCACCGACCCGACCTCGCGCGCGGCCAGCTTCAGACCGTCGAACAGCGCCGGCAGGTCGGCGCGCACCACATCCGTCCACGTCGTCGCCGCCCCGATCCGCCAGTGGTCGCCGTCGCGCGTGATCCCGCGCAGCCCCGACACCGCCGACACGTCGATCATGCGCGCAGGCGCAGGTGCATCGCGCAGGCCGGGATACACATCCGTGCCCCCCGCCAGAACAACGCCACCCCCTTCGGCCAGCAGGGCCAGGGCTGCGTCCAGTGTCTCGGGCCGATGAAGCGTCATGATGGGCCTCTCTCACACCCCGAAAGCGTGCGGGGCTTCATTTGTGTGCAAACGATACAGGCACACCGTAGAAACTTGCACGAAAAGTTGTCAATCGTCCTGATCGCTTTCGGGGCTTTATCGGGCAAAAAACTTTTTTCGTTTGTGTACGAATGAATTTTGACGCAGCATCTGCCCTGAAATTATGCACAACGGAGCATTGCGATGACCGATCTTGTCCTTGATCCCATCCTGCGGGGGCAACCCGCCGGATTCGAAATTCCCGCCGCCTGCTTTGGCCTGACGGTGACCGAGGTGCAGCATTACACCGACCGGTTGTTCCGCTTTCGGGTGACCCGCCCCGCCACCTTCCGCTTCCGGTCGGGCGAGTTCGTGATGATCGGCCTGCCCAATGCCGACCGCCCCGTCATGCGCGCCTATTCCATCGCATCGCCCGCATGGGACGACACGCTGGAATTCTATTCGATCAAGGTCCCCGACGGCCCGCTGACCGAGCATTTGCAGAACATTCAGGTGGGCGACACGGTCCTGATGCGCAAGAAACCCACCGGCACGCTGGTGCTGGACGCGCTGACCCCGGGCAAGCGGCTGTGGATGCTGTCCACCGGCACCGGTATCGCGCCTTTTGCCTCGCTGATTCGCGATCCCGAAACCTATGACCGCTTTGACGAGGTGATCCTGTGCCACTGCTGCCGCGAGGTGGCCGAGCTGACCTATGGCGACGAAATCACCACGGCCACGCTGAACGATCCGCTGGTTGGCGAACTGGCCCAAGGCCGCCTGCGCCTGTTCAACACCGCCACCCGCGAGGCGTACAAAGTGCAGGGGCGCATCACCGACATGATTCGCACCGGCACTATATATACGGCCCTGGGCGTGCCCCCGATCACCGCCGCAGACGACCGCGTGATGATCTGCGGGTCGATGGAGATGCTGGCCGATTGCCGCGCGATCTGTCTTGATCTGGGGCTGGAAGAAGGGGCCAACAACCGCCCCGCTGAATTCGTAGTCGAAAAGGCGTTTGTGGACTGATCCATGACCACAACCCGCGCAAAACTGTTGACACACAAACGGGTGTCGTGCGTTCGTATACAAACGAATTGCACATCCGACATGATCCGCCCGATTGCCAAGACACCGGAGCCCGCACCGTGACCGAGACCGCCAGCAAACGCCCCCAGACCGCCAAGCCGGAGAAAATCCGCTGCGACGCCTGCCCGGTCATGTGCTACATCGCCGACGGCCGTTCGGGCGCCTGCGACCGATACGCAAACGAGGGCGGCGAGCTGGTGCGTCTGGACCCGCTGACCATTCTGGAAAACCGCGAGGACACGCCGCTGGTGCCCTTCCTTGACCGCGAATGGGATGGCGATCTGGTCACCGGCGACCAGACGTTCATCACCGCCGTCGGGTCGGGCACCACCTATCCCGACTATAAACCCGCGCCCTTCATCGTCGCCTCGAAATCCGCGGGCGTCGACATGATCACCGTCGTGACCGAGGGCATCTTTTCCTATTGCGGGGCCAAGGTGAAAATCGACACCGACCGCCACCTTGGCAGCGAATGCGCGCCTGTCCGTGCCGATGGCGAGGTGATCGGCCACGTCTCGACGTCCGAATACGGATCGCAAATGCTGTCGCTGGGCGGGGTCAATCACCTGACAGGCGGATCGAAGAAAGAGGGGCGCGCGACCTGTTCGGCCCTGCTGGCGCTGTGCAACGGCGAACAGGTTGCGCTGACCATCGACAACGGTGCCGACCTTGAGATTGCTGCCGGACAGGCCCCCATCGTCAACGGCACGCCCGAGCAACGCATGCGCGTCGGCTGCGGGTCGGCCACGGTGGGCATGTTCGCGGCACAGTGGCAGGGGCTGGTGGACGAGGTTGTCGTCGTCGATGACCACATCACCGGCGTCATGTCCGAACATCAGGCGGGCAAGGTCATCGGCTGGGCCCCCTCGGGCATCAAGATCAAGGGCCGCCGCTCGACCCCGGGACGTTACTTTCAAGTGGCCGAACCCGGCACCGGCTGGGGCGGCACCGATCTGACCGATCCGCTGGACATTCTGGACACGTGGAAACCCGATCAGGCGCGTGCCGGCCTGTCGCTGCTGATGGTGTCGACCACCGGCGAAAACGCCGCCTACTACGAGCTGAACGACGATCTGGTGCCGGTGCAAAAGGACATGCCCGCGCGGCTGCTGCCCTCGGTCCAACGGATCGAGGAAAACTGCGAACCTTCGCTGACCTCGGTGCTGTTCATGGCCGGTGCGGGCGGGTCGTTGCGGTCTGGCGTCACGGAAAACCCCGTGTCGCTGACCCGTTCGGTGCAATCGCGGCTGACCCGTGTGACATCGGGCGGCGCGCCGGTGTTCATCTGGCCGGGTGGCGGCATCACCTTTATGGCAGACGTCACGCAAATGCCGAAAAATGCCTTTGGCTATGTGCCCACGCCCGCGCTGGTAGCGCCCATTGAATTTACCATGACTGCGGCGGATTACGCCGCGCTTGGCGGGCATATAGATTACGTCATGCCGCTGGAAGACGCCCTGCGCGGCCTTAAGGGGCGGCAGAACGATCACCGCCTGTCCGGCCAACGCTCGGAAAACCGCAAGACCGGCGCGCCGTGGCCTATATCGTCGGACACACGGGGGCCGAAATGAGCTGGCAGGAAACCCCAACGGCGCACCTGTCGCCTGACGGTCATCTGCGGCTGGTCCATGGCCCGATTGACCTGATCGTGGTGGCCGAAGGGTCGGCACAGGCGGTGCGCGCTGCCTATCTGCGCGCGCGGGATGCCTTTGCGCCGGTGCTGGGCGATCTGGTGGCCGAGCTGCCGCGTTTGCGCAAATGCGACGGGCCTGCGCCCACCGGCGTGATCGCACGGAAGATGCAGCAAGCCGTCGCCCCCTTTGCCCCCACCTTTGTCACCCCGATGGCCGCCGTCGCCGGTGCCGTGGCCGACCACATCCTGACCGCGATGCTGGCCCCGAGCCATCGTCTGACCCGCGCCCATGTGAACAACGGCGGCGACATTGCCCTGTGGACCGCGCACCAGCCCCTGCGCCTTGCGATCTGCGAGGACCCGACCACCGCCAGCGCAGGCGCGCAAGCCGACATCGGGCCCCATGACGGCATCGGCGGCGTGGCCACATCGGGCTGGCGGGGCCGGTCGCATTCGCTGGGCATTGCCGACGCGGTGACCGTGCTGGCCGCCACTGCGGCGCAGGCCGACGCCGCCGCCACGCTGATCGCCAACGCCATCGACCTGCCCGACCACCCCGCCATCACCCGCGCCCCCGCCAACAGCCTGTCGCCCGACAGCGATCTGGGCGCGCGGCGGGTCACCACCGATGTTGCCCCCCTGCCCGGTACGGATGTGACCGCCGCACTGGATCACGGGGCCGCCATCGCCACAAATTTTGCCGCACGCGGACTGATTGTCGGCGCATGTCTTGCCTGTCAGGGCCAAAGACGCATGATCGGCACAACCAAGACCGCCCGCACCACGCAGGGCCAGCCCAAGGACCTTATCCATGCCTGAACCCGTCATCCGCAAAACGGCAATCCTGACCGAAACCATCTATCACGAGGGCGGCCCCGCCCCCGAAACACCCCTGCGCCGCGCCGCTTGCATGACCGTCATCGCGAACCCCTTCGCAGGGCGTTATGTCGAGGATATTCAGGGCTTTATGGAAGATCTGAAACCGCTGGGCGCGCAGATGGCACAGGATCTGATCGCCGCTCTTGGCGGTGACGCGTCCGCCATTCAGGGCTACGGCAAAGGCGCCATCGTCGGCACCAACGGCGAACTGGAACACGGCGCGCTGTGGCATGTGCCCGGCGGCTATGCCATGCGCGACACCATTGCCGACAGCATGGCCATCGTGCCCTCGACGAAAAAGATCGGCGGACCGGGCACCCGTCTGGACGTGCCGATCACCCACACCAACGCGTCCTATGTGCGCAGCCATTTCGACGCGATGGAGGTCGGCCTGTCCGACGGACCCAAGGCCGACGAAATCCTGCTGGTGCTGGTGATGAGCACCGGCCCCCGCATTCACGCCCGCGTCGGTGGTCTGGCCGCCGAGGACGTCAAGGGCGAGGACGGCTTGCGGTGAACCTGCGCCGGATCATAACGCTGGTCGAAGAGACACGCACCGAAATGGGCCAACCCGTTTCGCCCCCCGCACGGCGCGCACTGGCGGCGGCGGTGATCGTGAACCCCTATGCGGGGCGTTATGTGGACGATCTGGCCGAGCTGTTCGACACCGGCGCACAGCTTGGCGCGCTTCTGGGCATCGAGGCGCTGACCGCTTTGGGCTGTGCGGCGGGCGATGTTCAAGGCTACGGCAAAGCAGCCCTCGTGGGCGAAGACGGCGAGCTGGAACACGCCGCCGCCCTGCTGCACCCGACGCTGGGCGCGCCCCTGCGCGACGTGCTGGGCGGCGGCAAGGCGCTGGTGCCCTCGTCCAAGGCGATGGGCGGACCGGGCAGCGTGATCGACGTGCCGCTGGGCCACAAGAACGCCGCTTACGTGCGCAGCCACTTTGACGGGATGCGCCTGCAACTGCCCGATGCCCCGCGGCGCGGGGAAATCGTGGTGGCCGTGGCCCTGCAACTGGCCGGGCGACCCAATCCGCGCGTCGGCGGGCTGAAACACAGCGAAGTCACCGGCGCGGACGGGCTGCGCTAGAGACACCACCAAGGAGGTCAACATGACGAAATTCGTTCGAAATGCCTGGTACGTGGCCGCGTGGTCGACCGAGATCGACGACGACCTGCGCCGCTTTACCATCCTTGGTGACCACGTCGTCATGTACCGCAAATCCGACGGCGGCGTTGTCGCACTTGAGGATCGCTGCCCGCACCGCCTGTTGCCGCTGTCCAAGGGCAAGCGCGTGGGCGACAACGTGCAATGCGGCTATCACGGGCTGACCTTCGACTGTTCGGGCGCCTGCGTGCGGGTGCCGGGCCAGACCAACCTGCCCAAATCCGCCTATGTCGAGGCGTTTCCCATCGAGGAACGCCACGGCATCGTCTGGATCTGGATGGGCGACCCGGCCCGCGCCGACACGTCCAAAGTGTTCGACATGCCCGAATTCACCGACCCCGCCTGGAAGGTCCACCACGGCGACGCGCTGCATCTGAAATCGAACTATCTGAACGTGGCCGAAAACCTGGTTGATCCGGCGCACGTCAGCTTTGTCCACCCCACCACGCTGGGCAACGCCGCATCCGAAAACGTCCCCGTACACGTGCAGACCGAAGGCGAGGCGATCCTGGCCTGGCGCTGGATACGCGACGCGGAACCGATTGGGTTTTTCAAAGGGTTCGGCGGATTCACCGGCAACGTGGACCGCTGGCATTACTACTACCTTTACACCCCCTGCACCGCCGTCATCGACTTTGGCTCGGCCCCCGCCGAGGACGCCATTGCCGAGGACGAACGCAACAAGGGCGTGCGCATCTTTGCCCTGCATTTCATCACACCGGTGACCGAAACCTATTCCATCGACCGCTGGATGCACATCCGCAACACCGCGCTTGACGATCCCGACGCAGAAGCGACCATGGACAAGATGTTCCGCGTGGCTTTTCAAGAGGACAAAGAGATCCTTGAAGCCGTGCAAGAGGAAGAAAACCGCCCCGCCAAACGGCGTCCGATCCGCATCGCCATCGACAAGGGCCCGCTTGTCTACCGCAAGCGGATCAACGACCTGATCGAACTGGAACGGACCGAAGATCTCGCAAGCGATCCGTCGCCTGCCTTTGTTTATCACGACTAACCGGCGTAAGACCGGATCACGACCCCCGCAGCACTGCTGCCACCAATAGGAGAGACCCCGATGACCCTGACGCGACGCACCCTGATCGCCGCTGCCACCGCCCTTGTGATGGCGCCCGGCTTTATGTCTGGGGCCGCACTGGCCCAAGACACCATCAAGATCGGCGAGATCAACCATTACAAACGCATGGCCGCCTTTGCCGAGCCCTATAAGATGGGCATCGAACTGGCGCTGAAAGAGATCAACGACGCGGGCGGTGTGCTGGGCAAACCGCTTGAATTCATCTACCGCGACGATCAGGGCGACCCCGCCGAAGCGGTCAAGATCGCAGAAGAGCTGATGACCCGCGACGGGGCCGTCATGCTGACCGGTTCGATCCTGTCGCACGTCGGTCTGGCGCTGTCGTCCTTTGCCGCCGAAAAGGGGTATCTCTACCTGGCCGCCGAACCGCTGGCCGACAGCCTTGTGTGGCAGTCAGGCAACCCCAACACCTTCCGGCTGCGCGCCTCGACGTGGATTCAGGCCGCGATGCTGGCCGAAGAGGCCGCCAAAACCGACGCGATCAAATACGCCACCATCGCGCCCAACTATGCCTATGGTCAGGATGCCGTCGCAGCGTTCAAGGAAAACCTGAAACGGCTGAAGCCCGAGGTTGAATTCGTCGCCGAACAATGGCCCGCCCTGTTCAAGATCGACGCCGGCGCCGAGGTGCAGGCGATCGAACGTGCCAAGCCCGACGCGATCTATAACGTGACCTTTGGCACCGACCTTGCCAAATTCGTGCGCGAAGGCGGCGACCGTGGCCTGTTCGATGGCCGCCCCGTCTATGGTCTGCTGTCCGGCGAGCCCGAATATCTGGAACCGCTGGGCGACGAGGCCCCCGAAGGCTGGTTCGTGACCGGCTATCCCTGGTACGCCTTTGACAACGGCACCCCGGAAAAAGCGTTCGTAGACGCCTATATCGCGGAAACCGGTGAAACGCCCAAGATCGGCTCGTTGGTTGGCTATCTTGACGTGCTGTCCATCGCCGCCGCCATCGAAAAGGCCGGCGCCACCGACACCGCGTCGCTGATCGCCGCCTTTGAGGGTCTGGAAATCCCCGACACGCCCATCGGCACGCTCAGCTACCGCGAAATCGACAACCAGTCGAACATGGGCGCCTATGTCGGCACCCTCGCGTTGGAAGACGGCAAGGGCGTGATGGTCGACTGGACCTACAAATCGCCCGACGGCTACATGCCCTCCGACGAAGAAGTCACAGCGATGCGCCCGGCCGAATAAGCCAGCCGCAACAGGCAGGTGGGCAAGAACGCCCGCCTGCCACGCCCCTTCCTGACATGACACACCGCTTGGCGGTGACCACCCAAGGATTATCTTCCGCATGGCCTTTTTCTTTGCACAGCTTCTGACCGGCCTCGCCAATGCCTCGTCTTTGTTCCTCGTGGCGTCGGGCCTGTCGCTGATCTTTGGCGTCACCCGCATCGTGAACTTTGCCCACGGGTCGTTCTATATGCTGGGGGCTTTTGTCGGCGTTACCCTGATGAACGTGCTGCCCGGCACGGTCGGCTTCTGGGGCGCGATCCTGATCACCGGCCTTGTGGTGGGGGCCATCGGCGCCTTTGTCGAAATGGTGGTGCTGCGCCCGATCTACCGCGCGCCGGAGCTGTTCCAACTGGTCGCCACCTTTGGCGTGATCCTTGTCATTCAGGACCTTGCCCTGATGATCTGGGGCGCCGAGGACCGCATGGGCCCCCGCGCCCCCGGCCTGCGCGGCGTCTGGCGCATCTTTGGCGAACCGGTGCCCAAATACGATCTGGTGATCATTGCCATCACCCCGTTCATCCTGTTCGCCCTGTGGTATCTGATCACCAAGACACGGGTCGGCGTGCTGGTCCGCGCCGCGACCCAGGACCGCGAGATGGTCGGCGCGCTTGGCGTCAATCAGGCGTGGCTGTTCACCGGCGTCTTTGCCCTTGGCTCGGCGCTGGCCGGCTGGGGCGGTGCGTTGCAACTGCCCAAGGGCGGGGCGGACCTGTTGATGGACTTTAACATCATCGGCGCGGTCTTTGTCGTGGTGGTCATCGGCGGCATGGGGTCACTGCCCGGCGCGTTTATCGCCGCTGTGCTGATCTCGGTGCTGAACGTCTTTGGCGTCACCTACCTGCCGCAATCCACGCTGGTGCTGATGTTTGTCGTCATGGCCGTTGTGCTGATCATCCGCCCCTACGGCCTGCTGGGCCGCGAGGAAGTCGCGGGCGAACACGGACAGGTCGGCGCGCCCGAAACCCCGATCCGTCCCTATGGCACCACAGGTCAGATGCTGGTCGCCGCCTTGCTTCTGGCACTGGCCGCCCTGCCCCTGTTTGCCGACCGCTTCATGCTGATCCTGCTGATCGACATGGTGGTCTTTGCCCTGTTTGCCGCATCGCTGCACTTTATCCTGGGCTCTGGCGGGCTGGTCAGCTTTGGCCACGCGGCGTTCTTTGGCGGCGGGGCCTATGCCGCGGCGCTGCTGGTCTTTCACCTTGATACGCCCATGGAGGTCGCATTCCTGTTTGCCCCCCTTGCGGCCGGTCTGCTGGCGCTGGGGATCGGCTGGTTCTGTATCCGCCTCAGCGGGGTCTATTTTGCCATGCTCACGCTGGCGTTTTCGCAACTGGTCTGGTCGATGGCCTATCAATGGCGCGACCTGACGCGGGGCGATGACGGGCTGGTCAACATCTGGCCCTCGGCATGGCTCAGCGACACCATCCCGTTCTATTACTTCACGCTGGCCTTTGGCGTCGGCGGCATCCTTGTGCTGCGCCACATCATCCATTCGCCATTCGGCTACGCCCTGCGCGCCGGCCGCGACAGCCCGCGTCAGGCCGAGGCGATGGGGATCAACGTCAAACGCGTGCAGCATGTGGCCTTTGGCCTTGCCGGTGTGATGGCGGGTCTGGCGGGCGGTATCTTTGTCTTTTCCAAAGGGTCGGTGTTCCCCACCGAACTGGAAATCGCCGCCTCGTTCGACGCGCTGATCGTCGTGTTCCTGGGCGGTGTCAAAACTCTTGCCGGTGGCGTCGTCGGCGCGGGCTTTATGACCGTCGTCGAAGACTGGCTGACCCGCCTTGAATACTGGCGGCTGGTGCTGGGTCTGGTGATCATCGCCGTGGTCATCATCGCGCCCGAAGGCATCGTCGGCACCCTGCGCAGCACGTGGGCCAAATTCCGCGGCACCAACGAAGAGGCCGTCAAATGACCGAAATCCTGCGCGTCGAGAACCTGAAGAAAAGCTATGACGGATTTCTAGCCGTCAACGGCGTGTCCTTTGCCGTGCAACAGGGCGAGCTGAAGGCGCTGATCGGCCCCAACGGGGCGGGCAAATCCACCTGTTTCAACATGCTGATGGGGCAGTTGAAACCCACCGGCGGCCAAGTGTTTCTGGACGGCGAAAACGTCACCGGCCAGCGCCCCCGCGACATCTGGCGCAAGGGGGTTGGCCGCACGTTCCAGATCACCGGCACCTACCAGTCGATGAGCGTGATCGAGAACGTGCAGATGGCGCTGATCAGCCACCACCGCAAACTGTTCTCGATGCTGCCCCGCGCGTGGAAACTGTACCGCGACGAAGCGTTCGAGTTTCTGGAAACCGTGTCGATGGCCGATCAGGCCGACCGGCCCTGTTCGGTTCTGGCGTATGGCGATCTGAAACGGCTGGAACTGGCGATTGCGCTGACCCACCGTCCGCGTCTGCTGCTGATGGATGAACCCACCGCCGGCATGGCCCCTTCGGCGCGGATCGCGCTGATGCAACTGGTCGCGGATATTGTACAGGATCAGGGCGTTTCAGTCCTTTTTACCGAACACGACATGGATGTCGTCTTTGCCCATGCGCATCACATCATGGTGCTGAACCGGGGCGAGCTGATCGCAGATGGCAGCGCCGCAGAGGTGCGTGAAAACCCGCAAGTCCAAGAGGTGTACCTGGGCGGTGGCACGTTGTTCAAGGAGGCACAGGATGCTTAATATCGAAGGCATTCACAGCTATTACGACAAGGCCCACATCCTGAACGGGTTGTCCTTTCAGATCGGGCGGGGCGAGGTCGTGGCGTTGCTGGGCCGCAATGGTGCGGGCAAATCCACAACGATGAAATCGGTCATGCAACTGGTGCGCCCCCGCACCGGCCGCGTGATGTTTCAGAACACCGATCTGGTCGGCGCCCCCGCTTTTCGCGTCGCCAAATCCGGCATCGGATACGTCCCCGAAGACCGCCGCATTTTCACCGACCTGACCGTGATGGAAAACCTTGAAGTCGGCCGCCAGCCGCCGCGCGACGGTGCGCCGACATGGACGGTCGAACAGCTTTTCGACATCTTCCCGAACCTGGCCGAACGCCGCAGCAACCGCGGCAAACATATGTCGGGCGGCGAACAGCAGATGCTGACCATCGCGCGCACGCTTATGGGCAACCCGTTGCTTTTGCTGCTGGACGAGCCGTCCGAAGGCATCGCGCCGGTGATCGTCGAAGAGATGGCCAACACCATCCTCAAGCTCAAGGCCCAAGGGCTGACAGTGGTGATTTCCGAGCAAAACCTGCACTTTGCCCGCGCCGTGGCCGACCGTGCCATCATCATCGAAAGCGGCGAAAAGAAGTTCGACGGCAGCTTTGCCGAGCTGGAGGCCCACCCCGAAATCCGCGATGCCTATCTGTCGGTCTGATCCCGTCGCTGTATTGCCACCGCGCGCGGCACGCTTTAGGTCCGGTGACAGCAACCCAAGGAGAGCCCGTTGAGCGAGATCACACAGCCGCGCACCAGCGACGAGCATGGGTATGTGCTGGACGCGCAAATCGGCTTTTTGCTGCGCAAAGCCTATCAGCGCAATTCGACGATCTTTCTGGAACAAGTGCCGGGCAAACTGACCACGACCCAGTTTTCAATCATGCACCGGCTGGCCGAGGACGGGCCGATGTCGCAAAACCTGCTGGGCCGTTCCGTTGCCATGGACGGTGCTACGACCAAGGGCGTGGTGGACCGCCTGATTGCACGCGATCTGCTGGCCACCCGCCGTGACCCCGCCGACCGCCGCCGCCATCTTGTTTCGCTGACGCCCCGTGGGGTCAAGCTGATCGACGAGGCCGTCGATGCCGCGATCCGTGTGACCGAAGAAACCCTTGCCCCCCTGCGCGAGCGCGAGAAAGAAACGCTGCTGCGGTTGCTGGCCAAGATCATCTAGCTGCGGGCCTGCCGCGTTCGCGTGAAGCGACAGGCCCGGACCAAAGGCCCGGACCACAGACTGACTGTGCCTAGCGGGCAATGCCAAGCGATTGCAGATAGGCCACCGATGGCAAAATGCCGTCCTTGTCCCGCAATTCCAGTATCAGGCGCGGGTTGCTGCCCAATTCGCCAAGTGCGCGGAACACGGCCTCCCACCGGATCGTGCCCTGCCCGATGGCCCAGTGCCGGTCGGCGTAACCGTCCGCGTCTTGCAGATGGATGTGCTGCAACCGGTCACCGGCACGGCGCACATAGTAATCGACCGGCGCCGCGCCATTGGTGCCATGTGCGTAATGGGCGTGGCCGGTGTCGATCGACACGGCCATGGCGGGCGAATTGAAGCTGTCGGCCAGCGCGCAGCGGATGTCGGGGTCGATGTCCTCGATGTTTTCGATCACCATGGTCACACCGCAATCTTCGGCGCGTTTCACGACCGCGTCCATCGTGTCATGGCAGTTTTCCAGCAGCCGGTCGTATTCCTTGCGGTCGGGCGCGTTGTCCAGGTTGTTGAAGCTCCACGTGGTGTAGGGGCTGTGAATGACCATCTGGGTGGCCCCCAGATATTCGCAAACCTCGATGCCCTGCAAATGCTTGCGCTTGTTCAGCGCGCGCATTTCGGTGTCGGGGCTGGCGATGTTCAGGCCCCAGAACGGCCCGTGAATGCCCAGCCGTCCGGTGTATCCGGTCAACAGGTTACGGGTGTGGTCGGCCACTGTTTTCCAGTCGCCATTCAGCAGGTCGCCGTCGCAGAAATCCTGAATTTCCAGATCGCGGTTTTCGGACAGGATGAAATCCTGAAGCGTTTCAAGCGTGGCCGTCGGCATAGCAGCGCCCAGCAGCGGAAGATCGGTCATGGTGTGGTCCTTGCGTGTTAAGTGAAGGGAAAGCTCAGAGGGTGACGGCAACGCGGCGTTAGGTCAGACGGGCCAGCAAAGCGCCAAGCTGTTCGGCACCATGCACCACATGGTCGGCCCCGGCCGCGCGCAGCGTGTCGGCATGGTTCGGGCGATGATCGGTCGGCCCGACAAAACCGATGGCCAGAACACCGGCGGTGCGGGCGCAGCGGATGCCGTGAATGTTGTCATCTATGAACACCGCGCGATCTGCGGCAGTGTTCATCTGCGCCAGACAGTGCAGTGCCAGATCCGGCGCCGGCTTGCTGTGCTGCACGTGTTCAGCGCTATAGATATGCGGGCCGAAAAAGGCAGCCAGCGGGGTGCGGCCAAGGCTTGCGCGCAAACGGTCGACGCCGCTGTTGGACGCGACACAAACCGGCACATCCAGCGCGGCCAGAAGGCGGTGCATCCCGGGCACGGGCGGAACGCCTTGGGCGAACAAGGCCTCAAGCCGGGCGCCCGCGTCGGTCAGGACGTGCGTTGCATCCAGCCCCAGCCCGGCGATCAATGCGTGGGTTTCATCCCGTCCTGCGCCGGAAAACGTCCGCTCGGCGGTTTGCGTCGTCATCGGCACGCCCGCATCGGAAATGGCGCCGGCCAAGGCAGTGGCCCCCATCGCTTCGCTGTCAATCAGCACACCGTCACAGTCGAAAATGACCAGCTCTATGGCAGTCATATCGCCATCTCCTGCGCCATGATCCTGTGCGCCAGTCGCGGGTCATCGGTGGTTAGAAAACCGACACCGCGGCCCAACCAACGTGCAATCAGGTCGGGGTCGTTCAACGTCCAGACGCCCATCTGCTCCAACGGAAACAAGTTGGTGATCAGGTCGAATTCAGCCTCGAACAGTTCATGATGCACGGCCACCAAACCGGCAAGATCACCCAAGCCCCCAAAGAACGCCCGGACGCCACCCTGCCGGTCGACCCAATCGCGGTTGACCGAAACCTTGCGCGCGCATTCCGGTGCCGTGTCGCGGATCATGCGCAGCACGCCGGTGTCGAAACTGTGCAGAACCGTGCGTGATACCACATCATAGGCGCGCAGTGTCTGAACCGTGGCGGCGATCAGCGCGGGGTCGTAGACCCCGTTCTCGTCTGCCTTGATCTCCGGGAACAGCCGCAGGCCCGGCACGGGGGCAAGGATGTCCAGCACTTCGGTCAGGGTCGGCACGCCTTCGGCAATCTCGCCGTCGGGGCCGATCAGGCGCAGGTTGTGGCGGGTGTCGTCGGTCAGCGCGCGCACCGGCCCTGTGCCGGTTGTCGTGCGGTCCAGCGTGGCGTCATGGATCACCAGAACCTCGCCGCTTGCGCCCAGATGCAGGTCGAATTCCACCGCCCCCACGCCCAGTTCCACCACATTGCGGAACCCCGAAAGAGAATTTTCCGCCCACAGATTGCGTGCGCCGCGATGGGCGATAATTTGGGTCACGTCAGGTGTCCTTTGTCAGCGAATGGTCGGGTCAAGCTTGTCGCGCAGCCAGTCCCCGACCAAAGAGATCGACAGCGTCGTCATCATGATCACAAAGGCAGGCCCCAGCATGATCCACGGCGCGCGGGTCAGATATTCGCGGCCAAAGCCGACCATATTGCCCAGCGAGCTTTCGGGGGGCTGCACGCCCAGGCCCAGGAACGACAGGCCGCTTTCCATCAGGATGATCTCGGGGAAGGTCAGGGTCATCGACACGATCAGGGTGGAGGCGACGTTGGGCAGGATGTGCCGCAGGTACACCCGCGACGGGTTCGCGCCCAGTTGCACCACCGCCGACGCATAGCCCTGTGCGCCCGCCGAAATCGCCAGCCCGCGCGAGATGCGGGCGTACCGTTCCCAGCCATAGAACCCCATCAGCCCCACCAGCAGCGTCATCGACGACCCGAAGAACGCCAGCACCGCCAGCGACAGGATCAGGAACGGCAGCGCCGCCTGAAAATCCGCCAGCACAAGGATCAGGTGTTCGACCGTGCCGCGAAACTGCGCCGCGAGAAAGCCCAGCGTGGTGCCGAAAAACGCCGACAGCAACGTCGCGCCAAAGGCGATCACCAGCGACACGCGAATGGACTGGATCAGCCGCGACAGCACATCGCGGCCCAGCTCGTCCGTGCCCAGCAAATGGCCGGGGCTCAGCGGGCCGACCAGACGCGCCGACAGGTCCATCTGCGTCACGTCATAGGGGCGGATGACATCGGCAAAGACGGCCGTAAACACCATCAGCCCCAGCCAACCCAGCCCGAAGGCCACCAGCAGCGGCACCCTGAACCGCAAGCGCCGGACCAGCGTCGGGGCCGCGGTTATGTTTGTTGCCTGAGCGGTCATATCACTGTCCTTTAATGTGCGGCGGCTTTGGCCCGCAGACGCGGGTCCAGCAGGCCATAGGCGAAATCGACACACAGGTTGGCGATGACCATGGCCGACGCGATCACCAGCAGCAGGCATTGCACCACCGCCAGATCACGGTTCGACACCGACACGATCAGCAGCCTGCCGATGCCGGGCCATGAGAAAATGCTTTCGACCACCACGGCCCCCGCGATCAGCGACCCGACCATAAAGCCGACGATGGTGACGATCGGCACCGAGGCATTGGGCAACGCGTGTTTCCACACCACGTCGCGCCAGCTTAGCCCCTTGGCCATGGCGGTGCGGATATAGGGCTGGCCCATCACCTCGATCATCGCCGACCGCGAGAACCGCGCAAGGATGCCGATGCCGCCAACCGACATGGTGGCAATCGGCAGGATCGCGTGTTGCCAACTGTCCTGCCCGCCCGACGGCAGCCACCCCAGCGTCACGGCAAAGACCAGCACCAGCACCAGCCCCATCACGAACGACGGAATGGTAAAGCCGAAGATCGACAGCATGATAACCCCCCGATCCGCGACCGATTCACGGTGCAGCGCCGCGTAGACACCGGCAGGGATACCAACGCCAAGCTGGATCAACAGCGTCGGCACGGTCAGGGCCAGCGTGGCGGGCACCCGTTCCAGCACCAGATCAATCGCCGGAGAGCGGTCGCGCATGGACACGCCGAAATCAAGTTGGGCAAGGGATTTGAGATAGGCCAGATACTGCTTCCAGATCGGATCGTCCAAACCCCATTGCGCGCGGAACGCCTCAATGCTGTCGGTGGGCGCATCCGGCCCCAGCAGGATCGACGCGGGATCGCCCGACAGGCGCAGCACGACAAAGGCAAAGGTCATCACCAACAGGATCGTCAGGGCCGCACGAAACAGACGGGTAACAAAATAGCTTAGCATATCATGGCTTTCGGGGTCATGCAGCGTACCATCAGGCGGCCCGCCCGGCGCGGGGCGCGTCCAGCAGGTGACAGGCGGCGCGGCGCGCGGGGGCGATGGTTTGCAGGGACGGAACCGCCTGTGCACAGCTTGGGACAGCCGCCGCACAACGCGGATGGAACGCACACCCCGCGGGGCGCTGCGCGGGGTTTGGCGGCTCGCCCTTCAGCAAGATGCGGCCTTGCAGCCGTTTGCCCGGCACCGGCACCGACGACACCAACGCTTGGGTATAGGGGTGTTCGGGCTGCGCGAAAATCTGGTCCGAGCTGGCCTCTTCCACGATCCGGCCAAGGTACATCACCGCGACACGGTCACAGATGTTGCGCACGACTTTCAGGTCGTGGCTGATGAACACCATGGCGATCCCGTGGCGTTCCTGAAGGTCGCGCAGCAGGTTGACCACCTGCGCCTGAATGGACACATCCAGCGCCGACACCGGCTCGTCACAGACCAGCAGACGGGGCGACGTGGCCAATGCGCGGGCGATGATCACCCGCTGGCGCTGACCGCCCGACAACTCGTGCGGATAGCGCGCGCCCTGATCCTGCCGCAGACCCACCTGCGCCATCAGCTCGGCCACGCGTTCGGTCAGCTCGACGCCGGTGGCAAGCCCGTGAATTTCCAGCGGCTCGCCGATCTGGCGGGCGATGGTCAACCGCCGGTCCAGTGCGGCCAACGGGTCCTGATAGACAAACTGCATCTGTGCGCGCAACGCCCGCCACGGGGCAGTGTGCAAGGGCGGCATCGGCTGGCCGTCAAACAGCACCTGCCCCTCGGTCGGGGCATCAATGCCCAGCAGCATCCGGCCCAGCGTCGACTTGCCCGACCCGCTTTCCCCGACGATGCCCAGCGTCTCACCAGCCTTCAGCGTCAGATCGACACCGTCGACCGCCCGCACCGACGCGGCCTTGTGAAACAGCGATTTCTGGCCCTCGTAACAGCGGACCAGCCCGCGCGCTTGCAGCAATGCGGTCATGCGGGCAGCCTTTCGTCGGTGGTAGCAGTGCCGGTCGCGGGCGCCGTCACCGGATAGAAACAGGCCAACTGCCGGCCATCCTGTTGTGGTTTCAACGCGGGCACGTCGCTGTTGCAGAACGCCTGCGCCTTGGCACAGCGCGGGGCAAAGGCACAGCCCTGGGGCATATGGCGCGGGTCTGGCACGGTGCCGTGGATCGGGATCAGCCGGTCGCGCGTGCCGTCCAGTCGCGGGATCGCGTCGAACAGGCCACGGGTATAAGGATGGCGCGGTGCGTCGAACATCGGGCCGATGGCACCGCTTTCGACAATCCGGCCTGCGTACATCACATGCACACGGTCACAGATCGCACCAACCGCGCCCAGATCGTGGCTGATGAACACCATGCCCATGCCCGTTTCGCGGCGCAGTGTCGCCAGAAGGTCAAGGATTTGCGCCTGAATCGTGGCATCCAGCGCCGTGGTAGGTTCATCCGCGATCAAAAGATCCGGCGCGCCTGCCAGCGCCATGGCGATCATCACACGTTGGCATTGGCCGCCGGAAAACTCGTGCGGGTACAGATCGACCCGTTTCGCAGCGCCCGGAATGCCGACCATATCCAGCAGCCGCACCGCCTCAATCCGGCCTGCGCGGCGGTCCATGCCGCGATGCAACCGCAGGCTTTCGCCAATCTGGTGACCGACGGTGCGCACCGGGTTCAGCGACGACGACGGGTCCTGAAAGATCATCGCGATCCGGCCACCGCGCACCCCCTCGACGGCGGCGCGTCCGGTGCCGATCAACTGCTGGCCTTCGACGGTCACCGATCCGCTGACCGACGCCTTGCCCGGCAACAGGCCCAGGGCGGCCAGCCACGTCACCGACTTGCCGCAGCCGGATTCACCCACCAGCCCCAGTGCCTCGCCCTTGGCGACGTCAAGGTTGATGCCGTGCAGGACCTGAACACCGTCAAAGGCAACTTTCAGATCACGTATCGAAACATAGGACATATCAGGCTTTCAAATGCCACGTGGCGCCGCAGGATTGCCGCGCCACGTGATCGCGTTCTGGATCAGGAGGCGTTCCAGTTGTCGGCGCGGAAATCCATCGCAAAGGCCGGTGCGGCCTTCCAGTTCAGGTCCGATTTCATGCCGGTGAACACGCAGTTCTGGTGCAGGACCTGGAATGCGGGATCTTCACGTTCGGTGATTTCCAGCATCCGCGCGAACGCTTTTTTGCGCGCGCCGCGATCCGTCGATTTCTGCATGAAGTTCGACAGCTCGTTCATTTCGACGTTGGACCATTCGTTGCGCTGCTGCTGCAATCCGTTCGGCCCGTGCTGCGCCACAATCGACGACACCGGATCGTTGAACGTGGCCGAGTTCGACCAGTCGCGGATGCCGCGTGTGTCGTTGTCTTCCAGCACCTGACCCCAGTTTTCGACCATCTGGATTTCGACGTTCAGACCCGCCTGCTTCCACATCTCGACCATGATCTGCGCGTTCGAAACCTGATTGATGTAATAGTTGTTCAGCACGCGGAACGGGATTGCATCGCCCTGATAGCCGGACTGTTTCACCAGATCGCGTGCCATTTCCAGGTTGAACTCGGGGGCGGTCCAGCCCTTGATGAACATATCATCGTAGAATTCAAATTGCAGACCTGCGGGCACCTTGGTCTGGCCGTCCCACAAGGCGTTCACGATCAATTGGCGGTCGATCGAATGGGTCATGGCGCGGCGGATCAGCGGGTCGGACAGGACCGGGTGCACCTTGTCAAAGACCTGAATGCGGTGGTTCAGAATGGTCGAACCCTGCACCTCAAGCCCGGCGGTGTTGCGCACGGCATCCAGTTGGTCGGGCGGCAGGTCGCAGGCAAAATCGTATTCGCCGGACAGCAGACCGTTCACGCGGCTGGCCACTTCGGGCACTTCCAGGAACCGGATTTCCGCCAGCGGCGGGCGGCCACCCCAATAGTCATCGTGTGCCACCAGTGTCAGCGACACGTCGGGGCGGTATTCCTGCACCTTATAGGCGCCGGTGGTCACGGGCGCGTTGGCCCAGTCGGCATATGTCGCGGCTTCGTCCCACGCGCGGCGGCTGGCGATTTGCGAGCCAAAGGCGATCAGGCGCCCTTCCAGCGTCACATCGGGCGATGCGTTGTGGAACCGCACGGTGTACTTGTCCACCGCTTCGACACCGCGCAGCGCCGGCCACAGACGACGGCCCACACCGGGCACACCGGCGGGCAGTTCCTTGTCTGTCTTGGGCTTGAAATTGTCCGCATACAGCGTTTCGCCGCCATCGGGCTGGGTGCCTGCAAACACACGTTCGTCCGAGAACGAAAACACCACGTCGTCGGCGGTCATTTCGTCGCCGTTGTGGAATTTCACGCCTTCGCGCAGCTTCAGCTCGATGGTCTTGTCATCCAGACGCTTCCAGCTTGTCGCCAGACCGGGCACGCCGCCCTGATCGCCCATCCAGTTGCGGTTGATCAGACCTTCCCACAGGTTGGGGAAAAACACGCGTTCCCCGACGTTGGACTGTTCGTTCCAGACATCCATCGTGTTGTTGTTGGTGATCTTTTGAACGGCAACGGTGACTGTGCGGCGCTGGGATTGTGCGAACGACAGCCCCGGCATAGCCAAAGAGCCGGCAGCGGCCCCCAAAAGTCCAAGAGCGTGGCGGCGGTGAATAAGCATGAGGCAAACCTTTGCAGATGACGGCCCCGCGGATCAGGGCACGTTTCGGCGCCTTATCGGTCTGCTGTGCGACACCCATGTGATGGTTTCTTGAACTATTTGTTTCAGTGGCATTGCCAGGACACGGCGGGCACCTCAGCCCGATCCCCCTTTGGCGCGCCGCAACGCGCGCCCCTGATTCCTTACTTTTTCAAGCACCGCATTCCATTTCGCCACCCTGCCCCATGCCCAAATTCCCGACGCACGCGCAAAATTTGCAACGCGTGTCGTTTTTCCATCGCACCGCGCCGTTGTGCATCCTTGCCCATCGCGTCCGCTGGCGCATAGGTGTCGGCACGGGGGCCGCATTCGATCCACCGCGCCCAAAGATTAGGATTTCTGACGATGACCAAATATTGCCTGAACGTTAGCTGCGCCTCGCGCCGTGGCATCGTATCTGCCATCTCGGCCTTTCTGGCCGACCACGGGTGCAACATTCTGGACAGTGCACAGTTCGACGACACGCACACCGGCAAGTTCTTTATGCGCGTGGGCTTTGCCTCGGAACTGGACGCCACGCTGGAAACGCTGACCGCCGACTTTGGCGCCGTGGCCGAGCCGCTGGACCTGGACTGGTCGTTCCACGACGAAACCACCAAGATGAAAGCCGTGATCATGGTGTCGCGGTTTGGCCACTGCCTGAATGACCTGCTGTACCGCTGGCGCATCGGCGCGCTGCCCATCGACATCGTGGCGGTCATTTCCAACCACACCGATTACCAGAAGGTCGTGGTCAACCACGACATCCCGTTCCACCACATCAAGGTGACGCCGGAAAACAAACCGCAGGCCGAAGCGCGGATCATGGAAGTGGTCGAAGACGTGGACGCCGATCTGGTGGTGCTGGCGCGCTACATGCAGATCCTGTCGGACAGCATGTGCAAGAAAATGTCGGGGCGCATCATCAACATCCACCATTCGTTCCTGCCGTCGTTCAAGGGGGCCAACCCCTACAAGCAGGCGTTTGATCGCGGCGTGAAACTGATCGGGGCCACCGCCCACTATGTCACCGCCGACCTGGACGAAGGTCCGATCATCGAACAGGACACCGTGCGCGTCACCCACGCCCAGAACGGCAGCGATTACGTGTCACTGGGCCGCGATGTCGAGGCCCAGGTGCTGGCCCGCGCCATCCACGCCCACGCCAACCGCCGCGTGTTCCTGAACGGCAACAAAACCGTGGTGTTCCCGCCGTCGCCCGGCGCCTACAGCAGCGACCGCATGGGCTGAACTGCCGTCGGGCGCTGTCTGCGCCTGCCGCTTTTCACAAAACTTTCACGCAAGGGCTGCGCCAGAACAGGCGCGGCCCTTTTGCGTGGGTGACGGCCAAAATCGACTTTTCCCCTATGAGACAGGCGAATTTTGCAACAAACTTTGTGCAATTACCGCGCAATTTTTTTGGAAAGGGCAATTCATGGCCATCGAATACATTCTGACCAGCACCTCCACCGCTTATGACGTTCAAACATCTGACGACGTGTTCGTCATGGACGGCGTGAACATCACATCGACAACAAACGCCATTTTCACAGACGTGGCAGGGGTCAATAACGGCATCACCGTCACTGTGCGTGGCGGCCTGTACGGCACGACAGGCATCAACCTGTGGTCCAATTCCACCCAAAACAACGATACATATATTTATCTGGCCAAAGGCGCGCACGTTCACGGCACCCAGGACGGCATCACGATCCGGCAGGGGGACGACAATGTGGTCGTCAACTACGGCGAGATTTCAGCGCAGCAAGCGGGCATATATTTTCAGGGCGGCGAGGCCACCGTCATCAATCACGGCAGCATCAGCTCGTTCGGCGAGTCCGGTCAGGGTGCGATCATCTTCAATGCCACAGCCGACGGCGACGATATTCGCGAGGTGGTCAACACTGGTATCATCAGCGGCGCACCACAAATCACAAGCTCGGTTATATACGCGACGATCCTCAATGCCGGCGGTGCCGAATTCCGTCTGAACAATTCGGGCCTGATCGAAGGCATTGGCGCAGATGCACTTTATAGCAGCGCAAGCCTGAACCTTCTGAACAACTCGGGCGAAATCAATGGAAATCTCGTTCTGCGCAACACCACCACATTGTCCAACACCGGCACGATCTTTGGCGATGTCGAATTCGGAAGCGGCGACGACATCTATACCGGCATCGGCAACGGGATCATCACCGGCGGGCTGGCCCTTGGGTCTGGCGACGACACCGCCACCTTGGGCAACCTGGGCGGCACCGTCTATGGTGACGCAGGCAACGACACCCTGACCGGCGGCGCCGGCGCGGACTTTCTTGACGGTGGCGACGACAACGACCGCTTGTACGGGCGCGGCGGTGACGACGACCTGCGCGGGGGCCTGGGCAGCGACTATGTGTCCGGTGGCATGGGCGACGACCAGTTGATCGGCGACGACGGGGCCGACAAGATGTTCGGAGGCGAAGGCGACGACACCCTGAACGGGGGCCGCGACAAGGACACCATCCGTGGCGGCGACGGCGAGGACGAAATCAAAGGCGGCCGTCTGGCCGATGTCCTGCGCGGCGGCGCGGGCGCCGACACCTTTGTCTATGACATCAAACAAGACAGCAGCACCGGTGCGTCCGATGTGATCCAGGACTTTGAGGTTGGCATTGACGTGATCGACCTAACCGGCGTGGCATCGGGTTTGACGTTTGTCGGAACGGCAGCGTTTTCGGGCACCGCAAACGAGGTCCGCTATGACATCGCGGGCAACGGGCGGACCTATATCCAGGTCGACACCGACGCCAACGGCAGCGCCGATATGCGCATCTGGCTGACGGACGTGGGCGCGCTGAGCGTGGATGACTTCGTGCTGTAGCCATCATTTGCAAAACACCAAAGACGGGCCGTTTTACAGAAAACCGCCCGTCTGTTTCCCTGTACAGTCTCTCTTCTGATGGCCCTACGCCTGACGCAGCCCGGCATCTTCCAACTGCTCAGGGTCGGGAAGGTCGCGCAGGCTTTCCAGCCCGAAGGCCACCAGAAACCGGTCGGTGGTCACAAAGGTATAGGGCGCGCCGCGTCGGGGCGACCGTGGGCCGGTTCCGATCAGCCCTTGGGCGTCCAGACGACCAATCAGGTCGCGGGCGATCTCTTTGCCAAAAATGTCCTTTAACCCGTCACGGGTGACCGGCTGGTGATAGGCGATGGCCGCCAGAACCGCGATGTCGAATTCGCTCAGGTCCAGAACCTGCGCGCCCGCCTCGGCGGCGGACCGGATCGCAGGCCCGTAAGCGACCCGCGTGCGCAATATCCAGCCGTCGCCAACCTTGGCCACCTCGAACGACCGCCCTTCCAGATCGGCGGCCAGATCCTCGACCAGCAGATCCACCGCCGCCCCCTGCCCCACCACGCGCGCCAGCTTTTCGCGCGGCACCGGGCTGGACGCGGCGAACAGCACCGCCTCGATCCGGCGCATCCATTCGTGCCAGCGCAGGTCCGCAGGCAGCTCAGCCAGTTCGCGGTCCAGTTCGGGCGGGTTCTGTTTCACACTCACACCCCGTACAGCCGGAACGTGTCACGCCCCGTCAATTCGCGCACCGCACCCAGGGACACCAGCCGGTCACACAGCCGCCGCGCCGCCCTGTCCGGCAATGGCAAACCCGCAGGGGCGACCGCATCGCGCGTCAGGAACATCTGCACCGCGGCACCCGCCGCCTTGGCCCGCAACTTGGGTGCGACGGCCTGCAAATGCGCCGCCCGCCGCGCAAGGTCGCCCGCGATGCGCGCAGCATGTGACACCGACGCCGTCACCGCCCGGTGGCACGCCATTTCCAGATCCGCATCCCCCTTACCCAGATCGGCCCGTTTCAAACCGGCAGCCAGCAGCGGCACCATATGTGTCCACCCCAGGGCCCGCGCCAGCGCCGCATCCGCCAGGATCAGCGCGGCGGTTTCTGCGCGCGGGGCATCGGCCAGAACCGCCTGCAACACCATCGCCGCGCGGGTCACCGGCCCGCCCTCTTGCGCGTCCAGCCACCCCGCGATCTGCGTGGCATCCATTCCGGGCAGCGCACGGGCCAGCATTCCGACAGACACCGGCCGCGCGACCGCACGCTGCCAGCTTACCAAGGTTTCTCCCGCAGGGCCGGGCAAGTCACCGGGCCGCATCAGGTGCACCGCATCGCGCAACGCAGCCGCCCGTTCGGGTCGTCCTGTGAACACCACACAGGCCTCGGCAGCGCCCAAGGCAAGACGGTCCCGAAACAAGGGCTGGGGGACCGCGTCGGCGTGCACCACAAGATGCAGATGCGCCAGCGCCGCACCCGACAAAAACGCCACATCTTCGGGGGTTTGCCCACGCACAGAGGTGACCCAGACAGGCATATGGGGTATCGTGTCGGTGGCGACGACAGGTGTGACCGGTGCAGGTTTCATAAAGCAAGCCTAGTTTGCGGCGGCGCTTTTATCCAGATAATTACGCCTAAACCGCCTCAAAGTGTCGGGCCTTGTTATGTCCGATAATTCCAGGGTCAGGTGCCGCAAAACGCCACCTGCTCACCCCTCCACAACAAAAACAATGCGCCTGCCCAGGCCCACTTCGGCCATCACGGCCTCGGCCATGACCGTGCTGAAATGTGTCTCCAGATACCGCACAACGAACCCGCTGCGCGCGGCCAGCGTGTAAACGCCACCTTCGTCCGACACGAACCGCAGCGGCGCAAACCAGTTGCGGTGCTTTTCGGGATACAGCGCGCGCAGCCGTTCCGACACCGCATACCACGACGTGCCATCATCAGGCGCTGCCGCCTCTTGCACCGGTTTGGTAAAATCAACCTTCACCACCGACGACCGTTGCGCCGGGTCCAGTTCCGCCATGCGCTCGGCATAGTCCGTCCCCACGGCGGTCCAGACGTCCCGCGACATCTCGAACACCCGCAGCATGTTCAGCCGGTACGCCCCCACCCTGCCCCGCACGCCTTTGCGTACGCAGATCAGCAGACGGTCATCGACCCAACGTTTGATCTCGCGTTTCACGGTGCGTTCGGTCACATGCCACATCCGCGCCATTTCGGGCTGGCCCACGCAGAAATGATCCAGCTTCCAGTTGTACCGGGCCGTGATCAGGGCACAGAGCCGCGTCATCGAAATTTGCTGGGCGGGCGATCCGTGCAGACCCGACACGACCAGCGCGGTCAGCACATCATACTTCATAGACCCCGCACCGGGTCCTGTCAGTCGCTTGGGTTCCATGTTGGTCTCACTGTCTCGCCTCTCAATGGCGGCCATCTGCGGGCCGATTCTCATTGAGGTTGATAAGTGCATAAAATCCCGTTTTCTGTCAACGCCTCTCAAAATACACGAATTACCCAAAAGAATAAATGAATCAGGTATACATGGTATAGGGTGACACCTCTATGTCACTGTATCGCGGTCCTCATGTCACCAAATAGAGACTGAACCGCACCGTTGTGTCACTAAATATATGTTCTTTTTCGTGTGATCCAAAGAACCCGGCGGATTAACAGGAGCGGAATTGGAAAAGTTTGGTTTTGCCAATTCAGCCATATCCCGTTATTGAAGAAAAATATCCAAATAACAAGAGCAGTATCATGAGAGATCATTCAGACCTACAGGACATGAACGCGCGCAGCCTGGCACAACAGGCCTCTGTGCGCCGCGCGACATTCGACCCCGGCGTGGTCAAGGCGCTGCGGCCGTTTTCGATCTGGGAAATCAGCCAGTTCATGTTCGACATTCCCCCCGACACCCTGCGCAAGAAACTGGCCGAAGACCCGACCTTGCCGCAAGGGGAAACCCAGGACGACGGCCGCCAGCGCTGGTTTTCGCTGAAAGAGATCAACGAACTGCGCCGCCGCCTGCGGTTCCGCGGCAAGACGTTGCTGCCCCGCAGGCCCGATGGGCGCGCGATCCGCGTGGCTGTGTCCAACTTCAAGGGGGGCGTCGGCAAGACCGTCGTGGCGCAGCACCTGGCGAATGCCGCCGCCTTGGATGGCTACCGCGTGCTGTGCATCGACTTTGACCCGCAGGCGACGCTGACCCATTCGATGGGGCTGGTCGAGGTCAAGGAAGGCAACACCGTCTGGGGCATCATGTGCCGCGATCTGTGCCGCGAGGCCGACCGGATCATGAACAGCTATGACCTGCCCGAGGAATGCCCCTACCCCGCCGCCGATGAATTGCCCGAAGACGTGCAAAGCATCGGCGCGCAGCGAACGCAGGACTTTATCCAGCCGACATGCTGGCCCACCATCGACATCATCCCAAGCTGCGCCAACGCGGCCTTTGTCGAATTCGCCAGCGCGCAATACCGCGCGCTGCACAAGGCGTGGTCGTTCTTTGGCTGCGTCGCCCGTTACCTGGATGAACTGCCTGACGACCAATATGACGTTATCATTTTCGACTGCCCGCCGGCCATCGGCTATCAATCCCTGAACGCGGCATTTGCGGCGGACATTCTCTATATCCCCTCGGGTCCCGGCTATTGGGAATACGATTCCACCACCAGCTATCTGGGTCAATTGGGCGACGCGATGGAGGATATTTCCGACGGGTTCGGCAAGCTGGCGGCGGACGCGGGGATAACGCTTCCTAAACAGTTTATGGACATTCGTATTCTCATGACCCGGTTCGAAACCAACAACCCGCTGCATTCTGCGATGATGGACGCCTTTCGCAATGTGTTCGGCGCGGACGTTTGCCAGAACCCGATTGAAATGACCCGTGCGGTCGAACAATCGGGCCGGTTCCAGATGTCGGTTTACGAACAGGACTATCGGCAGATGACCCGCGAAACCTGGAAACGGGCACGGCAAAGTTTCGACCGGGCGTATGAGGAATTCAGGGCGACCATGCTGACGGCCTGGGATCGCACCGCAGACAAGGGAGAGACATGAGATGGCCAAGAGCAACAAATTCGGGTTCGCCCCTTTGGAAACCGAACCACCGCAGCGGCGGGAACGGTCTGTTGGCCCCATGGGGGCCGCGGTGCGCGAGGCGGCAGAAAGCCTGACGGATGCCACCGAGGCCAAGGTTGAAAAGCGCCGGCAGAACGCCGTGGATGCCGAAGCGTTTCGCGCCGCCCAGGACGAGGGGCGGGTTCTGATGTCGCTGGAGCTGTCGCAGATTGCGACGGATGATCTGCCGCGCGACCGGATGGACCTTGAGGCGGTCGCGGCCTCGGACGAGATGGAAGAGCTGAAGGCATCCATTCGGGAACGCGGTCAGAAAGAGCCGATCGAGATTTATCCCGGACCTGATGGCAGCTATCAGCTTAAGAAAGGCTGGCGCCGGTTCACCGCGCTGTCGCAGCTTTTGGCCGAAACCGGCGATGCGCGGTTCGGTACCATCATCGCGCGGATCGAGCGGGGCGATGACGGGCGGCTGGCGCGGTACATCGACATGGTCGAGGAAAACGTGGTGCGCGAGGATCTGACCTTTGCCGAGATGGCGCAGGTTGTCATCACCGCCGCGCAGGACGACGCGGTGGGCGAACCGGACCCCGATGCGCTGGTGGCGCGGCTGTACGGCTCGCTGCACAAGATGAAAAAATCCTACATCCGCAGCTTTGTCTTCCTGCTGTCGCAGCTGGGCGATGTGCTGCCGTTCCCCAAGGCGGTGTCGCGCAACCTGGGTGTGGATGTGTCGCGGGCGTTCAAGACCCAAGGTGCGGCTGAAGCCTTGCGCGAAAAGCTGGCCACGTGCCGGACCGCCGAAGAGCAGAACAAGGCGCTGGCGGCCTTTGTCGACGCGGCGAAATCAACCCCGCAGACGCCGAAGAAAAAGCTGGAGCCACGGGAAAAGTTCGAGTTTCACGTGGGCAGCCTGAAGGTGACAGCGCGGCGGGGCGAGTGCCGGATCGTCAGCAAGGACGACTTCGCAGCGATCCCCAAGTCCCAGCTTGAGCGTGCGATCAAGGCATTCGAGGAAGAGCTGCGCGGCGGGCCGTCGGTCAAACCGCTGTGACAGGCGGTAACCCATGGGTTACCCCGGCGGCCAGGTGCTGAGGGTAACCCACGGGTTACCTTGATGGCGGGGCAGGGGTGGTAACCCATGGGTTACCCTCGCAATTATAAAACAAAAACAATTACTTAGTCTAAGGCCCTGCCAGAAATACAGGGCTGGATGCAAGGTGGCACAGCCGCACGCAGGTGCTTTGCCGCATAATCCTTGCGGTGTGCAAACTAATATATTAGTTAGAAAGCCAACCCACAGCCTGCATCTGTACCAAGGATTTCCCCATGAGCGATTACATCCTGTCCGACGCCACCAAGGCGCAACTCAAGCGCACCGGCACCGCGTCGATTGCGACGCAGTTGTACAAGCGCGGTCTGCGCAACCAGTTCATCCAAGGCGTCGTGCCGGTGTCGGCCAAGGCCGAGCGGATGGTGGGGCAGGCGTTTACCCTGCGCTACATTCCCGCGCGCGAGGATCGCAACCAACTGGACGTGTTCCGCAACGCCGACCATCCGCAGCGGGTGGCGGTGGAAACCTGTCCCGAGGGGCATGTGCTGGTGATGGACGCGCGACAGGATTCCACTGCGGCAACCGCCGGGTCGATCCTGATCACACGGATGGCGGTGCGCGGCTGTGCCGGTGTGGTCACCGACGGCGGTCTGCGCGATGCGGCGGGGATTGGCGCGCTGGACATGCCTGCGTTTCACGCGCGGGCTTCGGCCCCGACCAACCTGACCAAACACGAGGCGCTGGACATCAACGTGCCCATCGGCTGCGGCGGGGTTGCGGTGTTTCCCGGTGACGTGATCGTGGGGGACGGCGACGGGGTCATGGTGATCCCCGCGCATCTGGCCGACGAAATTGCCGAGGTCTGTGCAGGCATGGAAGCGTTCGAGGATTTCGTGCTGGAAGAAGTTTTGGCAGGCGCGCCGATCATCGGGCTGTATCCCTGCACCCTGGAAGAAAACCAGAAGAAGTTTGACGCCTGGCGCGCCAAAACGGGCCGGTAAGGCGCGGCGCTGACGGGCGCACACCGTTTGAATTTTTGCACGCCTCGGGCGGGCCTGCATCTGGACGCTGCCGGTTTCGATCTGGCGGCGCGCAGGGCTTTGCCAAAAATGCATTGGTTTTTGGTATGTAACATTACCCAAAGTTATATCTTGGCGGCCAATCGGTATTTTCAATGAAAATGGCGACTGGCTAGGCTGCGAGGAACGGAAACCTTAAAGGGGGGGCCTTTCTCGGATGCCGACACTTCCACAGATCGCTGCAATGCACGACGAGATGACCGAATGGCGGCGCGATTTTCATGCGCATCCCGAGTTGAACTATCAGGAACAACGGACATCCGACCTGGTGGCGGAGCGGCTGGAAAGCTGGGGGATCGAGGTGCATCGCGGTCTGGGCCAGACCGGCGTGATCGGGGTGCTGCGCGGCGGTGACGGGGACGGGTCGATCGGGTTGCGGGCCGATATGGACGCGCTGCCGATGGAGGAACAGACCAACCTGCCGTACCGGTCGACCAACAGCGGCGTGATGCACGCCTGTGGTCATGACGGGCACACCACGATGTTGCTGGGGGCCGCCAAGTATCTGGCCGAGACGCGCAATTTTTCGGGCACGGTGCATTTCATTTTCCAGCCCGCCGAAGAAGCCGGGGCAGGGGCCAAGCGCATGATTGCCGAGGGGCTGTTTGACCAGTTCCCGTGCGACAGCGTCTGGGCCTTGCACAACGCGCCCAACCGGCCTGTCGGCACCGCATCGGTGCGGGCCGGGGCGGTGATGGCGGCGGTCGACACGATGAAGATCGTGATCCACGGCAAGGGCAGCCACGCGGCACGCCCGCACAACGGTAACGATCCCATCGCGGTGGGCCTGCAATTGCACACGGCGTTTCAGCATCTGTGCACCAAGAACATCGACCCCATCGAGGTGGCCGTGGTGAACGTGACCCGCTTTATCGCGGGCACAGCCGTCAACGTGGTCCCGCCAAGCGCCGAGCTGCACGCGACGATCCGCACATTCGATCCCGGCGTGCGCGAAACCGTGCGGCGGCGGGTGCAAGAGATTTGCAAGGGCATCGAGGTGGCCTACGGCGTCACGCTGGATCTGGAATATCGCATGGGCTGTCCGCCCACGATCAACACCCCCGCCGAGGCGACATCCGCAGACCGGGCGATTTCGTCTATACTGGGGTCCGACGCTATTGTGCGCGATCAAAAGCCGGTGGCGGGCGGAGAGGATTTTGCCGAGATGCTGGCGGTTCTGCCCGGTGCCTATATCCATGTCGGTTCAGCCAAGGGGGCGGACGATCCCCAGCTGCATCATCCAGCATATGACTTCAACGACGAGATCCTGCCCATTGGCGCGTCATATTTTGCCGCCCTGGTCGAGGATCAATTGTCAGCGAAACGCTGACATCTTTCAGGGAGAGAGAAACATGAAACATTCGAAACTTATGTCCGCGCTGGCCATGTCCACGGCGGTTGTGCTTGCGACGGGGCAGGGGGCCATGGCGCAGGAAAACGTGCTGAAGTGGGCCTCGCAGGCGGATATTGCCAACCTGGACCCGCATGGCACAACCGGCGCGCTGCCGCTGACCATTCTGGGCAACGTCTATGAGCCGCTGGTGATGCGCGCGTCGGATATGTCGCTGGCGCCGGGGTTGGCCACAAGCTGGGAGGTGATCAACCCGACCACCTGGCGGTTCCATCTGCGGGAAGGGGTCAAGTTTCAGAACGGCAACGATTTCAACGCCGACGACGTGATCTTTTCCATGGGGCGGGTGGGCAACGAATATTCGTTCCTGCGCGACCGTGTGACCATGGTCACCGAAATGACCAAGGTGGACGATTACACCATCGACTTTCACACCGCCGAGCCGAACCCGATCCTGCCGAACATGTGGACCAGCATCTATATGATGGACAAGGAATGGTCCGAGGAAAACAGCGCGACCGTGCCGTCGAACACGGTGGAAAACATCGAAAGCTATGCGGGTTTGCATTCGAACGGCACCGGCCCGTTCATGGTGACCGAACGCCAGCCCGAGACCAGGACCGTGTTCGAGCCGTTCGACGGCTGGTGGGGCGAGCGGACGGACAATCTGGACCGTGTGATTTATACGCCGATCACCCAGGACGGCACCCGCGTGGCGGCGCTGTTGTCGGGCGAGATCGACATGATGTTCCCCGTACCGCTGCAAGACATCGACCGGGTGAATGCCAACGAGGGCACGCAGGTGCTGATCCAGCCGGAACTGCGCACCATGATGCTGGGCATGGACCAGAACCGCGATGTGGCGCTGTTGACGGACACGCCGACCAATCCGTTCAAGGACCGGCGCGTGCGGCTGGCGCTGTATCAGGCGATTGATATTGACGGCATCCAGTCCAAGCTGATGAACGGATTGTCCGAGCCTGCGGCGACGCTGATTTCGCCGCTGCTGTTCGCCCCCGCGGGCGAGATGGAGCGGTATCCCTTTGACCCCGAAGCGTCGCGCAAGCTGCTGGCCGAAGCGGGCTATCCCGACGGGTTCAGGACTGCGCTGGTGTGCCCCAACAACCGTTATGTGAACGACGAAAAGATCTGTCAGGCCGTGGCGTCGATGCTGGCGCGTGTGGGCATTCAGGTGGACCTGCGCACCATGAACGTCAGCCAGTACTGGAAGGTCGTGGGCCGTCCCGTGCAAGAGTTCGCCATTTACATGATGGGTTGGACGCCCGGCGGTTTGGACAGCTATTCGGTGCTGTTCAACCTGATGGGAAGCTGGGACGAGGCGTCGGGCCGTGGCCGGATCAACAACGGCGACTTTTCCAACCCGCGTATCGACGAGATCGTCGCATTGGTGGAAAGCGAAACCGACACGGCCAAGCGTGATGCCCTGATCGCCGAAGCTTACCAGATCGTGCACGACGAGGTTTATTACCTGCCGCTGCACCAACAGACCGTGGTCTGGGGTGTGCGGGACGGTGTCGAGGTCAAACAGCGGGCCGATGACGGTTTCAACTACGCCGATGCGAAGATGACCCGCTAAGCCACTCCCCGGCGGCCCGGTTGCGGGCCGCTGACTTCCGGGGACCAGGCTGATCTGGTCCCCGGTTTTTCTGTCGGAAGGTACGCTATGATCCGCTATATCTCGGGCCGTCTGGCCCAGTCGTTTATCGTCATGTTCGTTGTCGCAGCCGTGGCTTTTGCGCTGTTTGATTTCGTCGGTGACCCGGTGCGCCAGATGGTCACCGAGGATGCCTCGCAGGCCGAGATCGAACGGCTGCGCGAGATGATGGGGCTGAACGATTCCGTGGCGGTGCAGTTCTGGCGCTATGTCAGCGGCGCGGTGCAGGGCGATTTCGGCGTGTCCTATTTCCACAAGCGCCCCGTGGGCGTGCTGTTGCAGGAACGTATGCCCGCCACCTTCGAGCTGGCGGGCACATCGGTCTTGTTGTCGATCCTGCTGGGGATACCCTTGGGCGTCTACACTGGTCTGCACCGCAACGGGCGGATCGCGCGGGGGCTGATGGCGGTGTCGCTGGTGGGAATCTCGATCCCGACCTTCCTGATCGGGATCATGCTGATCTATCTGTTCTCGGTCGTGCTGGGCTGGTTGCCGTCCTTTGGGCGTGGCGAGACGACCGAGGTGTTTGGCGGCGCGTGGACCACCGGTTTTCTGACCACCTCGGGGTTGCGGGCGCTGATCCTGCCGTCGATCACGCTGGCGCTGTTCCAGACCACGATGGTGATGCGGCTGGTGCGCGCCGAGATGCTGGACGTGATGCGCACCGACTACATCAAGTTCGCCCGCGCGCGGGGCTTGCGTGACCGGGTGGTGCACTTTCGCCATGCGCTGAAAAACACGCTGATGCCCGTGGTGACGGTGATCGGGCTGCAATTGGGGGCGGTCATCGCCTTTGCCATCATCACCGAAAGCGTTTTTCAGTGGCCGGGCATGGGGCGGCTGTTTTTGCAGGCGATCCAGCAGGTCGATATTCCTGTGATGTCCGCCTATCTGATCATGATCGCGTTCTTTTTCGTGGTGATCAACCTGATCACCGACCTGACCTATTATGCCATCGACCCGCGTCTGCGGTCCGGGGCGCTGAAGGGGAACGCACATGCGTAATTCTGTCTATGCACCACCTGTCACGCGTTGGCAGCGTATCCGCCAAAGCGACCTGATGCTCAGCTTTCTTGAATCGCCCGTGACCGTGATTGCGGCGTTGGGGGCGTTGGTGATGATCTTGGCCGCGCTGGGGGCGGGGGTCATTGCGTTGCATGATCCCTACGACATGGCGTCGATCGACATTTTCGATTCCAACCTGCCGCCGGCATGGGTTGAAGGCGGCGATGGACGCTATCCGCTGGGCACCGATGCGGTGGGGCGGGGGATCTTTTCGACCATTCTGTACGGCAGCCGTATGTCGATTTTCATCGGGGTGACCAGCGTGGCGCTGTCGCTGGTGATCGGGGTGACTGCGGGGCTGATCGCGGGCTATCGCGGCGGGTTCATGGATGCGGTCATCATGCGGATCGCCGAGGTGCAACTGGCGCTGCCGACGATCCTTGTCGCGCTGTTGATCAGCGGCATTTTGCGGGCCATCGCGCCGCCGTCGACCATGGACAAGGTGGCCATTCTGGTGCTGATCCTGTCGATTGGCCTGTCGAACTGGGTGCAGTTTGCGCGGGCGGTGCGCGCGTCGACCATGGTCGAGCGCAGTCAGGAATATGTGCTGGCGGCGCGGCTGATCGGGATCGGGCAGTTGACGATCATGTTCCGCCACATCCTGCCCAATGTCATGGGGCCGATCATGGTGATTGCCACGCTGAACCTGTCGGGTGCGATCCTGACCGAGGCGACGCTGTCCTTTCTGGGGGTTGGTGTGCCGCCGACCCAGCCGTCTCTGGGCACGCTGATCAACGGCGGCACCGATTACCTGTTTTCGGGATCGTGGTGGATCACCATTTTCCCCGGTGCCGCGCTGGCGCTGTTGGTGCTGACCGTCAATCTGGTCGGTGACTGGCTGCGCGACGCCCTTAACCCGACGTTGGGATGATAACATGAGCCTTTTGGATCTGCGCAATCTGAAGATAGATTTTGACACCCGTCGGGGTACTGTCGAGGCGGTGCGCGGCATCGACCTGAGCATTGCACGCGGTGAAATCGTGGGCATCGTGGGTGAATCCGGTGCGGGCAAGTCGACCATCGGCAACGCGGTGATCGGCCTGTTGGAACCGCCCGGGCGGATCGCGGGCGGCGAGGTGTGGTTTGATGGCAAGCGCATCGACACCTGTTCCGAGACCGAGTTGCGGCGCATTCGCGGGCGGCGGATCGGGATGATCTTTCAGGACCCGATGACCAGCCTGAACCCGCTGCTGACCATCGGCGACCAGATTGCCGAAACCATCTGTCAGCACAGCGACACCAGCCGCGCCGAGGCGTTGCGGCAGGCGGTGGCCTTGCTGGCCGAGGTGGGCATTCCGAACCCCGAGCAGCGGATGAACGAATACCCCCACCAGTTTTCGGGCGGGATGCGGCAACGGGTGGTGATCACGCTGGCGCTGTGCGCCAACCCCGATCTGGTGATCTGTGACGAACCGACGACGGCGCTGGATGTATCGGTGCAGGCGCAGATCCTGTCGCTGTTGCGGCGGTTGTGCCGCGAGCGGAACGTGGGCGCGATTTTCATCACCCATGACATGGGCGTGATTTCCGAAGTCACCGACCGCGTGGCGGTGATGCACCACGGGTTGATCGTGGAAACCGGCGACACGCAGACCGTTCTGGCGCACCCGCGTCATGCCTATAGCCAAAGCCTGTTGTCGGCCGTGCCGCGTGCCGATGCGCGGCTGGAGCGGTTTCCGCAACTGGATTACCGCGAAGACGGCGCGCCGCCCGAAGAGCGGCAGGTGATTGATCTGTCGACCCACTGGCTGGGACGGCGGGGCAAGGCGGTGCAGGGTGGCGACCAGACCCTGTTGGACGCACGCAACCTGACCATGCGCTTTGTCAGCCACCGGTCGATCATTCCGGCCTGGCGGCGCGATTTTACGGCTGTGGACGACCTGAGCTTTGACATCAAGCGCGGCGAGACGTTCGGGCTGGTGGGTGAAAGCGGATCGGGCAAGTCCACCGTGGCGCGGATGATCGCGGGGCTGTACACGCCCAGCGTCGGGCAGGTGGTCTATGACGGGCAGGTGATCGGCGGCACCAATGCGCAGCCGATCACGGCCAAGGTGCGGCAGCAGATCCAGATGATCTTTCAGGACCCGTTTTCATCGCTGAACCGGCGGATGCGGGTGGGGGACATCGTGGCCGAGCCGATCCTGCACCATGGTCTGGCCGGCAGCCGCAGCGAAGCGCAGAGCGTGGTGGCGGACCTGCTGGACCACGTGGGGCTGGGGGCCGATGCCGCGCACAAGTATCCCCATGCGTTTTCCGGCGGACAGCGGCAGCGGATTTCCATTGCGCGGGCGCTGGCGACGCGGCCTCAGTTCCTGATCTGTGACGAGCCGACCTCGGCCTTGGATGTGTCGATCCAGGCGCAGATCCTGAACCTGCTGAAAGACCTGCAAGCCGAGCTGGGGCTGACGCTGTTGTTCATCAGCCACGACCTGCCGGTGATCCGCCAGATGTGCGACCGCGTGGGCGTGATGAAGTCGGGCAAGCTGGTAGAGCTGGCCGCAGCGGAAGATATTTTCGAGGCGCCCAAGCATCCCTATACCACGGAGTTGCTGTCGCTGATGCCGCGCGTGACGGCACCGGATGCGTCAGAGTGGGCGGCGGTCAAAGGCTGAGCTTACAGCCCCCACCACCGCAGGGTCTGCACCAGATGCAGGTCGATGGCGGCGATGGTCTTTTGCGTGTCGCCGGCCTGAAGCGCTGCGATGATCGACAGGTGTTCCTGCATGGCGGGCACGATCCGGTCCTGTAGCCGCGCGTCAAAGGCCCTTTTGCTTGCAGGTCAGTGCCCTGTCATCCGTTCCACCGCATCGCGGAAGCGATACCAGCCGGTGACGGCGGGCAGGAACCACGGGGTTTCGCGGTAAAAGGGCACGGTGGGGAAATCCAGATTCCAGAAGGCGGATTTTGGCCCGCCCGACATCGCCTGACCCGCCATGTGGCCCAGATAGCTTTGCATGGCCACGCCCGAGCCGTTGCAGCCAAGGGCGTGAACGATGCCTTCGTGTTCGCCCATGTGCGGCAGCAGGTCGAAGGTAAAGGCGATCTTGCCCGACCATGCGTAGCGGATCGGCAGGCCGGTGATTTGCGGAAACACGGCATAGAGGCGCGCGGCCAGTTCGTCGGCGACCTGTTTTGCGTCGCGTTCTTGCAGGCTGGCGCGGCCCCCGAACAGGATGCGTTTGCGATCCGGCGTCGGGCGGTAGTAGCTGAGCAGGCGTTTGCTGTCGACGGCGGTGCGGCCTTGGGGCAGCAGGTCGTCGATCAGCCCGTCGGGCAGTTCGTCCGTGACAACGATGTAACTGGCCGCAGGGATCACGCGGCGGCGCATCCACGGGCGCAGGGCGTCGGAATAGCCGTTGGTGGCGATGAACACTTTTTCGCAATCCACCCGCGCATTGCCGGCCGCGACCCGCCAGCCGGTGCCGGTGCGGGTGATGCCGCTAACGCGGTGATTGTCGCACAGGACCGCGCCGGTACTGACCGCAAGGTCCACCAGACCCTGCACGTATTTGCCCGGATGCAACTGGCCCGCGCGGTCGATGGTCATGACGCCGTGATAGAGATCGGTTCCGATCACCAGACGCTGTTGGTCCTTGGGATAGAGCTGCGTGCCGTCGCGGGTCATCTTGCCGCTTTTGGCCTGCATCGCGGTGTAATGTGCGGGCAGGGCGGCGCAGACGACGCGGCCCGAGCGGCGGTATTCCGCATCGCGCGGCAACTGTGGCATCAGCGCCTCGATATGGTCAAAGGACGCGGCGGCCTCGGCCTTCAGGGCGTCATAGACGCCGGGCGGCAAGCGCCCCTCAAGCGGCGAGCGGACGTTGGAGGACGCGGCGGATTTGCCAAGGTTCACACCGCTGGACACATGGCCCGCGTTGCGCCCGCTGGCGCCAAAGCCGAAAGCGTCCGCTTCGAGCACCACCACCGACACGCCGGCGCGGCGCAGGGTGATGGCCGCGTTCAGGCCGGTAAAGCCGCCGCCGACGATCACCACATCGGTTTTCGCGGGCGGCGTGTTGCCCAAACGGCGTGGGGGTGCTTCCTCCCACCAATAGGGGGTGCTGATCAGGTTTTGCATCAGTCGCGTTCCACGAAGAACTGGATGCCGATGACGCGGTCCAGAATGAACACCATGGCCGAAGTGAACAGCACCAGTGCCGCAGACACCGCTGCGATGATGGGGCTGGCGCTTTCCAGAACTTCGGAAAACACCTGAACGGGCAGGGTCATGACGAAGGGACCGACCAGGAACAGGGTCACCGTCACCTCGTCGAACGAGATGATGAAGGTGAACAAAAGCGACGTGACCAGACCGGGGCGCACCGCAGGCAGGGTCACCATCCAGAAGGTGCGCCAGGGGCGTGCGCCCAGGCTGGCGGCGGCCTCTTCCAGGGCGGCGTCGGATTTGCGCAGGGCGGCGGCGACGGGGCGATAGGCGTAGGGAATGGTCAGGATGCAATGCACCAGTATGAGGCCCGAGAAGGTGCCAAGCCAGCCCAGGCTGGACAGGGTGACGATCATGATCACGCCAATCGCGGCATGGGGAAAGATCAGCGGCGCCAGCAGGATGGTTTCATAGGTGGCGCCAAAGCGGACCTTGTGGCGGACCACGGCCCATGCGGCGGCAAAGCAGGCACCGGTGCTGACCAAGGCGCCAATCAGCGCCAGCAGCGCCGAGGTGCCCAGGACCCGCAGCCAGTCGGCCGAGCCGAGGAATTCCGCATACCAGCGCAGCGACAGCCCCTTGATCGGGAAGGACAGGTAGCCCGCCGCGGTAAAGGACGACAGCACCACGATAAGGATGGGCATGGGCAGGAACAACAGGACGGCGATGCCGGTGTAACGGGCGATCATGAGGGGGCTCCATCGGTCAGGCGTTTGGACAGCCAGCGTTCCAGAAATTGCAGCGGCAGCACGACGGCCATGGCGGTGACCAGCAGGACGGTCGCCAGGGCTGCGGCCTTGGGGTAGTCAAAGAAGTGCATGACCTCTTGGAAGATTTCCGTGCCGATCATGGTGTCGCCCAGGCCCCCCAGCAGCAGCGGGGTGACAATCGCGCCGGTGGACATCAGGTAAACCAGCGTCACGCCGGTCAGGATGCCGGGCAGGGACAGCGGCAACAACACGGTGCGAAAGCTGTAGACGGGGCGTCCGCCAAGGCTCATCGACGCTTCTTCCAAAGTGCGCGAGATTTGCATCAGCACCGACAGGATGGCGATGATCATGAACGGCAGCAGCACGTGCACCAGCCCCATCACCACGCCAAAGTCGTTGTACATCAGCTTGAACGGGCGGTCGGCCATGCCGGTCCACATCAGGAACCCGTTGACCAGCCCGCGCGGCCCCAGGATCACCACCCAGCCATAACTGCGCACCACGATGGACACCAGCCACGGGAAGATGATCAGCAGCAGCAGGATGTTCCGGTTGCCCTGATAGCGCGCCACATAATAGGCGGTGGGATAGCCCAGCAGCAGGCAGAAAAACGTGGTCAGCGCCGCCGTGCGCAGGGTCCGGCCCAGCATCGCGACATAGTCGGGGCGGTTCATGATGTCGACGTAATGGTGCAGGTCGATCTGCCCGTCGATCAGGACCGACGACGCGATCAGCCGCACCAGCCCGATCAGGAATACCCCGATCAGAAAGGCAGAGGGCGCAAGCAACAGGGCAGACCGCAGGGTCTTGGCCATAGGAAGGCTCCGTTCGTTTCGACAGCAAGGGGTGGCAGGCCCGGACAGTGCCGGGCCTGCGGTCAGATCAAAGGGTCGACATCATCTGGTCGATGGCGGCGACGGTGTCTTTTTGGTGTTCGGCGATATAGCCCCAGTCGGGCTGGTACAGCTTGGCGCGCAGGTCGGTATAGTCCATGCCCAGCTTGGCCTTGATGTCATCGGTGGCCACCGCGTTTGAGTTGGCGGGGATATAGCCGGAAAAGGCCATGCCGCTTTCTTGCGGTGCGGCGCTGGCGCAATAGTTCAGCCATTCGGCCACCTGTTCGCGGTCCTTGACGCCTTTGGGGGCAAAGACGGCATAGGGCAGCAACAGGCTGCCTTCGGTGGGGATCACCATCTTGACGTAATCAATGCCCGCTTCGTTCAGCGCCCAGACGCGGGTGGAATAGAACGGCATCGCCGCCACTTCACCGCGTTCCAGCATGGTGTTTTGCTGGGCCAGCGAATTCGACACGATCAACACGTTGCGCGCCATGCCGGTCAACAGCTCCATGCCGCCCGCGGTGTTCATCTCGTCGCCGCCGGCGGCGATTGAGAACATGGTCAGGTCATAGGTCGACAGATAGATCGGGCGGGTCATGCCCAGACGGCCACGCCATTTTTCGTTCGCCAGATCTTTCCAGGACTGGAAGTCGTCAACCGAAGCTTCGTTGGTGTTCACGGCAATGCCGTAATAGGCGAAATAGGGCGTGACACCGGCCAGACGGCCATCGGGGGTTTTCAGCCAGTATTTTTCGTCAATGTCCTTCATCGCGGGCAGTTCGTCGATGCTGAAGGTTTCCAGCATGTCGTCGCGCATCAGGTTCACGCCCTGCACAAAGGTGCCGATGCCGCTGTGATACTGCGGTGCGCCGGCCTGCGCGCGAAACTGGGCCTCGGGGTTGGGGACCTCGACCACGCGCACGGCGGTGCCGGATTGTTCCTGATAGGGGGTGGCAAAGGAATGGGTCCAGGTGTCCCCCGTGCCGCCGCCCCAAGAGGCGTGCAGCAACTGGTCGGTCTGGGCGGAAAGGCGGCCCGGAAGGCTGAGGGCGGCGGCTGTGCCAAGCGCGCCCGCGATGGTCTGGCGTCGTGTCAGTGTCATGTCAGTTCTCCATGTCAGGTTATGAACGTCCCGGTTTGCCCGGGATCAGTGTCACTGCGGTGTCGGTCCATCCGACAGACACCGGTGCTTTGGCCGGCAGCGGGTGGCCGCCGCCCGGTTGGAACGGCACCTGCGCCAAAAGGCGGCCTGCCGCGCTGTCCAGCGCATAGGTGATCGTGGCGCCGGAAAAACTGTGGGACAGGACCGTTGCTGCAATCGGCTGGTCGGTGCCTGTGCCAAGGGTCATGTGTTCGGGCCGGATCGAGATGGCCACATCGGTGCCCAGCCCCAGCAATCTGTCGCCCGCAGGGACAGTCACCACGGCATCAACCCCGTCGAGTTTCAGGGTCATCCGGCCGCCGCTGGCCGCCTGGACCTGTCCGCGCAGCAGGTTGGTTTCACCCACGAAACGGGCCACGAATTCGGTTGCGGGGCGGTGATAGGTGTCGACCGCCGAGCTGAACTGTTCAACCCGACCGGCGTTCATCACGGCGATGCGGTCGGACATCGACAGGGCTTCTTCCTGATCGTGGGTGACAAAGACAAATGTGATGCCGGTTTCCTGCTGGATGCGTTTCAGTTCGGTCTGCAACTGGCGGCGCAGTTTCAGGTCCAGCGCCGACAGCGGCTCGTCCAGCAGCAGCACGTCGGGCTGGGTGACCAGCGACCGCGCCAGCGCCACACGCTGCCGTTGCCCGCCGGAAATCTGGCCGGTGCGGCGGTCGTCGAACCCGTCAAGCCCGACCAGCGCCAGCATGTCCTGCACCTTGGCTTGCAGCCCGTCGGTGCGGCCCCGTGCCCGCAGCCCGAAGGCCACGTTGTCAAAGACGTTCATGTGCGGAAACAGCGCAAGGTTCTGAAACACCAGCCCAATCTCGCGGTCATAGGCGGGGCGGTGGGACATGTCCTCGCCGCGCATCAGGATGCGGCCGCGGGTGGGGGTTTCAAACCCTGCGATCATCCGCAGCAAGGTGGACTTGCCGCAGCCCGACGGCCCCAGAAGGGTGACAAATTCGCCTTGCAGGACCTCGATCGACACGCTGCTGACCGCCTCGGTTCCGTCAAAGCGTTTGGTGACGTGATCTATGGACAGGATCGGTTCGGCAGGGGCGTTGTCACGGGCCAAATTCAGTGTCTCCACGATGGATGCATGGGGGGATGCATTGGGGATATGAGGGGTCTGGATCATGCCCGATGATCGCACCGCGGCCCCCGTTCAAGTCAAATAGCAAGTTTTTTCAATATCATTCGATTTAGGAATGTTTGATGTGATTTCGCGCGTGGCGGGTGCGGTCAGGGCGTCAGAGCCATCCATGCAGGGCGCTAAAAGACCGTCGTTTTCGCCGGTATACCACTCATAATCTGGGGTAATGTTTAGTGAACCATTTGGCATTTGCGCGTCGGCAGAATGGCTGTCTAGGTGAAGGGGAAGAGGGACAGCTTGTCCGTCTGAGCCACGCAAAAAACCGCAGGACATATGCCCGGATGACACCCGTACCCCTGACCCGGCCCGACCAGACGCCAGACCAACGCCGCGCCACAATCGAGGCCGCCACGCTGCCGCAGTCGGTGCCTGCATTGCTGGACGAGGCGGCGCAGGATTGCCCCGACCAGACGCTGTGGGATTTCTTTGATGACGGCACGCAGACGACCTATGCCCAAGGGCAGCATGACAGCCGCAAGATGGCCGCGTTGCTGGCCGATCTGGGGGTGACCCAGGGCGACAAGGTGGCGGTGATGCTGCCCAACGTGTGTGAAATGCCGCTGCTGTGGCTGGCGCTGGGTCGGTTGGGGGCGGTGATGGTGCCGGTGAACACCCGCTATTCCCCGCGCGAACTGGACTATGCGGTGACCAATTCGGGGGCTGCGTTTCTGGTGATCCATCAGGAACTGGCCGATATGCTGGACGCTGCGACCGTGACCCCGACGGTGGTTGTCGTCGGCTCGGACGATTGGGCCGACCGCTGGGCGCGCGCGGATGCGCAGGATTGCCCGCAGGTGACGGTGGGCTGCGATGATCTGCTGAACATTCAATACACCTCGGGGACCACGGGGTTGCCCAAGGGGTGCCTGCTGTCGCATCGCTATTGGCTGACCATCGGCATGGTGAACGCATGGCGCGACGGGCAGCGGTTCGGGCGGGTTCTGGCGACAACACCGTTCAGCTATATGGACCCGCAGTGGCTGCTGCTGATGGCGATCTATCAGCGCGGCACGCTGGTGGTGGGCCGCAAGCAAAGCGCGTCGAAGTTTGCGCATTGGCTGTCGGTGCACCGGATCAATTTCTGCCTGTTCCCCGAGGCGGCGCTGAAACAGCCCGCCGCCGCCCATGATGCCGACAACCCCGTGGTGCGCGCCAACATCTACGGCGTGCGCGCCACGGCGCACCGCGAGATTGAGCAGCGTTACGGATTGGTCGCGCGCGAAGCCTTTGGCATGACGGAAATCGGGTCTGGCATGTACATGCCGCTGGAATCCGACGACATGATCGGGTCGGGCAGTTGCGGCATCGCTTCGCCGTTCCGGGAGACCAAGATCGTCGATGATGCGGGCCGCGAGGTGCCGACGGGCGCGGTCGGGGAATTGCTGGTGCGCGGTCCGGGCATGGCGGCGGGGTATTATGACAACCCCAAGGCGTCCGCCGAACTGTTGTCCGACGGCTGGCTGCACACCGGTGATCTGTTCCGCAAGGACGCGCAGGGTTATCATTACATCGTGGGCCGCAAAAAGGATATGATCCGGCGGTCGGGCGAAAACATCGCCTGCCGCGAGGTCGAGGGCGTGTTGCGCGACATGGAGGCCATCGAAGAGGTGGCGCTGATCGCGGTGCCGGACGACTTGCGCGGCGAAGAGGTCAAGGCGTTCATCTCGCTTCAGCAGGGGGCCACCGGTGATGCCGACCTGATCGGGCAGATCGTGGAATATGCGGGCGGCAGGCTCGCGTCGTTCAAGGTGCCGCGGTACTTCGAATTTATCGAAACCATGCCCCGCACGACGTCGTTCAAAGTGGCCAAGACCGAACTGGCCAAGATACGCGACGATCACCGGATCGGGGCATTTGACCGGGTGGAACACCTGTGGCGCTAGGAGAACAGCAATGATCATCGACTTTGGCGCAACGCCACCCATCGAAACCCTGTCGCTGGGCGACGGCAGCCATCTGGCCAATTACCGGCGCGTCTATGCGTCCAGCGAAAAGGCATCGGCGCGGGGGCAGACGACGCTGGACCAGTGGTTTGCGAATGTGGATGCGGCCGGGATCGACCTGACGGTGATCAAGGCGCGCGATGTCGAAACCACCTTTGGCGGGCGGGTCACCAACGAGGCGGTGGCCGAGGTGGTCGCGGCGCATCCGGGGCGGTTTCTGGGCTTTGCCGGCGTGGACCCCAACAAGGGCATGACGGCGGTGCGTGAACTGGAATACGCGGTGCGCGAGCTGGGCCTGAAGGGGCTGAACCTGCAATGTTTCGAGAACCAGTTGGCCATCGACGACCGGCGGATGTACCCGCTCTATGCCAAATGCGTGGAGCTGGACATTCCGGTGAACATCCATGTCGGCATCAACTTTTCGCTGAAATCCTCGCCTGATTTCGGACGGCCCGAGATGCTGGACCGGGTGCTGTGCGATTTTCCCGAACTGCGCGCCATCGCGTCGCCGCCGGGCTGGCCGTGGGTGCAGGAACTGCTGGCGGTGGCGTGGCGGCAGCCGAACCTGTGGATCGGGCTGGTGGCGATGCGGCCCCGGCTGATGGCGGTAGAACACTCGGGGTACGGCCCGCTGATGCAATACGGGCGCACGGTGCTGAAGGACCGGATGATCGTGGGCACCGCATGGCCGATGCAGCCAATGGACCGCGTGCTGGACGAGGTGCGCCAGTTGCCGATCGAAGACGACATTGCCGCGCGCTGGCTGGGCGGAAATGCCAGGACGTTCCTACAGCTTTAACCGTTGCGTTCGCCTTTGGGGACATCCCTAATCCGGCGGACAGGACCAAAGGGAGACCGAAGATGACCGATGACGATCTGTGCCGGATGACGGCAACCGAGCTTTTGCCGCTGACGCAATCCGGCAAGGTCAAGGCGGCGCGGCTGATGCGTGCCGTGCTGGACCGGATCGAGCGGTTGGACAAGGACACCAACGGCATCGCCAACATGGACCCCGAGGCCGCGATGGCCGACGCCGAGGCCCGCGATGCGGCACTGGCCCGCGGCGAAGCGCCGGGCGCGTTTCAGGGCATTCCGGTCACCGCCAAGGATTTGCTGAACGTCAAAGGGTTGCCGACGGAAAGCGGGTCTTTTGCGCACAAGGGGCTGATGCCCGACGCCGATGTCGAAGCCGTCGCGCGGTTGCGCCGCAAGGGGGCCATCCCCTTTGCCAAGACCGCGACGCCGGAATTCGGGCACAAGGTGATCACCGACTGCCCCACCAACGGGATCACCCGCAACCCGTGGGATTTGTCGCGCAGTTGCGGCGGGTCGTCGGGCGGCACCGGCGTGGCCACCGCCATGGGGTTCGGTCCGCTGCACCTGTCGTCAGACGGGGCGGGGTCCGGGCGCATTCCGGCGTCGGCCTGCGGTGTTGCGGGCATCAAGCCGACATGGGGGCTGATCCCGCACGAATCCACCACGGATGTGTTCGGTTCGTTCACCGTGATCGGGGTGATGGGGCGGTCGATTGCCGACCTTGCCCTGGGCCTGAACGGGATGAAGGGCATGGACCGCCGCGACCCGTGGTCCTTTGGCAGCCCCGCCGCGCCGATCACGCTGCCGGCCGATCCGGTCAAGGCGATGAAGGGGATGCGCGTGCGGGTGATGATGCGCACCGTCAACGACTGGGTCGATCCCGAGGTCGAGGCGGCGGTGCTGAACGCGGTGTCGGCGCTGACCGGGGCAGGGGCGCAGGATGTCGGCATGATCGACGATCCGGTGCATGACATTTCCAGCGCGCTGACCCATATGCGCGCCTATCAATACGCCCGCTTTGGCCATCTGGTCGAGGAATTCGGTGACCGGATGGACCGCACGGCGAAAATGTCGCTGACCTCGAACCCGCATCATTCCTATGACGCGCTGGCCATGGCGCTGCGCGCGCGGACGGATATTTTCCACAATATGGAGCATCTGCTGGACGGCACCGATGTTTACGTCACGCCCACCATCGCCACGCCGTCGCTGCCGATTGATCAGGTGCAGGATGCACCGCTGGTCGTGGACGGGGTGGATTACGGCCCGCTGCGCGAAGCGTGGTATCCCTATACCGTGCCGCAGAATGCCAGTGGCCATCCGGCGATGTCGGTGCCCGTGGGAATGAGCAGCAAGGGCATTCCCATCGGGATGCAGATCGTGGGCCCGTGGCATTCCGAGGCGACCTTGCTGACGGTCGCGGCGGCGCTGGAAAAACTGATGCCCTGGGCCGACCGCTGGCCGCCCGCGGCGGCGTGACCGTGACCAAGGCCCGGCGGTGATGCCGGGCCTTGGGTCTTTTGCCGTCTTACATCGGCCAGGGGCGCATTTCGGGGCGCATCTGTTCATAGGCTTTCGCCATCCGCAGCACGCCCAGATCGTCAAACCGGTGCCCCGCGATTTGCAGCCCCATCGGCACGCCGTTGGTGTCGTAGCCACAGCACAGCGACACGGCGGGCTGTTCGCTCATGTTATAGGGCACGGTAAAGCCGATCTGGTCGTGGGCGCGGGTCACGTCGTTGTTGGCATAGCCCCATTCCGCCGGAAAGCTGATGTGCGCCGACAGCGGCGACAACATGAAGTCGTAGGGTTTGGTTGCGGCGACGGTCAGCTTGCGGATGTCGACCGTGGCCTGAAACGCGCGGTAACCTTCAAGGGCGGTAAAGCCCGGCACCGGTTCGACCCATTCCAGGAAAATCGGCAAGATCTTTTCGCGGTGGCCCGGCGGCAGGTCGGCAATGTCCTTGGCGGCGCGGATGCTCCAGAAGCGGTTCAGCCCTTGCAGGATCTCGTCGGTCATCCACGGGGCGACCTCTTCGATGATCGCGCCTGCGGCTTCGAACGCCTTGGCGGCTGCCAGCACCGGCGGGATCACCTGCGGGTCGATGGCGATGCCGCAACCGGCGTCCAGTTGCAGACCGATTTTGACGCCGGTCAGGTCCATGTCCAGATCGGTCCAGTTGATGTCGGCGGGCGGCAGGTTCATCCAGTCGCGCTGATCCGGATCGGGGCGGGCCATCACGGCCATCATCAGCGCGGCATCGTCCACGGTGCGGGTCATCGGACCGGCACAGCGGCCCATGAAGGGCGGATCAATCGGCACGCGGCCAAGGCTGGGTTTCAGACCGACCAGCCCGTTCCAGCCCGCCGGAAAGCGGACCGAGCCGCCGATGTCGGTGCCCACATGCAGCGGGCCGTACCCTGCGGCCCCCGCCGCACCGGCCCCTGCGCTGGAGCCGCCGGGGTTCATTTTCAGGTTCCACGGGTTGCGCGTCAGCGGGTGGATGCTGGACAGGCCCGACGACATCGCGCCGAACTCGGGCATCGTGGTCTTGCCCAGAATGACAGCCCCCGCTTCGCGCAGGCGGGCCGAGGGCGGCGCGTCCTGTTCGGCGGGGACCAGCGGCGTGGCGGCGGTGCCAAAGGGGACGGGCGTGCCCTTGGTCGCGATGTTTTCCTTGATGGTGGTCGGGATGCCGTCGATGGTCACGCCACCTTCGGTGATCGGGGTGCCGTTTTTCCAGCGGGCGGCCGAGTCCTCGGCGGTCTTCAACGCGCCTTCGGGGTCATAGGCATAGGTCGCTTGCAGCTCGGGCTCGCGGCGGGCGATCTGGGCGATCACGTCGCGGGTGGCATCGACGGGGGTGGCTTTGCCGGATTTGTACAGCGCAATCAGTTGGGTCGCGGTCAGTTCGTGCAGTGACGTGGGGGTCATTCCGTGGGGGTCCTTGTTTTTGCCGATGGGCCGGGCGGGTGCCGTGGGCTATTTTCGATGCAACTGTATCAATTGTTGACATAGGCATATCAACCCGACAAGCCTATTCAGGACATTTCAGGCAAAATGCGGCGGTTTGCGTGATCTGGTGCCACACATGCCACCCGCAGGGGCGCATCGGGGCAGAAATGTCGGGCGGGCGTTGCGACCGACGTGATATAGCGGCCGGATGCCACGCAAGAGAGGGTGAGAATGACGAACGAGACGATCCACGCCTGGAATGGTTCCTATCCGGCGGCTGTCAACGACACCGAAACGGAGGGCAGCGACGCGTTGTTCGTCCGCGCGGCGGCGCGCACCATGCAGGTGCTGTCGGCCTTTCACGGGGCGCAGGGGCCGCTGAGCCTGACCGATATGTCCAAGGCCGCAGGGCTGGACCGCAGCACCACGCAGCGGATCATCCACACCCTGCGCAAGCTGGGATATATCCAGCGCGACGACCGCGACACGGGCTATTTGCCGGGCATTCGTCTGTACGACCATATCTTTGACACCATGCGCCTGAACGGCCTGATCCAGCGCGCCATTCCGGTGCTGTTGCAACTGCGCGACACGGTGGGCGAACGGGTGGACCTGTCGTTGATCGACGACGTGCGGCTGATCTATGCGACGCGGTTCCAGCCCAAGCGGGACACGCTGCACGCGATGATGCTGGGGCACAGCGTGCCGATGTATTGCACGTCAACCGGCTGGTCCGTGCTGTCGCAGATGGACGAGGACGCCGCGCGCGATGTTCTGGCGCGGTCCGACCGGATGAAGTTCACCGAACATACGCTGACCGACCCCGATGCGATTTTGGAAAAGACGCGGCAGGTGAAACAGCAGGGCTACGCAGTGGCGCTGGAACAGTTGATGCCGGGCGAGATCGCCATCGGCGCGGCGATTGTGAACGCCCAAGGCGTGCCGATCGGGGCCGTCACGATCACGGCGATGCTGTCGGACTGGCCCGAAGACGATTTCGTCCGCGCCATGCGCCCGTCGCTGATGCAGGCGGTGAACATGCTGGGGCGGGGGTAGGGACGGGCACCCGTGCGTCGGCGGGAACCGGCACGTCGGTGCGTGACAATCAGCATCCAGATTTGATCTAGCCGACAGATCCAGTGCGACGCTTGACCGGTTGCCCCGGCAACTGAACGTATTGCGACCAGTGGGGCATTGTCTTGACGCCCCCGCCGACGTGAATTGATCCGGGCAGGTCGTAGCCTGTGGGGAACTTCCTGGCCTTGGGGTATCTGAAGTGGGTGTCGTGGATCAACACATCCTCCCGGATCAGGGGCCAGACGAAATCTGCCAGAAACGCCTGATCACCGAACTTGTTGTCAAAATACCGGGTGTCATCCCCCAGCAATCCCGCGATATTCGGCAATACACCGGCGGTGCCGCCCCACATGCCTGCCAGAATAAGCTCGTGGTGATAGATGTGATCGCGCATGATGTGAAACCGTTTTCCTGATTCAAGCCACGCATTCACCGCCAGCAACTCTTTGGCATTCAATCTTGAATCCGCGTCACGGCAGATAAAGACGTTTACGTCTGGATCATCCGAGACCAGAAAGCGCCACATGGGCCGATAGCGTTGATGTTCGGGCCGGTCCATCAATACAACTTGCGCGCCGTAGGCCCGTAAGGCGTGAATCGCGTCGGCGGGCACGCTGTTGTCGCAATAGAAACGTGGTGTCCAACACACATAAATGTGCTGCGCGATCTGTGCGTTGACGATGGCGCCTGTAATGTACTCCGGTCGATCACCCCACAGTGAAAAGGCAATGATATTGCGCGTGCGTTGCGACGGATCAAAGGTGCCGCCGCCGTCGCGCAACCGTTGCTTGCGATGTACGGACGCCTTGAACCCCGCCAGCGCATTCCTGTCTTTCAGGCGGATGTTGTGATGGCCTTCCTGCTTTGCTTCTTGCACCTGTCCGGCGCGCCACAGAACGCCGATCAGGGCGTTTCGCACTTCGGCGTCATCCCGAATGGTCAGCGCCGTTCTGAGCGGTGCGATTGAATCTTCAAGGCGACCGGTGTTTTTCAGGAAGGTGCCGTAGCTGGTCCATCCCTCAAAGTCTTCGGCGTTGACCTCGAGATAGGCCCGAAAGGCAGCTTCTGCCTGATCGAACCGTTCCGCATCCCGCAGGCATAAGGCAACGAACAGACCTGCCCTTGATCGGGGCAGCATTTTGCTGGCGTCGTCATAGGCCGCGGCGGCGTCCAGAAAAGCCTTTTGCTGGCGGAGTTTCCGACCTTTGGCCATCTTCAACGCATGGGGTGTGGCGGCTGATTTTCGCATCGAGGCCTCGATCAGGTGAGAGCCGCAACAGAAAAGTATACCTACTTATTAATGTCAATAACATACTTTAGTATATATATGGACGGGCGGGAGATATGATTTGCCCCTTACCCCTCCACAATCTCGTAAGCCGTCTCGAACCAATGTTCCTCAAGGTTCACGCCCTCGCCGATGCGGTCGACCACGGCGAACAGGCCGGGCGCGTGGATCGGGGTCAGGACGCCGTGCCATGTGCCGCGGTGCAGGTTGATCGCTTGTCCCGCCGTCGTCACGAAGGCGCGGGGGGTGCCGGGTTTGCCGTTCTCGTCGGGGGCGACCACCACGACGAAAGGGTGCAGGCTCATCGGGATAAAGGCCTGAGAGCCCTCGGGATGACGTTCGACCATGTCCAGCGTGATCGGAAACTGGCGCGGTTCGGCGTTGAACAGGCTGATGCCCGCGCGCCCGTCCGAAAAGTCCAGCGTGGCGCGGTCGTGGTGGCGGCCGCACAGGCCCTGGTTGATGATCTTGTCCGGCGTGCCCGAAACATCCAGAACATCGCCAAAGGGGGCAAACGCCTGCGCCGTCAGGGTGCTGAGTGTCAGCGTCTGGGTCATTGGCCGAACTTCTCGATCAGGCGCAGTTCCGCGATGCGCTCAACCTGTGCGCAGGCCTCGGCAAATTCGGTGTCGCGGTCGTTGTCGATGCGGCGGGCGAAGGCGTCCATGATCGACGCCTTGGTGTTGTCGCGCACGGCGATGATGAAGGGAAAGCCGAACTTGGCGGTATAGGCGTCGTTCAGTTCGGTGAATTTCGCGCGTTCGTCGTCGGTCAGCGCGTCCAGACCGACCGAGGCTTGCTCGGCCGTCGACTCGGCGGTCAGACGTTTCGCCGTCGCCAGCTTGCCGGCCAAATCGGGGTGGGCGGTCAGCACGGCCAGACGTTGTTCGTCCGATGCGGTGCGGAACACCCGCGCCAGCGCCTGATGGATGCCCTGCGCGGTGTCGTGGGTGCGGCCCAGTTCCAGCGCATGGGCGCCTTCGGCGATCCAGGGGCTGTGTTCAAAGATGCCGCCGAACGCCTGCACGAATGTGTCGCGGTCCATGTCCGACGGGCGCTGCGCCGTCGGGGCAGGATGGGTGCGCGCCCAGTGCTCGGCAATCTCAAGCCGGCTGGCGAACCACACGCCATCGTGCGACTTCATATAGTCCAGCGCCCGTTTCAGCCCGGCGGCCCGCCCCGGACGGCCCGCGATGCGGCAATGCAGACCGATCGACAGCATCTTCGGCGCGCCCTCTTGTCCTTCGGCATAGAGCATGTCGAAACTGTCCATCAGATAGCTTTCGAACTGCGCCCCGGTGGTAAAGCCCGCCTGAATGCCAAAGCGCATGTCGTTGCAGTCCATCGTATAGGGCACCATCAACTGGTCGCGCCCGTCAAACCGTTCCCAATAGGGCAGCTCGTCGGAATAGGTGTCGGCCAGATAGGCAAACTGCCCCGTCTCGGCGGCCAGACGGTTGGTGTCCATCGAACACCGCCCCGTGTACCAGCCGCGCGGCGGGGTGCCGGTGACTTCGGTGTGCAGGCGGATGGCCTCGGCGATTGCGGCGCGTTCCTCGTCCTCGGGCATGTCCTTGTGTTCGACCCATTTCAAGCCGTGGCTGGCGATTTCCCAGCCTGCGGTCTGCATCGCCTTGACCTGCTCGGGCGCACGGGCCAGCGCGGTGGCCACGCCGTAAACGGTGACGGGCAGGTCGGCCATCATGCGGTGCAGACGCCAGAAGCCTGCGCGCGATCCGTATTCATAGATGGTTTCCATGTTCCAGTGCCGCTGCCCGACCCAGGGCTGCGCGCCGGTGATCTCGGACAGGAACGCCTCGGACGCGGCGTCGCCGTGCAGGATGTTGTTCTCGCCGCCCTCTTCGTAGTTCAGCACGATCTGAACGGCGATCTTCGCCCCATCGGGCCAGTTGGCTGCGGGCGGGGTGGCACCATGGCCGGTCATGTCTCGGGGGTAGCGGTTCATGGTGGTCTCCTTTGATCAGGTCTGCACCCCCTGTAATCCAAAACAATCGCGGGGATTATCAAAAAATATCAGAAGCAGCCTTTTGTGCGCGATGCTTTGCCGGGGGTGCTGCGCCCTGTCTATATGCCAGCGGAACGCACAGGAGGAAATGCGATGGCCGGATATTTGACAACCCATGTTCTGGACACGGCGCGGGGGTGTCCCGCGGCGGGGATGCGGATTGAGCTGTTTCGGGTCGAGGATGGGGGGCGGACGCATCTGAAAACGGTTGAGACCAATGCCGACGGGCGCACGGATGCGCAGATCCTGCCCGAGGCGGAGTTTCAGGTCGGCACCTACGAGCTGGTGTTTCACGCGGGCGATTATCTGGATGGGTGCGGTGTGCCCCCCGAAGCGCCGCGCTTTCTGGACGTGATCCCGCTGCGGTTCGGGATGTCGGAGGCGATGCATTACCATGTGCCATTGTTGCTGTCGCCGTTCGGGTATTCGACGTATCGGGGGAGTTAGGGTCTGCGCTGAAAATGCAGCCCGAAGCCGCGCATCGACGGGCCGAGGTGCGGCGATCCAACCTGAGTGTCTGCCACTTAATGGCAGCCAAGCACATTCAACCCATCTGTTCCGCGCAACAGAAACCAAATCGCCGTGCCGTGGGGCGGCCCGGCGATGCGCGGCGGCCTGCGGCCTTGAATCCGCGCGGGGGGGAAGTCGGAAAGGCCTCAAACCCGACCTTCGCCGCAACCTCACCTAACACCAGCCCCACACACCAAAGCCCGGAATCAAGGTGCTTTAGCACCGCCGGGCAGCGCCCGACCGCCCGTCACGCCGGAGGCGTGCCTGAAATAGTCGGCGCACCTTTGGTGCGACGGGCGGGCGCTTTCTCACCGTTTTGCACTTTGTCACCCGCACGCCAAAGCGGATAGATAAAGTGGCATTAACGAAGGTATCTGCGCCCACCCGCGGTCGGGCGCTGCCCTGTGTGGCGAAGTCACGATCCCCCTAAAGCATCCCGCTGTCGCGCACGTCCTTGCTGATGCGGTCGATCACGAAATCCATGAACAGGCGGGTTTTCGGGTCCTGCCGTTTGCGGTGGGTGAACAGGCACGCCATCTGGATCGGCTCGGGCGGGGTGGCTGTGGCCACGGGCACCAGCCGTCCGGCGCGCAGGTGGTCGGCGACCTCGAAGATCGGTTTCAGCACGATCCCTTGCCCCGCCAGCGCCCAGTCGATCAGCACGTCGCCGTCGTCGGATTCGTAGCGCCCCGTCACGGCAAAGCGTTTCGGCCCCTCGGGTGTCATCAGCCGCCACTGAAATTCCGGCGCGCCGGGAAAGCGCAGGTTCAGGCATTCGTGGCGGTCGGTCACCAGCGCCTCGCCCGACACCGGATTGCCGCGCGCGGCGATATAGTCCGGGGCGGCGCACAGCACCCGTTCCACATCGGCGATCTTGCGGATGCGCAGGGTGCTGTCCTCGGGCTGACCCAGGAAAAACGCCAGATCCAGCCCCTCGGTGGTCAGATCCACCTTGCGGTCGGTCAGGCGCAGGCGCACGGACACCTCGGGGTAGGCTTTCAGAAACGCCGGCACCTGCGGCGCGATCAGGCGGCGGCCGACACCCAGCGGGGCGGCCACGAACAGCGCGCCCTTGGGGTTGTCGGTGATCGACACCACCTGTGCCTCGGCGTTGTCGACCGATTCCAGTATCTCGCAGGCCCCGCTGTAAAACGCCTTGCCCTGCTCGGTCGGGGTCAGGCTGCGGGTGGTGCGCTGGAACAGGCGCACGCTCAGATGATCCTCAAGCTGGGAAATCCGCGACGAGGTCACTGCCGGAGAAATGCGCAAATCGCGCCCCGCTGCGGACATACTGCCCAATTCGTAGACACGCACAAAGGTGCGGATATTATCAAGATAGGACATTGTTCTGATTTTTTTGATGCTGCTTGGTCTTTTGCGCTAATAGCAGAAGAATGTCCAAACGCCTAGAGTGGCGGGACATAGGAATCGAGGGAGAAGTGCCATGTATGATCTGGCTGTCTTGTGGGACTGGGCCGCGTTCGCTGTCCGCTGGTTGCATGTTGTCACCGCGATGGCATGGATCGGCGCGTCGTTCTTTTTCATCGCTTTGGATCTGGGGCTGAAAAAAGCGCCCAACATGCCCTTTGGCGTCAACGGTGAAGAATGGCAGGTGCACGGCGGCGGGTTCTATCACATCCAGAAGTATCTGGTGGCGCCGGAAAACATGCCGGAACACCTGATCTGGCACAAATGGCAAAGCTACATCACATGGGTGTCGGGGGCGGCGCTGTTGATGATCGTCTATTGGGTCGGCGGCGAGCTGTTCCTGCTGGACCCGACCAAGGCCGATCTGGCGCTGTGGCAAGGCATTCTGATTTCCGGTGGATCGCTGACGATTGGCTGGCTCCTGTACGATCTGATGTGCAAATCCAGGCTGGGCGAAACGCCGACCGTGCTGATGCTGTTGCTGTTCGTGATCCTGGTGGTGATGTCCTGGGGCTATAACCAGATTTTCACCGGCCGCGCGGCGCTGCTGCATCTGGGGGCGTTTACGGCGACGATCATGACGGCCAACGTGTTTTTCATCATCATGCCGAACCAGCGCATCGTGGTCAAAGACCTGCAAGAAGGGCGCACGCCCGACCCCAAATACGGCAAGATCGCCAAGCTGCGGTCGACCCACAACAATTACCTGACGCTGCCTGTCGTCTTCCTGATGCTGTCCACGCATTACCCGCTGTCGTTTGCGACTGAATACAGTTGGATCATCGCCAGCCTTGTGTTCCTGACCGGCGTGACCATCCGGCACTATTTCAACACCATGCACGCCACCGGCAAGGGGCCGCACTGGACGTGGGGCGTGACGGTGATCCTGTTCATCCTGATCGCGTGGCTGTCCACGGCGTCGATGAACGACACCTATGAGGAGGCCGAGGCGCGGCCCCTGACCGCGACCGAACAGCGGTTTGCATCGGCCGAGGGGTTTGACGCGGCCTATGATGCGGTGATTTCCAACTGTTCCATGTGCCACGCCCGCGAGCCGGTTTGGCAGGGGCTGCAATGGCCGCCCAAGGGCGTGCTGCTGGAAACCAAAAGCGACGTGGTACGCCATGCGCCGCAGATCTACATGCAGGCGGGGCTAAGCCACGCGATGCCGCCGCCCAGTGCGGTGCAGATGGACGATGAGGCGCGGCGTCAGATTGTGGCGTGGGTGCGGTCGGCGTCGGGGGATTAGGGCGGGTTAAGCCGCCACTCACCAAAGCCCGGAACAAGGCACGCAGTGCCGCCGGGCAGCGCCCGACCGCCCCATGGGCGGGCGCTTCCTCACCGTATTGCGATTCATCTGCCCCACGCCAAAGACTAGAAATAAAGTGGTCGCCACTGATGTTCCGATGCCCACCCGCGGTCGGGCGCTGCCCTGTGTGGCTGGGTCACTCTGGGCACATTCTCGACTGCTAACCCGCAGGCAACAGCCCCTCGCACTGCTTCACCACGAAATCGACGAACAGCCGCACCTTCGGGTCCTGCAACTTCTTGTGCGGATACAAACACCCAAAGATCATGGGCACCGGCGGCGTATCAGGCAGCACCTCGACCAGATCGCCGCGCGCCAGATGCGCCGCCACATCAAAGCGTGGCTTGTTCACGATCCCGCGCCCGTCCAGCGCCCAATCGGTCAGCACATCGCCGTCATCGGCATCGTATTTTCCCGCCACCTCCAGCTTGCGCGGCCCTTGGGCGGTGTCCAGCGTCCAGAAATACTCGGGCGAGCGGGGGTAGCGCAGCAGCAAACAGTTGTGCTCCATCAGGTCGTCAGGCCCCGCAGGCGTGCCCCGTTGCGCCAGATAGCGCGGGGCGGCGCACAGCACGCGGGCGCAATCCGCGATCTTGCGCAGCTTCATGTTTGAATCCCCCGGCGTGCCGATGAAAAACGCGATGTCCAGACCGTCGGCCAATATGTCCACCTTGCGATCCGACAGACGCATCCGCACCCGTGTTTCGGGAAAGGCATCGACGAATCGCGGCACCAGCGGGGCGATCAAACGGCGACCGGCCCCCAGCGGCGCGGTGATCTGGATGGTGCCGCGTGGCTGGGCGGAATAATTCGCCACCTTGGCCTCTGCCGTCTCTAACGCGCCCAGAACCGACTTTGCCTCGTCATAGAACACATGCCCGACCTCGGTGGGGGACAGCGACCGCGTGGTGCGGTTGAACAGGCGCACGCCCAGGTGTTTTTCCAGTTCCTTGATACGCTTGCTGGCCACAGCGGGGGTCAGCCGCAGGTCGCGGCCACCCGAGGTGATGCTGCCCAGTTCGACCACGCGCACGAACACTTTCAGGCTTTCGATATAGGACATGGGTGCGGTTTCCCTGGCTGTTGGCGGTGCCCTTATAGTCCCGTTTCGCAGATCCATTATCAACGTTTTGTTGAAAGTATTTTCCAAAAGGCGCTGTTTTTCGGTGCAGTCGGGTGACGTATCGTTCCTCAAATCCGGCCCGGCCAACCGCCGACGGATCACCCCACAGGAGGCCCCCCATGACACACCGCACCCACATCCGCTTTGTTCTGAATGGCCGCGAGGTGACGGTGCCTGACGTGGGTGCCAGCCAGACCTTGCTGGATTTCCTGCGGCTGGACCGGCGCATGACCGGCACCAAGGAAGGCTGCGCCGAGGGCGATTGCGGGGCGTGTACCGTGCTGGTCGGACGGCTGGGGGCCGACGGTCTGAGCTATGCGCCGGTCAATGCCTGCATCCGGTTTCTGGCGTCGGTGGATGGCTGTCATGTGGTGACCATTGAACATCTGTCCGGCCCCGACGGGCGGCTGCATCCGGTGCAACAGGCGATGGTGGACCATCACGGCAGCCAGTGCGGGTTTTGCACGCCGGGCTTTGTGATGTCCCTCTATGCGCTGTGGATGGCGGTGCCCGAGCCGGCGGAAACGCAGGTGGAAACCGCTTTGCAAGGCAACCTGTGCCGCTGCACCGGCTATGCCCCGATCATCCGCGCCGCCGTGGCGGTCAGCCGTTACGGGTCACCCGCCGCCGACTATCTGAACACCGAGCGTGCCAGCGTCACGGCGCAACTGACGGCACTGCGGGACGGAGTGCGGATCGTAACAGGGCCGGCGGATGATCTGGCGATATTGCCTGCGGATGTGGACGATCTGGCGGCGGCGCTGCTGGAGTATCCCGACGCCACGCTGATCGCCGGGGCGACCGATGTGGGCCTGTGGGTCACGAAATTCCTGCGCCCGATTGGCCCCGCGATTTTCATGGGCCAACTGGACGCGCTGAAGGCGGTGCAGGTAAAGCGCGACGCGCTGCACATCGGGGCAGGGGCCAGTTACACCGACTGTCAGGATGCCATCGCGGACCATTTCCCGCATCTTTCCCCCTATTGGGACCGCATCGCGGGCTGGCAGGTGCGCAATATGGGCACCGTGGGTGGCAACATCGCCAACGGCTCGCCCATCGGCGACACGCCGCCGGTGCTGATCGCGCTGGGGGCGGACATCACCCTGCGATGCGGTGATGTGCGGCGGGTGCTGCCGCTGGAGCGGTTTTTCATTGACTACGGCAAACAGGACCGCGCGGCGGGCGAGTTTGTCGAAAGCATCCGCGTGCCGCTGCCCGCGCAGGGGCAGATCGACGCCGCCTACAAGATCTCGAAACGGCGGGACGAGGATATTTCATCGGTCGCCGCAGGCATCAGTGTAATCCGCGACGGCGATACGATCACCGATGTGCGGATCGCCTTTGGCGGGATGGCGGCGACGCCGAAACGGGCAGCACAGGCCGAGGCGGCTTTGCGGGGTGCGGTGTGGTCCGAGGGGACCTTTGAGCAGGCGGCACAGGCTTTGGCGCAGGACTTTGCCCCGCTCAGCGATTGGCGGGCCTCGGCGGACTACCGGATGCTGGCGGCCCAGAACCTGCTGCGCCGGTTCTTTCTGGAACATGACGACGCGACGGCTGCGCCGGTGCAACTGGCCATAGCGTAAGAGAGGGTATTGCGATGAAAGACGAACTTTCCATCCGCGGCGCGGTCCACACCGACCGCATCCACGACAGTGCGATCAAACATGTGACGGGGTCTGCGGATTACACCGACGACATCCCCCAGCCCCAAGGCACGCTGCACGCTTACCTGGGCGTGTCGAACGTGGCGCACGCGACGCTGAACGCGATTGACCTAAGCGCGGTGCGCACCGCCCCCGGCGTGGTCGGGGTGCTGACCGCCGCCGATGTGCCGGGCAGCAACGACATCAGCCCCACGGGGCAAAACGACGAGCCGGTGTTCCCCACCGACAAGATCGAATACCACGGCCAGCCGCTGTTTGCGGTGGTCGCAGACACCCGCGATGCCGCGCGCCGTGCAGCAGAATTGGCGCAGGTGGATTGCGCCGTTCTGCCGCACGCGCTGGATGTGGGGGCCGCGCAAGAGGCCGGATACCCCCATGTCACAGCACCCTTGAAACTGGAGCGTGGCACGGTCGATGACGGCTTTGCCGCCGCGCCGAACCGCCTTCAGGGGCGGATCACCATTGGCGGGCAGGATCATATGTATCTGGAAGGGCAGATCGCCTTTGCCATTCCCGGCGAGGATGACGACGTGGTGGTGCATTGCAGCACCCAGCACCCGTCCGAGGCGCAGCATATGGTGGCCCATGCGCTGGGTGTACCGTCCAATGCGGTCACCGTGAACGTGCGGCGCATGGGCGGCGGGTTTGGCGGCAAGGAAAGCCAGATGAACCTGTTCTGCGTGGTTGCGGCCATGGCCGCAAAGAAATGGAACCGCGCGGTGAAAATCCGCCCTGACCGCGATCAGGACATGACCGCCACCGGCAAGCGGCACGATTTCGTGGTGGATTACGACGTGGGCTTTGACGACGACGGTCGCATTCAGGCGGTCGAAAGCTGCTTTGCCGCGCGCTGTGGCTATTCGTCGGACCTGTCCGGTCCGGTGACCGACCGCGCGTTGTTTCACGCCGACAACGCCTATTTCTACCCGCATGTGCGCCTGACCAGCCGCCCGATGAAGACGAATACAGTCTCGAACACGGCCTTTCGCGGCTTTGGCGGGCCGCAGGGTGTCGTCGCTGCCGAACGGATGATCGAAGAGATTGCATACGCCACGGGCCGCGATCCGCTGGACGTGCGCAAGGTGAATTTCTATGGCGATGCGGGGCGGGATCTGACGCCGTACCACCAGCCGGTGCAGGACAATATCATTGGCCGGCTGGTGGACGAGCTGGAGGAAGCCGCCGCCTATCGCGAGCGGCGGGCGGAGATTGTGGCCTTTAACGCAAGTTCCAAGGTTCTGAAAAAGGGCATCGCCCTGACGCCTGTCAAATTCGGCATTTCGTTCACCGCCACCCACTACAATCAGGCCGGTGCGCTGGTGCATGTTTACTCTGACGGGTCCATCGCGCTGAACCACGGCGGCACCGAGATGGGGCAGGGGCTGAACACCAAGGTGGCGCAGGTTGTGGCCGATGCGTTTCAGGTGGACTTTGACCGCATCAAGATCACCAAAACCACCACGGAAAAGGTGCCGAACACCTCCGCCACTGCCGCCTCGTCCGGGTCGGACCTGAACGGGATGGCGGCGCTGAACGCGGTTGAACAGATCAAGGGGCGGTTGGTCGCGTTCGCCGCCGAGAAATGGGGCGTGGCGCCCGAAGATGTACGGTTTCTGCCCAATCTTGTACAAGTTGGCACCGACACGCTGACCTTCGACAGCTTCATCAAACAGGCCTACATGGCGCGTGTGCAACTTTCGGCGGCAGGGTTCTACAAAACCCCCGACATCCATTGGGACCGTGCCAGCGGCAAGGGGCGTCCGTTCTATTACTACGCCTATGGTGCGGCTTGTTCCGAGGTGACGATTGACACGCTGTCCGGCGAATACCGCGTCACGCGGACCGACATCCTGCATGACGTGGGCCGGTCGCTGAACCCCGTTCTGGACAAGGGACAGGTCGAGGGCGCGTTCATTCAGGGCATGGGCTGGCTGACCACCGAGGAATTGTGGTGGGACGACAAGGGCGCGCTGCGCACCCATGCGCCGTCGACCTACAAGATCCCGCTGGCCAGCGACCGGCCGCGCATCTTCAACGTCAATCTGGCCGACTGGTCCGAGAACCGCGAGCTGACGATCAAACGGTCCAAGGCCGTGGGCGAGCCGCCCTTCATGCTGGGCATTTCGGTGTTCGAGGCGCTGTCGATGGCGGTGGCTTCGGTGGCGGATTACACCGTCTGCCCGCGTCTGGATGCGCCCGCCACGCCTGAACGGGTGCTGATGGCGGTGGCGCGGTTGCGGGCGGGGGCGTGACGCCATGAGCGCGCTTGCTGATTTCCTGTCGGCCCATGCGTCGGTGATCTGCGTGACGCTGACCCGCGTGCGGGGGTCGTCGCCGCGCAATGCGGGCACGCAGATGTTCGTGGCCCCGCAGGCGTTGTGCGGCACCATCGGCGGCGGACAACTTGAGCATATGGCGATTGAGCGCGCCCGTGCGATGCTGAGAGACGGCGCGCTGAACGCTGTGATGGACGTGCCGCTGGGGCCAGAGATTGGCCAGTGTTGCGGCGGGCGGGTCGAGCTGTCGCTGGTGCGGATGCGGCAGGGCGACCGGCGCGCGGCGCTGAAACAGGCGCAACAGGCGCAGGCGGCCTTGCCTTCGGTTTACGTAATGGGCGCGGGCCATGTGGGCCGGGCGTTGGCGGACCAGTTGCAGCATTTGCCGGTAAACTGCGTGCTGGTCGACACCCGCCCCGAGGAACTGGCGCAGTGTCGCGCGGATGTGGACATGCGGTTCAGCATGATCCCCGAGGTCGAGATTGCGACCGCCCCTGCCGGCAGCGCCTTTGTCGTGCTGACGCATGATCACGGGCTGGACTTTCTGCTGACCTCGGCGGCGCTGGAACGGGGCGACGCGGCCTATGTGGGCATGATCGGGTCGGCCACCAAACGGGTGAAATTCCGCAACTGGCTGCGCGATCATTGCGACGGCCAAAGCATCGAAAACTTGAATTGCCCCATCGGGGCAAGCGGCAGCCGCGATAAGCGGCCCAGCGTCATTGCGGCCTTTGTGGTGGCCGAAGTGATGGCTGAATTGACCTCTGAAACTGCCGCGACTGCCCCTTTTGGGGAAAACGAAGCGCCCGGAGGGGGCGCACAAACAGACCGGGCAGGGAGGACCGCCTGACATCAGGCGTGCGTGTCCGGTCGCAGTGGAGGAGTGCCCGTCATGGACGGCAAAACATACAATTACAGACTGTTCGCGCGCAGTGATTTCAGCGCGTTCTGGGCGTTGTTCACCGACAACCTGATCAACCTGATCGTGCTGGCGGGGGTGTGCCAGTTCGTGTTCGACATGCCCGCGGCCATCGTGTTCGGACGCATCCTGCCCGGGGCTGCGGTGGCGATCATGGCGGGGGTTGCGGTGTACACATGGCTGGCCAAACGCGCCGCCACGCGGGCGGGGCGGGATTTCACCGCACTGCCTTACGGCATTTCGACGCCGGTGATGTTTGTCTATCTGTTCGGCGTGATCGGCCCGATTTACTGGGCCACGAATGACCCGCTGCTGGCGTGGCAGGTGGGCATCGGCGCGGGGTTCATGGGCGGTATTGTCGCGGCGATGGGGGCCATTGTCGGCCCCTTGCTGAAACGTGTGACACCGCGCGCGGGGATGCTGGGCACGCTGTGTGGCATCGCGCTGGTGTTCATCGGCACGGTGCCCTTGGCCACGGTGTTCGAAGACCCCTATGTCGGCTTTGCGTCGATGATCATCATCCTGTGGGGGCTGGTCGGGCGGTTTCGGCTGCCGTTCAACATGCCCGCCGGTCTGCTGGCGCTGATCGTCGGCACCGTGGTGGCATTGGGCATGGGCAAGGCCAGCGTCAGTTTCGAGGGCGTCGCGTTCTATCCGCCGCTGCCCTATTTCGGCGACCTGATCGTGGGCATCCAGCATCTGTTTGCCAACCCCGAGCTGTTTCTGGTTCTGGTGCCGGTGCAGATCTACAATTTCATCGAAACCATGAACAACGTCGAAAGCGCCGAGGCGGCGGGCGACACCTATCCGGTGGCGACCTGTCAGGTGACCGATGGGGTGGGTACGATGGTGGGCGCGCTGTTTGGCTCGCCCTTTCCGACGACGGCCTATATTGGCCATCCGGCTTACAAAAAGATGGGCGCGCATTCGGGTTATATCATTGGTGTCGGGCTGGTCATTCCCTTTGCCGTGTTCTTTGGCCTGCTGGCGTTCCTGAACAACTTGATCCCGGTGGCCGCCGCAGCACCCGTGCTGGTGTTCGTGGCACTAAGCCTGATCACCAACACCGCCCATTCGGTCAAGACCGAGCATATGGCGGCTGTGACCATTGCGATGATGCCGCATATCTCGGGGTTTCTGGTTATCAAATGGGGCGCGATGATGGGGGCGCTGGCCGCGGTCGGGGCGCAGGCGTTGCCTGAACTGGGCGATCCGGCGTTGACGGCGGCGTTGCTGCAACAGGGCGCGCATTTCGACGGGCATCTGGCGCTGAGCCAGGGCGCGATCCTGACCGGCCTGATCTGGGGCGCCATCGTGGCCAGCGTCATCGACGGCAATTTCCGCAACGCGGGCGGCTTTGCGTTGGCGGCGTTCGGGATGTCGCTGGTGGGGATCATCCACGCGGCCAGCCTGCATTGGCCTGCGTTCAGCGGTGTTGCCGTGGGCTATCTGATCGCGGCGGGGTTTTTGTTTATCTACCCGATCTTCCACCGCGACGAGACGGTCGAGGATATGCCGCTGCCCGAAAACGCACCCGGCATCGCGCCGGGGGAATAACACGACACATGCCCCAAGGCGCAGGTGCGCGCCTTGGGGGTCTCACGTTCAAGGACATAACACATGACATCCAGCCAAACCCTGTTGCGGGGCCGCACGCTGAACTTTTCCGCCGAACCTGACGGACCGGAGGACACCGCTGCCTACCAGTATTGTGAGGACGGCGCGGTGCTGATCGAGAGCGGCATGATCGTCGCCTCGGGCGATTATACAGCCGTCGCCGCCCAAGCGGTGCAGCCGCAGGTGATCGACCACCGCCCGCATCTGCTGATGGCGGGGTTTATCGACACGCATATCCATTTCCCACAGGTGCAGGTGATTGCCTCGTGGGGGGCGCAGCTGCTGGATTGGCTGAACAGCTATACGTTCCCCGAGGAGACCCGCTTTGCCAGCCCAGACCACAGTGCGGCGATGGCGGGCAGGTTTTACGACCTGTTGGTGGGGCATGGCACGACGACGGCGGTGGCCTATTGTTCGGTGCACAAGACTTCGGCGGACGCGTATTTCACCGAAGCCGCGCGGCGGGACATGCGGATGATCGGCGGCAAGGTGATGATGGACCGCAACGCGCCCGACGGGCTGATGGACACGCCGCAATCGGGCTATGACGACACACAGGCGCTGATCCGCGATTGGCACGGCAAGGGGCGTGCGTCTTATGCGATCACGCCGCGCTTTGCCATCACCTCGACGCCTGCGCAGATGGAGATGGCGCAGGCGCTGGTGGCGGAAAACCCCGATTGTTATGTGCAGACGCATCTGTCGGAAAACCACGCCGAGATCGACTTTACCCGCGAATTGTATCCGCAGGCGCGGGATTATCTGGATGTGTATGAGACCTACGGGTTGCTTGGCCCCAAGGCGCTGTTGGGCCACGCCATCCACCTGACGGCGCGCGAGATTGACGCGCTGGCCCAGACGGGGGCGCATCCGGTGTTTTGCCCGACATCGAACCTGTTCCTGGGCAGCGGGCTGTTTGATGATGCGGGTCTGAGGGCGCGCGGGATCGGCAATGCGATTGCGACGGATGTGGGGGCGGGCACCAGCTATTCCATGCTGCAAACGCTGAATGAAGGCTACAAGGTGCTGCAACTGCAAGGGCAGGCGCTGCATCCGTTGCGCGCGTTTCACTGGATCACGCTGGGCAACGCGGTGACGCTGGGGCTGGAAGGCAAGATCGGCACGCTGGACGCAGGCACCGAGGCGGATGTGGTGGTGCTGGACGCCCGTGCGACACCGGCGATGGACCTGCGGATGGACCGCGCGGGCAGTCTGTCGGACGAATTGTTCATCCTGCAAATGCTGGGTGATGACCGCGCGGTGGCGCAGGTTTACGTGGCGGGGCGGGCCAGCAAGGTCGTGTTGGAGGCCGCGATTTAGTTGGAAAACCGATAACCCCCTGAGGATTGTCAAATCAAACCGAAAGGTGCTGTCGCCGTTTTCCAGATGGCGGTGGCAGTCGGTGTGGCCCATACTGACCCAAATTTCATACGCTTACAGGAGATGCTGATGTCAGCGAAATATTACGCCCCCACCGGCGGGCACCCGGGGCAAGAGCAGCTTTTGACCGACCGCGCGGTGTTCACCGATGCCTATGCGGTGATCCCAAAGGGCACGATGCGCGACATCGTCACCAGCTTTTTGCCATTCTGGGAGGGCACCCGCCTGTGGGTTCTGTCGCGCCCCCTAAGTGGTTTTGCCGAGACGTTTTCGCAGTACATCATGGAGGTCGCGCCGGGTGGCGGGTCGGACCGGCCCGAGAATGACGACGGCGCCGAGGGCGTGCTGTTCATCGTCGAGGGCACCGCGACCCTGCGGGTGAATGGCGAAGTGCATGTGATGGTGCCCGGCGGCTATGCGTTCCTGCCGCCGAAATGTGGCTGGACCCTGCACAACGAAAGCGACGCGATGCTGCGGTTTCACTGGGTGCGCAAGGCGTTCGAGCCGGTCGAGGGGCTGCCGATGCCCGAGGTGATTGTCACCAACGAGGCCGACATTGCGCCCACGGTGATGCCGGACACGGATGGCAAATGGGCGACCACGCGGTTTGTCGATCCGTCGGACCTGCGCCACGACATGCATGTGACCGTTGTGACGTTCGAGCCGGGGGCGGTGATCCCCTTTGCCGAGACGCATGTGATGGAGCATGGGCTGTATGTGCTTGAAGGGAAAGCGGTTTACCGGCTGAACCAGGACTGGGTCGAGGTCGAGGCCGGCGATTACATGTGGCTGCGCGCGTTCTGCCCGCAGGCCTGTTACGCGGGCGGTCCGGGTCGGTTCCGGTATCTGCTGTATAAGGATGTGAACCGGCATATGAATTTGCGGCGAACGTTTTAGGAGCGACACAGGGCAGCGCCCGACCGCGGGTGGGCGCCGGTACTCTTGTAACTGGCACTTTATCTCACGTCTTTGGCGTGCGGATGCAGAAAGGCAAGACGGTGAGGAAGCGCCCGCCCATGGGGCGGTCGGGCGCTGCCCGGCGGTGCTTTGCACCTCGATTCCGGGCTTTGGTGTTTGGTGCTAACCCCCCAACGTCGCCGACAAATCCGCCGCCGCTCTGCGCACCGCGACACTCAGCCGCTCAATATCCCCCAACCCAACCCGGCTGGTCGGCCCCGACACCGAAATGCCCGCCACCGCCTCTTGGTGAATATCGAACACGGGGGCCGCGATGCAGCGCATGCCTATGTTGCGCTCTTCGGCGTCCACCGCATACCCACGCGCGCGGACCTGTTCCAGATCGGCGCGCAGGGCGTTCAGATCGGTGATGCTGTGCGGGGTGAAGGCGGTGAGCGTCTTGCCCGACAAAGCCCGCTGCAACCGCGCGTCGTCCATTTCGGCCAACAGCGCCTTGCCGATGCCCGAGGCGTGCATGGGCGACAGGGTGCCGGGGG
>NZ_CAXBJW010000013.1:0-57756 GCF_963976325.1 uncultured Pseudosulfitobacter sp.
ATAGATGCCGGATTGCGCGCCGGTCGGGTTGAGCGTACAGCCCAGATTCTGGCGCAGCGGACGGCCCAGCGGGGCGGTCACGAAGACCGGTTCGCCCAGACCCGCGCGGCGTCGATTTCCCGCGCACGGCGTATTGCCGCCCAATGAGAAAAGTCAATGAAGACAACCGACAGAATGCAGATTAAGAGGCGCGGATGAACCATTCCGAAACCGCGTCCGCTGCCATGACCAAGACCCTGCAACGCCCCCCTGCCCCCGCCGCGGAAGCGCCCCGTACGAAAGTTGCAGAACTCGCCCCGCGCGTGCGCGATTTGCGTCTGGATTTCTTTCGTGGCCTGGCGATGTTTATCATCCTGGTCGCCCACACACCTGGCAATTTTCTGGCAAGCTGGATTCCGGCACGTTGGGGCTTTTCCGACGCGACCGAGATTTTCGTGTTCTGCTCGGGCATGGCCAGCGCGATTGCCTTTGGCGGCGGGTTCGACCGCGCAGGCTGGCGGCTGGGCAGCGCGCGGGTGCTGTTTCGTGTGTGGCAGGTCTATTGGGCACACGTCGGTCTGTTTTGCGCAACGCTGGCACTGACCGTCTGGCTGACCGATCTCGAGATCACCGGAATGAACTATTGGGGGCAGCTCAACCTGTGGCCGGTGTTCGTCGAGAGCGAAAAATGGGCAAACCCCAATATTTTTCTCAGCTTTATGACTTTGCGCTATGTGCCCAATTATTTTGATGTTTTGCCTATGTATATGGTCGTTCTGCTGTTCATGCCGATCATAATGCTGCTGGTGCGAGTGAACCTTTTCGCAGTTGCAGCGTTCGTGTTCTGCGTGTGGTTGATGGCACAGGAGACTTTGATGCATTCCGTAGGACTTGGAGCGTGGCATTTGGCCCTGCCTGCCGAGCCGTGGAGCAGCCGCATCTGGTTTTTCAACCCGTTCGGTTGGCAACTGATCTTCTTCACCGGGTTTGCCTTCATGCGCGGGTGGCTGCCCAAACCACCGGTGTCGATGGTGCTGGTGCTGCTGGCTGCGGTGATCGTGCTTATCACCATTCCGCTGTCTGACGTGGGCGTGCGCGAGTTCGATCTGCCATGGGCCAAGGCATGGCGTGCCGACTACGCGGCCTGGTTCGACAAGACATCCTTTGCGCCACTGCGTTATCTGCATTTTCTGGCGCTGGCCTACCTGGCCTGGGTCGTCGCAGGCGACAAGGGCAACCGCTTGCTGTCGCGTGGCACCGGCGCCGCGGCGCGGGTCTGGGGCTGGGTGGTGGCCATCGTGCTGAAGGTCGGCCAGCAATCGCTGGCGGTTTTCGTGGTCAGCATGTTCCTCGCACGGTTGATGGGCTTTGGCATTGACGTCACCAAGTTCGACACGCTGTCCACCGTATTGATCAATATTGCCGGGTGCATGGGGCTTGTCGCCACCGCATACGGCGCCGGCTGGTTCAAAAGCCAGCCTTGGAAGAAGGCGATTGCATGATGTTGCGACGCGAAGTTTTAGCCTCGATCGCGGCCTTTGCCGCGGCAACCCCCACACTTGGATGGGCGGACGAACCCGGCCTGCAACTCGGCGCACCTGCGCGGTTCGATCCTCGCACATTGATCCAGCGTGCCCGCGAAATGGCAGCCGAAGGGTATGTTACGCGCCCCAAGATCCCCAAAAGCTGGCGCGACCTGTCTTATGACCAATATCGCAAGATCTGGTTCGACGCGCGCAATGCCCTGTGGGAAGGCACCGACGCCCCGCAGCGTGTCGACGTGTTCCCGCCGGGCCTGTACTTCCCGCAAGCCGTCGCCATGTTCGAGGTCGAGGACGGCATCGCGCGCCCCTTGCTGTTCGACATGGATGTGTTCGACAAGACCGACAAGTTCCCCGATGTGGAACTGGACGGAACGCTGGGCTACAGCGGTCTGCGCCTGCGGGCCGAGTTGCACAAACCCGACATTTTCGAGGAATACGCGGTGTTTCAGGGCGCCAGCTATTTCCGTGGATTGGGTGCGGGCGAAACCTATGGGCTGTCGGCGCGCGGGCTGGCGGTCAACACCGGCGAACCCGAGGGTGAAGAGTTTCCCGACTTTATCGGCCTGTGGCTGGAACGCCCCGCGCACGGCGAGGCAACCATCGTGCTGCACGCGCTGCTGGACAGCCCGTCGGTGACAGGGGCCTATACCTTTCACATCACGCCGGGCGAGGTGCTGCGCATGACTGTGGCGGCGCATCTGTTTGCACGCACGGATCTGACCCACATCGGGATTGCGCCGCTGACGTCAATGTTCCTGTTCGATGACACTGAACGCCAGCGGTTTGACGACTTTCGTCCAGCCGTGCACGACAGCGACGGGCTGCTGATCCACAATGGCGGCGGCGAGAGCATCTGGCGCCCTCTGGCCAACCCGACCACCTTGCAAATCAGTTCATTCGTGGACACCGACCCCAAGGGGTTCGGCCTGATGCAACGCAAGCGCAAGCTGGAAGATTTCAACGACCTTGAGGCGCATTACCACAACCGGCCCAGCCTGTGGGTCACCCCTGGCGAAGGCTGGGGCAAAGGGTCGGTGTCGCTGGTGGAAATCCCTGCCGATCTTGAGATTTACGACAATATTGTCGCCTACTGGCGGCCCGCCGAGGTGATCCCCGCAGGGGCAGAGCACAAGATGAGCTATCAATTGGACTGGGGCGCCGACACCGCGCCGACGCCTGACGCAGACCCTATGCGCGTGCTGAACACCGCCGCAGGGGCCCGCCCCGAAGGCGGCCGCGTGTTTGCCATCGACTTTGGCCCCAGCCCCAACCTGCCCGACGATCTGGAGACGATCACCAAGGTCGTGTCGACCAGCGCGGGCACCGTGACCGAAGGTAACCTGCAACACAACCCTGCCACCGGCGGCGTGCGCCTTGCCTTCACCTTTATGCCCGAGGACGCCAAATTGGCGGAATTCCGGGTGCAACTGTTGTCGGGCGGCACCGCCCTCTCCGAGCTTTGGCTCTACCGTTGGACCGCAAAATGACCCAGACCGATCTGACCCACATGCCACCGCGTGCGCCGTTGGCCATGCCCGAACAGGACCTGCGCCGCGCCCCCGGCGCGCGCCCTTGCGCGCAAGACGGATTTGGCTGGCGTCTGGCGGTTTTCGCGCCTGCGCTGATCATTACCGGCTTGTTGCTGTGGGGGCTGCACGGCGTGCTGGCCCAGGCCGGCATGAGCTTTGTCGAATGGGCGCTGCTGGCGATGATCGGTATGACCTTTGTCTGGGTGTCGCTGGCGGTCAGCACCGTCGGTGTGGCCCTGGTTGGCCGGTTCGAGGCACGGGTGCCTGCACAGTCCGGTGCGCCGATTGACGTGGCCCTGCTGGTGCCCGTCTATAACGAGGTCACATGGGATGTCTTCGGCAACGCCGCCGCCATGCTGAACGATGTGGCCGCACGCAACCCGATGCACCGCTATTCGCTGTTTATCCTGAGTGACACGCAAAACCCCGACATCGCCCTGCGCGAATTGCAGGCGTTCGAGGTGCTGCGCCGTGGCGTGCCCGAAGGCATGTCCGTACATTACCGCCGCCGTGCGCAGAACGTGGACAAGAAAGTGGGCAACCTGGCCGACTGGATCACCGGATGGGGTGCCGCCCATGACGCGATGCTGGTGCTGGACGCCGACAGCCTGATGACCGGCCGCGCGATCGTGCGCCTGACCGACGAGATGGCCGCCGACCCGCAGGCGGGGCTGATCCAAAGCTTTCCGCAACTGATCGGGGCCGAAACCGTCTTTGCCCGCATCCAGCAGTTTTCCAACATGGCCTATGGCTGGTTGCTGGCCGAAGGGCTGGCCCGTTGGGCGCGCGCCGAAGGCAACTATTGGGGGCACAACGCGATCATCCGCGTTGAAGCCTTTGCCAGTGCCGCGGGCCTGCCGCACATTCGCGGTGGGCGCGATCTGATCCTCAGCCATGATTTTGTCGAGGCATCGCTGCTGCGTCGCGCCGGATGGACCGTGAAATTCCTGCCACGCGTTGCGGGCAGCTTCGAGGAAACACCCGGCACGCTGGTCGACTATGTGCTGCGCGACCGTCGGTGGTGCCGTGGCAACCTGCAACACCTGCGTCTGCTGGGCACCAAGGGGCTGCATCCGGTCAGCCGGTTCCACCTGTTTCAAGGGGCGATGGCCTATCTGATGAGCCCCGCGTGGTTCGTGCTGCTGGTGTTCTGGACCCTGCTGGGCAAGGACGCCGAAACCAACGTGATCCGCTATTTCAACGAGGCGAACCCCCTGTTCCCGTCGTGGCCGCCGGAAATGAGCCACATCGACAGCGCCGCCTTTCTGATCATCATGTACGCGATGTTGCTGACGCCCAAGGTGACCTCGGCGCTGGTCATTGCCCTGCGCCCCGGTGCGGTGCGGATGTTCGGCGGCAAGCGCGCCTTTGGCACGGCCTTTTTGACCGAAGTGGCGCTGTCCGTGGCCTATGCGCCGATCCTGATGATCCAGCAAACCAAGGCGGTGCTGCGGGCGCTGCTGTCGCGCCGCGAATCCTGGGCGCCGCAGAACCGCGAAGGCACGCGGCAGCCGTTGTTGGTGCTGCTGAAATTCCACTGGGTCGAAACCGCCTTGGGCGTGTTGCTGACGGCGGGGCTGATCGCGGGGCTGATCTCGTGGTGGCTGGTGCCGATCATCGCAAGCCTGCTGCTGGCGGTTCCGCTGTCGGCGCTCAGCTCGCTGAACCTTGCGCGGCACGCCCCTGCGGGCTTGCGGATGGACAGCCCGCTGACGCTGCACGAGCCTGCCATCGTAGGCCGCGCACGTGTGCTGCGCGCCGCATTGCGGGCCGATCTGGAAGGTCGCGGGACGCTGGCAGCCGAATAGGCTGACAAAAACAAAGGTTCGGTCAGCCCGTTGGCGCGCTGACCGAACGCCACTGCATCGGCTTGAAGCCGGGGTAAATCCGCAACCGCACATGGGTGATCCGCGCCAGACGATCCGCGCCGAAATCCACCGCGCGGTCATAGGCGATCAGCCCCTTTTCGATCCGCTCGGCCTGATCGGTGAAGCTGCGAAAGTTCATCGACGCCCCAACCCTGAAATATGCGAACCACACCCACGGACGTTGGCACAGCGACCGCATTAGCGGCCATGTCATCGCGGCGAATGCATCGTCCAGCTTGTCGGAAACCACGCGCTCCTGCTCCCACAGGAAATGCCGGTGGAACAGATCGCGCAGCACCTGTGGCGGCTGCGGTGTGGCCATGGCGGTGGCATAATCGCGGGCCAGATCGACGGGAATCCCTTGGGCGATGGCCGCGTCTGGGCCATGGGCCTTGATCGTGTGGACCAGCACATAGGTTTCGACCATCACAAGCTGGTTGATGTCCTTCAGCGCGGCGACATAGGCAGACAGTTCGCGGTAGCGCCGCACCGGCGCCGGCCGTCCCGTGGGATCAACGCCTGCCAGCCCCGCCGCCACCAGTTTCGCCCCCGCCAGATACCACGAAGCCCAAAGTGCGCCGTGGGCCGCGACCAGGGCGAACATGCAGGCCCCGTTCGAGGCCTCATACAGGTTCAGATACCCGCGCGCCCGACGTCTGAGGGCAGCCTTGGGACCGGCAGCGATCAGGGCTTGGGCACGGATGTCGGACAGGTGATCGGGGGAAAAAGGGGTCATTAACACTGAATACCTTGGGAAATATCACAAGACCCTAGGGCGGCAGTCAGGCAGAAATGCGGCCCTCGGGCGGTGGAATTCTGCCCTGCCTTCTACAGCCCTTCACGCCAGTCCAGCGCCATGTCGATCCAGCCCTCCGGCACCTTGTGGCCGCCCTCGAACAGCGCAAACTCTAACGCTGTACCGGGTGAGCACCGGTCCCACGCGCGGCGCAGGAACGGGCCGGTGGTGACAAAGCGGTCGGCGGCAAGCTGCACGCAGCCGTTGATCTGCCGCCAAAGTTGCATCGCATAGAACACATCGCCCTGCACAAAGGCCTGAGGGTCATTGACGTCGCGCCCGTCTATCACGCGCCCTTCCAGCGGGACGGTGGTGTCAGTCCAGCCGTGGGTGTGCAACAGCTTGACCGGCCCCGCGCAGGTGTCGGGATGCGGTCGCCAAAAGGCACCACCGACGGGCATATAGGCGGCAAATGCATCGGGTGCCGCACAGGCCAGATAGTGGGTCATCGACCCGCCGATGGAAAAGCCCGCCAGCACCATACTGTCCGCAACAAGGCCAAAGCGGGCTGCCGCATCATCGCGCACGGCGGTCAAAAAGGCTGTTTCGTCACGGACCTGAGGGCCTAGGGGGTGAAAGGACCAACTGCGCCCCGCGCGCCCTTCCATCGGGTCGCCGTCCGGACCGATCACTGCATAGCCCCGCGCCAGCGCCCTGCCCGCCCAGCCGTTTTGGCCGATGCTGGCCGCCCCGTTGCCGCCGTAGCCGTGCAGGAACATGATCGCCCCCTTGGGCGGCCCGTCAGGCAAGGTGATATGATAAGTGCCGCTGTCGATCTCGCAGGGGCCCGGTGTTTTGCCACAGTCAGCCCAAGCCATCGGGGCGGTCACAAGCAGCGCGAAGGTCGCGCATAGTCGGTGCAGTGTTTTCATGGTCCGATGCTGCCCCATAGAGTGCCCGACCGCCAAGCGGTTTCACCTCACACCTGCGTGACGGGCAGACCGCGTTTGATCCACCCCGGCCCAGCGCCCGAGCCAAACATGCCTTCGGGCACGTCCAGAATGTCGTCGAACCCGGCTTGCTGCATCTGCTTGACCATGAACCGCGACCGCACGCCCCGCGCGCAGATCAGCGCAATCGGCCGGTCAGGATTGGACTGGGCAAGATGGCCCAGCATGGCGGCAAAGTCGTCGCGGCGCATATCCAGCGGATGCGCGCCCTGCCCCACACCGGTCAGCGCCCATTCATCGGGACGGCGGATGTCGACCAGCAGCAGTTGGCCCGCCGTCGCCTGCGCATGGGCCTGCGGCGGCGTCAGGGTGGTGGCGTCGTTGCGGGCCGTGATGTTGTACCACCGGCCACTATAGAACGCGCCGCCGGTCAGGACGGCAGCGGTGCCAAGGCCTACCATGCGGCGGCGGGCAATGCGGGAAACGGGCTGTGTCATCGCGTCTTTCAGGTCCGCAGAATGGGGGGCTCTGCCCCCGGCGCTGTGCGCCTCCCCCAGAGTTTATCAGGCAAGATGAAGGTATAGGCCTAGTTCGGGGCGGCGGATTTGAATTTGGGAATGCGGCTGCGCGCGGCTGGTTTCGGGTCCAGAGACACCCAGTTGGCAGTGCTTGAGGTCAGGTTGCCGGGAATGTCGTTTTCCCAAAGGTCCACGACATCGGGGGTGATGTTCAGATATAGCTTGCCGTCCACGACCCGCCACAGGTTCGGGTTTGCCGGCACCTTGCTGCCCTGCGCCACACCATAGGCGCAGTGCCCGTCGTATTGCGGGGCAAAGGCCGCAGGGTTTGCAAGGAACCGGTCGCGGTTGGCTTCGGTCGAGAAGGCGAAGGTGGCCCCGTTGTAATCGGCGGTGATGTCAGCGCGTCCGGGGATGGCGGCGGGTTGATCCATGCCCACGGGGGTCTGATCCAGGTCGAAATAAGCGACCACGTCATAGCCCGAAGCGGCATAGCCGGTGCGGTCAATGTATTGTGGACCTGCGAAAGCCGTCGTGGCGAGGGTCAGCACAGTGGCTCCGGCGGAGATGGCAAGGTTGAAACGCGTCATAGGCTGCTCCTTTGCGCGGCATGTGCAACGAAGTTGGCCATAGAACGCAGCGCAAAGCATCCCCCCTGACGCGGATGTGAGGCGGCAGGCGGGTTTCGTGAGCGAAGGCGGCGATTGTTTCAATCCGGCGTGGGTTGCTGTGCCGGGACATAAGCGATTATTTCAGAATTGGCGGCTTGGCCGGGTCCGATCCAGGCGCCGGTCGGGTGCGCTCGGACAGATCTTCGGGCTGTGGCAGGTCGAACCGCAGGCCGGTGCGGGCCAGACGTTCGGCCATTGGATCATCGGCGCGAAAGAACGCCACATCCATGGCGCCTGCTTCGATCCCCGAAAAGGTAAGCGCCTCGGAAGCGGCCTGGGCCAGTGCGCTTTCGGCGTGGGGCAACGCGCCGACAAAGCCCAGCATATGCCCCGATCCGCCACCCGCATAGGTCACGCCCACAAGACAGGCATAGCGCGCAAGGCCCGTGGCGGTGGCCAGCTTTTCGTCAATGGCTTCGATCAGGCTGTCGGGCAGACCTTTGGGAGCGGTCAGGCTTTCGACCCTGGCTTCGACGTCTTGCGGCGCATTGCCCAGCGTGGTGTCCAGCCATGCCATCGCATCGGGTGGCAGCAGGATCGCGGACGGTGCCACTTCGAGGTTCAGGCCAAGGCCAAGATTGTTGGCCGCCAGCAAACCCGCCGTGACGCGTCCCGACAGGGCGGCATAGGGGGCAGCGGGGCCTGCGAAACCGGCCAGCCGTTCCTCGCGGTCAAAGGCAAGGACGTATTGCGTGCCTTCGGCGTCGAACAGTTGCGGGGTGATCTTGTCGCCCTCGGCGTCGCCCTCAAGCAGAACAAAAAGCTCGCTCGCGGCAAGGCGTTCGTAGAACCGCAGGCGCGGGGTGTCGTCATCCGGCGCGGCGGTCATGGCCGCGTGCGCGGCGTCGATGGGGGTGTGTTCTGTCATGTCAGCGCCTTTTGAACCGCTTTTCGCAAGACTGGCAAGAGGTCGGTTTCAAACCACGGGTTTTTGCGCAGCCATCCGGTGTTGCGCCATGACGGATGCGGCAGGGGAAAGACGGCGGGCGCATGGGCGCGCCAGCCTGCAACGGTTTCGGTGACCGGCGCGCGGGTGTTCAGGTGCCATTTCTGCGCATAGCCGCCGATCAGCAGCGTCAGGGGCACGGGGCCGATGTGGTCCATCGCCCCGGCCCGCCATGTTTTATGACAGATCGGCGGCGGCGGCAGGTCGGCCCCCTGCGCGTTATATCCCGGAAAGCAAAAGGCCATCGGCAGGATGGCAATGCGCGTCATGTCGTAGAACGTGGCGCGGTCGATCCCCATCCAATCGCGCAGGCGGTCACCCGACGGATCGTCAAAGGGTTTGCCCGAGGCATGGACCCGCGCGCCCGGTGCCTGCCCGGCCACCAGAATGCGCGGCGCGGCCTTGAACCAGACCACGGGGCGCGGGCTGTGACCGGTGGCGGTGGCTGCGAACCGTTGCGCACAAAGCGTGCAGGTGGCGATGTCGTCGGTGATGGCCATGATGTTTGGTATAGGGGGCAGGCGTCTGCGGGCAAGTCGTTCCCGCGTCATTTCGCAATTCATCGAAATAACAGTTGGCATCAGCATTTCATTTCTATAATTCTAGAAATATGAAAATAGAATCACAAATCCCCGCCCTGACCGATGATCTGGACCTGACCCTGGCTGCAAGCGCCTTTGCCGCGCTGGGGTCCGAGCAACGTCTGAGCGTGTTGCGCACTTTGGTGCGCGCGGGCCCTGAGGGGCTGAGCATCGGCACCCTTGGCGAACGCACGGGCGTGACCGGCAGCACGCTGACCCATCACGTCAAGGTGCTGGCCCAGGCCGGTCTGGTGACGCAGGCGCGTCAGGGCCGGTCGATCATCTGTGCCGCCGTTGCCTATGACACCGTGCGCCACCTGTCGGAATTTCTGCTGAATGAATGCTGCGCGGACTGCGCGGCCCTGTCCAAGGATCATGACCATGGCTGACCTGACCCAAACCACTGATGCCCCCCGCCCACCGCGCCGCTGGTTGCCCAACCTGCGTGGCGCGTGGCCCGCCACCCTGTTGTTGCTGCTTCTGGTGGCCGTGCTGGATTGGCCGCAATTCGGCCCCACGGTGATCTTTGCCGCCAAGGCCTTGCTTGGCACCGCCCCTTTTATCCTGTTTGCCGTGCTGGCGGTGGCCTATCTGAAGGCGAGCGGAGCAGAAACCCTGCTGGCCAAAGCCTTCGAGGGCAACACCGCGCGGATGATCGTGATGGCCGCGCTGCTGGGCGGTCTGTCGCCGTTTTGCAGCTGTCAGGTGATCCCGTTCATCGCGGCACTGCTGGCCGTTGGTGCACCGCTGGCCGCCGTGATGGCGTTCTGGCTGGCGTCGCCGCTGATGGACCCTGCGATGTTTGCCATCACATCAGGCACGCTGGGGTTTGAATTCGCCGTGGCCAAGACGCTGGCAGCGGTGGGATTGGGGCTGATGGGCGGCTTTGGCACATGGATGCTGGCGCGTTCGCCGATCTTTACCGAGCCGCTGCGCGAACGCCCTGCGGTTGGCGGCTGCTGTGGCGTGAAAAAACCGTTCTCTGGCGCGCCGGTGTGGAAATTCTGGACCGAAGACGCGCGGCGCGACACGTTCCGCGAGGCGGCGCTGGAAAACGGGCTGTTCTTGCTGAAATGGCTGACGCTGGCCTATGTGATCGAGGCGCTGATGCTGCACTATGTCCCTGCGGAATGGATCGCGGGACTGTTGGGTGGCACCGGACTGATGCCGATCCTGCTGGGTGCGCTGGTGGGCGCGCCGGCCTATCTGAACGGCTACGCCGCCGTGCCGCTGGTGGATGCGCTGCTGGCGCAGGGCATGACGCAGGGGGCCGCGATGTCGTTCGTGATTGCGGGCGGGGTCAGCTGCATTCCGGCGGCGGTTGCGGTCTGGGCGCTGGTCAAACCACGGGTCTTTGCGGCCTATCTGGGCTTTGCCGTCACAGGCGCGATGCTGGCCGGGGTGATCTGGCAGGCTGTGGCCTGAGATCATCGCGGGCCAAGCGGCCCGTCCCGCTGGCCCGAAGCAATCGGGAAGGGTGTGTTACAATCAGCCTTTCCGACAGCATGATGAACATCCGTCGCTCTAACGCAAACCCAGCCCGCGCATTGCCCGGCAATTCACAATCGGCTAAGGCATGGCGGTACATCTGATGGTGGAGCCCGCATGTACCGCGTCTGGAGCTTTCTGACCAACTATTCACTGTTGTTGATATTCGGCGCACTCATCGCGCTGGTTTGGGCCAACTTCGACGCGGCCAGCTATCACCACTTTATCCATTTTGAACTTTGGGATCACGCCCCCATCGGTCATCTGCACCGCGCAGCCGACGGCCACGAGACCTATCGCACGCTGACCCTGCATTACCTTGTGAATGACCTGCTGATGGCGCTGTTCTTTGCCATCGCGGCCAAGGAAGTCTGGGAAGCGGTGATTTTGCGGAACGGGTCGCTGCGCGGCAAAAAGGCGGCAACGCCCTTGTTTGCGACGCTGGGCGGAATGCTGGGACCGGTGACGGTTTATCTGGGGCTGGCGATGATACTCGGATCGTCCACCTTTGACGCCGTGTCGAACGGCTGGGCCATTCCGACCGCAACCGACATCGCGTTCAGCTACCTGGTCGGGCGCATCGTCTTTGGCGCGGGCCACCCTGCGGTGCGGTTCCTGCTGTTGCTGGCGATTGCCGACGACGCCGCAGGGCTGATCATTCTGGCGATCTTCTATCCCAGTGGCGATCTGGCCCCCGAATGGCTGCTGGTGTCGCTGGCCGCAGCGATTGGCGTGTTCGTGCTGTTCAACTGGCTGCCCCGCAAGCTGGATCGCGGCAATCAGGACCGTACCGTGTCGACATGGGTGCGCGTGAAGCTGACTTTTATCCCCTATCTGCTGGCAGGCTGCGCAAGCTGGTACGGCTTTATGGCCGCAGGGCTGCACCCGGCGTTGGGCCTGCTGCCCATCGTGCCGACCATCCCCCACGCTGACCGCGCGTTCGGGCTGTTCTCCGAGGCCGAACAATACCTGCGCGATCTGTTGAACCAGTTGGAACACGCACTGAAACACCCTGTTGAAATCATCCTGTTCTTCTTTGGCCTGCTGAACGCAGGCGTCGTGTTCGGTTCGATCGGTGAAGCCACATGGCTGGTGCTCTTGGGTCTGCTGGCCGGCAAACCGCTGGGCATCTTCCTGTTCGGCTGGTGCGCCGCGCGGCCGCTGGGTCTGGGCATTCCCGAGGGGATGCGGATCATTGATCTGATTGTGATCGGCTGTGTCGCGGCCATCGGCTTTACCGTGTCGCTGTTCATCGCCGCCGTCGCCTTTGACGCAGGTCCGGTGCAGGACGCCGCCAAAATGGGTGCATTGTTCAGCTTTGCCAGCGTGATCATCAGCATCTTGGCGGGCAAACTGCTGCGGGTTCAAAAACAAGAGCTGTAAGCCTAGGCGCCATTGCCCATGTCCCTACGCTGCGGTTGCGCGCAAAAGGACAATCCACTGTTGAAGTATACTTTTGTTATGGATCAAGACATAATATGGCCAAAATCTGTGGTTAAATCGTCCGCAACCCTCTGATAACGAGGGAGAGGCGAGACCAATTGAGGGGCGTTCTCCTTTCGGAGCCACGTGACCGGAGCAGGCGATGCTTGAGTTTGAGAATGTCAGCAAATCCTTCTGGACGGGCAGTCATCGCAAGGTGATCCTGGACCGCGTGTCGTTTCGCGTCGAGCTGGGCAATTCGCTGGGCATCCTGGCACCGAACGGCACAGGCAAGACAACGCTGATCAACATGATGGCGGGGCTGGAAAAGCCGGACGAGGGCGAAATTCGCCGCGATTGCAATATTTCGTTTCCGCTGGGCTTTATGGGCGGCGTCGTGCCAAAAGTGTCGGCAATGGAAAACGCCCGTTATATTGCGCGGCTGTACGGGCTGGACCCCGACTATGTCGAAAGCTTCTGCCGCTGGCTGTGCAATCTGGGTGAATACTTTGACCAACCGCTGGGCACATATTCGTCCGGTATGCGGGGGCGGTTTTCATTTGCACTGATGCTGGCACTGGACTTTGATATCTATCTGATTGACGAAGGTATGCCAGGGTCCACCGATGTCGAGTTCAACCGCAAGGCGGGCGAGATCCTGCAAGAGCGGCTGCGCACAACGACCATCGTTATCGTGTCGCACCAGGCACAGACGCTGGAGAAATTCGCCCGTTCCGCCGCCGTGCTGCTGGATGGACAATTGCATATGTTCGATACGCTGGAAGAGGCGAAAAGGCTTTATGACTACCAAACCAAAGGCTAGAAAGTTCCGCATCAAGCGGACAACGCCGCAGTCGAGTGGCACATCTGACAGCGCGCCATCAGCGGCCTCTGCGCCGCTGCGCCCCGTGCAGGATTCTGCCGCCCCGGCCACGCCACGCCCGACCACGGCAGCCCCTTCAGCGCCAACGCCCCGCCCGTCTGCTGCACCGGAACGCCCTGCCCCCGCCCAACAGGCCGCGCCGCCGCAACAGCCGCGCCCGCAGCCCCCGCAACAGCCACAGGCCGCCGCGCGCCCCGCTCAGCCGCAGCCTGAACAGCCACAGCCAGAACAGCAGATGCCACGACAAGGCGAGGTGTCTTCGGCCCGCGAAGTCGAGGGCGAAAACGACATGGACGCGATCCGCCACGAAGGTCTGACAGGCCGCCAGTTGCGCATGGCGCGGCGCGTGGCGCAAAAGCACGGGCTTGCGCCCACCTCGGACTTTGACGCGGTGCGCCTGCTGCGCGCCGAAGGGATCGACCCGTTCCAGCGGTCAAACATGCTGGATTTGGTTGTACCCAGCGAAAGCGGCCGCCAGCCCGGCGAGCCGGACGGCTTTGAAAACCTGCCCGCGCGCACTGACCAGAACCGCAATCAGTTGCCGCAAACGGTGCCTGCGGGCCGCATGAACCTGCCCTCGACCGAGCTGAGCCCGGCGGAAAAGCGGGTGCGCGAAATCTCGCAAATCCAGCGCGACATCGGCAAACGCCGCCGCAAGAAGCTGGGCCTGCTGCTGGTGCGTCTGGCGTTCTTCGTCGCGCTGCCGACCTTTCTGGCGGGCTGGTATTTCTACCAGATCGCCACGCCGATGTATGCGACCAAGGCCGACTTTCTGATCATCCAGAACGAAGGCAGCGGCGGTGCTGGCCCCTTGGGTGGCCTGCTGCCCACACAGTTTGCCACCAACTCGGACGCCATCGCGACCCAAGGCTATCTACAGTCCAAGGACGCGATGTTGCGATTGGATGATGACCTGGGGTTCAAGGCACATTTCACGCAGGACTGGATCGACCCGATCCAGCGCCTGAACACCGACCCGACCAATGAAGAAGCCTATAAGATCTACAAGAAAAACGTGAAGATCGGCTATGACCCAACCGAAGGCATGATCCGCCTGGAAGTGGTCGCCGCCGAGCCGGAAATGTCGGCAGAGTTTGCGCGCCGCCTGATCAGCTATGCGGAACAGCGGGTCAACAACCTGAGCCAGCAAAAACGCGAAGACCAGATGAAGGACGCCCGCGAAGGGTTCGAAAAGGCCGAAGCCGAACGGCGCGCAGCCCAGGAAGCGCTGGTGAAGCTGCAAGTGGAAAGCAGCACGCTGGACCCCGAAGCGGTGATTGCCGCCCTGCGCACACAGATCACCAACTATGAAACGCTGCTGCTGGAAAAAGAGCTGGAGCTGGCCGCCCTCGAAGACAACGCACGCCCGAACCAAGCCAGGTTGGACGGCGTCAAGGGCGACATCCGCCGCCTGAAAGACCAGTTGGCAAAGCTGAACCAACGCATGAACGACGCCTCTGAGGGTGAAAATTCGCTGGCCCAGATGGCGGTGAACCTACAACTGGCCCAAGCCGACCTTGCCAGCCGCGACATGATGCTGCAATCGGCCCTGCAACAGATGGAGCAAAGCCGCGTCGAAGCCTCGCGGCAGGTGCGCTATCTGACCGTTGCGGTGAAACCGGTGGCCAGCCAGGAACCGACCTATCCGCGCAAGTTCGAGAACACCGTCTTGGCATTCCTGATTTTCGCAGGCATCTACCTGATGATCTCGCTCACCGCGTCCATTCTTCGGGAACAGGTAACATCATGACCCATGTAAACGTCGCCGATCTGACCATCGGCAATGACCGTCCGCTGACACTGATTGCTGGCCCCTGCCAGCTGGAAAGCGTCGACCACGCGCAGATGATCGCAGGCAAGATGAAAGAAGCCTGCGATGCCGCAGGCGCGCAGTATGTGTTCAAGGCGTCCTACGACAAGGCCAACCGCACCTCGCTGTCCGGCGTGCGCGGCATGGGCATCGACGCCGGGCTGAAGGCGCTGCAATCGGTGGGCAAGGCCATCGGCGTGCCGGTGCTGACCGATGTGCATTCCGAAAGCCAGTGCGCGATTGCTGCCGAAGTGGCCGACATCCTGCAAATCCCCGCCTTCCTGTGCCGTCAGACCGACATGCTGCTGGCCGCAGGCAACACCGGTGCCGCGATCAACGTCAAAAAGGGTCAGTTTCTGGCGCCTTGGGAAATGCCCAACATCGTGACCAAGATCGAAAGCACCGGCAACAAACGCATCCTGCTGACCGAACGCGGCACGACCTTCGGCTATAACACCCTTGTGGCCGACATGCGCAGCCTGCCGCAGATGGCGCAAACCGGCTATCCGGTTGTGATGGACGCCACCCATTCGGTGCAACAACCCGGTGGCCAAGGCGGATCAAGCGGTGGCCAGCGCGAGTTCGCGCCCGTCATGGCCCGCGCCGCTGTCGCCTTGCGCGTGGCTGCGGTGTTCATCGAAACCCACGATGACCCCGACAATGCGCCCAGCGACGGGCCGAACATGATTTACCTCGACGACATGCCCAAGCTGATCGACGTCCTGATGCAACTGGACGCAGTGGCCAAGGCCAATCCGGTCACGCTGTAAGCGATTTTCTTTTGGCGGGAAATATCCCCGCCGGAGGCATTAAAATTCTTCTGGAGCACCAGAGGATTTCAAGCCTCCGGCGGGGATATTTGTGGCCAAAAGAAACCGGTGACTATTCGAAAATCTTCAGCAGTTCCTTGGCGATCTTTTCCTTCGCCTTGGCCTTGGCCGCATCTTCGACGCTTTGACCATCCTCGGCTTTCACGCCCAGCTTTTTCTCGACCGCCGCTTTCAGCTTGGCCTCGGCGGCGTCCTTCAGCTCTTCCTTTTTCGCGCCAAGGTTCAGGTCAATGGCCGCCTCGATGTCGGGGATGATGCGCAGGTTCGACCACGGGCCGGTGATGCGCACGGGGATGGCAATGCCGTTGCCTTCGTTGGCGTTCAGCGCGATGGGGGTGAACGTGTAATCCATGTCCTGCTGGCCCAGCCCGATCCGCCCCTTGCCGCGCGCCTGATAGCTGGCAAGGGTGAAGAGCAGGTCATCGTTCTGGACATTGCCCGCAGCCATGTTGAACGTCGCCCCAAGGCTGTCGAACACGGTCGTGCCGCTGCCCGTCGCTCCCGAGCGCATCAGCTTGTCCAGGTCGATCCCCTGAATGGTGCCTTTGCCGATGGCAATGGCGCCCGACCCTGACAGCGATTTCATGATCGCATCGACCGTATTGCCGGAGCCCAGAAAATTCAGCTCGGCATCGGCGCCCCCCGTCAAGCGGGTCAACCCCAGCGCATCGTTCAGCAGGGGTTGCATCGAGATGCCATTGGCAAACAGCTTGCCACCCACCGACAGGCCCGAACGGTTGTTCATAATGAACTGGCCGGTGATCGTGCCCTCGTAGGCATCGACTTCGCGCAGATCGAAGACGGCGCGGGAATTGTCGTTGGTCAACAGGGTGCGGGTGGCTCCCAGCTTGAAGCTGCCCAGATCGACCGAACTGGCGCGCAGCGCAATCTCGCCGTTGAATGCTCCCAGGCCCGAGGCGTCAATCCGGTCCTTGGGCCAGCCGGTTGCGGCGCTGTCAGAGCTGCCGCCGGGGCTGTTCTCGCCCGTGCCGGTCACGCCGGTCAGATCCAACGCGCCGGCGTTCAGTTGCGCATTGACCCGTGGTGTGCCGTTCAGGGCAATGTCTGCCGCCCCTGTCAGCGTGTTGCCGCCCAGGTTGGCCACCACTTCGCGCATCGACAGGCGGCGGTCCTTGGTCAGGGTGATGTCCGAGGCTATGTCGATGCTGCGGCCCAGCCCCTGCGGCAGTTCCACGGCGCCGGCGCCCAGCGCCTGCAAGAACGCGCCGGTGTCGGGCAGGTCCAGCGTCAGCTTGCCTGCAACCTCGCCCGCCGTGCTGGCGCGTCCGTCCAGCGATGCGGTGCCTTTGCCAGCGGTCAGTTGCACGGTCACGGGCTGCACCTGACCTGCAAGGAAACCGGCGAAGGCGCCGATGGTCGCGTTGACCTTCACCGCCGCGCCAGCAGGGCGCAGCGTGGCGCGAATATCGGCAGAGCCTGCGCGCTCGGGCCAGTCCAGCGCCAGGTCAACGCCGTCGTATTGCACCAGATCGGCACCTTCGGCGTCATAGATCAGCGTGGCGTCGGTGATATCCATCTTCTGGATCGAGAACGGGCGCGGTGCGACGTCGGGCGAGGTTTGCGTTTCGATCGTCGCAGCCCCAGAGGCGTCGGTGAACTGCCAACTGGCACGGCCGTCCTTGCGCTGTTCCAGCCGGATCGTGGGGCTGGTCGCAGCGATGTTGGTGATGCGGATCTCGCCCGACAGCAGGGCCGCGGCGTCAACGCCGATGGCGGCGTTTTGCGCGGTCAGCATCGGCCCCTGTTCGGACCATTTGGCGTTGCCGATCTCGATGCTGCCGACGGATGCCCCCAGCACCGGCCAGATCGAGAGCGACACATCGCCGGATATGGTCACATCGCGCCCGGTGGCATTACGGATCTGGTCAGCGGCGATGCGTGCGATCCGGTCGGCAGGCAGGAAAAACAGCGACACACCGGCCACAACCACGATCAAAACGATCAATCCGATCAGACGCCCGATCCATTTCATGCTAAACACCTTCCGCTAATCCATGGCCAATAGCTACGCGTCTTGCTGCCCATTCTCAATCAAGAACCCTTTCCGCCGCGCCTGCGTTGCACTAAAGGAGCGATCATGAGCACAAACCCACCCAACCTGCGCCCCGACATCGCCCCCGCCGCCCGGCTGGATGGCAAGACACGCCCCGGCCAGCCGTCCATCGGCATGGTCAGCCTGGGCTGCCCCAAGGCGTTGGTGGACTCGGAACGTATCCTGACGCGCCTGCGGGCCGAAGGATACGGGATTTCGCCCGACTATTCCGGCGCGGATGCGGTGATTGTGAACACCTGCGGATTTCTGGACAGCGCCAAGGCAGAAAGCCTTGAGGCGATTGGCGAGGCCTTGTCCGAGAACGGGCGGGTGATCGTGACGGGATGTCTGGGGGCAGAGCCCGAGTATATCACCGGCGCGCACCCCAAGGTTCTGGCCGTCACCGGTCCGCATCAATACGAACAGGTTCTGGACGCTGTGCACGCCGCCGTGCCGCCGTCGCCCGATCCTTTTGTCGACCTGCTGCCCGCCAGTGGCGTCAGCCTGACGCCGCGCCATTACAGCTATCTGAAGATTTCCGAAGGCTGCAATCACAAGTGCAAGTTCTGCATCATCCCAGACATGCGCGGTCGCCTGTCCAGCCGTCCGCACAAGGCCGTGCTGCGCGAGGCTGAAAAGCTGGTCGAGGCAGGGGTGCAGGAACTGCTGGTGATTTCGCAGGACACATCCGCCTATGGCACCGACTGGGACCGCGAAGTGCGGCGCGGGTTGACCGAACAGCCGATCACCACGCTGGCGCGCGATCTGGGCAGCCTGGGCGCGTGGGTGCGCCTGCATTACGTCTATCCCTACCCGCATGTGCGCGAGATGATCCCGCTGATGGCGGACGGGCTGGTGCTGCCCTATCTGGACGTGCCGTTTCAGCACGCCCACCCCGACACGCTGAAACGCATGGCCCGCCCCGCCGCGGCCGAGGCGACGCTGGACCGAATCGCGGAATGGCGCGACATCTGCCCCGACATCGTTTTACGCTCGACTTTTATCGTCGGCTACCCAGGCGAGACCGAGGCCGAGTTCCAGACCCTTCTGGACTGGATGGACGAGGCGCAACTGGACCGCGTCGGCTGTTTTCAATACGAAAACGTCGAAGGCGCGCGATCAAACGCCCTGCCCGATCACGTCGCCCCCGAGGTCAAACAAGAGCGTTGGGACCGGTTCATGGAAAAGGCGCAAGCCATATCCGAGGCCAAGCTGGCGGCCAAGGTCGGCACACGCATCGACGTGATCGTGGACGAGGTGGACGCCGACGCCGCAACCTGCCGGACCAAGGCCGACGCGCCCGAGATCGACGGCAACCTGTTCATCGACGAAGGGTTCGAAGCGTTGACACCCGGCCAGATCGTCACCGTCGAGGTGGACGAGGCGGGCGAATATGATTTGTGGGGTCGGTTGGTCTGATACAGAAAACGAGTATTTATGCAGATCCTATTCACGCCCGTGATTTAGTTATTCGATGGTTTCCCTAAGAACTTCGGCTATTCTAAATTTTCCAGCCGACCGCGAAGCCTTATGACAGACTGATTGTACGTAGGGCGGCACGCCAAACGAGCATATACGAGTGGGATACGAAATTTCTTAGAGAACCTTAGAACATCTTCTTCTGAAGCAGCCGTCTCGAGAAAATCCATTCGGAACTCCACCGGAAATAACGTCTCAAGGGCCAAGAGTTCTGCTTCTTGCTCTCGATTCAAGGGAGCAAAGTTTCCTGTCAGTGCTGTAGTATCCGCGGCTAAGAGTTCCAGCAACGCCGTCAGAGATTCGACCGTCGCAACGCGATCTGCGATAATACGATCTATCATGCAATGATACATTTCTTTACAGACGCCAAAACGCCGCCAGCAGTAATTGTGGTTCTTAGCGTAGTAGATTTTTGCAAGGTCTAAAGTACCGCTATACGGGGTCGTCTGTCCTTGAAACTTCTGCACCTGAGCAACAATATGTTTAGTAGTAATATCAGCCTCGAAGATTGCGATCTTATCCACGACTCCACGCGCTTCAATGTATGGATGTAAAAGCGAAGTTCTAATCGGAGGACCGCCACCTTCACTCATGTCCAAACGATGCTCAGTGTGATAATCTTTGAGTACATTCCCTACGTTTTCAAGCATGGTTCATTCCAATAAAAAAGGAGGCCGTTAAGCCTCCTTATAGAAAATTGTAGATGTGTAAAACCCAGAACCAACTAAATATGGCTAGTCGACACCATCTACCTCTTTAACGTTCCCAGCATCAATTGCCTCTTGGAATGCCAACGCATCACTCATCAACGCATCAGAGGTAACTGACGCATCTCGCCGAACAAAAAACTTGATGTCGGCAAGACCTCCATCAAAAGCTTTTTGAAAGCGCTGGTCAAATGTCATATCTGTCATTTCGCTCTCCATTTTCCATCTAGCCTCTCCGGCTTTGCTAGTTCTGAACCTTGAACGCCTCTCGACACTCAAATAAATACCTATTTGCACCTACGCGCAAGATACACCACGTTTGCGGCGTTTTTTTGACGTCTCCGGAGCACTCACCTCCGCACACATCGTTAATTCAGAAAACATACCAACGTGGAGGCAGTTCACTTTTATAACTATGAGCCTTTTCGGCTTTGCTTCGACTTGCTTCGCAAGACTATTTTTGACAACCAGTCAAGCCCATGACACGCACTACTTAGCACCTTGTACGCACATCCCCAACCACAACACAACTCCTTGACATGCGATTGTCCGCTCAACGTATCTGATTCGTTACACCAATCCGATAGTCAAGTGCGTTCTTGTCTTGACAAGTGGTGCTTTTCGAGCGCTCGGCAAGGCCAGTCTAATCACAAAAAAGTTAAGAAAGTGCGATGCACCAGTTAACTCGCCATAATTTCGTGATTTGAGCGTTGAGGGCTTTGATGAATCCTTGAAAATGTTCCGCCTTTGTTCTATTTTGTTCTTAACAGGAACAAAGGAACGCCGTCATGGCCCATGCATCTGTTTATGAACCCGCCCTGCCCGGACTGTTTGTTCCGGTGCAATCCGACCTGCCGCTGAACACGCCCGAACCTGCCACGGACAAGCAGGTGGCCTATGCCATGGCCATCGCCAAGCGGACGGGCAAGGAATTGTCGCAAGCCACCTTGCGCGACCGGCGGGCGTTGTCGGCGTGGATTGATGCGCACAAGGTCAAGCCGGTCGAGGGCAAGTTTTCCAACTACCCCTCGGGCAAACAGGTCGCCTTTGCCGAGCGGATCGCACGGATCAAGCGGCAGGACGTGCCGCGCGAGTGTTTCAAGGACAAGCAGTTGATGTCCCGCTGGATCGACGGAAACAAGCCGCGCTAAGGTGTGCCGCTTTGTCGTCTGTTATAACGCGGGTGCGCGCCCTATCTTTTAGGGCATGGAACAGAACACCACAAAAGACACCAGCGTATTGTACAACGCCGAATGCCCGGTGTGCCGGTTCGAGATCGACCATTACGCCGGGTACAGCCGTGAACAGGGCCTGCCGATCCGCTTTGACGATTTGAACAGCGATGCATTGGAAAGCTGGGGTGTCAGCGCCGATGATGCGGCCAAGCGGTTGCATGTGCGCAAGAACGGTCAGGTTTATTCCGGCATTCCCGCCTTTGTGCTGCTGTGGCAGGACATGCCGCGTTTTCGCTGGCTGGCGCGGGTGGTATCGTGGCCCGTGGTGCGGCCCGTTGCAGTGTTTTTATACGATCGGGTGCTGGCGCCTGTTTTGTACCGCTGGCATCTGGCGCGCGGACGCAAAGCGGCCAAGGTCCAGTAACGTCAACCGGATTGTTACACTTCTGCCATAGCCTGCGGGCTGAAACAGGCTAATCTGATCTTATGGCTTATCCACGATCTCTTGCTGAAACGCTTGCCGACGGGTCGGTGCATGTCATCGGGCTGACGGGTTCGGTGATCGGTGCCGCGATCCTGCTGGTGCATGTCACAACCCATGCGCCAGCGGCGACAGTTGCGTCGGTCAGTGTCTATCTGGCGGTGCTGGTCTTTGCCTTTGCGGCCTCGGCCGCCTATCACCTGCTGCCGTGGGATCACACGCGGCCTTTGCTGGCACGGGTGGATCATGCGTCGATCTATCTGAAAATTGCAGGCACCTATACGCCGCTTGTGGTGATGCTGGGCACTGTCAGCGGCTATGTGGTGCTGGCCTTTGTCTGGCTGGTGGCCCTGGGCGGCGCGATTGCCAAGCTGTCGTTCTGGTCAACCGAGGGGCGCGGGTCGCTGGCGTTATATCTGGCTTTGGGCTGGGCCAGTGTGCTGCTGATCTGGCCGATGTGGTCAAACCTAAGCGGGGCTGCCATGACATTGGTCGCAGCGGGCGGGCTGACATATTCGGCGGGGGCCGTGTTTTTTGCCATGCGCGAATTCCGCTTCCAGATGGCGCTGTGGCATGTGTTTGTGCTGGTTGCTTCGGCCTGTTTTTTCGCGGCCATCGCGCTGAGCGTTTAAAGCGCGTCCAGATAGGCGCGCACGCAGGTTTGCACATGGCGAAACCGGTCGCCCCCCAGATGCTTGCCGCCGTACCAGCGTGTCACCACGATCAGGTGATCGGCCAGATCTTCGCGCTCTAACATGCGAATGATCACCATGCCCGCGCCGGCCTCGCCGTCATCGCCCTTGATCGGGCCACCGTCCGTCAGCAGCGCCGCCCATGTGTTGTGGGTCGCCTTGGCATAGGCTTTGTCGCGTTTTAGCTGTTTGAGTGCTGCGTCAATATCGGCGCGGCTGCTGACAGCCACGCCAGACACCGCGTATTTCGACCCGCGGTCGGTCAGGATATGTCCCAGCAATCGCATCCGCTCAGGTTTCGGCCAGCTTGCGCAGAACTTCAACCACGCGTCGGCAAAAAATCCGGCGCATTCCCGAAACAATGCAACGGTTTGCGCCCTGCCCTGCGGCAAAGGTCCTAGGCACAGTGGATGTGATTACAGCTTGGCCGCCGTGCGCCGCACAGTTTCAAGCCGCGCACCGTTGGGCGGATGGGTGCCCAGGAACCGATTGCCGGGATCGGGGATGCGGGTAAAGAACTCGGCCCCGCGCAGCGGGTCATAGCCCGCGCGGTGGGTGATGATGGTGCCCAGCGCGTCGGCTTCCAGCTCGAACTCCTTGGAATAGGTCCGCGCGCCCACCTGTTCGCCCAGCCGCTGCGCCGATTCCACAGCGCCCGCGTCGCCGCCGGTCAGCGTCGCCAGACCGGCAAAGATCACAGCCCCCGCCACCGCGTTCTGACGCTGGCGCGCGATGTGGCCCGCAATGTGGTGCGCCGCCTCGTGACCCATGACAAAGGCGATTTCGTCAACATTATAGGCGTCTTGAATAAGCTTGAGCGTAAAGACGATCACCGGGCGGTTGGTCTTGTCCAGCGTCTGATAGGCATTGGCAGGTTCGCCCGGGCGGTCGTCAACGACAATGCGGAAATCGCAGTTCACGCCGGTCGTCCGGTTGCGGCATTCGCGTTCTGCCACCGGTTCCAGCCGCTGCAACACCTGCACAAAGGCGCGTTCAGCCTGATCCGAATTGCGCAACTCGTCCGCGCCAGAGGCGCGAACAGACGTCGTCTGCTGTGCAGGGCCTGATACCGTTGTGGGCACGTCGCAGGCGGCCAACAGCGCCAGCGGTAGCAGAACCTGCACCAGTTTTTTGAACATGCGTATCACTCCCCTGCCTTGCACGGCGCGCGCCGTTAGCCTCATCCGCTAACTTAACATGTCCGCCGCCCGCTTCCAGCCCCGATAGGCCGCAATCACAGGTCCGAGATCGCAAGATGCGGATCACCGCTTGCATGTGTGCACGGCAAAGGTAGGCTTGGGGCATGTTTACAATTGAACACGAATTCGACTCGACCGTGATCACCCTGGTGGACGACGGCGGCGTGCCGTTGCAGGAAGATGTGATCGTGAACACCTTTACCGAATGCGTCACCGTCGAACAGTTCGACCCGCGCACAGGCCAGGTCATGAAGATCACCCTCAGCCATGCGCAAGTGCGCGATATGTCGGCGGCGCTGGACCTGCCCGAGGGGGTTTACGCCATCCGCGAAGGCAGCAACGACGACGGGACGTAACTGCGCCTTTCTGGCTGGACGCTGGGGTCGTTGCTGATAACGTCCTGCCAAATTCAGGAGAGCGCGAGATGCCCATAGGAACCGAGATCAGAACATTCTTCGAAGGCCGCTGGCACGATGGCGATGTGCCGGTGATGAAGGCCGCCGATCACGGATCGTGGCTGGGCAGTACCGTATTCGACGGCGCGCGGTTCTTTGACGGCCTGACCCCGGATCTGGAAGCGCACTGTGCCCGCGTGAACCGGTCCGCCAAGGCGCTGATGATCACGCCCACGGTCAGCACCGAAGACATGGTCGCCGCCGTGCACGAAGGGCTGAAAGCCTATGATCCCGCCGATCCGGTCTATATCCGACCGATGTATTGGGCGCTGGACGGCGACGCATCCGGCATTGTGCCGATGCCCGAGGGGACCGGCTTTGCCATCTGTCTGGAAAAGGTCCCGATGGCGGCCCCCGAGGCATCGACCACGCTGACACGAACCAAATTCCGCCGTCCGGTGCTGGAAGACGCCGTGGTGAACGCCAAGGCAGGGTGCCTGTACCCCAACAACGCGCGCATGCTGGCCGAAGCCAAGTCCAAGGGGTTCGGCAACGCGCTGGTGGCCGATGCTCTGGGCAACGTGGCCGAAACCGCCACCGCCAACGTGTTCATGGTCCGCGACGGCGAGGTGTTTACGCCGGTGCCCAACGGCACCTTCCTGTCGGGCATCACGCGCGCGCGCCACATCAGCAATCTGCGCGCCGATGGCGTGACCGTGCACGAAACCGTTCTGGGTTTTGACGACTTTCACGACGCGGACGAAGTGTTCCTGAGCGGCAACATGATGAAAGTCACCCCCGTGACCGCCTTTGACGACACCCAATACCAGATCGGCCCCGTCACACGACGCGCCCGGCAACTGTACTGGGACTGGGCCGCATCCGAAAGGTAACACCATGACCAAACCGCTTGAATTCTGGTTCGAATTTGCCAGCACCTACAGCTATCCCGCCGCCATGCAGGTCGAAGCCGCCTGTGCCGCGCGTGGCGTTCCGCTGGTCTGGAAACCCTTCCTGCTGGGGCCGGTGTTCGGTGCACAGGGCATGACGGATTCGCCGTTCAACATGTATCCGGTCAAGGGCGCCTATATGTGGCGCGACATGGAACGCATCTGCGCCGCAGCCGCCCTGCCCCTGCAAAAGCCGTCGACGTTCCCGCGCGGCAGCATGTTGGCGGCCCGTATTTGCGCAGCCCACGCGGGCGCGGACTGGATCGGGGATTTTGTGCGCGCGGTCTACACCGTCAACTTTGCCGAGGATCTGGACATTGGCGCGGCCGAGGTGATCGGGCCGGTTTTGCAGGCGCTGGGACAAGACCCCGCCGCCATCATCGACAGCGCAGGCACGCCCGAGGCCAAACAGGCCCTGCGCGCCTTGACCGACGACGCCATCGCACGCGGTATCTTTGGCGCGCCCAGCTTTACCGTGGGCGACGAACTGTTCTGGGGCCATGACCGCTTGGACATGGCCTTGACCGAAGCGGCCGCCCTTGCGTGATCAACATTGCGCGGCACGTTGTGTTGCGCCATGTTGTGCAGTGAAACGGAGGACGTGATGCGCAAATTTCTGGTCGTGCTGGATGACAGCCGCGAATGCTTGAACGCCATGCGCTTTGCCGCCATGCGTGCGGCCAAGACCGGCGGCGGCGTGGCCGTGTTGTCGGTGATTCCGCCGGACGAATTCAACCACTGGATCGGTGTCGGCGACATCATGCGCGAAGAGGCCCGCGAACGGATCGAGGCGCACTTTGAAGTGTTCGCCAAGTGGATGCGCGACAAACAGGGCGTCAATCCCGAGCTGGTCATTCGCAACGGTCAGGCGGCGGACGAAATCATCGCGCAGATCACCGAAGACCCCGAAATTGGCGTTCTGGTTCTGGGCGCTGGCACCGACAATAAAGGACCGGGGCCGCTGGTCACACAATTGTCGCGCAACGCCGCATCCTTGCCCATTCCGATCACCATCGTGCCCGGCGACCTGAGCAAGGAAAAACTGGAAGCCATCACCTGAACGGATCGCGCGGATGTGCATTGTGCGCCGACCCGGACCGGCATAGCGTCCGCGCTATGAAACAGCTTTTGTGCGCCTTTGTTTTCCTGCTTTGCCCGCTGGTGCCCGTCTGGGCATCAGGTGCCGACGATCTGGTGCGCGCGCTACAGGCGCAAGGCGCACAAGCCGACAGCCCCGAAACGATGGTCGAGGCAGATGATGCCAAGGGCCAGACACGCCGCGCCGGCGTCGGGTTTTACATCAACGAAACGACCTTTGTGACCGCTCAGAACGCGGTGGATCATTGCGGCGACGCAGGGCTGCGGTTGCCAGACGGCACGCCGGTTGAACTGTTGGCCGAGGCCGCTGACGCAGGGCTGGCGGTGCTGACCAGCGCGCGCCGGTCCGGCCATTGGCTGGCCCTCGGCGGCGACGCCATTGCCGACCCACGCAAGATCACTGTTCTGGGGGTGACCAAAGACGGCTGGAAAGAGGCAGAGGCCAAACGCTCCGAAGTGCGCCTTTTGGGTCAGATCGAAGCCACCGGACAGATGATTGCGCAAATTCCCGCCAAGAAACGCAACATCGGCGCGCCGGTTTTGGACGCACAGGACCAGGTGATTGGCGTGGTCGCAGGTCCGCTGACCTTGCACGGGGCCACAGACGCCCAGGCCAAGGGGCTGCGCAAGCTTGCCGCCGTGGTTGGCATCACGGGACTGCCTGCCTTTCTGGATGCGCATCAGATCACCTATCAGCGCGCGGCCGCAGGGCCGGATGCACCGCCAAACGATCCCGCTCAGGCGCTGACCGGGGTCATGTGCCGCTAAGCGATACAGTTTAGAATGGTTCCAAACCTTGACTTGCGGGCCCATCATCCGCATATCAGGTGTAACAGCCCACGAGGAGCGCCTGCCATGTTCATCCAAACCGAATCGACGCCGAACCCCGCGACACTCAAGTTTCTGCCCGGCCAGACCGTTCTGGACATGGGCACCGCCGACTTCCCCACAGCCGACGCCGCTGCAAAATCGCCGCTGGCACAGCGTATCTTTGCCGTATCGGGCGTGACTGGCGTGTTCTTTGGCACCGACTTTGTCACCGTGACCAAGGATGACGCGACCGAATGGGATCACATGAAGCCCGGCGTTCTGGGCGCGATCATGGAACATTACCAGTCCGGCGACGCGGTCATGGACGAGGGCCACGCGCCTGCATCCGGCCATGCCGAGCATTCGGGCGAGGATGGCGCGATTGTCGGCCAGATCAAGGAACTGCTGGACAGCCGCGTGCGCCCCGCCGTGGCACAGGATGGCGGCGACATCACGTTCCACGGCTTTGACCGCGGCGTTGTCTACCTGCACATGCAAGGCGCCTGCGCCGGCTGCCCGTCGTCCACGCTGACGTTGAAAATGGGCATCGAAAACCTGCTGCGCCATTACATCCCCGAAGTCACCGAAGTGCGCCCCGTCGCGGTCTGATCTTCGTGCGTGATGTCTCAAGTCCTTGCGGGCGCTGCATGTGCGGCGCCCTGCGCGTTTCTGCCAAGCGCGTTTCTGCCATGTGCGGGGTCGCGCCATGAGCACCATCCTGGGCTTTGACACCTCGGGCGCGTGGTGTGCGGCTGCCCTGTGGTCAGACGGCAGCGTGGTCGAGACGGTGGCCGAAGAGATGACACGCGGACAGGCCGAACGCCTGATGGGCCTGCTGCAAGAGCTTTTGGCCCGTCATGGCCTGACGTGGCGCGATCTGGATGCGCTGGGGGTTGGTGTCGGGCCCGGCAACTTCACGGGCATTCGCATCGGTGTCTCTGCCGCGCGCGGTCTGGCGCTGGGGCTGGATGTGCCAGCCTACGGCGTCACCGGCTTTGACCAACGCAATGGCCTGCAATTGCCACTCGTCTGCGTGCCCGCGCCACGCGAATCGGTCTATGTGATGCGGGCAGATGGCCCCGCTTTGGTCACCCGCGCAGAGGTTGAAGCTGACGGCACCACGCTGTCCCCCGATCCTGCACCTGCCGATCTGGCCGCCGCCATCGCCCGCCACGCCGCAGCGCGGTTCCCGCAAAGCGCCCCGCCGCCCGCGCCCTACTACCTGCGGCCCGCCGATGCGGCACCGGGCCGTGACGTGCCGCCGGTGATATTGCCGCCTGTCACGTCATGACCCCGCAAGACATGGCGCAGATTCACGCCGCGGCCTTCACCGACGCGCGCCCCTGGACCGCCGCCGAATTCACCAGCCTTCTGGACAGCCCGCATGTTTTCACCAGTACGGCACCGCACGGGTTTGCCCTTGTGCGGGTGGTCGCAGGCGAGGCCGAGCTGCTGACCATCGCCGTCGATCCTGCCCATCAGGGCCAGGGGACCGGACGCAGATTGATGACCCGCTGGATGACGCTGGCCGCGCAAAGCGCCAGTGACGCTTTTCTCGAGGTTGCCGCAGACAACGCCCCTGCGCGCGCGCTTTATGGCAGCTGCGGCTTTGCGCAATCCGGGCTGCGCACGGCCTATTATGCCCGTGCAGGCGCGCCGGCCGTTGACGCCGTGCTTATGCGCGCGCCGCTCGGCTAACCTCACCTTAGGTCAGCCTGCCGAATCCGCACCCATCCGCAGAAAAAGCGGTTGACCCGGCACCCACGGTGCGGCCTTATTTGCATCTGATCAATCTGATCTGCCTGTTATGCACACAGAAATGCACGGGCGTCGGGCCCCGCCGCCCCATCGGGCGACAGGCTCCAAACACGAACACTGGGAGATACCACATGACCCTTATGCAAAAATTTCTGGGCGCCGCTGCCGGGCTGGCCCTGACCGCAGGTGCCGCTTTTGCCGAACCCGCGCTGGTCTATGATCTGGGTGGCAAATTCGACAAATCCTTCAACGAAGCCGCCTTTGCCGGCGCGCAACGCTGGGCCGAAGAAACCGGCGGCACGTTCCGCGAGATTGAAATGCAATCCGAAGCACAGCGCGAGCAGGCCCTGCGCCGCTTTGCAGAATCGGGTGCCAACCCGGTGATCACCACCGGCTTTGCGTTCTCAAGCGCGCTGGAAGTGGTTGCTCCCGATTATCCCGACACAACATTCGTCACCATTGACGGCTGGGTCGACGCCCCCAACGTCAAGGTCATCGGCTTTACCGAGCACGAAGGGTCCTATCTGGTTGGCATGCTGGCAGCCGAAGCGTCGAAAACCGGCACCGTCGGCTTTATCGGCGGCATGGACATCCCCCTGATCCGCAAATTCGCCTGCGGCTACGCCCAGGGCGTCAAGGCGGTGAACCCCGATGCAACCATCATCTCGAACATGACTGGCACAACACCGGCAGCTTGGAATGACCCCGTCAAAGGTTCGGAACTGACCAAGGCGCAAATCAGCCAGGGCGCTGACGTGGTCTATGCCGCAGCCGGCGGCACCGGCGTGGGCGTTCTGCAAACCGCCGCCGACGAGGGCATCCTGTCCATCGGCGTCGACAGCAACCAGAACCACCTGCACCCGGGCAAGGTTCTGACCTCGATGCTGAAGCGTGTTGATGTGGCCGTGTACGAATCGATGAAAGCGGGCGACGCGCTGGAAGGTGGCGTCGAAGTACTGGACCTGGCCAACGGCGGCGTCGGCTATGCGATGGATGAAAACAACGCAGACCTGGTCACCGAAGCGATGAAAACCCCCGTAGACGCGGCAGCCGCGTCGATCGCATCGGGTGACATCGTGGTCCACGACTACACATCCGACGACAGCTGCCCCGCACTGTCGTTCTGATCGCTTTTTGAAACCATGCAGGGGCCGCGCCATGTCAACTGGCGCGGCCCTTTCGCAAGACAAAGGGTTCGCCAGCCATGTCAGCCACCTCCGTTGCCCCCGCGATTGAACTCAAAGGCATATCCAAGGCCTTTGGCCCCGTGCAGGCCAACAAGGACATCTCGATCCGCGTGATGCCCGGCACGATCCACGGGATCATCGGCGAGAACGGCGCAGGCAAATCCACCCTGATGAGCATCCTCTACGGTTTTTACAAAGCCGACGCAGGCGAGGTTTTCATCAGTGGCACCAAAACCGACATTCCCGACAGTCAGGCCGCGATTGCGGCGGGCATCGGCATGGTGTTCCAGCACTTCAAGCTGGTCGAAAACTTCACCGTGCTGGAAAACATCATCCTGGGCGCCGAAGACGGCTGGTCGCTGACCACGTCGCTGGGCAAGGCCCGCAAGGAACTGGTCGCGCTGGAACAGGAATACGGGCTGAACGTGAACCCCGACGCCGTGATCGAGGATCTGGGCGTGGGGATGCAACAGCGCGTCGAAATCCTCAAGGCGCTGTACCGGCAGGCCGACATCCTGATCCTGGACGAACCCACCGGCGTGCTGACCCCCGCCGAGGCCGACCAGCTGTTCCGCATTCTGGGTCGGCTGCGCGAAGAGGGCAAAACCATCATCCTGATCACCCACAAGCTGCGCGAGATCATGGAAATCACCGACACCGTCAGCGTCATGCGGCGCGGGCAAATGACCGCCACGGTCAAGACAGCAGAGACCACGCCCGAGCAACTGGCCGAGCTGATGGTGGGCCGCAAGGTGCTGTTGCGCGTGGACAAGGCCCCCGCGGCGCCGGGTGACGTCGTGCTGGACATCCAGAACCTGCATGTCACCGACGAGACTGGGGTGGAGCGGCTCAAGGGCATCAACCTGCAAGTGCGGGCCGGCGAAATCGTCGGCATCGCCGGTGTCGCAGGCAACGGCCAGTCCGAACTGCTGGAACTGCTGGGCGGCTATGCGCGCGGCACCGGCACCGTGCTGCTGAACGGCGATCCCATCGACCTCAGCGGCAAACATTCCGACGGCCAGTCGCGCCGCGCCCGCGGCATCGCCCACGTGCCCGAGGATCGCCAGCGCGAAGGTCTGATCATGGATTTCCACGCCTGGGAAAACACCGCCTTCGGTTATCATCACGATCCGGCCTATCGGTCCGGGCCGCTGATGGACAACGCCGCCATTCAGGCGGACACCGCCGAAAAAATGGAACGTTTCGACGTGCGCCCGCCCAATCCGAAACTGGCGGCCAAGAATTTCTCGGGCGGCAACCAGCAAAAAATCGTCCTCGCCCGCGAGATCGAACGCAACCCCGACCTGCTGTTGGTGGGCCAGCCCACGCGCGGCGTTGACATCGGTGCCATCGAATTCATCCACCAGCAAATCGTCGCCCTGCGCGATCAGGGCAAGGCGATCCTGCTGGTCTCGGTCGAGCTTGAGGAAATCTTTTCCCTGTCAGACCGCATCGCGGTGATGTTCGACGGGCACATCATGGGCGAACGCCTGCCCGAACAGACCGACGAAAAGGAACTGGGGATGCTGATGGCCGGCATGGAGGTCCCGCAATGACCCTGCGTTCTTTTGGCTGTAAATATCCCGGGGGAGTCCCGCAGGGACGGGGGCAGCGCCCCCACCGCCCCGCCCACCAGACAGGAGCCGCCGCATGGATGTGATGCCAAAATGGGCCGAGGTGATCCTCGTGCCGCTGATCTCGCTGATCCTGGCCGCCATCATCTCGGCGCTGGTGATCCTGGCCATCGGCGAAGACCCCATCGCCGCCGTCAAGCTGATGGTGTCGGGCGCGCTGGGGTCGACCTATGGCTGGGGCTATACGCTGTATTACGCCACCAACTTCATGTTCACCGGCCTTGCGGTCGCCGTGGCCTTTCACGCACGGCTGTTCAACATCGGTGGCGAAGGTCAGGCGGCCCTGGGCGGTTTGGGCGTGGCGCTGGCCTGTCTTTACATCCCCTGGCCGCACTGGTCGCTGGCGCTGCTGGGTGCAATTGTCATGGCCGGCATTTTCGGCGCGATCTGGGCCGCGATCCCCGCCTATCTGCAAGCCAAGCGGGGCAGCCATATCGTCATCACCACGATCATGTTCAACTTTATCGCCGCCTCCTTGCTGAACTACATCCTTGTGAACGTCCTGCGCCCACGCGGCAGCATGGACCCCGCGACCGCCCGTTTCCCCGAAGGGACGCATCTGCCGACCTTGCACGATGTGCTGGCCCCCTTGGGCATCAACTTTTCCAAGGCAGCCCCCGCCAACATCACTCTGCTGGTGGCCGTTCTGGCCTGTGTGCTGGTCTGGGTGCTGATCTGGCGCACCCGTCTGGGGTACGAGCTGCGGGCCTATGGGCATTCTGAAAGTGCTGCGAAATACGCGGGTATTTCGCCGTTCAAGATCACCATGATCACCATGATCATTTCCGGCGGGCTGGCCGGTTTGATGGCGATCAACAACGTCATGGGCGAGGCCGAGCGGCTGGTCCTGAACGCGGTGGAAGGGGCCGGTTTCATCGGCATCGCCGTGGCCCTGATGGGCCGCAGTCATCCCTTTGGCGTTTTCATCGCCGCGATCCTGTTCGGATTTCTGTACCAGGGCGGGGCCGAACTGGCGCTATGGACCACGATCCCGCGCGAGCTGATCGTCGTCATTCAGGCGTTGGTGATCCTGTTTACGGGTGCGCTGGACAATATGGTGCGGATGCCGCTGGAGCGGATGTTTCTTGCATTGCGCCGCGCCCGCGCGCCCAAGCCCGAACGCAAACCTGTAGAGCCGGCGGAGTAATATCATGGATTTCCTGACCCTGATCCAACTGCTCGACAGCACTGTGCGCCTTGCCACGCCGCTGCTGCTGGCCTGTCTTGCCGGCCTGTTCAGCGAACGCGCGGGTATTTTCGACATCGGCCTCGAGGGCAAGATGCTGGCCGCCGCCTTCTTTTCCGCCGCCGTGGCTTCGGTCACCGGATCGGTCTGGCTGGGCCTGCTGGCGGGCATCGCGGCGTCGTTGATGCTGAGCGCACTGCACGGCGTCGCCTCGATCACCTTTCGCGGCAACCAACTGATTTCCGGCGTGGCGATCAACTTTCTGGCCTCGGGTCTGACGGTGCTGATTGCGCAAAGCTGGTTCCATCAGGGCGGGCGCACACCGTCGCTGATGGGCGGCGGGCGGTTCACGCCGATCACCCTGCCCTTTGCCGATGCGGTGGCCGATGTGCCGTTTCTGGGCCCGATCTATTCCGAGCTGATCTCGGGGCATTCCATCCTTGTCTACATGGCCTTTGCCGCCGTGCCGCTGACATGGTTCATTCTGTTCCGCACCCGCTTTGGCCTGCGCCTGCGGGCCGTGGGCGAGAACCCTGCCGCTGTGGACACCGCCGGCGTGTCGGTCGTGGCGCTGCGCTATGCCGCCGTTGCGATCTGCGGCGTGCTGTGCGGCATCGCCGGGGCCTATCTGTCGACCGCCCTTCAGGCCGGGTTCGTCAAGGATATGTCAGCCGGACGTGGCTATATCGCACTGGCGGCGCTGATCTTTGCAAAGTGGCGGCCTTGGTACGCGCTCTATGCCACGCTGTTGTTCGGGCTGTTCGGCGCGCTGGAAACCCGCCCCGATGTGATCACTGCCCTGACCGGAATGCGCGTGCAGGGCCAACTGTTGGGCGCCCTGCCCTATATCATGACGGTGATCATTCTGGCGGGCTTTGTCGGCCGCGCCAACCCACCGCGCGCCGGGGGCGAGCCATACGTCAAGGAACGATAGGTCCAGATTTCGCGATTTGTCGGTCCTGACGCTCCATGCTGCGGTGTAGCATATTGCTTTCGTCCCGTGACGTGGCCTAAGTAGGGGTATGCAAATATACCTTCCCATTGCAGAAGTTTCGGTAAATGCCTTCTTGCTGCTGGGCTTGGGCGGGCTGATCGGCATTTTGTCAGGTATGTTCGGCGTCGGCGGCGGCTTTTTGATGACGCCGCTGCTGTTCTTTATCGGCATCCCACCGGCAGTGGCCGTGGCCACGGGCGCGAACCAGATTGTCGCTTCGTCCTTCTCGGGCGTTCTGGCGCATTTCCGGCGGCGCACGGTGGATCTGCGAATGGGCACGGTCCTGCTGGTCGGCGGTCTGATCGGGGCCGCCGCCGGTGTGGCGATTTTCAACTACCTTCGGTCGATCGGTCAGGTCGATCTGATGGTGCGGCTTTGCTATGTGGTGTTTCTGGGCATCATCGGCTCGCTGATGTTCGTCGAAAGCCTGGCCGCGCTGCGCCGGTCGTCGTCGGGCATCAAGCCCAAGCGGAAAAAGCACGGTCTGGTCCACAAGATGCCGCTCAAGATGCGGTTCCGCGTTTCGGGGCTGTATATCTCGGTGATCCCGCCGCTGATGGTGGGGCTGTTCGTCGGGGTTCTGGCCGCGATCATGGGCGTCGGCGGCGGGTTTATCATGGTGCCCGCGATGATCTACATCCTTGGGATGCCGACCAAAGTGGTGATCGGCACGTCGCTGTTCCAGATCATTTTCGTGGCCGCCTTCACCACCATGCTGCACGCAACCACCAACTATACCGTCGATGTGGTTCTGGCGGTTCTGCTGCTGGTGGGCGGCGTCATCGGTGCGCAGATCGGCACCAACATCGGCCTGCGGATGAAGGCCGAACAGTTGCGCGTCTTGCTGGCCCTGCTGGTGATCATCGTCTGTGGCAAGCTGGCGCTTGAACTGTTGTTGCAGCCGTCGGAATTGTATTCGATTGCCCCCATGGTGGTGCAGTGATGCGCGGTCTGGTGCTGGCCTTTCTGACCTTTTGCGCCGCCTTGCCTGCGCGCGCCGAAGAGGTCGTTCTGGGCCTGTCCAAAGACGAAGTTGCGATCACTGCCAGCTTCGACGGCTCGGAAATCCTGATTTTCGGCGCTGTTCGCCGCGAACAACCGATCCCCGATGGGCCACCGCTTGAGGTGGTGATCACAGTTGCAGGACCATCCATGCCCGTCACCGTGCGCCGCAAGGAACACCGCTATGGCATCTGGATCAACACCGATGCCGTGGATGTCGACCGTGCGCCCAGCTACTATGCCGTGGCGTCCAGCGGCCCGCTGCGCGAGGTCCTTTCCAATATCGAAGACCTGCGCCACCGCATCACCGTGCCCCGTGCGATCCGCTCGGTCGGCGCGCCGATGACCATTCTGGACTCGGCATCCTTTACCCGCGCACTGATCCGCATCCGTGGCAACGTGGGCCTGTATCAGGTGCTGGAAGGCAACGTAAACGTCGATCAGCAAACGCTGTTTCGCACGTCGATCCAACTGCCGTCGGCCGTGACCGAAGGCGGCTATGTCACCCGCATCTTTCTGACGCGCAATGGCAAGGTCGTGACGCAATACCAGACCACAATCGAAGTCCGCAAAGTCGGGCTGGAGCGGTGGTTGCATTCGCTTTCACGCAATCAGCCCCTGTTGTACGGGCTGATGTCGATCGCCATCGCCATCGCAGCCGGTTGGGGCGCATCGGCGGGTTTCGCGTTGTTGCGGCGTTAGGGTCAGGGCCCTAGCAACTGTATCTTCAACTTGCTGGCTACAGGAACGCTTCGGGTTCGGCCAGATTAAGCGGCGCGGCAGGCACCGCGCGCAGATCATCCACACGCAACGGTTCGGTCGGCTTCGACAGGCGGTTGCGCACCACCCAGATCAGACGGTCCTGCGCGCGGGTGATGGCCACATAGGCCAGACGCTTCCACAAGGGTTGCCCTGCCTCGACACGGCCCATGCGTGCCGCGACGAACAGATCGGGTGCGAACACCTGCACCGTGTCCCACTGGCTGCCCTGGGCCTTGTGAATGGTCACGGCGGCGCCGTGCAGGAACGTGGCCCCCATACGGGCAGCAAAGGGGATGAACGGTTCTTCCTCGTCCGGCTTTTCGATCTTCACGATCGAGGCGGCGGAAATCTGCGGGTCTTCCGCGCCCATCACATGCAACCGTGAAAAGCCCGGCTTGCGCCCTGCCCCCAGAAACACCACCTGCGCGCCCTTGATCAGGCCGCGTGCCTCAAGGTCCAGTCGTTTCTTGCGGTGCTTCAATGGCAGTTCGATCCCGTCGCAGATCAACGGCTCGCCTTCGATCAGCGCGTCTTCGGGTGCGCCGTAAACGGTGCGAAAGGCGTTGATCAGCCGGATACGCGTGGCATTGCGCCAGACCAGAACCGGGCTGCGCGCCATCAGGTCCACCTCGACCCGCTGGCCCCAGACCACCCGCTCGTCACGTTTTGCAGCGTCCTCGATCATCTTCTCGAAGTGATGGAATTCCAGCGCCGGATCGGCCAGCGCGTGCGCCAGGTCCAGGATCGGGTTGTCGGCGGCCTGCCGGTGCACACGGCTTAGGTTCAGCACGCGCGGGGCGGGCAGTTTTTCAAACACCATGGTGCCGGATTGTCCCACAGGGGCAAGCTGAGCCGGATCACCGAACAGCAGCAGCGTCGGGAAGATTTCCTTCAGGTCGTCGAACTGCTTGTCATCCAGCATCGAGGATTCGTCGATAAAACCGATGTCCAACGGCTCTTCCCGACGCTTCCAGCCGGTGATGAAATCGCTGCCCCGCAGACCGGCGGCCGCCAGCGCGCCGGGGATGGATTTGTTGTTGGCATAGAACGCCGCCGCGCGGTCCAGAGCGAGCTCGGTCAGGTCGGGAATTTCGGGGCGTTCGCCATTGCCGGCCAGCCATTCGGCGATGCGTTCATATTCGGGATCATAGACCGGCGTGTACAGAATGCGGTGGATCGTCGTCGCAGGCACCCCGCGCAGACGCAGCACGCTGGCCGCCTTGTTGGTGGGGGCAAGGATCGCCAGCGTGCGCTTTTCCTTGCGCTTGCGCGATTCGTAGTCGCCCGACACAACCTCGACCCCCGCCTGCTCCAGCGCCTTATATAGCTGCGCCAGCAGCAGCGTCTTGCCCGACCCTGCCTTGCCCGTGACCGCCATCACCGCGCTGGCCGAGGATTTCGGCGGCATCAACAGGTGTTCGTCCAGATCAATGCCTGCGCCCCGCAGCATCTCGGTCACTGCGTCATAGGCCACGGCCTGATCGTCGGAGTATGTAAGGGCGGTATCGGTCATTTGGCGACCCTAAGCCCGAGCCGCCGCGGGGACCAGAGGGAAGGCGCGCTTTAGGCAGTGCGCGCCAGATTTTGTCTGTGAGTGCTGCCAAAGGACTGGTCGAACCACTGGCGCGACAGGTCCGGGCGGACTCCGGCCCGCTGTGCCACGGCGGCCTTGTCTGCGGGCGCGAACTGCCACAAACCGACGCTGATTTTGTCGCGGCCCGCGCCCGTGCTGCCCAACACCTCGGGCGACGCGCCGATCATGCGATAGATGCGCACCATGCGCGCGTCGAACACGCCGACGAAATGGTCCACTTCGAAGTTTTCCATAATCTCGCCCCCGCCCAGCATCAACGCCGCCGCAACGTGGCTGCCCGCACCGCGTGCCAGACAAAAGCGGGTGCATTCCCAGATGCGGGGGCTGGCGATGGGCACACCATCGGTCAGATGGCCAAAATGGTCGTTCACCATCACCGGCCCCGTAGTGGGCAGAAACCGCATCGAGCCGCCGTGGCTGCCGTCGGGTTCCTCCCAAATCACATACAGCGGGTTCAGGTCATCGTATTGATCCCGCTCGGCCCCGGTGTCGTCCACGCTGACCTCCCAGCCAAGGCGCGTTTTGAACTGGTCGGCGCGGTCGCGGAACATGGCGTCGCGCAGGGCGGGAAAGGTATGAAGGTCGGTGCCGTAGATGTAACGCAGCATGTGTGTGGCTCCCCATTGGTCTGATTGACCAACGGGGTAGCGGCACGCGGGTTAACGTGGGCAATAGCGACCGTGCGCTGCTAGAGATGGTTGCGCAACACTACACAACAATCAGCCCACGGCTCATAGCGCGGGCCACCGCATGTGTCGTGTTCATCGCCCCCAGCTTGAACCGCGCACTTTCGATATAGACCCGCAAGGTATGTTCGGAAATCGACAAGGTTTCAGCCACTTGTGCGCGGCTGTATCCCATCGCCAGCAAAGTCATGCTGTCCACTTCACGCGGCGACAGGCTGCGCGCTTGCTCTGGCTGGCGGTCGGGTTCGAATTCAAGCGCCTTTTGGTTGAAAGCGTGGGCAATCAGGATCAGCGCACGGCGATGGGTTTCGGTGAATGTGGCCCATGTGGCGTCGTCGCAACTGTGCGATACGGTGAACAACGCAAACTGGCCGTTGGGGCCGCGGATCGGCACGGTAAACCCCTGATTGCCGACGCCGTATTCAATCGCTTCGGCCTGAAAGGCGCGGGCGGCTTTGCTGGACCAATCCAGACGCTTCCAGTCAACGGGATGAAACCGCTGGTAACACCCGATCACCACGGGGTCGATGCGCAGGTAATTCTGTTCCAGGTAACGTGTACGCCATTCGCCGGAATATGTACCACATCCGTACTGATCGCCCGCACTGTCCACCCAGTGATAGATCATGTGATTTACGCCAAAAACCTCGGCGAACTCTTCAATGACACTCTGAAGAACGTCCAGCGTTTCAGACCGCTCCAGCCTCTCCAAAATGGTTTCCATCTGCGCATTCAGCGTCATCGGGCCCGCCTGTTACCGGTTCTGCTTTTCCCGAGATCTCGGCCATTGCAACGATTGCGGTGTCGTCCAGCTGCTCGGCCAGAAGGGGCAATCCGTTTGCGTGGGCAAAGGCCCGGAGATCCGTCAGAACATCCAAAATCCAATCGCTCTTCATATCAGGTTCGCCCTCAGTTGGTTAACAGTCGGTTAATTCAACTATAGCAGGAGCAAATTTCTTAAGAAATTCGCGTATTGGCACTCCCCCGAAATGGCGAGAGCGGTTTTGCCAAGTCATTGAGGTTGCAGGGCAAGGTTTGCAAACGCAAAAACGCCCGCGCGTCACAAGTGATTCGCGGGCGTTTGGTTCATCTTAGACGTGCGCAGGTGTTACCGGCCGGCTTCCAATGCGTCCTCGAACGTGCGCAGGCCGGTCTTGGGGGCCTGCACCAGCACCGACATGTTGCCGGGCTTGTGTTCGTTGCGCATCATTTTCATATGCGCATCGGGCAGGTCGTTCCACAGGAACACCTCGGACATACACGGATCAAGACGGCGTTCCAGCATCAGGCGGTTGGCGGCAGACGCTTGTTTCAGGTGGGCAAAGTGGCTGCCTTGCAGACGCTTCTGGTGCATCCACATGTAACGCACGTCAAAGGTCAGGTTGAAACCAGATGTGCCCGCGCAGATCACGACCATACCGCCCTTTTTCACCACAAAGGTCGACACAGGGAATGTCGCCTCGCCCGGATGTTCGAACACCATGTCGACGTTCACGCCCTTGCCGGTGATGTCCCAGATGGCCTTGCCGAACTTGCGCGCCTCGGCGAACCAGGCGTTGTATTCAGGCGTGTTCACCTTGGGCAACTGGCCCCAGCAGTTGAAATCCTTGCGGTTCAGAACGCCCTTGGCGCCCAGATCCATCACAAAGTCCCGCTTGCTTTCGTCCGAGATCACGCCAATGGCGTTGGCCCCTGCGGTGTTGATCAACTGGATCGCATAAGAGCCCAGACCACCCGACGCGCCCCAGACCAGAACGTTCTGGCCAGGTTTCAGGTCGTGCGGCTCGTGGCCGAACAGCATCCGGTAGGCGGTGGCCAGTGTCAGCGTGTAGCAGGCACTTTCTTCCCATGTCAGGTGCTTGGGGCGCGGCATCAACTGCTGCGCCTGCACGCGGGTGAACTGGCTGAACGAACCGTCGGGCGTCTCGTAACCCCAGATGCGCTGGCTGGGCGAATACATCGGATCGCCGCCGTTGCATTCCTCGTCGTCGCCATCATCCTGGTTGCAGTGGATCACAACCTCGTCGCCGACTTTCCAGCGCTTCACCTTGTCGCCCACCGCCCAGATGATGCCCGAGGCATCGGAACCGGCAATGTGATAGGGTTGCTTGTGACCGTCAAAAGGGCTGATCGGCTGCCCAAGGGCCGCCCAAACGCCGTTGTAGTTGATGCCCGCAGCCATCACCAGAACCAGCACATCCTGGCTGTCCAGCTCGGGCACATCCACGACCTCTTGCAGCATCGCCTTGTCCGGCTCGCCGTGCCGTTCGCGGCGGATGGCCCATGCGTACATCTGCTTGGGGACATAACCCAACGGGGGCATTTCGCCCACTTCGTACAGGTCTTTTTCGGGTGCTTCGTAGTGCGCGATGCCAGTGTCCAAAGCCATGCCAGTCTCCTTAGCCGTAGATGAATCGCCGCAGTGCAGAATCGCGACGGGTTTAGGATGAAATATTAAGACCCGCGCAACATTGCAACCGCATTTGGTCACTTTTTGTAATTTTATGACTTTGCGCGCGCAGAAATTTAGGGCGCAGTCGCAGCATCAGGATAAAAATGCGCGATCGAGTTGGCATAGAACTGCAAAACGTCCCGTTCCGCAGGGTTCATGGCGTACTGCCCGTCGGTTTCGATGATCAGCCCGCGCAACAGCATGTGCTTTTCCGCCTTCAGGCTGATGTTGCGGATCGAATCCTGTGACGCCAGCACATTGGTCTTGGCGGCGCGTATTTCGGTTTGCATGGCCTGTTGCAGGGCATCGTGATCCAGCGGAGCCGTCGCCCGCAGCATCACCCGCGACAGCACCGGCACAAAACACAGCGGCATTTCGCTTTCGATCCGGCGCATCAGGTCGGCCCCCAGCGCCTCGATGTCCGGCTTTGGCGCGTAGCTGGACAGGGCCACAGGCTGGCCGAACACCACCGCCGCCTCGCCAAAGCGCATTTGCGTGCCGAACAGCCGAAGCCACCCCTTGCGCAGGATGTAGAACAGGATCACCGAAATACGCGCCCGGAACCGGCGGCTGCCTTCGTTGCTGGCGGAAATCAGAATGCGGTCTTCCAGCACCCTGTCATAGTTGATGGCCACGGGAACAAAGACGACCTCGCGGCCCGATTCCTCCCAGGCCTCGACCACATAGGACAGCAGCCCCAGCTTGGGCGGCATCACGCGCCCAGACAGCGACAGACCGCCCTCGGGGAAGATCGCCTGTGTCGCGCCCCCTGTGGTCGCCATCTGGACATAGCGTTGCAGAACGCGCCGGTAGAGCGCACCACGGGATTTGCGCCGGATGAAATAGGCACCCATCGACTTGATCAGCACGCTTAACGGCCAGACCCGTGCCCATTCGCCCACCGCATAAGACAGCGCCGACGCGCGCGCGGCCAGATAGGTGACCAGCACATAATCCATGTTGGACCGGTGGTTCATCACAAAGATCACCGTGGCATCAGGGGCCACGTTTTTCAGCGCGGTTTCGTTCAGCAGACCGGTGCGCACATCATAGACCGTGTTGGCCAGAAACCGTGCGATGCGAATGCCAACGCCAAAATAGGTAAAGGCTGAAAAGCTGGGCACGATTTCGCGGGCATAGCGTTTGGCCTGCTCAAAGGCGACGTTTTCCGGCACGCCTTCTTTGCGTGCGTGTTCCACAATGGCCTGCGTCACCTGCGGGTCATACACCAGACGCTGGATCATATCGTGCCTGCGCGCCAGCTTGAACGGCTCGATGGGCCGCGTCAGGCGGGTGTTCAGCCGCGCGACGGCTTTCTCCAGACGCCGCCGAAAGAACCAGCGCACGGACGGCAGCAGGAAATGGCTCAGCGCCGTGACCGTTGCGAACAACACGATGACAATGAACAGCCATAAGGGAAGTTGGATGGTTTGCGTCATGCCGCCACATTTGCAGCCGGATCGGTCCAAGGACAACACCCAACTGCACAAAGCGGCGCAGCAGGTGCGGTTGACGGCTTGGCAATCGGGCACAGATCACAAAATGCGTTTACGCCGCGATGCAGCGAATTGACACTACCCGAAAGTTTCATATAGCTAGTCCATGACGCAATAATATTGCCCACCCAGATTCACGAGGCCTTTCGATGACACAAAAAGATCGCCCCTGGCTTATCCGCACCTACGCAGGCCATTCGACCGCCAAGGCGTCGAATGCGCTGTACCGGTCGAATTTGGAAAAAGGCCAGACCGGCCTGTCTGTCGCTTTTGATCTGCCGACGCAGACCGGCTACGACAGCGACCACATTCTGGCACGGGGCGAAGTGGGCAAGGTTGGCGTGCCGGTGGCGCATCTGGGCGACATGCGGGCGTTGTTTCAGGACATTCCGCTGGAACAGATGAACACGTCGATGACGATCAACGCGACCGCCCCTTGGTTGCTGGCGCTGTATATCGCCGTCGCCGAAGAACAGGGCGCGGATGTGGCGGGGCTGCAAGGCACCGTGCAAAACGACCTGATCAAGGAATACCTCAGCCGCGGCACCTATATCTGCCCCCCTGCCCCGTCACTGAAGATGATCGCGGACGTGGCCGAATATTGCTATACCAATGTGCCGAAATGGAACCCGATGAACGTGTGTTCCTATCACCTGCAAGAAGCGGGTGCCACGCCCGAGCAGGAATTGGCATTTGCGCTGGCCACCGCCACCGCCGTTCTGGATGCGTTGAAACCCCGCGTTCCGGCAGAAGACTTTCCCGTATTGGTTGGGCGTATTTCGTTTTTTGTGAATGCCGGAATTCGGTTTGTGACCGAAATGTGCAAAATGCGTGCCTTTGTTGATTTGTGGGACGAAATATGCGCGACCCGGTATGGCGTTGAAGATGCAAAATACCGGCGTTTCCGATATGGCGTTCAGGTCAATTCGCTGGGGTTGACCGAACAACAACCTGAAAACAACGTTTACCGTATTCTGATTGAAATGCTGGCCGTGACGCTGTCGAAAAAGGCACGCGCCCGCGCGGTGCAATTGCCTGCGTGGAACGAGGCGCTTGGCCTGCCGCGCCCCTGGGATCAGCAATGGTCGATGCGGATGCAGCAAATTCTGGCCTTTGAAACGGACTTGCTGGAATTCGATGACTTGTTCGATGGCAACCCTGCGGTCGATGCCAAGGTGGAAGAATTGAAAGCCGGCGCGCGGGCGGAACTGGACAACCTTGACGGCATGGGCGGTGCGATTGACGCAATCGACTATATGAAAGCGCAACTGGTGCAATCGAACTCGGACCGTCTAAGCCGTATTGAAGCGGGCGAAACCGTGGTTGTCGGCGTGAACAAATACACCAATACCGAACCATCGCCGCTGATGACCGAAGACGGCGGAATCATGACCGTGGACCCCGCCACCGAAGCCGAGCAGATCAGCCGCTTGCAAGACTGGCGCAGCAGCCGCGATCAGGCGGCTGTAGATGCCGCATTGGCCGATTTGCGCGCGGCAGCCGCGGCAGGCGAAAACATCATGCCGGCATCCATCACCGCGGCGCGCGCAGGCGTGACCACCGGCGAATGGGCCGCCCAAATGCGCAATGTGTTTGGCGAATACCGCGGCCCCACGGGCGTCTCTGCATCTGTGTCAAACAAGACCGAAGGTTTGGACGATCTGCGCGCCGCCGTTGACGCGGTCAGCGACAAGCTGGGCCGCCGGTTGAAATTCCTGGTGGGCAAACCGGGGCTGGACGGCCATTCCAATGGCGCCGAACAGATCGCCGTGCGCGCCCGCGATTGCGGCATGGACATCACCTATGACGGTATTCGCCTGACGCCCGAAGAGATTGTCGCCGCCGCATTGGACCAAGACGCCCACGTGGTCGGCCTGTCCATTCTGTCGGGCAGCCATGTGCCACTGGTCGAGGATTTGATGGACAGAATGCGCAATGCAGGTCTGGGACATATTCCCGTCATCGTCGGCGGAATTATTCCTGACGAAGATGCAAAACGTCTTCAGGGATTTGGCGTCGCACGGGTCTATACCCCGAAAGACTTTGAATTGAATACAATAATGAAAGACATCGTAACTTTGGTCGACCCCAAAGCAGTTGCCGCTGAATAGCGTCAATTGCCCTTGATACGGGAAAAGAACGCCCCTTTCCCGAATTCCGAGAAAGCTTGATTACTTTCAAAAGCTTGCTAAATGCTTGGTTTTACGCAATGCAGAAATGTACGCTTTTGGAAAGGCACCGTAATGAATATTGATCTCGACACCATGTCCCACAAGGATCTGGAAAAATTGCTGATCGACGTTAAAGCAGCGATTAAGAACGCCCAGGCCCGCGACCGTCGCGAGGCCCTCAAGGCCGCTGAAAAAGCGGCTGCGGAATACGGGTTTTCGCTGGACGAATTGTCCGGTGCCACCGGTTCGAAAAAGGGCGGCAAGGCCAAAAGCCCCTCGGTTCCGAAATTCGCAAACCCTGCGGATGCCTCGCAGACCTGGACCGGCAAGGGCCGCCAACCCAAATGGTATGTCGAAGCGATTGAAGCCGGCAAAAAGCCCGCCGATCTGGAAATCTGAACCAGACGGCTTTTTACAGTTTTGCAACGGCGCCTTTTGACCAGGTTAAAAAGTGCCGTTGCATTCCCCCCACCTCTTTGGCTTCCCTAACGTGTCCCCTTGCCCCACCGCAGTCATGCGGGCACTCTGGGCAAGACACAGTTTAGGAGCCCCCCAATGACCGTCCACATCGGAGCCAAACCCGGCCAGATCGCTGAAACCGTTTTGATGCCCGGCGACCCCTACCGCGCCAAATGGGCGGCGCAGACCTTTCTGGAAGGCGCAGAGCTGGTCAACGAAGTGCGCGGGATGCTGGGCTTTACCGGCACCTACAAAGGCAACCGGGTGACGATTCAGGGGTCCGGCATGGGGATGCCGTCGCTGTCGATCTATGCCAACGAACTGATCCGCGATTACAATGCCCAGACACTGATCCGCATCGGGTCCTGCGGCGGGATGCAGCCCCATGTGGGCATCCGCGACGTGATCGTGGCGATGACCGCCAGCACCATCACCTCGCCGTCATCGGGCATTTTCCGCGAACTGAACTATGCCCCCTGCGCCGATTACGGATTGCTGGCGGCTGCGGTCAAAGCGGCCGAGGCGCGCGGAACCAAGACGCATGTGGGCGGCATCTATTCGTCAGATGTTTTCTATGCTGAACGCCCCGATCTGGACGAACAGATGGTGCGCCACGGGATATTGGGCGTCGAGATGGAAGCGGCCGAGCTGTACACACTGGCCGCGCGGCACGGCCGTCGGGCGTTGGCGGTATTGACCGTCAGTGACCATTTGCAGACCGGCGAGGCGCTGCCGTCCGAAGACCGCGAAAAGACCTTTGGCGACATGGTCGAAATCGCGCTTGAAGCGGCGTTCGCCTGATCGTCTGAGCGGTCGCGCGGGGGCTTCTGAGGGAGCCTCCGGCGGGGATTTATTGAACCAGAGAAGTTGGACCGTGTCGGCGTTCAACGCCCGTGAGTGCGGTCGTAGCCGTTGGGCTTGGGCGCGCGCCAACCTGCCAGCGCATCCGCTTGCGGTTGGAACACCTCGACCAGCAGCGGATAACAGGCGGCGGTGTCGCTGGAGTGCTCGGACGAACAATCGCCCCCCGGGCAAGCGCTGAGCGCACCAAGCAGGTCGATCTCGGCGAAAAAGTCGATGTGATCGCCGGGGCGCACGGGGCTGGCTTTCATGAAATACTGGCCAGTGTCGCGGGTAAAGCCGGTGCACATGAACACGTTCAGCACGTCATGCACATGCGGCTCTGCCTGATGCGGGGACACACCCAGATGGTCGGCCAGCGCGCGTGTCAGGTTTGAATGACAACAGTGGTGGTACTGCCCGCCCGCCAGCAAGTTGTGGGTGTAGGGATCGCAACGGGTGCCGATCACGTCGTGGACCGACCCGCCAAAACTGTCGATGCCGTACCAGTCCAGCGTGTCGTGGATCACCGTCGCCATGGGGCGCATCCCCGGAAAGCTGGACCACATGCGGTCGCCGGTGCTGATGTGGGTGCCGTGCAGCGCGCGGGTTTTGCCGGAATAGAACCGTTCGGACAGGTCACGGGCGTTCCACAGGTTCAGGTCGCCCACCTGCGGCCCCTCTACCGATGAAATGCGGAAAATGTGGCCCGCAGGAACGGTAAAGGTCGCTGCATCGCGCGGGGGCACTGTGACCGCGTCGACCTTGGTCAAGCCCGCGCGGGCCGCTGAATAGAACGCCATATCGGGCTGTGGCAGCGTTTCAACCGGATAGCAGATCACCGGCGCTATGGCGCGGCGGGCGTCGGCATCGTCTGGGGGATGGGGCACAGGTGCAACCTCGGGTCAGAGGGCAAAGGGCGCGCCCGGCAGGGGCGCGCCGCAGATGGATCAAACGGCGCGTTCGACCATCATTTTCTTGATGTTGGAAATCGCTGCGGCAGGGTTCAGACCCTTGGGGCATGTCTTGGCGCAGTTCATGATGGTGTGGCAGCGGTACAGCTTGAAGGGATCCTCAAGGTCGTCCAGACGCTCGCCCGTCGCCTCGTCCCGGCTGTCGATGATCCAGCGGTAAGCGTGCAGCAAGGCGGCTGGCCCAAGGTAGCGGTCGCCGTTCCACCAGTAGCTGGGGCAGGATGTCGAGCAGCACGCGCACATGACGCATTCGTACAGGCCGTCCAGCTTTTCGCGGTCCTCGACCGACTGCTTCCACTCTTTCGCGGGGCGGTTGGTCTTGGTTTCCAGCCACGGCATGACCGATGCGTGCTGCGCATAGAAGTGTGTGAGGTCGGGGATCAGATCCTTGACCACCGGCATGTGCGGCAGCGGATAGATCTTCACGTCGCCCTTCACCTCGTCCATGCCATAGATGCAGGCCAGCGTGTTGATGCCGTCGATGTTCATCGCGCACGACCCGCAGATGCCCTCGCGGCACGAGCGGCGGAAGGTCAGCGTCGGGTCGATCTCGTTCTTGATCTTGATCAGCGCGTCCAGGATCATCGGGCCGCAGGCGTCCAGATCAATCCAATAGGTGTCGACCTGCGGGTTTTTCCCGTCGTCGGGGTTCCAGCGGTAAATCTGGAACTTGCGCAGGTTGGTGGCACCTTCGGGCTTGGGCCATGTTTTGCCGGTCTTGATCCGGCTGTTCTTGGGAAGCGTCAGTTGAACCATCTGGTGTCTCCTTTACGCGGTCAGGGCTGCGAGGCCCGCCTTGGTGATGCATGATTGTGTTTCTGGCCGTTCGATCACACTTCGAACCAGCGCAGCGGTTGTCTCACTGACGCCGATCACGGCGTCCTTGGCGAATTCGCCGATTTCACGGGCCGAGGCGTTGTCGATGACGCAGTCGGAAAACGGCGTCACGGCGGCCTTGGGCACCATGGGAAAGCGGGTGGCAAAGGTTTCGGCCACCGCCGCCTTGGCCGAGCGGCGCGCCACGCCGTCCACCGCCTGGGTGGTTTCGGCGCAGGCGGTCAGCGCCAGCAGCGATACGATCAACAGCGCCCTCATGCCGCCCACCGCGTGAACATCACGTCCATGTGGCGCGGCTGTGCGCGTTTGCCGGGGCCGTCTGCGATGGCAAGGATGTCGCGCAGTTCCAGGCCTGCGTCCGCCAGCAGCGCGATGGCCGCCGAAGGTGGGGTTGATTGGGTGAACCGTTCGGTCACGCTCAGCTCCAGTATCACAAATTCGCAGCGTTTCAGGGTGTCGGGTCCGCCTGCCAGCACGGCAGTTTCAAACCCTTCGGTGTCGACCTTCAGCCCGACGCGCCCGTCATAGGCCGCCGCCACGTCGTCCAGCCGCTTGACCGGTACATCGTAGGTGTCGACCTTGTTGAACGTACCGGCCAGATTGTCCGTCCGTTCCATCAACGACGCCATCGCGCCGCCCTTGCCAGGTGCCGTTTCGGGCACGTTCAGGGTGGCTGTGCCCGCCTCGGCCCCCAGCGCCACGGCGTGAAAGTCGAAATCCTCAAGCTGCCCCGAGGCGCGCACGACGTCGCCGCAACCGGGTTGCGGGTCGATCAGCACAAAGCGCGCATCGGCAAAGGATTTGTACAGCCACGGCGTGCCGTCATGCACCCCGACATCAAACACGACATCGGGGGAAAATCCGTATCCTTTCAGATAGAACGCACGTGTCTTGATGGGATGGACAGCCAACCCTTCGGACTTGAGCGTGCGCCGGATTTCACCAAGCATGGGTCAGAACGTCCGCTTCTTCGGCGCGATCTTCTTGGGGTCGATCCCGCCTTCGGTTTCGTTGGTCAGCGGGTCCATGTGTACGGCCCGATAGCCCAGCGTCGCCTTGTTGTCGTCGAACCATGTCAACGAGTGCTTGCGCCAGTTCTCGTCGTCGCGCTCGGGGTAGTCCTCGTGGGCATGTGCCCCGCGGCTTTCCTTGCGCGCCGCCGCCGCCGTGATGGTTGCCACAGCGTTGGGGATCAGGTTGGCCAGTTCAAGCGTTTCCATCAGGTCCGAGTTCCAAACAAGGCTGCGGTCGGTGACCTGAATGTCAGACCACTTGCCCGCAATCTCGTCCATCGCAACCTTGCCCGCCTGCAACGTCTTGTCTTCACGGAAAACAGCGGCGTCTTTTTGCATGGTCTGCTGCATTTCCATGCGCAGTTCTGCGGTGGGCGTGCTGCCCTTGGCGTGGCGGGTGTTGTCGAAACGGTCCAAAGCGGCCTGAACCGACGCAGGGTTCGGCGTGGGCACGGCGCTGTCGGGGTTCACGATCTTGCCCGCGCGGATCGCCGCGGCACGGCCAAAGACCACAAGGTCGATCAACGAGTTCGAGCCAAGCCGGTTCGCGCCGTGCACCGAGGCACAGCCCGCCTCGCCCACGGCCATCAGGCCGGGTGCGACGCGATCGGGTTCGTCCTCGGTCGGCGACAGCACTTCGCCCCAATAGTTCGTCGGGATACCGCCCATGTTATAGTGCACGGTCGGGATCACGGGGATCGGTTCCTTGTTCAGGTTCACACCTGCGAACACCCGCGCGCTTTCCGAAATACCCGGCAGGCGCAGTTTCAGCGTCTCGGGCGGCAGGTGGGACAGGTTCAGGTGGATGTGGTCACCGTTCTTGCCGACACCGCGGCCTTCGCGGATTTCCATCGTCATGCAGCGGCTGACATAGTCGCGGGGCGCGAGGTCTTTATACTGGGGCGCGTAACGCTCCATGAACCGTTCGCCTTCGGAGTTGGTCAGATAGCCACCCTCGCCGCGCGCACCTTCTGTGATCAGGCAGCCCGCACCATAGATGCCGGTGGGGTGGAATTGCACGAATTCCATGTCTTGCAGCGGCAGACCCGCACGCGCCACCATGCCGCCACCGTCGCCGGTGCAGGTGTGGGCGCTGGTTGCGCTGAAATAGGCGCGGCCATAGCCGCCGGTGGCCAGCACGACCATCTTGGCGCTGAACAGGTGCAGGGTGCCGTCGTCCAGCTTCCAGCACATCACGCCTTGGCATTCGCCCTCTTCGGACATGATCAGGTCGATGGCGAAATATTCGATGAAGAACTCGGCCTTTTGCTTCAGCGACTGGCCGTACAGCGTGTGCAGAATCGCGTGGCCGGTCCGGTCGGCAGCGGCGCATGTGCGCTGCACGGCGGGGCCTTCGCCGAATTCGGTGGTGTGGCCGCCGAACGGGCGCTGGTAAATCTTGCCCTCGTCGGTGCGCGAGAACGGCACGCCGTAATGTTCCAGCTCGTAAACCGCCTTGGGCGCTTCGCGGGCCAGATATTCCATCGCATCCGTATCGCCCAGCCAGTCCGACCCCTTGACGGTGTCGTACATGTGCCATTGCCAGTTGTCGGGGCCCATGTTGGACAACGACGCGGCAATGCCGCCTTGTGCGGCAACGGTGTGCGAGCGGGTCGGGAACACTTTGGTCACGCAAGCGGTGCGCAGGCCCTGTTCGGCCATGCCCAGCGTCGCACGCAAACCAGCGCCACCGGCGCCTACGACGACGACGTCGTATTCGTGTGTTTCATATTCATATGCAGCCATTGAAATGTCTCCTCTGACTGGCGATTTAAAGTGCGATGCGGGCGATGGCGAAAAGGCCCGTCGCCGCAATGGCGTAGCAGACGCAGATCATCACCACGATCGAGATTTTTTCAGCGACACCGTGGACATAGTCCTCGATCAGCACCTGAACGCCGTCCTTGAAGTGTTTCATGGTCACGGCAAAGGTCAGCGCAGCCACGATGGCCGGGAACGGGTGGCTGAAGTATTCCAGCACCTCGGCGTGGGGCTTGCCCAGCATCGGGCCAAAGGTAAAGACGAACAGCGGGATCAGGATCAGCAGCGCAACGGCGCTGACTTTCATCGCCCAGAAATGGGCGGTGCCGGATTTGGCCGATCCCATGCCCACGGCGCGCTTGCGGTCTGTAAGATAACGCATCGGTGGCTCCCTTAGATGATGATGATGGTCAGGATGGTCAGAACGACCGATCCGCCAATGACGGCCCAGCCAAGTTTCTCGGCGGTGTTGATCTCAAGGCCAACGCCGTTGTCCCAGATCAGGTGCCGGACACCGGCCAGCGTGTGATACCAAAGCCCCCACAGCGACAGCGTCATCACCAGATCGCCAAACCAGCTTGTCAGGAAACCGTCTGCGGTTGCAAAGGCTTCGGGCGATGTGGCGGCGGCGATGAACCACCATGTGATCAGAAATGTGGTGACCAGCAATGCGTTGCCTGTGATCCGTGTGAGGATCGACGTCATCGACGTCAGTTGCGGGCGGTAGATGGTCAGATGCGGTGAGAGCGGGCGGTTGCCCCGGTTCACGTCGGCCATGACGACTCCTTTGGCTTGGTGCTTGGTCTCTTACTAAACCGTTTTTTCGCGCTGTCACGTAGATGCGCCAATTTGTTACCACTAACAGGGGTGGTTTTTCAGCGCACCCCGCAATAATCGGCATATTGTGATCACAGTAGATTGCGCCGTGATCACAAATAAATCATGACTGTTTTTATAGGGTTTATGCGCCACCCCTGCCCTGCACTTAAAGCGGAACCAGCGCCCAATAATCCAGATCCAGCAGTACGTCAGGCAAATATTTGCCGTCTTCGCCGCGCAGCTTGAACGGATCGCCGCCCTTGGTCGCCACCAGCCGCAGCCGCAGCGCACCCACACCGGGGGCGCTGGTTTCGGCCTTGTCCAGAACCTCGGACCACGCGCGGATCGTGTCGCCGGACAGGCAGGGGTTCGCATGTGCGCCGCCGTTCAGCCCCACAACCATCTGCGCGTTGGCCAGCCCGTTGAACGACAACGCGCGCGCCATCGAAATCACGTGGCCGCCATAGATCAGGCGGCTGCCGTCGGGGCGTGCGGATGTGTCAAAGTGCACCTTGGCCGTGTTCTGCCACAGCCGCGTCGCCATCATATGCTCGGCCTCTTCCACGGTGACACCGTCCACGTGGTCGATCTGTTCGCCGATCTCGTAATCGCCCCAGCGGTGCGGCTCGCCCGCCAGGGTGAAATCATAGTTGCTGAAATCCAGCCCCTTGGGGATCACCAGCGCGGCGGGGTCGACCACATTGGTCAGCTCGGGCACCACCGTTTCGGGTGCCGGCGCATCAACGTCGCCCTTGCGCACCATGACCCAGCGCACATATTCCAGCACTTCCTCGTCATGCTGATTCAGTCCCGTGGTGCGCACATAAACCACGCCGGTCTTGCCGTTCGAGTTCTGTTTCAGCCCGATCACCTCGGACCGTGCACGCAGGGTGTCGCCGGGCCAGACGGGCAGTTTCCAGCGTCCTTCGGCATAGCCAAGGTTCGCCACCGCGTTCAACGACACATCCGGCACGGTTTTGCCGAACACGATGTGAAAGGCGATCATGTCATCCAGCGGCGAGAACGGCAGACCGCAGCCTTGCGCGAACTGGTCGGACGAATACAGCGCATGACGCGCCGGATACAGCATGTGATAAAGCGCGCGTTCGCCCATTTTGACGGTGCGCGGCACCGCGTGGTCGATCACCTGCCCCAGCGTGTAGTCTTCGAAAAATCGGCCCGGATTGGTCTTTTTCATCAGTGCGCCCCCAGCTTGGTGTCGGGGGTATAGGTGCCGGGCGCTTCTTTCACCACGGCCTGACCGCAGCGCATGACGCCTGCGGCGTGGTCCCATGTCTGGGTCGGGCTGCCGTGCAGTTCCCACCCCTTGTTCAGCGCATCCGTCACCTTGTGACAAAAGGCCGACGTGTCCTCTTCGGACAGAAAACGATAGAGTTTCATAATCTTATCCTTACCCGAACGGGTTATAGCCCAGCCATGTGTGGATGGCGCCGATCACGCCCAGCAGCACAAACGAGATACCAAGGAACATGATGTCCTTGGAAATCGCGCCCTTGGCGGGCGGTGTCCATGCGGGCTCGGCGCGGTTGATCACGACCATTTCGGCCAGCGCCCAGACCAGCAAGCCGCCAAACAGCACGAACGATGGCACATCGCCGTTCACCAACAGGTGCGCGATGGCCCACAGTGAAAACCCCGTCAGCATCGGATGGCGCATCTTGTAGAAGATCGCGCCCTTCTTCGGACCGGGGCTGACGAAATACAAAGCGGCAACCATCAGCAGGTTGTTGATCCCCGTGGTCGCCGGATGACGCCCCCAGAAAAACGCACCATCCGCCGCGCGGTAGCCAAAGATCATCAGCAGCACAGAGGCCACAAGCGCAATTGCGACAACGCCCTTGCCGGCGTTGCCCATGGCGGCGCGCTGTGCCGGCATGGCACGTTTAAAGAAATGGGCCGCGGCCCACAAAAGAACCCCAAGAATAAGCAGTGTCATGTGTTCAACCCTCTGCCATGGCTGCAATGGCCTCGGCTTGTGCGATCAGTTTGCGCGCGGTTTCTACGTGCAGATTCTCGACAATCTTGCCGTCAACCACAGCCACACCCTGCCCCGAAGCTTCGACTTCGTCAAAGGCTTCGATCTGACGGCGGGCGGTGTCGATCTCGGCGTCCGACGGGGAATAGGCCGTATTTGTCACGGCCACCTGTGCGGGGTGGATCAGGGTCTTGCCGTCAAAGCCCATGTCGCGGCCCTGCTCACATTCCAGCGCCAGCCCCTCGTCGTCCTTGAAGGCGTTATAGACCCCATCCACAATCGCCAGCCCATGCGCCTTGGCCGCAAGCAGGCACAGGCCCAGCCCTGCCTGCAACGGCAGACGGTCGGCGCGGGCGCGCGTGTTCAACTCTTTCGCCAGATCGTTGGTCCCCATCACCAGACCCTGCAACTTGGGGTGGGCCGCAATGGCGGCGGCGTTCAACATGCCGGCGGGCGTCTCCATCATCGCCCACAGCGGCGCGTCGCCGGTGATCGCGGCCAGTGCATCCAGATCAGCGGGGCTGGACACCTTTGGCAACAGGATCGCATCGGCCCCCATATCAGCGGCCGCACGCGCATCGTCGGCACCCCAGTCTGTGTCCAGCGCATTGATGCGAATGATCTTCATCCGCGCGCCATAGCCGCCTTGGGCCAGCGCTTCGGCCAGAATGCCGCGTGCGCTGACCTTTTCTTCGGCGGTCACCGCGTCTTCCAGATCGAAGATGATTGCATCGACCGGCAGCCCGCGTGCCTTGTCCAGTGCACGGGGTTTGGATGCCGGAATGTAAAGAACGGAACGCAACGGACGGTCGAGAGCCATAAGCCTGCCTTTCGGGTAGGGTAATAATGTTGCGCGCAAGGACGCATTTTTTTGCGAAAGGTTCAAGAGGAAACGCGCCGCAATGCAGCAAATGTCAAATTTTCCGCAGCGGCGCGCGGTGCATTAACCATTATTTACCACTCAAGGCGCAGGCTGAAACGGTCCGATATCACCAATAGGGCCGTTTTGGCAGGGCCGCCGAACCTTTGCGGAAGGGGTGTCGCGACAACACAGGAACCGGGGCCGCCCGGTCATCGTCGGGCAACCGGCTCAGGCCAGATGACTGCGGGTGACGCCTTTTGACCAAAGGCTGAACAACATGACACGCAACAAGACATTCTTGCATCTCGCCGCGCTGACGGCTGCGGCCACGCTGTACCTGATGGCGGCTGGCCACGTGGCGGCACAATCCAGCGCGCGCAACTGCGGGCCGCGCGCATTGGTGGTGGACCGGCTGGCGTCTGGCTACGGCGAAACCCGCCAGTCAATGGGACTGGGCGCCAACAACCAGGTGATCGAGGTGTTTGCCTCGTCCGAAACGGGCACATGGACAATCACGGTGACCACGCCCGCGGGGGTGACCTGCCTTGTGGCGTCGGGACAGGCATTCGAGGAACTGGCCGAAGCGTTGCCGCCCCCCGGCAACGACGCCTGAAACAAGCGTTAAGAGATTGACGGGCGGCCTTCCGGGGCCGCCTTTTTCATGGGCAGACCGATCAGCTCAGCCCATCCCAAATCAGCTTGATCCCGGTGACCACCAGCAGCGCATAGGTCAGTGCGAAAAACGCAAGTTCCGGCACCAGCCGGTGCGCCTTGACCCCGACCCACGCGCCCGCCAGCGCAAAAGGCGCAAGTGCCAGATTGGCCAGCCCCGTTTGCAGCGTGAACATGCCCAGATAGGCATAGGGAACGAATTTGGCCACGTTGATCACCCAGAACAGCAGCACCGTAGACGCCTGATATTCCGTCTTGGTCATGCCGCGTGACAGCAGATAGACCGCCGCCGGCGGGCCGCCCGCATGGCTGACAAAACTGGTAAATCCCGCAACCAGCCCCGCCACGGCCCCCGCGCCCTGCCCCAACGGCCTGGACGTGGCAGCGATCCAGCCGCGCGCCCGGCCCACCTGCCAGGCTACGAACGCCAGCGAAATCACTCCGATCAGCACGCGGAACACATCCGCATCGGCCACCCGGTACAACGCCGCGCCCAGCACAACACCGGGCAGCGCGCCCAGAATCAGCAACCGCGTCTCGGGCCAGCGCCACTTGCGCCAGTACGGTCCCAGCGTGGCCACGTCGATCAGCATCAGCATCGGCAGCATGACGCCCAGCGCCAGCCCCGGCTCGACCACCAGCGCCAGAATCGACGCGCCCGCAAAGGCGGCGCCCGACCCGAAACCGCCCTTGGACACCCCCGCAAACATCACTGCGGGACCAGCCACGGCAAAGAACGCCCAATCCAGTTCCAGCACGTTAACTCCTTGGAAACCTTTGCACTGCATTCAAGGTTAGCGGGTAACAACGCCCACTGCCAGCAGCCGCGTGCGCCCGTGCCGCGGCGCAGCAGCCTTGCACGCGGCGCGGATAAGGACTAGGCAAACCGCAAATTCACAGCAACCCTGGAGACTACTCATGGCCAGACCCAAAATTGCGCTGATCGGCGCAGGTCAAATCGGCGGGACGCTCGCGCATCTCGCAGCCATCAAGGAATTGGGCGACGTTGTCCTGTTCGACATTTCCGAAGGCACCCCCGAAGGCAAGGCGCTGGACATCGCTGAATCCGGCCCCTCCGAGGGTTTCGACGCCAAGATGAGCGGCACCCAGTCCTACGAGGACATCGCAGGCGCAGACGTGTGCATCGTCACCGCCGGCGTGCCCCGCAAACCGGGCATGAGCCGCGATGACCTGCTGGGCATCAACCTCAAGGTTATGAAATCCGTCGGCGAAGGCATCCGTGACCACGCACCGAACGCATTCGTGATCTGCATCACCAACCCGCTGGACGCCATGGTCTGGGCGCTGCGCGAATTCTCGGGCCTGCCCCACGAAAAAGTCTGCGGCATGGCCGGTGTTCTGGACAGCGCCCGCTTCCGTCACTTCCTGGCCGAAGAATTCCAGGTCTCCATGCGCGACGTGACAGCATTCGTGCTGGGCGGCCACGGCGACACCATGGTGCCGCTGACACGCTATTCGACCGTTGCGGGCATCCCGCTGCCCGATCTGGTCAAAATGGGCTGGACCACACAGGAAAAACTGGACGCCATCGTTCAGCGCACCCGTGACGGCGGTGCCGAAATCGTCGGCCTGCTGAAAACCGGCTCGGCGTTCTATGCGCCTGCCACGTCGGCGATCGAAATGGCCGAGGCCTATCTGAAAGACCAAAAGCGCGTCCTGCCCTGTGCGGCCTATGTTGACGGCGCTCTGGGTCTGAAAGGCATGTACGTGGGCGTGCCCACAGTGATCGGTGCTGGTGGCGTTGAAAAAGTCATCGACATCAAGATGACCAAAGACGAACAAGCCATGTTCGACAGCTCGGTTTCGGCCGTTCAGGGCCTGGTCGACGCGTGCAAAGGCATCGACAGCTCGCTGGCGTAAGCTGCAACTTGCTGTCATGAATAAAGCCGGGCGCGTCTAACGTGTCCGGTTTTTTCATGGGCTGCCTATTTTCGGGCTGCGCATCAACATCACCCCGTCTGCGGGGTGCTCAGGAGGGGTCGATGTGTCCCAACTGCCTGACATCAAACGCAAGCTGACCACGATCCTGTCAGCCGATGCCGCGAATTATTCGGGCCGTATGGCCCGCAACGAGGTGGACACCGTTCAGGCCCTGCGCCGTGCCCGCCGTGTGATCGACGCGGCCATTGCCATCCGGGGCGGGCGCATCGCCAACACCGCAGGCGACGGGTTGATCGCCGAATTTCCATCTGTCGTCGAAGGCGTGGCCGCGGCTGTCGCCATTCAGCGCGAATTGAACGCCACCGCAGACTCTCTGCCCTTTCGCATCGGCGTGCATCTGGGCGACGTGATTGTCGAAGGCGACGATCTGCTGGGCGACGGCGTGAACCTGGCCGCGCGACTTCAAGAGAATGCAGGCATCGGCGGCATTCTGGTGTCGCGTCAGGTGGTCGATCACGCGCGCGGACGGCTAGAAGCCGAGTTTCGCCCGCTTGGCCCCGCCACCCCCAAAAACCTGCTGGACGAGGTCGAGCTGTTTGCAGTGCTGTCCGACGGCGTCAACGCGCCCGACGATCTGGCGCGGGTTTCACCGCGCATCGACCGCCCCCGACCCAGCCGCCCCGACAGCGACGCCCGCGCCAAATTCCGCAAGTCATGCCAGCGCGCAGGCTTGGCCACCGCCGTGCTGCTGGTGATCGACGTTTCCAACGGCGCAGGCCCGGGATGGCCCGCCCTTGCGGTTGCGGGCATTGGTGTATCGCTGGTGTTCAGATGGCTGAATCTGCGCGCCCCGAAAGATTGAACATTCTGTCTGCACAAGGGAATCTGTGCCGACACGCGCCAAAACCCCCTGTCAGCGGTAACGCCGGATATTTTGTGATCACAGGAAAAAACGTGTGATCACAAAAGTCGGATTTTCTGGGCAAAACCCCGCCTGCCCCACCTTTTCAGTTTACCATCCGTTCACGCTTGATCGTATACAGCCAATTAAACCGCAGCTAATCAGGACCGCTTTGTCATGAACATCCACGAATACCAGGCCAAGGCCTTGCTTCGCTCTTACGGTGCCCCCGTTTCCGACGGGCGCGTCGTGCTGAAAGCCGAAGACGCCAAAAACGCAGCCGCCGAAATGGACGGCCCCCTGTGGGTGGTCAAGGCGCAGATCCACGCAGGTGGTCGCGGCAAGGGCCACTTCAAAGAAGCCGACGCCGGTGAAAAAGGCGGCGTGCGCCTGACCAAATCGGTCGAAGAGGCCGCCGAGGAAGCCAAGAAAATGCTGGGCCGCACATTGGTCACGCACCAGACCGGCCCCGCAGGCAAACAGGTCAACCGCATCTACATCGAAGACGGCTCGGGCATCGAAACCGAATTGTACCTGGCCCTGCTGGTTGATCGCCAGACCAGCCGCGTCAGCTTTGTCTGCTCGACCGAAGGCGGCATGGACATCGAAGAGGTCGCAGCGTCGACCCCCGAGAAAATCCTGTCCTTCTCGGTCGATCCCGCATCCGGCTATCAGGCATTCCACGGCCGCCGCATCGCTTTCGCCCTGGGGCTGGAAGGCAAGCAGGTCAAACAGTGCGTCGGTCTGATGGCGCTGCTGTACAAGGCGTTCCTGGAAAAAGACATGGAAATGCTGGAAATCAACCCGCTGATCGTCACCGACAGCGGCGACCTGAAAGTGCTGGACGCCAAGGTCAGCTTTGACGGCAACGCGATGTACAAGCACGCCGACATCAACGAACTGCGCGACGAAACCGAGGAAGATCCCAAGGAACTCGCCGCGTCCAAATACGACCTGAACTATATCGCGCTGGACGGCGAAATCGGCTGCATGGTGAACGGTGC
>NZ_CAXBJW010000014.1:0-49295 GCF_963976325.1 uncultured Pseudosulfitobacter sp.
ACGACCTGAACTATATCGCGCTGGACGGCGAAATCGGCTGCATGGTGAACGGTGCGGGTCTGGCGATGGCCACCATGGACATCATCAAGCTTTACGGCGCCGAGCCTGCCAACTTCCTGGACGTGGGCGGCGGTGCGACCAAGGAAAAGGTGACCGAAGCGTTCAAGATCATCACATCCGACCCGCAGGTCAAAGGCATCCTGGTGAACATCTTCGGCGGCATCATGCGCTGCGATGTGATCGCCGAGGGCGTTGTGGCCGCGGTGAAAGAAGTGGGCCTGAAAGTGCCACTGGTGGTCCGCCTGGAAGGCACGAACGTGCAACAGGGCAAGGACATCATCAACAACTCGGGCCTTGATGTGATCGCTGCCGAAAACCTGAAGGACGGCGCCCAGAAGATCGTAAAAGCGGTCAAGGGTTAAGTGACTGGCGTCCGGGGCGGGACCGTACCGCCCCGGACGCCACACAGGCCCCTGCAACGGAGGTTCGATGACATGCGCAAGCTTTTCGTCAATCCGGCTTGTCCCGGGCCCTCCCCTGTTCCCATGCGCCCTCTGGAGCCTTGATCTGATGCGCCGTCTTTGCCCTGCCACCTTTGCCTTGCCGCTGTCCTTCGGGTCGGCTTGCATGGCTATGGCTGACGGGCCGGTCACACGCGGTGATGTGGGAACACCATTGGACACGTCGTTGGCTGCACCGGTTGTGGGAGACATCTGATGATCGTTTCCGAAAGCCTGAACTGCGTGTTTATTCACATTCCCAAAACCGGCGGCACCAGCATGCACACCATGCTTGCCCCGGCTTTGGACCTGTCGCGAGATCTGGACATCCGTTCGCGCAAGTCCGTTATGGGCAATCGGTCGGCTTGCGGCATGGACCCCACCCTGCCGATGATCAAACACAGCCGTCTGGACCGTTTGGGCAAACTGCTGGGGTCTGCACGCCTGGCGTCCATGTTCAGCTTTGCCGTTGTGCGCAATCCGTTTGCCCGTGCCTGGTCGGCGCTGGCCTTTGTGAAACGGCGGGCGGTTTCGCATCCCGACCCTGACGTGCGGGCAAACTGCGCACCCTATCTGGATATGTCGTTTGACGATATTGCCTCCGACCTGCCCGCACAGGCGCGCCAGATGCGCAGCCTGTTGCCGCAGGTCAAATGGGTGCCATCGCCCCGGTCCGTCAGCCATCTGGCGCGGCTGGAAACGCTGGCTGCGGATTGGGCGGTGATCGTGGACAGGCTTGGCATCGCCGATCGTGTCGCCCCTGCCCCCCAGCGCGAGAACGTCAGCGCAGGGCATGAGGCGTGGCACAGCATGTCGCCCACCGCCGCGGCCCATGTCGCAGACTATTACGCCGACGATTTCGCGGCTTTCGGCTACGACGCCTCGACACGCTTTGCCACGCAAGGGGTGTGCTGATGGTCATGATCTCGCACAGCCACCGGTTCATCTATCTCAAGACCTTCAAAACCGCGAGCACCTCGACCGAGGCGGCGCTGGAACGGTTCTGTGCGCCCACCGAAGCTTTGGCCAAGGGCGTGTCCCGTGCGGCTTACGATGGCCCCGAAGGGATCATCGGCAGCCGTGGCCCGGCGCAGGATGCAGCGCAAGACACATGGCACGGCCATATGCCCGCCGCTGCGGTGCGCGACGCCCTGCCCCGCGCGGTCTGGGACGGCTATTTCAAATTCACCACGCTGCGCAATCCCTTCGAGCGGCTGGTGTCGCATTTCGCCATGCGCAACCGCGCCCACTTTGCAGGCCGGGTGTCGCAGGACGACCGCCGCGCGGCCTTTGTCGACTGGCTGCACAGCAGCCCGCAGGCCACGCAGGATCTGGAGATATACGGCATCGACGGCACTGCGGTGATCGACGGTGCGGTGCGCATCGAACATCTGCCCCAGGACCGCGCCGACCTGTGCGCGCGGCTGGGATTGGGCACGGTCGACTGGCCGCACCTGCGCAACAATCCCGACCGCCGGGCCAAGGTGGGCGACTGGCGCGCGCTTTACACGCCATCGGCACTGGCCCGCGTGGCTGACCTGTATCACTGGGAGCTGGCCGAATACGGCTATCACGCCCCCGCCCTCGAAACATCGCAAACAACAGACTGATCGTAAGCAAGGAAACCAAACATGGCCGTTCTTATCGACGAAAACACCAAAGTCATCTGCCAGGGCCTGACCGGCTCGCAGGGGACATTCCACACCGAACAGGCCATCGCCTACGGGACCAAGATGGTCGGCGGCGTGACACCGGGCAAAGGTGGTCAGAAACATCTGGACCTGCCGGTCTTCAACTCCGTGCACGAGGCGATGCACGTCACCGAAGCCAACGCATCGGTGATATACGTGCCGCCCCCCTTCGCGGCGGATTCGATCCTGGAAGCCATCGACGCGGAAATGCCGCTGATCGTGTGCATCACCGAAGGCATTCCGGTTCTGGACATGATGCGCGTCAAACGCGCGCTGGAAGGGTCCAAGTCGCGCCTGATCGGCCCCAACTGCCCCGGCGTGATCACGCCCGACGCCTGCAAGATCGGCATCATGCCCGGCCACATCCACAAACGCGGCTCGGTGGGTGTTGTTTCGCGCTCGGGCACGCTTACCTATGAGGCTGTGAAACAGACAACTGACATGGGCCTGGGCCAGTCTTCGGCCGTGGGCATCGGCGGCGACCCCATCAAGGGCACCGAACACATCGACGTGCTGGAAATGTTCCTGGCCGACCCTGAAACACAGTCGATCATCATGATCGGTGAAATCGGCGGCTCTGCCGAAGAAGAAGCGGCGCAGTTCCTGGCGGACGAGCGTAAAAAAGGCCGCTGGAAGCCCACAGCCGGTTTCATCGCGGGCCGCACAGCCCCTCCGGGCCGCCGCATGGGCCACGCAGGCGCCATCGTCGCCGGTGGCAAGGGCGACGCCGAAAGCAAGATCAACGCGATGCGCGAAGCCGGGATCGTGGTGGCAGACAGCCCCGCGACACTGGGCGAAGCGGTCAAAGAAGCGATCGACAAAGGCTAAAGATGTTCCATCACCGGACATATGCACGAAGGGCATCCCCCGTCCGCGGGTGGGGGAGTATCCCCCGCCCATGGGGGCGGTCGGGGGATGCCCGGCCTATCGTCCGGGCGGCTTGGGCATTTGCAGTCTTCTTGGGCGCCTCCACAGCCTACGCGGCACCATTCGACGATCTAGAAAAGGCGTGCCTGTCCGAGCACAAAACAGTGACGGATATCGCAGGCAGTCTGACCTCTGACGGTTGGCAACATGTTACGCTCGAAACCCTGCCCGCGTTCAACCAGATGTGGGGAGACTTTGCCGTTATCAACGGTGTGTTTCTGGAGGGCCCTGCACAGATAATCGATCAGGAACAGCGGCATAAATTCTACAATCAGGCAAGATACGACATCATGCAACGCGACTCACAGGCTCTTCTTGCGTTGAGACTCATCGAGCCATCGCAGAGCGAGAAATTCTCGGAATTTCATCTTTACGAGCCGGAGAGCCAGAGCTGGGCCATTGTTTCGAAACCTAGGAAGAACGTTGAATGTGAACTGCTGACCCGGTCCGCTGAAAAGCCACCGCAAAGCTGGGGACTGGACGTCGAAGATCATCCTTTCGGGGATTACGCAAAACTTTCTTCATCCCCTGAAAAGCGCATCGGGCTTTTAACAATCGTCCCAGAGGGCTTCGCATATTTAACCGGAAAGTCTCCGATATTGGCACAGGTCGCACGCATTGAACGGCTGGACGAGGATTGAGAAGCTTCACCATGACCCACCAGACATTCAACGATCGGTCCCACGCCTGATGCAACTGCTATCCTCTCTTCTTTGCGGTCCCAACCTACACGAGGTATCCTCATGACCGACCACCCCGCCAACGACCAGTTCCACGCCTCGTCCTTCATGCAGGGGCATAACGCGGAATACCTTGAACAGATGTATGCCCGCTATGCCAACGACCCCGGCGCGGTGGACGAAGCCTGGCAGGCCTTTTTCAAGGCGATGGGCGACGAAGGCAGCAACGTCACAGCCGAGGCCGCAGGGCCAAGCTGGGCGCGCGCCGACTGGCCGCCGATGCCCGGCGATGACCTGACGCAGGCGCTGACCGGCGAATGGGCGGCCCCGGCCGAGGTCAAGGGCGCGGGCGACAAGATCAAGGCAAAAGCCGAAGCCAAGGGCGTCGAGCTGAGCGACGAGATGGTCAAACGCGCCGTGCTGGACAGCATCCGCGCGCTGATGATCATCCGCGCCTACCGCATCCGTGGCCATCTGGTCGCCGATCTGGACCCGCTGGGTATGCGCGACAATTCCAGGCACCCTGAACTGGACCCGAAATCCTACGGTTTCACCGACGCCGACATGGACCGCCCGATCTTTATCGACAACGTGCTGGGGCTGGAAATCGCCTCGATGCGGCAGATCATGGAAATCGTCACGCGGACCTATTGCGGCACCTTCGCGCTGCAATACATGCACATTTCCGACCCCGAGGAATCCGCCTGGCTGAAAGAGCGGATCGAAGGGCTGGGCAAGGAAATCGCGTTCACCCGCGAAGGCCGCAAGGCGATCCTGAACAAGATGGTCGAGGCCGAAGGCTTCGAGAAGTTCCTGCACGTCAAATACATGGGCACCAAACGCTTTGGTCTGGACGGCGGCGAAAGCCTGATCCCCGCGATGGAGCAGGTCATCAAGCGTGGCGGCGCCCTGGGCGTCAAGGAAATAGTGATCGGGATGCCGCACCGTGGCCGCCTGTCGGTTCTGGCCAACGTGATGCAGAAACCGTACCGCGCGATTTTCAACGAATTTCAGGGCGGCAGCTTCAAACCCGAGGACGTCGACGGCTCGGGCGATGTGAAATACCACCTTGGCGCGTCTTCGGACCGTCAGTTTGACGACAACACCGTGCACCTGTCGCTGACCGCCAACCCCTCGCACCTCGAGGCGGTGAACCCCGTGGTTCTGGGCAAGGCCCGCGCCAAACAGGACCAGTGGGGCAGTGCCGACCGCACCAGCGTCATGCCGATCCTTCTGCACGGCGACGCGGCCTTCGCGGGTCAGGGTGTTGTGGCAGAATGTTTCGCCCTGTCCGGCCTGCGCGGTCACCGCACCGGCGGCACCATGCACATCGTCGTAAACAACCAGATCGGCTTTACCACGGCGCCGCATTTCTCGCGCTCATCGCCCTATCCCACCGACAACGCACTGGTGGTCGAAGCGCCGATTTTCCACGTCAACGGCGACGACCCCGAGGCCGTGGTCCACGCCGCCAAAGTGGCCACCGAATTCCGCCAGAAGTTCCACAAGGACGTGGTGATCGACATCTTCTGCTACCGCCGCTTTGGTCACAACGAGGGCGACGAGCCCATGTTCACCAACCCGGTGATGTACAAGCGCATCAAGAAGCAGAAAACCACGCTGACGCTGTACACGGACCGTCTGGTCAAGGACGGCCTGATCCCCGAGGGCGAGATCGAGGACATGAAGGCGGCGTTTCAGGCCAAGATGAACGAAGAGTTCGAGGCCGGCAAAGAATACCGCCCGAACAAGGCCGACTGGCTGGACGGCAAGTGGTCGCATCTGGATAAGATGAAGCAAAAGAAATACCAGCGCGGCAAAACGGCGATCAAACCCGAGACGCTGGCCGATGTCGGCAAGGGTCTGACAACCGCGCCCGAAGGTGTTCCACTGCACAAAACCGTCGAACGTCTGCTGGACGCCAAGAAAGCGATGTTCGAAAGCGGCACCGGTTTCGACTGGGCCACAGCCGAGGCCATCGCGTTCGGATCGTTGTTGACCGAAGGGTTCCCCGTCCGTCTGTCCGGTCAGGACAGCGCGCGCGGCACCTTCAGCCAGCGCCATTCGGCGCTGATCAATCAGGACACCGAAGAACGGTATTATCCCCTCAACCATATCCGCGAGGGTCAGGCACAATACGAAGTCATCGACTCGATGCTGTCGGAATATGCGGTGTTGGGCTTCGAGTACGGCTATTCGATGGCCGAACCCAACGCCCTGACCCTGTGGGAGGCGCAGTTCGGCGACTTTGCCAACGGCGCGCAGATCATGTTCGACCAGTTCATCAGCTCGGGCGAAAGCAAATGGCTGCGGATGTCGGGGCTGACGGTCCTTCTGCCACATGGTTACGAGGGCCAGGGGCCGGAACACAGCAGCGCCCGTCTGGAACGGTTCCTGCAAATGTGTGGTCAGGACAACTGGATCGTGGCCAACTGCACCACACCGGCGAACTACTTCCACATTCTGCGCCGCCAGATCCACCGCGACTTCCGCAAGCCGCTGATCCTGATGACGCCGAAATCGCTGCTGCGCCACAAGCTGGCCGTCAGCAAGGCCGAGGAATTCACCACCGGTTCGTCCTTCCACCGCGTGCTGTGGGACGATGCGCAGCATGGCAATTCCGAAACCACGCTGGCCGCCGATGACAAGATCAAGCGCGTCGTGATGTGTTCGGGCAAGGTCTATTACGACCTGCTGGAAGAACGCGACGCCCGGGGCATCGACGACATCTATTTGCTGCGCTTTGAACAGTTCTATCCCTTCCCCGCGCAATCCGCGGTGAAAGAGCTTGAGCGTTTCAAGGATGCGGAAATGATCTGGTGTCAGGAAGAGCCGAAAAACCAGGGCGCCTGGACCTTTATCGAACCCAACATCGAATGGGTTCTGGGCCGGATCAAGGCCAAGCACCTGCGCCCCGAATACGTGGGCCGCGCCACTTCGGCGTCGCCTGCCACAGGTCTGGCCAGCCAGCACAAAGCACAACAAGCCGCCCTCGTTGACGAGGCGCTGACCATCAAAGGATCGAAATAATGACTGATGTCCGTGTGCCCACCCTGGGCGAATCCGTGACCGAAGCCACCGTTGCCACATGGTTCAAGAAACCCGGCGACGCCGTGGCCGTTGACGAAATGCTGTGCGAGCTGGAAACCGACAAGGTCACCGTCGAAGTGCCCAGCCCCGTCGCGGGCACCATGGGCGAGATCGTGGCCGCCGAAGGCGAAACCGTCGGTGTGGACGCCCTGTTGGCGACGATCTCGGAAGGTGGCGAAGCTGCGGCAGAGGCCCCCAAGGCCGCCGAAGAGCCGGCCAAGGCCATCGACGCCGGCGCCGAAGACACCAAGCCGCGCGATGCGTCGGCCAACGTGGACGTGATGGTGCCCACACTGGGCGAAAGCGTGACCGAAGCGACCGTCAGCACCTGGTTCAAGAAGGTCGGTGACGAGGTCGCACAGGACGAAATGCTGTGCGAGCTGGAAACCGACAAGGTCAGCGTCGAGGTCCCCAGCCCCGCCGCCGGTGTCCTGACCGAAATCCTGGCCGAAGAAGGCAGCACCGTGGAAGCAAGCGCCAAACTGGCGGTGATTTCCTCGGGTGACGGCGCCAAGGCTGCGGCCCCCGCGTCGGAAGAGGCGCCCAAGCCTGCGGCGCAGCCGTCGAGCGGCGGCAAGGACGTCGAAGACGCGCCATCCGCCAAGAAAGCCATGGCCGAGGCCGGCATCAGCCGCGATCAGGTCACAGGCACGGGCCGTGACGGCCGCATCATGAAGGACGACGTGGCCAAGGCCGTGGCCGCCGCCGGCTCCGCCCCTGCCCCGCAAGCCTCTGCCGCACCGCGCGCGCCGGTCTCGGCCGACGATGAATCACGCGAAGAACGGGTGAAAATGACCCGCCTGCGCCAGACCATCGCGCGCCGCCTGAAAGACAGCCAGAACACCGCCGCGATGCTGACCACCTATAACGAGGTCGACATGACCGAGGTGATGGCGCTGCGCAACGAATACAAAGACCTGTTTTTGAAAAAGCACGGCGTGAAACTGGGCTTTATGTCCTTCTTCACCAAGGCTTGCGTGCACGCCCTGAACGAAGTCCCCGAGGTCAACGCCGAGATCGACGGCACCGACGTCGTCTACAAGAACTTCGTTCACATGGGCATTGCCGCAGGCACGCCCACGGGTCTGGTCGTTCCGGTGATCCGCGACGCCGACGCGATGTCTTTTGCCGAAATCGAAAAGGCGATTGCCGAAAAGGGCGCCAAAGCGCGTGACGGCAAGCTGTCGATGGCGGAAATGCAGGGCGGCACGTTCACCATCTCGAACGGTGGCGTCTACGGCTCGCTGATGTCCTCGCCCATCCTGAACCCGCCGCAGTCGGGCATTCTGGGGATGCACAAGATCCAGGACCGCCCGATGGCGATCAACGGTCAGGTGGTGATCCGCCCGATGATGTACCTGGCGCTGTCCTACGACCACCGCATCGTCGACGGCAAGGGTGCCGTGACCTTCCTGGTGCGCGTCAAGGAAGCGCTGGAAGATCCCCGCCGGTTGTTGATGGATCTGTAAACCTTGAACTGGTCGGTGTCCGCGACAGGGCATCGACCAGCTTCGCCCTATCTCTGCATCTGCCAATCTGGAGCACGATGACATGACCCCCTTCCTCCTCACCATCGCCCTTGCCGGCCTGTTGCACATCGTGCAGTTCGTCACCGCCTCGACCATGGCGAACATGGACGTGGGGCCGGGCTATACCACCAGCCCGCGCGACCGCGATCCCAGCCGACCGATGCGCAACGTCACCGCGCGGATGCTGCGGGCCTATGACAACAACGTGCAGATGTTCCCGTTCTTTGCCGCCGCCGTGCTGTTGATCGACGTCACGGATCAGGTCACCACCCTGACGCTGGGGGCTGCGTGGGTCTATCTGGCCGCCCGTGCGCTCTATATCCCCGCCTACGCTCTGGGATGGCAGCCCTGGCGATCCTATATCTGGTTGGTGGCCATGGCCGCCGTTGCCATCCTGTTCATCGCCTCCCTGATCTAGGGACGCGCCCGCACAACTCGCATGGCCCACGCGCCACACGAAAAGCCGACAGCGGTCCGACGCGGACCCCAGCGGCCCAATCGACCAAGGAGAAGACCTCATGGCATCCTACGACGTTATCATCATCGGCTCCGGCCCCGGCGGCTATGTCTGCGCCATCCGCTGCGCGCAACTGGGCCTGAAAGTGGCCTGCGTCGAAGGACGCGACACGCTGGGCGGCACCTGCCTGAACGTCGGCTGCATCCCTTCTAAGGCGTTGTTGCACGCATCCCACATGCTGCACGAGGCCGAGCACAACTTTGCCGAAATGGGCCTGAAGGGCAAAAGCCCCTCAGTCGACTGGAAGCAGATGCTGACCTACAAACAGTCCACCATCGACACCAACACCAAGGGCATCGAATTCCTGTTCAAGAAGAACAAGGTCGACTGGCTGAAAGGCTGGGGTTCGATCCCCGAAGCGGGCAAGGTCAAGGTCGGTGACGAGGTCCACGAGGCCAAGAACATCATCATCGCCACCGGCTCCGAAGCGGCGTCGCTGCCAGGCGTCGAAGTGGACGAAAAGGTCGTCGTGACATCGACCGGCGCGCTGGAGCTGGGCAAGGTGCCGAAATCCATGGTCGTGATCGGCGCAGGCGTGATCGGGCTGGAACTGGGCAGCGTTTACGCGCGTCTGGGGTCCGAAGTGACCGTCGTCGAATACCTGGACGCGATCACCCCCGGCATGGACCCCGAGGTGCAGAAAACCTTCCAGCGGATGCTGAGCAAACAGGGCCTGAAATTCATCATGGGCGCCGCCGTGCAAAAGACCGAGGCGACCAAGACCAAGGCCAAGGTGCATTACAAACTGCGCAAGGACGACAGCGAGGCGGTGCTGGACGCCGATGTGGTTCTGGTATCGACCGGCCGCAAACCTTACGTCGACGGTCTGGGCCTTGAAGGCCTGGGCGTCGAGATGACCCAGCGCGGCCAGATCAAGGTCGGCAAGGACTGGCAGACCAGCGTTCCGGGCGTCTACGCCATCGGTGACGTGATCGAGGGCCCGATGCTGGCGCACAAGGCCGAGGACGAAGGCATGGCCGCCGCCGAACAGGTCGCGGGCAAGCATGGGCACGTGAACTATGGCGTGATCCCCGGCGTGATCTACACCCACCCCGAGGTCGCCAATGTCGGCGAGACCGAGGCGACACTGAAAGAGGCAGGCCGCGCCTATAAGGTCGGCAAGTTCAGCTTCATGGGCAACGCCCGCGCCAAGGCCGTATTCGCGGGCGACGGGTTTGTGAAAATCCTGGCCGACAAGGAAACCGACCGCATTCTGGGCTGCCACATCATCGGCCCGGGCGCGGGCGATCTGATCCACGAGGTTTGCGTGGCGATGGAATTCGGCGCATCCGCCGAGGATCTGGCCATGACCTGCCACGCGCACCCGACCTATTCCGAAGCGGTGCGCGAGGCGGCATTGGCCTGCGGCGACGGCCCGATCCATATGTGATCGGCACCCGCCAGCCCTGACACAAAAGGCGCGCCATTGGCGCGCCTTTTTTCATGTTGGGTCATGCATCTCTGTCGCAGTCAGAGGCTTATCTCACCACATCGTCTCACTGGCGCGCTTCGGCCATGCCTTATCGTATGCCTCACCGCCCTCTGCCCCGTCCGTCACCTCGGCCAGTATCTCGCCCGGACGGGGCAGATCGGCGCTGTCGTCGCGCGCCCACAGGTCGGCGCGCATCACGGCGCGGGCGCATTGGGTGTAGACCTCGGCGATGCGGATCACGATCACCGTGGCGGGCGTCGCCTTGCCCGCTGCAAACCGCGCGCGCAGGTCAGCGTCATCGGTCAGACGCGCCTGTCCGTTCACCCGCACCACCGTGTTCGATCCCGGCACCATGAACATCAGCGACACGCGCCCGTCCGTCACGATATTGCGCAGCGAATCCAGCCGGTTGTTGCCGCGCCAGTCGGGCATGGCCAGCGTGTGCGGGTCCAGTTCCAGCACCACAGGGCCGTCATCCCCGCGCGGGCTGCCATCGGTGCCCGCGACCCCCACGGTGGTCAGCACGCAGAACCGCGAGGCCATGATCCACTTGCGATACAGCGGCGTCAGGTGGTCCGACACCTTGCGCAGCGCCGGTTGTCCGGGGGTGCCATAAAGCTCTTCAAGCGCGCTTTGCGTGTCAATCCACCGCATCAGCCCAGCCTTTTCACATCAAACCCCGCCTCGGCCAGCAAGGCATCGGACCGCGCCTCGACGGTTTGCTGCAACGTCGCCATGAACTCTTCGCGCGGCAATCCTTCGGGCATGGCCGGCAGGAACTCGACCACCGCCAGCCCCGGTTTGCGCAGGATGCCCTTGCGCGGCCAGAACACGCCCACATTGGTGGCCACAGGCACGCAAGGCTGCCCCAGTTCACCGTACAGCACGGCGGTGCCCACCTTGTAGGGGGCTTTGACGCCGGGTGCGACGCGGGTGCCTTGGGAATAAATGATCAACTGCCCCGCCTCCAGACGGCCCGCATCCACGTCGCGCACCATCTGTTTGATCGCCATACCGCGCTTGCCGCGCGCCACGGGGATACAGCCGATGCCCTTGGCATAAAGGCCAATGATCGGCGTCCACAGGATTTCGCGTTTCATGATGAACTTGCCCTTGGGCACCGCGTGAAAGATCAGCATGATGTCCAGAAACGACTGGTGCTTGGCCGCGATCAACACGTCGCCGGTGGGCACTTCGCCGCGCACTTCGGTGCGGATGCCAACCATCCAGCGGGCGGTCCAGAACACCCATTTGCACCACGTCTTGCAGGCCGCCCGTGCGCCCTTGCGGCTGAACAGCGCATAGGGGGCAAAGACCACGCCCACCACCAGCATCGCCAGATAGATTTGCGCCACAAAGACCAGCGAGCGCAGCCATTGAATTGCGTTCATGACAGGTTCTCCAATGTGCGACGGGCGGCAGCACCGGTGGCGGCAAAGGCCACAACAGCGGTCAGCGGCGGGATCAGGAACGGTACGATCCAGCCCAGCCCCTGAAACCGCAACCCGGTCAAAAAGCCCGACATGTCACTGCCACCCGACGGCACCAGCACCACGGCTATGACACCCACAGCCACCCCCAGCGCCGACCCGGACAACGCCCGCAGCGTAAACCGCCGGATAAAGGCCTGTGCGATATAGCGGTCGGTCGCGCCCACAAGGCGCAATACCGCGATCACCTGCGCATTGGCGGCCAGCGCGGCTTGGGCGGCCAGCGTGACCATCGCGGCCACTGTCGCCACGATCAGCGCCGTGGCGATCCAGCCCATCAGCCGCAGGCGCGACGCGGCCTTGACCAGAGGCGCGCGCCAGCGGCTGTGATCGTCCAGAACGGCACCGGGCACCTCGGCCGACAGCCGCAGCCGCAGGCCTGCGGCGTCGATACCGTCGGCGGTTTCCACGATCTCGATCAGGCGGGGCACCGGCAGACCGTCCAGCGACACCTCGGGACCGAACCACGGGGCCAGCAATGCGGATTGCTCTGCGTCGCTGAGCGCCCGCGCGCTTTCGACGCCGGCGGTGGTTTGCAACACGGCCAGGGCCGCCTCGGTCTGGGTGGCCCGTTGGTCCAGGGGGGCGACGATACGGATGGTGGCGGTGCGCGCCAGCTCGGCGCTCCATTGACCGGCCAGCCGTCCGGTCGCCAGCGACAGCGCCAGCGCGAAGACCGCAAGAAAGGCCATCGCCGCCGCGGCAAACAGGGTCAGCCGCGCGGTAAAGCCCGAGGGTGGCACGACGCGGTCGGCCTGACGGTCGTTGCGGGTCAGCGCTTGCAGTGCATCAAGGTTCAGCTTCACAGGTCCGCCCCCGCCAGTTGGATGCGCCGGTTGGCAATGCGCAGCACGCGCGCCTGCACCTGCGCCTTGGCGGCGCGGATCAGCGACAGGTCGTGGGTGGCGATCAGCACGGTCTTGCCCATGCGGTTCAGCTCGATCAGCAAATGCAGCAGACGTTGGGACATCTCCCAGTCGACGTTGCCGGTGGGTTCGTCCGCCAGCACCACGTCGGGCGACATGATCACCGCCCGCGCCAGTGCGGCCCGCTGCCGTTCACCGCCCGACAGCTCGGGCGGCAGACCCTGCGCGCGGTCGGACAGGCCGACCCATGCCATAAGTTCGTCCAGATCACCGCCCTGCGCCTCGGCCCCGCGCCCCGATACGGTCAGCGGCAGCGCGATGTTTTCGGCCACCGGCAAGTGATCCAGAAACTGCACATCCTGATGCACCACGCCGATCCGGCGGCGCAGCATGGCGATGTCGTCGCGTTGCAGCGTGCGCACATCCGCACCCAGCAGCCGCACGGTGCCCGAGGTGGGCAACAACGCGCCATAGCACAGCTTGAGCAGCGTGGTTTTGCCAGCGCCGGATGGGCCGGTCAAAAAGTGGAAAGATCCGGGCGCAAGTTTGACGGAAATATCCGACAACAATTCGCCCCCGCCGTAGCTGTAGGCCACATTTTCTAGCTCGATCACGTCTTACCCCGCTTGATGCACCTGTTGTGCCTTAGCATCGGTGCGGTTTCAATGCGCGTTGCGACGGGGGGCTGGGGCAGATTGCACTTTTCTGCGCAGTCGCAACACCATATCCTAGGGTTCAGGGTAAGGAACGGGTGAATTTATGCGGTGCGACACGCCATGCGGCTAGTATGTCCAAATTGCGATGCGCAATACGAGGTCCCGGACGAGGTTATTCCGTCCGAGGGTCGTGATGTTCAATGCTCTGACTGCGGTCAGACCTGGTTCCAGCATCACCCCGACCATATGCCGGTCGAGATTGACGAAGATGCCCTGCCGCTGGCCCCCGAACCGGACCTGCCGGCCGAGGGCGAAGAACGTGTTGCCACCCCCGAACCCAAGCGCCGGACGCTGGACCCTGCGGTGTCCGACATCCTGCGGTCCGAGGCCGAGGCAGAGGCGCGGGTGCGGCAAAGCGAAGGCCTGGAAAGCCAGCCTGATCTGGGGTTGGATGACACCCTCGGCGACGATGGCCAAAGCGAGGAATCCGCGCGGCGGGCGCGGGAGGCGCGGGAGCGGATGGCTCGGATGCGGGGGGAGGAGCCTACCTTGTCCGATGCGGCGGCGACGGCGGCGGCTGCGGGGTCGCGGCGGGATTTGTTGCCGGACATCGAAGAGATCAATTCGACCCTGCGGTCCACCGGTGACCGCCAGATTGCCAAGGGCGATCCGGCCCCCGATGCGCCCGTGCGCGAGCGCAAGAAACGCGGGTTCCGGCGCGGTTTTTTCACGTCTTTACTGATAGTTGCACTCCTGGCGCTGATTTATGTCTACAGCCCGCAGATCGTCGCGGCGGTGCCTGCGCTGGAGCCTGTGATGACCGGATATGTCGGCACAATTGATCAGGCGCGGGTCTGGCTGGACAGCCAGGTGACCGGCCTGCTGATGTGGCTGGACACGACGGCGGCGTCGTAATCCGGACAGGGTTAGCGCGGCGCGCGGTGGGTTAACCGGACGGCCGGCGCGGTGCTGTCGGGGTGGACTGCGTACATATTCCAACCGATCCTGTACAAGACGCGCCTGCGCGAAAGGCGGGTTTTGGATCCGTTTTGGCGGTGTTGTACATATTCGGGGCAGATGCGTACGAAATGTCATGGGGCCGTGCGGGTGCGACACTGTGCCCGACGCAATTTATTTGATGTAGTGGGCAATTTTTGAGGGGTGACCGCAAATCCTGTGGGGTCGCTTTGGCGATCCGCAGAGGGTCATTCCCGCCGCCGTGCCCGGGGTGGGCGGACGTCGCAGGCGCTTTCGTGATGGGTGCGAAGTCGTATTCTGACCGGTAGACCAGGGGCGCGCACGGCCCAATGCGGACACTCGTGACTGCGCTGCACGCCGCAGTGCAGCTTCCGCGAACCAGTCATTCGTGGGCAGCGCTGAGTGTCCCTTGCGGAAAGAGACCGGGATGCGAAAAATAGGGGCTTTTTTTACTACGCCAGAGTGGACACACGTCCTGTCGTCGGCTGCAAAAGCGGTCCACGTGAAAGCGCGAGTTGCGGTCGGAGCAACCGGCAGGTACTGCCTTGACACGAGTAGTAAATTGGGTGTGCGGTCAGGCATCTGATTGAGCGGAGCGCAAACCAAGGAGGTGGGGCGACCATGCAGTATCACCAAGGCGAAGAGATAGGCAGAGGCGCGTTCGGTATCGTCTACAGAGCCACGGGTGACGACGGTCATCCCTATGCCCTTAAGCGGCTAAACCCCGCCGCGTTCCAGCAGCAAGAACATGCCATGCTGATCAAGCGCTTCGAACGAGAGGTTAGATATCAGCAGCAGGTTGACCACCCGAATGTCGTGCGCATTCTGGAAGCCAATCTAACCGATAATCCGCCGTGGTTCGTGATGCCGCTCGCCGACGGAAGCCTGAAGGACGACTTGGAGGCCGATAATACGCTTGGCGGCGACCCGAAGCGGTCACTATTCGATATCCTCGCAGGCCTTGAGGCGCTGCATCAAGTTGGCCTTCGCCATCGCGACCTGAAGCCAGCCAACGTCCTCAAGTTTCCGCAATCGGACGGATCAACGCGTTATTCAATTTCCGACTTCGGCCTTACGACGCCTGGCGTGGGGCAGACATCGACTTTGACAGGGTCGAACATGGCTGGCGGCACGCCTCTGTATCGACCGCCGGAGTGCGCGAACAACTTTAGACGGGCGACAGCCCAGGCCGACATTTACTCCTTCGGAGCTATCCTGCATGACATCTTCTCCAGCGGTGGGCGTATTCCGCACGGCGAGTTGACGGTCGCTGGCCCACTTGGTCCGATTGTCGAGAAATGTACGAAGGCGCAGCCTCGCAGGCGCTATGTTTCAATCGCCGCACTGCGCGAAGACCTTTTCGACGTATTGGACAACACCGTCGTTGAGTTTTTCTCGGCCGAAGAGCAGGATGTTGTCGCGATCCTCAATGCGAAAGACCACCTGTCTGACGAGGAGTGGGATCGGGCCTTCAACCTGATCGACGAAAACGCAGACAAGAACGTTTCCAATGACAACATCATGCGTGCGTTGTCGCTCCAGCATATTGACTCGATCTTTCAGAGTTCACCTGACATGTTCCAAGGGCTGGGTGAACTCTATGCTGAGTTCTCAGCCACCGGTGTCTTCAGCTTTGACTATTGCGACGTTATCTCGAACAAGGCGGAGGTGTTTTTCAGGCTCGGCGATTTGAGCCTAAAAGCAAAGATCGCCCTCGCAATGCTTGAACTGGGCACAAGCCACAACCGCTGGATTGTTGAGTGGCAATTTATCCGCATGGCCGGGCACGACTGCGATCCAGCGCTTGCAGAGCGGATCAAGATCGAGGTGCGTGCAAGCGGGATGCCTTTCGCAAAGCGGATGGAGCACGTTCATCGCTCCATCGATGTTCTGCCTGACAGGGTGCATCCGATCTTGCATGAGCTACTGGAACAAGGTGCAGGATGAAATTCAGGAAGCTCAGCATCACGGGACCGAAAGGCGAGAACCAAGACGTGGTTCTTGAACCTTTCCAAGTAGGTGATACCACGTGGTGCGGTATCGCGGACGGCGTAGGGTCTGCTGCGCTCGGCGGCATGGCAGCGCGCGCGGGTCTCGATGAGGTCCGAGGAATGACCGACGCGGAACCAATGGGTGAACTGTTCGCGAGGGTTTCTCGAAAACTGGCAACACTCGCTGAGCAGCACGGCAACCCGAAATCGCTTAGCACAACGCTCTCCTTGCTGTGCATTGAGGGGGACAAAGCGAATGTCGGGCATGTCGGGGACACGCGCATCACCCACTATCGCGGCGGTGGCGTGATGACGCGAACAAAGGACCAGACTGAGGTGCAGAAGTTGCTTGACGATGGAGTGCTGACTAAGAACCAAGCCCGGAGATACCCGAGGCGCAATGTGCTCCTGTCCGCAATGTCTGCAGGGCGCGAATACGATCTCCACGAGGCGACATTCTCGCTTGAAGTTGGCGATCGTGTACTTCTGACCAGCGACGGATTCCATGGCAAGCTGTTGCGCCCGCAGTTAGCCAGCCTATCGGCGGCGACGCCGGATTTCGACGAGTTCTGGCGTGCGCTGGAGGAAAAGCTTTCCGTTGAAAGCATGGAAGATGATGCGTCATGCTTGGCGATAGAAATCGACCCGTAGTTGTGTTTCTTGGATAACCTGTGCGTTTTCCTGCGCGTCCCTGCCCTTGGGGTGCTGTGCAGCATCGACGCAATGACTATGGGGGCGACGAATGGCCGCTTATTCATATCTGACACGAGGGTCTCGCAACTGCAGCGAACTTCAGCAAACCGCCATTCTCTGTCTATAAGCGACGACATGCTGCGCCCGGCACGAATGCCTCAAAGGGACTGTCAGCGGTCGCAACCATGAGCTGGTCGAGCAGCAGAGCTATCCACCAACAGATCCTCTATGCAGAACACCACGAACAGCAGGTACAGCCATCTCCGCATATCCCCAAGCGCGGGACAAGGCCGCAGGCCGCCGCGCATCGCCGGGCCGCCCCACGGCACGGCGATTTGGTTTCTGTTGCGCGGAACAGGTCGGTGGGAGGTGTTTGGCTGCCATTAAGTGGCAGGGACTGAGGTTGGATCGCCGCACCTCGGCCCGTCGATGCGCGGCTTGGTGTTTCGTTGCGGACAGTTGGGATGTCGGCCAGCCGCCCCCCCCCCGTCAGAACCGGTCCAGCAGGCGCTCCAGGTAGTCCAGTTCGACCTGCGGGCGTTCGCCCTGGGCCGAGCGGCGGCGGATTTCGTCGAGCAGTTCGCGGGCGCGGCGGTAGACGTCTTCGCCTTGCAGCAGCCCCTCGTCGGTGCCGGTGCCGCCGTTGGCGCCGGGGGTTCGGCCCAGCGGGTCCTGTGCCTCGGCGCGTTGGTCGCCTTGCGCGGTGCCCTGCCCCGGCTGGCGTTCGCGTTCTTCCTGGGTCATCGCCTCGCCCAAGGCGCGCATGCCTTCGCGCAGGGCCTCCATGGCTTGCGCCTGATTGTCGATGGCGCCGGCGTTGTCGCCGTTGCGCAGCGCCTCTTCGGCGCCGTCCATGGCGCGGCCGGCGCGGTCGAGTGCCTCGCGGGCGGCGTCGCCTTCGGGGGTGCCGGCGCCGGGCATGTTGCCCTGTTGGCGGCTGAGTTCATCGCGCAGGGCCTGTTGGCGGTCGGCCAGTGATCCGCCGCTTTGGCCGTCGCTTTGTTGGTCGCCGTTTTGCGCGCCTTCGCTGCCCTGGCCTTCGCTGCCCTGACCTTCGTTGCCTTCGCCGCCTTCACCCTGGCTGTGTTCCTGGCCCCGGCCCTGACCGCCGCTGCGGCCCTGGTTGCCCTGGCTTTCGCCGGCCTGGGCGTTGGGGTTGAACTGTTCTTGCAGGTCGCGGAATGCCTCGTCGCTGAGGCCCTGTTGATCGCGCAGGGTTTCGGAGAGCCCTTCCATCGCCTGTTCGCCGGGGCTTTGGCCGTTCTGGCCCTGCCCTTGAGTGACGCGCATGTTCTCCATCATTTCCTGAAGCTCTTTGAGCGCCTCTTCGGCCTCGGCCATGCGGCCCTGCTCCATCAGCTCCTGAATGCGGTCCATCATCTTTTGCAGGTCGTCCTGCGTCATCTGCATGCCGTCCTGCTGGTCGGGCTGCTGGCCGCCGTTTTCTTGGGCCTCGCGCTGTGCCTGCTGGCCCAGTTGTTTCAGGTAATCCTCGGTGGCGCGGCGCAGTTCGTTCATCAGCTCGGCAATCTCGGCCTCGGAGGCGCCTTCGCGCATGGCCTGTTCCAGCCGTTCCTGTGCCTGCCGCATCCGGTCCAGTGCGTCGGCCAGATCGCCCTCTTCCAGCTCGACCGCCAGATCCCACAGGTCGTCGGCCAGCGCCTGTTGCTGTTCGTCGTTGATGCCGTAGTGGGCCAGCGTTTCCATCTTGCGGATCGCCTGGCGCAGTTGCAGGTACTGGGTTTCCTTGCGGAACATTTCGTCAGGTTTGTAGCTGACGGCGCGCAGGATTTGGGCGCTGCGGGTGGCGTTGGTGCGGTTCCACAGCAGGTCGCGGCGCATTTCGATGATGGCGGCGGCGAGCGGGTCAAAGAAGCGGCGGCCGGGCAAGGTGATTTCGCGCGGGTCCGATTGGGTTTGCTGTTCGGCGGCGTCCAGCACGCTGAGGGTGATGGTCACCGGCAGGTTGGCCCAGGGGTGTTCCGAGAAATCCTCGACAAAGTTTTCTTCGAAGTTGCTGCGGTCGCCGGCGATGGGCATGGGCAGGGGCACGATGATTTCAGGGCGGTCCTCGGGGTCCGGGGTCAGCCCGTAGGTGCGGTTGGCGCGGGAGAGGTCCAGCGCGATGCGCACCTCGCCTGCCTCGACGCCGTAGTCGTCGCTGGCGGCGAAGGGCAAGGTGGTTTCACCCAGTGCGGCGCTGGTGGGGTCGTCGAGGATTTGCACCTGCGGGGCGGCGTCGGGCACCACGGCGACCTGCCATGTGCGCCCGCCGGGGCCGTTCACCGTGATGCTGCCGTTCTGGGCCACGGTAAAGTCATGGGCCGCCCCCGAGGCGGGTGGGACGTCGCCGACGCGGCCCGAGACGGTCTCGGACAGGGTCAGCGCGCCGACCTCGCCATAGAGACGGAGGGTGATCAGGCTGCCGACGGGCAGTTTCAGCGGCCCCTCGGGGATGTCGTTGAGGTAGATCGTGGGCAATCCGGTGTAACGCGGGCTTTCGGCCCAGCCTTCCCACACGGGGCCGGTGGCCAGCCCGCCGCCGCCCGGTGTCATGTCAGCCACCGAGCCGACGCGCCAGATCGACCCGAAGAGCAGCGCCATGACAAAGGCCAGCAGGGCGACGTAGCGCAGCGCGAAGGGATCGAAGCGGGCCACGCGCAAATCACCCGGAACGGCGCGGGCCTGCGCCGCGCGGGTGGCCATGCGTTTCTGGTGCGCGGCCCAGACCGCCGCCGAGGCCGCATCGCCGTGGCCGATGGCCTGATCGTCCAGCAGCGCCTGAATGGGACGCCCCGGCAGGCTGGCATCCAGCCGCGCCAGTGCCTGTGCCCGCGTCGGCAGGCGGAACTGCCGGAAGGCGTAGACCAGCGCGCCAAGGCCCGCGAGGGTGCTGAGGACGGCCACGCTCCAGACGACTTCGATCATCACGATGTCTTGCAGGCCCAGCATCAGCATCGCCAGCACGACGAAAACAACGGCCAGCAAGGGCCACAGCGCGCGCGACAGGTTTTCGGCCAGCATCCCCGCCCACGTCAGCCGCAAGGGCCAACGCAGGGCGCGCAAGCCCGCAGGCGCGTCAGGTCGGGATGAATTGGCCATGTGTCGACGTTACCTCATACTTGGGTATGACATAGGGCGTCACGCGGTCACGTCACACCCATTCGGGGATCGTATCGCGGTTTATCATTTCGTCAAAGGTCGGACGTCGGCGGATAACCGCGAATTGATCGCCTTTCACCAGAACTTCGGGGATCAGGGGGCGCGAATTGTATTCACTGCTCATAACCGCGCCGTAAGCACCGGCGCTGCGGAAGGCCACAAGGTCATCGGCGGCCAGTGGCGGCATCATCCGCTGCTTGGCAAAGGTGTCGCCGGATTCGCAGACGGGGCCCACGATGTCATAGGGTTGCTGTTCGGTGGCCGGTGCCGGTTCGATCACCGGCACGATGTCGTGGTAGGCGTCGTACATCGCGGGGCGGATCAGGTCGTTCATGGCGCCGTCGAGGATCAGGAAATCGCGGCCTTCGCCGGATTTCACATAGATCACCTTGCTGACCATCAGGCCCGCGTTGCCCGCGATCAGCCGGCCCGGTTCAATCTCGATCTCGCAGTTCAGGTGGCCCAGCGTGCGTTTGACCATGGCGCCGTAGTCTGTGGGCAGGGGCGGTGCGGCATTGGTGCGCTCGTAGGGGATGCCAAGGCCGCCGCCCAGATCCAGACGGCGGATGTTGTGGCCGTCGGCGCGCAACTGTTCGGTCAGGTCCGCGACCTTTTGATAGGCGGCCTCGAAGGGGGCCAGATCGGTGAGCTGGCTGCCGATGTGCACGTCGATGCCGATCACGTCGAGCCCCGCAAGGCTGGCGGCGTGGGCATAGACGGCGCGGGCGCGGGCGATGGGGATGCCGAATTTGTTTTCGGATTTGCCGGTGGCGATCTTGGCGTGGGTTTTCGCGTCGACATCCGGGTTCACGCGGATGGTGATCGGGGCCACTTTGCCCATGCTGGTGGCGATGGCGCTGAGCGCTTCCATTTCCGGTTCGGATTCGACGTTGAACTGGCGAATGCCACCCGCAAGCGCGGTGCGGATTTCGTCGGCGGTCTTGCCGACGCCGCTGAACACGATGCGGTCGCCGGGGATGCCTGCGGCGCGCGCACGGCGGTATTCGCCGCCCGAGACCACGTCCATGCCCGCGCCCGCATCGCCCAGCGTTTTCAGGATCGCCTGATTGCTGGCGGCTTTCATGGCGTAGCAGACCAGGTGGTCCATGCCATCGAGTGCCTCGTCGAACAGGCGGAAGTGGCGCAGCAGGGTGGCGGTGGAATAGACGTAGAACGGCGTGCCCACGGCGGCGGCAATGTCGGCCACGGGGACGTCTTCGGCGTGCAGGACGCCATCGCGGTAAAGAAAATGATCCATGGCTGACGCTTAATCCAGCGCGGGGGCGGGATCAATCGTGGTTTGTGTGTGGTGGGCTAGAGATGTGGGGTTTGGCAGTCGAACCTTTCCACAAAGGGCAGCGCCCGACCGCGGGTGGGCGCCGATACCTTGGTTCATGCCACTTTATTTCACCGCTTTGGCGTGTGGGTGAAGAGGTGCAAGACGGTGAGGAAGCGCCCGCCCATGGGGCGGTCGGGCGCTGCCCGGCGGTGCTTTGCACCTTGATTCCGGGCTTGGGTGGATGGGGTTGGCGTTTGAGGTTTCTGCGACGAAGGGCAATTTCGCCTGTCCTCGTGCGGGACAAGGCCGCAGGCCGCCGCGCATCATGCCCAAGGCATGTCTTCGACATGACGGGCCGCCCCACGGCACGGCGATTTGGTTTCTGTTGCGCGGAACAGATCGGTGGGATGTGTTTGGCTGCTATTAAGTGGCAGGGACCAAGGTTGGATCGCCGCACCTCGGCCCGTCGATGCGCGGCTTGGAGGGTGGTCGCTTCTGCCCCTCAGGTCACCGGTCGCGTGCGCAGGAACAGGTACAGTGGCAGCCCGCAGCTGACCCCGATGCAGAACGTCGCGGGGATGGCCAGCAGGGCGATCCAGTTGCGGCGCACGCGGACCTCGGCGCAGATCCAGAGCGTCAGGGCGATGGCGGCGATCGTCAGATCCCAGACCAGTCCGCTGGAGGCCGCGTTGGCGTGCCATGCGTCGACCATCAGGCCAAGGCTGTAGCCGTTTTCCCGGAACCACGCGAGGAACCAGTACATCGGGTGCATTGCCCCCCAGATGGCCAGCGCCAGATATGCGATACGCAGCGGCGACATCAGAAGGTTTTCACCACGCCGACCGTGGCAAAGCCGGACACATGCAGGCCCGGTTCGGTCACCGAAGGTTGCTGGCGGTCGTTGGGGGCGCGCTGTGCCCCCTCAGACGGTGCGCCGGGGTCGCAGGCGGCCAGCGCGGCAACCACGGTCAGGAATGCCATGATCCGCATCATTTCACCCGATACCCCAGCGACAAGGGCCCCTTGCGCAGGCCCAGCCCCACGTGGGTGCCGACACCGGATGTGCCAAGGCTGACGCCTGCGTTCATCGTCGGTTGCACCGGTTCGCCATCGGCACCGCAGGCCGCAAGGGCCATGAGCGACAAAGCAGCCACAGTTCGGATCATTTCAAAACCTCGCGCCAGCGTTTGGCCTGTGCGCGCACCTGCGCGGGGGCCGTACCGCCGTAAGACATACGCGAATTTACCGAATTTTGCACCCCCAGCACATCGAATACCGCATCCGTGATGTCGCCGTGCACCGACTGCATGTCCGACAGGCTGAGGTCGGGCAGATCGCAGCCCTTGGCCTCGGCCATGGCGACCAGCGAACCGGTGACGTGGTGGGCGTCGCGGAAGGGCATGCCCAGCACCCGCACCAGCCAGTCGGCCAGATCGGTGGCGGTGCTGAACCCCGCCCCTGCGGCAGCGGCGAGGCTGTCGCGGTTGGCGGTCATGTCGCGCACCATGCCTTCCATCGCGGCCAGTGCCAGCATCCAGTTGTCGGCGGCGTCGAAGACCTGTTCCTTGTCTTCCTGCATGTCCTTGGAATAGGCCAGCGGCAGCCCTTTCATCACCATCATCAGGCCGACGTTGGCGCCCATGATCCGGCCCACCTTGGCGCGGATCAGCTCGGCGGCGTCGGGGTTTTTCTTTTGCGGCATGATGGACGAGCCGGTGCTGAACCGGTCGGACAGGGTGACAAAGCGGAACTGGGCCGAGGACCAGATCACCAGCTCTTCGGCAAAGCGGCTGAGGTGCATGGCGCAGATGCTGGCGACGCCAAGGAATTCCAGCGCAAAGTCACGGTCGCTGACCGCATCCAGCGAGTTGGCGGCAGGCCGGTCAAAGCCCAGCGCCTGTGCCGTCATGTCGCGGTCAATCGGAAAGGACGTGCCGGCCAGGGCTGCCGCGCCCAGCGGGCTTTCGTTCATGCGCGCGCGGGCATCGCGCACACGGCTAAGGTCGCGGCCCAGCATTTCGACGTAGGCCATCATGTGGTGGCCCCATGTGACGGGCTGTGCGGTTTGCAGGTGGGTAAAGCCGGGCATGACCCAGTCGGCCCCCGCCTCGGCCTGTGCCAGCAGCGCGTCGATCAGCGCCAGAAGGCCGCTTTCGGCGGCGTCGAACTGGTCGCGGACCCACAGTTTGAAATCGGTCGCCACCTGATCGTTGCGGCTGCGGCCGGTGTGCAGACGGCCCGCCGGTTCGCCGATCACCTCTTTCAGGCGCGCCTCGACGTTCATGTGGATGTCTTCGAGGGCGGTGGAAAACCGGAAAGTGCCGCCTTCGATCTCTGACAAGACCGTGAGCAGCCCTTCCCGAATGGTGTCGGCATCGTTAGGACTGATGATGCCCACCGCACCCAGCATCGCGGCATGGGCGCGCGAGCCTGCAATGTCCTGCGCCGCCATCCGCTGGTCGAACCCGATCGAGGCGTTGATCGCCTCCATGATCGCGTCCGGTCCGGCGGCAAAGCGGCCGCCCCACATGGTGTTTGCAGTCTTGTCTGTCATGGTTTGGACCTTTGGAGGGAATATGAAGAAACTCTGTGCTGCGCTGGTGTATACGGCCCTTGCCTTGGGTGCAAACGCTGCCATGGCCGATGTGCAGGCCGCAGCGGCCTTGCGCGACGGGTCGATGAAAAAGCTGGTGTTTCATGATTCGCCCCAGGCCACGTCCTCGGCGGCCTTCCAGTTGGAAGATGGCGGCGGCACGGCGACGCTGGAGGACCATCGCGGCAAATGGGTTTTGCTGAACTTCTGGGCGACGTGGTGCGCGCCCTGCCGCAAGGAAATGCCGATGCTGTCCGCGCTGCAGACCGAATTCGGCGGCGATGACTTCGAGGTGCTGACGCTGGCTGCGGGGCGCAATTCGCCCGAGGGCATCAAGAAATTCTTTGATGAAATCAACGTCGACAACCTGCCGCGCCATCAGGACCCCAAACAGGCGGTGGCCAGCCAGATGGGCATTTTCGGGCTGCCGATCACGGTGATCATCGACCCCGAGGGCCAAGAGGTCGCCCGTTTGCGCGGTGATGCCGAGTGGGATTCGGACAGCGCCCGCGCGATCATCGCCGAGCTGACCGGACAGGCCCTGCCCGGAAATTAGGCGAAGGCCGCAAGGTAACTTGGAAAGCCCGGTTGACGTCTGTACGGTTTCACAACTTATGGTAAGGTTGGTTTTGTAAAGTCTGTGACGAGTTTCCCCAGTGCCGATCCAATGTCTTATCCTACCTGAACACCGGCTGATCTGGCTGCGCTATTGGGGTCGCCTGACACAATCCGGGGCGGACGGCGCGCGGGACATGGCGCTGAACGCGCCGGGCTACGATCCCACGTTTCGCGTCTTGCAGGACTTTCGCGGCACCGAAACAAACGAATTGTCCCGCTCTGAAATGATCCTGTTGGCGGAAACGCTGAAAGCGCGACGCCAACAGATCGGGATAATGCTGCGGATTGCGCTGCTGGCGCCGGACGATCTGGGGTTCGGGATGGGGCGCATGTTCGTGACGCTGCTGGGCGAAGGACAGTTCATCACGGCATCTGCCTTTCGTGATCTGGATGAGGCCGTGGCGTTCCTGAAGCTTTCGCCGCAAGCGCATGACCTGATCCGCGACACGATCCCGGACCACATCCCCGAGCATACCGTCAGGCGCCAGACGCCTTCAGGGTCCGGTTGACCCGACGCCGGCCTTGACGCACCGCCCCTGCACCCGCTGATATGCCTGCAACCAACGGGCAAGGGAGGGCCGCGGCGGTGCCTTTGTCTGTTTTGCTGATCCTTGTTGCGGGCGGGATTGCCGGCATTGCGCTGGTGCTGCACCTGCTGGGCCTGTCGCGCATTCCGCCGCTGACCGAGGCCCGCGCGCGGGCGGGTTGGTTGCGGGAATATCCCGACGCAGTGCCTGCGCGCATCACCGTGGCCGCCTCGGGGCGTGCCGCGTTGGTCCAGACGGCGCAGGGCGCGGGGCTGGTCTGGGCGGTGGGGGCCGACACCACGGCACGCCGTCTGGTGGCGCCGCGGTTGACCGACACGGCGCAGGGGTTGCGGGTGCGCCTGCGTGACCCTGCGGCCCCGCGCATCACCCTGCGGCTGACAGACACCGAACGCCAGACATGGCGCGCCGCCCTGACAGGAGAGCCCACATGACCTATCCCGATGTCGTCCAGCTGGCGGTGCCCTTCTTTATCGTGGCCATCGCGGTCGAGCTGGCCTGGATCGTGATCAAGGGGCGCGGCGGCCGGTACGAGACGCGCGACGCGCTGACCTCGTTGCTGATGGGGGCGGGGAATGTGGCCTCGGGGATTCTACTGGGGTTTGTGGCTTATGGGTTCTTCATGTGGCTTTGGGCGCTGACGCCGCTGGATCTGGGCAACAGCCTGTGGGTGATCGTCCTGTGCTTTGTGCTGGACGATCTGCGCTATTACTGGGTGCACCGGTTCGGCCACCGCATCCGCTGGGTCTGGGCCAGCCATGTGAACCACCATTCGTCGCAGCACTACAACCTGACCACGGCGCTGCGGCAGACGTGGACGGGCACATTCACCTTCATGATGATCGTGCGTGCGCCGCTGATCCTGTTGGGGTTTCACCCTGCGATGGTGCTGTTCGTGGGCGGTTTGAACCTGATCTACCAGTTCTGGATCCACACCGAAGCGATCACCCGCCTGCCCCGCTGGGTCGAGGCGGTGATGAACACCCCCAGCCACCACCGCGTGCACCACGGGCGCAATGCGCGCTATCTGGATGCGAATTATGCCGGTGTTTTCATCGTCTGGGACAGGATGTTCGGCACCTTCGTGCCCGAGCTGGACAGCGATCGGCCCGACTATGGGCTGGTGCAGAACCTGGGCACGTTCAACCCGCTGCGCGTGGCCTTTCACGAATGGATCGGCATCTGGCGTGATGTGACCCAACCCGGCCTGACCGTTTCGCAGCGCCTGAAATACGCCTTTGCCGCCCCCGGCTACAGCCACGACGGCAGCCGCGACACATCGCAGGCGATCAAGGCCAAGCACCTTGCCCGCAGCCCCGATGACGCAGGCACCCCGGGGTTCAACTGAGCCCTTCTTTTGGCCGGTAAATATCCCGGGGGGACAGGGGGCAGCGCCCCCGGCCTAGGCCGCGTGCCGCAAGATGGCCGCTTCTGAGGCGGACAGGTTGCGCCGTGCAAAGCGGCCATAGATGTGCGGGTCGTAGTCCAGATCGGGGAACCGTTCCAAGAGCCGCTTGCGGTCCTCCGACGCCAGCGTGGTCAGGGCCGTGTTGGCGGGGTGGAAGCTTTCTGTCTCAACCCCATTGGCCCACAGGATTTCGTGGCTGGGCAGCATCAGGTGCACGTAGGTGGTTTTCGGCACCTGCAAATCCACGGTGATGGTGCGCCCGTTGATCAGGTCCTTGGCGGCGACCAGCACTTCGGCGGTGTTGAACAGCGCCTGTGCCACGTCGCCCTGCACCAGCATCCGGTGTTCGGGCGAGACCAGCAGGGAATCGTCCGGGCGGTCGACGCCCAAGGCGCCCGCACGGATGCGGATGGGGCGCATGTGCGGCATTGCAAACAAGCGTGCGCCGGTCATGGGTCGGCTGCCGACCCATTCGATGGGCTGCGCGCCGCTGTCCTTGGTCTGGACCAGATCGCCTTCGCGCAGGTCTTCGATCAGGCGCGCGCCGTCGGGTGTTTTGATGCGGGTGCCGGGGGTAAAGCAGATGACCCCGCCCGCGTCGCGCCCTGTGGGGTTGCCGCGGTTGGCGCCCAGCGTGTGGTGCACCACCCACAGGTCAGAGTTGCGCGGGGGAATGTCGTTGAGGAACATCAGCAGCGGCTGCGCCCCGCGTCCCACTTCGATCAGCGTGACGGTGAACGTGCGGGCGCCGTCCGTGACAACAAAACTGCTGTCCAGAAGCGGCGCGGCATCGTCCCACGCGACCTTGTCTGCTGGTGTGTAATCCAAAGCTGCGCCCACGAGCCGATGCACCATACGTGCCGCCCGCTTGCGCAGATTCTCTGAACCGTCTGCACCGTCCAGTCGCAAAATATCCGACGGCCCATCCACGCGCACGGGATCGCCATACCATGACCACGCCGCCCCTACGTTGAGGGACTGCATCGGAGCGGCCTCAAGACCGTCTATTTCTGTTTGCGACCAGGAGATGACAAACGTGCCACGAAAGCCCGTTCCCATTGCCTGCTTGCCTGCCTCTTCGTTTTTTATTGAGGACAGGTTACCAAAACTGATTCGTTCCGCATAGGGTTTATTTTCGTTGAGTTGCAGACTGTTGCAGGATCAACCTCACTTAGAACCGGAAGTGGGCGCGAAAGCTGCCGACGAACTGGCCTTCGCCCTGCCCTTCGAATTCCTCGCCCAGATAGCTGAGGCCGTAGAACACGCCGCCGCCGGTGTCGTTGCGCCATTCGACGCCCGCGCGGGCCCGCACGCGGGTGTCGCGCAGGTCATAGCCGCGGTCTGAGGGCAGAAACACGCTGTCGGCCACATGGGCCACGTCCGCGCCCAGAACAAAGCCCGTGCCCGCCGCTCCGCCGTCGATGGCGCGGTATTGCTGGCCGCTGACCGGATCGCGCACCAGCAGGCTGCCCTGTTCCAGCCCGCCCCAGCGCATGTCAAAGCCCGCACGCACCATGGTTTCGGCGCCCGCCCGTCCTTCGACAAAGGGGCGCAGCACGCTGTCGCCCAGTGCAAAGCTGCGCCCTGCCTCGACCACCACGGTGGGATAGACGCCATTGCCGATCTGGCCGTCGCGCGCGGCGTCCGAGAGGTCGGGGCCGCCCACGGCGCTGTGCACGGCATCGTGGAACCCGTCGAGGCCCGTGGACGGGCCGACAAAGACCAGATCGCCGCCGACGCTGAGGTCGAGGCCGCGGTTCTGGAAGTGGCTGTGCAGGCCCACCGACAGCGCACCGGCATAGGGGCGGTCTGCGGGATCGGGGGCTTCGAGATTGTCGGGGGCGATGATTTCGGCGCCCAGACGCAGTTCGATCAGGTCGCCAAAACCTGCGGGCCGCGCGCCGGTCCAGTCCCTGCCCCAGACCCGCGACGAGGCAATCGAGCCGGTGCGCCAGCGGTCCTGACCGTCGCCGATAAAGTCATTGGTCAGCAGATAGCCGTAGCCCAGCCGCGTGAGGTCTTGCGCCTGAGCGCCAAGGGGCAACAGCGCGATCAGCGCCGCAGTTGCGAATTTGAACATGGGTCTGTCCCGTCGTTTCTGCCCCCACGGCGTGTCTGATCTGTACGCCAAAGCCGCCGCCGGTGAAAACGCCCGATTGTTCGATTTGGCCAAGACAGATTGTTTCCGTGTCCCTATGGCCGCAGGTCGCCTGCACCAAGGTGCGCCATTATCCCTGTGTCTGTGCGTTATTGCGCAGATCAAACCCGGGCCTGCCCTGCCTATCTGATGTCGGGAAAGGAGACCGCCATGACCGATCTTATCCCGATCCGCACCACAGATATGCCCGCAGACATGGGCGCGCTGCTGCGCGACTATCCCCGCGATGGCTGGGACGCCAACCCGCATTTCGCCAAGTCCACCCGCCAGTGGATGCGTGCGCACGAGAAGTTTCGGGTGCTGTCGGACCACCTGCACGACCAGACCGCGGGCTTTTTGGATCACAGCGTTGATCCCGACGATTTTGCCGACCATCTGGGCCGTTACGGCACGGCGCTGGTGCAGAACCTGCACGGGCACCACCATTTCGAGGACCGCACGTTTTTTCCCGAACTGTCGGCGGCGGACCCGCGTTTTGATGCGGGGTTGGAGATTCTCGAAAAGGACCACGAAGCGCTGGATCAGGTGTTGGACAGTTTCGCCCGCACCGGCAGCCGTGTGATCAAGCTGGTGCAACTGGACGTGCGGGCCGCGCATGAGGAAGCGGGCGTGCTGGAGACGCAAACCAGCGCCATCCGTGCCTTTTTGCAACGCCATCTGGGCGACGAGGAAGATCTGGCGGTGCCGGTGATCCTGCACCACGCATTGCGCGGTTAGTAAGCAGTGGCTGAAAAAACGGCCCGTCGGCAGATCATTTTTGGGCTGTCGGCGGGTCTGGCTATTTACTTATCATTCAAAAAGGTTCAGTTTCTGAAATATATTCCATGACGAGGCGCACCCTCGCCCCGGAGCGTATCAGAGGCCCGATAATGCCGAACGAGATATTCCTGACGATGAGCGTCAGCATGTTGAACGCCGCCCTTGAGGCGCGTGTTCAGGAGTTTGAGGCGCAGGTGAGCCTGTCGCGACACGACATCAAGGTGCTGATGCACCTGACCGAGCCCAAGCGCATGGGGGCCTTGGCCGATGACCTTCAGGTGTTGCCATCCACGCTGACCGCTGTGGCGGACCGGCTGGAAGGGCACGGATTGTTGCAGCGCAAACGCGACCCCCATGACCGCCGTGCCTGGCTGTTGGAGATCACCGAGGCCGGCCATGCCTTGCAGGCTGAGGCGCACGCAATGGCGACCAACGGGTTTCGCACCCTGACCGGGCTGGACGCAGACGAAATCCAGACTTTCGTGAATCTGATGCAAAAGGTGTTGAACACTATGACCGCCGAAAGCTGTATTGGGGAGGTGAACCCGTGAATCTGTCCGCTTTGAAAGGTCGCCCTGTGCGCACTCTGGCGATGTGCGCAGCACTGATGCTGGCCGCGCCTTTTGCACAGGCCGAAGCGCCGCTGCCCGTCGAGCTGTTCACCACCAAAAGCAGCACGCAAACGCTGACCTTTTCGCTGACCGGCGAAGTGGTGGCGCGCGACACATTGCGGGCGTCGTTCCCGTCGGGCGGGCGCATTGCGCAGATGCAGGTGGAAGAAGGCGACGATGTGGAAAAGGGCGCGGTGCTGGCGCAGATGGACAGCGTGCAACAGGCGCAGGCCTTGCGCGCGGCGCAGGCCGGTCTGTCGACGGCGCAGGCCAACCACACGCAGGCCATCGAGGATCTGGACCGTCAGGACACACTGCTGGAGCGCGGGGCCACCACGCGGATCAGCCGCGACAGCGCCGAGGATGCCCTGCGCATTGCCGAGGGTGCGCTGACGCAGGCGAACGCCGATCTGGACCGCGCCCAACGGGCCTTGGACGACACCACGCTGACCGCGCCGTCGAAGGCGACCGTGATCAAGCGTCTGGCCGAGCCGGGTCAGGTGGTGGGTGCAGCACAGCCGGTGCTGGAGCTGGCGTTGGGCCGGCAGATCGACGCGGTGTTCGACATGCCCGAGGTTCTGATGGCCACGCCGCGCAGCATCGACGATATTGATCTGTCTCTGATTGACCGGCCCGACACACATTTCACCGGCACGCTGCGCGAGGTGTCGCCGCTGGTGGATGCGGCGGCGGGCACGGTGGCGGTCAAGATCACGATCAAGGAAACCGATCCGTTCATCACCTATGGCGATGCCATTCGCGGTACGGTCACCGTAACGGACGCGCCGCGCATCACCCTGCCCTATACTGCCATGTCGGCCACGGTGGACGGGCCTGCGGTCTGGGTGGTCGATCCTGACACGATGTCGGTGTCGCTGCGCGCGATCACCGTCGAGCGGTACGAGACCGGCCGCATCATCCTGTCGGACGGGCTGGAGGAAAACGAACAGGTCGTCGCACGGGGGGCACAGTTGCTGTACCCCGGTCGGGTTGTGCGCGCGGCGGGAGAGAGCCAATGAGGATGCCCCTAGTCTTGAGCGTGCTGGCCCTGTTGGCCGCACCCGCCTTTGCCAATGACGAGCTTGCCCTTGTGCAGGACACGCCCCGCCCCGTGGTGTCACAGGTGGTGAATGAACGCGCGGGCTATCAGAACCGTTTTGCCGGGCTGGTCAGCGCGCGCACGGAAACCGACCTTGGGTTTCTGCTGGCGGGCACGATGGCCGAGCGTCCCGTCGAGACCGGCGATCTGGTCACCAAGGGCGCGGTTCTGGCGCGGCTGGACCCCGAAGATCTGGACGCCGACGTGCGCGCCGCCGAGGCCGGTGTTCAGGTGGCCAACGCGCAGTTGCGTGCCGCCCGCGATGCCGAAAGCCGCGCCCGCGAATTGCTGAGCCGCGGCACCGACAGCGCCACGCGGCTGGAGGATGCCGAACGCGGGCTGACGGCGGCCATTGCCACGGTCGAGCAGGCCCGCGCGGCGCTGGCGCAGGCCCGCGACATTCGCGGCTTTGCCACGCTGACGGCACCGCAGGACGGGGTTATCATCGAGACCAACGCCGAGGCCGGTGCGTCGGTCACGGCGGGTCAGGCGGTTGTTGTGCTGGCCGGCACCGAAAGCCGCGAGATCACGCTGGATGTGATCGAACGGGATGCGGCCGCCCTGAGCGAGGGGTTGATGTTCGACGTGGCCCTTGCCGCCAACCCCAATGTGACGGCACAGGCGTCGCTGCGCCGGATTGATCCGGTTGCCGCCGCCTCGACGCGCACCCGGCGCGTGCACCTGACCTTGCAAGACCCGCCAGAAGGCTTCCGGCTGGGTGCGCTGGTGCATATCAGCCCTGCCACGATGGCGCGTCTGGACATTATTCTGGACGGCAGCGCCATTCTGGACGCGCAAGGGTCGCCCGCCGTCTGGACCGTGCGCCGCAGCGCAGATGGTGCCACCGGCACAGTTCACCGCACGCCGGTGCAGTTGGGCGACCGGTTCGGGCCGCGCGTGCGTGTCACGGGCGGAATTTCAGCCGGTGACGAGGTTATCACCAAAGGCATCCACTCTTTGAAGGAGGGCCAGACTGTTGGCCCAAGCGTGTCCCAATGAACCGTTTCAACCTGTCCGACTGGGCGCTGCAACACCGGTCTTTTGTGTGGTTCCTGATGATCGTGTCGATCGTTGCGGGTGCGCTGGCCTATACCACCATCGGCCGCGAGGAAGACCCGAACTTTGCCATCAAGACGATGGTGATTGCCACAGCGCTGCCCGGTGCCGATGTCGAGGAAACCCGCCTGCAAGTCACCGACCGGATCGAGAAAAAGCTGGAAGACCTGCCCGAGCTGGATTTCACGCGGTCGGTCACGCGCCCCGGCGAGGCCATCGTTTACGTCAACCTGCTGGACACGGTGCGCGGCGAGAAGCTGACGCAGACCTGGCAGAAGGTTCGCAACATGATGAACGACATTCGGGGCGATTTCCCGGAAGGGTTCTCGGGGTTCAATTTCAACGATGATTTCGGGGACGTTTTCGGCAACCTCTATGCGTTCACATCGGACGGCTTCAGCCCACGCGAGGTGCGCGATTATGTCGAACGGACGCGGCGCGCCATTCAGCAGCTGGACGATTCCGGCAAGATCGAGATTTTCGGCACCCGCGACGAGGTTGTCTTTCTGGAGTATTCCACCGAACGGCTGGCGGCGCTGGGGCTGAACCAGCAGGCGGTGCAGGCCACGCTGGCGGCACAGAACGCGATCCTGCCCAGCGGGGTGATCAACGCAGGCCCCGAGCGGGTGATGGTGCGGATCGGTGGGCAGTTTACCGATGCCGAGAGCCTGGCCGACATCAACCTGCGGGTCGACGGGCGGTTTTTCCGCCTGACCGATGTGGCGGACATTCACCGTGGTTACGAGGACCCGCCGTCCGAGCTGTTCCATTACAACGGGCAAGAGGCCATCGGCCTGGCCGTGGGGATGCGCGCGGGGGCGAATATCGTCGATTTCGGGGCCGCGCTGGACAAGGTCATCGCTCAGGCGCAGGCCGATCTGCCCGTGGGGATCGAGATCCATCAGGTCGCCGACCAACCGCATGTGGTGGACGAGGCCGTGGGCCATTTCATTCAGGCGCTGATCGAAGCGGTGCTGATCGTTCTGGCCGTCAGCTTTGTCAGCCTGGGGATGCGCGCGGGGTTTGTCGTGGCGCTGACCATTCCGCTGGTTCTGGCGATCACCTTCGTGATCCTGAACTACCTTGGGTTTACCCTGCAACGGATTTCGCTGGGCGCGCTGATCATTGCGCTGGGGCTGTTGGTGGACGATGCGATGATCGCCATCGAGACGATGATCTCGCGGCTGGAGCGGGGCGAGACGCTGGTCAAGTCGGCGTCTTATGCGTGGACGTCGATTGCCTTTCCGATGCTGTCGGGCACGCTGGTCACCGTCGTGGGCTTTATTCCCATCGGGTTGAATTCGTCGTCGGCGGGCGAGTTTACCTTTTCGCTGTTCGTGGTGATTGCCGTGTCGTTGCTGGTCAGTTGGATCGTGGCGGTGCTGTTTGCGCCGCTGCTGGGGGTCACGTTCCTGCCGTCGAAATGGAAGCATCACGACGGCAGCCCGGGCCGCGTGCGGGGCGCGTTTCACAAGGTGCTGCGCGGGGCGATGCGGTTTCGCTGGGTGACGATTGCGGCGACGGTGGTGATCTTTGGCGTGTCGGTTGTGGGCCTGGGGTCGGTGGAGAACCAGTTTTTCCCCAGTTCGGACCGGCCCGAGCTGATCATCGACATGACCCTGCCGCAGAACGCGTCGATTGCCGAAACGCAGGCGCAGGTCGAGAAGATGGAGGCGCATCTGGAGGGCAACGACAACGTGCTGTTCCATTCGTCCTATGTGGGACGTGGCGCGCCGCGGTTTATTCTGGCCTTTGACGTGGTGACACCCGCCCCGAACACCGCGCAGATCGTGATCCAGACGCCGGGGGTCGCGGCGCGGGATGCCCTGCGCAGTGACATCGAGACCTATTCCCTGGACGCCTTTCCCGGCACCGATGTCTTTGTCAAACTGCTGGAGGTTGGCCCGCCGGTCGGTCGCCCCGTGCAGTACCGCCTGAGCGGGCCGGACATTGACCGCGTGCGTGATCTGGGCCGCGAACTGGCGGCGCTGGTGTCGTCCGATCCGCGCACCCAAGGGACGGTCATGGACTGGAACGAACCGGCGCGGGTGGTGCGGGTGAACCTGTTGCAGGACAAGGCGCGCCAGTTGGGCGTGTCGTCGTCCGACATCGCGGCGGCGCTGAACGCGATCTATGTGGGGGCGCGGGTCACGCAGTTGCGCGATCAGGCCTATCTGATCGACATCATCGCCCGGGGTGATGACGATGCGCGCCAGTCGGTCGAGGACCTGCGCGAGTTGCAACTGAACACGGGGAACAACGTGCGCATTCCGCTGCAATCGGTGGCCACGTTCGAATATGACACCGAGCAGCCGGTGCTGTACCAGCGTGGCCGGATGCCGACCGTCACCGTGATGAGCGCCATTGCCACCGACGACCAACCCGCCACCGTGGTCAACGCGCTGGACGCACAGGTTGCGGAATTCCGCGCCAAGCTGCCCTTTGGCTATGCGGTGGTTGTCGGCGGGTCGGTTGAGTCCAGTGCAGAAAGCCAGGGGCCGATTGCGTCGGTCATGCCGCTGATGCTGATGCTGATGCTGGTTCTGGTGATGATCCAGATGCAAAGCTTCCGGTTGAGCTTTGTCGTGCTGTGCGCGGCACCGCTGGGGCTAATCGGTGTGGTGGCGGCGCTGTTGCTGTCGGGCGCGCCGCTGGGGTTCGTGGCGATTCTGGGTGTGCTGGCGCTGGTCGGTATTCTGATCCGCAATTCGATCATTCTGGTGCATGAAATCGAAGTGCTGCGCGAAAAGGGCCGGACCGCGTGGGCTGCGGTGTTCGAGGCCAGCGACAGCCGGGCGCGTCCCATCCTGCTGACGGCGGCGGCGGCGAGCCTTGCGCTGATCCCGATCTCGCGTCAGATTTTCTGGGGGCCGATGGCCTATGCGATGATGGGCGGGATTATCGTGGGCACGATTGTGACGCTGCTGTTCGTGCCGGCGCTGTATCTGGCGGTGTTCAATGTGAAGCCGGATGCGGGGGAGCGTGAGGGGTGATGTTGCGGGGCTTTGGTCTTTGGGGGGTTAGGTGACCCTTGGTGTGGAAGCCGGTGGTTTGCGTGGGGGGTAGCGGAGGGGTGGTTTGAGGCCTAAGCTACTGGCCTGTCGCTGAGTAATTGACTGAATCTGAGTAGATGCCCATCAGGGTCTTGCACTAAAAATTCCGTCACTCCACGTTCAACCCGATCAATCCGATACCATGATGTTTCCAGTTGTTCGAAAAGCTGAAACCCAAAGGCCTCAATTCTTTCCGCTAGACCCGAAGCGTTCTCGACGTTGATCTGAAAGTTGATCCCACGCCCATATGGTTTTTGCATTTCTCCAGTGTTCCAGAAATCATTGGCCTGTTTTACCATGATTTGCGCTTGTCCGAGGGTAATGTAGGCGAACTTGCGTTCAGGGCGTTCGAACGCGATTTCAAAACCCAATACTCGCAAGTAAAAGTCCAAGTTGGCTGAAAAGTCAGAGCAAGACAGTTCTGGAACCAGTGCTGCTTGTTGTTTAAGGTTCACTGGGCGCTCCATTAATCAAGTCTTAGCGTAAGACAGAATTTTCTCAGTCATCTCGTCTTCCTACTAATGAGCAGTCTATTGTTCAACGGCAGCTAAGTCCCGCACACCAGACATCCTGGCAGACCGCTACGAAGGGCAGCTATTGTTCATCTCCGCATGTCCCCGCGCGGGACAAGGCCGCAGGCCGCCGTGCATCGCCGGGCCGCCCCACGGCACGGCGATTTGGCTGCTGTTGCGCGTGACGGTTAGGTCGGATGTGTTTGGCTGCCATAAAGTGGCAGTCACTGCGGTTGGATCGCCGCACCTCAGCCCGTCGGTGCGCGGCTTGGTGCTCCATTTCAAAGGGCAGCTTCGTCCGCTCACCGAACCTTGATGTAGTGCGCGGTGAGCGGCAGGTTTGAGGCCAGAGTGACCTTGCCACTGAGGGCAGCGCCCGACCGCGGGTGGGCAGCGGAAGGTCCGTGGGTGCCACTTTATTTCTGATCTTTGGCGTGGGGATGTTGAGGCGCAAGACGGTGAGGAAGCGCCCGCCCATGGGGCGGTCGGGCGCTGCCCGGCGGCTCTTCGAGCCTTGATTCCGGGCTTTGGTGGGTGGGGTCGGCGTTGAGCTGCCACGTCACGGCACGGCGATGCGCGGCTTTGCGTTGTGGTCCAAACGACACCATTCCCTGAAACGAAAACGGCCCCCGCGCGGTGCGGGGGCCGTTGGATCGGGCTATCAAGAACAGCTTAGCCGATGATGGCGTTCAGCGTTTTGGACGGGCGCATGACGTCGGCGGTTTTCGCCGGATCGGCGTGGTAGTAGCCGCCCAGATCTGCGGGCGCGCCCTGCACCTCTGCCAGTTCGGACAGGATCGCCTCTTCGCCTTCGGCCAGTGCCTTGGCGATCGGGGCGAAGTGGGCGGCGAGGTCCGCGTCGCTGTTCTGGTGCGCCAGGGCTTCGGCCCAGTAGCGGGCGAACCAGTAGTGGCTGGCGCGGTTGTCCGGCTCGCCGACTTTGCGCGAGGGCGAACGGCCGTGATCCAGGATGCCCTGGGTTGCCGCATCGACCGCCTGCCCCAGAACGCGGGCTTTTTCGTTGCCCTTGCTGTCGGCCAGGAACGTCAGGCTTTCACCCAGCGCGCAGAATTCGCCAAGGCTGTCCCAGCGCAGGTGGTTTTCCTCTTGCAACTGCTGGACGTGTTTGGGGGCCGAGCCGCCCGCGCCGGTCTCAAACAGGCCGCCGCCGTTCATCAGTTTGACGATGGACAGCATTTTCGCGGAAGTTGCCAGTTCGAGGATCGGGAACAGGTCGGTCAGGTAGTCGCGCAGCACGTTGCCGGTGATGGCGATGGTGTTCTTGCCTTCGGTGATGATCTCAAGCGAGCGGCGGGTGGCTTCGCGGGGGGCCATGATCTCGAACTTGTCGGCGACGCCTTTGGCTTCGAGGATCGGTTTGACGTAGGCGATCAGTTCCGCGTCGTGGGCGCGGGCTGCGTCCAGCCAGAAGATGGCGCTGCATCCTTCGGCCTTCTGGCGGTCGATGGCCAGGTTCACCCAGTCTTCGATGGGTGCCTTGCGGGCCGAGGCCGAGCGCCAGATGTCGCCTGCTTCGACGGTGTGCTGGTGCAGCACGGTGCCGTCGTCGAGGATCATCTTGACGGTGCCCGCTTCGGCGATTTCGAAGGTGGTGGGGTGGCTGCCGTATTCTTCGGCTTTTTGCGCCATTAGGCCGACGTTTTGCACGGTGCCTGCGGTGGCGGGGTTCAGTTTGCCGTTTTCTTTGAAGAACTTGATCGATTCATCATAGACCGGCGCGTAGGAGTTGTCGGGGATCACGCAGTTGGTGTCGTGTTCCTTGTTATCGGGGCCCCAGCCCTTGCCGCCTGCGCGGATCAGGGCGGGCATCGAGGCGTCGATGATCACGTCGGAGGACACGTGCAGGTTGGTGATGCCCTTGTCGGAGTTCACCATATACATCGGCGGACGTGCGGCCATGGTGGCGTCGATGTCGGCCATGATGTCGGCGTTGTCCTTGACCCGTGCCAGCAGGTCGCCCAGGCCCGAGTTGGGGTTCACGCCCAGATCGCGCATGGCATCGCCGTGCTTTTCGAACACGGGCGCCAGGAACGCCTTGACCGCGTGGCCGAAGATGATCGGGTCCGAGACCTTCATCATCGTGGCTTTCATGTGCAGCGAGAACAGGGTGCCGTCGGCTTTGGTCTGTTCGATCTGCTCTTCAAGGAAGGATTGCAGGGCGTCGGCGCTCATGAAGGTCGCATCGACAACGGTGCCTGCGGGATAGGACAGGCCGTCCTTCAGCACGGTTTCGCCTGCGTCGGTGACCAGCACGATCTTGGCTGTGGTGTCCTTGTCCAGCGTGGCCGAGCGTTCGTTGGAAAAGAAATCACCGCCCGACATGGCCGAAACCTTGGTTTTGCTGTCCGCGGACCAGTCGCCCATGCGGTGCGGGTTGGACTGGGCAAAGCTTTTCACGGCCTTGGCGGCGCGGCGGTCCGAGTTGCCCTCGCGCAGGACGGGGTTCACGGCAGAGCCTTTGATGGTGTCGTATTTGGCACGCACCTCTTTTTCCGCGTCGGTTGCGGGGGCTTCGGGGTAGTCGGGCAGCGCAAAGCCCTGTGCCTGCAATTCCTTGATCGCGGCGACAAGCTGCGGCACCGAGGCCGAGATGTTCGGCAGCTTGATCACGTTGGCGTCGGCGGTTTTGACCAGTTGGCCCAGTTCGGCCAGATCGTCGGACTGGCGCTGGTCCTCTTTCAGGTGCTCGGGGAAGGTTGCCAGAATGCGGCCTGCAAGGCTGATGTCCTTGGTGCCGACGGACACACCTGCGGCGGCGGCGAATTTCTGGATGATGGGCAGGAACGATGCCGAGGCCAGTTCGGGGGCTTCGTCGACTTTGGTATAGATGATGTCGGGCATGGGATTCTCCTTGAGATGGGATTTGCCCCTCTCATAGCCGGCCCGATTGCCAAGGTCGACAGTATACCTTTGCATACAGAACATTCCGGCGGGGGGGTGCGTATTGCCTGTGCGCCCCTGCCCTCGTGGCGGGCACGGCGTGTCTGGTCAGGGTCGGGGTTCAGGACGCCAGCGGCTTGGTCGCGCTGATGGCATAGCGGTGTTCGGACCGGCGCAGCAGCGATTTGCGCCAGCCCAGTTGCGCGGATTGCGCGCGGTGGATCGGGGCAAGGTTGGTGTCGATGTCGATGCGGTCGAACCCGGCGGCGTGCAGCAGGGCGGCCACATGATCGGCCCGCGCGCCGGCGCTGAAGTGGACGCGCGACAGAATGTCCTTGTGCCGTGCGGCACTTGCGGCTGCGGCGGCATTGGGCGACCCGCCGGGCAACAGCCGCTGGACGATCCGGCCCAGCAAATTGCGCGAGACGAAATCGCCGTCCACCACCAGCAGCGTGCCGCCGGGGCGCAGGACGCGGAACCATTCGGCAAAGGCCGATGTGGGTTCGACCAGCGTCCAGACCAGATGACGGGTGACGATCACGTCCATGCTGGCCGAGGGCAGCGTTATGCGTTCGGCATCGGCCTGGATAAAGGTCACATCCGGCAGTTTGGCGCGGGCGCGGTCCAGCATCGGTTCGGACCAGTCCAGCCCCGTGACGGCAAAGCCCAGGCTGTGACACAGGCGCGCGATCTCGCCGGTGCCGGATGCCAGATCCAAGAGCGCGCGGCCCTGCGCATCGCCTAAGTGGCGGCGGAACAGATCCTGCCAGGCGGCCATGTCGGCGCCGATGCGGTGGCCGGGGTCGTCATCGAAGGTGGCGGCGCGGTCGGACCAGTAATCGCGGATCTCGTCTCGCAAATCTCGGTTTGTGGGTGTCATCGGGCCGCTCCGCTTTGGCATAGGCGCTTTTCCTGTAACAGACAAAAACTGTCAACTTTTTAATTGACGGAAACAGTCGGAAATACTAGGCGGAGCCCAGAGACACCTTCTCAGGAGCATCACATGACCCTTCGTCCTCTCTTTGGCGCCGCCGCGCTGAGCCTTTTCGCCGCCAGCCTTGTGCAAGCCGATCCCGTCACCCTGACCGACATCGCGGGCCGCGAGGTCACGGTCGACGCACCGGTCGAACGCGTCATTCTGGGCGAGGGTCGGCAGGTGTTCTTTACCGCCGTTCTGGACAGTGACAACCCGTTCGCGCGGGTGGTCGGCTGGCGTGACGATTTCAAGGAAGCGTCGCCGGAAACCTATGACATCTACGCCGAGAAATTCCCTGAAATGAAGGACATCCCGACATTTGGCGGGTTCAAGGACGGGTCGTTCGACATTGAACAGGCGGTGTCGCTGAACCCTGACGTGATGATCATGAACCTTGAATCCAAGGCCGCCACAGACGAGGCCGGATACGAGGAAAAGCTGGCCAAGGTCGGCATCCCGATCGTCTATGTCGATTTCCGGGAAAAGCCGTTCGAGCACACGGCGCAGTCGATGGAGATCATCGGGCAGCTTTTTGGCAAGGAAGACAAGGCCGCCGCGTTCAGCAGCTTTTACAATGAACAGATCGCCCGCGTCACCGATGTGATCGAGGCGCAAACGGATCTGGTGCGCCCGCTGGTTTTTGTCGAGCGTGCCGGCGGGTATACCGAGGATTGCTGCATGTCCTTTGGTGACGGCAACTTTGGCCGGTTCGTGGAACTGGCGGGCGGCACCAACATGGGGTCCGAGTTCATTCCCGGCACCTTTGGCACTGTCAACGCCGAGCAGGTCATCGCGTCGGACCCCGACCAGATCGTGGTGACGGGCGGCAACTGGGACGCCTATGTGCCCGGTGGTGCGTGGATCGGCATGGGGCCGGGATCGGACATGGACGAGGCCAAGGCCAAGCTGGCGGCGCTGATGGAACGCCCGGCCTATACCGGCGTGAAAGCTGTGGAAAACGGTCAGGTGCACGGCATCTGGCACCAGTTCTACAATTCGCCCTACAGCTTTGTTGCGGTGCAGCGGCTGGCCACGTGGATGCATCCCGACCTGTTCCCCGATCTGGACCCCGAAGCCACGCTGAAAGAGCTGCACGCGCGGTTCCTGCCGGTGGACTACAGCCCGGGCTACTGGGTGTCGCTGGGTGAAACCGCGACCAACTAAGCCCGCTTGCATCTGACCACGGCGGCCCCGCGAGCGGGCCGCCATTTTCCATTGGAGCCGCCATGACCACCGCAGAGCTAGATCTCCCTGAAACCGCCAGCGCCCGCAGCTATCGCGGGTTGGTGGCCCGCCGCATCGCGATCCTGGGCGGGCTGACGCTGGCGTTGGTGTTGTCGGTGGCGGTGGACGTGTCGCTGGGGCCTGCGCGCTATGCGGTGTGGGATGTGTTGCAGACGATCTTTGCGCCGGGGTCTGCGGAGTTGCAGATGCGCGTGGTGGTCTGGGACATCCGTATGCCGATGGCGCTGCTGGCGGTGACCGTGGGGGCCAGCCTGTCGCTGGCGGGGGCGCAGATGCAGACCATTCTGGCGAACCCGCTGGCCAGCCCCTTCACGCTGGGCCTGTCGGCGGCGGCCAGCTTTGGCGCGGCGCTGGCGATGGTGCTGGGCGTGGCGCTGTTTCCGGGTGCGGTGGCGCTGATGGTGCCGATCAACGCCTTTGCCATGGCGATGGCCGCGTCGATGCTGATCTTTGGTCTGTCGACGTTGCGGGGGGTGACCACGGAAACCATCATCCTGCTGGGCATCGCGCTGGTGTTTTCGTTCAACGCGGCGCTGGCGCTGTTGCAGTATTTCGCGTCGGAACAGGCGCTGTCGGCGGTGGTGTTCTGGACCATGGGCAGCCTGACCAAGGCGACATGGGGCAAGGTTGCGATCACCGCGATCATACTGGCGGTTTGCACGCCGCTGTTTGCCCGCCGCGCCTGGGCGCTGACGGCGATCCGGCTGGGCGAAGTGCGCGCGGCGGCCATGGGTGTGCCGGTGAAACGGCTGCGGCTTGAGGCGCTGGTGCTGGTGTCGGTGCTGGCGGCGGTGCCGGTCAGCTTTGTCGGGACCATCGGGTTCATCGGCATTGTCGGCCCGCACGTGGCGCGGTTGTTGCTGGGCGAGGATCAGCGGTTTTTCCTGCCCGGTGCGATGCTGTCGGGGGCGGTGATCCTGTCGGCCACGTCGGTTCTGTCCAAGGCGATCCTGCCGGGGGCGGTGCTGCCCATCGGGATCATCACGGCGCTGGTCGGCGTGCCGTTCTTTGCCGCACTGATCCTGACGAAAGGACGCAAATCATGGTAACTCTGACGCTGGACACCATTGGCGCGCGCTATGGGCGGCGCCAGATCCTGACCGATGCCTCGGCCCGCCTGCAAGGCGGTGCGCTGACGGCATTGGTGGGGGCCAACGCGGCCGGCAAATCCACCCTGTTCCGCCGCATCGCGGGGCATCTGCGCGGCAGCGGGGCGGTGCGGCTGGAGGGTGCGGGTCAGGACGACCTGCGGTATATGCCGCAGGACACCGGCATGAACGCGGCGCTGACGGTTTACGAATCCATCATTCTGGCGCTGAAACAGGGTGGCGGCGGCTGGCGGCTGAGCGGCGATGAGCTGCGCGCCGTGGACGACACCGTGCGCCGGTTCAACATCAGCCATCTGGCGGACCAGCAGTTGGCCGAGCTGTCCGGCGGGCAGCGGCAGGCGGTGTCGATTGCGCAGACGCTGGTGAGCCGCCCCAAGGTGGTTCTGATGGACGAGCCGACCTCGGCGCTGGACCTGAACCGGCAGTACGAGGTGCTGGAGTCGCTGCGGGTGTATGCAGAGGAAACCGGCGCGGTGATGGTGCTGGCGTTGCACGACCTGAACCAGGTGATGCGCTGCTGCACTGCGACGATGGCGCTGGGGGGCGGTCGCACGCTGGCCTTTGGTCCCACGCTTGAAGTGTTGACGCCGGACCTGATCCGCCAGCTTTACGGGATCGACAGCCGCGTCGAGCGGTGTTCGCGCGGGTGTCCGATGATGATCGTGGACGGGCCTGCGGCGTTGAACGCGATCTGAGGGGGTGTGTGGCGTCGGGCGGGGGTGAGCCTTTGTGACCTTGCCACTGAGGGCAGCGCCCGACCGCGGGTGGGCATCGGCACGTCCGTGGCGACCACTTTATGTCTCGTCTTTGGCGTGTGGGTGATGAACCGCAATACGGTGAGGAAGCGCCCGCCCGTCGCACCAAGGGTGCGCCGATAATATTAGGCACGCCTTTGGCGTGACGGGCGGTCGGGCGCTGCCCGGCGGTGCTAAAGCACCTTGATTCCGGGCTTTGGTGGATGTCCGCTTCGTCCCGGACCTTGGCACAGGCCGCTTCAAAGGTCCGGTCTTGGGCAGACATGATTGACATCTGAGCCAAAATTGCGCGGCGTGCGACGGGATGCTGGGCCGGTGCGCCGTGTCGCGCGTGCAGGTGAAACTGGCAGGCACATAAAAATGCCCCCGACCGGGAAGGTCGGGGGCGAAGGCTGTCTAATCCAGATCCAAATCGCTGGGCGATCAGTTCGATTCAGGTTTTTTGGCGCCTTCTTCGTCGGTCATCGTGTCTGTCGACGCGTCGGCATCTGCATCCACATCGGCGGATGCATCTGCATCGGCTGCGGGCGCGGTGTCAGTTGCGGCCTCTGCATCGGCTGCGGGTGCCGTGTCGGTTGCCGCATCAGCGTCAGCCGCCGGGGCGCTGTCGGTGGCGCTGTCGTCCGTCATGGTGCCGGTCGACGTATCGCCTGTGGCGCCCATGCTGCTGCCGGAATCAGCGGGTGCGGTTGCTGCGGGTGCCGCCGTGTCGTCAGCCACCATCAGGGTGCTCAACTGGGTTTCGTCCGGCAGGCTTTCAACGTCGCTTTCGTCAAACTCGGGCAGCTCTTTCAACGCTTCCTTGGTGGTGTCGAGTTGCACGGTCTGTTCGTCCGCGTTGAACGTCAGATCATCAAGCGGCACGGCCACGGTGTATTCACCAAGGCCCAGGAAGCCGCCGATGCCGATCACGACATTCGCGCTGCCGTTGTTGCCCAGCACATAGTCGATGTCACCGATCGAGTCGCCATTGGGCTCGTACACGCTTTTGCCCAGCAGGTCGCCGACGGTCATTTCGTCGATCGACGCGAAATTCTGTGCCATGGGCGCTTCGGTTGTCGTTGTGGTGCCCGTATCGGGTACGGTTGCGGTTTGCGCGAATGCGCCGGTTGCAACGAATGCGGATACGGCTGTGGTCAGCATGAGTTTCTTAAGTGTCATTTGTTCGTCCTCCATTGAGTAGATGATGTGAAGCCAACCAGCAGGACATCCGGTGGTTCCGGCGGCATCGAACGGGGACGGGACGGATCGGCAACCTGTCGCCAATGGGTAGGGTGAATTGACGGTTTTTCGCCTAAAACGGGTGGTTCGGGCACCGATTTGCAAAAAACGGGAACCAGACCCTTTGCTGCGCGCGGGCCAAATGCCCTTGTCAGGCGCGCTCCGGCATCAGGTTTCTGGTTTCTGTCAGGTTCTATCAGCCGCGCGCGAGGGTGCGGGTCAGCAGCGCGGTCCATGCGGCGTTGAATATGGCCTCGGGCTGGCTGCTGGCTGCGGCGACGGGGCGGTCGGTGGCGGCGGGCGCGGTTGTCAGAGTTTCGATGGCTTGCTGCCAGGTGCGAATATCGACCTGCGACACCTTATGTGCGCCGCAGGCGATGTGGTCGGACAGCCCGTCAATGTCGTTGACCAGCAGGGGGCGCCGTGCTGCGAGTGCTTCGATTGCGACCAGACCGTAGGCTTCCCACCGCGAGGGCATGGCGACGGCGTCGACGGCGGCCATGGCTGCGACCGGATCGGGCGCGAAGCCTTTGAACACGATGCGCGGATCGCCCTCGGCCAGCGCGCGCAAGGCGTTTTCTTGCGCCCCTTCCCCATAGATGTGCAGCGCGATGTCGGGCGTCGCGGTCCGGCGGAACGCGCGCACCAGCAGGTCAAAGCCCTTTTGATCGTCCAGCCGGCCGATGGCGCCGATCACGCGCACCGGACCCGCAGGTGCGGGCAGCGCGCGAAAGGCGGACAGGTCGACGCAGGACTGGATGACCGACAGTGCGGCGGGTTTGACCGCGCCGCTTTGCACCAGCCATGCGCTTTGGGCGTGGCTGACTGCGATGATCCGGTTGAACAGGGCATAGGCGATGCGCAACAGCGTGGCAAAGCGGCGTTTGCGGGTCACGTTGTGGTGCGTGAAATGTTCGGTATAGCTGTGTTCGACATGGATCAGCGGCGTGCGCGGGTGCATCAGGCGCAGGGCCACCAGCATCGGCAGCGCGCGCCAACTGATGGCCAGGTGCGACACGATTACATCGGGCACATCGGGCACATCGGCATCCAGACGGGCAACAGGCAGGCCGCCGCGTTTGATGCAGCGCAGGCTGTGGGTGGCCTGTTGCGCCAGTTCGGGCGCGGTCAGCAGGTGGTCCAGCACGCGCATCACCCCGCCCGCCGTGGTGTCATCCACCAGATGCAATACGCGCAGGCCGGTCATTGGACCGCCCCTGCGGGCCGCAGCCGGCGCGCCAGTGTCATGGCGCGGCACAGCCTGGCGCTGCCAAAGGTGGCCAATGCCGCGCTGGCCGCAAGGGTGACGACGGATTTCATCGGCTCTTCGATCAGCGGCAGGCGCGATTGCGCGGTCCATGCGCGGCTGAGCGCCTGCGCGCGCGGCGCGTCCAGATCGCTGATGGCGCGGCGGCACAGGTAGCGCAGTTGATAGGCGCGCGCGACGGGGGTGTTGACGGTGAAGAACGCGGGGTTCAGCGGCGTCAGCTTTTCGACCATGCGTTCCCACGCGGCAAGCTGTCGGTCGGTGGCCGCGGACAGGCCGCCTGCGTTGATGCGGTAGCGGGTCAGCAGGCCCGGCACGCCCTCGAACGCCCAGTCGGTGGTCAGCGCGATGCGCAGCCAGCATTCGATGTCCTCGGACTGGCGAAAGGTTTCGTCAAAGTACCAGTCGCGCAGGGTCTCGTGGCGGGGGCGATAGGCGATTTGGTCCAGCACCGCGCGGCGGATCACCGGGGCCGAGCCGTTGCCGATGGGGTTGCGTTTGAACACATGGCTGGCGGTGATGCCGTGCAGGCGCGGGCGCTGTGCCTGTCCGGTCAGCGTGCCGTTGTCGTCCATCAGGGCGGAGCCGGAGTAGCTGATGCCGACGTGCGGGTTCGCGTTCAGATGCGCCACGTGGCGGGCCAACTTGTGCGGTTCCCACAGATCGTCGGCATCGCAAAACCCGATCACGTCGCCGCGTGCGGCGGCAATGCCGCTGTTGCGGGCACCGGCCAGGCCGCGGTTGGCCTGCCGGATCACCCGCACACGGGCGTCGGCGGCGAATTCAGCGGCGATCCCCGGCGTGCAGTCGGTCGAGCCGTCATCGACGATGATGATTTCAAAGTCGGGATAAGTTTGGGCCAGCAGCGCCGCCAGCGTGTCACGCATGGTGGCCTGCACGTTGAATGCGGGCATGATGAGGGATGCAAAGGTCATGGCAGGGCTTTCGTTGGCGTTACGAGAACAGATAAAGGCGCAGCTTGCGGGGCAGCACGGTGGCCGCCACGGCGGCCCCCAGCGTCATCACTCCGCGACTTGCGGGCGACATGAAGCCTGTGGGGGAATGGGCAAAGCCGGTCAGGGCGTGACGCAGCGCCTGCCCCCGCCCCTTGTCGACGCGCAGGGCACGGCGGGCAAGGTAGCGGTGGTGGATGGCATGGTTTGCCGCACTGGGCCGCACGCCGAACCTGGCGGCGGTGGCGATGGCCTGTCTGCGCCCCTTCAGCATCGCGTCCAGATCCGTGGACAGGCCGCCGATGCTGGTGCGATACCACGTCTGCAAGGACGGCGTCGGCACCACCCGCGCCCCGCAGCCCACCAGACGGATCAGGAATTCGAGGTCTTCGTTGTGGACGATGCGCGGGTCAAACCCGCCGCAGCGGACAAAGGCCGACTTGCGCACGGTCAGGTTGGACATGGTGCAGACCGGGTTTTCGCCCAGCAGGGTCGCGATGGTCAGGTCGTGTTTGGGCACGGTGGACAGCGCCTGTGCATCTACCGGCTGGTTCCGGAAGAACCCGACCTGACCGTAGACACCGTCGATGGCCGGATCGTGGAAGATCAGCGCCAGTTCGGTCAGCTTGTGCGGCTGCCACAGGTCGTCTGCATCGCAAAAAGCGATCAGCCGGGCGTTCGCGTGGTCCTTCACCCCGAAATTGCGCGCAGCACTGGGGCCTTTGCCGGTGTTGCGCACCAGACGAATGCGGGCGTCCTGCCGGGCGGCGGCCTCGATCAGGGCGACGGTGGCATCGGTCGAGCCGTCGTCGACGCAGATCGCCTCCCAGCCCGGAAAGCTTTGCGTGACCACGCTGGCCAGCGTCTGGGCGATGGTGGCTTCGGCGTTGAAGCAGGGGATGATGACGGAGAAGGTGGGCATGGTTCAAGCCTTTGCAAGTTGGGGGCCGAAGGCCTGTGAGAGGGCGGGAAGCGAGGCGCCGACCATCAGAACGGTCGCGGTGATGGCATAGCCGGTGGCCACGGCGACAAGGCCGAAGGGCGCAAGGGCTGCGGTGTTCAGCATCAGGGCGGCGGTCATGGCGGCGGTGACCCAGAATTCGCGGTTGGCACGGCCCGTGGCGCGCAGCCAGCCTGCGGTGGCGGACCACAGGGTTGTGGGGATCGCCACCAGACACAGGATCGACACGATGTCGTCGATGCCCGACCAGCCCGCGCCGAACAGGACCGGCACGTAATAGGGGGCCAGCAAGGCCTGTGCCACGACGGCGGGGGTGATCAGCCCCATCGCCAGCAGGATGCTTTGGCGCAGCGCTGCGGCTTTGTCATGGCTGGCGCACAGGTGCGGGAACAGCACGGTGGAAAAGGCGACCGAGAACGAATTGGCCAGGCTGAGGCCCGCGTTGAAGGCCATGAAATACAGGCCCAGTGCCTCGGCCCCCATCAGCGTGCCGACGATCAGCTTGTCGGCTTGCAGGCGCAGCGCCTTGACCAGCTCGACCCCCAGCACGGCCCAGCCGAAGCTGAGGAACGGACGCAGCGGCGCGCGGCCCTGCGACAGGTCCAGCGTCCAGGGGTGCAGGCGGCGCATGGCGATCAGCCAGAACGGTGCGGTCAGCAGACGCGGCAGGATCAGCGCCAGCGCCGAAGGCCAGACCAGCGCCAGCAGCGCCGACAGGATGTTCGCCCCCACGATCTGCGCGCCCGAGATCGCCGCCGTCTGGCGCAGTTTGCCCGCGCGCATGGCCAGCGCGGTTTGCACCAGCCCTGCGGGCATGAACAGGTATTCGCCCGCCAGCAGCAGGATCAGCGCCAGCAGAACCGCGTTGCCGTTGGCCGCGTAGAGCGCAAAGCCGATGGCGGATTGGGCCACGAACAGGCCGACGCACCAGACCCAGAAAATGCGGTGCGCGGTGGCGCAGGTTTGCGGCAGCTCGGCTTCGGGGGCCGCGATGATCTTTTGCCCCACACCGTTTTCGGTCAGCGCCTTGAGGATGTCGGCGGCAGCCAGTGCCGCGGCGGCCAGACCGATTTGCGCCAGGTCCAGCGAGCGGGCAACCGCCACGACGACCAGCAACCGCGACGCCTTGGCCGCCACTTCGGACGCGCCATAGGCAAACAGGTTCTGTGCCATGCGGGAAGTCTTGGGTGTTGCGGTGGGCATTTCGGGGTCCAATCAAATCTGTTGGTCCCTTTGTATCTTTGAGGATGGGCCAACGTCTCGGACGCCACAGGAGAGGAAAAGGGCGCAACAGAATGGCATCATATCCGAAAGGATAGGTGCGTGAACGCCAACGCACCCTCGACCCGTTGACGTGAAGTGCATAACAATGATTCAACCTAAGGATCGTGGCCCGGGACAGCGGCCAAGGATCGTGGCCAAGTATGGTGATTGAGCGTGATGATGAAAAAGACCTTGAGATTTGGATCGGTGCTGCTGGCTGCGATGGCACTGGGCAATTGTGCGGGGCTGGACACGCCTGACAACCTTGAGCCGGTTGCCGCAGGGGACGGGTATCAGGCCCAGTACCGTGCGCCCGATGTCAGCCGCGGCAATGCGCAGTTTCTGCGCTCTGCGGCCATCAACGCCCAGAAATGCCGCGCGCCGCGTGGGGGCACCGGCGGCAAGGGCGCGGGGCTGGCGGCCAGTGCGCTGCGTGGCGAGCGGGTGACGCGCAACGATCTGGTGGACGTGCGCATTGGCGACGATGACACGTTCAACGGCGATTACGTGGTGTCGCGTGACGGCACGATCAAGCTGCCGTTCCTGCCGCCGATCCGTGCGCAGGGGCGTTTGACCAGCGAGATTGAAAGCGACATTGCACGCCAGTTGATCGCCGGTGATTTCTTTGTGGACCGTCCGCGCATCTCGGTGCGGGTGGCTGATTTTGCCTCGGTCACCGTGGGCGTGTCCGGCGCCGTGTTCGAGCCGCGCAGCGTCGAGATCGGCGGCGTGCCCGGCGATCAGGTGGACA
>NZ_CAXBJW010000015.1:0-44195 GCF_963976325.1 uncultured Pseudosulfitobacter sp.
TATAGTGCAGCAGGAAGTTGGATTTGAAGTTGCCGTGCAGCGCGTCGATGAACTGTTCGTCGTCACCGGTGCCCAGCGTGGTCACAACCAGACCCTGCGTTTCACCACGGGTGAACAGCGCCGAACCGTGTGTCCGCGGCAAGAAGCCGGTTTGGCACACGATGTCGCGGATCTCGTCGGTTTGACGGCCGTCGATACGCTTGCCGGTTTTCACGACGTCACCGCGCAGGATCGACGCTTCCAGTTTTTTCAGAGCGGACCCAAGGTTCGCATCTTCTTTCTGCTCGTCCGTCAGCGCGTTCATGATGGTCTCGCGGGCGGCGGCAACAGCGGTTGTACGCTCTTGCTTGTCGCTGATCGCAAAGGCTGCGCGCATTTCGGTCTCGCCAGCCGCTTTGACAGCAGCGGACAGTTCCGAATAATCGGCAGGTTGGAAATCGAACGGCTCTTTCGCGGCACTTTCGGCCAGATCAATGATCAGGTCGATGACCGGCTGGATCTGCTCGTGCGCGAATTTCACCGCACCCAGCATTTCGGCTTCCGACAGCTCGTAAGCTTCGGATTCAACCATCATCACGGCGTCTTTGGTGCCGGCAACAACCAGATCCAGACGTTGATCGGGGTTCAGGCGCAGGTCCTGCATGTCGTCGACTGTGGGGTTCAGGACGTAATCGCCACCCTCAAAGCCCACGCGGCAACCGGCGATCGGGCCCATGAACGGCGCACCCGAAATGGTCAGCGCGGCGCTGGCGGCGATCATCGCAACCATGTCCGGGTCGTTGACCAGATCGTGGCTCAGAACGGTACACATCACCAGAACTTCGTTTTTGAAGCCGGGGACGAACAGCGGGCGGATCGGACGGTCGATCAAACGCGCCGTCAGGGTTTCTTTCTCGGTGGGGCGGGCCTCACGTTTGAAAAAGCCGCCGGGCACTTTGCCCGCAGCATAGTATTTTTCTTGGTAATGGACGGTCAGCGGGAAAAAGTCCTGACCGGGTTTTTGTTTCTTGGCAAAAGTTACGTTTGCCATAACCGAAGTTTCGCCCAGCGTGGCGATCACGGACCCGTCCGCCTGACGGGCCACTTTTCCGGTTTCCAGTGTCAGCGTCTCTTCGCCCCACTGCATTGATTTGGTCGTTACGTTAAACATCTACGTTCCTCAGGTTGGCCACATCGGCCATTTGCTTAGGGGCCGTATTGCCCCTGACTCCGGTATCTTCTTTTCGGGCGCTGGAGTCCGGGCGCCGATCTCAGATTGGCGGGGCATACAGTGTTTTGCCCTATATGGAAAGCCTTTGCTGCTATGGCGAAACGTGGCCTCAACCCCCCAAAACGAAACAACCGCGCCCCGGATTGCTGGGCGCGGTTGCGGTGTTCACCGGGGCAGGCGGCCGTTGCGCCGCCTGCACCAGACCTGCGTTTAGTGGAACTTGGCAATCGCGCCCGATTTCAGGCGGCTTGCGTAAGAGTTCAGTTCCTTGCGCACGATCCGCATCAGGAAATACAGCGCAAAGATGTTGACCACCGCCATGGCAAAGATCGCCGCGTCCGAAAAGTCGATGACAGGGCCCAGGCTGGCCGCCGCACCGATCACGATGAACACGCAGAAGATCAGCTTGAAGGTCAGCTCGGATGCCTTGCCTTCGCCAAACAGATAGGTCCACGCCTTCAGCCCGTAATACGACCACGAGATCATGGTGGAAAAGGCGAACAGGATCACCGCGACCGCCAGCACATAGGGGAACCAACTGATGCCCGACGCAAAGGCCGCCGATGTCAGCGCCACGCCGGTGTTGCCGTCAACGGTGGCAATGGCTGTGCCCGCTTCGTTCAGCACGAACCGTCCCGTGTCCGGATCTACGATCAACTGTTGCGAAATGGTGATGACCAGCGCGGTCATGGTGCAGATCACAACGGTGTCGATCAGCGGCTCCAGCAGGGACACGAACCCTTCGGTGATCGGCTCTTTGGTGCGCACCGCCGAGTGGGCGATGGCCGCCGAACCGACGCCCGCCTCGTTCGAAAATGCCGCACGCTTGAACCCCTGGATCAGCGCACCGACCAGACCGCCCGCAACACCCAAGCCGCTGAACGCGCCTTCAAAGATCTGGCCAAAGGCCCAGCCGACCTTGTCATAGTTCACCAACAGGATGATCAGCGCCGCGCCGACATACAGAATGCCCATGAACGGCACGACTTTTTCGGTCACATTGGCGATGGATTTGATCCCGCCGACGATCACGGCAAACACGATGGCCGCAAAGATGACGCCGGTGATCCAGCCCGGATAGTCGCCGACAATGCCTGCGATCTGCGCATGTGCCTGGTTGGCCTGGAACATATTGCCCCCGCCCAAAGCGCCAAGGATACAAAAGACCGAAAACAGCACGGCCAGGAACTTGCCGCCGGGCAGGCCCAGTTCGCTAAAGCCCTTGGAAATATAGTACATCGGGCCGCCCGAAACGGTGCCATCGGGGTATTCATTGCGGTATTTCACGCCCAGCGTACATTCGGTGAACTTCGATGCCATGCCCAAAAGACCCGCAAGGATCATCCAGAACGTGGCCCCCGGGCCGCCGATGCCGACAGCCACCGCGACGCCCGCGATATTCCCCAGACCGACCGTGCCCGAGAGCGCCGTGGCCAGCGCCTGAAAGTGGCTGACCTCGCCTGCGTCATTGGGATCGGAATAATCGCCTTTGACCAACGCGATGGCATGGCCAAAGAACCGGAACTGCACAAATCCGAAATACAGCGTGAAAACCGTCGCCGCCACCACCAGCCACATGACGATCCACGGAAATTCTGTTTTGGGGAAGGGGGCGAAGATCAGGTTGACGAAGGGGCTGGTAAAGGCGGCAAAGGCCTCGTTCACCCGCGCGTCCAGCCCTTCTGCCTCTTGCGCCATCGCCGGAGCCGCCGAAGCCGAGAAGGCCGCAAGGGTCAGGGTTGTTTTTTGCAAAATATTCATGAGGATCTCCTTAGCTCACAACCGTCACGGGCACGTTTGCACCCATAACCAGATTGGCGGTGGAGCTGCCGAAGATGCGTTTGCTCAACCCTGTTTCCGTGGACCGCCCGACGATGATCTGCGACACGTTCTGCTTGGCCGCGATCGAATCCAGCGTGTCTGCGACATTGCCATGCCGCACGATGCCCTGTGCCGTGATGCCTGCTGCCTCCAGCCGCTCCAGCGCAGGTGTCACCACCCGTTCCATCGCCGTCGAGATTTCCTCTTCGCGGCGTTTGTGCCGTTGGGCGTTCTCTTCGGGTGTCTGGAACGAATAGGGCGACCATTCGATCACGTAGACAACCAGCAGTTCGGCATCTCCGATCAACTTGGCGAGGTTCTCAGCAAAGGTCAAAGCGCGGTCACCCGAGCTTTGACCGTCCAGCCCGATCAACAATTTCGTCGTCATAAGGGCATCCTTCTGTCGGTGGTCCAGGCGTTGTTGCGATTCGGAGGGGACCAGCCCACGATGTGTGGCCGATATCACGCCAGGGTTGTTGTTTTCCGGCCCCTTGGCCGAGAATGATAACCTCTGATTGTGAGACAAAGGGACCAAATTCGACCCTCATGGCAGGCGAACGACCCAAAACCGATGAGTTTTGCGACGAATTTGGACTTTTTGTCGCAGGGGTCTTGTTTTGGGTCATACCCGCTTCGGGTGCCGCCCAAACGCAAAAACGCCCGCCGGGTAAGGGCGGGCGTTCTGATCGACGCGGCCCACAGGCTGCGTCAGAATGAAGGCAAAAGCTTAGCGGCGGATGCCCAAGCGTTTGATCAGGTCCTGATAGCGCGCTTCTTCCTTGCCTTTCAGGTAGTCCAGCAGCTTGCGGCGCAGGGCAACCATCTTCAGCAGACCACGACGACCGTGGTTGTCTTTTTTGTGGGTCTTGAAGTGCTCGGTCAGGGTGGCGATGCGGCTTGTCAGGATGGCAATCTGCACTTCGGGCGAACCTGTGTCGCCTTCAGCAGTTGCGAATTCTTTCATGACGCGTTGCTTTTCTTCAGCAGTAATCGACATCGGGGTCTCCTTTTCAAAAGGTTAAGGTGATGGCGCAAGCCGGGATGTCGTCCAGCAGGGCCCGTGGAGAGTGTCGCACCGGTCAAAAAGATCGGGCGCGATGGGGGCGTATAGGGGGATTCTGCGGCGAAGGCAAAGATTTATTCGCCCCGCGGTACAGGCAGGGTTACAACCCGGCAATGCCGCTGGTCTGCGCGGCGCTCAGCGGGATCAGGGCAATGTCGCCCAGGGTCAGTGCCGCGCCGCCGTTCACGTCGGCCACGGTGACACCATCCATCAGCACATGCACAATACCGGCGTCGGTGGGGTCGGGTTGCAGGGTGATCACCGGTTCGGGGCCCGCGTCGCTGTCGTTCCAGACCAGCACGATGCTGTCATCGGTGGCGTCGAAATCCATGATCTCGACCGACTTGCTGTCTTCGATCCAGTCACCCAGGACAATCGTATCGGCACCGCCGCCTGCGGTCACCACGTCCTCGGACCCGGCCACGATCACATCATCGCCGCCGCCGCCATTCAGAAAATCCTTGTCGTCGTGATCGGCAATCTCGCCGGTGTCGGAATCGCGGTTCAAACCAATCACCACATCGTCGCCCCAGCCGCCAAACAACGTGTCCGCGCCCGCGCCACCATCCAGCGTGTCGTCGTCCAACCCGCCGTGCAGCGCGTCGTTGCCGTCATCCCCCATCAGCAGGTCGTCGCCCTGCGACCCCTGCAACGTGTCGTCGCCATCGTCGCCGTGCAGGGTGTCATTGTCGTTGTGACCGTACAGCTCATCATCATCTGATCCGCCATGCACCAGATCGCGCCCGTCACCGCCGTGCAGGGTATCGTCACCGGCGTCGCCATCCAGCGTGTCGTCCCCGTCCATGCCGTATATGTCGTCGTCGCCGCTGCCACCATGAATGGTGTCGTCGCCGTCATACCCGCCGATCTGGTCGTCGTCTTCGGTGCCGGTCATGGTTTCGGTGACATCCTCGCCAACAAGGATCGAGGCATCCGAGGTGTCCGTTTCCGCAACCGGATCGCCCTCAGTCAGGTCAATATCATCCCCAATGCGCGGCCCCTGTGTCGTGACCGCCTCGGGCGCGTCAACATCAGTGTCGTCGTCGTCCTCTTGCGCGGACATATCCACAAAGCTGACCGCGCCAACGGCCATCAAGCCCATCAATCCCGCCAACCACAACATCCGCGACCAAACTTTCTACAGATTACTCCGCAGGAACATGGCCACAGTCCGCCCTTAATTTCAAAGCCATTCGGCGCCTATGGTTAACCCCGGGCTAACATCGGGTCGTCTGGATGCCACGGTTCCGGCGCTTGGGAATAGGGCAGGTACAGCGGGTGGCGCGGGTGCCCTGCCTTGGACAGGCCCAGGTGAAACAACGGCTGCCCCGTTTGCGCCAGCAACCGCGCAACCTGTGGGCCTCGGTCCAGATGCGCACCATGCGTGCCCCAGGCCGCAATCACCACATTCGCCCACTGCGCCGCGTCCGCAATCGCCGCGTCGTTCTGCGGCCCCACCGGTTCGGCGGCCGCGCGCATCTTGCGCGGATCGGTGTCGCGCCAGGCAAAGATGTTGGTCACGCAAAACCCGCCATAGCCCAACGCCCGCGCCCGTCGTTCACAGCGTTCCACGGTCGGATCGTTCTGCACCTCGGTCGCGGTGGACGGGTTCAGCATGACAAAGGTCACCCGCGCGCCGTTGTCGTCCCAGACCCGCGTCAGGCTATAGCGATATTTCTCGCAGTCCGAATAAACCGCCGTCGAAGGCGCGTCGCCCTTGGTGTGTGTGCGTGTAATCATGCTGACGTTATGGCGCCAGGGCGCGCGATAGGTCAATCAACCTGCCCGTATTCTCTGGTTCAAAAAATCCCCGCCGGAGGCTCCCGCCCCAAACAACCCGCGCCGTCAGTGGTTGAACACACGCGCCGGATGCACTTCGCCCGCCTTGTAGCGGCCCACGGCCACGGCCTTGCCCTCGAAGGACACCCAGACCTCGTCGCCGTATTCCACGTCCGACGGCAGCACCATGCCGGGGTTGCCATTGCGCAGGCGCACCGCACCCTCGGCGGTGGCTTTCAGTTCCGGCAGATCGGCCAGCCCTTCCTCGACGGGGCGCAGATGCGCGTCCAGTGCCGGATCACCCGCCATCGCCTCGATCTGCTCCAGCGTCAGCCCGTCGGCGGCATCGAACGGCCCCGACCAGATGCGGCGCAGCTCGCGCACGTGGGCGAAACAGCCCAGCGCCGCGCCCAGATCGCGCGCGATCGACCGGACATAGCCGCCCTTGCCACAGGTCATTTCCAGCGTCACGTGATCCGCATCGGGACGGCCCACCATCAGCAGCTCTTCGACCCACAGGGGCCGCGCCGCAATCTCCATTTCCTCGCCGTCGCGGGCGCGCTTGTAGGCGCGTTGCCCGTCGATCTTGACGGCCGAGAACTGTGGCGGCACCTGCATGATGTCGCCCACGAATGCGCCCAGCGCGTCCTTGATCTGGTCGTCGCTCGGGCGCATGTCCGATTGCGCGATCACTTCGCCCTCGGCGTCGTCGGTGTTGGTGGCCTGCCCCAGCCGCACGGTGAACGTATACGCCTTGAGCGCGTCGGTGATGTAAGGCACCGTCTTCGTCGCCTCGCCCAGCGCAATCGCCAGCACGCCGGTGGCGTCGGGGTCCAGCGTGCCCGCGTGGCCCGCCTTCTTGGCGTTCATCGCCCAGCGCACCTTGTTGACCACGGTGGTCGACGTGGGGCCAGCAGGCTTGTCGATGACCAGCCAGCCGGAAATGTCGCGTCCTTTGGATCTGCGGCCCATGGTGCCCCCTTGGTCTGTCGTGTCGGATCAACGTGAAAATCAGAGCGTGCGGCCTAGCCGAGCGCGTCTGTGCTGTCAATTCGGGACGCTTACGGCGCCTTGCGCGCCACGGTGCCGATGATCGGCCCCAAACGACGGCCCGGATCGTGCCGCCCCAGGTCCGGCGCATACAGCCGCGACACGTTGCCGTCGAAATACAACGCCTGCGGCAGCTTCAGCGCGTCACGGAAAAAGCTGCCAAATTCGTAAAAGGTGACCAAGGTGTTCGAGATGACAAAGACCGCGCGACGGCCATCTGCCGTGGTCCCCACCCCGTTGCGTACATAGCGCGACGTGGCATCAACCAGAAAGCGCGGGTGCAGTTCGCCGTCGATCACCAGCATAGGGCCGGATTGCGTCGCGCCGGTGCAGCGCGGTTTCTCGCGCTCGAACCGCAGCGTTTCGATCACGTCGGCACGCCCCTTGCGCAGACACAGCACACCGTTGGGCAGCAGGCCAAAGTTGCCCGGCCCGGCGGATGTCACCAGCCCCATCTCTTGCTTGCCATCCTCAAGGAACAAACCCACCGGCGCGCGGTCCTCGTGGTACATGCCCGCGTTCATGGCAAAGCCCAGCGTCTGGCCCGCAGCACCCAGCGCCTGATTGATCGCGTTAAAGCTGCCGTAGATGTTGTCGTTGTCGTCACGCAAAAACAGCCGCAGTTTCTCCTGCGTCAGATCGACGGTGCAAACGGTATAGGATTTGCCCAGATGGTTGCGGTTCTCGCACTCCGTCGCCCAGACCGGCCCGCAGGTCAGCCAGACCAGCACGCCAATCCACAGCGCGCGCATCAGTTGTCGGTGTCCCGACGCACCGCGTCCTGGTTCAGCATCCGGCGGGTGTCGTCCATCTGGTCAAATGTCTGATCCAACTGGAACCGCAGGTCGGGCGCGAACTTCAACGCCAGCTTCTTGCCGACGACATGCCGCAGCTCGCCCTTGTTGCGGGCCAGCAGTTTCAACACCTCGTCCTTACCGTCTCCGCCCAAAGGCAGCACATAGGCCGTGGCGATTCGCAGGTCGGGCGATGTGCGCACTTCGCCCACCGTGATCGACATGCGGTTCAGGTCGGGGTCGTGCACATCACCGCGCGCCAGCACTTCGGACAAAGTGCGGCGGATCAATTCACCAACCCGAAGTTGACGCTGGGACGGACCGGCTCCGTCAAGGGACTTGTTCTTTGCCATACTCCCCATCTAGGACAGCCCAGACACTTTGCCAAGCGGCACCGCACAGGCTAGACCTGCGACAAACCGCTTATTCAGGGAAAACGACCATGGCCGACACGATAGGAATTGCCGTCACCGGAGCTTCGGGCCGCATGGGTCAGATGCTGATCCGCACCATTACCGAAACCGACGGCGTGCATCTGGCCGCAGCCATCGAACGCACGGGCCACGACTGGGTCGGGCAGGATGTGGGGCAGGCGATGGGCGGGGCGGCCAGCGGTGTGGTTGTGACAGACGATGCGGCACAGGCGATTGCGACGGCGGATGTGGTGATTGATTTCACCGCCCCCGAGGCGACGCTGGCGTTTTCCGCCATCTGTGCCGACGCGGGTGTGGCCCATGTCATCGGCACCACGGGCATGACCGACGCGCAAATCGCCGAACTGCAACCGGCATCGCAAAGCTGCGCCATTGTGCGCGCTGGCAACATGAGCTTGGGCGTCAACCTGTTGGTACAACTGACCAAACGGGTCGCCGCAGCACTGGACGAGGATTTCGACATCGAAGTGATCGAAGCGCACCACCACCACAAGGTCGACGCGCCATCCGGCACCGCGCTGATGCTGGGCGAGGCCGCCGCCCAAGGCCGTGGCGTGGCGTTGAGCGACGTGCGCGACAGCGGGCGTGACGGCATCACCGGCGCACGCAAACGCGGCGACATCGGGTTCAGCGCGATCCGTGGGGGCGATATTGTGGGCGAACATGACGTGATGTTCGCAGGCGCCGGCGAGCGTATCGTGCTGCGCCATATGGCGACCGACCGCGTTCTGTTTGCCCGTGGCGCGATCCGCGCGGCCAAATGGACCCGGGGCAAGGCGCCCGGGGCCTATGACATGATGGATGTGCTGGGTCTGAACGACTGAGTGCACCTGCACTAAAAATTTCGGCTGAGTGAACCAAATCGCAATCGCGTCCGTATATCTTGGTGTACCCCAGTTCTCAGCCGAGATTTTAACGATGCCATACAAGTCCCGCGTTTATACAACTCTCACCGCCCTGTCCCTTGCCCTGCCTGCGCAGGCCCAGCAGGACGTGGTGACCTCGCAGGCCGATTTTATCAAGCTGGTCAGCGGCAAGACTTTGACCCGCCCGCTGGTCAAGATCCAAGTGCGCCCCGATGGCAGCATCGCGGGCACTGGGGCGGCTTGGGACGTAACCGGCACATGGAGCTGGCAGGGCAACTATTTTTGCCGCGACCTCTACTGGGGCGGCGATGCGCTGGGCTATAACTGCCAAGAGGTCCGCTTTGAAGGCGGGCGCATCCGCTTTACCTCGGACAAGGGGCAGGGCGACAGCGCGGCGTTTCGATTGAATTAGGTTCTGGACCGGACCTTCGCCACAGTCGGTGCCAAAGTCTAGTGGGCGGGACTGAACTGCCGTTCTTAATCGACCGCTAAGCCGCGCATGGTCGGGCCGTGGTGCGGCGATGCGACCTTGGTGTCTGGCACTTTATGGCAGCCAAGCACACCCGAGCTATCACTAATACACAACAGCAACCAAATCGCCGTGCCGGCGGACGGCCCGGCGATGCGCGGCGGCCTTCGGCCTTGTCCCGCGCTTTGGAGCTTGCGGAAAGGTCTCATTCCAGCCGTTCGCTGCATTTTTCACGAATGACAGCTTAACCCCCGTCCGGTCTTTCGGGCATAGCAACGCGCATTGGGGCAGCGGTGTGACCCAAAAGCCGGCGCTGCTTGGCATCTGACGCCGGGGCTAGACCCTTGTGGCAACGACAAAACGGCTGAACCCCTTGCCGTGCGTCTCGGCCACCTCGATCCGAAACCCCGCCTGTGCGATGGCCCGCTCCAGATGCTCCGCGTTAAAATTGCCGACATAGGGCGCTTTGCCCAGACGCTGCATCACCCAGATCAGCGGGGGCAGGAACGCGCTGCCATCCCGCAGACAGGCCGATTTGCTGATGAACCGCCCACCGGGGCGCAGCAACCCATGCACGGCCCGCAAGGTCTGTGGCAGGTCGGGCACCAGATGCAGCAGATTGAACGCCAGCACCGCATCGAACGGCCCGGCCTCGGCCAATGCCTTGTCGTCCGGCGCGTGGGTGGCAAAGCGCAGGTTGGCAGGCGCGGGCTTTTCCTGTGCGACCGCGACCATCCCCGGCGCAATGTCCGTCGCCAGCAGGCTGTCCACATCCCCCGCCAGTTTCAGCGCCGTGGTGCCGGTGCCACAGCCGATTTCCAACGCCTTCGCATCGGCGGGCAAAAAGGCGCGGGTGCGTTCCAGCGTGTGTTCATAGGTCGCCATGTCCTTGATCGGGGACTTGGCATATTTCGGCGCGGCTTTGGTCCAAAAGGCGGCAGAGCTGGGCATGAGGGATCTTTCTGTTCAGGTCGGGGCAAAGCTAGCGGGCGATGGCTTAAAAAGAAATTGCCTGAATCTGCACTTCGTCTATGCATTAATGCATGGATAAAAACATCGACTGGACACAGGCCCGCGGATTTCTGGCCACGGCAGAGCATGGATCTCTGTCAGCAGGCGCACGGGCGCTGGGGGTGACGCAACCGACCTTGGGCCGGCAGGTCGCAGCGCTTGAGGCAGCGCTGGGCGTGGTGCTGTTCGAACGGGTCGGGCGGTCGCTGGTGCTGACGCCTGCGGGCCACGAAATGCTGACCCATGTGCGCCAAATGGGTGCGGCGGCGGATGCGCTGGCTATGGCCGCCGCTGGCCGGTCGGACAGCATCGAAGGGCGCGTCAGCATCACCGCAAGCGACGCCATGTCCGCCTATTGGCTGCCCGCCGTTCTGGCCGACCTGCGCCAGACCGCGCCCGGCATCATCGTCGACGTGATCGCCAGCAACACCGTGCGCGACTTGCAGCGCCGCGAGGCGGACATCGCCATTCGCCACGTCGCCCCGAAACAGCCCGAACTGATCGCCCGCAAGCTGCCCGACATGCCTGCATATTTGTACGCATCTCGGGATTATCTGTACAAGAACGGCACCCCGCAAACGCTGGCCGATTTCCAGCGCCTCGATTTCATCGGCTTCGATGCGGACGCCGCAGGGGTCGACGTGCTGAACCGGCATGGCCTGCCGGTCACTGCGGCGATGATCCGGGCGACCTCATCCAGCGGCGTCGCGGTCTGGGAAATGGTGCGGCAGGGGCTGGGGGTGACTGTCATGGTCGAAAACATTGCGGGCACCACGCCGGACGTGGTGCGGATCATGCCCCAGATCGCGCCGGTGATGGTGTCCACCTGGCTGACCGTCCACCGCGAGGTGCACACGAATCGCCGGATCAGGCTGGTCTACGACCTGCTGGCCACGGCGCTGGAGGCGGATGTTCGGCGGGCGTGACCGGACAAGACGGATTTGCGGGGCCCGATCAGCAGGCCGCTCTGCCGGTCATTGACCTGTGGCCAACCTCTTGGCTGCAAATTCGGCAACACCCTCGGTGGTTCCCTCAGTGAACGAGGCGACAGTGACAGGGTCACTGACGTCTGGAAAATGATAGACCGCATTCACGCAGAACGGTCCGCCACCAGAGTGTCCGACAGCCTTGCCCGCCCGTTTCATTGCGCCAGACATCAGGCCAAGCGCATATCCGCATTCTGTCCATGGGCGGTCAGGAAGAGCGCCGCCTAGATATTTCGCATCCAACATGTCGCGCATGGTCGCGGGCTGTAGCAGACGGCCCGCCATAAGTGCGTGCAGCAGCCGCGCGGCGTCGGGGGCGTTTCCGATCAGACAGCCGTGGTAGACCCACCTTGGATCGTATCCGGTCGCCGCCTGCCAATGCACCCGCTGAAACTGTTCACGTGTTTCTGCAAGCTCAATACTGGTCAGGCCGAGCGGCTTGCACACCATATCGGCAATGACCTTACGAAATGGCATTTCCAAGGTCGCTTCGATCAACTCGACCACGAACATGTAACCGATGTTGGAATAGGACCAGCCCTGCGCTGGCGCGAACAGCATGCCATTCGCAAGCGCCACATCAAGTAGCTTGTCGCGTGTCCAAGGCGTTTCCTGCGCTGCGACGTCCGCATGATATGCGGGAAATTGCCCGTAGTCCGGCAGGCCCGCAGTATGTCCAAGCAACTGGCGCAGCGTGTAAGGCGCGTCTTTCAGCGTGGTGTCCAGATCGAGCCTGCCGCGTTCGACCAACTTCAAGGCGCAGATCGCGATGACGGTTTTGGTAAAGCTCCAATAGGGAAAGCAAGCATCGGCAGAACCGCAGAAACCTTCGCGGCCAGAGGCGGTGATCCAATAGGAATGAACTGTCTGGGCGGTCATTTTCGAAGTGCCTGACATTGTCTCGGCGGTGTCATCGTGACGTCAAAACCGACAGTCGCCACCGCTTTGCCCTCAGAAATCTATCGCCAGACCCTTCTTCTCCCAATCGCCGTAGCGCACAGGTTCCAGCCCGTTGATCCGCCCGCCGTGTTCGGTGGGCAGGTCCAGGGGTGCGGCGGCCTTGCGGCGGGCTTCGGCTTCGGCCAATGCGCGCCGGGCGGCGGGGGGCAAATCGGGGGCGGGGTCGGAATTCAGATCATCAGTCATCGTATGGGTGCTTTCCCTGTCTCACCCCTTGATATACGCCCCTTGGGGAACAGAACAACCCGCGAGGGCGCGATATGGCAGACAACAGCACACCAGAAGCGGGCAAGCCGCAGACGAATAAACCGCAGTCGGGCGTTCCCGCGCGGCGCAGTGCCATCTGGCTGTTGGACCAGATCCAGGAAGACGGCCGCCTGATGGCCGAGCTGATCGGCGCAGGGCAGCTGGACCGGCTGGACGCACCGGACCGTGCCCGCGCGCAGCGGTTGGCCACGGACACCCTGCGCGGGATGGAACGCGCCGACCGCGTGCTGAAGAAACACCTGAACAAGGTCCCGCCGCTGACCGTGCTGAACGCGCTGCGGCTGGGCACGGTCGAGCTGTGCAACGGCGGGGCCGCGCATGGGGTGGTCAACGATCTGGTGCAGATCATCAGTCGCCACAAACGCTATGGCCACCTCAAGGGGCTGGTGAACGCGGTGCTGCGCAAGGTGGCTGATACAGGCCCCGAACAGTGGGCCGCCCTGCGTGTTCCCCGTCTGCCGAAATGGCTGCGTGGCCCGCTGGCCGACGCCTGGGGAAACGAGGCGATGCTGGCGATGGAGGCCGCGCATTTCGCAGGCGCGCCGCTGGATCTGAGCGTGAAGGGCGACGCCGAGGCGGTCGCGCAAGCGTTGGGTGGCAAGGTTATGCCGACCGGGTCGGTGCGCGTGGCGGATGCGGGGCAGGTGTCGGCGCTGGCGGGTTTCGAAGCCGGCGACTGGTGGGTCCAAGACGCCGCCGCCGCGATTCCGGCGCGGCTGGTGCAGGCGCAATCCGGCACCCGCGTGCTGGACCTGTGCGCCGCACCGGGCGGCAAGACGCTGCAACTGGCCGCGACAGGCGCCGATGTGACGGCGGTGGATATTTCCGAAAGCCGTCTGGGCCGTTTGCGCGAAAACCTGACACGCACCGGGCTGACCGCAACCGTACAGGCCGGTGATGTGCTGGAGTTGCAAGGCACCTGGCCCGCAATCCTGCTGGATGCGCCCTGTTCCGCCACGGGCACCATCCGGCGGCACCCTGACCTGCCCTATGCCAAGGACGGCAGCGAATTCGGCGGGTTGATCGACCTGCAAGCACAGATGATCGACCATGCCTGGGGGATGCTCGAAGCGGGCGGTCGCATGGTCTATTGCACGTGCAGCCTGTTGCCGGACGAGGGCGAGGTGCAGGTGATCGAGGCGCTGGAACGGCATGGCGACATGACCGTTGACCGCGCGGCGCTGGACGTTGCGGGCATCGACGCAGGCTGGATCTCGGACGAGGGCGGATTGCGGCTGCGGCCCGACTATTGGGCCGACATCGGCGGTATGGACGGATTTTACATCGCGGTGCTGCGCAAAGAGCGGTGACTCGTGGCCCCGGACGGGTTATCATCCCTGCCAAGCGCCATCAGAGCGCACAGCCACAGTGCACGAGGCAGCGAGACAGACCCCATGACGGGATACACCCATGTCTGAACCCGCGGGGTTCACCGCGCGCAAGGCGCGTTTTCTCAACCGGCTACATGCCCGGTTGGCCACCCGTGCGCGGGCGGCGACGGCGTTCGTGTCGTCCCCCGAACCCAAAACCATCGGCAGCTATGCGCGCGGGCGGCAACTGTCGGCGGGCAACTACCTGTTTGCCGGGCACCTGATCGCGGCCCCCGATGTGGGCCTGTGGGATCTGACCGTGCCCGATGCGGCCTTTGCCGACGAATTGCACGGCTTTGCCTGGCTGGATGATCTGGCCGCCGTCGGTGACATCGCCACCCGCGAGGCGGCGCAGCGCTGGCTGTGGGGCTGGATCGACCGGTATGGCAAGGGCGCGGGGGCAGGCTGGACGCCCGATCTGACGGGGCGTCGGCTGATCCGCTGGATCAACCACGCGCTGTTCGTGTTGCGCGGGCAGGACAAAGACCAAAGCGATGCGTTCTATCGTTCACTGGCGCAGCAAACGGTATTCCTGTCGAAACGCTGGCATTCCGCAGCACCCGGCCTGCCCCGGTTCGAGGCGCTGACCGGGCTGATCTATGCGGGGCTGTCGCTGGAAGGGATGGAGACGCTGGCCGAGCCTGCGATCAAGGCATTGGCGCGGGAATGCGAAAGCCAGATCGACGAACAGGGCGGCCTGCCCACCCGCAACCCCGAAGAACTGCTGGATGTGTTCACCCTGCTGACATGGGCCGCCGCAACCCTGAGCGAGGCAGGCCGCGAAGCCCCTGCCGCCCATCTGGACGCCATCGAACGCGTGGCCCCGACCTTGCGCACCCTGCGCCATTCCGACGGCGCGCTGGCGCGGTTCCATGGGGGCGGGCGCGGACAAGAGGGGTGGCTGGATCACGCGCTGGCTGCCAGTGGCATCAAGACACGCCAACCGGACGGGCTGTCGATGGGCTATGCACGGCTGAGCGCGGGGCGCACCAGCGTGATCGTCGACGCCAGCCCGCCCGCCAGCGGCAAGGCCAGCCGCAATGCCCATGCCTCGACGCTGGCATTCGAGCTGACCTCTGGGCGGCGTCCGTTGATTGTGAACTGTGGCCCCGGCGGGTCGTTCGGGGCGGAATGGCGGCGGGCCGGGCGGGCCACGCCGTCGCACAGCACGCTGGTGCTGGACGGCTATTCCAGCGCGCGGCTGGGCGATGCCGACCGTGCTTATGCCAACGAAATTCTGGTGGACACGCCGCAATCGGTGCCCATCGAAATGAGCCAGGTCAACGACGGCATCCGCTTTCAGGGCGGGCACGACGGATTTGTCAGCACCCACGGGCTGACCCACGCGCGCACGCTGGAACTGACATTCGACGGGCGCGGCATGGCGGGCGAGGATATGCTGCTGGCGCTGGAAGACACCGACAAGCGCCGTTTCGACCGCGCATTGGACGCAGGCAAGCTGCAAGGCGTGCCATTCGCGATCCGATTTCACCTGCACCCCGAGGTCGACGCAACCCTTGATTTGGGCGGTGCGGCCATCTCGATGGCGCTGAAAAGCGGTGAAATCTGGGTTTTTCGCCATGATGGCAATTATGAATTGCGTTTGGACCCAAGTGTTTACCTGGAAAAGGGCCGATTAAAGCCACGTGCGACACAACAGATTGTTCTCATGGGGCGCGCAATGCAGTATGCCACCCGCATTCGCTGGTCCTTGTCCAAGGCGCAGGAGACTGCCATTGGCATCAGGGACCTGTCCCGAGATGAACTTGATTTGGCCGATTAGGCCGCAAAAAGGCTGCTGAATACCATGACCACTGACCTCTATCCCGTGCGCCGCGCGCTGATTTCCGTATCTGACAAGACCGGCCTTGTGCCCTTTGGTCAGGCTTTGGCCGCGCGGGGGGTTGAGTTGCTGAGCACCGGCGGCACGGCTGCGGCATTGCGGGCGGCGGGTCTGACGGTCAAGGATGTGGCCGATGTGACCGGCTATCCCGAGATGATGGACGGGCGGGTCAAGACGCTGCACCCCGTGGTGCACGGCGGTCTGCTGGCCCTGCGTGACAATGCCGACCACCGCGCGGCGATGGACGAACATGGCATCGGTGCGATTGATCTGGTTGTGGTCAACCTTTACCCCTTCGAGGAAACCGTGGCCAAGGGCGCGGCCTATGACGAGGTGATCGAGAACATCGACATTGGCGGCCCTGCGATGATCCGGTCGGCGGCCAAGAACCACGGGTTTGTGAACATCGTGGTGGACGTCGAAGATTACGACGTTGTGCTGGCCGAGCTTGAGGCCAACGACGGTCAGACCACCTATGCCCTGCGGCAGCGTCTGGCACAGACCGCCTATGGCCGGACTGCGGCCTATGACACCGCCGTCAGCACATGGATGGCCGCCCAGGTCGACGGCACCCCGCGCCGCCGCAGCTTTGCCGGCACTTTGGCGCAGGGTCTGCGGTACGGCGAAAACCCGCATCAGGCGGCGGCGTTCTACACCGACGGCAGCGCGCGCGCCGGAGTGGCCACAGCCAAGCAGCATCAGGGCAAGGAACTGTCCTATAACAACATCAACGACACCGACGCGGCGTTCGAGCTGGTCAGCGAGTTTGATCCGGCCCAAGGCCCCGCCTGCGCCATCATCAAACACGCCAACCCCTGCGGCGTGTCGCGCGGTGCGACGCTGAAAGAAGCGTACAACCGTGCGTTCGACTGCGACCGCACCAGCGCGTTCGGTGGCATCATCGCCCTGAACCAGCCGCTGGACGCCGACACGGCGCGCGAGATCACCGGTATCTTTACCGAAGTTGTGATCGCGCCCGGTGCCAGCGCCGAGGCAATGGATATTTTTAGCCAAAAGAAGAACCTGCGTCTGCTGACCACCGACGGTCTGGCCACTGCGGGCGCCGCTGCACTGGCTGTGCGGCAGGTGTCGGGCGGCTTTCTGGTGCAGGACAAGGACGTGGGCCGGATCACCCGCGACGATCTGAAGGTCGTGACCAAACGCGCCCCGTCCGAACAGGAGCTGAACGATCTGCTGTTCGCCTGGACCGTGGCGAAACACGTCAAATCCAACGCGATCATCTACGTCAAGGATGGCGCGACCGTGGGCGTCGGTGCCGGCCAGATGAGCCGCGTGGACAGCACGCGCATCGCCGCGCGCAAGGCGCAGGACATGGCCGAGGCACTGGGCCTTTCGGCACCGCTGACCCAAGGGTCGGTCGTGGCATCCGATGCGTTTTTCCCCTTTGCCGACGGTCTGATCACCGCCGCCGAAGCGGGCGCCACCGCGATCATCCAGCCCGGCGGGTCGATGCGCGATGACGAGGTGATCGCGGCTGCGGACGAGGCCGGTCTGGCGATGGTGCTGACCGGTATGCGCCACTTCCGGCACTGATCATGCGTCTGGTTGCCATATCGGCGTTGATCGCCCTGCTTCTGGATCAGGCCAGCAAATATGCCGTCGTGCACGGTATGGAGCTGGCTCGGGTGCGGGCGATCGACGTGATGCCGCCGCTGCTGAACTTTCGCTATGGCGAAAACCGCGGCATCAACTTTGGCCTGATGGATGGCGACGGCGATCTGGGGCGCTGGGTCCTTGTGGTGCTGGCGTTGCTGATCTGCTGCGCCGTGCTGTGGTGGCTGCGCGGCGCGGCCCAGCGGCCCATCGTTTTTATCAGCGCGGGCCTGCTGGTCGGCGGTGCCCTGGGCAACGTGGTGGACCGTTTGATCTATGGCTATGTTCTGGATTTTCTGAACATGTCGTGCTGCGGCATCAGCAACCCGTTTGTCTTTAACGTCGGGGATATATTTATCTTTGCAGGGGCAATCGGGCTGGTGATTTTCGCGCAGGACAAAAAGCGGGCGTGACATTGCCCCGCCTGCTGCGATAAGTCAGAGGGCAAAGGCCTGTTTGGGCAATTGGTGGGAGACGGCGATGCGCCTGATACGCGGACTGATGGCATTGACGGTGACGCTGGCTTTGGGGGCCTGCGCCAACACAGGTCTGCGCGATCTGCGTGGGACATCGGACGGGCCGGATGAATTCATCGTGACCCCGACCAAGCCCCTGCAAGAACCTGACAGCTATGCAGCCTTGCCCGCACCGACGCCCGGTCAGGCAAATCTGGTCGATCTGCGTCCCCTGGAAGAAAGCGCCAGCACCCTGGGTGGACGCCGTGGATCGGCCACCGGCCCTGTGCCCGCAAGCGACGGCGCGGTGGTGAACCACGCCAGCCGCTTTGGCCGCACAGCGGACATTCGCGCCACCCTGGCCGCCGAGGACGAAGCGTTCCGCAAGCGGCGCGGGCGTTTCACCCAGTATCGCCTTGTGCCGGTCGACCGCTACAATCAGGCCTATAAACGTCAGGCAATCGACGCGCAGAAGGTGGCAGCAGGCTATCGTCGTGCAGGTGTGCCGACGCCGTCGGCGCCCCCTGCGAACACGCGTTTCGGCAACTAGGTCACAAAGACGGCACCACGGTTGATCCTGACGGTGGCATGACCATCTGACATTACAAATGCGACCGGAATAGGATTACAGATGACCCATCTGCGCGCCGCTATGGCACTGATCGCGGCCCTTTTGCCTATGGCAGCCTGGGCGGCAAACGAAAACGTCACAACATTCGAGCTTGAGAACGGGATGCAGGTGGTCGTCGTCGAAGACCATCGCGCGCCCGTCGTCACGCATATGGTGTGGTACAAGGCCGGATCGGCGGACGAGCCCAAGGGATCGTCGGGCGTGGCGCACTTTCTGGAACACCTGCTGTTCAAGGCCACCGACAACATGGCCGCGGGCGAGCTGTCGGCGACGGTGGCCGCCAACGGCGGGCGCGACAACGCCTTTACCAGTTATGACTACACCGCCTATTACCAGCGCATCGCTGCCGACCGGCTGGAACTGATGATGAAGATGGAGGCGGACCGGATGGAAAATCTGGCCCTGACCCCCGAGAACATCGAGACCGAACGCGATGTGATCATCGAAGAGCGCAACATGCGCACCGAAAACAACCCGCGTGCCCTGTTCGGGGAACAGATGAACGCCGCGCAATATCTGAACCACCGCTACGGCGTGCCGGTGATCGGCTGGATGCACGAGATGCAGGCGCTGGATCTGGACGACGCGCTGAACTTTTACGACATCTATTATTCGCCCAACGATGCGATCCTAGTTGTTGCGGGCGACGTGGACCCGGCCGAGGTCAAGACACTGGCCGAGCGGTACTATGGCGTGATCCCGGCCGAGCCGAACCTGCCCGAGCGTCTGCGCACCCAGGAACCGCCGCAAACTGCCGCCCGCCGCGTGATCTTTCGCGATCCGCGCGTGGCGCAACCCTATGTGAACCGGTCCTACCTGGCCCCCGAACGGGACGCGGGCGATCAGAAAGACGCAGCGGCGCTGACCATTCTGGCCGAGATTCTGGGCGGCGGCACCACGTCTTATCTGACCGAAAAGCTGCAATTCGACACGCAGGTGGCGGTTTATTCCGGTGCGTTCTACAGCGGCGTGTCGCTGGACGACACGACCTTTGACCTGATCGTGGTGCCTGGCCCGGACGTCGGCCTGCAACAGGTCGAGGACGCGATGGATGCGGCGCTGGCCAGTTTCATGCAGGACGGCGTGGACGCCGAGCAACTGGAGCGGATCAAGCTGCAACTGCGTGCGCAGCAGATCTATGCCCGCGACGATGCCGATGGGGTGGCCAATCGTTATGGTGCGGCGCTGGCGTCGGGGCTGACGGTGGCGGATGTGCAGGACTGGCCTGACGCACTGCAAGCGGTGACGGCCGACGACATCATGGCCGTGGCGAAAAAGGTGCTGCGCATCGAAGGATCGGTCACCGGCTGGCTGGCGAAACCCGTGGAGGCAGACCAATGAGATATATTCTGGCGTTGATGATGACCGTGGTGCTGGCGCTGCCCGCCCGCGCCGAGGTCGAGATCACCGAAGTTGTCAGCCCCGGCGGGATCACCGCGTGGCTGGTGCAGGAACCGTCTATTCCGTTCACGGCGATGGAACTGCGGTTCCGCGGCGGTGCGTCGCTGGATGCGCCGGGCAAGCGTGGGGCGACCAACCTGATGACCGGACTGCTGGAAGAGGGCGCGGGCGACCTGGACGCGCGCGGCTTTGCCCGTGCGCTGGAAGGGTTGGCGGCATCCTTCGGCTATGACGTGGGCGACGATTCGCTGGCCGTGTCGGCCCGTTTTCTGACCGAGAACCGCGATCAGGCGGTCGACTTGCTGCGCGCGTCGCTGCTGGAGCCGACATTCGCCCCCGATGCGGTCGAGCGGGTGCGCCAGCAGGTGCTGACCGGCCTTGCGTCGGACGACAAGGACCCCGACGAACTGGCCAGCCGCGAATTCGACAAGCTGGCTTATGGCGATCATCCCTATGGCACGTCCTTTCGAGGCACGGCTGAAAGCGTCTCGGCGCTGACCCGTGACGATCTGGTGGCGGCGCAACATGCGGTGTTGGCCAAGGACCGTTTGTACGTGGGCGTGGTGGGCGACATCACCCCCGAGGAACTGGGCCCGCTGCTGGACAAGCTGCTGGGCGATTTGCCCGACACCGGCGCGCCGTTGCCCGAGGCGGCAGAGGTGACCATTCCCGCAGGCGTGACCGTGATCGACTATGACACGCCGCAATCCGTGGCGCTGTTTGGTCAGGGTGGCATGGCGCAGGACGATCCCGATTTCTTTGCGGCCACGGTGTTGAACCAGATTTTGGGCGGCGGGTCGTTCGAAAGCCGTCTGATGACCGAAGTGCGCGAAAAGCGCGGGCTGACCTATGGGGTATATTCCTATCTGGTGCCGCGCGATTACGCGGCGGTCTATATGGGGAGCGTTGCCTCGGCCAATGACCGGATTGCCGATGCAATTGCCGTGATCCGCGATGAATGGTCCAAGGCCGCCACCGAAGGTGTGACCGAAGACGAGCTGCGCGACGCCAAGACCTATCTGACCGGCGCCTATCCGCTGCGGTTTGACGGCAACGGGCCGATTGCGCAGATCATGGTGGGGATGCAGATGCTGGGCCTGCCCATCGACTACATCGCCACGCGCAACGAAAAGGTCGAGGCGGTGACGCTGGCCGATGTGAAACGGGTTGCGGGCGAATTGCTGGACCCCGGCGGGTTGCAGTTTGTGGTTGTGGGGAAACCTGTTGGTTTGGAAACCGGGCCGCTGCCTAAGTGATTTGGTGGAATTGAGACCCTGACGGGTCGTTCGATATTTGCGCCCGCCTAAAGCGTTTCGCGTTTACAACAAGAAATCTCTTATCACCCAACGCGTTGAAATCTATGATTTCAGGCAGCGTTGGGTGATACAAACTTAACGCGAAACGCTTATTGGCGGGCGTATTTTTGTTGAGGCTCTGCCTCAAACTCCGGGATATTTAGAGCCAAAAGAAATCCGTTATTCGCCGTAAGGAATCCAGATGTTTTTGACCTCTGTGGACGCAGTCAGCGTGTCGCTCATGGTGGGCAGGCTGGTGCCGATCCATGTGCGTTTCAGGTTGCTGGCCGATCCTTTGCGGATGGTTTCCGACAGGGCCGGGTCCGAGAAGGACCAGACCGCGTCGATGTCCATGTGGCGCGCCATTGTGCCAGCCAGTGCATCGTGCGGGCCGGTCAGGATGTTGACCACGCCCGCAGGCACGTCCGAGGTGTCGAGGATCTGGTAGAAGTCGGTGGCGACCAGCGGAAAGGGTTGCGACGCGCCCAGGATGATGCGGTTGCCCATGGCGATGGCGGGGGCCATCAGCGACACCAGACCCAGCAAGGGATGCGCGTCGGGGCACAGTGCCGCGATCACGCCGGTGGGTTCTTTCATCGCCAGCGCCACGCCGCGGATCGGGACGCCGTGGGCCTGTCCGTCGTATTTGTCGGCCCAGGCTGCGGCGGTGAACAGGGTGTTGATGCTGTCTTGCACCTCTTGCGCGCCGGTGCGGCCACCCTGAAGCGCGTTTATCCGCGCCGCGAACTCGTCCGCGCGTGCGTACATATTTTCGGCAATGTAGTACAAGATTTGCGCGCGCAGGTGGCCGGTGGTCTTGCCCCAGCCTTTTGCGGCCTGCGCTGCCTCGACCGCGTTGCGCACGTCCTTGCGGCCCGATTGGGACGCGTGGCCCAGCAGGTTGCCGTTCTTGCCATAGACCGGCGTCGAATAGCCGCCGTCGGGGCGCGCCTGTTTGCCGCCGATGTACAGTTTCGCGGTGCGGTCGATGCCGTCGGCGGGGCCTTTGTCACCTTCGAAGGGGGTGATCAGCGGCAGGGGTTTCTTGGTGTCTTTGGGTTTAGTGTAAGCCGCCAGCCCTTCCCAGCCGCCTTCACGGCCAAAGCCGCTTTCGCGCACGCCGCCAAAGCCTGCGGCGGCGTCAAAGAGGTTGGTGGCGTTGGTCCAGACCACGCCGACGGCCAGTTTCGGGGCCACGTCCAGCGCGAGGTTGATGTTTTCGGTCCACAGGGTCGCGGCCAGCCCGTAGCGGGTGTTGTTGGCCAGCTCGACCGCTTCGGCAGGTGTGCGGAAGGTGGTGGCGACCAGAACGGGGCCAAAGATTTCCTCTTGCATCAGCGGGTGCGCGGTATCGAGGCCGGTGATCAGGGTTGGCGGGTAGAAACAGCCCTGCGCAGGCATGTCGCCCGCCGTCTGGTGCATGTTGCCGTCGTTGTTGGCGGCGACCATGTCGGTGATGGTTTTTAGCTGGGTCGCATCGACGATGGCGCCGACGTCGATGCTTTTGTCCAGCGGGTTGCCGATGCGCAGCTTGTCCATGCGGGCGCGCAGTTTGGCATAGAACCGTTCGGCCACGGGTTCGTGCACCAACAGGCGCGAACCGGCGCAGCAGACCTGTCCCTGATTGAACCAGATGGCATCGACCAGCCCTTCGACAGCCGAATCCAGATCGGCGTCGTCAAAGACGATGTAGGGGGACTTGCCCCCCAGCTCCAACGTCAGTTCCTTGTCGGTGCCTGCCGTCGCCTCGCGGATGCGGCGGCCCACGGCGGTGGAGCCGGTAAAGGCGATCTTGTCGACGGGAGCGTTCACGATCATCTCGCCCACCGCCCCGTCGCCGGTCACGATGTTGACCACGCCCGCAGGCAGGACGGCCTGACGGCAGATGTCGGCAAACAGCAAGGCGGTCAGCGAAGTGTATTCCGCCGGTTTCAGCACCACGGTGTTGCCCATCGCCAGCGCGGGCGCGATTTTCCAGGCCAGCATCAGCAGCGGGAAGTTCCACGGGATGATCTGACCACAGACGCCCAGGGCCGCGCGGTCGGGCAGGGCGTCTTCCATCAGTTGGGCCATGCCCGCGTGATAGTAGAAATGCCGCTGGGCCAGTGGAATGTCGATGTCGCGGCTTTCGCGGATCGGTTTGCCGTTGTCGAGGGTTTCCAGCACCGCGAACAGGCGGCTGTGTTTTTGCAGCAGGCGCGCGATGGCATAGAGGACACGCGCACGGCCCGGACCGCCGAGTTTTTCCCACTTCGGCTGGGCCTTGCGGGCGGCGGATACGGCGCTGTCCACGTCGGATTGCGTGGCTTGTGTCAGGGTGGCCAGCACCTCGCCCGTGGCGGGGTTGGTGCTGTCAAAACCCTTGCCGGGTTTGGTGAACTGGCCGTCGATGAAATGGCCGAAACGGCTGCCTTGATCGACAAGCCATGTCAGCGCCTCTTCGGCGGATTCGGGGGCGGGGCCATAGTCCATCGTCTGAAAAATCTCTTTCACGGTCATGATTTATCCCATCGGATGGCGGTGAGCGGCGGAATAGTTGCCGGTGACGTGGTGTTCAAGCTGGCGTTCGATGTCGCCCAGCAGGGACGACGCGCCAAAGCGGAACAGGTCGGGTTGCAGCCAGCGCGCGCCCAGCTCTTCCTTGATCAGGGCAAGATAGGTGATCGCGTCCTTGGCCTTGGAAATCCCGCCTGCGGGTTTGTAGCCGACGTGAATGCCGGTGGCGGTGTGATAGTCGCGGATCGCGCGGATCATGGTCAGGCTGACGGGCAGGGTGGCGTTCACGCTTTCCTTGCCGGTGGATGTCTTGATGAAATCGGCACCGGCCATCATGCACACCAGCGAGGCGCGGGCGACGTTGCGCAGGGTGCCCAGTTCGCCGGTGGCCAGGATCGCCTTGACGTGGGCCTCGCCGCAGGCGGCGCGCATTTCGCGCATTTCGTCGTAGAGCGCCTGCCAGTTGCCTTCCAGCACGTGCCGGCGGGAAATGACGATGTCGATTTCGGATGCCCCTGCGGCGACGCTGCGGCGGATTTCCTCGATTCGCAGATCGAAGGCGGACAGGCCCGCAGGAAAGCCGGTGGAGACGGCAGCCACCGGAATGCCCGAGCCATCCAGCGCGGCGACGGCGGTTTCGACCATTTCGTGATAGACGCAGACCGCGCCGGTGGTGATGCCGGGCATGTCCAGTGCGGCCAGCACTTGGGCGTTCACCGGATGGCGCGCCTTGGCGCACAGGCGGCGGACGCGGGCGGCGGTGTCGTCGCCCGACAGGGTGGTCAGGTCGATGCAGGTCACGGCCTTGAGCAGCCATGCCGCCTGATAGTCCTTTTTCACCGACCGGCGTGCGGGCAATGTCGCGGCCCGGCGTTCGATGGCCGAGGTGTTGGCCTGTACCGAGCGGACCCAGTTCATGTCCAGATCCATGCCCGGATTGCGGGTCAGGGTCAGTTGCGGCAGGTGCGCGTCCTGCGATGTGGTGGCGGGTTGAAGCATGGGGTCACCTTCAAGGGAACAAGGCCTGAAAACTGGCACGGGCGCGTCACAAGCGCAAGGTGCGGCGCGGCGTCAGCCTTTGCGCAAAAACTGCACAAACGGGGCGCGGGGTTTACGCGAATGGGCGGGCATCAAGGGGGGCAGAAAAATGACTTGAGAGGCAGATCATATGAAAACGGCAATGATGCGCGGCGTGCCGCTGGCGATGCAACGCGATGGCTGGTGGCTGGGCGGGATCGACCGGCCGGCCCCCCGCAGAGGGACCGAGCGGCGGGGCAGCCGTGCGGGGATGGTGCGGCTGGCGCTGCTGGTGGCGCTGATCGCGCTGGCGGATGTTCTGGTGTGGCAGGTCCTGCCGGGCGTATCGCTGGCGCTGTTCTGCGCGATCCTGGGTGGCGTGGCGATCTGGCTGGCGGATGTGTCGGCGCGGGTGGCGTGGCAGGCGGGCGGCGGTGTGGCGCTGGCGGTGCTGCCGCTGGTCGAGCTGGTGCAGCCGCTGTCGGTGGTGATTGCGATGGTGGGGCTGTCGCTGGTCGTGGTCTTTGTCGCAGGCATACGGCGGGCTGCGATGATCCGCAGTGCGCTGCGGTTTTGGTGGGTCGGCCCCGCGGTCACCGTGCGCGACGGGGTGCAGGCCGCGCGGCAGGTGGCCGAGGTGAACCCGACCGGCTGGGACATGGGGCGCCTGGTGCGTGCCTGGGCGGTGCCGGTGGTTCTGGGCGGCGTTTTCGCGATGCTGCTGGTGGGGGCCAATCCGGTGCTGGACCGCTGGTTGCAGGGGCTGGGCGACGTGCGCCTGCCCGCTATGGACCCCATGCGGGCGGTCTTCTGGGGGTTGATGGCCTTGTTGATCTGGCCTTGTCTGGTGGCGGCGCGTTTGAACGCCAGGCTGACACCGGCCCCCGCACGCCAGACGGTGCGCCGCGTGGGCATGATCAACGCAGAATCGGTTGCGCGGTCGCTGGTGTTGTACAATGCGATGTTCGCGGTTCAGACGGTCATGGACATTGTGCTGCTGTACGGTGACGCAGGCCTGCCCGAGGGGATGAGCCATGCGGCTTATGCCCATCGCGGGGCCTATCCGTTGCTGGTGACGGCGTTGCTGGCGGGGCTGTTCGCGGTGCTGGCCCGCCCCTTTGCCGAGGAAAAGCCGCTGTTGCGGGTGCTGTTGCTGGTCTGGCTGGGGCAGACGCTGGCGCTGGTGCTGGCGTCGGTGGTGCGGCTGGACCTTTATGTGGATGTCTACGGGCTGACGCGGCTGCGGCTGGCGGCGTTCGTGTGGATGGGCATGGTGGCTGCCGGACTGGGCGTGGTGGTCTGGCAGGTGGCGGCGCGCAAGCACACCGGCTGGATGCTGGTGCGGTCGGGCGGGATTGGTGCGGTGACGCTGTATGTCTGCGCCTTTGTCAGCTTTGACGGGATCATCGCGCGGCACAATCTGACGCAGGATGTGGTAAAGGACAGTTGGTATATCTGCCGCTATCTGGGCGAGGGGGCCTTGCCCGCTGTCATCCGCTACGAGGCTGAAGTGGGCCATTCGCTGTGCCCGATGATGCAGCCGGGCATCGGGCCGGACCTGTCTTACCCTGACGACTGGCGGGAATGGGGCTTTCGCAACGCGCGGCTGCGCCGTAGCTTGCAGGCGATTGAAACCAAGCAGTTGACCACCCCATGAGTGCCGAAACCATTTTGATCGTCGACGATGATGCGCAAATCCGTGACGTGCTGCGCATTGCGCTGGAGCAGGCCGGATACCGCACCGAGGCCGCGGGCGACGGGGCCGAAGGGTTGGCAAAGGGGCGGTCGGGGCGGTTTGATCTGATCGTTCTGGACATCGGTTTGCCCGAAATGGACGGGTTGGCCATGTGCCGCGAACTGCGCACGACCACCCAGACGCCGGTGCTGTTCCTGACCGCGCGCGAGGACGAGATTGACCGCGTGCTGGCGTTCGAGCTGGGCGGTGATGATTACGTAACCAAGCCGTTTTCGCCCCGTGAACTGGTGGCCCGTGTGCGCGCCATCCTGCGCCGCAGCAGCGTGGCGCAGCAGGGCACGACGCGCACGCGCGGTGTGCTGGAGGTGGACGCGGCGCGCCATCACTGCGCCATCGCGGGGGTGCCGCTGGCGCTGACCAACCGCGAGATGGCGCTGCTGGACCACCTGATGCAACGGCCCGAGCAGGTTGCCTCGCGTCCCGCGCTGACCGATGCGATGTATGGCGCCAACATTCACGTCAGCGACCGGACCGTGGACAGCCATTTGCGCAACCTACGGGCCAAGCTGGCCGAGGCAGGCTGTGCCGATGCGGTCGAGACGGTGCACGGCGTGGGGGTGCGGATGGGTCCATGTCGCGGATAAAGGCGAAATGGCGCCCGCCGCTGGCCTTTGTCATGGGCGGCACGCTGGCGGCGGTGCTGTGTCTGCCGCTGATCGGGATCGTGTGGTTCCGGCTGGCAGGCAACATTCTGGGCTGGGGCGAAACCGGCTGGCTGATTTTCTGGATGGCGGTGGTGTCCACGGCGGTGCTGGCGTTTTTGCTGTGGCGGCTGGTGCTGCGGCCGGTGGCGCGGTTGACCGACTATGCGCGCGCCGTGCGCGAGGGGCGCCGCGACGCCACCCCGCCCGAGCATTTCGGCACGCCCGAGTTTGGCGCGCTGGGGGCCAGTGTGATTGCCATGGGCGACACGCTGCAATCGCGGGCAGCCAGCCTGCGGGCTTATGCCGATCATGTCACGCACGAGCTGAAGTCGCCTCTGACCAGCCTGCGCGGCGCGGCCGAACTGTTGCAGTCGGACCTGCCTGCGCGGGATCAGGCGCAACTGATCGACACCATCGAGACATCGGCGGCACGGATGCAGGCGCTGCTGACGCAATTGCAGCGCCACGCGGCGGCCAGTCAAAGCAGCGGGGCGGGGCAGACGCAGGTTCAGGCGCTGCCTGCGACGGTTGGCGATATGCAGATTGTCGTTGAACAGGATGGCACGGTGCCCTTGTCATTGGGCGATTTGACCGTGGTGATCGACCAGATGGCGCAGAACGCCGCCGCGCACGGGGCCACGCGCCTGATGCTGGCCTGTCGGGGGCAGCGGCTGCATATCGCGGATGATGGCCGGGGCATCGGCGCGGGCAACGCGGGGCGCATTTTCGATCCGTTCTTTACCACTCGGCGCGATGCGGGCGGCACGGGGATGGGGCTGACCATCGTGCAAACCTTGCTGTCCGCCCATGGCGCGCGGATCGCGCTGGACGATCAGGTGACCGGCGGTGGAGCGGCCTTTGTGATCTATTTCGATTGAAAAACAGTCACTGCGGTCCGTTTTTGCGAACCATTCTCAATTGGCTTGACTTGTTGCGAATGATTCTCATATTGGCAGTATGACACAAAACACACACACAGATTTCCTGTCCCGCCGCGCCGCCTTGGGTGGTTTTGCAGCCCTCGCCGTCAGCGCGCTGGCCCGTCCGGCATTTGCCGCAGGCCCGTTGAACGTGGTCGCCACCACCGGCATGATCGCCGACGCCACGCGCGAGATTGGCGGCAATGCGGTGGTCGTCAAGGCGCTGATGGGGCCGGGCGTCGATCCGCACTCGTACCGGCAGACCCGCAGCGACATTGTCGCCATGACCCGCGCCGATGTGGTTCTGTGGCACGGGTTGTACCTTGAGGCGCAGATGGAGGATTTCTTTCATAAGCTTGCGCGTCAGCGTCAGGTTTTTGCCGTGGCCGAGGCGCTGCCCAAAGAGCAGCTTTTGGCCAATGCAGACTATGAAAACCGCTATGATCCGCACGTCTGGATGGCGCCGGAGATGTTCACCGGCGTGGTGACCGAGATTGGCCGCGTGCTGGGCCAGGTGCGCCCCGAGATGGCCGATGTCTTTGCCGCCAATGCGCAAGCCTATGCAGCGCGATTGGGTGCGTTGGACGTTTACGCCCGACACACGCTGGAACAGCTGCCGCCGGAACAACGGGTTTTGCTGACGGCGCATGACGCCTTTGGCTATTTCGGGCGCGCCTATGGGTTCGAGGTGATCGGCATTCAGGGCATTTCCACCGAGAGCGAGGCGGGGCTGCACCGCGTCAGCGCGCTGGTCGATACCATCGTCACGCGGGGGCTGAGTGCGGTTTTTGTCGAAAGCTCGGTGTCGGACCGCAACATGCGTGCACTGGTCGAGGGCGCTGCGGCCCGTGGTCATGATGTGCGCGTGGGGGGCGAGTTGTTCAGCGATGCCATGGGGCAGGACGGCACCTATGAGGGGACGTATATCGGCATGATCGACCACAACGTGACCACCATCGCCCGTGCGCTGGGCGCGGATGTGCCTGCGGGCGGGATGTCCGGCCAACTGAATCAGGGAGCCTGAGCCATGAGTGTGAAGCTTGCACGCGACAATGGCACCGCCACCGATGCGCAGCGCCGCGCGGACAGCCCGCTGGCGGTGCGGGGGCTGACGGTGTCCTATGGCCAGAAACCGGCGGTGTTTTCGGTGGATATGACGGTGCGCGCGGGGCATATGACCGCGATCATCGGGCCGAACGGGGCGGGCAAATCGACCCTGCTCAAGGCCGCATTGGGTATTTTGAAGCCACTGGCGGGCACGGTGACCGTGCTGGGCCAGCCGGTGGCATGGCAGCGCGATCACATCGCCTATGTGCCGCAACGGGCGAGTGTGGATTGGGATTTTCCCACGCGGGTGGTCGACGTGGTGTTGATGGGCATGTACGGGCAGTTGGGTCTGTTGGGCCGGGTCCGTGCCAAGCATCGCGGGCTGGCGATGGATTGCCTTGAGCGGGTCGGCATGACCGATTTCGCCACCCGCCAGATCGGGCAGCTGTCTGGTGGGCAGCAGCAACGGGTGTTTCTGGCCCGCGCGCTGGCGCAGGGGGCGGATCTGTATCTGCTGGACGAACCGTTCGCGGGCGTCGATGCGGCGACCGAGCAGGCGATTATCAACGTGCTGAAGGGCCTGCGTGATGCGGGCAAGACGGTGGTGGCCGTGCACCATGACCTGAGCACCGTGCGTGATTATTTCGACGATGTGTTCCTGATCAACACGCAGGCTGTGGCCGAAGGGCCGGTCGAGACGACATTCACCCAAGAGAACCTGCAAACCGCTTATGGCGGGCGGCTGGCCGGCGCGCAGATGGATGCGCTGGGCGATACGCTTGGCGGGACAGGCGCGCGATGATCTGGGACGCGCTGCTTTTGGGGCTGGGGTATAACGCCACGCTGGTGACGTTGGGCGCGGGCATTCTGGGCGTTGCTGGCGGCGTGGGCGGATCGTTTTTGTTCCTGCGCAAACGCGCGCTGGTCAGTGACGCGGTCAGCCACGCGACGCTGCCCGGTGTCGGGCTGGCCTTTGTGGTGATGGTGGCACTGGGCGGGGACGGGCGGAACCTGATCGGCCTGCTGGCCGGTGGCGCGGTGTCGGCGGCCATCGGTCTGCTGTGCGTGAACTGGCTGAGCACCCGCACGCGGTTGGCCGAGGATGCGGCCATTGGTGCCGTGCTGTCGGTGTTCTTCGGCTTTGGCATCGTGGTGCTGACCTATATCCAGACCATGTCGAGCGGACGGCAGGCGGGGCTGGAAAGTTTCCTGCTGGGGTCGACCGCCGGCATGTTGCAAAGCGATGCGCTGGTGCTGGTGCTGGCGGCGGCGCTGACGCTGGCGCTGGTGCTGATCCTGCGGCGACCCCTGACGCTGGTGGCGTTTGACCCCGACTTTGCCCGTGCGACGGGGCGGAATGTGAACCGGATTGATCTGGCGATGATGGGGATCGTTCTGGCCGTGACGGTTGTGGGCCTGAAGATTGTGGGGTTGATCCTGATCGTGGCGCTGCTGATCATTCCGCCCGTGACGGCACGGTTCTGGACCGAGCGGGTGGACCGTGTGCTGTTGGGCGCAGGCATTGTCGGCGGGCTGTCGGGCTATGTGGGCGCTGCGATTTCGGCGGCGGTGCCGGATGTGCCGACGGGGCCGATCATCGTGCTGGTGGGTTTCGTGTTGTTCATGCTGTCGCTGCTGTGCGCCCCGGGGCGCGGGGTTGTGTCGTCGGTGGTGCAGCACCGCCAGTACCAGCGCCGCGTGCATTTGCGCCAAGGGCTGCTGGCGCTGGCGCAGGGGCAGCCGATTTATGAACGCCTGACGCAGCGGCTGATGGAACGCGGCGGGCTGATGCGGGGCGATGGCGTGGCAACCGACAAGGGGCGCGCCCATGCGGCCAAGGCGCTGCTGGACGAGGCCCGCTGGCAGGTGGTGCGCGGCGATCAGGCCTATGCCGCCGCCGCACAGCGCTATGACGGGCTGACCGAGATGAGCACCGTGCTGACCCCCGACCAAGTCCGCGAGATCGACGCGCGCCTGCCCGCGCCACAGGTGATGCTGCCATGACCGGTTCCGAATTTGTCCCGCTGTCCTTGGTGCCGATGCTGATCGGTGTCTGCGTGGCCATTGCCTGTGCCTTGCCGGGGAATTTCCTGCTGCTGCGGCGGCAGGCGTTGATCGGGGATGCGATCAGCCATGTGGTGCTGCCGGGGATCGTGGTCGCGTTCCTGGTGACCGGATTGGTGGCCAGCGTGCCGATGCTGCTGGGGGCGGCCGGGGCTGCGCTGGTCGCTGTGGCGGCCATCGAGGCGATCCGGCGGCTGGGCAAGATCGAGCCGGGTGCGGCCATGGGCGTGGTGTTCACCACCATGTTTGCGGGCGGCGTTCTGCTGTTGGAAATGTCGGACACATCCAGCGTGCATCTGGACGTGGAGCACGCGCTGTATGGCAATCTGGAAAGCCTGATCTGGCTGGACGCGACCGGCTGGTCGTCGCTGTGGGACCCGCAGGCGCTGGCTTATCTGCCGGTCGAGCTGCCCCGCATGGTCGCAGCACTTGTGGTGGTGGCGCTGTTTATCGCGGTGTTCTGGCGGCCGCTGAAAATCTCGACCTTTGACGAGGGGTTTGCCCGCACAATGGGCCTGCGCACGGGGCCCTTGGGGCTGGCGTTGGTGGTGGTGGCGGCTGTGGCTGCCGTTGCGGCGTTCGATGCGGTGGGCAGTATCATTGTGATCGCGATGTTCATCTGCCCGCCGGCGGCGGCGCGGCTGATGACCAACCGGCTGGAGACGCAGATTGCATGGTCGGTTCTGTTTGCGACGCTGGCGGCGGTGATCGGTTATGTGCTGGCAGGATACGGGCCGTTGTGGCTGGGCGCGCAGGATTCGGTTAGCGCGGCGGGGATGATCGCCACGGTGTCGGGTGTGATTGTGGCGGGTGCTGCACTGGTCGGGCCGGCGCGGCGTTAGCTGCGGTTGCAGGGGGCGCTGCCCCCCGGCGCTTTGCGCCGCCCCCGGAGTTTATCTGGCAAGATGAAGGGGATTAGCTGCCGCGATAGGTGGAGTAGCCAAAGGGCGACAGCAGCAACGGCACGTGGTAATGCGCGTCAATGTCCGAGATGCCAAAGCGGATCGGGATGCGGTTCAGAAAGCGCGGGCTTTCGGCAGGCACCCCGATGGCGTCAAAGTAATCGCCCGCCTCGAATTCCAGCTCGTATTGACCCTCGCGAAAACCATCTGCGGGCAGGATCGGGCTGTCGGTGCGACCGTCTGCGTTGGTGACCATGTGGGACACCTTGACCTTGGCCGTGGCCTCGAACCGGTAGAGGGTGATGGACAGACCGGCGGCGGGTTTGCCGGTGCTGGTGTCCAGAACATGCGTTGTCAAATATCCCGATGCCATGGCGTTTTCTCCTGATTTTGGAACAGCATGACCACAGCGACGCCCCAAGCGCAAAAGGATTTTCCGCGCGCCATGCCCGCGCATTTGCGTGCTTATTGCTCGAAGTTTCGGGCAAGATGTGCGCGGCCACCACTGTGCAAGAGGTTTTGCTTGATCGGTCACGTTTCATAGCCGCATAGTTTTTGGGAGCCGCATCAAGACGGCCCAATGACATGTGTAGGGACATCAAATCATGACCGATATTGCGCAGGGGGCCTATGCGGACCCAAATGAGACGCCTCCTATGGCCCAGGCGATTCCGCTGGGGTTTCAACATGTTCTGGCGATGTTTGCGTCGAACGTCACGCCGTCGATCATCGTGGCCGGTGCGGCGGGGCTGGCCTTTGGCGGGCCGGAGCAGGTGTACCTGATCCAGATGGCGATGCTGTTTGCAGGCATTGCGACGCTGTTCCAGACAATCGGGTTTGGCCCTGTGGGCGCGCGGTTGCCGATCATGCAGGGCACCAGCTTTGCCTTTGTCGGGGTGCTGGCGGGGGTGGCCGCGACGCAAGGTATGGGCGTGGCGCTCAGCGCCTGTCTGATCGGGGGTATCCTGCATTTCTGTCTGGGGGCGTTCATCAAGAAACTGCGCTGGCTGTTCCCGCCGCTGGTCACCGGATTGGTCATTCTGGCGATTGGTCTGTACCTGATCCCGACCGCGATCAAATACGCGGCAGGCGGGGCGGCCGATTTCCAGATGGCGGCGGAAAGTTTCGGGTCGCTGAAACATTGGGCCGTGGCGCTGACCGTGGTTGTCGTGGCGCTGGCGGTCAAATTCTTTGCCAAGGGATCGCTGAGCAATTCGGGCATTCTGATCGGGTTGCTGGCGGGCTATGTGCTGTCGTTCGTGCTTGGGATGGTGAACTTTGCCGCGGTGGGCAAGGCCGCGTGGATCACCGGCATCACGCCGATGCCCTTCGGGTTCGAGTTCAATCTGGGCGCGGTGATCGCGGTGACGCTGGTGTGTGTGGTGTCGGCGATTGAAACCGTGGGCGATGCGTCGGCCACCACCAAGGCCGGCGCAGGGCGCGAGGCGACGGATGACGAGATTGCCGGCGCCACCTATGCCGACGGGCTGGGCACAGCGGTGGCGGCGGTCTTTGGCGGTTTGCCCAACACATCGTTCAGCCAGAACGTTGGCATTGTCGGCATGACCGGGGTGATGTCGCGCCATGTGGTGACCATTGGCGGGCTGGTGCTGATCGTGTGCGGGCTGCTGCCCAAGATCGGGGCAGTGATCGCGTCGATGCCGCTGCCGGTGCTGGGCGGCGGGGTGATCGTGATGTTTGGCATGGTGGCGGCGGCGGGGCTGAACGTGCTGACCGAGGTCAGGATGAACCGCCGGAACATGGTGATCATTGCCGTGTCGCTGACGGCGGGCTTGGGTCTGAACCTGGTGCCGACGGCGGTGCAATATCTGCCCGGCGTGGTGCTGACGCTGGCCACGAGTGCGGTGGCGCCGACGGCGCTGGTGGCGGTTGTGTTGAACCTGGTTCTGCCAGAGGAGATTTGACGGGTTGCTGCAAACCGGTCCTTCGGGGCGGATTTTTTGAACCTCAGAAGGGGCGGGGCGCGATTGGCGGCTTGCCCCTTTTGCCATGGCGGGGGCTGGAAATGGGCGGTGGATAGCTGCGGCTTCATGCTTTTAGAATCGGCGTGTCGCATGCTAGATATGGCGGCATGGCCATAGCAGACAACAATATCAACGATTCACGCCCGGTGATCCGGCAGTTGGACGAGGGTGCGATCAACCGCATTGCGGCGGGCGAAGTTGTGGAACGCCCTGCCTCGGCGGTCAAGGAGCTGGTCGAAAACGCGCTGGACGCGGGTGCGCGGCGGGTGACCATCGACATTGCGGATGGTGGCAAGACGCTGATCCGTGTGACCGATGACGGTTGTGGCATTGCGGGCAATGATCTGGCGCTGGCGCTAAGCCGTCATGCCACGTCGAAGATTGACGGGTCGGACCTGTTGAACATTCACACATTCGGCTTTCGCGGCGAGGCGCTGCCCAGTCTGGGTGCGGTGGGCCGACTGAGCATTGCCAGCCGCGTGCCGGGGGCCGAGGCGTTCCAGATCAAGGTGGACGGCGGTGCGATGGGCAAGGTGCGGCCCGTGGCGCTGAACGCGGGCACGGTGGTGACGCTGGGCGATCTGTTTTACGCCACGCCCGCGCGGTTGAAGTTCATGCGCACCGACCGCGCCGAGGCGCAGGCGATCACCGACATCATCAAGCGGCTGGCGATGGCCGAGCCGTTCGTGCGGTTCGAGCTGCGCGACATCAGCAATGACAGCCCGCGCACGGTGTTCGTGGCCGAGGCGCAGTCAGGCGATATGTTCGATGCGCTGCACGGGCGTCTGGCGACGGTGCTGGGGCGCGAGTTTGCGGACAATTCTTTGGCGATTGATGCTGAACGCGACGGGCTGCACCTGACCGGCTATGCGGCCTTGCCGACCTATTCGCGTGGTTCTGCCGTGGCGCAGTACCTGTTCGTGAACGGGCGGCCCGTGCGTGACAAGCTGTTGGTGGGGGCGCTGCGCGGGGCCTATTTCGATTTCCTCAGCCGCGACCGGCATCCGGCGGCGGCGCTGTTTTTGGATTGTGATCCGACGTTGGTGGACGTGAACGTGCACCCTGCGAAATCCGAGGTGCGGTTCCGCGATCCGGCGCTGGCGCGGGGGCTGATCGTATCGGCCTTGCGTCATGCGCTGGCGGGCGCGGGGCACCGCGCGTCGTCGACCGTGGCGGGGGGCGTGATCGAGGCGATGCGGCCCGAAGGCACGGATGCGGGTGCGCCGCGTGTTTACCAGATGGACCGCCCCAGCCTTGGGTTGCGGGCGGCGCCCTATCAGACGCCGCAGCACAGCGGGTTTGCCGAGATGGCGCGGGATTACAGCGGGCAGGTGGCAGCACCTGCGCCCGTGGCGGAAAGTGATCCGCAAGACTTGCCGCTGGGGACCGCGCGGGGGCAGGTGCACGAGAATTACATCATCGCGCAGACCGCCACCGGCATGGTGATCGTGGACCAGCACGCGGCGCACGAACGGCTGGTCTATGAAAAGCTGAAACGCCAGATGGCGGACAACGGGGTCGCCGCGCAGGCGTTGCTGATCCCCGAGATTGTCGAGCTGAGCGATGGCGATTGCGCCCGTCTGCTGGAGCTGGCGGACGATCTGGCGCGGCTGGGGCTGGGGATCGAAGCCTTTGGCGGCGGGGCCATCGCGGTGCGCGAGACCCCTGCCATCTTGGGCGAGGTCAACGCCGAGGCGATGATCAAGGATATTCTGGACGAGCTGGACGACATGGGCAGCAGCCAGACCGTGCAGGCACGGATCGAGGCTATTCTCAGCCGTGTGGCTTGCCATGGGTCGATCCGCTCGGGCCGCTGGATGCGGGCCGAAGAGATGAACGCGCTGCTGCGCGAGATGGAGGCAACGCCGCATTCGGGGCAGTGCAACCACGGGAGGCCCACTTACGTGGAACTGAAGCTGGCTGATATTGAACGACTGTTTGGGCGCACATGATCGAGATTGCAGGACAAACCTATACGCTAAGCGATCCGCTGGTGCTGGCCGTTGCGGGGGTTGGGCTGGTGTTGCTGCTGATCGTGGTGTTGCTGGTTGCCACGGTGCGGGCGGCGGGGCGCAGTGCGCGGATGGCGGGGCCGCTGTCGCAACAGATGCAGATGCTGGGGCAGAATGTGCAGCAGTTGAGCATGGGGCAGGCGCAGCTTCAGGGCGGGTTGCAGACGGTCAGCGACACGCAGGCACACGCGCAGGCGCAGATGATCCAGACCGTCGAGGCGCGGCTGGGCCATGTGCAGCAGCAGATGCAGGACCGGCTGGCCGACAACGCCGCGCGCAGCCAGCGTGCGCTGACCGAAATGCAGGAGCGGATGCGCGAGACCCTGCACGGATCGTCGAAACAGACCACCACCAGCCTGACACAATTGCAGGAACGGCTGGCGTCCATCGACAAGGCGCAGGACAATATCACCAAGCTGTCGGGGGACGTGCTGTCGTTGCAGGACATCCTGTCGAACAAGCAGACGCGCGGCGCGTTTGGCGAGATCCAGTTGACCGACATCGTCAGCAAGGCGCTGCCGCGTGACAGCTACCAGATGCAGGCGACGCTTTCGAACGGGCGGCGGGCCGATTGTCTGATCCACCTGCCGAACCCGCCCGGCCCCATTGTGATCGACAGCAAATTCCCGCTGGAAGCCTACGAGGCGCTGCGCAAGGCCAAGACCGACTGGGAGCTGAACGAGGCCGCCAAGGCGATGCGTGTGGCGGTCAAGAAGCACATCAATGACATCTCGACCAAGTACATCCTGGAAGGCGAAACCGCCGACGGCGCGCTGATGTTTCTGCCCTCGGAAGCGGTCTATGCCGAGTTGCACGCGAATTTTCCCGAACTGGTGCGCGCAGGGTTCGATGCGCGGGTGTGGATCGTGTCGCCCACCACTTGCATGGCCACGCTGAACACCATGCGCGCGATCTTGAAAGACGCGCGGATGCGGGAACAGGCGGGGGCCATTCGCACCACCTTGCGCCAGTTGCACCGTGACGTTGAGATCGTGGTGGAACGGGTAGACAAGCTGAACCTGCATTTCGGACAGGCACGCAAGGATCTGGACGGCATCAGCACCGCCGCCGAACGGGCCGGCAAGCGGGCGGCGCGGTTGGACAACTTTGATTTCGAGGAAGTCGATCAGGCCCCTGATGCCGTTGTGCCGCTGACCCCGCCCGAGACGTGAACGCAGGCTTGTGCAGTGCCGCGGTTTGCGGCATAGGCAGCCATCCCTCAGCCGCGAAAGGCGCCCCCCGTGGATTACAAGAAATCAGGCAATGCCAAAGTCGGCAAGAACGCGCCGCGTCACAGTGAACACAACGCCAAGGGCAGCGACAAGAATCCCTTTGGCAAAGGCACCGACAAGGCCGCGCTGCTGGCCCGTATGAAGGCTGCTGCCGAGGCGAAAAAACCACAGGGCTAAGCGGCAATCGCTTCGACCTGTGGTTTTTTCGGAAAAGGTTAGACCTTTTGCAACAGCCCCCGCGAAGACCGCAGGGGCTGGAATTGCAGTGATCACATGCGGATGAACCGCTGGAAGATCTTCAGAAACAGCCCCTTGAACCGCAGAGGCGCGTCGGTGACGGCCAGACAGATGCAATCCTCGTGGATGTCGGCGACGGGTGTGTGGTTCACATCCGCGTCGGCGGTTTCCACGTCGCCCCGCGCGAAATAGCCGTCTTCGTCCTGAAACGCGCCTTGCAGCACCATCGTCATTTCGGTGCCGTTGTGGCCGTGGTCGGGCATGGCGACCCCTGCGGGGATGTGCAGCAGACGCGCCGTGGCATCCGCCGAGGTGGGCAGGATCGCCTGCCGCACGCCCATGCCGATGTTGCGCCATTTCACGCCGGACAGGTCATCGCCGATGTAGTCGCTGAGCGGAGCAGGCACGGTTTTCTCGCGTGTCGACGGGGCGGGATCAGGTGTGCCAGCAGGACAATCCTCAAGCCGTTCCATCACCGTGGCAAGGCTGCCCGTGTCCATCGTCGCCAGCGTGTCGTGATCGCCGCCCAGCATGGCGCCGCCGATGCTGTCATAGCTGGCCAGTTGCGCGCGACAGTCGTCGCACAGCGAAATATGGGTCGCCACGAGGATGTTGAACGCCTCGGGCAGGGTGCCTGCCGAATAGCCCATCAGCATCTGGTCCGTGATGTGGTGTTTGATGTCGTTTTTCATGGCTTCTACTTCATTGCGTGGCGCAGTCGATCCAGCGCCAGACGTATTCTTGATTTGATCGTGCCCAGGGGCAGACCGGTCTCGGCGGCGATTTCGCTGTGGGTCAGTTCCCCGAAATACGCCTTTTCCAACAGTGCGCGTTGCCGCGCGGGCAGGTTCGCAATGGCGCGCACCAAGGTTTCGCTTTCCTGCTGCAAGGCGATCACATCCGCCTGCGCCGGTTCTTCTTCGGGGCCCCATGTCAGTTCCTCGGGTTCGGGGCGGCGCTGCTTGCGCAGCGCGTCAATCTTGCGGTTCCGGGCAATCGTGAAGATCCACGTTGCCACCGATGCCCGCGAGGCATCGAACATATGCGCCTTGGTCCAGACGGTCACCATGACCTCTTGGGCGCATTCCTCGGCCAGGGACGCATCGGCCCCCGACTTGATCAAGAACCCCTTCACCCGCGGCGCGAAGTGGTCGTAAAGCTGGGCAAAGGCGGCGCGGTCCCGTGACGTGTGGATGCGCACCATATGGTCCACCCACAAAGCCCGTTTCTCGTCCGTCTTTCGTGTATTCACCAGTTTATGTCCTGTCGCAGGGGTACACCCCTTCCCGTTGTCAAATGGGCTGACCCGCACAGCGGGCGTAGTGGTGTCGTGACCTGCGAACATATCTCTCTTACGCGTCGGGTCACCAGATGGATCACAATTTATTTTTTTGAAGCAATTTGAAACCGAAAGCCGATTTGCCCCGTACGTATGGCATAAGAACAAAAACGGCCAAGGACACAAAAACACAATGCCATTTGAAGCCCCCCGCGCCCAAGGCGCCACCGGCCACAAGAAAATCGCAGTCATCGGAGCAGGTATTTCAGGGATGGGCGCGGCCCATATGTTGGGCGGTCAGCACGCCGTGACCCTGTTCGAGGCCGAGCCGGAATTGGGCGGTCATGCCCGCACCCGGATGGCGGGGCGCAAGGGCGATACGCCGGTCGACACCGGGTTCATTGTGTTCAACTACGCCAACTATCCGCATCTAGCCGCGCTGTTCGATGAACTGGATGTGCCGGTTGTGCCGTCCAACATGAGCTTTGGCGCGTCTATCGGCGGCGGGCGGCTGGAATACGGGCTGGCCAGTCTGGGGGCGCTGTTCGCGCAGCCGCGCAATGCGGTTGATCCGCGGTTTCTGGGCATGGTGCGGGATGTGTTCCGGTTCAACAAACGGGCCTTGCGGCTGGCACAGGCCGACCGGCAGATGACCGTGGGCGCGTTCCTGAAGCTGTTGGGCACGGGCAAGTGGTTTCGCGATTACTACCTGTTGCCGCTGTCCGGCGCGATCTGGTCGACGCCCACGGAAAAGATCATGGATTTCCCTGCGCACGCGATGATCCAGTTCTTTGAAAATCACGCGCTGTTGCACCACACCGGCCAGCACCAATGGTACACCGTCGAGGGCGGCAGCCGTTCTTATGTCACACGGCTTGAGGCAGCATTGCGCCGCAACGGGATCGACATCCGCCTGAAATCCCCCGTGCAATCGGTGCGCCGCACCGCCGCGGGCGCGCAGGTGAAAACATGGGGCGGAGAGTGGGAGACCTTCGACGAGGTGATCTTTGCGACCCATTCGGATGATACGCTGAAGCTGTTGGATGACCCGTCCGAGCAGGAGCAATCGGTGCTGGGGGCTGTGGCCTATCAGCCCAACGACATCGTGCTGCATTCGGATGAGACCATCATGCCGCGCCGTCGTCAGACGTGGTCGTCGTGGGTTTATACCGAAGCGGCAGACAACGCGTCCGAGCGGATCGACCTGACCTATTGGATGAACTCGTTGCAGCCGTGGCTGAAGGGCGAGCAATTCTTTGTCACCCTGAACAGCCGCCGCGAGATCAACCCCGATCTGATCTGGGATCAGGTCACCCTGCGCCATCCGGTCTATGATCTGGCGGCACTGGCGGCGCAGGAAAAGGCGGCGCTGATGAACGGGACCAACAACACATGGTTCTGCGGCGCGTGGATGAAGAACGGCTTTCACGAGGACGGGTTGTCGTCGGCCTTTGATGTGGCGCAGCGGCTGCTGGCGGTGCCGGATGTGTTGGCGGCGGAATGACGTCTGCCATCGACCATATCGCGGCGCAAACCTTTCACGGGCGCAAGGGGGCGGTTGAAAACGCCTTTCGCTATTCGATTGATTACGTCCTGCTGGATGCCGAGGCGCAGGTGCAGGGGCCGTCCCTGTTCACCCGCAACGGGCGGGGGCTGGCGGCGCTGAACGATGTGGATCACGGTGGTGCACCCGGTGACGGGCGTGGGGCGGCCTGGGTGCGCGAGGTCTTGCGCGACTGGCAGGTGCCGAACGTGGTCAAGGTCGAGCTGCTGGCCCAACCGAAGCTGTTGGGGCATGTGTTCAACCCGGTCAGCTTCTGGCTGTGCCGTGGCGCGGGTGGCGCGTTGTTGGCGGTGATTGCCGAGGTGAACAATACCTTCGGTGATCGCCACAACTATCTGATCCACCACGCCGACCATCGCCCGATTGCGCCCAGCGACCGGATGCAGGCGACCAAGATTTTCCATGTCTCGCCCTTTCAGCCCGTCGAGGGCGGGTACGAGTTTCGTTTCGACATCACCGACGACCGCATCGGCATCTGGATCGACTACAGCCGGGGTCAGGGCGGGCTGATCGCCACGTTGACCGGGCGGCGCGCGCCGATGAGCAACGGGTCGATCCTGCGTGCGCTGATGCGCCGTCCGTTCGGATCGCGCCGGGTGCTGGCGTTGATACATTGGCAGGCGTTGAAGCTGTGGATCAAGCGGGCGACGTTCCGCCCCCGCCCTGCGCCGCCTGCCAAAGACGTCTCGCGGGGATGACCCACGCGCCGCGCCTTCCGGCTTTTGCGGTGTTTGCGGCGTTGTTGGCAGCGGCGGGGCTGCCGATCTATATTCACGCGCCCAAGTTTTACGTGGACGAATACGGCGTGTCGCTGGGCGCGCTGGGGGCGGTGCTGTTTGGCCTGCGGCTGCTGGACGTGGTGCAGGACCCGCTGTTCGGCCGGCTGGGTGACCGGTTGCGCGACCGGCGCGGGCTGGCGGTGGCGGTGGCCGCTGCGGTGATGGCGCTGGCGATGGTGGGGCTGTTCGCGGTGCCGCCCATGGGGCCGCCGCTGGTTTGGTTCGCGGCCATGCTGACGCTGGTGTTCTCGGGGTTCAGCTTCCTCACGATTGTTTTTTACGCGCAAGGGGTTATCAGCGCCGACCGTCTGCCGGGTCAGGGCCACTTGCGGCTGGCCCGTTGGCGCGAGACGGGGGCGCTGCTGGGGGTCTGTGTGGCCTCAATCGCGCCCGTCGCTTTGGGGCTGTGGATGCAAGCGCCCTTTGCGGGGTTCGCTGCGGGGTTTGTGGTGTTGGCGCTGGCGGCTGTGGCGATGATGCGGCGCGAATGGTCGGGTGCGGGTCTGCCTGCGTCGACCGGATTGCGGGCGGTGCTGCGCGACGGGCTGGCGCGGCGGCTGTTGCTGATCGCGCTGCTGAATGCGGCCCCCGTGGCGGTCACGACGACGCTGTTTTTGTTCTTTGTCGATGCGCGGCTTGAGGCGGGCGGCAAAGAGGGGCCTTTGCTGTTGGCATTCTTTCTGGCGGCGGCCTGTGCGGCACCCGTCTGGGGTGTTCTGGCTGAACGCCACGGCCCCAAGCGCGTTCTGCTGGCTGCGATGGCCCTGTCGATCCTGTCACTGGGCGGTGCTGTGTTTCTGGGTGCGGGTGACTGGGCATGGTTTGCGGTGATCTGTCTGGTGTCCGGCGCGGCACTGGGCGCGGATCTGACGCTGCTGCCTGCGATATTCGCGGCGCGCATGGCGCAGATTTCACCGGGTGCGACCGATGGCTTTGGCCTGTGGTCTTTCGTGTCCAAGTTCACGCTGGCCTTTGCCGCCGTCACCCTGTTGCCTGCCTTGCAGGCCGCAGGCTTCAACAGCGCAGGGGACAGCCCTGCGGCAGCATTGACGCTGTTGGCGGTGCTGTACGCGCTGGTGCCCTGCGGGTTGAAACTGTTTGCGATGGCGCTGTTGGTGGCGACACCGATCAAGGGGGCGTTGGCATGACTGTGGGGCTGATCGTTGCCGTCGGAATGCTGCTGCTGGTCTGGGCGCGCAAACGCTGGGGCGGGTTCACGGCCCAACGCCCCAAGGACTATGCCGACGCCAACGGCCCCGCCTTCGACCTGCGCACCCACCTGAATGGCCCGATGATCTGCGAAGGCGTGATCTACGGCCCGCTTGGCCGTGTCACCAGCCGCTTTGCCGCGCAGATCACCTGCACGTGGGATGGCGATACCGGCGTGATGGACGAACTTTTTACCTATGACAACGGCAGCACACAGGCCCGTGCCTGGGCGCTGACGTGCCATGCGAACGGCCATGTCAGTGCGACGGCGCATGATGTCGTGGGCACGGCGCAGGGTATCACCAGCGGACCGGCCTTTCAGATGCGGTATCGGTTCAGGCTGGCCGAGGCGCAGGGCGGGCATGTGTTGCGGACGGTGGACTGGATGTATCTGACGCCAAACGGAACCATCACCAACCGGTCGCAGTTTTATAAACTGGGGATATGCGTGGCCGAGCTGGTCGCCACCATCCGGCCCGCAGACAGCGCGGCACAGATCAAACCGACAGGGGGTGAGACATGAATTGGCAAGGCAAACGCTATTGGCTGGTGGGCGCAAGTGACGGGTTGGGGGCGGCGTTGGCGCGCAAGCTGAGTGCGCGCGGGGTCGAGGTGATCCTGTCCGCGCGATCGGAAGACAAGCTGCGGGCGCTGGCGGACGAACTGCCCGGCAAGGCGTCGATCCAGACGGTTGATATTGCCGACAGTGACAGCGTGAAAGAGGCCGCCAAGGCCGTGGGCCGGATTGACGGGCTGGTGCTGCTGGCGGGCGTCTACTGGCCGTTCGGGGCCAAGGACTGGGACGCCGATCAAGCGGTTGCCATGGCGGACATTAACTTTACCGGGTTTATGCGCGTGCTGGGGCAGGTGGTGCCGGATTTTGTCGACCGCGACGCGGGGCACATCGTGATCACGTCCAGCCTGACGGGGTTCCGGGGCCTGCCCGGTTCCATCGGCTATACCGCCAGCAAGGCCGCGACGATGTCGCTGGCGGAATGTATGCACGCCGACCTGCGCAAGACCGGCGTGTTGGTGCAGGTGTGCAATCCCGGCTTTATCAAAACGCAGCTGACCGACAAGAATGACTTTAAAATGCCGATGATCATGCAGCCCGAAGAGGCCGCACAACACATGGTCGAACACATGGAGACAGACCGGTTCAAGACCAGCTTTCCCTGGCTGTTTTCATTGGTGTTTCGCGGGTCGAATTTTTTGCCGGACTGGCTGTATTACCGGATTTTCAGTTAGGGCGCGTCAGGTGGGCGGACTTAGCTGCCATTCGCTAAGCCGCGCATCGTCGGGTCGTGGTGCGGCGACACGACCTGCGTGACTGGCACTTTATGGCAGCCAAGCACATCCTACCTATCCGTATTGCACAACAGAAACCAAATCGCCGTGCCGTGGGGCGGCCCGGCGATGCGCGGCGGCCTTCGGCCGTGATTCCGCGCGGGGGAAGGCGGAAAGGGGTCGAACCGGACCTCAGCTGCGCCTGCCATGAACGACCGCTTTTGCGCTCTGCTGCGGTGATCTGGATCAGGAACGTGACACTAAAGTCGGTTTACCTTACACCTGAGCATCAGGGCAACATGCCGTTGGCACGAACCGCCTTGACCGAGGCGCGCGCTTCCATCGCCGTCATGAACGCTGTGATGCGCGGGTAGTCTGCGGGATCGACCTGATCGCCCTTCAGCCAGTTGCAGACCACGAACAGGTAGGGATCGGCCAGCGACAGG
>NZ_CAXBJW010000016.1:0-42504 GCF_963976325.1 uncultured Pseudosulfitobacter sp.
AGTGTCGGTCGTGACATAGCGGGCGCGGGCGGCAGGCTCAAGCGGGGGATGGGGGGGGCGACGCTGGCGCGCCTGCCCCGGAGTTTAGGGGGCGAGATGAAGGGGGGGGGTAAATGGCGGGTTTGCGGACAAAGTGAGCTTTCGCTGCGATGGTGCCAATGGCGGCTTCAGGGTTCGTCTAAGGTAGTGACACAACGTCAGGCGCAACCTAACGTACACATATGAACGCAACAAACAATCAAATGCAGAAGGTCATATTTGATCTCGGCTCAGACACTTGGCATGGTTTTTCAACTGAAAGTGTTTGGGCAACCAATCTTGGTTCCGGTGTCCATCAGCTTGAGAATTCGCCGTTCTTTGCAAAAGGCATCAGCTTAAGGGACGCAGTCATGACGAGCCAGGTTGAAGGCCAAATAAAAGTTGTCGGCCTCGGTCCAAAATCTGGGCATTCCACGTACCGAATTCTTGTTTCGCACGGCAAACATAATCCAACGCTGTTTGCCGAACTTTGGGAACCACTCGAGCGCCTTGGATGCTCATACGAACACGGAGACTTTGGATACCAACTGTACGCGGTAGACGTTCCCGAGAAAGTAGGCATCGAAATCGCGTATGCGTTTTTGGAACGCGGAGAGCAAAAAGGCGCGTGGGATTTCGAGGAAGGCCACTGCGGTCATTTGTGACAACAACTTGCATTGATTGTGTGCATGACTCGCAATGAAGCGGCCATTCGTGCATCCCGCAGCATCCGGTAAAATGGGCTCAAACCGGACCTTCGCCGCGTCTGCAAGAAAGATCGGTGCCAAACCTGACGGCCAACGGCAGCTATGCGGACAGAGCGGACGTCCACCAAAGCCCGGAATCAAGGTGCGTAGCACCGCCGGGCAGCGCCCGACCGCCCGTCACGCCGGAGGCGTGCCTAAGACAATCGGCGCACCTTTGGTGCGACGGGCGGGCGCTTCCTCACCGTGGCGCAGTTCAGCAACCCCACGCCAAAGATCAGAAATAAAGTGGCACCCACGGACGTCCCGATGCCCACCCGCGGTCAGGCGCTGCCCTCAGTGGCAAGGTCACTCTGGCCTCAAACCCGACCTTCACCGCAACCTCACCTAACACCAGCCCCCCCCACCAAAGCCCGGAGACAAGGTGCGTAGCACCGCCGGGCAGCGCCCGACCGCCCGTCACGCCGGAGGCGTGCCTGAAATAGTCGGCGCACCTTTGGTGCGACGGGCGGGCGCTTTTTCACCGGCTTGCGCTTCTTCGGCCTCACGCCAAGGCATTGAAATAAAATGGTGCTAACAGGTGTTGTGATGCCCACCCGCGGTCGGGCGCTGCCCTCTGTGGTAACGTCACTCTGGGCTCCAAACAGACCTTTGCAGCAACTTCGCCAAACACCAGCCCCCCCCCCGCCCTTGGTGGTGGGTGTGGTGCCCTGCCTCAACCGCCTTCGTCGGGTTTGGTCCAGTGGAGCGGATGCGGCAAGCTTGAAGACGCGAAGTCGATGCGCAGGACACGGCGGTTGCCCGGGGCGGTTGACGGTTTGGAGCAATGCAGGGTCAGCATTTTGAGGATCAGCACGTCGCCGCGTTTGGCAGTGCAAACCTCGACGGGGCAGGACAGTGCGGTGGTTTCGGCGCTTTTGGCTGGAACGATCCCGTATCTGTGGCTGCCTGTGGCGATCTGCATGGCGCCGTTTTCTGCACCCGTATCATCAAGGTGGACGCGCACGAACAACATCGCGTCAAGCACCTGTTGCGGCGGCTCACAGTGCCAAACGCCTGCTTTGCGGGTCCAGTTGCCGTAGCCGTCGCAGTCTGCCCTGTCCGCCACGGCGATAACGCGGTCCTGATGCCAGGGCACCCCCCAGTTGGTACCATCGGTCTTGTTGAAGCCGACAACGCGGACGGGATACGCAGCAGGGTCGATCCGCCGGATGGCCGTCAGCAGCGCGCTGTCAGGTGCAAGGGCCCGGCGCAGGGCGGCGGAGGATTCGAGACGCTGCCCGGCTTTGGATTGCAGGCTGGCGGCGGTGTCGAGATCCGACAGGTCGGGGTCGGCCACGGCACCCCGCAGCCAGACGCGGCCGGCGCGGTCCAGTTCGCGTTGCAAAGAGGTGTCGTGGGGCATGTGCTTTGATGCTGTCCAGCTTACTCAGGATGCCGCGGCGTGCTTTTCGACGGGGCCAGATAGGGGCGCGTCACGTCTTTCAGCGTGGCCTCGATGGCCTCGACGGTCAGGCGGATCACGCCGTCGCCGGCCAGGGTCAGCAGGATGTGCCCCGCGCCGTCGCCGGTGGGCTCGAACGTCACCGACAGCAGCGACAGCACCGTGTCCTTGTCGCTGCGGTCGATGCCCTGGCTGGCCACCTCCAGCACCGTGTCGAAGGACAGCAGCGCCTGCACGCGTTCGGGTTGGGCGGTGCGGGCGGCGGTGTCTTCCCAGCGGAAGCGGTTCAGCAGCACGGCAAAGCGGCGCTGGCGGATGGCCCATTTCATCTCGGTGATCGGGAACACCGCGTCCTGTGCCAGTGACGAGATCACCGACAGGTCGTCGGCATCCAGCGCGCCGAGGTTCAGGGGGCGCTCGGCGCCATCCTCGAAGGTTGCGTCGTCGCTCATGCGTCCTTGACCCGTTCGATGTCGGCGCCGACGCCCGAGAGTTTGGCGACGACGTGTTCATAGCCGCGATCCAGGTGATAGACGCGGCTGACCTTGGTTTCGCCCTCGGCCGCCAGCCCCGCCAGGATCAGCGAGACCGAGGCGCGCAGGTCGGTGGCCATCACCGGCGCGCCCTTGAGCCGCTTGACGCCCTTGACCGTGGCGGTGCCGCCGTGCACCTCGATGTCGGCGCCCATGCGGATCAGTTCGGGGGCGTGCATAAAGCGGTTTTCAAAGATTTTCTCTTCCAGAACCGAGGTGCCGTTGGCGGTGCACAAGAGCGCCATCATCTGCGCTTGCAGGTCGGTGGGAAAGCCCGGGAAGGGTTCGGTGGTGACATCCACCGCGCGCACGTCGCCGCCGTTGCGGGTGACGGTCAGGCCGTTCGCGGTTTCGGAAACGGAAATGCCCGCGGCATCCAGTTTCTCGCAAAACGCCTGCACCAGTTCGATGCGCCCGCCCAGCAGTTCGACCGTGCCGCCGCAGATGGCCGGGGCCAGCATATAGGTGCCCAGTTCGATGCGGTCGGTGACCACGGGGTGCGTGGCCCCGCCCAGACGGTCGACGCCCTGAATGGTGATGGTCGAAGTGCCCGCGCCGTCGATCTGCGCGCCCATCTTGGTCAGGCATTCGGCCAGATCGACGATTTCGGGTTCACGGGCGGCGTTGTTGATAACAGTCGTGCCCTTGGCCAATGTGGCGGCCATCAGCGCGTTTTCCGTGGCCCCGACCGAGGCGAAGTCAAAGTCGATGGTGCCGCCGCGCAGGCCCTTGGGGGCGCGTGCGTGCACATAGCCGTCTTTCAGCTCAAGCTCGGCGCCCATCGCTTCGAGCGCCTTGAGGTGCAGATCGACGGGGCGCGCGCCGATGGCACAGCCGCCGGGCAGCGACACGATGGCATGGCCGTCGCGCGCCAGCATCGGGCCCAACACCAGGATCGACGCGCGCATCTTGCGCACGATGTCATAATCGGCGGTGTGGTTGTGGATGTTGTGGCTGGACATGGCCAGCACCTTGCCGTCTTGCAGGCTGGTGACCTCGGCCCCCAGTGATCCCAGCAGGGCGGTCATTGTCTTGATGTCGCTGAGGCGCGGCGCGTTGGTCAGCGTCAGCGGTTCCTCGCTGAGCAGGGTCGCGGGCATCAGGGTGAGGCAGGCGTTTTTGGCACCGGCAATGGGGATCTGCCCCTTGAGCGGACCGCCGCCCCGTACGAGAATCGAATCCATCAGTCTTTGTCCTTTGCCTGCGCCGTCTGTTGCCCCGTGGTGGCCCGCGCGCGGGCCTGCGCCTTGCGCTTGGCCATATTGGCCTTGAGCGCCGCTTTGAGCCGCGCATCGCGCGTGTTGGGCTGTTGGGGTTTGGTGCGGTTGTTTTCTGCCATGCGGCCTTGTTAGCGCAGGGGCGCGGGGGCGTCCAGAATGGGTTGCATTTCTGGTGCCGTAGGGGGTTGCGCGGGCGCGCGTTTGCGTCTAATCACCCCGCACACTGGCGCTGCTGTCGCCCGGAGAACGAATGCTTTTGCTGTTCGCATCCCTCTGAACGGCAAGGCGACGGGAACGAAAGGGCTGTTTCAGGCCCGCTTGCATCGGGGCAACGCCCGGTGTAGCGAACGGAACAAAGATGCTGTGGTAGCTCAGTGGCAGAGCACACCCTTGGTAAGGGTGAGGTCGAGAGTTCAATCCTCTCTCACAGCACCATCTTCCCACCCCCTTTGAAGACACCCAGACAGGTCTGCATTTTCAGGACAGGGTTTTGCCTGTGGGTCGGCTGGGGGAATTTTCTATTCCCGCGCCGTGACGGGCTGCACTGCGGGACGAAGCCGCCGTTTGCCAAAGCCCGGAATCAGGGTACTTTCGCAAAACGCCTTGTGTGATGCTGCCATAAACCCTGTTCAAAACCTGACAAGGCGTTGAACGGTTTGGATTTCCGCGCCCCGTCTATGGACAACCAAAAATCACCCACCCATAGTAAAAATGATTCTGCACATATTAGACCTTTAATAAAAGCCTTACGCTCCGGGGGGAATTCCATGGGACTTTTGTTTATGATGGCGGCAATGTTTGGTGTCGTCGCATTTATTGATAACGACGATTCTGCGACCGAGACGGACGATACATCTGATCCGCTTCCGCCTGAAACGCCCACGGACCCTGTTGATCCCGTTGACCCGATCCCTGATCCGTCGTTGACCCTTGAAGGGACAAGCGGCGCGGATCTTCTTTTGGGAGAAGAAGGCGATGACATCGTGTACGGGCGTGCGGGCAGCGACACGCTGAGCGGTGCCGCCGGTGATGACCAGCTTTATGGGCAGTTCGGCAGGGATGACATCGCTGGAAACAGCGGTGCGGACAGCCTGTACGGGGGACAAGGGAACGACATACTGTACGGAGATGCGTCGCAGATCGGCACGTCGTCGGAGACGGACGGTGCGGATTTTCTGGATGGCGGCGCGGGCAATGACCGGCTGTATGGCGGCGGCGGGGTCGATACCCTGAACGGGGGCGACGGCGACGATTTGATCGTTGACTATGACCTGAGTTGGAACGAAGGCATCGAAAACGGCTCGGTCGTGGATGGGGGGGCCGGCGACGACGACATCCGTGTCGATGGCGGCAGCACGATCACCGGCGGGGATGGCAATGACAGCATTTTCGTCCATGCCGACATTGGCGAAGAGGGGGTCACCGAGATCACCGATTTTGTCCAGGGACAGGACACGCTGGCCTTTAGCATTGTCATCAGCGAAGGCGACACCGGTCCGCTGACCATTCAGGACAGCGCCGATGGCACGGGCGCCGAAGTGTACCTGGGCGACACGCTGGTGGCGGAAATCACCGGCGGTCAGGGCATGACGCTTGACGATCTGGATGTTGCTTTCGTTCTGGAACAGAATGCGGGCGACGTTGATTACACCGACGGCGATGCCGGTTCGATCATCGAGGGCAACCATTCCGACAATGTGATCAACGGCGGCGATGGCAACGACAGTATTTTCGCGGGCTATGTCGGTGGCGATTACGCGGGCGAAAACTATCACGGTGGCAGCGACGTTCTGAATGGCGGTGCCGGGGCCGATTACATCGTCGCCAACAGCGCCACCTATACGGCCTATAATGACGGCACCTCGCCCATCGAGGTTGTCCACGATCTGCACGTCGACACGCTGAACGGCGGCGAAGGGAACGATACGCTGGTTGCAAACGATGGCGGCATTCTGACCGGCGGCGAAGGCGAGGATGTGTTCGTGATCAACCACAACATGCGCTACGTGGACGATGACGCCTATGATGGCGACAACCTGTTCCCCGAGCCGGTCCAGATCACCGATTTCGACCCGACCGAGGACGTGATCAACATTGGCTATTTCGGCGATTTTTCCGGCTTTACCGGACCGTCGAGCGAGGATGTCACGGTTGAGGCTTGGGAAAATGGCGAGGGCAGCAATATTCTGCTGTTCGACCGGGTCATTGCGACCGTGCCGGGTGCCGGGACACTGAGCTATGCGGATCTGAACTTTGACAAGGACGTGGCGCGGGCCTACTGACCTTTGCAGCTTTTGATCGGCAAGGACGCGGCGCGGGCGTGATGCCCGCGCGATGCCTCATTAGAAGGCGTCGAATTCGGGCACGTTGCCCAGCCGGACCAGAAATGTCGGCTCCGACACCTCGCCCGAGCCTTCGTCTTCGGTAACGCTATAGGCGTCAGCCCCGGCGCAGGTGTCCAGCCGGCTTTCACGTTCGGCGCGCGAACGCGCCTGATCGGCGGATGTGTATTGAAACTGCTTGTCGACAACCAAGGCCACCTGCCCCGCGCGGCCGGTCTTTTTCTCGGTATAGGTCTGGCAGATGTAGTGGACCTTGAAGGCGGAAGAGGATTCGTCGGTCATGGCGGCGTCCTGAGATGGGGCGTTGGGTCACGCAAGGCTTGGCAGGGATGTGCGGGGTTGTCGATAGGGCAGTTCAGGTGTGCCATAGAGGTCCAGAAGACTTATTTGCCGAAGCGCACCGTCTTGTTCTTTAGCCATGCCTGCAACTGATCTTGCGTGATGTCCCCGACCACAACCCCCACAACCAGATCGTCAATCGGTTCGTCATCGGCAATGTCCAAGACATAGCCGGATTTCAGGTACAGGTATTCCGTCAACAGCCACGCCGTGCGTTTGTTGCCGTCATTGAACCCATGCGCCGTCGCAATCCCGTGAAGCAACGCGGCCCCCTTGGCATAAATCATGCGATGATACCCATGATAGGGGCGTCCAAGTGCGCCCAAAAGCGCGTCGATGTTGCTGATGCCCGCCAGACCGCCAAAGCCTTCAAGGGATTGTTCGTGGGCTTCCAGCGCGTCGCCAAAGGTGACGCGATAATGCCGCCTACCGATTTGCGAGGCGCTGCAAGGCGTCCCTGCGTTTTGAGATGATGGATCTTACCGTCTCGGGCGTTTTGTCGTGTGCGGTCACGACTTCGGAATTGCCGCTGTCTTTGCTGACAACAAACACGCCGGATTTGGACGAGCGGGACACGGTGGCTGTTTTACCGCCGCGCGCGGCGCTGTCAGCCGCAGGCACAGCTTTTTTGCAGTGACCCGTCACCTGACCCGATCCGCTGCGGGTGACATAATGTTTGCCATTGGTCATGGGTAAAGTTCCTGCATCACATCCGCGTCCCCAATTACGGTACGCAGACCCAATGTAGCCACGACAGTTCAATCCGACAAGTGCGGGCAAATGACCATCGCTTTTCAGGTGTGCCAGCGTGGCCCTAATAATCCTTCTCGAAGAACAGGCCCAGGCCGGTTTCGCCGTCGGATGCCACGCTGCCCCGTGCCGTCAGCGAGGGCGAGATGGTGAGGTTCAGGTTCACCTCGGCGTCGCCTTTGGCGCCGACAGTGACGTCGGTGTAGATGTTGTCGGTCACGTATTTGCCGACCCGCGCGCCGGTTTCGCCGTTCTCGTCCGTCACGATGTCCAGATCGTCCAGGCCAAAGCGTTCGCGGATGCCGTTCAGCAGCCCGCCGCCGCCCTTGCCGGTCAGGGTGCGCACCGCTGCGGCCAGTTGCACCGCCTGTAGCGGCGAGATTTTGTCCAGCCCGCGCCCGAACAGCAATTGCGCCAGGATTTCGTCGTCTGGTTTGTCGGGGGTCGAGGTAAAGGTGATCTCGGGCTCGGAGGCCAGACCCTCGACGATGATGCGGATGGTGGTGTCAGAGGCGCTGGTTTCGGCGACAAAGCGGATATAGGGATCGAACCCGCCCTGAAGCTGGGCCGAACCTTCCACGAGGTCCAGCCGTTTGGTCAGGATGTCAAACCGGCCCCGGATCAGGTCGAAGCGGCCGATGGGGACCACGTTGGCGGTGGTGCCGGTGATGCGCAGTTGCCCGCCCAGTTCGGCGTCCAGACCACGGCCCCGCACAAAGATACGGGAGGGCGCGCGCAGGGTGATGTCGATGGGAAAGGCCACGCCGCCGCCGCTGCCGCTGGCGGCGTCGCCCTGTTCCTCGATCAGCCCGGCGCGGGCGCGGGTGGCGCGCACGGCGGCGGGTTCATTCACATGGGTCAGCCCGTCAAGCACCGGGGCGGCTTCGGCGCCGCCTTCGGGCACGCGGATTTCGGTGCTGTCCAGCGTCAGGTCGGCCGTGATTGCCGCCCCGCCCGTCAGCGCCCCGCGCACCGAGCCGCTGCCGTTGATGGTGGTGTCATACAGCTTGGGGTCGGTGATGCGGACGTTGTTGACGGCTATCGCCAGATCGGCGGTGTTGGGCGCGTCCAGCGACACGGGGCCGCTGATACGGACGGTGCCGCCCGACGACACGGTCGCGGTGGTGTCCAGCGTGGCGCGGCCCCCCGACAGGGCGATGGATGTCACGATAGGCGCCAGCGTGATGTTCGGTTCCGGCAGGACAAGGCGGGCGTTGTCGGTGGTGATCTGGCCGGTGACCGACGACAGGGCCAGCGGGCCGTTCAGCGCCAGATTGAACCGCGCCTGACCGGCGGCGATATTGGGCGCGATAAACGTGTTGGCCAGCGCAATGGGTGCTGCCCCTGTCACGTCGATGTTGGCGCGGCTGGCGTCGGTGGCAACCTGTCCGCGCACGGTGGCGGTGGTGCCTGCGGGGCCGGTGGCGTCGATGTTCACCTGCCAGTTGTCGCCCACTTGCTCGGCTGTGCCCTTGGCGGTGGCGGGGCCGTTGATGCCCGTCGCGAACAGGCCGATGTCGCGCAGGCTGGCGTCAAAGGTCAGCGACGCGCCCGCGTCAGAGGTGTTGCCGGTGACCGATGCCGTCACTTGCGAGGTTTTCAGGTCCAGCTTTTCCACGATCAGCGGTTGGTCTGCGTCCTTGTGGGCGGCCAGGTCCAGCGAACTGGCGCCGCGCAACAACTGGTCAACCTGCGGGATGCCAACGGCAAGGTTCTGGCCGGTGGCGTCGGTTGTGATGTCAAAGGTGGCGTCGCGCGGATCGTACCAGCCTTCGGCGTTGATGTTCGCAGCCCCCGCCAAAGACTGGCCCGCCAATGCGGCATAGGGCGACAGCGATTGCACAGCCCCCTGCACGGTGCCGGTGATGCGCTGCGGCGCGCCGTCTACGATGGGCACGGTGCCAGCCACGCGCAGGTCGGCGCGGCCCGGTCCGGTGGCGCGCATGTCCACGGCCCAGTCGTCGCCGGTCTGGCGCAGGGTGCCGTTCAGGGTCGCCTCGCCGGTCAGGCCGGGGGCCACGACGGCGGTGTCGGGCACGCGGGCATCGACGCGCAGGGACCCTTCGTCGGTGCCCAGCGTGCCGTTGATGCTGGCGGTGATGTGGTCCGAGTTCAGTTTGAAGGTGTCAATTGTGGTCACGGTGTCGGCACGCTTTGCCACGACGTTCAGCGTGCTGTCGCCACGCAGCAACCCGTCAAGCTGGGGGATGCCTGCGGACAGGTTCGTGCCGGTCAGGTCGGTTTTCAGATCGAAGGTATAATCGCGCAGGTCCACCCAGCCTTGGGATGTGATGTTGGCCGCGCCGGACAGGTCGCGCCCTGCCAGCTCCGAATAGGGGGCAAGCGATTGCACCGACCCGTCGATGTCGGCGTTGATGCGGCCCAAGGCCCCCTCGACCAGCGCCAGCGTGCCGTCGACGTTCAGGTCTGCGCCGCCCGGTCCGGTGGCGCGCACGTCGACGGTAAAGTCGGTGCCGGCCTGCCGGATGGTGCCGTTCAGGGTGGACGGTCCGTTCAGGCCCCGCTGGATCAGCGAGGTTTCGGCAACGCGGGCGGCGACTTGCAGGTCGCTGGCGTCCGAGGACAGGGTGCCGCTGACGGTGGCGTTGATCTGGTCGGTGGTGATTTTGAAAGTGTCGATGCGCGTGCCGGTCTCGTCGCGGGCGGCGGTCAGGGTCAGGCGGCTTTGGCCCGCGATCAGCGGATCGGCCTGCGGGATGCCGACGGCCAGATTGTCGCCGGTGCCTTGCAGGTCCACGTCAAAAGCGCCGGAAATGGGGGCAAAGGTGAACTTTGCGTCGAACTTGGTGGCACCTTGCAGGTCCTGCCCCGAGAGTTCCGAGAAGCGCGAAAGGTTGTCGGCGGTCAGGGTCATGTTGCCTGCGACCGACAGGTTCAGGTCCTGGGTGATCCCCGAAAGCTGCGCCTGTCCGGTCAGGCCATAGTCGGCCCCTGTCAGGTCGATCTGGCTGAGTTCGAGCGGCGCGTCTTCGGTCCAGTCAAAGGACAGGCCACCGTCGATGCGCGGGCCGACCGCTGCGGCCAGCGCGGTGTCGGTCAGGTCGATCCCGTCGATGGCATAGGTCAGTTGGCCCATCACGCCGCCGACGCTGGTGCCCTGCCCTTGGGTCAGCGTGCCGTCGCCCTTCAGGCTGAGGGTGCCCAGTTTCAGCGTCGGCTGGTTCAGCCCGTTGACTGCGATATCGGCGTCCCAGCCGTCGCCGGATGCCGCGTCAAAGCGGACCGCGAGGGTGGCGGTGTCGATCTGGGTCTGTTCGCCCGGCAGGGGCAGCAGCACGGGCGTGCCTTCGGCGTCGGCGATGCGTCCGTCCAGTTCGACCAGGGTGGGCCAGCCGCCCGCGGCCAGTGCCAGGTTGCCGGTCAGGGTCAGCGAACGGGTGTTCAGGTCAAGCGTGTCCAGCGTCAGGCGGCCATCGGCAAAAAGCGTGCCCGAGGATTTCAGCGTGATGTCATCGCCAAAGAACGCGCCGTAACGCGGGGCGAACATCGGTGCGATGTCGCCGCCAAGGTCCAGCGCAAAGCTGCGGTCGGTGGCGGGGGCCGTGGTGCCTTCATCGCCTGCTTCGGGGGCGGCGTCAGACGGCGTGCCCTTGAGCGTGACCGATCCGTCAAGGCGCGGCGTGTCGTCAGTGGCCAGCGTGATGTCGGCGACAAAGTCGTCCAGCGGACCCGAACCTGCGACGGTCAGGTCGATCGACGGATTGTTCGGCAGCGCCATCAACGTGGACAGGATACCGCCATCGTCCTCGGACACGGTCAGTTCCAGATCCAGCACATCGGTGGCGTTGGCATAAGTCGCGGCAAGGGTCACGTTGCCCTTGGTGCCGTCCAGGCGGTTGACCTCGATCCTGGCGGTGCCTTCGCCGTCGGCCAGTTGTGCCGAGCCGTCCAGCGCGATCACGGCGGCCTGCCCAAAGACCGGCTCGCCAATCTCGACGCGACCGGCCTTGATCTGTTCGATGTTCACCGACACCGGCAGGTCGGGGATGGAAAAGCCGCCCGAGGCTTCGGGCGCGGGCACGTCAACGGTGTCGGGTGTCACCGGTTTGCGCGGCAAGAGCACCTCGGCCACGGACAGTTCCGTCACCTGAAGGCGGCCTGTCAGCAGGGCCGAGCGGCTCCAGTCCAGTGACACATCGCGCAGGGTCAGCCAGATGCCTTCGTCGTCGGCGATGGTCAGCTCGTCGATGGTGGCGCGCGAGCTGAGCGCACCGGCAAAGCCCACGATGCGGACCTGACGGCCGGCACCGGACAGGCTGTCTTCGAGAAAGGCCTGAAGGTAGCCGCGGTCGTCGTTTTCCTGTGCGGTGGCACCATGTGGCAGGCACAGGAACAGGACAGCGGACAGAAGGAGAAGCAGATGTTTCAAAACGATTGTCCTATGCCGACGTAGAATTGCACCCCGTCGCCGGTGTCGCCGCCCACGGGGGCGGCCACGTCCAGACGGATCGGGCCGATGCCCGTGTCATAGCGCAGGCCCAAGCCCGCGCCTGCGTGCCAGTCGCCGGAATCGGCAAAAAGCGTGTCCGCCGAAACAAAGCCCGCATCGACAAAGCCCACGATGCCGATGGTGTCGGTGATCGCCGCGCGCACTTCGCCCGACAGGCCGACAAAGGATTTGCCGCCCGAAACGTTGCCGCCACCCAGATCGACGCCCAGCGACTGATAGGGTTGTCCGCGCACGGTGCCGCCGCCGCCCGAGTAGAACAGGAAGTCGGGCGGCAGGTCGGCCAGATCGGGGCCAAGGGTCGAGCCGATTTGCGCGCGGCCCGCGAAGACCAGCCGCTTTGCCTCGCCCACGGCGCGGAAAATACGCCCGTCTGCGAAGAACCGCAGGCCCACGTCAGATGCGTCCAGCCGCACGAATGGCATCGCCTCGGCCTTGAGGTAATAGCCGGTTGTGGGGTTCAGCACGTCGTCGCGGTGGTCCAGCGTGGCCGAGATCGGCGCGTTCAGAAAGAAGAAGTCGCGTTCGCCGTAGAAGTCGTCGAAGGTGTTGACATAGCGCAGTTCCAGCGCCGCCTCGGCCTTGAGGTGGTCGGAGTAGATGCGCGACGCCCCTGCCCCGATGCGGACCTGTTGCAGGTCATAGTTTTCTTCTTCCTCGTCCGAGATCGAGCCGTAAACAAATCCGTCGGTGTCGGTGCCGAAAAAGGCAGGGCTGTTCAGGCGGCCCGCAAGGCTGTAGTCGATGCCGCCGGTCTGGCTGCCGATGCCCGATATTTCGCCGTCGATGCGCAGCCGTTCGGCCCCGCCAAACAGGTTGCGGTGCATCCAGTAGCTGGACAGGGTCACCCCCTCGAATGACGAGATTTCAGCGCCAAAACCGAAGCGGCGGGGTTTTTCGTCGACCAGTGCCAGATTGACGTCCATCACGTCGCCCGCACGCAGGGTGTCCGCCTCGGTCAGCGAGACAGAGGAAAACGCGCCGGTGCGGCGCAGGCGTTTGGCGACGGTTTCCAGTTCTTCGGGCGAGAATACCGTGCCTTCGGGAAAGCCTGCGATGCGGGCGATTTTTGCCGAGCGCACGGCGCTGTCGTTGGTTTGCACCAGCCGACCAAAGGTAACGCGCGGACCCGGGGCCAGCCCCAGACGCACCGACAGGGTGTTTTGCGCGTGGTTGGCCGTAACGCTTTGTTCGGACAGGGCAACCTTGGCGTGGCCTGCGTTGCGCCAGCCCTTGACGCCGCTGTCGACAGTTTCCTGCAACACGGTGCTGCGGGCGGGTTCGCCTGCGCGGAAATCTGGCGGCGGGGTGTCGCCGGGGGCCAGCGGGGCGATCTGTGCCACACCCAGCGAAAACAGCGGGCCGGGGGTGACGGAGATCCGGGCCTGACCGATCTGGGCGGGCACGTTGAACGTGGGGATCGCGGCGGCCTCGCGGCCATCCAGTTTGATGGTCACCACGCCGCTGTAATAGCCCAGCGCATAAAGCGTGCGCACGATGCGGGCATAGTCGGCGGTGGCGGCGGCCAGCACCTCGCGCGGGGTGGCTTCGGCGTTGTCGGCGGCAGCCACGGTCAACGACGCCTGCATCAGCGTCTCGCGCAGGTCCTTGTCGCTGGTGGCCACGTCAAAGCTGCCGATTTCCACGGCGGATGCAGGCGCGGCTGCGGCCAGGGAAAGCACGGTCGAAACCGCCGCGAGTGTTGTTCTAATGCTGGATTGCGTCACGTAACCTAATACCACAAATTGCCGGACCACTTGGGGAAGATCATAACCAACAGCCAGGCGGGTCACCATCCGATATTCGTACTGTTTCGGGGCACATCCCAAGGATGTGACAGGATTGACCTTGGACGTAGACCGCGCGGGGTGCGAGGCAATGGCGCAGAGGTGGCGTTATTTCGCCGATGTGCGACATTGGGTGGTCTGGCCGCCCTGCCCTAGGTGCGGTTGCTGATCCAGCGGCATTGATAGGGGGCCAGCGTGATCTGCGGGGCCAGCGGATCGACCGCCTCGCCGGACAGCAGGTCGTGCCATGCCACGTCCTCGATCAGGTTCAGCGCCTCGGACGAGATGGTCACGGTTTCGTCGCTGATGTTGTGCAGGGCAAAGATCGACTGGTGCCGGTCCAGACTTTGCCGCCAGACGCCGAAAATGCGGTCGTCGCCCATGTTCACGGTGAACTGGGTGGCGTTGGGGTGAAAGGCGGTTTGGCGGCCGCGCAGTTTCAGCCGGTCGGTCAGCGCGCCCAGCACCTGCGATTGCGGGCTGGCGGGGTCGTCCAGCAAGGCGCGCAGTGCGGGATAGTCCCAGCGGTGCCGGTTGATCGCGCGGTTCATGCCGCGGTGTTCAACGGCTTCGTGGTCGTTGGGCGTGGCCAGCAGCGAATGGATGTAAAACGCGGGGATACCTTCAAGCGACATGACGATGGTTTGCGAACAGATGAAGCGTTCGCGGTGGTACTGGTCCGCGCCTTTGAACGTGCGTTCCAGTGCGGCGTAAAAGGTTGTGTTCAGCTCGTAGGGGCTTTGACTGCCATCCGGCATGGTGCGCATCGACACCAACCCACCCGCTGCGCGGACGGTGTCGATCATCTGTTGTTTTTCGTGCTCGGGCAGCAACCCCTCGGCGGGGCGCATTCCGATGCCGTCGTGGCTGGCGGTGAAGTTCAGATAGGCGCAGCCCATCGGTGCGGGCGGCATACCGCGTTGCCAGCGGCGCAGATGTTGCGCCGAGCCGGACATCATCGCGTGCAGGATCAGCGGCGGCAGCGGAAAGTTGTAGATCGCGTGCGCCTCGTTGCCCTGCCCGAAATAACTGAGGTTTTCGGCCTTGGGCACGTTGGTTTCGGTCAGCAGGATGATCTTTTCGCGGGCAAAGTCGCACAGCAGGCGCATCAGTTGCACAACCGCATGGGTTTGCGGCAGGTGGATCGACGGCGAGCCGATTTCCTTCCACAGGAAGGCCACCGCATCCAGCCGGATGATCTCGACCCCGTTGTCGACGTGCAGGCGAATGATGCGCAGGAATTCCAGCAGCACCTGCGGGTTGCGGAAGTCCAGATCAATCTGATCGTGGCTGAAGGTACACCAGACGTGGCGCACCCCGTTCGCGGTGTCGACGCGGCGCAGCAGCGGCGTGGTGCGCGGGCGCACGACCATGGAAAGGTCGTCGGACGGGTCGGCTTCGAAAAAGAACGTGTCGTAGGGGTCCTGCCCCTGACGGTAGGCGTTGAACCAGTGGCCCTGACTGGACACGTGGTTCAGCACCAGATCGGACATCAGCTTGAAATCGCGCGCGATGCGGTTGATGTCGGCCCAGTCCCCCAGCTGCGGGTTCACGGCGCGGAAATCCGACACCGCAAAGCCGTCGTCGGATGTGTAGGGAAAGAACGGCAGGATGTGCACGCTGTTCAGCGCGCCGCGCAGGTAGCAGTGCAGGAAATCGTTCAGCAAATCCAGCGGCTTGTGCGCGCCGTCGATGATCGAATTGCCATAGGTGATGACCAGCGCGTCATGTTCGGACCACAGTGTATTGCCGCGCACGCGCCCGCGTCTGCGGGGATGGCTGTCGTCGGGCCAGAAGGCGTCGATGATCAGGCTGGACAGGATCGCGGCGTCAAGATCGGGATAGATCTGCTGAACAAGTTCTTGCAGGCGGCGGCTGAGGGATTGGGTGTTTCGGGTCATCTGGCTCCGCTTTTGAAGTTGGCACTGCGCCCGTCCAGTGCACCAAGTATGAAGCCTGAACGCACAGGTGCAACCCGTGCCTTGGGAATTCGCCGGAAAACCCGGTTTTGCAGCGTACACGCCTTGTATGTTGCCGCGGCAATAGGCAAAGGCGGCTGCGCTATATGTGAAACGGACGAGAGACTTCCGGAATTTCAATGACCTTTGGCTATTACCTTGTACATTGACCGCAGATGAAACCGATTTCTGAGATCAAACGCCTGCGTAAGCTGGAATATTCGGACCTGCCCGAGTGGCTGGCCCGCCTGTTCGGAATTGCCTTGGGCAGTGTTCTGCTGGCCAGCTATGCGGCAAAGCCGTTTGCCTTGTTGTGGATCGTGGGCTTTCTCGCAGCGCATCTTGTCTATTACCTGTTTCTCAGCAGCCGAACCGAGGCCGCAACCATGCGCGATCTGCGGATTGCGCAAACTTTGTTCCTGGTGCTTCTGGTCAGCTTTGTCTGGGCCCCGGCATGGATGGTGGCGCAGAATGACCGCGCGCTCAGTCTGGTCGGGGCGGGTCTGTTTGGCTGTATTCTGGTTTATCTGATCCGGCGAAACGACATCTCGCTTTACGTTATTGTCAGCGAAATCGTGGTGATCTGGGTGACGATGACCAGTGTTCTGTTCAAGGTTCTGCCCGACTTTGACAGCCTGACGGCGCGGGTCGGGCTGGTCATGAGCTGGATGGCGCTGGTCAGTTACTTCGCGCAATCCATGTTGCAGGCCCGCAAATTGAAACTGGCCGAGCAACTGGCGCGCGACAATGCGGCACAGGCGCAGAAACTGGCGGCCATCGGCCAGATGGCCGGGGGCATCGCGCATGATTTCAACAACCATCTGACCGTGATCAGCGGCAGTCTGGAGCTGTACGAAGATCTGGAAGACGCCCAAGGCCGCGCCGATTGTCTGGCAACGGCGCGGGTGGCCACCGATCAGGCAGCGACCATCGTGAACGAGCTGCTGGTGTTTGCCCGCCGGACGCCGATGCGATTGGTCAACCTGGATGCCAACGCGCCGCTGATTGATCTGGACCTGCTGGCGCGGCGGTTGCTGTCACGCGATGTCGAGATGATCGTGGGTTTTTTGCAAAATCAGGCTGTTGTGCAGGCGGACCACCGGCAGATTGTCACCGCGCTTTTGAATCTGGTGGTCAATGCCAATGACGCGATGCCCAAGGGCGGCACGTTGATCGTTCGGGCCGGTCTGGTCACCATCAGTTCGCCCCTGATCGTTGCGGGTGGGCATTTGCTGCCGCCGGGGCGCTATGTCAGCTATGATGTGCGCGACACCGGCGACGGCATCCCGGCCGAGTTGCTGCCGCATGTGGTCGAGCCGTTTTACACCACCAAGCCCGAAGGCAAGGGCACCGGGCTGGGGCTGGCGATGGTGCATTCCATTGCCCAAAGCTTTGGCGGCGGGGTTCTGATCCGTTCCGGGGCGCGGGGCACCACCGTGTCGATCCTGCTGCCACAGATTGAAACCGGTCAGGTGGTTGGTTCCGAGGACGCGGATACCTAAGTTAGTCGAAACGAAAGGTATCACCGGATATGCAACATTTCTCGCTTCTTGACCTGTCTCCCGTGCCCGAAGGGTCCACTGCTGCGGATGCGTTGGCCAATACCGTCAAGCTGGCACAGTCTGCCGAGGCGGCTGGTTATCACCGCTATTGGCTGGCAGAGCATCACAACATGCCCGGCATCGCCAGCGCCGCCACCGCCGTGGTCATCGGCCATGTTGCGGGGGCCACGAAACGTATACGTGTGGGCGCGGGCGGCATCATGCTGCCCAACCACGCGCCGTTGATGGTGGCCGAACAGTTCGGCACGCTGGCTACGCTGTATCCCGACCGGATTGATCTGGGGCTGGGCCGTGCGCCGGGCACCGACATGGCCACCGCCCGCGCCCTGCGCCGGTACATGGCGCCCGAGGACAGTTTCCCGCAGGATGTGGCCGAGCTGATCCACTACATGGAAGACGGCGACGGCACGGCGGCTGTGCGCGCCTTTCCCGGGGAAGGGACCAAGGTGCCGGTGTGGATATTGGGATCGTCCCTGTATGGCGCGCAACTGGCGGCGCATTACGGGCTGCCCTATGCGTTCGCGTCGCATTTCGCGCCCGCGATGCTGGACGAGGCGCTGGCGATCTACCGGCGCGATTTCAAGCCGTCGGCGTGGCTGGACAAGCCCTATGTGATCGTCGCGGCGGGGGTTTGTGCGGCTGAAACCGAGGCCGAGGCTGAATATCTGCGGTCGTCGCAGTTGCTGTCGTTCGCGCGGCTGCGCACCGGGCGTCCGGGCAAGCTGCCCTATCCGGTGAAAAACGTCGAGGAACAGATCCCGCCGCAGGTGATGGCAGGCGTGCAACAGGCGATGTCCTGTTCAGCCCAAGGGTCGCCTGCGAACGTGCGTGACGGTCTGGCGCGGATCATTGAGGCGCACCAGCCGGACGAATTGATGGTCACCGGCATGATCCACGACCACGCCGCACGGGTGCGGTCGTTCGAGATTGCGGCAGAGGCGTTGCGCAGTTTGCAGGGTGTGCCGGAGACGGTTTAGGCCCCGCTTCCACCGCACAAAAAAGCCCCGCGCATCACCTGACGCGCGGGGCTTTGGTTTGTTTGGCTTTGGCCCGGATCAGGTCAGGATGATGTCGATGTCGGCCAGCGTGATGCCTGCCAGACCGTCCAGCGTGATCGTTTCGCCATAGCCGTAATCAATCACGAAATCCCCGCCCACTGTGCTGCCGGTGATCGGGCTGGCGGATTTGTCGATGTCGATGACCAGCGTGTCAAAGGCCAGCTCGAAATCGGTGATATTGTCGTCGCCATCGTTCTTGGCGAACTTGAACTTGTCGGCCCCCGCACCGCCGGTCAGGGTGTCGTCGCCCTTGCCGCCGGTGATGATGTCACGGCCCTTGTTGCCGTTGATCTTGTCGTTGCCATTGTCACCATAGATATAGTCACGGTCCTTGCCGCCCCGGATAAAGTCGTAACCGTTGCCGCCATAGATGATGTCCGTGCCTGCATCGCCGCGCAGGTCGTCGCGGCCGTTGTTGCCAAGCAACTGGTCATCGCCTTCGCCGCCGTACAGTTTGTTGTTGGCAACGTTGCCGATCATGGTGTCATCGCCCGTACCACCGATGGCGCGTTCGATCAGGGACCGCACGTCGCCTTCGTATTGCAGCGCGTTGAACAGGTGACCGCGGGCATATTCGATTGCCGAAGCCCCCACCCAGCTCCCGTTTTCATCCCAGCCCTGGTTCAGCATCGCCCGCAGGTCGTTGCCGTTCACGTCAAAGTCGGAATAGCCGCCCGGTGTCAGGTCGATCAACATGTCGTTGGTAAAGTTCGACAGGTCATAGGTGTCTTTTCCGTTGCCGTCCCAGACGGTGCGGAATGTGACATTCGACAGGGTGTTGAAATCGTCACGGGCGGCAGTTTGGCCGACACCATTGATGAACATCTCGCCGGTGGTGGTGTCGAAAGTATAGACGGTATCCCCGGCTTCCTTGCTGAAGTCGGCGCCATACATGCGTTGAATGGCCGAGATGTCATACATCATCAGCGTCTGGGCGTAGTGCCCGTCGGCGACTGTGTAAAACGGGGCCGGGTCGCCGATGTGCGCATGGTAGGTCATGATGGAATATTCCATCGAGTCCTTGTCAGCGGTCAGGCTGCCAGGGCCATTGGTTTCGTGACCGTGCTTGAGACCCATCGTGTGGCCAATCTCGTGCATCATCGTGGCATAGGTGTAGGTGCCGATGTTGGCGTTGTCGTCATAGTTCGAATAGTTGAACATCATGTCGCCGCCGGATTCACCCGAGTTCGGGTAATAGCCAAAGGCCGTGCTCATGCCGTCGGCCGTGGCAAAGCGCAACACGCCGTCCGAGCCGTTGTTGATGGCATCGGTCACGTCGGTGGGTTGTGCCTGTTCCTCGAAGGTGATGTCGGTGACCTTGGTGAATTCCAGCAAGGCCAGGCGGGCCTGGGTTTTCCAGACCTCGGTGAACTCGGTTTCGTTATAAGCGCTGTCGTAATAGTTCTTTTCTTCCTCGTATTTGAGAAAGCTGAAGGCCAGAGTGCGCGTGTTGGACAGATCCCACGTGTTTCCACTAATCTGTGCGTCGGTATTTTGATCGTCGTCGTTCAAATCGGTGTCGTAGCCGATGTAGGTTGTGGGGTGGGTTCCGGTATAAAGTGCCATGCGATTGATCCTATCAATTTTGGGCTAAATTGGATTGGGAGTGTTGCGGCCAAATTACGGTCAGAGATGATGTTGCGCAAGCTTAACGAATTAATATTTCCGTTCTGCGCTTGAAAGCAAAAGACATTTTATCAGACCGTGCAGCCTGTGGTTGATCCCGCAACCTTGTGAACCCACGGTTGGGTCTGGTTCACCGCGAATCCGCGCAAACCGGCGCTGTCAGCCCGTCAATGGCAAACGGGCGATCTGGTGAAACCGCCCCGCGTCGTCCTGCCCCAGCAGGGTCAGCGCGTCGATGATAAACGGCGCCAGTGGCAGCCCCGCGATACGGTCGGCCATTGCGGCCTGTGCGGTCGGGCGGGTGTCCGCGTCCAGCCGTCCGGTCAGGGTCATGTGATAGCGGAACTGATCCAGCACATAAGGATAGCCCCACCGCTGCAAATGCGTCTCTTGCTGCGGGTTCAGGCGGGCGGCGCGGCGTTTGTCCATCTCGGCCTCAGAGGGGGCAGCGCGGTGGTGGTCCAGCGATTGCACCACCTGTGCCGCCATATCGGCCAGCGCCGTGTCGTCGCCATGGGGCACCAGCGCAAAGAAACCGCCAAGCCGTGCCAGCTCCAGCCCCTGCAAGGTCACGGCGGGCAGCCGCGTGCACAGCGCCGTCAGGTCGGCCAGCAGCGCGTCGGGGGTGCTGCCCTCGGCCAGCCGGAAAGGCGGTTTGATGGTGCCGTGAAAGCCGTAAGGATGCGGCGCTGCGGTGATCGCGGGCATGTCCAGCCCCGGCACCTGCGGCTGCGTCACGGTGGTGCCGGTGGCGCTGTCCCAGCCCAGCCATTCGGCCCCGAACTGCGCAAGGGCGGTGTCGGGGGCGGCGGTGACATAGATCGCATAGCGGTGGTACATGGGGCGGCCTTTCGGGTGCGGTGCCCGACTGATGGCAAAAGACAGAAGGTTTGCCAAGGGCGCGCGGCCTATGTCACACCGCTGTCATATGCGCGGCGCGCCAATGTGACCGCAGCCTGAAAGGACAGCCCATGCAGATCGCCGCCCAATCCCCCTATCCCGCGCGCCGCTCGGCGGTGCTGGCGGACAATATGGTGGTGACCTCGCAGCCGCTGGCCGCACAGGCGGGGCTGGCGATGCTGGCGCAGGGCGGCAATGCGGTCGATGCGGCACTGGCCACGGCGATTGCGCTGACGGTGCTGGAACCCACGGGCAACGGGCTGGGGTCGGATGCCTTTGCCATCCTGTGGGACGGGCAGGAATTGCACGGGCTGAACGCCTCGGGGGCGGCACCTGCAGCGTGGAACGCCCAGCGCTTTGCCGGGCGGGTCGAGATGCCGTTTCGCGGCTGGGAAAGCGTGACGGTGCCCGGTGCGGTGTCGGCCTGGGTGGCGCTGTCCAAGCGGTTCGGCGCCCTGCCCTTTGCCGATCTTTTCGTGCCTGCCATCCGCTATGCCGAGGACGGGTTTGCCGTGTCGCCGGTGATTGCGGCGCTGTGGGCGCGGGCCGCCGAGCAGTTGGGCGACCAGCCCGGATTTGCCGAAACGTTCCTGCCCGATGGCCGCGCCCCGCGCGCCGGAGAGCGGTTTCGCGCGCCGGGCCATGCCCGCACCCTGCGGGCGATTGCGCAGACGCATGGCCGCGACTTTTACGAAGGCGAGATTGCCGAGGCCATCGCAGCCTTTGCCAAAAAGCACGACGCGGCGCTGAGCCTTGCGGATATGGCCAGCCACCGGCCCGAATGGTGCGGCACGATCAGCACCGCATTCGACGACGCGACGCTGCACGAGATTCCGCCCAACGGTCAGGGCATCGCGGCGCTGATGGGCTTGGGCATTCTGTCCCACACGCCGATCCGCGAGATGGCCGCCGACGACCCGCAGGCGCTGCACTTGCAGATCGAGGCGATGAAACTGGCGCTGCGCGACGCCGAGGCCTATGTGGCCGATCCTGCGCATATGGTCGATGTCACGGCGCAGGACATGCTGGACGACGGCTATCTTGCGGCCCGTGCGGCGCTGATTGATCCCGCCCGGGCGCAGGATTTTGGCGCAGGCGCACCCAAGCAGGGCGGCACCGTCTATCTGGCGGCGGCGGATGCGTCGGGGATGATGGTGTCGTTCATCCAGTCGAACTATGCGGGCTTCGGCTCGGGCGTGGTGGTGCCGGGCACCGGCGTGGCCTTGCAGAACCGTGGCGGGGGCTTTGTGCTGGACCAGGGTCACCCGAACGTGGTGGCCGGTGGCAAGCGGCCCTTTCACACGATCATTCCGGCGTTCCTGATGGGACCGGAAGGGCCACGCATGAGCTTTGGCGTGATGGGCGGGCCGATGCAGGCGCAGGGGCATGTGCAGATGGTGCTGCGCACGCAGGTGTGGGGCAATGATCCGCAGGTCGCAGCCGACGCACCGCGCTGGCGGGTGACCGAAGGACTGGGCGTGGCCTGCGAGACCACCCTGCCCGCCGCGACCTTGCAGGCGCTGCGCGATCTGGGGCACCAGATCACACTGGAAGCGCCCGACAACGCGTTCGGCTTTGGCGGGGCGCAGTTGATCCACCGGCTGTCGGGAGGCGGCTATGCCGGCGGATCGGACCCGCGCAAGGACGGGGCTGCGGTGGGGTTTTAGGCGCGCAGGTTGAACGGAAAGATTATGACGATACACATCCGACCCCTCACCGCCGAAACCGCCGCCGCGATCTTCTTTGACGCGGTGCACAATGGCACGGCGGAAGTCTATTCGGCAGCCCAGCGCAATGCATGGGCCGGGGCAGCCCCTACTGCGGGGTGACGTGGAAGCCAAAGGCCGCGATCAACCCGAACAAGGCCGCGACCAGCACCATCAGAAAGGCATCCGCCGTCAGCGCGGTGTCGTCGATCGGCTCGGCTGCGGCGATGTTGCGGCGCACGTGGCGCATGCGCAGGAAGGCCAGCAGGATCACCAGCGCGCCCGCCGCCAGCATCGCCACCTCGGACCACAGGTCGGCGCGGGTCTGGCTGAGCCGTGCGGACCCATGACAGGAAAGTGCGTTCGTTCGCGGCGTGTTCCGAATAGCGTTCGATCATGGTGTTCCCCTGCGGTGGTGTGCCCCGGCCCGGCCAATATCACCGGTTTTGCCGCCCGGCCAAGCGGTTTGGCAAATGGCTTGCTACGGGCGCGGTGCAGCATCAGCCGCGCGCGGCGCGCGACAGCAGCAGCATTGCAAGGCCGGTGCTGAGAAAGTTCAGACCGACAAGAAAGCCCACAACCCAATTCGCCGTTTGTGGCCATTGCGACAGGATCACAGCGCCCAGGATGAACGAACAGGCGCCGCTGGCCACGACCCATTGCCAATGCGCGACCTGACCGCTTGTCCGCAGACCCAGCAGGATCGACAGGATGCCCTCCATCAGGAACACAGCGATCAGGATCGCGGTCATGACCGCCGCGCCCGTGCCCGGATAGACCACGAAGAACAGCCCGATCAGCGCAACCACGGCAAAGCCTGCGGCGACGATTTTCCATTCCGAGAACGCCTTGAACGACCGCGCAAACAACAACCCCGCGACGCCCCAGAACAGCATCAGCCAGGCGACCAGTTGTTCGACGATCACGGTCGCGGCGGCGGGGATCAGAATGGCGAGGACGCCCAGCCCCGCAAAGACGATGCCGACCGTGCGAAAGGACCGCGCGGATCGCGAAAGAGCGGTTGGGGAAAGCATGTGACCTGGCATGAAAGTCTCCTTTGGCTGCGCCATGTGGCGATGACTGTTGCCACACATATGGGCCCGTGGTCCGGTCCCAGCCTTGTGCGAACCTTACTTATTTTTCAGAAAGGCCGTACAGGGTTGTCTATCACGCCCACCCACCGGATGATTGCAGTCAACATCCGGTCCGGCGTGCGGACCGTTCGGGAGCTATGTCATATGAAAATCCTGCTGGCCGAAGACGACGCCGAGGTTGCGAAATTCATCGTCTCGGGGTTCGAGGAAAGCGGCCACAGTGTCGATCACGTCACCGACGGGCGCGATGCGCTAAGCTATTCGATGTACAACGATTGTGATGTTGCGGTGCTGGACCGGATGATGCCCGGCATGGACGGGTTGAGCGTGCTCAAGGCGATGCGCGCGGCGGGCAAGAACATGCCCGTGCTGATGTTGACCGCGCTGAACGATGTGGACAACCGCGTGGAAGGGTTGCAGGCAGGGGCCGACGATTATCTGGCCAAGCCGTTCCATTTTTCGGAACTGCTGGCGCGGGTTCTGGCGCTGACGCGGCGGCGCACCGATCATGTCACCCAGACCGAACTGGTGGTGCATGACCTGACGCTGGACCTGCTGGCGCGCACCGCGCAGCGGCAACACCAGTTGATCGAATTGCAGACCAAGGAATTCGCGCTGCTTGAGATCCTGATGCGCAACGCAGGGCGGATCGTGACGCGCACCATGCTGCTGGAAAAAGTGTGGAATTTCAACTTTGACCCCAACACCAGCGTGGTCGAGACCCACATAAGCCGCCTGCGGTCCAAGGTGGACAAGCCGTTTGACGTGGCGTTGATCCACACCATCCGCAACACCGGGTATGCGATGCATGGACCGCGGTAACGTCTTTTCCGGCGGCGCGTTCCGGGTCACGGTCTATGCAACGCTGGTGCTGGCCATCGTGTTCGTGGCAACGGCGATTGCCGGATACCGCTATTTGCAAGAAGAGCAATACGAACAGGCCCGCACCCGCACCGCGCCGGTAATCGACATGTACCGCGATATTCAGGCGCGGGGTGGCGATGCGGCGGTGGTGGCCCACCTGCGCGGGACGCCGGCGCGGCTCGGCCCGGTCGAGCGGGTGCTGAGCGTGCGCGATGAAGGCGGCGCGCAAGTTGGCGGGCGGTTCGACCTGACGCTGCCGCCCGGCGGTTGGCAGGTGCAGGACATTGCAGCAGCAGCCGACGGCACGCCCGAGCGGTATTACCTGCGCGTTGAACAGATCGGCGGGTTGCGGTTCGTCTTTGGCGAGGCGCTGGCGCCGCTGGAGCGGGTCGAGATCATTTTCATCCGCACGCTGATGATCATCGGCGCGTTTCTGTCGCTGGCCTTTATCGCGCTGGGCTATCTGACCAGCCACAGCGTGCAGCGCAAGCTCGAGCGGATGGGAGCGGCCTTGCGGGCCTTTGCGGGTGGCGACACCGATGCGCGCTTGCCGGTGGCCACGACCAACGATCAGGTGGACCGGATCGCGCAGACAATGAACGGCCAGCTTGACCGGCTGTCGGTGCTGATGACGGAAACGCGCACCAGTGCGGTGGCGATTTCGCACGACCTGAAGCGGCCTCTGGCGCGGGCGTTGCTGGGGATGGAACACGCGCTGGTGCTGGCCGAGCAAGGCCAGGTTCCGCAAGCGACGCTTGAGGACAGTCTGGCAGAACTGGTCAACCTGAACGGTATCTTCGACGCCATCCTGCGGATCGCGCGGATTGATGCGGATCAGGGGATGGCGCAGCCCGAAGATGTGGATCTGGTCGCGGTGGTGCGCGACATTGCCGAGACATATCAGGTGGTGGCCGAAGAAAGCGGTCAGGCCATGACACTGGACCTGCCCGATGGCGCGCTGCCGACAGTACGCGGCGACGCGCGGATGATCACGCAGATGTTGGCGAACCTGCTGCAAAACGCCGTGACCCACGGGACCGACGGCACCCACATCACGCTGCGCCTGTCCCACAGTCCGCAAGGCCCCGCGATCGAGGTGGCCGACACCGGCCCCGGCATTGCGCCGGGCGATCAGGCGCGGGTCTTCGACGCCTTTTTCCGCGCCGAAGAGGCACGCAGCACTGCGGGCAATGGGCTGGGCCTGACGCTGGTCAAAAGCGTGGCGGACCGGCACGGGGCGGCGATCACGCTGTCCGACAACGCGCCGGGGCTGCGGGTGCGGGTGGTGTTCGGGTCGAAGGATGCGGCGAAGTTGTCGGATTTGTAAGGTTTGCGCCAGACGCAGGCATAAGCGCGCAGGCAGGGTGGCGGCCACGGAAGCAATCCTTGAAAGGGGTTCGTCATGGCACTGCAATCACTTCTTATCGTCGCCCTGATCGGCGCAGTCTCAGGCTGGCTGGCCGGTTTGCTGGTGGATGGCTACGGCTTTGGCCTGATCGGCAATATCGCGGTCGGCATCCTTGGGGCGTTTATCGCGGGGCTGTTGTTCCCGATGTTCGGGCTGGCGCTGGGCGGCGGTATTCTGGCGTCGATCATCCATGCCACCATCGGGGCGGTGATCCTGTTGCTGTTGATCCGGTTGGTGCGTCGGGCGTAAGGCCTGTTCATCTGGAAAAGAAAAGGCCCGGCAAGTCACACTTGCCGGGCCTTTTTGACGTCTGGCGGGTCACCGGATCAGGCGGCGGTGTCCGCGCTGATCCCTGCGTGGGTTTCGTTGAAGGCGCGGCGCAGGTGGTCTTCCTTGCTGCGGTCAAGGTTGGTGCGCAGGATGTGCCCGCCCTTGATGCCCAGCCGTTTGATCACGCGGTCGCTGGCGTCGGTGCGCATCATCATGAACAGCGCCGCCTGCCCCGGTTGCAGCACCTTCGAGACGTCCTTCATAAAGTCGTCGTTGATGCCATAATCGGTCAGCGCGCCCGACAGCGCACCGGCCCCTGCCCCAACGGCGACGCCCAGCAGCGGGTTGAAGAACAGCATCCCCACCAGAAGCCCCCAGAAGGCACCGCCGGTGGCGCCGACGGTCCAGGTGTTGACCATCTGGTTCAGCTTGATCTTGCCATCCGCATCGGCAGTGGCGACGACAGCGTCGGCCACATCGACAAGATATTCCTGCGACATGCCGAACAGCTCGGTGCGGGCCGCTTCGGCGGCTTCGGGGGTGTCGTACCCGATGACGATCAGTTCATTCATTTTCTCTCTCCATTCGTGTTCAGATTTCGGTTTCAGATGCAGCACCAGCCCGGCGCGGTCAGGTCATCGACCAGCCGTGGCTGACGTTCAGCGATTGCCCGGTCAGCGCATTGGTCGGGAAGGCAGCAAAGACCCAGGCGACGTCTGCGACGTCTTCGACGGTGGTGAATTCCTTGTCGACGGTTTCGCCCAGCATGACCTTGTTCACGACATCCTCTTCGGAAATGCCAAGGTCGCGGGCCTGTTCGGGGATCTGTTTCTCGACCAGCGGGGTTTTCACGAAACCGGGGCAGATCACATTGGCGCGCACGCCTTTTTCGCCGCCTTCCTTCGAGATGACGCGGGCCAGCCCCAGCAGGCCGTGTTTGGCGGTGACATAGGCCGATTTCAGCGCCGATGCCTCTTTCGAGTGGACCGAGCCCATGAAGATGATCGAACCGCTGCCCGCCTTGTACATATGCGGCAGGCACGCCTTGGAGGTCAGGAAGGCACCGTCGAGGTGGATCGACAGCAGCTTTTTCCATTCGTCATAGGGAAAGTCCTGCAAGGGGTGCACGATCTGGATGCCGGCGTTGGACACCAGCACATCGACGCCGCCCCAGGCCTTGACCACCTGCGCCACGCCGTCGTTCACCTGTTTTTCATCCGTGACGTTCATTTCCACGGCCATCGCCTTGCCCGGACCTTGGGCGGTCAGGTCGCGGGCCACTTTTTCGGCCACGTCCAGCTTGAGGTCGGCAATGACGACACGCGCGCCGTCGGCCACGTAGCGTTTGGCGATGCCAAGGCCGATGCCGCTGGCCGCGCCGGTGATGATGCACACTTTGTCTTTGAGGTTCATGGTTTGGGTTCCTTTCGGTTGGGAGATTAAGAAAATGTCAGCGGGCGCTGCCGAGGTAGTCGTGCACGACTTCGCCCAGACCCAGCGTCAGGTCGGCCACCAGATGCACGGCGCTGACGACCTCGCGCACCGGCAGATCCGCGACGGGGGCAAGCGCATGGGCGTGCAGGTCCAGTGCGGCGGGGCCTTCCCACGCGCCTTTCAGCGTGAGATCGGTCATGTAGTAGCGGACCAGCTCACAGATGCGCGGCGTGCAATCGACATGGGGGATGATCTTCAGCAGAAAGCTGGGGGCGGTCAGGCTTTGCAGGACCGCGTCATGATCCAGCGGGCGGTGTTTATAGCCCATGGTGCCGGTGGCCACCCGCACCGACCCCATGTCCAGCGTGCCCACCAGCGTTTCGCTTTCGACGCGCAGGGCGGGTTCCGCCAGCTTCTTGGGAAAGCCCCAGATCTCGCGTCCTCCGGCAATCGGGGCATCGTCGTTCAGGTACATGCCATGCACATAGCCGCCCTTTTGGCCCTTGTAGGTGACCGGGATCACCTGACCGGATTCCGTGTAGTCGCCAAATCCGGTTGAATCGGGCATTCGGATAAACTCGAACTTGACCAGCGGTTCCGTCACTTCAAGCGGTTCGGGCACCACGGCGCGCAGGGCGTCCATATCGGTGCGATAGGTGATGGTCAGGAATTCACGGTTCACAAACCGGTAGGGACCGCGCGGGTACGACGGGCTGGTCAGCGGCATGGAAAAGGCCCGGGCGGTGACATCTGCAACTTTCATTTCGATTTTCCTTTGGTGGGGGTTTCGGGCGCGCCAAGGTCGAACAGTTGCAAACCGTCCTGCCCTGCGATGCGCGCGGTCCAGTCCTTGTGGTTCAGGGTGCGGTCCACGTCCTGCTGGCCTTCTTGCCAGTGCTGGGTCATGGACAGGCGCGAGAATTCGTAATCCTTGGCGCTGCCTTCGAAGCTTTGCTTGCGGTGGATCAGCTCGACCAATGTGATCGGGCAATCGGGGCCGGTGGCCTGCAAGGCGCGCAGGTCGGGGTTGTCGCGCAGATCCTGCGGCAGCGCGGCAGCCAGACGGTTCGCGGCCATGCGGATGTCGTGCAACTGGCGATAGCGGTCGGTGGTCAGACGCGTGCGGCTGGAATACTGGATGTCTTTTTGACGCTGTGCCACATCGGCCATCGCGGCGGGCATCGTGTCGCGGGCGCTGAACAGGTCGATCTGAAAGATCAGCGTCGGTTCGGTGCCAAGGTTGTCCATGACGAATTGCAGCGGCGTGTTCGACACCAGCCCGCCATCCCAATAGAAATGCCCGTCGATCTGGACCGGCGCAAATCCCGGCGGCAAGGCCCCGCTGGCCATGATGTGCTCGGGGGTGATCTGTGTTTTGGCGCTGTCAAAGTAGATGAAATTTGCCGTTTCCACATCGACCGCCCCGACGCTCAGCCGGGGGCCGGTCAGGTTCAGATAATCGAAATCAACAAACTCAAGCAGCGTGTCGCGCAGGGGGGCTGTGTCGTAGACGCTGACTGCGGTGTGCTGGGACATGGGAAGAAAAGCATCGGGCAGAAATGCGGTGGGCAGGCGCGGCTTGAAGAACCCCGGAACGCCGGTTGCCATGACGGTAGCGGCGGCCGCCTCGCCATAGATCGCACGGCCAAGGGGACCGGCAAGCCACGGCGTCACACACAGGCGCGAGGTGACGCGGTCCCAAAACCCCTGAAGCGCGGCCAGCCGGTCCTTGGGCCGGTTGCCGCAGATCAAGGCGGCGTTGATGGCCCCGATGGAAATCCCCGCAACCCAGTCGGGCTCCAGCCCGGAGGCGGCCAATGCCTGATAGGCACCGGCCTGATAAGCGCCCAGCGCGCCGCCGCCTTGCAAGACCAGAACGGTGTGTTCCTTGATAGCTGCCATCAGTTCAAACTCCTTTCGGTATCGCGCGAATCAACGATACGTCTTGAGCTTGGTATGGCGGACGGGCCGGTCACCCAGTTTGTCCGAAGCTTACGAATATGTATGAAAGCCCATAGCGGGCGATAACCGCGTTACACCAACGGATCAGCCGCGGCGAAAGTGACGCTGAAGGTGGTGCCGACACCCAGTTCGCTTTCATAGGTGATCTGGCCGCCGTGCGCCTCGACGATGCGTTTCGAAATGCTCAGCCCCAGGCCCGACCCTTCGAACCGGCGGTCGTCCTGACTGTCGATCTGGAAGAATTCCTCGAACACCTGAACCTCGGTCCCCTTGGGAATGCCGATGCCATCATCCTTGACGTGCAGGCGCACCTGATCCTCGTGCGTGTCGATGCTGACGCGCACATCGCCGCCGGCGTTCGAAAACTTGGCCGCGTTGGACAACAGGTTCAGCAGCACCTGTTCGATCCGCTTTTTGTCGCCGTCGATCCAATAGGCCTTGGGCGTTGCATCGACATGGATGGTCACGCCCGCACGCTGCGCAAAAGGCAAGGTCTGTTCGACCGCTTCATGCGCCAGCCGGCCCAGGTCCAGCCGTTCGGTGTTCAGCACCAGATGCCCCGAATCCGACGATTGCAGGAACAACAGATCGCCCACCAGATCGCCCAAACGGTCACTGTTGCGCCCGGCCATCTCAAGCAGGCGCTGCATTCTGGCCGGCGCTTCGCCCACCACGCCCGAATTGATCATGTCCAGCGCCCCCTTGATCGAGGTCAGCGGCGTGCGCAGTTCGTGGCTGACGGTCGCCAGAAAGCGGGTTTTGGCGTCGACGGCCATCAGGGCACGTTTGTGTTCATTCTCAAGCTCGACCCGGCTGGCAAGTTGCTCTGAGTAACTGGTCAGAAAATTTCGGGCCAGTTCAACGATGAACCCCAGCACAAAAAGCACAGTAAACAGGCTCATCCACATTTCCGAGGACAGCGGCGGATTGACGATAACCACGTCGCGAATCGGTATGTACAAGATTGCCGCCACGTAAATGATCAATCTAAAGGCAAGAACCGGCAGGAAGTGGTGGTTGTTCATCGCCGCAAAGATCGAGGCCGAAACCAGCATGAACAACGGAAAGAAGTGCCCGCCGCCCAGCCCCTGAAGCCTTGCGATCGAGACGCAGAACATCGAAATGGTCAGGGCACTGCAAAACGTGCCGACATAGATGCGCACCATATCCCTGTGGAACATGCGCGGGGTCAGCGTCTTGCGGTTCAGAATGCGACGAAACACCGTAAAATCAAAGAGTTCGCACAACCCTACGGCACCAAAATAGAATGCGGCAACGCCCCAATCATAGTAAAAACCGGTCAGCACAATGGCCGCCGAGTAGATCAAAAAACGCTGGATAAACAGCTTTTGACCGATCTGCGCGTAGTCGCGCAGCCGGTGCCGATCGGCCCAGGTCACGTGTGCTCTCAGCAGGAGCGGCGTGTCAGGAACAACAATCTTTGTCATCTCCATATTGGTCTCTTGCCTATTTGGGCGCATCCACATTGTTGCAGAAAGGTCAACAAAACCACTTTAGCGGGAAATATTGTCAACAAAGTGGCGAATAGGGCATCTAATCGTATTAGTTGTATTTCCAGGGAAAGCTCAATCTAGAAGGTCAAAGAACACGATGGAAACCCCTGCAAGAAACGGAACATCCGCTGATGTATTTCCCGGCCTGCGCCCGCAAGCTCCAGAACAGACTGCCAGAATTGACAGTTCAATCAAGCCCCGTTCCGCATATGTGAACGTTGAAGCTGTGAAACTGCCGACCGACCGGATCATGGCGACCACCATTTCGGTGACGAACCAGCACCGGTTCGGCGAGTTGTATGTTGATTTTCTGCGCGCCAGAAAGCGCGTCTTTATCGACCATAAAAAGTGGGACCTGCCCAACACCGACGGCATGGAATTCGATCAGTACGACACGCCGCAAAGTTCGGCTGTTGTGGTTCACGAATTCGGGCGTGTGCTGGGCGGCGTGCGCCTGTTGCCGACCACGGCCTATTGTGGATGCTATACCTATATGCTGAAGGACGCCCAGCGCGGCATGCTGCAAGACATCCCCGAAACGGTCCTGTACGAAGAAGCGCCCGTAGCCCCCCACGTGATCGAGGCCACCCGCCTGTTCATCACGCCGGATGTCTCGGCCGAGCGGCGCATTCTGGTGCAGACAAAGCTGATGCAGGCGATGGCCAGTTCGGCCAACGCCCAAGGCGCGAAGTTCGTGATCGGCATCGTCCCCGCGATTTTCCAACGCTGGATGACCCGACTGGGGTTCAGCGCGGTGCCCATGGGCCCCAAGCTGAACATCAGCGGCGACAACACGCAGGCGGCGATCATGAACGTCAGTTCCGCCGTTTCGTGGGACCAGGCCGGAATGGCGACCGCCTGACCAAAGCTGCCAATCCGTTTCGACCCGTGCGGGCTGTCCTGACCGGGGCAGCCCGTTTTGATTTGTGCGCACACGCCCGTGCCGCTTCAGTTAAGCGCAAAGATGTTAACAGATGGTAAACGCAGCAGATGTAAATTGAGCGTGGAGCAGGTCACTGCGCATGGCACGAACGGCAGCTTTTAACCGGGTGGCCAAAAACGTGACAAAACTCAGAACAGTTTTGCCAGAGGTTTGTGGCACAAGGTTTTTTGACGACTTAGTGTGACTTTTCACGGTAAGTGGCACTGATTTTTGCACGTTAATTGGCCGCTCCGATGACGAGGGTTGAGGCGGCGGCCTGGATGACGTCATCGGTGATTTCGCGCAGCTCGTTGATGTGGAGGATTCGGTCGATCTGGTTGAAAAGGCGTTGCAGCAGCCGGAAGTTGCCGCCTGTGAGGCGGGAGATCGTGGTGGCAGCCTGAACATCTGCGAAGTCTTCGGCGTCGAATTCCTTCCCCAGCTTTTGCCATTGCTTCTTGAGGATGAAGTCCATCTCGTCGCGCGAGAGCGGCGGATAGGGATGCGCAAAGCCGATGCGGCTGTAGAGCTGCGGATAGCGGCTCATGCGTTTTTCTATGCCGGGCATGCCGATCAGGATCAGCCCGATCTCGGCGCGGTCGAACTGGTCGCGCAGGTATTCCAAGGCGCTGTTTGTCAGGCGCTCGGCTTCATCGACAATGATCAGCTCAGTGTGACCCTCGCGTGGCCTTGTCGGTTGGGCGGATCGCGGGTCGAGGGCCTGGTCGATGCAGGCTTCGACACGGTTTCTGAGCTGGTTCAGGTCCTTGCGCAACGCAGCGAAGGCGCTTGCGACCGGCGGCGTGTAGAAGACGGTGCGAGATCGCGCCAGGGCAGCGTAGACCTTTTCATCGGATGGATCGCGAGGCCCCCAGCTTTCCAGAAGTGGCTCCGCGATGTCCCACTTGGCATAGCGCCGGGCAGACAGTGTTTTGCCAACCCCGGCGGGGCCATAGCACAGCCCGATAGTGCGATCCTTGCGCACGGTGCGGGCGAACTCCACGAAGCGCTTATGGGCGCTTGTTTCGATGAAGGTGGTGTTTGTCATGTGCGCCGGTCTTCTTTGTAGAGCAGGAGTTTGGATTGTGCCGGAGGCTTTGATTTCGGCTTTTGATCGGCGTCCGGCAGATGGTCGGTCACGGAACCGGTGTGCGCCTTGATCTCCTGTCTCAAGGAGCGCCGCCGTGCGACACGCGCCTGCTGGATGTCTTTGAGGGATATCGTGCGCCCGGCATGGTCCGGGCTGACCGCGCGGCAGAGGAAGAGGTTTCGGTGGAACACCCGAATTTCCGCCATGTCGCGGGGGTCGAAACGGATGGTGACGTGCTCGCCGACGAATGCGGCCAGCGTCGGGTCCATGTAGCGCAGGCCCTGGAAGTGAATGCCATCCCGACGCACGAGCCGGGCTTTGGCAACGGTGAGCAGCAACAGGTCCAAGGCTTCAACGTTTTCAGGCAGGTTTGGCAGCCAACCGTCGCCGCGCCAGGCCGCATTGGGAGCCATGCCGATCTCGCTGTGGCGGCGGGCATTGTGTGTTCCGACCAGAAAGTGCCCGACAGCTTGATCTAGCTCTGAAAGCGACAGCGCAGGCGGGCGTCTTGTTTTACCCTCGGCAAGATAGCCCGGAAGTTCCGGCAGGAGTTCGGTGTTCACCGTGCCGAATATCCGTTCGATCTTGCCCCGCCCCTGCGGGCGCGCCACGGCCGAGAATACCAGCTCGATCCGTAGCTCTGCCGCGACCTGCTCCAGGTGCTGGCTGGTGAAGTCTGATCCGTGGTCAGTATAGAGCGTCTCGGGGATACCGCAGACCGGCCAGTCCGGGTCCGTCTTTCGCCAAATTGCCTGACGCAAAGCCAGAGCGGTTTGCAAAGCAGAGGGTGCGCCCAGGAACACGCAATAGCCTGCGACCGCGCGGGAATAATCATCCTGCACGATGGTCAGCCAGGGACGGGCGGGCTTGCTGTTTGCGTCGAGGATAAGGAGATCGAGCTGGGTGTGATCCGTCTGCCAGACCGCATTGGGGCGCTCAGCGCGGTGCCGGTGGATCAGCTCGTAGCGGTCACGATAGGCGGTTGGACCCTCATGGACGAGGCACAGCATGGCTGGATCAAGCGCTCCCATCACCCTGCGCACTGTCGCGTGTGATGGGGCAGGATGGCCCTCTGCCTTTGCCGCCTCCGCGATGCGCCGATGGATCAAAGCCGCCGACAGGCGCGGCTTCTGCAAGGCAAGGGCCTCGATCTGTTGCGCCAGATCGGCATGGAGTTTCCGGCGTCCTGCATCGGAGCGCTGACGCCGTACCAATCCTGAAAGCCCGGCCTCATGATATCGCGCCGCCCACCGGCGCAGTGTTCGGATCGGATGGCCCGATGTGTCCGCCACTCCTGTCAGCGGGACGCCGGTCTCAATGTGCGGCTGCAGGACCCGGAACCGCTCCATTGCTGCGGCCCGATCCTCGTCTGAAAACGCAGCCAGGCTGTCCGTAAGAGGATCGATCAGCGGACGGTTTGTCGGCGCATTAGCAGGATCAGGTTTCTTTGACGTCATGATGTACCATAAGAATGGTACGCATTGATTTGCAATAGAGGTAGCTCTTACGTACAATCAGTTAATGACATCGACCCAAATCGGCTATGCACGCTGCTCCACCGACAAACAGGACCTGACCGCACAGCGGGACGCCCTGATCGACCTCGGTGTTGCCCCGGATCGCATCTACACTGACCACGGCCTGACAGGCCGCACGCGCGCCCGACCGGGCCTCGATCAGGCCCTGGCCGCAGTCCGAAAAGGCGACACTCTGGTCGTGACCAAGCTGGATAGGCTGGCGCGGTCTGCTCCCGATGCCCGCACCATTGCAGACGGCTTGGCGGAACGCGGCATCCGCCTCGCCCTGGGCGCTTCGGTCTATGATCCAACCGATCCCATGGGAAAGATGTTCTTCAACATCCTCGCCACCTTCGCCGAGTTCGAGTCCGACCTCATAAGGATGCGCACCCGCGAAGGCATGAAAATCGCCCGCGCCAAGGGCAAGCTGCGCGGCAAGAAACCAAAGCTCTCCGAAAAACAGCACCGCGAGCTGCGCCGCATGTACGACACCGGCGACTACTCCGTCAGCGATCTCGCAGATGTATTTGCCGTCTCGCGGCCTACGATCTACCGCACCCTCCAACGCACCGAGAGTGCCAATTAGCGTGCAAATATCAGTGCCATTTATCGTGAAGAGTCACAACTTAGGCCAAGCCTCGCAGAGTGACAAAAACCACCGTATTTGTCCCACCTGCTCCAACCGGAGGTTTTTACCCGACAGCGGTCATTCGTGACTTTGCGACGAAGGCCCAGGCCCTTCTGTGTCGCGTGATCGCGCGCAACACGAACGGCCCGGCCAGTCCGATGGCCAAGGCGCGCACCATCAGCGTCATCACCCCGGCGATCCGCACCCGGAACGGGGCGAAGAGCGCGAGGACACGCCGCATCGACACATGCCGCGCGGCGCAGGCTTCGGGATCGTCGGTCATTTGTCTGACCTCAAGAGTGGGCCTTGCTCGGAAGCCGGACTTCGACGATCAGGCCCGTGGGTGCGTTCGGCAGGACGCGCGCCTCGCCTCCATGGGCGCGGGCGATGGCACGCACGATAGACAGGCCAAGGCCCGAGCCCCCGTGGCTGCGCCCGCGCGAGGCGTCCGCGCGCCAGAACCGGTCGAAGGCGCGGGACCGATCTTCCTCGGCAAGCCCCGGTCCGGTGTCGGCGCAGCGGAAGACGACGTGATCGCCCTCCACCAGGGTTTCGACGTGAACGCGGCTTTGCGGGGCGTAGCAGCGGCAGTTCTCCAGAACCGCGACAAATGCCTGACGTAGCCGCGTCCGGTCTGCCATGACGCAAGCCGAGCCAAGCGCACGGGTCACGGTGATGTCTGCGTCGTCAAGTTCCGCCTCGAGGCTGCTCAGGGCCGCACCCGCCTCCTCGGCCAGATCAAGCCGCACCCCCGTCAGTTCCAGCCGACCGGCATTGCCAAGCGCAAGCGTGCGCAGCTCCTCCACGATCGCCGCGAGATGGTCGACGTGCGCGATGAGCCGTCCGTAGGCCTCGGGCGTTGGATCAAAGACGCCATCCGAAAGGCCCTGCAACCGGCCGCGCAGGATGGTCAGCGGCGTGCGCAGTTCATGCGCGATGGCCGAGTTGGAATAGGCAAGCTCCGCCTCGGCGCGCTCAAGGCGCTGGGCCATGGCGTTGAAGTCCGTCAGCAGGTCCGCGGCTTCGCGGAAACTGCCATGGGGGCCCTCCGCTCGGGCGGAGAAATCGCCCTCGGCGATCCGGCGCGCGGCGCCGCCGACCGACTTCAGCGGCTCGGTGATCCGCCGCGCAAGGCGCCACCCGATCCACGATGCCGTAAGCAGACCGAAAGCAAGCACGGTCAGCACCATGACGGTGTCGGCCGTCCGCCAGCCCACGAACCCCTCTGGCTCGACGGGATAGAGCCACTCATAGATCACGAAGAAATAGGCCATCAGACCAAGCCAGACGATCAGCGCCGCGATCAGCGTCAGCGCCACGATGGTGCGCGAGATCCGCGCGTTCAGGTTAGCGGCCATGGGACACATCCAGACGATAACCGAAGCCGCGCACGCCGGTCAGCATGTCGCCGGCACCCGCCGCCGCAAGCTTGCGGCGCAGGTTGCTCACATGGCTGTCGACGGTGCGGTCAAGCGCGGCGCCCTCGGGCAGGCAGGCATCGACCAGGTCGGCGCGGCTGAACGCCCGCCCCGGCGCGCGTGCCATGTGCGACAGGATGCGGAACTCCGTCGGCGTCAGGTCAAGCGAGACCGGCGCGCCGTCGCTGTCCAGCGTCGCGCGATGGGCCTCGGGATCGACCGTAAGCAAGCCCACCCGCAAAAGGCTCTTCCCCGTCTGGCCCATCGTGCGGCGCAGCACGGCACGGGCGCGGGCGACCACCTCGCGGGGGTTGAACGGCTTGACCACGTAATCATCGGCCCCGATCCGGAGCGCCTGCAACTTGTCAAGATCCTCGGCCAAAGCCGTCACCATGATGACCGGCGTCTCGCCGCTGCGGCGGATCGCGGCCAGAACCTCAAAACCGTCCTTCCCCGGCAGCTTGATGTCAAGCACGACCAGGTCGGGCCGCAGGGTCTGGTGATGGGCAAGGCCGGTGGTGCCGTCGCGGGCGCAAATCACACGAAAGCCCTCGCGCGCGAAATAGCCTTCGAGGATTTCGGCGATCTCGGGTTCATCCTCGACGATCAGGATCAGGGAGCCGGTCATGCAGAGGCCTCCTGCGCTTCAGGGTCGGCTTGCGAAGCACCCGGTACGAGGCGGCTGACCGCGACGTAGAAGAGCGGCACGAAAAATATGGCGAGGACCGTGGCCGAGAGCATACCGCCAAAGACGCCGGTGCCGATCGCGTTCTGAATCTCGGACGCCGCGCCCTTGGCCATCACAAGGGGAATGACGCCGAGGATGAAGGCAAGCGAGGTCATCACGATGGGCCTCAGACGCAGGCGCGCGGCCTGCAAGATCGAGCGGTTCAGCCCCATGCCGCCCGCGCGCAGGTGGCGGGCGTATTCGACGACGAGAATCGCGTTCTTGGCCGAGAGACCAATGATGGTGATCAGCCCGACCTTGAAGAACACGTCGTTGTCCGCGCCCCGCAGCAGCACCGCCGTCACGGCCCCCAGGACCCCCAGCGGCACCACCAGCATCACCGCGAACGGGATCGACCAGCTCTCGTAGAGCGCCGCCAGCACAAGGAACACGATCAGCATCGAGGCTGCGAAAAGCATCGGTGCCTGGCTGGCGGATTGCTTCTCCTGAAACGACTGCCCGGTCCATTCCACGGCAAACCCGGACGGCAGCTCCCTGGCCAGACGTTCCATCTCGGCCATGGCGGCGCCGCTCGACACGCCGCCCGCCGCCTCGCCAGAGATCCGCGCGGCAGGATAGCCGTTGTAGCGCTCGAGCTGCGAGGGTGTGGGCTCCCAGACCGGCGTCACCACTTCGGAAAGCGGCACCATGGCGCCGCTGTCGCTGCGCACCTCAAGCCGCAGTACATCCTCGGCATGCATCCGGGCCTGGGCCTCAGCCTGCACGATGACCTGCCGCATCTGGCCCTGATATGGAAAATCGTTGACGTAGGTCGATCCGATGGCGGTGCCGATCGTGTCGGTGATCGCATCGAAGCCCAGTCCGAGCGCCTGCGCCTTTTCGCGGTCGATCTTAAGCGCGATGGCCATGCCGTCGGGCAGCCCCTCGCTCATCACGCCCGAGAGCGTCGGGCTCCGGGACGCGAGGGCAACCAGCTTGTCCTCGGCCGCCTTCAGCGCTTCGGGACCAGCGTTGGCACGGTCTTCCAGACGCAGGGAAAAGCCCGAGGTCGTGCCAAGCGATTCGATGGCGGGCGGTTTCATGATCATGGCAATCCCCTCTGGAATGTCGGCCATCGCGGCTTCCGCGGCGGCAATCTCCTCGTCCACGCTACTCCTCCGCTTATCCCAATCCTTGAGGCTGGTGAATGCCTGCGCCGCGTTCGGCCCCGAGCCCGAGAAGCCAAAGCCAAGGATCACGGTGTTCTCGGCGATGTCGGGACGGGTGGCGGTATGCGCCTCGTAGGCGGCGATCACGTCTTTGGTGCGCTCGGCCGTTGCACCCGCCGGAAGCTCGAACATCGCCATGAAGCTGCCCTGGTCCTCTTCGGGAACGAAAGAGGTTGGGATCCGCGTGTAGGCGACGGCCAGCACCGCGACAAGCGCGATGTAAAGCACACACATCCGCCCCCCGCGACGCAGGGTCCAGCCGACCCAACCGGTATAGGACCGCGTCAACGCGTCGAACCTGCGGTTGAACCACCCGAAAAACCCGCGGGCCGCAGCATGGTCCGTCACCGGGCGCAGAAGCGTAGCACAAAGCGCCGGTGTCAGGGTCAGCGCGAGGACCGACGACAGCAGGATCGACACGGCCATCGACAACGTGAATTGCTTGTAGATCGCCCCGACCGATCCGCTCGCCAGGCCCATCGGGATGAATACCGCGACAAGGACAAGCGTCGTGCCGACGATGGCCCCGGTGATCTCGCGCATCGCCTGTTGCGTTGCGGCCCTGGGCGACAGCCCCTGCCGCGCCATGATCCGCTCGACCGCCTCGACCACGACGATGGCGTCGTCGACGATGATGCCGATGGCCAGCACCATGCCGAACATCGTCAGCACATTGATCGAAAAGCCCACCGCCCACATCACCGCAAAGGTACCAAGAAGCGCGATGGGCGCGACGATAGCCGGAATCAGGGTGTAGCGCAGCTTTTGCAGGAACAGCAGCATCACCGCAAAGACCAGCACCATCGCCTCGATCAGCGTGTGGATCACCTTCGAGATCGACACCTTCACGAAGGGCGCGGTGTTGTACGAGATCGACACCTCCATGTCGTCCGGCATGGCAAGGCGCAACGCGTCCAGACGTTTCTCGATGGCGGCAGAGGTGCGGACAGCGTTGGCACCCGGCGTCATCTGGACCGCCGCGGCTGCGGCGGCCTTGCCGTTGCTGCTGACGCTGAAGGCAGTGGTCTGCGCGCCCATCTCCACCCGTGCCACGTCGCCCAGCACAAGGCGTGCGCCATCCGCGGTGGCGCGCAGGGGGATCGCGGCAAAGGCCCCGGGCGAGGTCAGCTTGCCTTCGATGGTCAGCGGGGTCGAGGTGCGGGTGCCCGGCACGGTCGGATCGTCGCCCACACGGCCCGGCGCAGCCTGCGCATTCTCGCGCGCGATCGCCGCCGTTACGTCGCCCATGGTAAGATTGTAGCCCGCAAGCTTTACCGGATCGACCCAGACCCTGAGCGCGCGATCGGACCCGAAGGACTGCACCCGCCCGACACCGGGCACGCGCTTGAGCTCTTCGCCAAGCGTGCGGTTGAGGTATTCGCCCAAGCGCAGTTCATCCGTGGCTCCGCTCTTCGACCGCAGCGTGATCACCATGAGAAAGCTGGAGTCCGCCGCCTCCACGCTCACGCCCGAGCGGCGCACCGGCTCGGGCAGCAGGGCCTCGGCGTTCTTCAGACGGTTCTGCACCTCGACCTGCGCCAGATCGGCGTTGGTGCCTGGCTTAAAGGTCAGCATGATGTTCGCGCCGCCCGTCGCATCGACGGTCGACTCGTAGTAAAGCACGTTCTTGACACCCGAGAGTTCCTTCTCGATCGGCCGGATGACGCTGTTGGAGACGGTCTGGGCGTCGGCCCCGGAATAGCTCGTGAAGATGCTGACGCTTGGCGGCGCAATGTCGGGAAAGCGCGCGACGGGCAGTTTCGGGATCGCGACGATCCCGGCGAGCGCGATGAAGATCGCGATGACCCAGGCGAAGACCGGGCGATGGATGAAAAACTGGGCCATGTCGTACGCTTCTCAAGAGTGGACATCAGGAGCGGCGGCATCAGAGCTGCGCGTCTCAGCCGCGACGCTCGCGCCTGCGGGCACGCGGTTCTGGCCGCGTATCGCCACGATCTCTCCGGACCTGAGGCCCGCGGCGACCACAATGCGGTTACCAACGCGCGCGTCCAGCTCCACGTTGCGGCGCGTGGCCCTGCCGTCCGGAGAGACGATGACAAGCTGCGCCCCTCCTGCCGACGTGCGCAACACGGCGTCCTCGGGCACGACAAGGGCACCCTCGATCACCCCGCGGGGGAGGCGCGCGCGGACGAACATGCCCGGCAGAAGGGCAAGGCCAGGGTTCGCCGCCTCAATGCGCACGCTGACATAGCCCGTTCCCTGGTCGACGATGACGTCCGACGATTTCAGCTTCCCGGTCAACGGCTCTGATGCGCCGCGGTTCTTGTGGATCGTGACCGTACCCAGCCCGTCCTCTGCCGCCCCCAGGACCGCGTCAAGATCCCCCTCGGGTATGCGCAGATCGACATTTACGGTCTCGAGGTCCTGCACCACAGCCAGCGCCGTGTCCCCGCCGACCGAGACCAGTCCGCCGATCTCGGCCAGACCTGCCGCGACGTAGCCGCCGATCGGTGTGCGCAGGGTCGCGAAATCGAGATCCAGGCGCTTGCGCTCCACCGCAGCGTGCGCTTCCTTAACTCCGGCGTGCGCCAGGCTAAGCGCATTGTGCGCATTGTCGTTGGCCTGACGGCTGACAATGTTCTTCGCCAAAAGCGAATCCGAGCGCTCGGCGTCGCGCCGCGCATGCGCCACAGTGGTTTCGGCGCGCGCCAGGGCCGCCTCTGCGACAGCAAGATCCGCTTTCAGCGGCGCGGGATCAATGCGGAAGAGATCGTCACCAGCCAAGACCCGCGCGCCTTCCTCGACATTGCGCTCAAGGATCAGGCCGCCCACCTGCGGACGTATCTCCACCCGCCGGCTGGCCGCAACGCGACCCGAATACTCGGACATAAGCACGATCCGCTCGGGCTCGATGGTCGCCACGGTCAGCTGCACCGCCGGCTCCACGCCGGCCTCTTGCGAAGCGGCAGCGTCCGAACGCGGCCCCCACTGAAACGAGACCACCGCCACGGCCACCAGGCTGAGGAAGGACAGGATAAGGATCTTGCTGCGTGTCATAGGAGGCCCCGACGGTTTCACACTGCAACCAAATGGCATCGCCGAGTGGAAGAACCGCCGAGATTTTGTGGAGCTTTCGTGGAGAGCAACAAAGCAAAGGGCGATGCGCAAGGCGAAGTCTTGCTCGCACAAGCGCGCACACCCGACCGCTTCGGCCCCGTTCATGAGGTTAAAAAGGGATTTTCGAACAGCGACTTAGGGACGACCCGTCTTTCAACATGGGCATAACCTTGCACACTGCACACATAAGCATGCACAGATCGGATGTTTCGGGACATTAATCGTGGTCGTCGTGAATGGCGGCTAAGGGGACAAAGCTGCCAACCACCAAAGCCCAGAATCAAGGTGCAAAGCACCGCCGGGCAGCGCCCGACCGCCCGTCACGCCGGAGGCGTGCCTGAAGGTATCGGCGCACCTTTGGTGCGACGGGCGGGCGCTTCCTCACCGTATTGCGGTTCATCACCCACACGCCAAAGATTAGACATAAAGTGGCATCCACTGACCTTCCGATGCCCACCCGCGGTCGGGCGCTGCCCTTTGTGGCAAGGTCACAAAGGCCTCATTTGAGACTTTCACTGCACACAGCACGAAGGTCAACTTCGTGCTTCACCCCCACACTGCGTCGGCACCCCAAGCCTCGTGCCACAGGGGGTGCATGAAAACCGCCAAAACTGTGGCGCGGCGCTGACTTCTGGACAGATATGCGCTGACTTCCGGACAGAATTCTAACTTGCTGGTCGGTGGGGTCGGCTGTAAGAAATTTGGCCCCGTGTCGCTGGGTGCTGATACACCCGGCGGCCTCCCGTCAAAGGGAGGACCGTTTTTCAACTTTCATAGGTTTTATCGAGAAATCGTCGGACACCGTTTCCAACTTACGCGAACCTTGGCCCGTTCAGCGCAATCTGGTCAGCGATCCATGCCTCGTGATCTTCCACCGTGTAGGTAGCAGGATCGACCGGCTGAACTTCAATGCGGCGGTGAACCACTTTGGCCGCCCCTGTCAGCCCACCCGACCCGCCAAGGCTAGGAATAGTACTTCCACCACCGTCAGCCG
>NZ_CAXBJW010000017.1:0-36357 GCF_963976325.1 uncultured Pseudosulfitobacter sp.
GAACCGGTGGGCGGCATCGCGATGATGACGCTGGTGTTCTCGCTGGCCTTCCGGTCGCCGGCGCTGGGGGTCAACTTTCCGATCTTCTACGCCACCGGCATCGTGCCCTTCATGCTGTTCAACAACATGACGATGAAGCTGGCCCAGTCGCTGACCTTTTCCAAGGCGCTGCTGGCCTATCCCAATGTCACCTTTGCCGATGCGCTGATCGCGCGGTTTCTGGTCAACCTGATCACCCAGTTGATGGTGGGCTATGTCATCTTCATCGGCATCCTGACGCTTTTTGAAACCCGCACCCGCCCCGATCTGATCACCATTGTCGAATGCTATCTGATGGTGTCGATGCTGTCGGTGGGGGTCGGCACGATGAACTGCTACCTGTTCAACGCCTTTCCCGCATGGCAACGGGCCTGGTCGATCCTGACCCGCCCGATGTTCATCATCTCGTGTATCTTCTTTCTGTACGAAACCATCCCGCAGCCCTACCGCGATTACCTGTGGTGGAACCCGATGGTGCATGTGGTGGGGCTGATGCGGCGCGGCTTTTATCCGTCCTACGACGCGCCCTATGTCAGCTTTATCTATGTCTATGCCTTGGGCGGCGGGCTGTTTCTGGTCGGGCTGCTTTTGCTGCGCAAATATCACAAGGATATTCTCTACAATTAGGGTTTACCCCCTGAGTTAGAGACTGTTTATGCCCGTCTCGCGCAGCACCTGTTCGCGGTACGCCTGCACAAAGTCCGCGTTCAGCGCGCCGGCCTGTTTTTGCACCACAGGCACCTTTGGCACCCAGTCGGGTGCGTCGACCCCGCAGAACCCGAACAGCCGGCGCACATAGGTGGCGGGGTCGTGCATGACCTGCTCGTAACTGATCTGCATCCGTGGCAGCGCCGCCGACTGCGCCAGCAGGCCGATCATCGTATTGGCCGCTTCATGCGCCTGAAGAATGCTTTCGATCAGCTTCGGCTGAAAGGTCGGGGCGGCGCCGTTGCCGGTCTGGTGGCTGGTCCACTGTTCGGTCTGGCGCGCGATCGACAGCGACACCGCCTGTGCCAGCGCATCCTCGCGCACGATGTGCACCACGCGCACGCCGCGAAACATCGCCCCGATGTTCCAGCGCAGCAACATGGCGATCTGGTCATAAGACCCTTTCAGCCCCAGCGCCTGCCCACGCAGGCAGATGCGCGCCTGCAATCCGGCGATATAGTCGGGAAAGCTGTCATAACCGTGCTCGGCCGACTGGTTGGCGACCACATCATGGTTCAGATATTCGCCAAAGCCGGCCAACTGCCCGGTCTGGCGCAGGTAATCCGCCAACAGATGCGACCCGCAGCGATTGGTAAAAGCCATCAATATCAATGGCTTGTCGAAAACCGGCGCGGTGCCTTCAAACCGGACCCTGCTGCCAAACTGCCGCTTGATCGTGGTTTCATGCCGGCCGGGGGTGCGCAGGGATTTCAGATAGCTCATGATGCGTCCTCTTTGCGCGGCTCTAGCAGATGCGCCACCACGGTGTCGATATCCGCCCCCGGTTCAATCGGGTGCCCGTTGGCGGCGTTTCGCACCGCGTCGCCCTGTGCGCCCAGATCAAAGGCAAAGGTGGGCAGACCGGTCGCCAGCGCCTCGTGGGTGGTAAAGGAAAACGTCTCGGGCCAGATCGACGGCACCAGCCAGCAGGTGATGCCATAGCGCGCCACCAACGCGGGGACTTCGGCCACGTCATAAGGCCCGTGTTCAATCCCGCCGCGCCCCAGCCGGTGGCCCGGTGCCATGCGCCCGACCACCACCATCTGCCCACGCTTCAGCCTGCGGCTCAGCGCCGTGACCACATCGGCCCCCTTGTGGGCGTTGATATTGCCCAGCACCCCGATCACCGGCGGCCCGTCGGGGGCGGTCACCGGCAGCACCGGATGCACCAACTGGTGCGGGGCCACGGTGATGTTGTCCAGGTCGGGATAGGCGCTGCGCAACAGCCGGGCTGCGGCCTCGGAAAACACCTCAACAGTCTCTGATGCGGCCAGAAACGGCCCCCAGGCCGCCTGCCAGTCGGCCAGCGACAGGCGGCTGCCATCGGGGCGGCGCAGACGGTCAACGCGCCCCTCGGCCCCCGGCAGCGGCACGCCGCGAAACACCCCCTGCCCGTCCAGCAACGTATAGGCGGGGCTGATCGGGAAATAGTCGTGCAACAGCACCCGCATGCCCTGCCCATCCGAAATCTGTTGCAGAAACGCAGGGATCTGCACCGGATCGGGATCGCCCACCGCACAGGAATAGATCACCTCGCGCTGCGGCAAAATCTGCAAAAGCCGCTGTGTCAGAGCCGCATCTTCGGTGCCGCCGCGCAGCACGCCGTTGGGGGTATAAACCTCGATCTCCCAGCGATAGGCGCTGCCCACGCGCAGCACCACCGCGACCCCGTCGCCGGCAATGCGCCGCTGCAAATCCGCCTCGGCGCCGCCGCCCATGTCATGGGCCAGATAGATGCGCACCCTGCCCTGCTGCCCGGCCCAGGCCAGCGCCAGCGCCAGACGCGGGGCCAGCAACGGATCGCTTGCGATAAAATCCTGTACGTCCTGGTCAAAGGTCGGGTGGCGTTGCGACACGATCGCGGAATTGGCCAGCAACAGTCTCTGTTTTTCCTCTGATCCGAAGGACGTGCCGCCGCGATGTTCCACAAACAGCGCAGGCTGCGCCAGATGCCGCGCCCCCATGGCCAAAGCGCGGCGGCACCAGTCCACCTCTTCGCCATAGCCACGGCCAAAACGCGTGTCGAACAGCCCCACACGGTTCAGCCAGTCCGCCGACAGCGCCATGCAGAACCCGACACCGGTGGGCAGGTCTGCCTCTTCGGTCAGGGGCGCCAGCGTGCGGGCCACCGCGTCGATGGCATCGCCCTGCCCCTGCGCCAGATCCAGCCGCTGGCACAGCACCGGCACCGACATCAGTTCAGCATCGTTCGACATCGGCGTGACCGAGGCCACCGCAGGATCGTCCAGCGGCCCGATCAACCGAGCGGCCCAATCCGGCGGCACAAAGGCGTCGGAGTTCAGCAAGACCACCGGATCGCCATGCTCCATCGCCACCGTCAGCCCACGATTGACCGCGCCGATAAAGCCTAGGTTGCGGTCGTTTTCCAGCAGCGTGACATTGTCCTTGCCCGCCGCCCAGTCGCGCAACCACGGCCGCACCTGCGGGTCGGGCGAGGCATCTTCGATCAGGATCAGCCGCCACGGCAGATCGGTGTTGCGTTCGACCCGCTCCAGCGCCTCTTGCAGCATGTCAAAGGCGTTGTAGACCGGCAGGACAATGGTGATCGTGCCGTGCGGTTTCGGCGCGGGGTGCGCTGCGAACAGCGGGGTTTGCAGCTCAAGCGCCGTGGTGGTGGGGGCCAGCCCGAACAGGTTGCGCACGGTGATCCGCGCCGCCGGATCGCGGTCGCGGAACCAGCGCAGGGCAGGGGGCACGGCCCGCATGCCCGTGGTGACAAAGGGGGCCAGCAGCGCAGTGCGGGCGGCGGTGTTTTTCCAGGGCGCAAAGGGACCGAACGGCAAGGTCACGGTGTCTTCTCCCTGCCGCAAGACCACGGTGCCCCGCGCGCCGTGGACAAAGGGCAGCTCGGCCCGCAAGATGCCATCGCGGCGGCGGGCCTGCCGCGTCGCCTTGCCCAGGCTGACCTGCGCCGCCTCGGCGTCACTGTCGATCTCGACAATGATCCGGCCGCTTTGCAGCCGCATCTGCACCGGCCCGTGCCGCTGGCGCAGACGGGTGTGCTTCGCAGCATAGCGGTGAAACAGCGGGATCAACCGGCCCAGCATGACGGCCCCTTGCGACAAATGTTTCGCGCGCGAAACATTTTCAGGTCAGCGCCCATCACGCAACCACGCGACCAGCCGGGCGCGCAGATCCGCGCCGACGGCTGTGCCGCTGATGGTCACGCTGCCGTCGCGGTGTTCCTTGAGGTGCAGACCGGGGCGCAATTGCACCGGTTCAGTGGACGCCTTGGGGCTGGATTTCGCGGCGGAACGCTTGCCGGTCAAGGCGGCCTGCAAAAAGGCCTGTTCCGCCTCGACGGTGTCGATCTCCCGTACCGCCTGTGCCTCGCGCAGATCGGTGCGCAATTGGGCGGCGGCCTGCGGGTCCTTGTCGAACCGCTGCACCAGCGCCAGCCCCAGCCGTTCGCCGATGGCCTCGGGGAATTTCAACACGCGGTCCAGCTCGGCATGAAGCCGCACAAAGGACCCGATCTTGGACCGCTTGGACCGCGACGCCGCGCCGAACATCTCGCGTAGAGCCTGTTTTTCGCTGTCGAACACACCGTTCATCGCAGACATGCGCACGATGCGGGCCCGTTCGTAAAAGCTGATGCCGACACGAATCTCGTTCTCTTCGACCATCGCCACATAAGCATCGGACGCCTGTTCCGGCACCCGCAACAAGGCCAGCACGGTTTGCGGGCCGGACCCGTCGGGGCCTTGGAGCCGGCGCAGGGCCTGCAACCGCCGCCAGCCCGAGATCAGGCCATAGCGGCCATCTTCCAGCGCCACCACTTCGATGGGGGTCTGCTGGCCACGCGCCGAGATCGAGGCGATCAGCGCGTCCATCTCGTCGTCGTCCACCACGCGGCGGTCGCGCAGAAGATAGTCGGACTGCACCGCATCCAGCGGCAGCGACAGGATCATGCGGCCTTGGTCGCGGGCTGATTGCAGCGTCTGGGACAGTTCGGACAGCGCCGCCGAGGTGGCCGCATCGGCCGCCACATCGGCAATCGGGGCGGTGCGTTTCGCAGGGGTGCCGGCGGCGGGGCCGGGGTCCTGATAGGGGGCGATGGGCGGGGCCAGTCGTTTGCGTTTTGCCATTGTTAGAGCCTTATTCTGCGGCCTGTGCCCCGGCCTGAGCCAGAACATCGCGGCGCCAGCTTCCGATCAGAAGCGATTTGAAGGCCGCATAGGTCGCGTCGAATGTTTCGCGCCCGCGCACATAGGTTTCGCGGTTGAAATCGCGGTAATCGGCCTCGTAGATACCTTGCACCTGTTCGCCCGCCTGACCGATCAGCGCGGTGAAATCCTGACGGTGGGGGGACAGGGTTTGCCCCAGATAGGCCTGCATCAGAGACGCAAGTTCGGCCTGTTGCGCGCCGTCATAGCGGGTGACCACCGCACGCACCGCGTCCCATTGAAAGGCCAGCTCGTCGCGCCCCAGCGCACGGGCGGCCATATTCTCGGCCTCTTCGATCGACCCGAAGGTGCTGTGCAGCATGTCAAAGAAACGGCCCGTGGAGTCGAACTCGAGAAACGAGGCCCCCAAAGGCACCAGCAGGATGTCAGCGGCGGCCAGCCCGTTGATGGTCAGGTAGCCAAGGGCCGGGGGCGTGTCGATAAAGATCACGTCATAGGTGTCCAGCACGCCGTCAGCGGCGAACATGTCAGTCAGCGCATCCCACAGCTTCCAGCCGCGGCCCTGCATCCGCCAGACGGGGATCTGGAATTCGGCCCAGTAGAGGTTGAGCTGTGCCCCGATCAGGTCGATGTTGGGCCAGTGGGTCGGCTGGATCAGATCGCCCGCCTTGATCTCCAGCGCATCGGTCAGGGTGTCGTCCAGCGGCAGGGGCGCGTCGCCCCGGTCCAGTCGCCGCTGGTTTTCGCCGCGCAGATGGTTGGCGTAATGGCGCGCCAGCAGGGGAAAGACGGTTTCCCATTCATCGGCCACCTTGCCGCCAAAGATCGAGGTCATCGACCCTTGGGAATCCAGATCAACAACCAGCACCTTGTAGCCGTCGAGGGCTGCCGACATCGCCAGATGCGCCGCGGTCGAGGTCTTGCCGACGCCACCCTTGAAGTTGGCAACCGCCACCATCTTGGCAGGCTGGCCTTCGGGGCGGTAGGGCAGGTATTCCTTGGCCTTCGATCCTTCCTGTCCGAAATGCGCGCGCAGGCGCAGCACCTCGTCCAGGGTGAACCATTTGGCGCCGCCGCTGGTTTCGGACCGACCTTGCGGCAGATCGGGGTTGGCCTTGAGCACGCGGCGGAAATGGCCGGTGGCCACGGGGATCAGGTAGCGGGTGATTTCCCAGGTCGAGAACTGGCGCAGGGTGCGCCCGCCGGTCTCATTCAGTCCGCGCCCGGCCAGATCGTCACGGCCCGCGGCACAGGCCCGCGCGATGGCGTCAAAGCCGTGGGTGCCTGTGGCCGGCCCCAAGGCTTTGGCAGCCTTGTCGGGGTCGATGTTGAAATAGGGCGGCTTCGCTTCGGGACGGTCTGCGCACATCTGTTTGCTCGATTTATGTTCGCTGTTTTTGTCAGGATACAGCAAAAGCCCGCACATGAAAGCATTATGCGCACATCTTGGTCTTTTCTCAGGAAATTCAGGGGGATGATTCGGGCGCAGGGGCCTGCAAACTGGACGCAGGATGGGCCAAAGGGGATGATTTCCCAAGTTATATCTTGTTATTTATATGTTACGGCGCTGGTTGATTTTAACTATCTCGTTGTTTTGCAAAGGTGAAATGGCCTTTTCTCAGATCGCAGTGACTCTGAAACCACGCTGGGGCGACTCTGATCCCACGCCACGGCGACTCTGATCCCACGTCGAAACGGTGGACGGCGGTGGCGCGGCTGCTTAGGGTGTCAGTGAAACCCCGATAGCGATCCGCATAAGCGGGCAGGGGGTAGAGCAGGCGACAGGCATGAGCAGTCTTACCACCACGGGACCATTGGGTCCTATGCGGCATCCGACGGGTGATTTTTTCATCTGTGATATTTTCGATGCCAGTCCCAAGGATGACCTGGGCAGTATGGAACATCCGATCTTTTCGCTCAGCACCCGGCCCGACCGGCGCATTCTGAGCTATGCCCACAACGGCACCCATATCGAGGTGACCCCCAGCGTGCGGGGGCGGGCGACGATGCACGACAAGGATATCCTGATTTTCTGTATCAGCCAGATCATGGCGGCGATGAATGCGGGGCGCGCGGTGTCGCGGACCTTGCAATTGCGCGCCCATGATCTGCTGGTGGCGACCAACCGCGATACGTCGGGCGATGCCTATGCGCGGCTGCGCGAGGCGTTCGAGCGGCTGGCGGGCACGCGGATTGTCACCAACATCAGCACCGGCGGCGAAGAGGTGACCAGCGGGTTCGGGTTGATCGAAAGCTGGGAGATCGTGCGGCGCAGCCGGGGCGGGCGCATGGTCAGCGTCACGGTCACGCTGAGCGAATGGATCTGGCGCGCGGTCATGGCCAAGTCGGTGCTGACCCTGAGCCGTGATTATTTCCGTCTGCGCAAACCGCTTGAGCGGCGCATTTACGAGCTGGCGCGCAAGCATTGCGGCCGGCAGCCCGAATGGCGCGTCAGCGTCGCCACCCTGCACAAGAAGGCGGGCAGTGCCGCGCCGGTCCGGGTGTTCCGTGCGGCCCTGCGCAAGATGATCCAGGACGGGCATCTGCCCGATTACCGGATGGACGAGGCGGCGGGCGATCTGATGGTGTTTACCCGCGCCAGCGCGGTCATCGACGATGTGGCAGCCCCGGTGCTGCGCGCCGACACGCTGGATCAGGCACGCGGCCTGCGTCCCGGTGCGGATGTCTATGCGCTGGAGGCCGAGTGGCGCAGCTGGTGGGACGCCACGGGGCGCACGCGGCTGGGGTCGCCCGATGCGGCGTTCCTGGGCTGGTTGCGCAAGAAACCCCAGGGTTAGAGACGGATCGGGCCATCTGGCGCAAAGGTCAGCGTTCGCGTGTTCAGGCCGGGGGCGATGCAGATGTAATCGAAATAATGCGCGGCAGGCACACCGGCCTGCACGCTGGCGCGGTGGCTGCGCATGTGCCAGTCCAGCGCTTGTGTGTTGGCCCCCAGATAGGCCACCGGCAGCCCGGTGTTGGTGAGGATTTGCAGGGTATAGCCGCGCTGCATCAGCGCGGTCAGCGCGGCGTGGTGGCGGGCGGGTTCGTTGTTTTCAACCTGGTCCAGACGCGGACCTTCGAAGGTGACGATGGCAGGCCAGGTTCCTGTGGCCTGCATTTTGGGAATCAGTGCCGAGATGATCCGCCCGTCGAACCCGTCGGTGTCGGATTTGATCATGCAGGGGGTGCGCGCCCCTGCCATCAGCTTGGCCGGTGACAGGGTTTGCCCCTGAAACGGACCCGTGCCGTCCAGCCGGGTTGATCCGGTGCCATCGTGGATGTCCAGCGACACTTTGGCCGCCAGCGCGGGCGGTGCGACAAGGGCCTGGGTACAGGTGACGTCGCCCATCCCGGCGGTGTTGGCTTGCAGATAGGTGAAATAGTCGGGATGGGCCTCGATGGCCCAGACGGGCCCCGTGGCATGGCGGCGGAAATGGGCGGCGCTGTCGCCGACATTGGCGCCGATGTCGATCAACTGGCAGGTGTCGGCCAAGTCGTTTTCGGCCAGAAGCGCGCCGATGATGTCCCAATAAAGCCTGTCGTATTGCGGATGCTTTTGCAGGATCGTCGGCAGGTTGTGCTCGGGGGGCAGGCGCAGGTCATAGGCACCGATGCGCAGGGTCTGGTCGTCTTGCGCCATCACCCCAGCCGGTCGCGCAGTGCATTCAGGTGGGTGTGCAGCAGCGATTGCGCCGCCTGCGGGCTGGTGGCCTCGGTGTAGCAGCGGAATTCCGGCGCGTTGCCCGAGGGGCGCAGGTGCACCACCGCGCCGCCCTCGAATGTCACGCGCAGCCCGTCGGTGTGATCGACCTCTTGTTCGGCAGGCATGGTGTCGAAAAATGCGGCGCGCGCGGCGGCGTCTTGTTTCAGATGCGCAAGGAACGGCCCCGAGCGGTCCTGTTCGATGCCTTGCAGCCGGTCGGCGGCGGTAAAGCAGGGGGGCAGGGCGGCGGCGGCCTGGGCAATCGACTGTCCGGCAGCGCGGGCGGCGGCCAGCGGGGCCAGCACCGGCAGCAGGCAGTCGCGGGTCATCAGCGGGGCCAGCGGGCCGGTGGGCGCGTCGGCGGCAAAGCCCAGCAGGAAGCCGCCGTTGGCCTCGTAGCCTGCGACCTTGGTCTGGGCATCTTCGTCCAGCAGGTCCTCCATCGCGGCAATGACGAAGGGCGAGCCGATGCGGGTGCGCTGGATGGTGGCAAAGCAGTCCATCTGCCCGATCATCGAATTGGACGACACCGGCGTGCACAGCACATCGGCCCCCAGCGCGCGGGCGCTGAGCGGGCCCAGCACATCCCCCGGCACGATGGTGCCCGAGGCATCGGCCAGCATCGGGCGGTCGGCGTCGCCGTCGGTGGAAATCAGCGCATCAAGCCCGTGTTCGGCGCACCATGCGGCCAGTTGCGTGCGGGTGTCCGGGTCGACCGCTTCGGTGTCGACGGGGATGAACGTGTCGGACCAGGCCAGCGGGACGGGCGTGCCGCCACAGCCCTGCACCACGGCCACCATGATGTCGCGCGCCACCGAGCTGTGCTGGTAGACGCCGATGCGCATGCCCGCCAGCGCCTGATCGCCAAAGGCATCCGTGTAGCGGGCCACATAGTCGGCGGCACAGGTGGGGTGGTCCTCTTGGGTGCCCTTGCGTTCGGGCAGGTCAGGCAGGGCGTCGAGGGCGGCCAATATCTGGGTTTCGTCCTCTTTCGACACTTCGCCGGACGGCACGTAGAATTTCAGCCCGTTGCGGTCGGCGGGAATGTGGCTGCCGGTGACCATCACCGCGCCGCAGCCTGCATTCATCGCCGCCAGCGCCAGCGCCGGTGTCGGCACCTCGCCGCAGCGCACCGCCGTCAGCCCGCAGGCCTGCACGGTCTGCACCACCACATCGGCAATGGCGGGCGACGAGGGGCGCAGGTCCCAGCCCACGTGCACGGCCGACCCTTGCGGGCAGGCGGCGACAAAGGCGCGCACATAAGAGGCGACAAGATCAGGGGTCAGCTCGGTGACAAGGCCGCGCAGGCCGCTGGTGCCGAATTTGGGGGGCATGGATAGGTCCTTATCAGGCGAAATCGGTTGGCCCGAACCTAGGGCCTGGGGGCACGTCACGCCACCCACCGTGCGCCCTGTTTCACAATTTTTTAACTCTGCGCCCTAGCGTGCCGGGCTGATCCGCCCCCGTCGGGGGTGCCCCGCTTGTTGTCCCGGAGGTTCGCCATGCCCGACACCCTGTCTGCCGTTCTGTCCCTGCCCTACATCCAGCCCAGCCAGGCGCAAAAACACGTGACCCACAACACCGCGCTGCGGGTGCTGGACAGCATCACGCAACTGGCGGTGATCGCCCGCGACCTGGACAGCCCGCCGCCTGCGGCAGAGGTCGGCGCGCGCTATATCGTGGCGGGCGGTGCCGCAGGCGACTGGGCCGGACAGGCGGGGGCCGTGGCCACCCGCGAGGACAGCGGCTGGAGCTTTGTCGCGCCGCTGCCGGGCTGGCTGGCCTTTGTCACCGGCGAAGGCGTGGTGGTGGTCTATGACGCCGTGCTGGGCTGGGACACGCTGACCGGCGGGGCCGATCTCGAGGCCGAAACGCTGGGGTTGAACACCTCGGCCGATGCGACCAACCGGCTGGCGGTGGCCGCCGGTGCCACCCTGCTGAGCCATGACGGCGCGGGCCACCAGTTGAAGATCAACAAGGCCACGGGGACCGATACCGCCAGCCTGCTGTTTCAGTCGGGCTTTGCCGGTCATGCGGAAATGGGGCTGGCGGGCAGCACCGATTTCTCGGTCAAGGTCAGCGCCGACGGCAGCACCTGGGCCGAGGCCCTGCGGATTGATGCCGCGACCGCCGTGCCGCACCTGCCCCAGGGGCTGCTGGTCAATGGCACGATTTCGGGCACCGCGGTGCAATCGGGGGTGCATGACACCACGGCCGGGCGGCTGATGGGCACCGGCGCCTTTGGCCTGGGGCAAAGCGGGCCGACCACCACCGTGACACTGGCCACGGCGATGGCATCGGGGTTCTTCAACTTTGCCGGCACCGATCCCGACAGCCCCGGCGGCACCGGCGGCGTGGTGATCGTGGCGCGCTATTCCAGCCAGTGGATCAACCAACTGGTCTTTGCCGCCAATCAAACTTTCATGTGGCTACGCTGGACCAAGGACAGTGGCGCCACCTGGTCGGACTGGGCGCCGGTCTTTACCACGGCCAATGTGGTGGGCACGGTCAGCGAAGATGCAGGCACCCCGACGGGAGCGGTGATCGAGCGCGGCAGCACCGCGACGGGCGATTACGTGCGCTTTGCCGATGGCACCCAGATTTGCACGCGCACTGAAACGCTGGCGGTGGTCACCACGCCGCTGGGCGCGCTGCACCGCGACGCGGCACTGGCCGACTGGAGCTTTCCCGCAGCCTTTGTCGCACCGCCGGTGGTGGCGCTGTCGTGTACCTCACCGGCCCTGTGGGCCGATGCCGGAGCGGTGACGGCAACAGCCGCAGGCCGTGTGATCTGGGCCGCGCAAGCGTCCACCGGCAGTCACATTGTGCACGCACAAGCGACAGGGCGCTGGTTCTGAAGGCAAGGGGGGGCGTACGGGCTTTCTTCCCCCTGACCTTTGATGGACAAAGCGGCCGGCGCTGGCTAAACACGGCCTCGAAATTGGAATTTCGAGGATAGTGCATTGGTGGGATCTCTAACAGCGGGCGTGTCTGAAAAGCTCAAGGGCAAACGGATCTGGGTGGCAGGTCACAATGGCATGGTCGGCAGCGCCGTCGTGCGCAGGCTGGAACACGAAGACTGCGAGGTTCTGACCGTGGGCCGTGACGGATGCGACCTGATGAACCGCGCCGAAGTCGAGGACTGGATGGGCGCCAACAAGCCCGACATGGTGGTCGATGCCGCCGCCAAAGTGGGCGGCATTCTGGCCAATGACACCTATCCGGTGGATTTCCTGTACAACAACATGGACATCCAGAACAACATCATCACCACCGCCCACAGCGTCGGCGTGGAAAAGCTGGTGTTCCTGGGATCGTCCTGCATCTACCCCAAGCTGGCCCCCCAGCCGATCACCGAAGACAGCCTGCTGACCGGCCCGCTGGAGCCGACCAACGAATGGTACGCCATCGCCAAGATTGCCGGGATCAAGCTGTGCCAGGCCTATATGCGCCAGTACGGATCGCGCTTTGTCTCGGCGATGCCGACCAACCTGTACGGTCCTTTTGACAACTTCGACCTGCAATCCAGCCACGTGATCCCGGCGCTGATGCGCAAGGCACACCGCGCCAAGAAGGCGGGCGAAAGTGGCATGGAGATCTGGGGCACGGGCACGCCGCTGCGCGAGTTCCTGCATGTGGACGATCTGGCCGATGCCACCGTGTTCGTGCTGGCCGAATACGAGGATTTCGAACACATCAACATCGGCTCGGGCACCGATCAGTCGATTGCCGACGTGGCCCGCATGGTGATGGATGTGGTCGGCCTGGAAGGCGAATTGCGCCACGACCGGACCAAGCCCGACGGCACCCCGCGCAAGCTGATGAGTGCGGCGAAGTTGCAGGCTTTGGGCTGGACCCCGACGATCGAGCTGAAAGAGGGTCTGGCGCAGACCTATCAGTGGTTCCTGGAAAACGTCGAAAACTGAGGGCTGCCCGCCGACCCGTCACAAAAAACGCCGCCTCTTATTCGGGCGGCGTTTTGCGTATCTGCATGTAAAACAGGCGGAATTCAGCCTTTCCAGCTGTCCCGATCATAGCCCAGCATGGCGAAATCGGGGGCAAAGGCCTTGGCCACCACCTTGGCGGTTTCCTTGGTGTAGTAGCGCGTGAACGGCTGGTCGCGGTGGCTGCGCGAGGCGGATTTATAGGTGCCAAGCGCGCCATTCTCCAGGTCCAGATCGGCGCACAACTGGGTCAGGTCCGCGTCCAGATGTTCATAGCGCACAAAGCGGTCCACCACTTTTTGCCCGCGGATCGTATAGGCCTGACGGTCGACGGGCAGCTCGGGGCGCACCAGCAGCCAGTGGGAAAACACCTCGAGGGTCTTGTCGAAATCCTGCTTTGCCAGCTCGGCGCGCAGGTTGGGCGCGCAGTGCATCCAGAACCACGAAACCACTTTGTCATATGGGTTTCGGACCACGCAGAACTTGTGGTAGCTGGCCCAGATTTCCGGGTCGATGTGCTTTTTGATCGCGGCGGCCGTCATGTGGTTGCGGAACTGGCCGCCCCCCGACCCCTTGCCGCGCGCGCCGACGATCCCGTAGTCGGTCACGCTTTGGCCGGTGTGGTGTTCAGCCACTTCGCCGGGGGGGCGGCAGTAGGGTTCAAGAAAGACTTCGACGGAGGTGCCCGCAGTCTTCAGCGTCTTGGTGTAGATGAATTTACGAGCGTGACTAACAAGCATCGAGAAAGGCCTTGTGCATAGAATATCCTCACGCGTGTCCTAGCATCAAAGCCGGGGGGTGAATAGGCTGCCGCATCACCGATTGGGACTGTTTTGCCGGGGGATTTTTGGTAAGACATTGCAGGATTTCAAATGCTGCGGCTGTGGGCCGTTGCCCAAAGGATAGGTTCCGTCATGACAGACCAAAGTGCCAAGATAGAGATCGAAGTTCCGCCCAGCGATTACACCGGCCCAAGCATTATTTTCTGGACCCTGCACAAGGCAGGCAGCCGTTATTTCTATTCCGTCGTCAAGAAACTGGCCCGCAGCGCCGGTGCCCCGATGCTGAACATCGCCGCCGAATATTTCCAGGCCGGCGAAAAGGTCGAACTGACCCCCGAAGCCATCACCTATTTGCAGCCCACCGGCTATGCCTATGGTCCCTTCCGCCAGCCCAACGAGGCCGAGGCGATCCCGGATTACGACGCCTACAAACGGTTCCTGGTGGTGCGCGATCCGCGCGACATCCTGACGTCGTTCTATTTTTCGGCCCGTTTCAGCCACCGCAAGCCGGGGCAGGGCGCCGATGAAGAGCGCGCAGAAAACACCGATATGCCGCCGATCGAGGAATACGTGCTGAAGCAGGGCCGCAAGATGCTGCCGCGCTGGCAGACCTATGCCGACATGATCCGCCGCGACCCCGACCTGCGCCTGTTCAAATACGAGTTCATCATCGACAACTTCGAAGAGTGGATGAACCAGGTGGTCGACCACACCGGCCTGCCCGCGAAGCCCGCGATGGTCAAAGCCCTGGCCGATGCCCACGTGGCCGACGTTCAGGAAGAAGAGGTGACCAAGCACCGCCGCCAGATCCGCCCCGGCGATCACAAGCGCAAGCTGGAGCAGTCCACCATCGACGAGCTGAACGCGCTCTATGGCGACATCATCGAACTGTTCGGCTACGAAAAATAAGCCGGCCTTTGCCGACACGAAAAAGGCCCGCCAGAGATGGCGGGCCTTTTGCTGTTTCCAGGGGGATCTGTGTGCGTCTCAGCCGGTCTGGACGCTCAGCGATTTCACCGCAAAGCTCAGCGGGCGCGGGTCGTGGGAATGGGCGGCCGGAACCTTGTCGAGCGACAGGGTCAGATCAAGCCCGTCCTTGGCCGCGACCCGCAGCGGTTTTGCCAGCGGCAGGTGAATGCGCGTAAAGGTTTCGCGCAACTCGGCCGGGGCGGGGTTGATCACGGTGTCGCCCAGCTTGACCGTCAGCTTGCAGGCCTCCAGTGCCCGCACCACCAGCGTCACCCCGGTCACCGACACGTCGCGAACCAGCGGCAGGGACAGGCTGGCCTCCTGGGCCACGGCCCAGCGGTGGGTGGCCTCGATGGCCGACCAGCCCGGGCCGGTCAGCGGGCGGCTGTTGCCCTCGCCCATGAAGACGTGAATGTCGGTCTGGTCGGCAGGGGCGTTCTTGGGGGCCTGATCCGCCTCGGTTTCGAAATCGCGCCACGTGGCCATCAGCCGGCGGGTTTCCGAATAGCGGTTCAGCGCGTCCTCATAGGGATCGCGCCCCTGCTGATAGGCGGCCATGATCCGGTCGATGTTGGCCGACAGCCCCGCATGTTTCACCATCTGCGCCGCAGGGGTGGTGCGGATGAACTCCAGCATCGCGGGGTGGCTTTGCACCCAGGCCCTGTGCCCATGTGCGACCGTCAGCCGGGCGTTGGCCGAGATCGCGCGCACCTTGTCCATCTGGTCGCGCAGGTTGATGGTTTGCACGCCTTGGGAAAACAGGATGCCGTTGGTCCAGTTGTGGATGTATTCGTTGTGCGTCGGCAGGTCGTGGGCGATCACCACCATGCCGCGCGCCATCGCTTCCAGAAAGGCGTGGCCGATGCCTTCGGCATGGCGCGGTGCGATAAAGACGTTGGCGTTGTCCATCACGGCGGCAAAATCGGACTGTTTTTCAAACCAGGCCGAATGGGTCACCGGGCATTCGAACCCGTCAAGGTCGGCCGCGTTGAACACCGACCCGTCGTCGGCGGGCGTGTGCACATGCAGATGGCTCAGCTGGTTGCCCATCATCCGGCGCACCATCGGCAGGTTGATCCCCGATTTCGGCAGCCGCTGCCAGAAAAAGCCGCGCAGCGTGTCCATGTCGGTGACCGGTTTGACCGATGCGGGATCGGTGAAATAGCGCACCAGCATACTGTCACAGCCCAGCGACAGCGCCCGCCCGTGCAGCGTGGTCGAGAAGTTCAGATAGCGCGCCTGACGGTTCATCTGCCAGTGGGTGTCGGGCAGACCGGCCGAGCCGTCGTACATCTGCACCACGATCACCTTCTTGCCCGCGGCGATGAACAGCGGCGTCAGGAAATCCATCTGCCCGATCACCACATATTCGCTGTCGTCGATCAGCGCCGCCGCATCGACCGGCAGGGACGGATCGACATATCTGGTTTCGACATCAAAGCCCTGTTCGAAAATCCGCACCAGAAAATCGAACGAGCGGGTCTTGCGGTGGAACACATGGTCGACGAACAGCAGCCGGGGCTTGGTGTTGCGGGGTTTGGAGCCGAGAACGGGCGTGGTTTTTTTCCTGGAAAACATTATGCCGCCTCCGCCTTGATCCACGCCTTGCAAGAGCGGTCCACGTCTTCAAGATAGTAACGCCGCGCCAGGGCGGCCTGTTCACGGATCATCCCCGGGGATTTCTGGGCGAACATCACGATGGCATCGGCAAAATCTTCCTCGGTGCCACAGGTGGCCCCGGCATTGTACAGCCGCGCCTGATCGGCAAAGCCGGTGCCCGCCTGACAGATCGCCAACCGCCCGAACATCAGCGCCTCCATCAGCATGGCCGAGCCGCGGTTGGCATAGACATCCTGCGCATAGGGCATCAGGGCCACGTGGCTGTCACGGAACGAGCGGACGATTTCCGTATAGGGCACCTGGCCCGGCAGGATCTCGGCGTTGGGCAGCGAATACAGCCAGCGCATGTAATCGGTGTGCGCGGCAAAGGTCGCATCGGGGGGCCCCTGGATGATAAAGCGCACCTGTGACGGCTCCAGCCGCGTCAGCACGCTTTCGATGATCGGCTTGAGGCGGAAGAACCCTTTGTCGGGGCGGGCCGAGCCGCCGGACAAAAAGGTGATCGGCCCGTCTTGCGGGATGTCCAGCGGCTCGATGCCCGGCGCGAAATAGGGCACGATGTGCACCGGCTGTTCCAGCCGGCGGCGCAGCACATTGCCAAAGGTCGGCGTCTCGGCGCAGATCGACAGCGGCAGGCCCACGCGCAGCAGCCCCTTGAACCGGTCGATCACCAGCGTGAACGCATCCGGGTTGGTCATGTTCAGCGCGGTCATTTCCATCACCGCAATCATCCGCACCAGCAGCGCGGGGCATTGATGCGGGTGCAACCCGCCCACCACATTGGCCAGCGACAAAGCGCTGTAGTGGTCGATCGACGGATACAGCAGCGTGTCGTCGGGGCCGATGTCATAGGCGGTCATGAACCGCGAGAATTCCACCGTCGCCGCCGCCTCGGGGCTCAGCCGCTGGCCGGGCACATGCATCGGCGACCGGGGCGCCGGGGCGCGGTCGATTTTCAGCACATAGTCGTAGTGAAAGTCGAAAAAGCGGATGATGCCGTCGTCGTGGCCATCGGCGGGGCGGGGCAGGTGCTGCGAGGCCACGATGTGGACCTCGTCAAAGTGATGCGATGCAAGATCGGCAAAATACTTGAGAGCATTGAGGCTGTGGCCGTATTCCATGGCACAGACAGGGTCGATTATGAAAACACGGGCCAAGGGTCGTCCTTAAATTCTTGTGCAAGGCGGATGCTGAAATATCAGCCAGGTCCGGTCATGCGTCGTGTTCAAATGACACCCCTAGCGGGATGTGGTGCTGAAATAATGTTCCGCGCGGGGCGGCTGGGTCCGTCTGGTGTTGTAGAAATTCATACAAAGCCCCGTTCGGTCAACATCTGGAGTGCGGCATAGTAGAGTTGTGTATCAATCTCAATGTGCGCGGTCAGCGCAAAGCGGATTTTGTCCGTTACCTCGACCGGCGGGGCGGGGTCGAACCAGGTGCCTGAATTTTCATCAGTCCGGTTGCTGTGCGGCAGGACGGGCGGCGGCTCCAGCCCCAGGGCGTCAAACAGCGGTGGCACGGTGGCGGGATGTTCCAGCAGCGCCACGCCGGCGATGGCCTCAAGGTGGGCGATGGCACGGGGCAGGGCGGTGCTGTCCTGCGCCAGGGGCTGCGCGCCGTCGGGGGCGGGGTGGCTTTCCCATGATTTCAGCCCCAGCGCGCCGGCCAGTTGCCGGGTTTGGGCGTTGTCGATGCTGGGGTGGGCGGCCAGTGCCGGGTGGGCAAAGAATGCGGCCGCATCATGGGCGCGGGCCAGCCGGACCAGGTTCATGTTGCGCTTTTGCTTGCGGGCCGCACCGGGCTGGATCGACCGCAGGTAGCGATACAGCGACATCAGCCGCGCGGCCGGATCGCGCAGCATGGTGACCACGCGCACCGCGCGCCCCGGGATCAACGCCAGCGTGGCGCTGTCGAAATGCCCGGAAAAGAACCGCCCCTGCGCCAGCGTCGCCGCAGGCCAGTTGCCCAGCCCGTTGCGCCGTTCGGGAAACAGCGGCTGGTCCAGCGCTGCGGCCAGCGTCGCGTGCAGGCTGGTGCCGCCGGCCTTTGGGATGTGCTGAAAGACGGTAACGGGGCGGTCCATGTCCACCGGCGCGGACAGCGCGCGGCTGTCCTGTGCCGCGATCCGCTGGCGGAACGTATCGGTGCGCATCAGGTGCAGCCCCAGAGCTGCGGCATCGGCAAAGTTGCGGTGCCGCGCCACCAGTGCATCGGGCAGTTCCGTGCGCCCCGTCAGAAGCGTGAAGATCTTACGTATTTCGTCGTCGCCCAGCATGGTACGCTTTGCCTATGGCCAGATTTTGGCCAGTATCATCATGTTATGGTTGCAAAGTCTTGGCGTTTTCGCATCAGGCAGGTATTGACGAACGACCAAAAGCGAAACATCGCGCATAACGGGCATAGTGACAGGCACATAATGAGCGGATCTCCGATCAAGTTATCATCACCGGATCAGTTCGATCCAAAAACCATGCAACTGGTGTTTGTCCACATCCCGAAATCGGGCGGCACGTCGTTTCATGCCGCACTCGAGGATATGTCGGGCGGCGGGTATCTGCATCTGGTTCCCGGCCAGAACGACCCCGAGGACATCAACACGCTGTGGGGCATCGGCGGGCATTTCAACTATGAATCGCCCCTGGTGCAGTTCACCAAGAAAGACCGCGTTTACGTGACCCTGCTGCGCGATCCGGTCGAGCGGTTCGTGTCCTTCTACCACCATGTGCAGGCGCGCCCCTATCACCATCTGGCCAAGGCCGATCCCGAGCTGCTTGAGATGGGCCCCGGCGATTTCGCGCGGCGGCTGGCGGCGATCGGCAACCGCGAGGTGTCGAACCTGCAATGCAAGATGATCACCGGACGCGGCGGCATCACCGGGGTCAAGGCGGCCAACCACGCCCGCGCGCAGTTCACCATTTGCGCGCCCCTGACCAAACAACCACAGATCGTGGCCTGGCTGGCCCGGGCCGCAGGCGTCGAAGAGCCACCCGAGGTGCAGCGGCTGAACACCTCGAAGGCCAAGGCACCGGTGGATCTAAGCGACGCGGACCGCGCCTTTGTCGAAGGGCTGAATGCCGACGATATGGTGTTGTTCGAGCGGGCCAGCGCCAAGGGCTGGGACAGCTTCGAAGACTAAAGCGCCCCGCACAGATGCGTGGGGCTGCCCGTTTCCACCGACAGCCCCCAACGCACGTCTTTGTCTTTGCGCCTTATGTCCGGGCGTAAACATCCTCGTAACGCACGATGTCGTCTTCACCCAGATAGGTGCCGGTCTGCACCTCGATCAGCACCATCGGCACCTTGCCGGGGTTTTCCATGCGGTGGATGGCGCCCAGCGGGATATAGACCGACTGGTTCTCGCTCAGCAGTTTGACCTCTTCGTCCACGGTGACCCGCGCGGTGCCCGCCACAACGATCCAGTGTTCCGACCGGTGCACGTGGCTTTGCAGACTCAGCGATGCGCCGGGGTGGACGTGGATGCGTTTGACCTGAAACCGGTCGGCCAGGATCAGCGTCTCGAACCAGCCCCAGGGGCGGTGGTCCACGGGCAATTGCACCGCCTGTTTGGCGCCGCGTTTCTTCAGCGTTTCCACGGCCTTTTTGACGTTTTGAGATTCCGACAGGTCGGCGACCATGACCGCATCACGCATGGCCACGGCGACCACGTTTTTCAGCCCGATGCCGACCAGCTCGATCTCGCTGGATTCCGACCGCAGCAGGGTGTTTTCGCAATCGAACACGGTGGTGTTTTCCGACCGCGCGTTGCCGTTCTTGTCCTTGGTGCTTTCCTGCCAGACCGATTCCCAGCTTCCCAGATCGGACCATTGCTCGTCAAAGCTGACGACCGACACATTGGTGGCCTTTTCCATCACCGCGTAGTCGATGGATTCCTCGGGGACACCGGCCCAGGCGGCTTCGTCCAGGCGGGTGAAATCCAGATCGCTGATGGCACCGGCCAACGCGGCCTCGACGCCGGCAAGGATGTCGGGGGCGTGGGTGCGGAAGGCGTCGATCAGCACATCGGCACGGGCCAGGAACACGCCCGCGTTCCACAGGTATTTCGGATCGGCCAGCAGCTCGACCGCGCGCGCGGCGTCGGGTTTCTCGATGAACCGCTCCAGCTTCATCACGCCCTTGTGGGTCTCGGCGCCGCTTTGCAGCCAGCCAAAGCCGGTCTCGGGGCGGGTCGCCTTGATGCCGAAGGTGACGATATTGCCTTCTTCGGCCGACGCGGCCCCGGCCATCACCGCCTTGCGAAAGGCCGCGCTGTTGGCCACCGCATGGTCCGAAGGCACCAGCAGCAACATGCCGCCCGGCGTGTCCTGCTGCACCTTCAGCGCGGCCAGAATGGCGGCCGGCGCGGTGTTGCGCCCGTCGGGTTCGATGACAATGCCGCTGGGCGCGACACCGGCAGCGTCCAGCTGCTCGGTCACGATGAACCGGAAGCTGTCATTGGTGACCACCAGCGGGTCGCCAAAGCCCTTGCCCAGGAACCGCCGCGCCGAGGCCTGGAACAGGCTTTCGTCGCCGATCAACTGGGCAAACTGCTTGGGAAAGGATTTGCGGGACAGCGGCCACAGGCGCGTGCCGGAGCCACCACACAGAAGGACAGGGGTAATCATGTTTTTCAATCCGTTTTCTTGTTAATATTGACGGCCCCCGCCGCCGTCTTGCGGGCCTTGACGGCGACATGCCGTTCCAGAGCCGCCTGCAAGGCTTGGGGGGTCTCGTGTGTTTGCAATTGCAGCATCTTGTTTTCGGGCACCGGTTTATTGTGCACCCCCTGATATATCCGTGCAACCTCGGCACGGGTCAGCGACAGCTTTGCCAGCTTCTCGAACAGGGCCGGGCGGTAGTGGCGGAACGCGGTGACATCGCGCGGCTGGTGCACGCCGCTGGCCTGCAACCGCGTCACCTTGGTCTGCTCGATCCGCTCGCCGTCGATGGTGTCCACCGCCATGCGGATACGCTCGGGGTCCACCGCCGCACCGGCATCGAAATAGGCGACCGCGCGGGCCAGCCCCGCCGCCGGGTCGGCCAGGAAATCGTCATAGCGCAGCACCAGTTGGCGGCGGCCGAATTCCGAAGTCACCCATTTGTCGACAAAGCCGCGATAGCGGGCAAATTCGGCGCTGACAAAGGTGCGGAACGATCCTTGGGTGTCGGGATTGCCCTGACGCACGTACAGTTCAAAGTTCGACACCACCGAGGGCACGAAATCGCGGTACTGGATCAGGTATTTCTGCCCCGCCACCTGCGGCACCTTCAGGTCGAAATCATGGTTCTTCGACAGTTGCGTCTTGCGCGGTGTGCTGCACGGCACAGTGCCGCAACAGCCCGGCGGCTCTGCGTAGAAATTGCAATAGTGGAAGTCCGGCCCGAAATATTTCTGCAACAGCCGCACCAGCATGTGGTGTCCGGACCGGGGCCAGGAAATGCCTGCGACGTAATCCAAATCGTACCCTTCCACATGGGGGCCAAAAGATGCGTTCCCCTCTCGCGTGCAAGGTCTAGCGGGTGGGCAAAGCGGGGTAAACCGTCCGTATACCTCACGCCGCATGATCAGGCGGCGTGGGCTGCTTTTTCAAGCAATGCGATGTCGCGGGCAAAGCTTTGCGCAATCCGCGCATCCAGTGTTTCATCGAAAAAACATCGCGCCTGTACGTCCGGCAGGGCGTCCAGAACCGGCGGCTCCATCGCATGGGCGCCCGGAACATCGGCCTGCGCCGAGGGCGGATTTGTGCCGATGTCGGGCGCTGGCAGACGGCTGTCGGCCCATGCGGTCATCGCCGCCAGCGCCGCGTCGCGCCGACCGTAGTCGAACAGATGCGTATAGGTCATGCCGCGCAGGAACAGATGCTGCGGACGCCAGTCGGGGGCCAGCGTGCCGGGCTTGGCCGCGGCCACGTGGCGCACGAAATCGGCAAAGCACACCGAGCGGTGGAAATCGGGGCGATCCTGCCCTTGGATGGCGGCCATCACCGGTCCGGTGGCGGCGTGGTATTGCGACAGGTGGCGGTCCCGCTGGAACTGGGTGCGCCAGACCGCCAGCAGCCGGTCGCGCGGCGCGCGCAGCACGGCCAGCCGCATGAAATCGGGCGCATCCGCATAGGCGCGCGCCTGTGGTTTGGGATGGTCCCCCAGACGCAGGCCGGTGTTGACATGCGCGGTCAGCAGATCGACATCGCGCAGGATGTAATCGCTGTCGGGATGGCCCGACAGCCGCACCATATGCGCCGCAAGCGCGTCGCCCCCACTGCCCGGAATGGCACAGCAGATCAGCCGCGCCTGTGGCAGCACAAAGGCCTGGCCCAGCGGCCATTTCATCTTGGTTTTCTGGCTGCGTTTGCCGGCCTTGAACTCGGGCGCGTCGATCAGCGCCGCGTAAAGCTGCGCGGTGCTGGCAAAGGGCGGGCGTTTGTCGGCAGGCGGGGTGCGCCCCAGAAAGAACTGGTAGGCGCGGTCGATCTCGGCGGCGTCCAGCGTCATGGCCTTGCCCCGCGCGCCGCCCGTCCCAGAATGTCGTCCAGCCGCTCGGAATAGCGCCGCGCGATGGCCTTGTCCGAAAAGTTGCTCTGCACGAATTCAAACGCCGCCTGTGCCTTTTGCGCGCGCAGGGCGTCGTCCCCCCAGGCCAGCCGCATCTGCTGCGCGGCCGAGGCCACGTCCGGTTCGGCCCATTTCTGGCCCGGCAGCACAAAGATATAATCGTCCTGTTCCAGCTCGACCTCTTGGTAATCCACCAGAAACGCCGTGTCGGGCGAGCAGAAATCCATATTGCCGGAATAGCCCGTGGCCACCACCGGCACGCCCAGATGCATCGCCTCGATCATGCCAAAGCCCCAGCCTTCGGACTTGTGCAGCGAGATATAGCAGTCACAGCCCGCCTTCAGCGCCAGCAGGTCGGCATAGTCCAGCGTTTCATTCAGCACCGTGATGCGCGGATCGGCGGCGACGGCAGCATCGACCGCATCCCAGATGCGCGACTGGACCGGGTCCATGATCTTTTCGCGGTTCTGCGTCTTGATCACCAGCCGCACCGGCCCGATCCCCTCGAAGGCCTGTTTGAACGCCTTCAGCACCCCCAGCGGGTTCTTGCGCTGGACAAAGGAAAAGCTGTCGAAGGTGACCAGAAACACGAATGTGCCCGCATCCCAGCCAAAGCGCGCCAGCACGTCCTGCTTGGCGGTGCTGCGGTCGATGGGCGGCAGATCCTCGTAGCACATGCCGACGTTGTGCACCGGCGTGTCGGTGTGCGGGCGGTAGATGTCGACGCCGTAATCGGTCGACACCCAGATCTCGTCCAGCATCTCCATCGCCAGGTAGTGACAGGCGGCGGGGCTGTCGAGCTCCCAGTAGAAATAGCCGATGTTATAGGCATCCGAAAACACGTCCGGCGCATAGGCAAAGACCAGCGGGATCGATTCCGCGTTCAGGTGGATCAGGTTCACCTTTGCGCGTTTGTACTCGGACAGCCGGCCCACTTTGGAAAAGCCTTCGGGCGCGGGGTTGTCCAGACCGAAGTTCACCGGGTTCACGCTGTAACCGGTCTGCGCCAGGATCTGCGCCGACAGCCGTGTCGCCTGTCCCAACCCCGAGGCTTTCTCGAACGGGCCGATCAGTTGCACATCGACCTCTTCGATGTCGGGCGACAGGGCGGGCAGGCGGGCCGCCTCGATCCGGTGGCCGCGCGGGGTGAAGGTGGTGAATTCCAGCCGGTCCAGGTCAAAGCCCTGCGCGCGCAGCACGGCGGCATAGCCGGTGCGGTCCAGATCAAGCGCGGGCGCGCCGGGCAGGGTGGCCACGCTGCGCGCCCAGCCTGCGGCACCGTCGGCCAGCAGATCGGTCACGGCATCCCGCGGCAGATAGCGCAGGAAATCGGGCCGTTGCACCGCCAGCAGCATCAGCGCGGCCAGCAGGCTGCGCCGCCCGTCTTCGGTGCTGCGGTCCAGCAGGCCAAAGGCGGGGTTTTCCAGAACGAACCGCTCCATGAACAGGGTCAGCGGCACCGCGCTGTCTTCGGTGCCCGGCACCGGCGTCGCCAGAAAGTCGATATAGGGCGCGGTCACCAAACAGTCTTCGCAGTGCAGCGCATGAACCTGGTTGATGCTCCACCAATAGACCAGACCCAGCAGCCAGTCGCGGTTTTCGAATTCAAGGCTTTGCATGAACTGCGGCATCTTCACCAGGCTGGACCAGGTGGCGCGGCTGAGGTTGAACTGCACCCCGCCGATGGGCAGCGGCGTGTTCATATGCTCGATGGCTTCGGCGCTCAGCGGCACCCGCAGACCTTTGCGCATCGGGCTGTAGCCCATCAGATACCAATGCATGAAATGCAGCGCCGCATCGGCGTCACCGCCAAAGTCAAACTGGGTGTCCAGCTTGTAACGATAGCGCGAATAATCGGCATAGGCGTTGACGATTTCGGGCAGGGGGCGGCCGTTGAACGCGCTGTGGTTTGCAAACATCGGCGCATGGGCGCGCAAGGCCGGGCGCGGGGCGTCCAGCACGGCGCGCGCGCCGCCGCGGTTGTCCACATTGTCTTGCAGGCGCGCCAGCGTCTGGACCGCGTCCTCCAGACGGGTGGCAAGATGGGCGGCGCGGTCTTCGTTCGACACCTGCACGCCCGACGCCGAGGTGGCCCGGTCAACCCGCAGCACCCCGATGCGCCCCAGCGGCACGTCCATGACGCGCACTTCGGCCAGCCCGCCGCGCGCATGGATCGCGTCGCGCAGCATCGACGACAGGCCAAAGACAAAGCCCGCCCAGCCATCGCCCAGCCCTGCGGAATGCAGGTCCGAACGGTACAGGTTCACAGGGGTTTCAGCCAGCAGCTCGCCGCCCGCATACAGGCCCACACGCGCAGGCTTGCCACTGCGCAGCATCACCCAGCCGTGCAATGTCCCGTCATGGATGCCGTCCACGTGGCCCCGGAGCCCCAGGGCCAGACGTTGAACAAGCTTTCGCAGCGGGGGAACGCCGGTTTTAGCCAAGCGCGTCAAAATCGGATTTGGCCATCATCTGCGCCAGCCCGCGCACATCGACCTTGGCCTTCCAGCCGAATGTCTTCTCGGCCTTGGCCGGATCGCCCAGCAGCAGATCGACCTCGGCAGGGCGGAAGAACTTGTCAGAGATCACGACAACGGTCTTGCCGGTCTTGCGGTCGGTGGCGGTCTCGTTGACGCCCTCGCCGGTGAATTCCAGATCCATGCCCAAAGCTTCGCCGGCAAAGATGATGAAATCGCGGATCGTGGTGGTGACACCGGTGGCCAGAACGTAATCGTCGGCCTTGTCCTGTTGCAGCATCTGCCACATGCCTTCGACGTAATCGCCGGCAAAGCCCCAGTCGCGTTTGGCGTCCAGGTTGCCCAGCACAAGCTGGTCGTCCGAGCCGTGGGCGATCTTGGCCAGCGCCAGGGTGATCTTGCGGGTCACGAATTCCTTGCCGCGCAGCGGGCTTTCGTGGTTGAACAGGATGCCGCACGAGGCGTGCATGTCAAAGCTTTCGCGGAAGTTGGTGGTGATATAGTGACCATAAACCTTGGCCACGCCATAGGGCGAGCGCGGGTAGAACCGTGTGGTTTCGGACTGCGGCACTTCCTGCACCAGACCGTACATTTCCGAGGTCGAGGCCTGATAAAACCGTGTCTCGGGCGAGAAGGTGCGCAGGCTGTCGAGAATGCGCACAACGCCCACCCCGTTCACATCCGCCGCATAGGCGGGCAGTTCCCAGCTCGATCCGACAAAGCTTTGCGCGGCCAGGTTGTAGAATTCGGCGTAATCATTGCCGCGAATGATGCGGTTGATGTTGTTGACTTCGGCCAGGTCGAATTCATGCAGTTCGACGTCCTTGTCGATGCCAAGTGCTTCCAGACGCGGTGTTTCCGGCTGGCTGATGCGACGCACACCACCGTGGACCTCATAGCCTTTTTCCAGAAGGAGTTTGGACAGATAAGCGCCGTCCTGGCCTGTGATGCCGGTGATAAATGCTTTTTTCATTAAGAGAAAACCTTGTCCAAACTGCCTATTCCTACGCGTGCTGGCTTGATAGCGGCGCCCCACCTTCACTTCAATCCCTGAATCCCCCTGTGCCCCCCCATGGCGGGCCGGTGGCGGTGCTGTGCCTATCAGATCAGCAGGCTGCCTTGCGACAGCATCGACAGATCGGTGTCGGCCAGCACGATATGCACGCCCGAATGGTCAAAAACCACGTCATCGCCCTGTTGCGTGAACGCGTCCAGCGCCTGTGCCGCCGAGGCAAAGCCGAAACCGTCCAGGTCCAGCCAGTCCCAGGCTTCGAAGTCGTGCACGGTGGTGGTGCCGGCGTCCGTCGCCTTGAAAACAAACTTGTCCGCCCCCGCCCCGCCATAGAGCGCATTGGTGCCGCGCCCGCCGCTCAGCGTGTCGTCGACGCCAAGGCTGCGCATATAGGCCACCACATCATCGCTGGTGCTGGCGATGAACTCGACCGATTGGGCAAAGCCGCGCACGACCTGCTGGCGGGTCAGCGCGCCGCTGTCCAGCCGGTCCACCCAGGACGCCAGCCCACCGACATCCGGCAGCCGGTCCAGCACGTTGTCATAGAGCAGCGTCACAAAGGCCGCGTTGTCGGTGGCGCCATAGGTGCGCTGGAACTCGGTCGAGGCGACAAAGCCGGTGACCACGTCCAGATAGGCCCGTCCCGATCCCAGCTGCCCCATCCAGTTGGCCAGGCCGTTCGCATCCGGGGCGCGGTCCAGCGTGGCCTGATACAGGCGGAACACATCGTCGGTCCAGGCCGCTTCCGTGCGTGCCTCGATGAAATCACGGGCCGCCCCGCGGGTGCCTGCGATGAATTCGGCACTGTTGGAAAAGCCCAGGACCACCTCGGCGCGGGTCAGCCGGCCGTCGTCCAGCGCGTTGATCCAGCCCTGCGCACCGGCACCGGGATCGCGGCCCAGTACGTTGTTGAACAGCAGCGACACAAAGGCCGCGTTGTCCGCCGCCCCGTAAGTGCGCTGGAACTCGGCCGAGGCGATGAACCCGTCCGTCACGCTTTCCAGCGTGTGGCTGCCTTCGACGATCTTCCACGTCCAGCTGTAATGTCCCGCCCCGTCCGGGCCACGGCCCAGCGTCGCGTGATACAGGCGGTAAACCTCGGCGGACACATCCGTCTGGCCCACGTCGAACGCGTCGCCGAACAGCTTGTCGTTGCCCTGGCCACCGCCCAGCGTGTCGGCCCCGTCCATGCCAAACAGCATGTCGTGCCCGCGCGCGCCTTCCAGATGGTTGGCGCTCGCGTTGCCGGTGATCCGGTCATCGCCGTCACCGGCCACCATGTTTTCGATCTGTCCCGCGCCCAGAGTGACCCAGCTGGCGCCATCCACGCGCAGCACGCCCGATTGCTCCAGTTCCACCGAGATGTCGCCGGTGATCGCGGCCATGTTGATCCAGTCCGCGCCGCCGTCGGCGTCGTTCAGTGTGCGCCGGTCGGATTCAATCCCTGCAAGGGTCAGGAAATCATCGGTAAAGTCCCAGCGCGTGTCGGTGCTGGCGGCGTCGCCGACAAATTCGATTTTAACGCTGTCCAGCCGGCCTGTAGAGCCATAGCCGGTGTCGGTGATCCGCACGGTCCAGTCGCCCACCGAGGACTGCCCCAGGTGGTTGCGCAGCCCAAAGGTCCAGTCGTCCGAGAAAGACCCCGATGCGTCGCCGTCAAAGACCAGGCTTTCGGTGCCGTCAGGGGCGATCAGGGTGATTTCCACCTGGCTGTTAGAGCCGTGATACCAGTCCACGGTCAGGTAGATATGTTCGATGTCCATATCCTTGGTGACCGTGATGGTGCTTTCGACGCTTTGATAATCATAGAGATATTGCACCGGATCGGTGTCATAATAGGTGCGCGACACCTCGTTGGTGCTGGTGCGCGCGCCGTCCTGCATCAGGCTCCAGAATTCGGCCATGCGCACGGCGGCAAAGGCGTCGATGCTGCCAAAGCCGTACGACTGGTGAAAGGTCATGCCGCCACCGTTCCAGGTGCCGCTGTCGGTCCAGTCCCAGCGCCCGACCTCGTCGCCAAAGCCTGAACTGCCATAGCGCGATCCGGTGTGCGCCGCCGACACCGCCAGAATGTTCTGCACATCGCGCCAGCCCAGCCCATCGTTGGCCTGCAACATCAGCGCCACCACACCCGACACCACCGGCGTGGCCGCCGAAGTGCCGCCGAACTGGCTGGTCATGCCCAAATCAGGCAGGGGATCGGAAATGCCAAAAGCCCATTCGTTGTCGCCGTTGTAGCCGTCGCCGCCCGAGCGGTCGGTGGTATAGGCCGCAGCCCCCGCCGAAACCAACAGGTTGTGGCCAAAGTTGGAATAATCCTGCACCCGCCCGAACTGGTCCAGCGCGCCGACGGTGATCACCGTGTGGGCGCTGTTCAGCCCTTCGCCCTGGGCATTGGCGGCCGCGTTGCCCACAGCCTTGACCGCGATCGACCCCAGCCCGCCGCGGCCATCGTCAACCCCGGCCTGGAAATCGCGCGCTTCCCAATACAGTTGCGATCCATAATCGCCGATGTCGCCGTAATCGAGAAAATCCGACCCGTAGCCCCAACTGTGGTTGGTCACGTCAAAGGCCGAGATATAGGCCAGATCGACATAATCGTTGATGAAATCCATGCCGGTGATCTGCGCGCCCCAGGCCACGCCAACGCCGCCGGTGTCGTTGTTGGACGCCGCGATGATGCCCGCCACCGACGTGCCATGACCGTCGTAGGTGGTGTTCGGTTCGCCGTCGTCGCCGTAATATTCCAGGCTTTCGTTGTAATTGTCGCGCAGGTCCACATGGGTCTGTTCGACCCCATCGTCAAAGATGCCGACGTTCACGCCGGTGCCGTCAAACTCGGCCCAGATGGCTTCGATGTCGCCCAGCAGGTCGAAATGCCATTGCCGGGAATAATACGGGTCATTGGGGGTCATAACCGGGCCCTTGAACTGGAAAGGAAAAGAATCTTTCCTCCCTTACAGCGTGTATTGGCCGCAGGGCAATTGCGCCCATACGGCACCGTTTTCGATCCTTTGGCGACAGTTGCATCCATGTCGCAAAACCACATCTTTTAACATAATCTTGCTTATAGGCGCTCTTACAGCAGCATCAGCATCTGCGCCGTGACCACGTCCAGATCGGCGTCCAGAAAGGTCACGGTGACCCCCTGGTCGTCGAACACCACATCGTCGCCGACCTGCTGGAAATGGCTCAGCGCGCCGCCCTTGCCGCCATACCCAAACCCCTGCAATTCGATCCGGTCCCAGGCCTCGAGGTCGACCACCGTGTGGTTGCCCCCGTCAAAGGCCGCAAAGACAAAGGTGTCGGACAGCACGCCGCCATAGAGCACATCCTCGCCCGCGCCCCCCTCAAGCCGGTCGTTTTCGCCCAAGCGCCGCAGATAGGCGGTCAGGTCGTCGCCGGTGCTGCGGATGAACTCGCCCGACTGGGCAAAGCCGCGCACCACTTCCTCGCGGCTGCGGGTGCCCTCGCGCAGGTGGGTCAGCCAGTTGTCCATGCCCGCAGTGTCGGGGTCGCGGTCCAGCACGTTGTTGTACAACAGCGTCACGAACTGGCGGTCGGTGGCATCGCCATAGGTGCGCTGGAATTCGCGTGATCCGACAAAGCCCGCAGCCACATCCGTATAGGTCCAGTCGCCCGCCATCCGCCCCGACCAGTCCAGCAGTCCGGCCACGTCGGGGTCACGGCCCAGCGTCGCGCGGTACAGCCGGTAGACATCATCGACCAGCGCCGCCTGATAGCCCGCAAAGCTCATGCCCATGCTGTCCAGCGCCGTGTCGGCCTTGAACTCGGTCGATTCCGAAAAGCCGCGCACCACTTCGGCGCGGCTGCGGGTGCCTGCCTCAAGATGCCCGGTCCAGAACGCCAGCCCGCCCGGATCGGGGGCACGGTCCAGCACGTTGGTGTACAGCAGGGTGACGAATTCCGCATCGGTGGTGTCGCCATAGCTGCGCTGGAATTCACGCGACCCGACAAAGCCCGAGATCACGTCGAGCAGCCCTTGCGATCCGTCCACCAGCGCATCGGTCCACTGTTTGTGCCCGCCCCGGTCGGGGTCGCGGTCCAGCGTCGCGCGGTACAGCCGGAACACCTGGCCCGCCGGATCGTCAAAGCTGGCGTGCACCGCCTCGCCGCGCAGCAGATCGTCGCCGGTGCCGCCCTGCAACACGTCATCCCCGCCCGTGCCGATCAGGGTCTGCGCCTCTTGCTGGACCGGTCCGGTGTCCACGTGCCACAGGCCCATCAGGTCGGTGATCTGGAAATCGGACCGGTCCAGCGACTGGCCGTTGTGGCTGAAAATGCGCAGCTCTTCGCCCTGGAAGATGATCTTGATGCCGTCAGGGGTGCTTTGAAACTTGAACGCATCCAGGGAATAGGCGCGGCCCATGCCCGACAGGTCGATGGTGTCCACGCCGACCTGAAAATCGGTGATGATGTCGCGGCGGCCGTCGGCCTCGAAGACGAACAGGTCGGCGCCCGCGCCGCCGGTCAGCCGGTCCTCGCCCTTGCCGTCGATCAGGATGTCGTCGCCGCCCCTGCCGTCCAGGCTGTTGGCCGCCCCGTTGCCTTGCAGGATGTCGTCGCCGCCGGTGCCGGTCAGATCGGCGCTGCTGCCGCCCGCCGTCTGCACCGTGCCCAGATGCCCCAGATCGACCGCCAGTTCGGTGACCCGCAGCCCGCCCTCGCCCGAGGCAAAGATGCGCAGCACCCCGTCCTGCACCAGCAGGCTCAGGCCGGTGACATTCTCCAGCGCCATCGCGGTGCTGTCGGCAATGGTGTCCAGATGCACCAGCCGCCCGTCCGGCAGCAGCGTCAACAGCGACAGCCCGTCGTCGGCCCCGCCTGCCACGATGAACACACGGCCCTCGGTTTCGATCACTTCCATCTGTGTCAGAGACTGGAATCGCGTGTTCAGGTCGTCGTTGACCTGATCGACCAGCGCCAGCTTGCCCGCCGCCTGCACCTGCATCACCGAGATCGAAGAGGTGCCCGCCGCCGCCATCAGAACAAAGGTCTTGCCACCCATCTGCACCACGTCGACCGCCGTGGGGTTGGACACCGGCAGCCCGCCCGCGGCATCCAGACGGTGCGCCAGCGACACCTGCCCGCCCGCGCTGATCTGCAACAGGTTCACCGCATTGTCCTGCGCCGACAGCGTCACCAGCCAGGTCGCCCCGTGCGCCGTGACCTGCGCCATGTCGGCCACGTCGCGCGCGCCGATGGCACCGCCCAGATCCAGCACCGCCTCGAAGGCCCATGTGCCGTCGTCACGCTCTTGCCAGCAGGTGATGCCGTCGCTGTCCTGCCCTGCGGTGAACACCAGCACCTTGCCGCCCGCCGCCTCGATCCGCTCCATGCACGAAATCCGCCCTGCGGCCCCCTGCACCGGCGCGCTATAGGCCACGCGCCCGTTCGCGTTCAGCACATGCGCCACCATCGGCGCGCCTTGCGGACCAAAGGACAGCAAGGCCAGCGATCCCTGGTACACGCCCAGTTCCAGCCGCCCCGGCGCGGTCAGCCCGTCGGCGTCGCCCACGAACACCCGGTGCATCAACGAAAAATCCCCGTCGGGATTGCGGATCTCGATCCACTGGCCGTCGACGCTGATCGTGGCGACGCGCGGCCCCTTGTTGCAGGTGTAGGATACAAGATCGCTGATGCCCGACACAAACGCATCGGACCCGCCGGCACCTGTGCCGACATGTGCAAGATAAGCCACCCCCGGCCCCCTTCATGACAGTCCGGCCCACCCCTGAGCCATGCAACCGGTATCGCGCCGCAGCGGTTAACGCGGGCAGAACCAACCGTGGCGGAATTGGGGCGCTTGCGTAAAAATCAACAGATGTGAACGCGCGCGCCGTTCGTTAACGGCTTGGCAACCATGATCACTTGCGCCACCTATGAGCCATGACCGCCCTGCCCGCCTTTACCGTGCTGATGGCCACCCGCAACGGGGCCGCGCACCTGCCTGCGCAACTGGCCAGCCTTGCCGCCCAAAGCCATTCCGGCTGGCGGCTGTGGGTGTCGGACGACGGCTCGACCGATGCCACCCGCGCGCTGGTGCAGGATTTTGGCCGCGACCACGACGTGCGGCTGATCGACGGGCCGCAACGCGGGGCGGCGGCGAATTTCATGCACCTGTTGTGCCATCCCGACCTGCCGCGCGGCCCGGTCGCGCTGTCGGATCAGGACGACATCTGGCTGCCCGACAAACTGGCCCGCGCCGGTGCCGCACTGGCGCGCGCGCGCGCACCGGTGCTGTACGGCGCGGGCAGCATCCATATGGGTGCGGACGGTGCTGCGCGGGGCACCTCGCCCGACTGGCCGCGCGGCCCCAGCTTTGAAAACGCGCTGGTGCAGAACGTGGTGTCGGGCCATTCCACCGCGCTGAATGCTGCGGCACTGGACATCGTGCGGCAGGCGGGCGTGCCGCGCGGCATCGCCTTTCACGACTGGTGGCTGTACCAGCTGATGACCGGCGCGGGGGCGCAGGTGGTGCTGGACGCCCATCCGGTGCTGCACTACCGCCAGCACGACGGCAACGTCATGGGCAGCTTTCGCGGGCCACTGGCGCGGCTGCGGCGGCTGGGGCTGATGCTGGATGGCACATTCGGCGGCTGGATGGCGACGAACATGGCGGCCTTGCAGGCCACGGGCGCGCTGACCCCTGCGGCAAAGACCGTGTTAGAGACTGTTTTAAGCGCCTCTTCTGGCCCTGCCCGCGCCCGCGCCCTGCGCCGGACGGGGGTTCATCGTCAGGGCCGCGCAGACACCGCCGCCCTTTATGCCGTGGCGGCGCTGGGGCGGATCTAGGCCGTGGCCCTTGATCGACAGTGAAAATAACGCTATATAATGTCAAAATAACCGGCAATCCGTCCACAGGAGCCGCCCCATGCAGATCGCGAAATTCACCGAAGGCGGCCAGTTCGAGCCGCGCAACATTGCCAGCGTCCTGCGCACCTCGGCCGAGGAAATTGCCCAGACCGTGGGTCTGAGCAAGGACGCCCTGCAACGGCGCACCCGCGTGCAGTCGGACAAGACCCAGCGCCGCCTGCGCGAACTGGTCGAAGTGCTGAACAAGGTTACACCGCGTTTTGGCTCTGAACTGATGGCCTATGCCTGGTATCGCTCGGAGCCGCTGCCCGGCTTTGACGGGCGCACCGCCATGCAACTGGTTCAGGACGGCAAGGCCGGTCAGGTGCTGGACTATATCGACGCGGTCGATGCGGGCGTGTTCGCCTGATGCCTTTGAAAAACGGGTGCTATCAGGGGCCGCTCTACCGTGCCCTGAACCCGGTCTATGCCCGTGAGCCGCTGTCGGGGTACGGCGCTGCACGCTATGGCGGGCGGTTCAACGCCCCCGGCACGCCCGCGCTTTACACAGCACTGGACCCGACCACCGCCCTGCGCGAGGCCAATCAGGCCGGCAGCCTGCAACCCACGGTATTGGTGTCCTACCGCGCCGATCTGGGGCCGGTGTTTGACAGCCGCGACATGCAGGCGCTGGCCTCCTATGACATGACCCCGGCGCTGATGCAGGCCCCCGACTGGCGCGCGGCCATGCTGGACGGCCGGCCGGTGCCGACGCAGATCTTTTCTAATGCCCTTGTTAGGGACGGTTTTGCGGGGCTTCTGGTCCGCAGCTTTGCCAAGGGCGCGGACGCGGATGCGCTGAACATTGTGCTGTGGCGCTGGACCGGCACGACCTGTGCGCTGGCGGTGGTCGATGATGAAAACAGGCTGGGGCGGATCTAGGCTCAGATCCGGCGCGGTTTGGCCATGTTGGCCTGATGCACCTCGATCGCCTCGTCCAGATCGTCGTAATAGATCAGCTTGCCGTCTTCCAGCACCGCGCCCGCGTCACACATCTGGCGCACCTGCCCCATCGAGTGGCTGACCATCAGCGCCCCCGAGTTGCGCATCCGGTCGGCAAACAGCCGCGCGCTCTTGGCCTTGAACGACGCATCGCCCACCGCCGTCACCTCGTCGATCAGATAGGTGTCAAAGGCGATGCCCATCGAGGTGCCAAAGGTCAGCCGCGATTTCATCCCCGACGAATAGGATTTGATCGGCATGTGAAAATGCTGCCCAACTTCGGCAAAATCCTGCACGAAATCCACCAGCTCGTCGGTGTCCACCCCGTAGATGCGCGCCACGAACCGCACGTTCTGCGCGCCGGTCAGCTCGTTGTGGAAAGACCCGGCAAAGCCCACCGGCCACGAGATCGTGCCATCCGAGACAATCCGCCCCCACGTGGGGTCCATGGTGCCCGCCACCATGCGCAGCAGGCTGGACTTGCCCGCCCCGTTGCGCCCCATCAGGGCCACGGCCCGTCCAGTGGGAAAGGTGGCATTCAGGTTGTCGGCCACCACGGTGCGGCGGCCTTCCAGCGTGTAGATCTTGGTCAGGTTCTCGAAACGGATCATCTCCGGCCGCCTATTTCCGGTCCCGCAGCGCATAGCCCAGCAACGTGGCAATGCCCCAGGCCAGGAACAAAAACAGCGTGGTCAGGGCCAGCAGCACGCCGCGTTCGGGGAACCGCGAGGTTTCCGCCTTGGTGGGCAACACATGCGCCGCCAGATAGCGGCTTTTGCGGCGCGCCTCGGCCTGGCTGGCATCAAAGGCGGCCAGCGCCGAAATATAGGTGCGCTCGGCAAATTCGCGGTCCACCACCAGACGTTCGTATTCGCTGACCAGATTGGCAAAAACCCCGTCCACCTGCGCGTCGCCGCCCAGACCCATTTTCTGGCGCTCGGCTGCAATACGGTCCTCGATCACCTCGACACGGCGCTGCGCCTGCGTCAGGCGCGGGTCGTTTTCGCGGGTGGTGTCGCGCAGGATGTCCAGATCAATCAGGGCTTCGGCCAGTTGCGCCTGCAAGGTGCCCAGCAGGCCGGCCTGCACCTGGGTGTCCTGCGAGGGGTCGACCATCTGGTTGGCGTTGCGGAAGCGGGTGATCGCCTCGCGCGCCAGTTTCAGCCGCTCGACAGCGGTTTCCAGCTCTTCGCGGGCATAGCGGATCGCGTCCTCGCGGGCGATGGCGCTTAGATCGTTGATCATCTCGCTTGAGCGGTCGAACAGCGCCTGCGAGATGGCAAGGGCATCGTCGGGGTCAAAGGCCAGCGCGCGCACGTCGATCAGCCCCGCACCGCTGTCATAGGTGATCGTCACCATACGTTCCCAATAGGCCACCAGATCCTCGATCGAACCGCCCTGATCCAGCCGGAACCACGGATCATCCGGGGCCTTGCTCCAGATCTTCCACAGGTCGATCTCGTTGTTGATGTCGGCCACCAGACGCTGGCTTTGCAGGAATTCGTACAGGATGTCGGTGTCGCTTGAACTGGACCCCGACAGCGCGGTGATCCCGCCCAGAATTTCGACAGCCGAGCCGACCTCTTCCTTGCGCACCGAAAAGCCCACGCTTGACGCATATTGATCCACCGCGCGTGTCCACAGATAGGCCGCGACGACGCCCGCAGGCAGGGCCACGAAGACCAGGAACGACAGCAGCACGACCCAGTGGCGGCGTCTGGCGCGGGCGGCAGCCACCGGCGGGCGCGGCGCGGGGCCTGCGGCGGCGGGTTGCGCGGGCTGTGGGTCGGGTTGTGGGCTAGGCTGGGGGGCCGGTTGGGCGCCGGGTTGGGCCGTATCGGTCGCGGGTGCCGCGCGGGCGGCTTTGGTTTCGGCCTTGGCTGCGGCTTTGGCGGCTTTCTTCTTGGCGTGTTTCTCGGCCTTGGCGGCCCGGGCCGCCATCATCTCGGGCGAGCGCGGAGGCCCCTGCGGCGGACGCACAGCCGCAGGCGCAGGCGTCTCGGGGGCAGGTGTGGTGGTCGACCCCACCGCCGGCGCCGGATCGGACGGGGCGGGTTTGCGTGTGGCAGGCCCTGCCCCGATCCGGCGCGGCTTGTCCGCAGTGCCCCGGTCAGTTCCGCGGTCAGTTGTTCCCCGGTCCGGGCGCGTGGCCTCTTTCGAGGCGTCGGTTTCAGAGGACACCGTTTCAGGGTCTTCGGAAAGACGGGCGGATCGGTCGGATTCAGTTTTTGCGGAGTCGGACACGCGGCCCCCTGCGGGATGATTGTGACTTGACCGTGATTGGTACATAACATCGGTGGCGAACACCAGAACCGATCCGACCGGCCCCTGCTCTGTCGTCTTCCGTCACCCGCCACGCAAGGCCGCCATGACAACGCTGACCGACCCCGTGCCCCCGCAGACTCCGCAAAAGCCGCGCCGCAAGACCCTGCGCGCCTTTCCCACCCTGCGCACCGTGCTGGCGCTGATGCTGCGCGAGATGTCCACCACCTATGGGCGCAGCCCGGGCGGCTACCTGTGGGCAATCCTGGAACCGGTGGGCGGCATCGCGATGATGACGCTGGTGTTCTCGCTGGCCTTCCGGT
>NZ_CAXBJW010000018.1:0-31911 GCF_963976325.1 uncultured Pseudosulfitobacter sp.
GTCTATGACGTGGACAACGTGATCGACTTTATCGCGATGGAAAACTACGTGGCCCAGTTGTCGCGCAACGCGCTGTTCGGTTCGACCGCTTTCGGCTTTTCCGTGCGCGATGTCGAAGGGTTTCACCAAACCCTGAACGCCTTTGAATTCAGCGGCCTGATTTCGGACGTGGCCGAGGTGATTTCGGACACGCTGGCGGGCCATCAGTTCCTGATGTCCTATGGTGGCGACGGCACCTTTGTCTGCGTTACAGAAAGCGGCTGGCGGCCCGACACAGAGCGTCTGATGGACGATGTGAACCTGGCGCTGTCGCGGATGGAGTTGTTCAACAATGACGGCCAACCGCTGGAACCGCGCGTCAGCGCAGGCAGCGCCGTGCGGATGATCTGGAAAAGCGGCAGTGCCGTGATGGACGCCCTGGGCGAGGCACATTCCAGCGCCAAGGTCTCGGCAGAGAAATATGAACGCAACCGCCATGACTTTTGGCTGACAGAGCAGCGCGCGTGATGGACGGCGCTTTGGACATGATGTCGGGGCTGGAGAAAATCCGGGGTCGGTTTCTGGATCTTCTGGTGACACGCCAGCAAAGCATCGCGCACCACGCGGTTCTGGCCTACGAGGGTCAGACACTGGACGAGGTGAACGGCAATCTGGCGGCCGCGCGTGACATCCTGCACCAGATCGCAGGCACCGCCGGTTCGCTGGGCTTTGACGATCTGGGTCATGCGGCGCGCAGCTGCGAAAACGACATCGTCGCGCACCTGACCGGCCCGGACAACGATCTGGCACTGTGCCCTGACGCGTTGCTGGTACAGATCGACGACTTTGTCGAACAGTGCAAAGGGTTGCTGCACTGAATTCGCCCTGCCCGTCAGGGCCCCCGTTATGAACAAGGAACGCGCGCGCCACACGGCGCGTTTTTTGCGTTCGGGATGGGGGGGCTGGCCGCCGGTCCACCCCCGCACGTTTCCAACGCGGCCCAAGCTGTGGCTTTGTCACGCAAAAGGCACCCACCAAGGTGGATGCCTGAAACATCAGCGTGCGCTGGATCGCTGTGCCTTACGCCTCGGCGTAAGCTTTCAACGCGGCCTTGATCTGGTCGCCCAGTGACATCGGGTCGAACGGCTTGCTGATCACCTCGGCGGCGCCAAGACCGCGCAGTTCTTCCACTTCGGAGTTCTGGGCACGGGCGGTCATGAAGATCGCCGGGGTTTTTTCCAGCGCAGGAATCTCGCGCATCCGCTCAAGCGTCTGGCGGCCGGTCATGCCGGGCATCATCACGTCCAGCAGCAGAACATCAGGAATAAAGGCCTGCACCATCAGCAGCGCCTCTTCGCCCGAGGCGCTTTGAACGACTTCGAAATCGCCCGATAACCCCAAAGCGAGCTGGGCAATTTCACGAATGTCGGCGTCATCTTCTACGTGTAATATTTTGATCATCTAATTTCCAATCAAGAGGCCACGCGCAATTTCGGCTCGATGCTGGTTTCGGCAGATATAGCCTCGGATTTAGGCAAATTAAAGAAAAATGTCGTTCCGCTGCCCTCGATACTGTTGAAACCGATGGTTCCACCCAGACTTTGGACGATTGCCTTGCAAATGCTCAATCCCAGACCGGTTCCACCCTTGGTTGTGCGAGAGGAATTGGCCAGGTCGGCAAACTTTTCGAAAATTTTCGGCTGGTCCTGCAAGGCAATCCCCTGCCCCTGATCGCGCACCGAGATGCGCAACGAATCGCCCTCGTCGCGGACGCGGATCAAAACCGTGTCGCCGGATTTGGAAAACTTGCAGGCGTTCGACACCAGATTGTTCAGCACCTGGATCACCCGGTTGGGATCGGTGCGCAGCGGCAGCGGGCCGTCCAGCCCCGTGGCCTCAAGCGAAATACCAAAGCGTTCGCCGATGCTGGCGTTGGCCTGCTGGGCCTCGCGGATCAGATCGCGCATGTCCACATCGTCCATCGTGAATTCCATGCGCCCCGCCGAGATTTTCTCGAGGTCTAGAATGTCGTTCAGGATCAGCACCAGACGGTCGGCGTTGCGGTGTGCAATGCCCAGAAGATCGACCGCTTTTTCCGGCAGGTCGCCGGTGGCGTTCGACAACATCAACCCCATGGCGCCCTTGATCGACGTCAGCGGCGACCGCAGTTCGTGGCTGACGGTCGAGATAAATTCGGATTGGGTCCGCTCTTGCTCAAGCCGGGCGGAAATGTCGTTCAGCACGATCAGGAACCGGTCGTCGTTGTGGTGGCTGGGCAGAAACTTGATGCTGATGTGAAACGGCACGTCAAACAGCGTTTCTTCGAACTGTGTCGACGTTTCGCCGCGCTCAATCATGCGGCGGCACGCTGTGCGGATCGCCTTGCCGCCCGGCTGCATCACCAGTTCGGACAAGGAATGTTGCTCGATCCCGCTGTTCTGCCAGCCCAGACGGCGGCGTGCGGCGGCATTCACATAAGCAAACTTTTCGGATTCCGCGCGGACAATCCAGATGTCGTCGCGCAGTTCGTGCAGGGATTCGGCAACATTGCGTTCCGCCAGCAACTGACGGGTGTGCGTAATGTCGGTGCGAACGGAAATCGACCCTTTCCAGCCGCCCTTGTTGTCAAACAGGGGCATGATCGTGCTGTGGGTGTAAATGACCGAGCCATCCTTGCAGCGCAGCGGCGTTTCACCCTGCCACATCTCGCCGCGTTGAAGGCTGGTGCGAATTTCAAGCGCCAGCGCGCGGTGGGTCACATCGTAGACCTTGAGAACCTGCTCGCCCATCAGCTCGTTGCGCGTATAGCCCGTCATTTCAAGAAATTGTTCGTTCGCTTCGGTCAACTGGTGCTTTTCGTTCACAATGCTGACCATCGCGTGACGGTCCAGTGCGCTAAGCCGCTGGGCCATCGACAACGCCCGACCCGAGGTCGTGCGGCGCATGTTGTATTTGACCAAGGCCAAAGGTGTCAGGCCGGACAGCGCAATTGCCCCTGCAATTGGCAGCACTTGTGCGCTGACCCCCGGTAAGAAGCTTGGACTAAATACATACCAGCCTAGTGCCAAAGCACTGCCAAGCGTAAACCCGGCTGCCGTTTTATCGGTAAAACCCTCGAAAAACACACTGCTCATCCCTGAACTCAAACACGCTGCCCAATTACATCATGTTCTTGCGAACCCGCTAAATTGTCTGCGGATGTGTATTCTATCGCAGCCCATGTTGGCGAAAATAGGGCAATGTTGGTCAATCAGGGTGTCACTGGCGCGGTGCCGCTATGACGCTTGGGCCTCAAAGCCAAGTACACTGGCCGAAATATCCGCCAGATCCGTGCGTGATTTAATAAGATTTGCGGACAAACGCTGATCGGCAGAGCGGCTGCCATCGGCAGACAGAGCGACGATTCGAATTTTTCTGCCCGCGTCACAGACTTCGTCCAGCAACTCTGACGCGTCACCGTCGGGCAGGGTCCAGTCAATGACAAGGACGTCGTAATCGTTGTCTTTTAGCCTTTTGCGCGCCTCTGCGATGTTCTTGGCATGGGAGACATCGGCCACACCGCCCAGGCCCGAATGGATCACTTCGGCAAAATCCAGATCATCCTCAAGGTGCAGCACCTTCAGACGGGGGCGGTCCTTTGAGGAATTGACCAACCGCGGCGCGGGCAAAAGGGCCGGCGCTTCGGATTCAGCCAGCGGACAAGTGAACCAGAACACGGTCACGCGGTTGGGCACGCTTTCAAAGCCGACCTCGCCCCCGTGGCGTTTCACGATCTGGCGGGTGATGTTCAGGCCCAGACCCGTGCCGCCCTTGGCGCGGGTGTCCGAGCTGTCGGCTTGCGAGAACGCCTTGAAGATGCGGGCGCGGAAATGTTCGGGAATGCCGGGGCCTTCGTTCTGGACATAGACAATCGCCACGCCGCCCAGCTTTTCGGCCCTGATCCGCACCGCGCTGTTGTCAGGCGAATACTTGCAGGCGTTCGACAGCAGGTTCACCAGCACCTGTTTGGTCCGCCCCGGGTCGGCATATATTTGAAGCGGGATTTCGGGCAGGTCAATTTCGACATTGGCCAGATGGGTTTTGATATAAGGCGACAATTCGTCAACGGTGTCACGGATCAACGCGCCCATATCGACATTGTCAAAGTTGAAGGTCACCTCGCCCGACGAGATTTTTTCAAGGTCAAGGATGTCGTTGACGATCGAGGTCAGCCGGTCGACGTTGGTTGTGGCAATATCGACCAGCCGCTGTAGGGCTGCGGGCAACGTGTCGCCTGCGGTGGCGCGGATCAGCCCCAGCGCGCCCTTGATCGAAGTCAGCGGCGTGCGCAATTCGTGGCTGACCGTGGCCACGAATTCGTTCTTCATATGCTCGACCTTTTTCTGGTCGGTGATGTCCAGAACCTGCGCCACATAGAAATAGCGGCCTTCGTTCTTGTCATAGACCCAGCTGACGCGGAAATAACACCAGCGCAGCTCGCCGCTGGAATGCAGAACCTGATGTTCGCCTTCATACAGCTCGGCCCGCGCCGCGACCATTTCGGACACGGCCCTGTAGATCGGCCCGCGTCCATCGGGTGGGATCAGGTCCGCCATGCGCATCGGCTTTAGCAATTCCTCTTCGGAATAGCCGCTGACGGCGCAAAAGGCGTTGTTGACACCGGTGATGTTGCTTTGGTCGTCCATCATGACCATGCCCACCGGGGCCACGGCGATCACCTTGCGGAACTTTTTCTCGCTGGCTTCCAGCGCATTGCGCGAATGGCGCAGGTCGGTCACGTCGGTCTGGGTGCCGATCAGCCGCGTCGCACGGTCGTTTTCGTCCCGCTCGACCACGATGGCGTCGGATCTCATCCAGCGCCACATGACACCGTCGGGGGTGTCGAACCGAATGCGGTATTCCGCGATCGACCGTTCGGTTTCGCCGCGCATACAAGCGACATCGGCGTTGATCAGGATCTGGCGGTCTTCGGCGTGGATCCGGTCCATGAACAGGCTTTGGCTGTCGATGTCTTGCGTCGGCTTGTCGATCCCCATGATCCTGTACCAGGTGTCCGACACTTCGGACGTGCCGGTGGTCAGGTCCACGTCAAACACACCGATCTCTGCGCCCTGCAAGGCAAGGTCATACATGGTCTTGGTGTTGTTCAGTTCGTTCTGAATGCGGATTTCGTCGGTCAGGTCGTGCACGATGATGGTCTGACGCAATTCGTCGTCAAAAGACCGCCAGTTGTTGCGTTGCACATCCAGCAACAAACGTTTGTCGTCCTTGGTCACGCCGGTTGCATTGTGGCGGTCGTTCTGCGGCCCGTCGGGAACATCGCTGACCAAAGATCCAAAATCACGCGCAGGCAGTTCATCCGCGTCATAGCCGAACATCTGAAGCGCCGCCTGGTTCGCCGACAGAACCTTGCTGTCACCATCCAGAATGAACACGGCTGATACGGCGTTTTCCAGGATCGAGCTTTTCTCGTCCTCTTGCGCATTCAGTTTGCGGGCACGCATTTCGGCGACTTCGGCCATGGCTTCCGAGCGGATGCGCGTGCTGCGCAGCGCAATATACAGCATCAGCGTCAACATTGTTCCCGCGATCACGATCAGAATATGCGCGTATTTCTTGAACAAGGCGTCATATGTCGGGGTGCTGCGGTACACCACGGTCCACGTGCGCCCGACGTTGACCGTCTGGTATGTTTGCGAGAACGCCCCGACATTCTTGCCCTCGGGGTCGGAATTGTAGATCAGGTTCTTCGGATCGACCACGTCACCGTCGTAAACCGCGATCTCGTAGCTTTTGCTTTGGCTGGGGGTCAAGTAGGACAGGATACCGGGCCCGACAAAAGGCACATAGACCCACATGTCGCCGCCCAACCCGCCCACTTTGCGGTTCTCCACCGGCATCACAAGCAAGAAACCCGCCTGTTTCTGATCGTCCTGTACCAGCGTGATGCGTCGGGTCAGCTGTGGTGTCCGCGTCGCTCTCGAGGTTTCAAGCGCTTCGGCGCGGACGGCGTCGAATTGCAGATCAAGTCCCAAAGCCTGACGATTGCGTTCAAGCGGCGAGATGTGGCTGATGATAAAATGCTCGGCCACATCCAGCTTGGGGTGGACGTCGAAGGCACCCTGGTTCAGATGATCTGCCTTGAACCGCGCCAGATCGGCATCGGCCACGGCCTCGATCAGGCCGATGCCCAGAATGCCCGGCAGATAGTCTTCGACCTTCAGGGATTTGACGTAATCGTCGAACTCGGTCGCCGCGACCTCTTCCGAGGCCAGGATAAATGCGGCCACTCCGGTCAGGCTGTGCAGATAGCTGTCGATGCGCGTGTCCAGCGCCTCGATCCCGTCCGCAGACAAGCGGCCGAATTCCTGTGTGGCGGCGCGTTGGGATGTTTCATAGCGCAGCGTGGCCATACCGACGGTTATCAGTATGAACAAAGCAATCAGAAAAATATCAAGCTTGCGCACTAATGAGCCTGTCAGGTTTCGTTAACTTACAATAGTTGCTTGTTATTATGTTACCACACTTTTTGGGCGGCCGACCGAATTACGCTACCACGAGTGGTACTTTGAAACGCGCACTCTGTCTAAACCTATTGTCGCGCGCGGCCCTGTTCGCGCCTTTTGTGTGGATTAAACCACATAATGGACGTCTGGGCCGAACTGGCCCTGAACTTTGGCATGTGACCGGATTTTCAAGCCAGGACCGCATGGTATCGTGCCGCGCAAAGACAGACGGCCCGCCGGGTCAGCCCGCTTCGATCATCCGGCGCAAGGCGCGCACGGCGCTGTCGGGGGTGGTGATCACAGGGCAATCCAACATCGGGGACAGAACCTTTTCGGCCCGCGCCAGGCTGAACTGTCCCAGGACAACCGCATCTTGCGGCCCCAGCGCACGGCATGCCGCCTGCACCGCCGCGTCATGGCCTGCGCCATCGCCTGCCTTAAGGGCGGCCAGCGCGCCGTCGGCCAGAACGGGGGTGATGTCGATGGTTTGCCCGCGCGCAGCGGCCATCTGTTCCAGCTCGCGGGTCAGGGCCGGCAGCGACGGGCCAAAGGTCACGACCAGTGCTACGCGCGACCCGATGTTCAACGCCGCGTCGAACGCCGCCTCGTTGGGGCGCATCACGGGGATCGACAGGTCGGCCTTGACCGCCTCGATCGCGGGGCCAAAGGCGGAACAGGTGAACAGCACGGCGCGGGTGTCATGAGGGCCGGTGCCGCGCGCGGCATAGCGGCCCAGCGTGACAAAGCGGTCGGTCATCGCGGCGTCCAGCGTGCCGGCGGCGGCCAGATCGGCGGACAGGGACGCGTCCAGCAGATCGGCGCGCAGCGCCTGCGGCCAAAGCCGGACAAAGGCGTCGCGGATCGGCAGAACGGATTCTTCCAGCGCGTGGATCAGCGCGATGCGGGGCGGTGTGGCGTCAGACATGGGGGGCATCCTTGCGGGCGCGCAGGGCGGCAATCAGCGCCTTGTCGCGGGTGTCTTCCAGGTCGGCAATGTCGCGCCCTGCGGCCTCGCGCAGGACACCGGCAACCAGATCGGCCTGAACCTCGGGGCTAAGGGTGGGCGACCCCAGCGCAGCCCAGCGGCGTTCCTGACTGGGGCCGAGATGCGCCAGATAGCTTTCCATCCCGCCTGCCCCGCCGCCCAGGTGATAGGCCATATGCGCGCCCAGCACAGACCAGCGCAGCCCCGGCCCGTTGACCAAAGCCGCGTCAATCGCTTCGACATCTGCGATGCCATCCTGCACCATGAACACCGCCTCGCGCCACAGGGCCGAGGCCAGACGGTTGGCGATATGCCCCGTCGCGTCCTTGTTCAGCCGCACCGGCACACGACCCGCGCCGCGATACAGCGCCTCGGCCCGTGCCACGCGCGCGTCGTCGGGGCCGTAGATTTCGACCAGCGGCACCAGATGCGGTGGGTTAAAGGGGTGGGCCGTGATCAGCCGCGCGGGGTCTTGCAGGCCGGGGGCCAGTTCGGACCACGTCAGCGCCGATGTCGACGACGCCAGCACCGCATGATCGGCCAGAAACGGTTCGACCTGCGCATAAAGGTCGTGTTTCACGGGGATGTTCTCGGGCGCGTTTTCCTGCACCAGATCGGCCCCGTCCACGGCTTCGGCCAGTGTGTCGCACAGGGTCAGGGTGCCACGTGGACCCGCGTCGGGGACCACTTCAACCAGTTGCGCCAGCGGTTTTGTCATGCGTGTCGGCGTGGCGGCCAGCGCATCGGAATGCGGGTCCCACACCCGCACATCCGCGCCGTGATGCTGGAACAGCGCCGCCCAGGCGGCCCCGATCAGGCCCGCGCCCAGAATGGCGATCCGGGGTGTCGGTGCGTCTGTGGTCATGGCGGCTGTCCCTTGCTGCAAACAATAATGCGCCATTGCTACGCCAGTTCGGCGCGCAGATCGACACCCATCTGCGGCGGCATCAGGTCGGGGCGAACATATCCTTGTACGCGTCGCGCAACACGTTCTTTTGCACCTTGCCCATGGTGTTGCGCGGCAGGCTGTCGATCACCACCAACCGGCGCGGGTGCTTGAAGCGCGCCAGCGGCCCCTTGATCGCTTCGGAAATCGCGTCGGTGTCAGGGCTCTGCCCCTTTTGCGGCACCAGCACGCCCACCACGGTTTCGCCAAAGTCGGGGTGCGGCACGCCGATCACGGCGCTTTCCAGCACGCCGGGCTGTTCGTCCAGCACCAGCTCGATTTCCTTGGGATAGATGTTGTAGCCGCCCGAAATGATCAGATCCTTGCCCCGGCCCACGATGCTGACATAGCCGTCGGCGTCGATCTGGCCCAGATCGCCGGTGATGAAAAACCCGTCGTCGCGCAGTTCGGCGGCGGTTTTCTCGGGCATCTGCCAATAGCCCTTGAACACGTTCGGCCCGCGCACCTCGATCACGCCGACCTCGCCCTGCGGCAGGGTCGCGCCGGTGTCGGGGTCGGTGATCTTCAGCTCGACCCCCGGCAGCGGAAAGCCCACGGTGCCCGCGCGGCGTTCGCCGTCATAGGGGTTTGACGTGTTCATGTTCGTTTCGGTCATGCCATAGCGTTCCAGAATACGCTGGCCGGTGCGGCAATCGAACTGCACATGGGTTTCCGCCAGCAGCGGGGCCGACCCCGAGATAAACAGCCGCATGTGCGCCGCGGCCTCGCGGGTAAAGCGGGCGTCGTCCAGCAGGCGGGTGTAGAATGTGGGCACGCCCATCATCGCCGTGGCGCGGGGCATCTGGGACAGCACCTGTTCCAGATCGAAACCGGGCATGAAAATCATGCTGCCGCCCGCGACCAATGTCACGTTGGTCGCCACAAACAGCCCGTGCGTGTGGAAAATCGGCAGTGCGTGCAGCAATACGTCGTCCGCCGTGAACTGCCATTCCTGCACCAGCGTCTGCGCGTTCGACAGCAGATTGGCCTGCGTCAGCATCGCGCCCTTGGACCGGCCCGTGGTGCCCGAGGTGTAGAGAAACGCCGCCAGATCGTCGGCGCTGCGGGCCACCGTGTCGAACTGCTCGGACTGCTCCGCTGCCTTGTCGGTCAGCGATCCGGTGCCGTCGGCGTTCAGGGTTTCCACCTTGGCACCCAACCCTTCGGCCACAGGCCCCAGCGATCCGGTTTTGGCCGTGTCACAGACCACCAGCGCGGCACCGCTGTTTTCGATGAAATAGGTCAGCTCATCCGTGGTATAGGCCGTGTTCAGCGGCAAGAACACCAGACCGGCCTGCGCACAGGCGGCGCACAGCGCCAGCGCTTGTGGCGATTTGTGGACCTGCACCGCGACGCGGTCGCCCGGTTGCACCCCCAACCCTGTCAGCACATGGGCCATCTGCGCGGTCTGCGCCAGAAACGCGGCATAGGTCACCGTGCTGCCGTCGATCAGATGCAGAAAAGGGGCATCGCGCCCCGCATGAGCCCCGAACAGGGTGTCGTAAAGAGGGTTGGCCATGTCTTACCTTTCCGCAGTCGTCGCGTTGGCGCCTGTTTTCGCCAGCGAGGTGACCTCGGAACTGGCAACGATTTTGCGTTTGGTCGCAAAGTTTTCGTGGTTTACCGCGACTTGCGCGAGATCATAAAGATAATTCACCATAACACCGCCCGATTGTGCCTGCCCGTTGTCGGATGCATCGGCGTCCGCGTGCACCGCATGAACCAGCGCCCCGTTGCCCAGATGGAATCGCGCCACAGGATCAAAGGGCGCATCGCCGCGTCCCTTGGCGTTCAGCAGGTAATGTGCGGCCAGCGCGCGGCGTGCTTCGGGGTCTTGCGGCAATTCAATACCTTCCTCGGCGGCCCATTTGGTCAGCAGCGGGATCGGCGACAGGGTGACAAAGGATTTCAGCCCCTTCAATTCAGACGCAAGGTCGGCGGCCACCTGTTTGATCAGCGAATTGCCAAACGAAATGCTGGCCAGCCCCGCCTGACAGTTCGAGATTGAATAGAAGACGGCGGTGTCGCAAGCATCAGGGTTCAGGGCCGCGCGGTCTTCGGCCAGCAGCGCCTGAACCGAGCCGGGGATGCCCTTGGTCAGGGCCACCTCGACGAAAATCAGCGGCTCGTCCGGCATGGCGGGGTGGAAAAAGGCAAAGCACCGGCGGTCCTGCGGTTGCAGCCGACGGCGCAGGTCGTCCCAGCTGTGAATGGCGTGCACCGCCTCGTAGGCGATGATCTTTTCCAGGATATGCGCGGGGCTTTCCCAGTTGATCGGGCGCAGCACCAGAAAACCGCGGTTGAACCACGATGCGAACAGGTGCCGGAAATCCAGATCCAGCGCGGCCAGTTCGGGATCGTCGCCCGCCAGCCGCAGCAGATCGGCGCGCATCCGCACCAAAGCACCAGTGGCACCGGGTACGCGGTTCAGACGGCGGATCAGTTCCTGCCGCTGTGGCTCGGCCGCGCCCATGAACGCGCGGTAGGTCAGCTTGGACGGGGCCTGTTCATACGCATCCAGCGCCGAACGCACGGTTTCGGGGTCGATGTTCATGTCGTGGGCCAGATGCCGCAGGAACGCCAGCTTGCCCGCATCGTCCAGGCTGGCATAGTGACCCAGAATGTCCTGTGCCAGCGCCAGTTCCGACGTTTCGCCCGCGCTGCCCAGCAGGTCGGCCATCAGCGCCTCGACCGGCCGCCCAGACGCGCGGCCCTGCCCCAAAGTGCGGTAGCGACGTTCGAACATGGTGGAAAGTAGATCGGCAAGTATCGTCATGTCGCAAGTCCTTATCGCGGGGCGATCCCGTCCCCGTGCAAGGACAAGCGCGCCGGATCGGCTGGGTAAGCGCCTGTTTTATAGGCACAAGGACCGTTCCTGCCAGCGCAGGCAACGGGATATGTTGATCCGATCATAGGCGCATGATGTTTTTCAGGTCAATTACTTTGTATACAAGATAATAGTTATTGCGTGCTTCAAATCCCCAAGCTAGCTTTTTCAGCATGGAACAACGCAGCGCCGTAAATATCGCCAATTCGCTTGAACACATGATCTTCGACGGCACCTTTGCCGACGGCGACCGGCTGGACGAGGTTCGGCTGGCCGAACAGTTCGGCGTGTCGCGCACCCCGCTGCGCGAGGCGCTGCAACGTCTGGAAAGCTCGGGACTGGTCACCTTGATCCCGCGGCGGGGGGCCTTTGTGCGCCAGCCCGGCCCGCTGGAACTGCTGGAAATGTTCGAAGTGATGGCCGAGCTGGAAGCGGTCTGTGCGCGTCTGGCGGCGCGGCGCATGTCTAACGAGGCGCTGGAAGAGTTGCGACATGCCAACACGCGCTGCCAGATGGCCGCCGAAGCGCAGGACAGCGATCTGTACTACGCAGAAAACGAACGTTTTCACGCCACGATCTACCGCGAATCGGGCAACAGCTTTCTCGAGAACGAAAGCCTGAAACTGCAAAAACGCCTGCGCCCTTTCCGCCGTCAGCAGTTGCGGCTTCGTGGGCGGATGGTCCAGTCGCTGACCGAACACGAGGCGATTGTCGCAGCGCTGACAACGGGCGATTCCAACGCCGCGGCCAATGCGCTGCGCGACCACGTCACGGTGCAGGGCGAGCGTTTCCAAAGCTTGATGGCAGGCCTGAAGGCGGCCGCATCCTAGCCACCTGTCACGAAAACTCCGGTCCTGAGCTCTCTCAATAAGGGCGGGAAACGGGTCAGGGCATCCTTGCACATGCGGCGGGACCGAAAGGGCAGCACCGCTGTCCCGTCAGCAAAGCCTGATTTGTAATCAGCATCCGTTCAACGGTGCTCTGGACAGTTAAAAAATTTCAGTATTAGCTTGACCAATTACGATCCGCCGATGTTGTATACAAGAACAAGAATAAAAATACAGCATCCCGAACAACCACAGTGAGGATTACCATGACACTCAAGACCCTGATGATCGGCACCGCCCTAAGCCTGGTGACTGCCGCACCCGTATTTGCCGACAAGGCGGATGACACGCTGCATATGGCGATCACCAAAGAACTGGAATCGGTCGACAACTATTACAACTCGGCCCGCGAAGGCATCCTGTTCACGCGCGGCGTCTGGGACGGCTTGCTGTATCGCGACCCCGCGACAGGCGAAATGAAGGGCAACCTGGCCACGGAATGGACGTGGATTGACGACGTCACCGTTGAATTCAAACTGCGCGAAGGCGTGAAATTCCACAACGGCGAGGCGTTCAACGCCGACGATGTGGTCTATACGGTCAACTACATGGTAAACCCGGACAACGGGGTCAAAGTCATGACCAACGTAAGCTGGATGAAAGGCGCCGAAAAGGTCGACGACAACACCGTGCGCATCAACCTGAACGCGCCGTTCCCGCCCGCCGAGGATTATCTGGCCAGCGTCGTCGTCATCTATCCCGACGAATACTATGCCGAAGTCGGCCCCAGCGGCATGGCCACCAAGCCGGTCGGAACGGGCCCTTACAAGGTTGACACGGTCGAGCCGGGCCAGCGCTACGAGCTGAGCGCCTATGCCGATTACCACGACAGCCCCAAAGGCAAGGCGCAGATCGGCAAGATCGAGATCAAGACAATCCCCGACATGAACACCCAAGTGGCCGAACTGTTTAACGGCGGTCTGGACTTCTTGTGGAACGTGCCCGCCGATCAGGCCGAGAAACTGGCCGAAATGGATGACCGGTTCGACGTGGTCAACGCACAGGCGATCCGCATCGGCTATATCTCGATGGACGCGGCGGGTGCGGTTGATCCCGACGGTCCGATGACCAAGAAAGAGGTCCGTCAGGCGATTTACCATGCCATCGACCGTCAGGCGATTGTCGATGCGCTGGTCAAAGGGTCGTCCGAAGTTGTCAACGCAGGTTGCGCGCCGATCCAGTTCGGCTGTGACCTGAGCGTGACAACCTATGACTACGACCCCGAAAAAGCCAAGGCATTGCTGGCCGAAGCGGGTTATCCCGACGGGTTCGAGATCGACTTTTACGCCTACCGCGACCGGCCCTATGCCGAAGCGCTTATGGGGATGCTGAACGAGATCGGCATCAAGACAAACTTCAACTACCTGAAGTACGCCGCCCTGCGCGAAAAGCGCGAGAAGAAAGAAGTGGCCATCTCGTTCCAGACATGGGGTTCCTATTCGCTGCCCGACGTGTCGGCCATCACGGGTGAATTCTTTACCGGTGGCCCGCTGGACGACGCAAAAGATCCCGAAGTCATCGACTGGGTGAAACAGGCCGGTTCGATCACCGACCGCGCCGAGCGTCAGGCGCTGTATTCCAAAGCACACGCCAAAATCGCGGACGAAGCGTATTGGGTGCCGCTGTGGACCTACAACGTGAACTATGTGCTCAGCAAAGAGCTGAACTTTGACCCCACGGACGACGAAGTCATCCGTTTCGCGGACTTCTCCTGGAAGTAACCATTGACGGGCCGCGCAGCTTTTGGTGCGCGGCCCGTGTTTTTTCTTTGCCCGGAAGGTGACGCACGATGGCCGTCTTCATACTTAAACGTCTCGGTCTTGCCCTTTTGGTGGCGCTGACCGTTTCCTTTATCAGCTTCAGTCTTTTGTTCATGGCAGGCGATCCGGCTGTGGCCATCGCGGGCGAAAACGCCAGCGCCGAGGACATTGCGCTGGTCAACGAACGCTATGGCTTTGACCGGCCGATGATCGTGCAATACGGCGACTGGCTGGGGTCTGCGGTCACCGGCGATCTGGGCGATTCATGGTATTTCGACATCCCCGTCACCGAACTGATTGCCGACCGTCTGACCGTCACCATGAAGCTGGGCCTGTTTGCCATCACGCTGGCGCTGGCGGTGGCCATTCCGCTGGGCGTGGCCGCGGCGGCCAATCCCAATTCGCTGATCGACCGATTTGCGCTGTTTTTGTCCGTGGTCGGCCAGGCGATCCCGTCGTTCTGGTTCGGTCTGATCCTGATCGTGATCTTTTCGATCAAGCTGCGGCTGCTGCCTGCGTCGGGCAACGAGACGTGGCAGAACTTTGTGCTGCCGACGGTGGTTCTGGGCTATTACGCCACCCCTGCGATCATGCGTCTGACACGGGCGGGGATGATGGAAGTGTTGTCGTCCGACTATATCCGCACCGCGCGGGCCAAGGGGCTGCGCACCCGCAAGGTGATGTTCAAGCACGCCCTGCGCAATGCGATCATTCCCGTGGTCAGCCTGGCCGCGGTTCAGATGGGCTTTATGCTGGGCGGCTCGATCGTGGTCGAAACCGTCTTTGCGCTGCATGGTGCCGGCTATCTGGCGTGGGAATCCATCGCGCGGAACGACCTGCCGACAATGCAGGCCCTGATCCTGATCTTTTCGACTTTCTACATTCTGTTCACCTTCCTGGCTGACGTTCTGAACGCATGGCTGGACCCACGGCTGCGCGTGGGCTGAGGACTGATATGACCGATACAACCACACCCGCCGACCTGCCCGTTCAGGCCCCCCGCGACAAACCGCTGACACCCGGACAGGCCATGCGCAGACGCGCGCTGCGCCACAGGGGTCTGATGTTTGGTGCCGTCGTCATGCTGATCGTCGTGGGCATTGCCATCTTTGCCCCGCTGCTGACCCAATATGATCCTTACCAGCAAAGCCTGCTGGCGCGGATGAAACCCCCGGTGTTTCTGGGCGGCACATCCGAACACTGGCTGGGCACCGACGGGCTGGGCCGCGACTTCTGGGCGCGGCTGGCATATGGCGCGCGCATTTCGCTGCTGATCGGCATCATGGCTGCCGTTATCTCGGGCATCATCGGGTCGACGCTGGGCATTCTGGCCGGCTACTTTGGCGGCCGCGTCGATATGGTCGTGACCTTTCTGATCAACGTGCGGCTGGCGATGCCCGTCGTGCTGGTGGCACTGGCCGTTGTGGCGTTGTTCGGCGGGTCGCTGACCGTCGTTGTCTCGGTGCTGGGTCTGCTGCTGTGGGACCGCTTTGCCGTGGTGCTGCGGTCGGCCACGATGCAGGTGCGCAAACAGGAATATGTCGCCGCCGCCGAAGTGCTGGGCGCATCGCTGCCGCGCATTCTGGTCAAGGACATCCTGCCCAACGTGATGAACCACCTGATCGTGATCTTCACGCTGGAAATGGCCCACGCCATCATACTCGAGGCGGCGCTGTCCTTCCTGGGCCTGGGCGTACAGCCCCCCACCCCGTCGTGGGGTCTGATGATTTCCGAAGGCAAGGACATGCTGTTGTTCGAACCCTGGCTGATCACCATTCCCGGCGTCGCCCTGTTCTTTCTTGTTCTTGCCATCAACATGCTGGGCGACGGCCTGCGTGATGTCACCGCACCGGAGGGCCGCAACTGATGACCGATCCTATCCTGTCCATCAACAACCTGACCGTTGACCTGCCCAAGGCCGCCGACCGCGCCCATGCCGTCGAAAACCTGACGTTGCAGGTGATGCCCAAGGAAATCGTCTGTATCGTCGGCGAAAGCGGCTCGGGCAAGTCGATCACGGCCTTTACCACCATGGGGCTGCTGCCACAGGCGCTGAACCCCTCGCAGGGCGAAATCCGGTTTGACGGGCACGACCTGCTGAAACTGTCCAAACGCGCGCACAGCAACCTGCGCGGGCGTCGCATGGCGATGATCTTTCAGGAACCGATGTCGGCGCTGAACCCCTGTTATACCGTGGGTGACCAGATCGAAGAGATGTTCCAGCAACACACCGATCTGGGCGCATCCGAGCGCAAGGCCCGCACGATCAAGCTGCTGGAAGAGGTCCACCTGCCCGATCCGCCCCGGGTTTCCGGATCGTACCCGCACCAGCTTTCGGGGGGCCAACGCCAGCGTATCGTGATTGCGATGGCCCTGGCGCTGGACCCGTCCCTGCTGATCGCGGACGAACCGACAACCGCGCTGGACCTGTCCACGCAACAGCAGATTTTGCACCTGTTCAAGGAACTGCGCGAAAAGCACGACGCAGGCATCATGTTCGTCACCCACGACTTTGACGTGGTGGCCGAAATTGCCGACCGCGTTGTGGTGATGCAGCACGGCAAGATCGTCGAACAAGGCACCGCCGAAGAGGTCCTGAACCGTCCGCAACACCCCTATACCCGCCTGCTGATCGACGCGGTGCCGCGCCGCACCCGCGACGTGCCCGAACCGATCACCAGCCGCGAAGTGCTGAAGGTGTCGAACCTGAACAAGACTTACCACATGGCCGGCGGCATGTTCCGCCCCGCGCGCACGATCCACGCCTGCAAGGACGTGAACTTTACCGTGCATCAGGGCGAAACGCTGGGCATCGTGGGCGAAAGCGGCTCGGGCAAGTCGACGCTGGTCAAATGCCTGATCCGTCTGGAAGATCCCGAAAGCGGCGTCGTCTCGGTCGAGGGCAAGGACATCGCGCTGATGTCGCGCCACGATCTGCACCCTTACCGCAAACACATCCAGATCGTGTTTCAGGACCCCTACGGGTCGCTGAACCCGCGCCGCACCATTGGCGATCAGTTGGTCGAGGGGCCGGTGAACTTTGGCGAAAACCGCGCCAAGGCGATGGAACGCGCCCGCGAGCTGATGAAGATCGTGCGGCTGGACCCCGAAGTTCTCAGCCGCTACCCCAACCAGTTTTCCGGCGGTCAACGCCAGCGGATCTGCATCGCACGCGCGCTGATGGTCGAACCGAAAATCCTGATTGCGGACGAGGCGGTTTCGGCCTTGGATGTCTCTGTGCAAAAAGAGGTGTTGAAATTGCTGAATGAAATTCGTGACCGGATGGGGCTGACCGTTCTGTTCATCACCCACGACCTGCGCGTCGCGGCACAGGTTTGCGACACGCTGATCGTCATGCAACAGGGCGATGTGGTGGAACGCGGCACCGTCGAACAGGTCTTTGGCGCGCCGTCGCACCCCTATACCAAAATGCTGCTGGACGCGCAGCCCGGCAAGCATTGGGTCGTGCCCGATGTCTCAACCCTGCCCCCGGCCGTCGCATGAGCGGGTCGTTCTCTCGCAGCCAGCAGACCCGCAAACCCGGTGTCACGGCCACATCGGGCGGTGTTGTCGCCGCCCAGCACGTGGTTGCCGCCGAGGTTGGGGCCGAAGTTCTGGCCGCAGGCGGTGACGCGGTTGATGCCGCCGTCGCCGTAAGCTTTGCCATTGGCGTGGTCGAGCCGTGGATGTCCGGCCCGATGGGCGGCGGTGCGATGATGCTGTGGCGCGCAGACGAGGGCCACGCCCATGCGCTGAACTACGGGATGCGGTCGTCCGCCACGCTGGACGTATCGCATTATCCGCTGTCGGGTGCCGGCAAGGCATCAGACCTGTTCCCGTGGGAAGCCGTGGTCGAGGACCGCAATGTCACCGGTGCCACATCGGTGGCTGTGCCCGGCACGATGGCCGGCATTTCCGCCGCGCACGGCCGCTTTGGCCGGATGCCGTGGGACACGCTGCTGGCCCCTGCCGTGGATCTGGCCAAACGCGGCTTGCACGTGGATTGGTACGCGGCCCTTGTCATCGCCTCCAGCGCGCGTGATCTGGCCCGTGACCCGGACGCAGCGGCGCTGTATCTGGACGATGGCCAATGGCCCAAAGGGTCCGGCTGGACCGCGCTGGCCGATCAGCGGCTGGACCAAAGCAAGATGGCCGAGACACTGGAACAGCTTGCCCGCGAGGGCGAAGAAGCTTTCTATCGTGGCGACATCGCTGCGGCGCTTGTGCGTGACGTGACGGACAAGGGCGGCTTCCTGTCGATGGACGATCTGCGCGACTACAGCGCCACGTGGTCCGACCCGCTGTCGATCCCGTTCCGCGATGGCACTGTCTTCGCCATGCCCGGCCTGACCGCCGGCCCCACGCTGGCCAACGCGCTGGCCCACTGGCAAGACGGCTACGACGCCGCCGATGCCGACAGCCCCGCCGCCTATGTCGCCCGCACCAACGGATTGCGCGCGGCCTATGCGGACCGGCTGACCAACATGGGCGATCACGACAGCGCCAAGGCCCCCGGCTGCACCACGCATTTTTCCATCGTGGACAGCGCCGGCAACATGGTGTCGATGACGCAAACGCTGCTGTCGATCTTCGGCTCCAAGGTGGTGTCGCCCTCGACCGGCCTGAACCTGAACAACGGGATCATGTGGTTCGACCCCGAACCGGGCAAGCCGAACTCGCTGGCGGCGGGCAAGGCCTGTCTGATGAACGTCTGCCCCGTCGTGGGCGAAACGCCCACCCGCCGCTTTGCGCTGGGGGCCTCGGGCGGACGCAAGATCATGCCCGCCGTGGCGCAGATCAGCGGCCACCTGATTGAGCAGGGGATGTCGATGCAGGACGCCGTTGAGGCCCCTCGTCTGGACGCATCCGGCGGCGCGCAGGTGGTGGCGGACGAACGCCTTGCCGGTCCCGTGGCCGACGCGCTGGCCGACAATTTCCCGCTGGCGCTGGCGCAACGGCTGCCCTTCCCCTTTGCCTTTGCCTGCCCCGCAGGGGTGATGCGCGAGGGCACCACCAATTCCGGCACCACCGAAACCATGTCCCCCTGGGGCGATGGCGTTGCCGAACCTGAACCGAAAAAGGCATCCGAATGACCCTGCAAGACACCGCCCGCGCCGACATCGAACGCTATTTCGACAGCGGCGATTTCCAACGCGAACTGGCCACGCTGGTGTCGCGCCCAACAGAAAGCCAGGACCCGCGCGGCAAGCCGCACCTGCATGCCTATCTGCACGACGACATGGCCCCGATGCTGGACGCCATGGGGTTCACCTGTCAGTTCCACGACAACCCCGTGCCCGACGGCCCGCCGATCCTGACCGCCGAGCGGATCGAGGATGCAAGCCTGCCCACGGTCCTGACCTATGGCCACGGCGACGTGGTGCGCGCGCAAGAAGGCCAGTGGCGCGAGGGGCTGACGCCGTTCGAGCTGATCGAGGAAGGCGACCGCCTGTACGGGCGCGGGTCGGCTGACAACAAGGTGCAGCACCTGATCAACCTGCGTGCCATGGATGCCGTGATCAAGGCGCAGGGAAACTTGGGCTTTAACGCCAAGGTCATCATCGAAATGGGCGAAGAAACCGGATCCCCCGGCCTGAAGGAATTCTGCACCGCCAACGCCGACCTGCTGCGCGCGGACGTGTTCATCGCCTCCGACGGCCCGCGTTTGCGCCCTGCGGCACCCACGATCTTTACCGGATCGCGCGGCGGCGTCAGCTTTGATCTCGAGGTCAACCTGCGCGCCGGCGCCAACCACTCGGGCAACTTCGGCGGTCTGCTGGCGGACCCCGCGATGATCCTGTCGCACGCACTGGCCAGCATCACCGACGCGCGCGGCCAGATCCGTGTGCCCGAATGGCGCCCCACCAGCCTGACCCCCCGCATCCGCGAGGTTCTGGCCGCCCTGCCCGCACACGACACCGGCATCGACCTGGACGCCGATTGGGGCGAGGCGGACCTGACCCCGGTCGAGCGCGTGTTCGGCTGGAACAGCTTTGCCATTCTGGCCATGACCGCAGGCGTGCCCGCCGCACCGGTCAACGCCATCGCCGGATCGGCCCGCGCCACCTGCCAGTTGCGGTTCGTGGTCGGCACCGAGGTGGACGACATCCTGCCCGCCCTGCGCCGCCATCTTGACCGCGAAGGGTTCGGCAAGGTCAAGATCGTCGCGCACAGCCGCAACAGCTTCCCCGCGACACGGCTGGACCCCGACCACCCGATGGTCCGCTTTGCCACCGCGTCGATTGAAAAAAGCGTGGGTGTGGCCCCCGACATCCTGCCCAACCTTGGCGGCTCGTTGCCCAACGACTGTTTCGCCGATGTGCTGGGCCTGCCGACGATCTGGGTGCCACATTCCTACGCGGGCTGTTCACAGCACGCCCCCAACGAACACGTCCTGAAACCGGTGTCGCGTCAGGCGCTGGTGGCGATGACCGGACTGTTTGCCGATCTGGCCGAACAGGGCCTGCCAAAGGACTGATCGACGTGTCACTTTCGCCTCAAGACATGACCGCCCTGCGCGACGACGTGCGCGCGGGCCGGTCGGCTTTGTGGGCCAATCCGGCCTATACCCCCGCCGCCGACCCGGTGGCGCGCGCCGATCTGGACCGCGCCCGCGCCGACTGGGACATGCTGGCCCCGCTGTTGGCGCGGCTGTTCCCTGAACTGGAAGCGTCGGGCGGGCGCGTCACGTCTGACCTGATCCCGGCCCCCGCAGGCGCGTTTGGCGATCCTGCGGGCACCCTGCTGATAAAAGGCGACCATGCCCTGCCGGTCGCCGGGTCGATCAAGGCGCGCGGCGGTCTGTTCGAAGTGTTCATGTGCGCCGTCACCCAGGCCCGCGCGGCTGGCGTGCTGACCCCCGACGCGCCCGTCACCGATCTGGCTAACATGCGCGATTTCTTTGCCGCCCGCACGATTGCGGTCGGGTCCACCGGCAATCTGGGGCTGAGCGTCGGCATCGCCGCGCGCGCGCTGGGGTATGCCTGTGTCGTGCATATGTCGAACGACGCAAAGCCGTGGAAGGTCGACCGCCTGCGCAAGCTGGGGGTTCAGGTGGTGCTGCACACGGCGGATTATTCCACCGCCGTTGCCGCCGCGCGCGATGCCACGGCGGGTGATCCTGACAGCTATTTTGTCGATGACGAATCCTCGGAGCTGCTGTTTCGCGGCTACAGTACGGCAGCGGCAGAGCTGGCCGCGCAACTGGACGCGATGGGCATTGTCATCGGCCCCAACCGCCCGCTGTGCCTGTACCTGCCCTGCGGCATCGGCGGCGCACCGGGTGGCATCGCCTATGGCGCGCGGGCGGTGTTCGGCCCCCATGCCCACAGCTTCTTTGTCGAGCCGCAGCAATCCGCATCAGCCCTGTGCCAGATGGCATTCGATGCGCCGTCCGTGCACGATCTGGGCCTGACCAACCGGACCGAAGCCGACGGCATGGCGGTCGCCACCCTGTCGCCACTGGTGCACGCGCGCATGCACGACCGTCTGGCGGGCGTCTGCACAGTGGGCGACGCCGACATGCTGCGCTGGGTCGCGGCCGGCGCAACCCACGGGCTGCAATTCGAACCCTCGGCCACCGCCGGCTTTGCCGGGCCGCACCATCTGATGCACAGTGCCACAGGCAAGGCGTTTCGCGCCGCCCACATGGCCAACGTCCCACCCGAAAACATCGTGCACGTCGTCTGGGCCACCGGCGGCCTGTTCGTCCCCGACGCTGCCCACCGTGCCTTTCTGGACGCCGCCGCAGCGCTGTCCCCCGCCCTTGACCTGCCACAGGAGATCACCCCATGACCAACCCCGCCAGCCTTGGCGCCATCGACGCCCGCCGCCTGATCGCGCGCAAACAATTGTCGCCGGTCGAGCTGGCGCAGGCGTGCATTGCGCAGGTCGAAACGCTGGACCACGCGGTAAACGCCCTGATTGCGCGCGACTTTGACGGGATGCTGGAGGGCGCGAAAAAGGCAGAAACCGCCGTGATGACAGGCGCGTCGCTCGGGGCGCTGCATGGCCTGCCCTTTGCGGTGAAAGACATGATTGATGTGACGGGCCTGCCCACCACCTTCGGGTCCGAGGCCTTTGCCGACAACATCGCCACCGGTGACGACGCCATCGTTGCCGCCATGCGCGCGGCTGGCGGGTTGCCGATGGGCAAGACCAACACACCGGAGTGGAGCGCGGGCGGCAACACCCGCAACCGCGTCAACGGTGTCACGGCAAACCCCTACGACCTGACGCGCACCTGTGCGGGATCATCGGGCGGATCGGCGGTGGCGCTGGCCTGTGACTATGCCCCGCTGGCCACCGGATCGGACACCGGCGGCAGCCTGCGCAATCCGGCGGCTTACTGCGGCATCGTGGGCTACCGGCCCAGCCCCGGCGTGGTGCCGGGCAACACCCGCGCGGCGGGGCTGATCCCCATGCCCACATCCGGTCCGATGGCGCGCAGCGTGGCGGATGCGGGGTTGATGCTGTCGGTACTGGCACGGCCCGACCGCAACGACCCGTTCACCACTGTGATCGACGGACGTACCCCATGGGATGCGGCAAGCTTTGCCAACCTGCCGCGCCGTGATCTGACATCTTTGCGCATCGCGGTCACCGAAGATTACGGCTTTGCCCCCACCGAAGCGCTGATCCGCGACCACTTCCGCGCGATCCTGCCCAAGCTGGCGCCGTTCCTGGGCGAGGTCACCGAAGCCACCCCCGATTGCACCGACGCCGACCGCATTTTCTCGGTCCTGCGCGGTGTGCAGTTTCTGGGTGTCCACGCGAAACTTTACGACGAAACCCCCGATCATGTCGGCCCCAACGTCGCCGACAACGTCCGCGAAGGCCGCAGCTATTCCGCCGAGGACGTGGCGCAGGCGATCTTTGCCCAAGGGCGCTATCACCGCGACTGGCAGGCGTTTTTTGAGTTGCACGATTTCATCATCTCGCCCGCCGTCACCATCAGCCCCCGCCCGTGGCGCGAACTGTACCCGACCGAAATCGACGGCACGCCCACCAAAAGCTATTATCACTGGCTGGCGATGGCCTATGCCTCGACCATTCCGGGGCATCCGTCGATCACGATCCCCTGCGGGATGGACGCGAACGGCATGCCCTTCGGTCTGCAAATCGTTGGCCGCCGTCACGACGATCTGGGCGTGCTGGCCGTCGCCGCCGAACTGGAAGCGGTCATCGCAGGCACCGATCTGGCCGTGCCTGCCCCCGACTTTGCCGCCCTGCGCACCGCCCCGCCACTGTCGCAGGCGGATGAATTCCTGACGTTCAACTGAAAGGCCAAAGCCATGAACATCCCCCTCTCGAAAACACGCCGCATCGACAACACCCTGTACCTGTCCGGCGAGCTGGGCTTTGACGCCAACGGCAAGATCCCCGAGGGCATCACCGCCCAGACCGAAAACTGCATCGCCAACATCAAGGCGACGCTGGCCACCGAAGGGCTGGACCTGTCGCATGTGATCTCGGCCACCTGCTACCTGACCGATCCGGCGGATTTTGCCGCCTTTAACGCGGTCTATGCCGCCGCCTTCCCGCAACCCTACCCCGTGCGCACCACGCTGGCCGCCGCCCTGATGATCGACGCCAAGGTCGAAATCACCGTGATCGCACAGGGCTGACCGGAATGGCCGATTTCCTTGTTCTGGGTGCCGGCATGGTCGGGATCGGCGCAGCACTGGCCTTGCAGGCGCAAGGCCATGCGGTGCGCGTGATCGACCAGCGCGGACCGGGCGAGGAAACCAGCCATGGCAACGCGGGCGTCATTCAGGCCGAGGCCCGCGCGCCCTATGCCATGCCGCGCGATCTGGCGACGCTGTTGCGTTACGGGCTGGGGCGCAGCAACGACTTTCGGCTGGACCCCACGGTTCTGCCGGGGTCGGCACGCGCCTTGCTGGACTATTTCCGCCACTCGGCCCCCGCCCGCCATGCCCAGGTGATCCCGCATTACGCGGCACTGGTCGCCCGCGCGACCGCCGATCACGGCACGCTGGTGGCCGACGCAGGCGCTGACGCCCTGATCCGCCGCACCGGACTGGGCGAGATTTACGAGACCGCGCAGGATTTCGACGCGCGTGCGCAGACCGCCACCGACTTTGCCGAAACCCACGGGTTGGCGCTGCGCTGCGTGGACGGGTCCGACCTGCGCAGCGAAGAACCGGCGCTGACCCGCAGCCCGGCGGGGGCCATCGTCTGGGACGAAAGCTGGAGCACATCCGACCCCGGCGCGCTGGTCCGTGCCTATGCCAAACTGTTCGAAACACGCGGCGGCACGATCCTGCAAAGCGCCGTGCACCAGATCACCGAGACCATCACAGGCTGGCGCGTGGACCGCGATGGCGGCCACCTGAGCGCGGAACATCTGGTGGTGGCGCTGGGGCCATGGTCGCCTGCGCTGCTGAAACACCTGGGCTACCGCGTGCCGATGGTGATGAAACGCGGCTATCACGGGCACTACGATATGCAGGGGAACCTTGCCCGCCCCTATCTGCTGGCCGATCACGGCGTGGTCATGTCGACCATGGCGCGCGGCCTGCGCATCACCACGGGCGCGCATCTGGCCCGCACGACCGCCCCGCAAAACCTGGCGCAACTGACCCACGGAGCAGCCGCGGCGGGCGCATTGGTCGGGTTGAACGGTCCCGTCCCCGACAGCCAGTGGCAAGGCGTGCGGCCCTGCCTGCCGCGCATGTTGCCCATGGTGGGCCGTGCGCCGCGCCACGAAAAGCTGTGGTTCAACTTTGGCCACGGGCATCAGGGCCTGACCCTTGGGCCGACCACCGGCGCGCTGCTGGCCGACATTGTCGATGGCCGGGACGATGCGCTGACGCAGGCGCTGGCCCCCTAGAACCGCCCCCTTAAAAAGGCAGGGGCGCGTTGTCCTTCACCTCTTTCATCACGAAAAAGCTGCGGATCTGGCGCACGCCGGGCAGGGCGATCAGCATCTTGCTGTGCAGCGCGTTGAAATCCGCCATATCCCGCACGCGGATTTTCAGCAGGTAATCGAAATCCCCCGCCACCAGGTTGCAATCCAGCACCTCGGGCATGGCAATCACCGCGTCCTCGAAGGCGGCAAAGCTGTCGGGCGTGGACCGGTCCAGCACCACACCCACCATCACCAGCGACCCCAACCCCACCGACACCGGATTGATCCGCGCCCGCACGTCCAGCACATGCTGGTCCGCAGACAGACGCCGCATCCGGCGGTGACAGGTGGCCGGGCTGATGTTCACCCGCTGCGCAATCTCGGCATTGGTCAACCGCCCGTCCTGCTGCAACAGGCGCAGAATCCTGCGGTCGATTCTGTCGATGCTTTCAGTGGAAGATTCTTCCATAATCTACCTGACTATCTCTCATACTGCTTAGTATTCTCGGCTTTCTATCAGAAATACGCAAAACACAGCCCCAAGTTAGAAAGCACATTTCATCCTTCTTCCCCTAACATGCACCAAAGCCAAACCGGAAGGAAAACCATGTCCCTGCTTGATAAATTCGAACGCTACCCGCTGACATTCGGGCGCACCGCCATCGAACACCTGCCCCGCCTGACCGAAGCCTTGGGTGGCAAGGTCGAAATCTATGCCAAACGCGAAGACTGCAACTCGGGTCTGGCGATGGGCGGCAACAAGCTGCGCAAGCTGGAATATATCGTCCCCGACGCCATCGCATCCGGTGCCGACACGCTGGTGTCCATCGGCGGCGTTCAGTCCAACCACACCCGCATGGTTGCCGCGACAGCCGCGAAAATCGGCATGGACTGCGTTGTCATTCAGGAAAAATGGGTGCCGCACCACGACGCCGTCTATGACCGCGTCGGCAACATCATGATGACCCGCCTGATGGGCGCGGATTCGCGTCTGGTCGATGACGGCTTTGACATCGGCATTCGCAAAAGCTGGGAGGACGCGATCAAGTCGGTCGAGGACAAGGGCGGCAAACCCTACGCCATTCCCGCAGGTGCCTCGGTGCACAAATACGGCGCGCTTGGCTACATCGGCTTTGCCGAGGAAGTGGCCGAGCAGGAAAAAGAGCTGGGATTCAAGTTCGACTACATCGTCGTTTGCGTCGTCACTGGCTCGACCCAGGCGGGGATGATCGTGGGCTTTGCCGCACAGGACCGCGCCGAAAGCGTGATCGGCATCGACGCCTCGGGCACCCCCGACCAGACCCGTGCGCAGGTGCGCAGCATCGTCGACGACACCGCCGAACTGGTGGGCCTTGGCCGTGCCGTGCGCGACGATGAAATCGTGATCAACGAAGATTACGCCTATCCGGCCTACGGCGTGCCCTCGGACGAAACCAACGAGGCGATCCGCCTGTCGGCCCGCACCGAGGCGATGATCACCGACCCGGTCTACGAAGGCAAATCCATGCAAGGCATGATCGACCTGACGCGCAAGGGCTTCTTCCCCGAAGGGTCCAAAGTGCTCTACGCCCACCTGGGCGGCGCCCCCGCGCTGAACGGCTACGCGTCGTATTACAAAGAGGGCTGATCCTCCCCAGCCTCACATGGGCTGCCCCCCGGGGTGGCCCATGTCAAAGACCGGCAGGCAAGATCGGCAACCCATATCGGCAAAGCCTTGTATTTTCTTCCCTTTACGCCCTATAATCATTCATCTTTTGACGAATACAAGATCGGCAAAATATGTTGGAAACCCCGGGCCGTATAGAACCCTGCTTTTTCGAAGATCACATTCCCAGAATACGCTGAAACAGCTAACGGCGCAGGTTTACTGGCCTCTTTGCCAAGGCTGATGTGCCGGAGCGAGGTTGCCACAAAGGGCAGCGCCCGACCGCGGGTGGGCATCACACCGTCAGTTAGCACCACTTTATTTCTGATCTTTGGCGTGACGGGCGGTCGGGCGCTGCCTCTCACACATTGCAAAGCAATGTGTTGTCGGCAGGTGTTCGCTTTGCGAACACCGAGAGGCCGGCGGTGCTAAAGCACCTTGTTCCGGGCTTTGGTGGATGGGGCGACCTTAAAAATCCACCTCGATCGCGATCCCCTGCGCCACCGCCAGATCCACAACCGCCGCCGCCACTGCCAGATCCTGCAATCCCACGCCAGTGCCATCAAACAGCGTGATCTGGTCGTCGCTGACCCGCCCCGCGTGGGTGCCGTTGATGACCGCCCCCAACTGGTGCACGTCACTTTCGGCAATCAGACCCTCAGCCAGCGCGTGCTGCGCTTCGCCAATCGACACCGATTGCGCGATCTCGTCGGTGAACACCGTGGCCCGCGCCAGCAGCGCCGCCTCGACCTCTTGCTTGCCCTTGGTGTCGGTGCCCATGCACGCCAGATGGCAGCCCGGTGCCACATGATCCGCCATCAGCGACGGGGAAAACGCCGAGGTGATGGAAATGATCACATCCGCCTCGACCATACCGGGCAGATCGACCGCCTGGAACGGCACGCCCGCCTCGGCGGCGATCTTCTCGATGTTGGGCAGCATCTCGGGGTGATAGTTCCAGCCGATCACCTTGTCGAACTCCCGCTGCTCCAGCGCCGCGCGCAGCTGGAACGTCGCCTGATGGCCCGCACCCACCATGCCGATCACGCGTGCATCCTTGCGCGCCAGATGTTTGATCGACACCGATGACGCGGCAGCAGTGCGCAGGGCGGTCAACAGGTTGCCCCCCACCATCGCCCGCGCCTTGCCGGTGTCGGGATCGAACAGGAACACCGTGGACTGGTGGTTGATCAGGTTCCGCTTTTCCAGATTGTTCGGCCAATAGCCGCCCGCCTTCAGGCCCAGCGTCAGTCCGGCGCGGTCAAACCCGCCCTTGAACCCGTACAGCGCATCCTCGTGACCAATCGCCTCGCGCACGACCGGAAAGTTATAGGCATCGCCCGCCGCCATCGCGGCAAAGACCTGTTCGACCGCATCAAAGGCAGCGGCACGGGTCATCAGGTTGGCAATCTCGCGTTCAGGGACGATCAGCATGGGGGTGGCTCCGGTCAGTTAGGGGGTGTGCAGGCGACCGCGTGCCGCCTGCACCAAAGGGGATCAATAGGCCTTGCCGCGTGCCGATACCGGCCACAGAACCTCGACCTTGTCGCCGCGCACACCGACGTACCAGTCGTGCACATTGGCGGTGGGATCACAGTGCCCCGGCACCAGCCGCAGCTTGTCGCCCACTTTCAGCAGGTTGTCGGGGTCAAGAACGGTGCCGTGTTCGTCCGAACATCTGGCGTATTCCACATCCGTGCGGCCAAAGATCACCGGCAATCCGCTGTCCACCGACTGCACCTTCAGGCCCGCATCCACAACCGCAAGGCCGGGCTTGGCGTGGCTCATCACTTGCGTGAGGATAAAGAACGCGTTTTCCCATTCGCCCTGATCAATGCGCTGGCCGCTGGCATCCAGAATACGCCCATAGTCAGCATCCATAAACGCATAAGACCCGCATTGCAGTTCGTTATAAACGCCTGAATTGCTTTCGAAATAATAGCTGCCCGTGCCGCCGCCCGAGACCAGATCGCACGCAATCCCCTTCGCCGCCAACCCGTCAACCGCGTCCTTGACCTGTGCAATCGCGATGTCCAGCTTGGCCTTGCGGGCCTCGTAGCTGTCCAGATGCTGCATCGCGCCCTGATAGGCCTGAATGCCGGTAAAGGTCAGACCGTCCGCCTCCTGCACCGCCTTGGCAATCTCGATCACCGCATCCGTGGTGGTCACGCCGCACCGCCCCGCGCCACAGTCGATCTCGACCAGCACTTCGATCTGGGTGCCATGTTTCACCGCCGCCGCCGACAGCTCGGCCACGTTGGCCACGTCATCGACACAGACAATGGTGCGCGCGCCGAACTTGGGCAGCCGCGCCAGACGGTCGATCTTGGCCGCGTCGCGGACCTGGTTCGACACCAGAATATCCTTGATCCCGCCACGGGCGAACACCTCGGCCTCGGACACTTTCTGACAGCAGACGCCAACGGCCCCGCCCAGACGTTCCTGCAACTTGGCCACGTCCACCGACTTGTGCATCTTGCCATGCACGCGGTGGCGCATCCCGTGCGCCTTTGCGTAATCGCCCATCTTGACGATATTGCGCTCCAGCGCGTCCAGATCCAGCACAAGGCATGGCGTCTGGATGTCTGCCGCGTCCATGCCCGGCAGCGCCGGCACGTCATAGCCCACTTCCAGGCCGTCGAAGTTAACAGGTGCGTTCATGATATAGGCTCCTTCAATTGGACCACGGCAAAGCGTCAAGATCGACGTTGCCCCCGGTGATGATGATCCCGACCCGCTTGCCCGCGAACCGGTCCTTGTTGGCAAGGATGGTGGCCAGCGGCACGGCGCTGCTGGCCTCCATCACGATTTTCATACGCTTCCACGTCAGTTTCATCGCATCCACGATCTGATCTTCCGAGGCCGTAAGAACATTGCTGACGTGGTTTGACACAAAATGCCATGTCAGATCTTTCAGCGGCACCTTCAGCCCGTCGGCAATCGTGTCCGGCGCGTCATCGGCAATGATGTGGCCGGCGCGAAAACTGCGCGCGGCATCGTCGGCCTGTTCCGGCTCGGCGGCGATGATCTGAACCTCGGGCGCCAGATGTGACAGGGTCAGGCAGGTGCCCGAAATCATGCCGCCACCACCGATGGGGGCCACGACCATATCCAGCCCGTCGGTCTGCGCCATCAGCTCGCGCGAACAGGTGCCTTGGCCTGCAATCACGCGCGGATCGTTGTAGGGATGCACAAAATCGCCCCCCGTGCGCGCCTGCACCTCGGCAAAGACCGCCTCGCGCGATGTGGTCGACGGCTCGCATTCGGTGATCATGCCGCCATAACCGCGCACCGCATCCTTTTTCGCCTGCGGGGCGGTGCGCGGCATCACCACGTTGCACGGGATACCCCGCCGCCCTGCCGCATAGCTCAGCGACAGCGCGTGATTGCCCGACGAATGGGTGCACACGCCCCGCTTGGCCTCGGCGTCCGACAGGCCGAACACCGCGTTCGACGCGCCGCGCACCTTGAACGCGCCGGCCTTTTGCAGGTTCTCGCATTTGAAAAACAACTGCGCGCCGGTCAGTTCGTTCAGGAACGACGAGGTCAGAACCGGCGTGCGGTGGACATAGGGCGCAATCCGGTCGTGCGCCGCCAGCATGTCGTCAAAGGTCGGGATATACATGGTCGTATCTTTCATCACGCGGCGTCCTGCTGCCGCACAGTGCGGTTGGCGCGATAATAATCCTGCGCCGCCGCCACGCCCGAGCCAAGCGTAATATCCAGACCCAGGTCGGCCATGCACATTTCCGCCGTCGCAATCCCCGACAGCATCATCACATCCGTCAGGCTGCCCAGATGGCCAATACGGAACACCTTGCCCGCAACCTCGCCCAGACCGACGCCAAAGGCGACGCCGTAGGCATCGGCCGCATGGGTGACGATGTCGGTCGCATTAAACCCCTGCGGCGTGCGAATGGCGCTGACCGTGTCGGAATACAGATCCGGGCTGGCCGCGCACAGCTCAAGCCCCCAGGCGCCCACCGCCGCCCGCACCCCTTCGGCAATGCGGTGATGGCGGGCAAAGACATTCTCCAGCCCCTCGTTCAGAAGCATCCCGCAGGCGGTGTTCAGACCGTTCAGCAAGCCAACCGCAGGCGTGTAGGGGTAGGCGTTGTTGGCATAGCCCTTGGCCATGTCGTGCACGTCAAAGAAGGTGCGCGGCAGCCTGGCCGATTTGGTCGCCTCCATCGCCTTGGCGCTGAACCCGACGATGCCCAGACCGGCGGGCAGCATGAACCCCTTCTGCGATCCGGTCACCGCCACATCGACGCCCCAGTCGTCAAACCGGAACTCCATCGACCCGATCGACGACACGCCGTCCACGAACAGCATCGCGGGGTGGCCTGCCGCATCCAGCGCACCGCGCACGGCCCCGATGTCCGACCGCACGCCGGTCGCGGTTTCGTTGTGCGTGGCCAGAACCGCCTTGATCTGGTGGCCCGTGTCCGCGGCCAGAATCTCGGTGTAACGGTCCGCAGGCACGCCCTGCCCCCACGGGGTTTCAACCACGGTCACGTTCAGCCCGTGGCGCTGGCACATATCTATCCAGCGTTGCGAAAACATCCCGTTGCGCGCCGCCAGTACGGTGTCGCCCGCGCTCAGCGTGTTGGTCAGCGCCGTTTCCCAGCCGCCTGTCCCGGTCGAGGGGAAAATGAACACCTCGGCGCTGGTGCTTTTCAGCACCTTTTGAACGCCCGCACGGGCGGGGTGCAGGATCTGCCCGAACAGCGGCGACCGGTGGTCGATGGTCGGCATATCGCAAGCCTTGCGCAGGTTCTCGGGGATGTTGGTCGGCCCCGGAATGAAAACTGGGTTCTGAAAGCTCATGTCCGTCTCCTTGATGTGTTGTAGCCACCTTAGGACAGGCATTGCGCACACCCAACTTTTTTGAAATCATTTTTCAAAAATGATATGGTGCGGATAATCAAGTATTGTCAGTGGCTTGCATTTTTCATATCGTGAAAACGGCTTTCGCGTAAAATCAAAGGCATTATATGGTTTCCCAAGATAATCCCAATTCCGAGCCCCGCCGCGCCCGTGGCCGCCCCCGCGACTGGTCCGACAAGACCGCGCAGAACACCATCAAATCGCTGGACCGCGCCATGGAGGTGTTCGAATTTCTCAGCGAACATCAGGGCAAGGCGCTGACCACGCTTGCATCGGAAACCGACCAGTCTCCGGCCACGGTCTACCGCATTCTGGTGACGCTCGAAGGGCGCGGGCTGGTGGAATTTGACGCTGTCGAACAGCTTTGGCACATCGGCCCGCGCGCCTTTGTCATCGGCGCACGGTTCCTGCGCCGCACCAGCCTGGTCGAACGCGCCCGCCCGGTGATGCGCCGGCTGATGGAGCAAACGGGCGAGACGGCAAACCTGGGCATCGAACGCGGCGGGCAGGTTCTGTTCGTCAGCCAGGTCGAAACCGAAGCCACCATCCGCGCCTTCTTCCCCCCCGGCACCCTGTCGCCCATGCACGCCTCGGGCATCGGCAAGGCGCTGTTGGC
>NZ_CAXBJW010000019.1:0-27570 GCF_963976325.1 uncultured Pseudosulfitobacter sp.
GTCTAACTCCCAATACCCGCAACCCCTTTTTTATACTTTATGACAGTTTTCTGAAAAAATCCGAATTTTCCATGAAAATCATAGGGTTGGGTTCGCAATATTTCGCGGACCCTAGGTCAGATCGGTCGATTATTACCCGCACCCGCCTGCCATGTTAGCGTGAGACACCCGATCGTCCGACTTATCCACAGACTCGCACCAGCAAAAGCGCCGACTCGTGGTCGGTGAATCGCGTTTTCGTCGCTTTGAGCCGGATTTCAGGTGCAGATTCTTTTGAAATTCTTTGCCCACCCGCGCGATTCACTAGGACCGAAGGGTGTGATTCCACCGATTCACTGCAAATTTCGCGATTCCAACGCGATTCCTGCCTTTGATCTGTGATGCGTATCAAAGCAAATCAGCGATTCAGTCGCCCGCTTGCTGTGCAAACTGCAAACTTTGCCGCCGATTCCGAGTGAATCGCCTGCAAGACAGCTCTTGGTCCCCTCGCACGCCTCAGCCTGCCACCCGTCTGGGCCACGGCAACCGCAACGCCAGAAGCCCCACGATGATCGCCATATAGACCAGCGGTTCGATCTGGATGCCCTTGACCAGCCAGATGTAATGCACGCCCCCCAGCACGGCCGCCACATAGACCAGCTTGTGCAGCTTGCGCCACGCAGGGCCCATCTTGCGGATTGACCAGTTGTTCGAGGTCACAGCCAGCGGGATCAGCAACACGAAGGCCGCGAAGCCGATGGTCACATAGGGACGTTTGACAATGTCCGCCCAGATCTGGCTCCAGATTTGCACATCCAGAAACAGCCAGACGGCAAAGTGCAGACAGACATAAGCAAAGGCCATCAAGCCAACCGCCCTGCGAAAGCGTATCAGGTTCACCCCGGCAAAGCGGCGCAGCGGTGTGATGGCCAACCCCGCGATGATCAGTTTCAATGCCCACTGGCCCAGCTCATGCTCAAGCCCCTTGACCGGATCGCGCCCCAGACCGCCAAAAAACACCTGATAGAGAAGCAGCAACGCCGGCAGCAGCAACACTATATATACGACCCATGTGGGGACGCGCCGCGCGGCGCTGTTGATACGGTTAACAAAGGCTGTCATCACAAATTCAACTCTTTCCGTGCGGGGCATGGCGCGCCGCAATACCAATAGGTGCCTTATGAGCGTCAGCGTACAGCCCTTGATCCAGGCCGGCCCCACGATCTTTAGCCATGCCGCCCTTGCCACCTGTGCGTTGGCCTTGGGCATCTGGCAGATGTTGGCCGCCAAGGGCACGCCGCTGCACCGCGGACTTGGGCGCGTCTGGGTGGGCGTCATGGCCATTACCGCGCTGTCCAGCTTCTGGATTCACGAATTTCGCCTGTTCGGCCCGTTCAGCCCCATCCACATTCTGTCTGCGGTCACGCTGGTCAGCCTGCCCGTTGCCGTACGCGCCGCGCGCCAAGGCAACATCGCCAAGCACCGCCGCATGATGCGCATCCTGTTCTTCATAGGCGTGCTCGTACCCGGAGCCTTTACCTTGCTGCCGGGTCGGGCGATGCACGCCGTGTTTTTCGGTGGCTGAGAGGATCAGTAGTTCGCCTTCAGGTCCATGCCCTCGTACAGGCTGGCCACCTCGTCACTATAACCGTTGAACATCAGCGTCGGGACACGGCGCGCGAACAACCCGCCGCCAAGGGGGCGTTCGGTGGCCTGCGACCAGCGTGGGTGGCTGACCTCGGGGTTCACATTGCTATAGAACCCGTATTCGCGCGCATTCGCCTTGTTCCAGCTTGTCGGCGGCTCTTTGTCGGTCAGGGTGATCCGCACGATCGACTTGATCGACTTGAACCCGTATTTCCACGGCACCACCAGACGCATAGGGGCGCCGTTCTGGTTCGGGATGTCCTTGCCGTAGATTCCTGTCGCCATGATCGTCAGCGGGTGCATCGCCTCGTCCAGTCGCAAACCTTCGACATAGGGCCAGTCCAGCACGGGGTAGCGCACGCCGGGCATTTCGTCGGGGCGCAGCACGGTTTCAAAGGCCACGTATTTCGCGCCCGACTGCACACCCGCCATGTTCAGCAAATCAGCCAGTTCGAACCCGTTCCACGGCACCACCATCGACCACGCCTCGACACAGCGAAAACGGTAAATCCGTTCTTCGATGGTCATCGCCTTCAGAATGTCTTCCAGCGCGTAATCGGCGGGCTTGTCGACCATGCCGTCGATCTTCACGGTCCAGGGTTTGGTGGTCAGCGCGCCTGCGTATTCTGCGGGGTCTTCCTTGCCGGTGCCGAATTCATAGTAGTTGTTGTACTGCGTGATGTCTTCCCAGACGTTCGGCTCCAGCGTGTCCTCGGCTGCGCGCGCAGCGCCTGCCATGCCCACCACCCCCAGGCCAGCCGCCCCGGCCATCAACTGACGCCGGTTCAGGAATGCAGCTTCGGGCGTCAAATCCCGTTCGGTCAAAGTGTTGGTCCAGCGGTTGGCCATTTGGGTCGTCTCCTCATCCGTTTCACAACGTTATGCACAGAATGTGGGACGAAAAAATGCACAGGCCAGCCAGATCACGCGAAGTTGGCCCTGTGTAACAATTGGCAAACCGCACAGAACGCGGTCACCCTTCGGCGTGCAGGCCGGGATATAGTTCGTTCATCGGCACTGACCGCCCGCTGTCCTGAACAATGCGCACGTGTTTGCGCCGCAGCAGACGGGGTTCAGCCACACCGACCGAATGGGCGATGATCTCGACCTCGTGGATGACCTCTTTGGCATAAAGGGCGACGCGCTGATCCTTGTCCTCAACCACCAGCCCCTTTTGCAGACGCGGGTTGTGGGTGGTGATCCCCGTGGGACACGTGTTCTTGTTGCACTTCAACGACTGGATGCAGCCCAGCGAGAACATGAACCCGCGAGCCGAGGTGATAAAGTCCGCCCCGGCCGCCAGGGCCCATGCCACATCGCCGGGGTTCACCAGCTTGCCGCTGGCCACCAGCCGGATGCGGTCTTTCAAACCCGCCTCGTTGCGCAGATCGGCGGCCAATGGCAGCGATTCACGTATCGACATACCCACCAGATCAATCAACGGCATCGGCGCCGCGCCTGTGCCACCCTCGCCCCCGTCGATGGTGATAAAGTCGGGCGCGCAATCTTCGCCGCGTTTCTTGATGGTCTGCATCAGATCACGGAACGACTCTCTGTCGCCAACCACTGTCTTTATCCCCACCGGCTTTCCCGTGATGTCGCGCAGGCGAACGATCATATCCAGCAGGTCATCCCAATCGTCGATCTCGACGTGCCGATTGGGCGAGATGGCATCAACCCCTTCTTTCAGGCCGCGGATCTCGGCGATCTCGGCGGTGACCTTGGCGCCGGGCAGAATGCCACCCTTGCCGGGCTTGGCCCCCTGCGCCAGCTTCAGCTCGAACATCTTGACGCAGGCGTTGGCCGCGATCTTGCGCAACTTGTCCTCGTTCAGCGCCCCGTCTTCGTCGCGCACACCGAACTTGGCCGTGCCGATCTGGAAAACGATGTCGCAGCCGCCTTCCAGGTGAAAGGGGCTTAGCCCGCCCTCGCCCGTGTTCATCCAGATGCCTGCCTTAGCCGCCCCCCGGCTGAGCGCGCGCACGGCAGGCCGCGACAGTGCTCCATAGCTCATGCCCGAAATGTTGAAAAACGACTGCGCCGTGTAAGGCAAACGTGCCCCCGCCCCGATCACCATCGGCCCCGAACTGGCAAACTGGTCATCCAGCGGCGGGAAAGCGGCGTTGACGAAAATCGGCGTGCCTACGATCGACAGGTTGCGGGTCGACCCGAAAGCCACCGTGTTGCTGTGCGGCTCGCCGGTGCGTTTGACCCAATCGCGTTGCGCGCGGTTGAACGGCAGCTCTTCGCGGTCCATGGCAAAGAAATACTGGCGAAAGAACTCGCCCAGCGTCGAAAACACTTTTCGGAACCGGCCGATCACCGGATAATTGCGGCGGATCGCATCCTGGGTTTGCACCCGGTCAATGATGAACAGCGTCACCACACACAACAGCCCGATCCCGACGGCCCCGACAAAGACAAAGGCCAGGACTTCCAGAACTGTCAGTGGTGACGACATATCGTTTTCTCGCTGCTTATTAAGGTTACCGCACAGTTAAGCCACAGGCGCGCCAACGCAAGGGCGCGCAATGGTCACAGTGTCGCCGGGATTCGCCAAGCCGATCGTCGATCCAGCAACAGAAACGCGTTTCGCGCCGCGATTACATCTTTCACGGGAAACAATGCGCCAAGTCCGCCCGCCAAAAGCGCGGGAATACCCCAGACAAAACGCTGTTTCTGCATACCTTTGTGCAAAGTGCGTGTTAAGATTGAGGCAACAACAACACCGACAGAACCTGGGGACAAAGATGCCGACGACATACACCGAGACAACAGTTCTTGAGACCGACAGCTTCGTGGAAAGCTTCAATGAAGACCTGCCCATCGACGTCGAACTGTTCGACAACATCAATGGCAGCCTTGGTCTTCAACGGGCATCGCAGGTCGACACTTCGGACGCGATTGCGCTGAATCTGACGGCAGGGTTCACCTATACCTTTGTTGTCGTGGTCAACACCGCCGCAGCCGACAGCGCGTTTACCGTCGGACTTGGCGACCAGACCGGAACCGCCGCAGGTCTTGATGGCACTTACGAGGTGACGCTCACCTATACCGCCGAGACAACCGGAACGGCCTATTTCAACCTGTCACAAACCGGGGGCACCGCCGATTATTCGATCTCTGTCGAAGACATCGTTGACCCCAGCATTCCGACCGAAGGCGACGACTATATCGTCGGCAACATGACCTCGGACCGCGTCAACCTGCTGGGCGGCAACGACACCTATATCGCCCTTGGCGGCTCGGACCAGGTCTGGGGCGGGCTGGGTAACGACTATCTCGACGGCGTCTGCGGCAACGACAAACTGTGGGGCGAAGACGGCAACGACACCATTCTGGGCGGCAACGGTCGCGACAGCATGTGGGGCGGCATCGGCGACGACAGCATGAACGGCCAGAACCAAGAGGACATGCTGTGGGGCAACGAAGGCAACGACACGCTGATCGGTGAAAAGGGCGATGACACCATCGACGGCGGCACGGGCGATGACGACATTGACGGCGGCAAGGACAACGACCTGCTGACCGGCGGAACAGGCGCCGACATCTTTCGCTATGCCAGCGACATGGGTTGCGACACGATCACCGACTTTACCAGCGGCGAGGATCGTCTGGACGTGTCGAAACTGGACATCTGGGACATCAGCCAACTGACCATCAGCCAGGTGGGCGACAACGCCCGCATCAACTTTGGCGATTTCCAATATGTCGAACTGACAGGCGTCAACGCCGCTGACCTGACCAACGCCGACTTTATCCTGGACACCGCGCCGGTGATCGCCCCCACAAACGGCGGCGACAATCTGACCGGCACCAATGCGGCTGAAACCTTTGACCTGATGGACGGCAGTGACTTTGTCCGTGCGGGCGGTGGCAATGACACCATCCTGGGCGGGTCGGGAATTGATACAATCTATGCTGGCAACGACGACGATTATATCGACGGCGGTTCAGGCGCAGACCGGCTGTATGGCGACCAGGGCAACGACATCATCTATGGCCAGGCGGACAATGACCTGATCTTTGGCGGCGAAGGCAACGATTATGTCAATGGCGGCAACGCCAACGACCGCCTGTATGGCGACGCCGGAAACGACACGCTGATTGGTGACAACGGCAACGACAAGATCTGGGGCGGTACAGGCAACGACCTGATTTCAGGCGGTGCCGGCAAAGACCTGATCGACGCCGGCGACGGAGATGACACCATTGACGGCGGCTGGGGCGACGACAAGATGACCGGCGGCACAGGGTCCGACATTTTTGTCTTTGACGACCGTATGCGCGCCGACACCATCACCGACTTTACCGATGGCGAGGACCGGCTGGACATGACCGCGTGGGGCTTTACCACCATTGACGACATGACCTTTCAACAGGTGGGCGACGATGTGTTCATCCAGTTCACCGACCGCGACAGCCTGTTGTTGCAAAACGTCGATGCCGCCGATCTGGACGCCAGCGACTTTATCTTCTGACACCGCTTCGGTGCCATTCATCCGATGACCTCCAAAGTCTGACTGCAAAAAGGGGCGCTCGAAATCGGGCGCCCCTTTTCATATAGGGCAGATCAGGCCAGCGCATCCGCGACAGATGCCGGCATTGGCGTGGTGGGCCGCCCGATCAGCCGCGACAAGTCCTTACCGTCGTGAAACAACGCGCCGTTGGACGCATCCACGTCAAAGCTGGCCAATGCACCGGCAAAGCCTTCGGGCAATCCGACAGACACCAGTATCTTGGCGTATTCGTCTTGCGGCAAGTTTTGATAGGGGATCGTCTTACCCGTCTGCGCACTGACTTCCGCCGCCAGATCGCCCAGCGTATAGGACGCATCGCCTGCCAGCTCATAGGTCTTGCCCGCATGATCGCCCGCCGTCAGCACAGCCACCGCCGCATCCGCATAATCCGCGCGGCTGGCGGAGCTGATGCGCCCGTCGCCTGCCGATCCGACCAGCGCGCCCGCCTGCACCGCCCCCGGTACGGAACCGGTATAGTTCTCGGTGTACCAGCCATTGCGCAGGATCGTATACGTCAGGCCCGAGGCTTTGATCATCTCTTCGGTCTCGCGGTGCTCGGCCGCCAGCGACATGGGCGACGTGTCGGCACGCAACAGGCTGGTATAGACAATGCGCCCAACGCCTGCCGCCTTGGCCGCGTCAATCACGGCACGGTGCTGGGCGGTGCGCTGGCCGATCTCGCTGCCCGAGATCAGCAACAAGGTGTCGATGCCCGCCAGCGCCGGGGCCAGCGTTTCGGGGGCATCATAATCCGCCTTGCGCGCGGTCACGCCCAGATCGGCCGCATTCTCGGGGCTGCGCGCCAACGCAACAATGTCGCCCGCATCTATCTTAGCCTTCAGGCCCGCGATGACCAAACGGCCCAACTGTCCTGTGGCACCTGTTACTGCAATTGTCATGGGATCGTCCTTTCCAAATGTCCTGTTCCTAAGCCAGAGCTAACCGCTTTACTTACGAATAGTAAGTACGTACAAAAATGTAAGTGTTAGATTTCTGAACTGCGGAGCCACACATGTCTGAACACCCCCCTGCACTGACACCCGAGCCACTGTCAGACCGCGTCCGGCGCGGTGACTTGATGGCCACGCAATGCCCGTCGCGTGATGTGCTGAAACACGTGACCAGCCGCTGGGGCGTGCTGGCGCTGATGGCGCTTGAGGACAACACGCTGCGTTTCAGCGCCCTGCGTCAGCAGATCGGCGGCGTCAGTGAACGGATGCTGGCGCAGACCCTGCAAGCCCTGGCCGCGGACGGGTTCGTCAACCGCGTGTCCTTCGACGTGGTGCCGCCGCATGTGGAATACAGCCTGACCCCCCTGGGCCGCGAAGTGGCCGAGAAAGTGCGCGGGTTGGCCGACTGGATCGAAGTGTCGATGCCCCGCATCGCGCAGGCGCAACAGGACCGCGAACAAGGCTAGGCTTCGGGGCTCCAACTGTCCGCAATCGTGATCGGCGTACCATTCGGCGTGCGCGCCCAGATGTCGCGCATTTCGCTGTTGGTCACGGCAATGCAACCGTCTGTCCAGTTCACCAACAGGTGCCACGCCCCCAAGATGCCCCAACCGTTCGGCAATCCGTGTATCATTATATTGCCGCCGGGATCGTACCCACCTTGCGCCGCACGCGTCTGATCGGCGGCATCGGGATACGAGATATGCAGGCTAAGATGCGCCACCGACTTCGGGTTGCGCCAGTCGATCGTATATGTGCCCTCGGGGGTGCGCTCGTCGCCTTCGCTTTGCTTGGGGCCATCGTCCCAGCGCGCGCCCATGGCAATGTCATAGGACTGCACCACCTCGCCGCCCTGCATCAGAAACAGCTTTCTGTCGGACTTCGAAACGATCAGGCGATCCGCCAACTGCGCCACCTCTGCCTGCGCGGGCGGCTGCACCCGTGATACGCGCGCCATCACCTTGGTATAGGCAACGACCGCCACGACCATCACGAGTACCAGCACAAGACTGCGAATAAGTTTTCTGAACTTCACAAGGCACCCTCCAAGCCGCAGCATCTGTCTACCAAGACCCGCACCGACATCAACCCGGGTGAAAACGCAAAAGGGGCGCCCGATCAGGACGCCCCTTGCTCTTTCTTGGCATGGCTTAGTGCACCACGGCATCATCCGGTCTGGGTCGGTTGGTGCCACCCACACGGTCACCGATGATCAGCCCCTCGCTGCCCGCCGTGACAGGTATGGAATCCCCATCCATCACGTCACCGGCCAGCAACATCTCGGCCAGCGGGTTTTGCAGCGTGTTCTGAATCACCCGTTTCAGCGGGCGCGCCCCGAACACAGGGTCATAGCCTTCGTCGGCCAGCCACTTGCGCGCGCTGTCGTCCAGTTCCAGCGTGATCTTGCGTGCTTGCAGACGTTTCAGCAGACGGGCCATCTGAATATCGACAATGCCATCCATGTTGTCCCGGCTGAGGCGGTCAAAGATGATCGTTTCGTCCAGACGGTTCAGGAACTCGGGGCGGAAATGTGCCCGCACCGCGTCCATCACATCGCGTTTCGCCGCAGCCATATCTCCACCATCCGGCAGTTGGCTCAGCGCCTGCGCTCCAAGGTTGCTGGTCAGAATGATCAGCGTCTGCTTGAAGTCGACCTTGCGGCCCTGCCCGTCGGTCAACACACCATCGTCCAGAACCTGCAACAGCACGTTGAACACATCAGGGTGCGCCTTTTCGACCTCGTCGAACAGCACCACCTGATAAGGCCTGCGCCGCACGGCTTCGGTCAGAACGCCACCCTCGTCATAGCCGACATAGCCCGGAGGGGCACCAATCAGCCGCGCAACGCTGTGTTTTTCCATGAACTCGGACATATCCAGACGCACCATGGCGTTGTCGTCGTCAAACATGAAATTCGCCACGGCTTTGGTCAGCTCGGTCTTGCCGACGCCGGTTGGCCCAAGGAACAGGAAACTGCCCAAGGGGCGGTTTTCGTCGTTCAGACCGGCCCGCGCACGGCGCACCGCGTTGGCCACCGCATGCACGGCGCTGTCCTGGCCCACGACACGGCTGTGCAACTGTTCTTCCATGCGCAACAGCTTGTCCCGCTCGCCTTCCAGCATCCGCGAGGTCGGGATTCCGGTCCACCGTTCGACCACGCTGGCGATCTGCTCGGGGCGCACGGTGTCGGCTGTCTTGGCATCCGCTTCGGTCGCGTCCAGCGTTTCAAGCTGACGCTCAAGCTGCGGTATCACGCCGTACGACAGCTCACCCGCCTTGGCCAGATTGCCCTCGCGCTTGGCGATGTCCAGATCGGCACGGGCGCGGTCAAGCTGTTCCTTGATGCCCTGCGCCGACGCGATGGCGTCGCGGTTGGTCTGCCATTGCGCCGTCATTTCGGCACTGCGCTCTTGCAGGTCGGAAAGATCCTTTTCCAGCGCACCCAAACGGTCCTTGCTGGCCGCATCATCCTCGGCGCGCAAGGCTTCGGCCTCGATCTGCAATTGCAGGATCTGGCGGTCGATGGCATCCAGCTCTTCGGGCTTGCTGTCCACTTCCATGCGCAGACGGCTGGCCGCCTCGTCCACAAGGTCGATGGCCTTGTCCGGCAGGAAACGGTCGGTGATATAGCGATGGCTCAGCGTGGCCGCCGCAACCAGCGCGCTGTCACTGACGCGTACCCCGTGGTGCAATTCGTATTTTTCCTTGATGCCGCGCAGAATGCTGATCGTGTCCTCGACCGTGGGTTCCTGCACCATCACGGGCTGGAACCGGCGGGCCAGGGCCGCGTCTTTTTCCACATATTTGCGATACTCATCCAGCGTGGTGGCACCGATACAGTGCAATTCGCCCCGCGCCAGCGCCGGTTTGATCAGGTTCGCAGCATCCATCGCGCCATCGGCCTTGCCCGCTCCCACAAGCGTGTGCATTTCGTCGATGAACAGAATGACCTCGCCTGCGGCATCCGTCACTTCGTTCAGAACCGCCTTCAGACGTTCCTCGAACTCGCCACGATACTTCGCACCGGCAATCAGCGCGCCCATGTCCAGCGCCAGCAGTTTCTTGTTGCGCAGGCTTTCGGGCACATCGCCGTTGATGATGCGCAGGGCCAGACCTTCGGCAATCGCGGTTTTACCCACGCCCGGCTCGCCAATCAGAACGGGGTTGTTCTTGGTCCGGCGGCTCAGCACCTGCATGGTGCGGCGGATTTCCTCGTCGCGGCCGATGATCGGGTCAATCTTGCCCTGCTCGGCGCGCTCGGTCAGGTCCGTGCTATACTTCTTCAACGCCTCATAGCTGTCCTCGGCGCTGGCGGAATCTGCTGTGCGCCCCTTGCGGATGTCGTTGATCGCCGAATTCAGTGCCTGCGCTGTAACACCGCCCGCATCCAGCGCCGTCTTGGCACCTGATTTGACCATGCACAGGGCCATCAGGATGCGCTCGACCGGCACAAAGCTGTCGCCCGCCTTTTTCGCAAGCGCCTCGGCCTCGGCCAGAACCTTGGTGGTGGCGTTGTCCAGATAGACCTGTGCCGCATCGCCTGTCACAACGGGCATCTTGCCCAGCGACAGGGTCAGCGCCTCGGTCACGCGCGCAGGGTTGCCGCCTGCGCGTGCAATCAGGTTGCTGGCCAGCCCCTGTTCATCATCCATCAATGCCTTGAGTATGTGTTCGGGCGCCAAACGCTGATGGCTTTCCCGTGTTGCAATCGTCTGTGCTGCCTGCACGAAACCGCGCGACCGCTCTGTGAACTTGGACAAGTCCATAGATATTCTCCTTTTCAAAAGCGCCCCGATGATGTCGCGCGCCTGCTTGGCAGCACACACGACTGTGAAGGGCCTTGATGCTAAGTTGGGCACCGATTGGCTGCGGTTCAAGATTTCCACTGGCAAAATCTACCACTTCGTCCCCAAGCCGACTTTGCGCAGGATCAACCACAAAGGCGCCCCTTGGACCGGCGGAATGCGCTGTGAAGTCCCATGATTCGCAGCAGCAGAGCCTTTTCCACTCCGCCCTTTCAGAAAAAACCTTTATAAATCAATGCGTAAAAAAATCGTTACACAAATTTGAAACCCTATCCGCAGGTCAAGCGTTTATTATGCAGACGACAACATACAGGTGTTAAAATGCAACAGTATCCCGTCGAACTGAACAGCGTGATTTACAACGCGACGACGCAAAGCTTTGAGGCGCTGGTCACCGTCCACGCTCCACAAGGCACGCGCAGGTATGCCTGTGCCATCGACGCGCCGATCACCATGACCTATTCCGACGCCGCTTCCGGCCTCGCAACCCAGGCGCTGCGGCGTCATGCGGGACGCGGCGGGCTGTCGTCATCGACCAACCTTGCCGCCGCGCAAAGCCGCGCGCGCTCGGGCGCAACCAAATCGCGCCGCAAGCTTAACATCGACCCTTTTGCTATGCTGCGTCGCCTCGCTGCATAGCATTGCGGCACGATCCGGGGGCCGTTTCTGTCCCCGACCCCCGGATCGCCGCGCTGCCAGAGACACGTGCCTGCCTGCTAGGTCTCTGATGCTCTGCCCGGATGCGCCCTTGTGCCATCCGGGCCTTTTTTTGCCCACAGCGTCCCCCCCGCACAGACTTGCCGCAATGGCCCCTTTCACGCTATGCGCATCGCAGCGCAAAGGAGCCCGCCCATGACCCACCCCCCCGCAGATCGCCTGATTGTAGCCCTCGACGTACCCAACGCCATTGCCGGACTTAAGCTGGCACAAGACTTGGGCGACGCGGTGACCTTTTACAAAATCGGGCTGGGTATGCTGACAGGCGGCGGCCTGGGGTTGGCCAACGAGCTGAAACAGGAACAGGGCAAACGCATCTTTCTGGACATGAAACTGTTCGACATCGGCGCCACGGTCGAGGCCGCCGTGCGCGGGCTGGCGCAGTTCGATCTGGATTTCCTGACCGTGCACGGCGACCCCCATGTGGTGCGCGCCGCCAAAGAAGGGGCCGCAGGGTCGAACATGAAAATTCTGGCCGTCACCATCCTGACCTCGCTGGACCGCGCCGATCTGGACGACAGCCTGATCAAACCGGGTGACACCGCCGATCTGGTGGTCGAACGCGCGGGCCGCGCATTTGACGCAGGCGCCGACGGCATCATCGCCTCGCCGCAAGAGGCCGCGATGATCCGCGCCCTGCCCGAGGCCGCAAACCGTCTGATCGTCACGCCGGGTGTGCGCCCTGCGGGTGCCGCTTTGGGTGACCAAAAGCGTGTGGCAACACCGGCACAGGCGATCACCGACGGCGCAGATCACATCGTCGTCGGCCGCCCGATCTGGGCCGCTTCCAACCCTCATCAAGCAGCAAAAGACATCCTGGCCAGCCTGCCCTGATCGCACAGAATGTGGGAAAATTGGCACATAACACCGTATATGGGGCGGGTCAGGTTTTCCCTACTCGCTCGAAACGTTAATTTATACTATGTTATATGACAGGTGATACTCCCCGACGAACTGGTTCTTCCTGAAGTTCGTCACCTTCCCCCCGCTTGTTTTGCGGGGGGTCTTTCTTTTAAATGCCGCTCGGCTCACGCACCAAACCCATCCCCCGACACCCCCGACAAATACAACGCCAGTCGCGTCTGAAAATGCGGCACGGCCTTGGCATGTGCGATAAATATCTGCGGCGCCATCAACTGCCAGCTTTGGCCCTCATCCCCCAAAACGATCCGCGACGCGGTCTCTTCCGGCAGGTGTGCTGCGAAAAACCACTTGTCGCCATCCCCTTCCTGGAACCGCTTGCCCCAGCTTACAGCCCGCTCCGGCACCTCCAGCCCCAGCTCTTCGCGTGTCTCGCGCAGGGCACAGGCCAGCGGCGTTTCGCAGCCCTCGCGCCCGCCGCCCGGCAAGTCCAGATAGTCGGGCCACGGAATCCGCGGGGTGTCGTCGCGCCGGATCACCGCCAACCGCGCGCCAATGAAAAGCGCCAGCTTTGCGCCTGCAAATGGCATGTTCATTTCCGCATCCCCGCGTTAAACTGGTTTCCACTCTAGCACAGATGCAAAGCCATGCCTGCCCTCTGCCGAGACTGTCTTCACCAATTCGACACCGCGCGCCGCTGCCCGGCCTGCGCCAGTCCGCGTGTCGTCAACCACCCCGAGCTGAACAGCCTGAGCATCGCACATATGGATTGCGATGCCTTCTATGCCTCGGTCGAGAAACGCGACAATCCCGAACTGGAAGGCAAACCCCTGATCATCGGCGGCGGCCGACGCGGCGTGGTGTCCACCGCCTGTTATGTTGCCCGGATTCGTGGCGTGCGTTCTGCCATGCCGATGTTCCAGGCGCTGAAACTGTGCCCCGATGCGATCATCGTTAAACCGCGCATGGCCGCTTATGTCGACGCCTCGCGCGCGATCCGCGCGATGATGGAGGAACTGACACCCGCCATTCAACCGCTGTCCCTGGACGAGGCGTTCATGGACCTGACCGGCACCCAGCGGATGCACGGTGCGCCGCCTGCCGTGATGCTGGCGCGGTTGATCAAAAGGATGCGCAGCGAGCTGGGGCTGACCGGATCAATCGGCCTGTCGCACAACAAGTTTCTGGCCAAGATCGCCTCGGACCTCGACAAACCGCACGGGTTTTCCGTAATCGGCAAGGCCGAGACAGAAAGCTTCCTGCACGACAAGCCGGTCCGGCTGATCTGGGGCGTCGGCAACGCGGCACAGGCATCACTGGACAAGGCAGGCATTCGCAGCTTTGCCGACCTCAAGCGATGGGACCAACAGGATCTGATCGCCCGCTTCGGCGCAATGGGTGACCGGCTGTGGCATCTGGCGCGGGGGATCGACGCACGCCGCGTGACAGCGCACGAGCCGATGAAATCCATTTCGAACGAAACCACGTTTAACGACGACACGGCCGACCCGGACATTCTGGACGGCCACCTGTGGCGCATGGCCGAAAAGGTGTCCGACCGCGCCAAGGCAAAGGATCTGGCCGGCCGCGTTGTCACGCTAAAACTGAAACGTGCCAACCACAGTACATTAACGCGGCGGCTGTCCCTGCACAGCCCGACCCAGATGGCCGACACCATCTACCGCACCGCCCGCGCCCTGTTCGATCAGGTCGGCAACGAAGGCCCCTACCGCCTGCTGGGCTGCGGCATCTCTGACCTGACAACCGCAGACAAGGCCGACACCGAAGGCGACCTGCTGGACCCGAACAAGACCAAGCGCAGCCAGGCCGAGCGCGCCACCGACAAGATCCGCAGCCGCTTTGGCCCCGACGCCATCGTCAAGGGCCGCGCGCTGCGCTAACTCTTCTCTGGTTGAAAAATCCCGGGGGAGCGCCAAAGGCGCGGGGGCAGAGCCCCCAAACCGCCCCCCTCAGTCAAATCCGACAAATCGCGCCGTCTCGCGCACATCGCGCCGCCGCGACACAACCGAATTGGCCGAAAAGGTTTCATCCGGCCATCCCAGCGCCACGCAGGTCAGAATCACCTGATCGTCGGGAATACCTGCATGTTCTCGCACCACCGGCGACTGCATGATCCCCTGCCCGTTGATCACGGCCCCCAAACCACGGCTCCACGCGGCCAGCACCAGCCCGTATGTCACAGCGCCCAGGTCGAAATGCGCAATCGTGCCCCCTTCCAGCTCCTTATCGAAGGTCACGACGACCGACACCGGCGCATCAAACTGGCGAAAACCGCGCATGACCCAGTCCTGCCGCTTTTCCTTGTTGTCACGCTCGATCCCCATCGCCTCGAACAACTGGATCGCAATCTCGACCTGCCGGTCGCGGTGGACACCCTGATAGGCCCCGTGATCCACAATCTCGCGCTGCGGCGGCACGCCTGACAGCATCCGTTCCGAATTGCCTGCGCGCACGGCTTCCAGCGGCGCGCCGGTCAACACGTGGAAATGCCAGGGCTGAGTGTTCATCGACGAAGGCGCACGATTGGCCAGCGCGATGATCTCTTCCAGCAGCTCGCGCGGCACCGGATCGGGTTTGAACCCCCTGATGCTGCGCCGTTCGGAAATTGCCTGATCCAGATCCATCGTTGTCTCTCCCCTGAATGCTTCAGGGGTCAAAGCTACCTGCAATCGCCCCGGAGACCAGTGTAACGATACGTCAGATCACTCGGCCGCCAGCGGCATCCGTCCCTGACCGATCAGCGCAACCTCGGCCACAACAGCCGCCAGCCGCACCCGAATGTCGTCAAAGCTGCCGTTGGGCCGCACCAGCGCCTCGTTCATATACAGCGACCGGTCAATCTCGACCTGAACCGCATGTTGCCCCCGCGTCGGCCGCCCGTAGGCCTGCGTGATATAGGCCCCCGCAAAAGGCGCATTGCGTGTCACGACGAAACCCGCGGCAACGAACGCCGCCTCGATCCGGTCCACAACTTCGCCCGACGCCGCAGCGCCAAAACGGTCGCCCAGCACCACATCGGGCCGCTTCATCCCGCCGCGCACCACACTGTCCATCGCCTCGTGCGGCATCGAATGGCAGTCAATCAAAACGGCCTGCCCATGTCGGCGGTGCGCGCTGTCCAACAATTGCTGCAACATCCCGTGATAAGGACGCCAGTACAGATCAATCCGCCGCTCGACCTCTTCAAGGCTCAGCTTGCCCCGATAGATCGCCCGCCCGTTGGCCACCACACGCGGCACCACGCCCAGCCCCGACGCAACGCGCGGATTGTGACCCTTGGGCCGCACCCCCTCGATCAGGGCCGGGTCCAGTTCATCCGCCGCCCGGTTCAAATCGACAAAGGCCCGCGGCGCGCCCGCTTTCAAAAAGCTGGCCCCAAACCGCGGCGCGCAATCAAACAGTTTATCCACAAATGCATCTTCCGACGACCGCACCTGATGCTCGTTCAACACCGTCGTGCGCAAGAATCGCCAAGGATAATCGCGCCCCGAATGGGGCGACGCGAACACCACACAGGACGTGTTCCTCTCCGGGTGCAGGACTTCGTAGGCTAACTTTGGCATCTGCTCTCCTCGTGGAAATAACATAGCGCAGGAAATACACCTATCAAAAGCCCTTGATCCCGCTTCCGACTCCTTTTATACGCCCCCCTACCGGCGCGAAATCTCGCGCCCCATTTTTGTTTTGGGGCACAGTTTCGTGAAGGCCAGAGTGGGCGATTAGCTCAGCGGTAGAGCACTTCGTTGACATCGAAGGGGTCACAAGTTCGATCCTTGTATCGCCCACCATTCTATTCACAGTTCGGGCACCCGCCCGGACACCCGCAACCCCGGCGCTGCTTCGCGCCATGAAACATGAGGAAGAAGCGCCATGAAGGTTCGCAACTCGCTCCGCTCGCTCAAAAACCGGCACCGTGACTGCCGCGTTGTGCGTCGCAAAGGCCGTGTGTACGTCATCAACAAGACGCAGCGCCGGTTCAAAGCCCGCCAGGGCTAAGGCTTACGCCAGATCAATTTCAAAAAGGCCGTCCTTCGGGGCGGCTTTTTTATTGCCCAAATCTCTGTTCCCCCCTTTCTTTTGGCCCCAAATATCCCGGGGGAGGCGCGCCAGCGCCGGGGGCAGCGCCCCCAACACGGCCTTGCGCCTTCCGCACAAGACCATAAGTTGTCCCCAAACCCCTGACCGAAAGGCACCTAGCATGACCGACACCTACACGCCCCCCGACGTCTGGACGTGGGACAAAAGCAGCGGCGGCCGATTCGCCAACATCAACCGCCCCGTCGCAGGCCCGACTCACGACAAGGAACTGGACGTCGGCAAGCACCCGATGCAATTGCACTCGCTGGCCACGCCCAATGGCGTCAAGGCAACCGTGATGCTCGAAGAGTTGCTGGAAAAAGGCCACAAGGGCGCGGAATACGACGCCTACCTGATCAACATCGGCGAGGGTGACCAGTTTTCCTCGGGATTTGTCGAGATCAACCCAAACTCGAAAATCCCCGCCCTGATGGACCGCTCGGGCGACACGCCGGTGCGCGTGTTCGAAAGCGCGTCGATCCTGTTCCACCTGGCCGAAAAGTTTGGCGAGTTCCTGCCCGCATCCGGCCCTGCCCGCACCGAAGTGATGAACTGGGTGATGTGGCAAATGGGCAGCGCACCCTATCTGGGCGGCGGCTTTGGCCACTTTTACGCCTATGCGCCGGAAAAATGGGAATACCCGATCAACCGCTTCACCATGGAAGCCAAGCGCCAGCTTGACGTGTTGGAACGGCAACTGGCCGACCATCCCTATATCGCGGGCGACGACTATACCATTGCCGACATCGCGATCTGGCCCTGGTACGGCCAACTGGTTCTGGGCCGCCTGTACGACGCGGCGACGTTCCTCGATGTGGAAAGCTATACCAACGTGATGGCTTGGGCGAAAAAGATCGACGAACGCCCCGCCGTCAAACGTGGCCGCATGGTCAACCGCGCCTTTGGCGCGCCCGAATTCCAACTGCGCGAACGCCACGACGCTTCGGATTTCGAAACCCAGACATGGGACAAGGTCGGCGACGACAGCGAAAGCTGATTCGCCACGTCACGGGTGGCCCCGCGCGGGCCGCCCGCACTCACCGGCTGCGACCGACCTGACGACAGATCAGGATCACCGGCAGCACCCCCACTGCAACAATAACCAATGACGGCACCGCCGCCCCGTCCAGCCGCTCGTCGCTGGCCAACCGGTACGCCTGTACCGCCAGCGTGTCATAGTTGAACGGGCGCATGATCAGCGTCGCGGGCAGTTCTTTCATCACATCCACGAACACGATCAACACTGCCGTCAGCAGGCTGGGCGTCAGGATCGGCAGGTGCACACGGCGCAACGTGGCCATCGGTCCCTTGCCCAGCGACCGGCTGGCGGCATCCATATTGACATGCACCAGCGCCTGCCCGCCCTCGTAAGCCCCCAGCGCCGCCGCCAGAAACCGGACCATATAGGCCGCGATCAGCAACCAGATCGACCCGGTGATCAGCAGCCCCGTCGAGACATCGAATGTCGCGCGCATCCATGCGTCCAGTTGGTTGTCAAAGGCGGCAAAGGGCACCATCAGCCCCACCGCGATCACTCCGCCCGGCACCGCATAGCCCAGCCGCGCCACATAGGCCGCACCGCGCGCCAGACGCCCCGGCTGGATTCGGTTGTAAAATCCGACAGCAATCGCCGCCCCCAGCGTCAGCACCGCCGCAATCGCCGCCAGCGTCAGGGAATTGGTGGCAAAGCCCAGATAGCGTGCGCTGGTCAGGTCCTGCTTGGACGCCAGCCCCATAACCACAAGAACAACAATCGGCAGCAGCGCCCCCAACAGCACCGGCACGCCGCACAGCACCATCGCAAGACCTGCCCGCACGCCGCTCAGATGTACCGGCGGGTTGCTGCCTTTGCCGCCCCGAGACGGATCGTGATACTTGGCCCGCCCCCGCTGTGCCCGCTCCAGCATGGCCAGCAGCAGCGCAAACGCCAGCAGGCACAGCGCAAGTTGCGCAGCCCCCGTGCGGTCACCCAGGCTGAACCAGCTTGTGTAAATCCCCGTGGCAAAGGTCTGGACGCCGAAATAGGCGACCGTGCCGAAATCGGCGATGGTCTCCATCACCGTCAGCAACACGCCCGCCGCAATAGCAGGCCGCGCCAGCGGCAAGCTGACCTTGAAAAACGCCCCCCAGACCGAACTGCCCAAGGCACGCGCGGCCAGAAACGTGGTGCCCGACTGCTGCAAGAACGACGCCCGCGCCAACAGGTAAACATATGGGTACAACACCAGCACCAGCATCAATGCCGCCCCGCCAAGGCTGCGGATCTCGGGGAACCAATAATCGCGCGGCCCCCATCCCATCACCGCGCGCAGCGTGGATTGCACGATGCCGGGGTGGTCCAGAATGCTGGTATAGGCATAGGCCAGCACATAGGCCGGAAAGGCCAGCGGCAACACCAGCGCGATCTCGAACACCCGCACGCCGGGAAAGCGCGTCATCGTCACCAGCCACGCGGCCCCCACGCCAACCATGAAAGTCCCCGCCGACACCAGCAGCACCAGCGCCAGCGTGTTGCCCATATAACGTGGCAATACGGTCTGCATCAGGTGCTGCACCGTGTCGAACCCGCCGCCAAAAGACGCCAGCAACACAGCCACCATCGGCAACAGACACACCGCCGCCGTCAGCAACGCCACCGTGGCCAACCCTTTGGGGGCCAACCGTGCGGGCGCAGCGCCCGCCGCGGAATGTGTCGCCTGATCGCTCATAGCCCTTATGTCGATCATTTCTGTCGGAATGACCAGACCACGCGCACCGCCCTAGCCTTCCTCAAAGAAGGCCAGAATGTCATCGAACACACGCGGCTCTGCCACATACAGCAGATGCCCCAGACCGGGATAGAAAGTCACCGGCGCGCCGCCGATGCTTTTGGCAAACCGGCGCACCTGGCGGGGCCGGAACACCGTGTCGGCGGTGCCTGCATACAGATGCACCTGCTCGGGCGGCAGGGTGAAGCCCTCGGGCATGCGCCAGCCCACCAGCGCCATGGTGTGCGACTTGAAGATATTGAACGACGGCTCGACCACGATCTTTTTCGGACGGCTGGTGATGCGGGCAATATCGTCGGCCCTTTCGGGCGACCGCGCGCCTGCGCGCCCGAACAGCAGCACGGGAAAATAGTTTTCCCACACCTTGCGCGTGTTCACCGACTGCGCCCGTGCCGCCGCGACCAGAATGTCATCGACCCCGCGCAGCGCCGTCTGCGCACCGCCGCCAAATTCCACCGCGCTGGACATGCCCGCGACCTGCGCGCGCAGCCCGATCTGCTTGGCCGCAAGCATCGCAATCGGCGCCCCGGTGGAAAAACCCAGCAGCTTGATCTGTTTGTCGGGATAGCGGTCCGCCAGTTTCACAATCGTCTGTGCCGCCCGCGCAATGTCCAGCGGTCCGTCCAGCGGTCGGCCATCCATACCGGGAAACCGGTAGGCGGCAAAGGCATATCCCTTGGACCGCCATTCGACCACGGGGTCGAAAATGCCCAGCGGCGTCATCGAACCGGGGATCAGGATCAGCAGTTTGTCCTGCGCTTCGATGTCCACCGCATTGAACAAAAGTGGTGTCACCGGCGCGTCGCGCGTCTCGGGCTTTGACCCGCACGCTGCCAGCAGCGCACAGACCGCCAAAACCAAAACCCGTACCATCCACATGCGCGCGCCCCTGCATTGCACTACGATCCTTCGCCAGCAGTCCTAGCCGCAGCTTTGATCATCCACCAGCCACCCGCGATCACAATGTAACCAAAGCACGCAAAGAAACTTTGGAACCTTCCAGCACTGGAAACCTGTTTGTTCCATAGAAAAGGGAGACTGACATGAGCCATTACACCCGTTTTTTCGCTATGATCCTAACCTCGACCGTCGTCATGTTTGTGGCCATGTACTTCAACACCTACGCTTTCGACCACGTGTATTTCAGCGAAACCCGCGCGTGGATGGCCCTGTATATGGGCGCACTGATGATGGCCGTTATGCTGGCTTTTATGTGGGGCATGTATCCCAGCCGCACTGCCAATATTGCCATCACAGCAGGCGCCGCTGTTCTGTTTGCCGTGGGACTTTGGGGCGTCAGGTCACAACAAACGGTGGATCAAGTCGATTGGATGCAGGCCATGATCCCGCACCATTCCATCGCAATCCTGACCAGTGAACGCGCCCGCATCACGGACCCGCGGGTGCGCGAACTTGCTGACGGGATCATCTCCACGCAACGCAAGGAAATCGCAGAGATGCAGGCCCTGATCGCCGAACTGAAGGAGTAATACCATGACACAGAAAACCGCCCATCTTTACCGCATGGTCATGCCGGATCACCTGTGTCCCTTCGGCCTGAAATCGAAATCCCTGCTAGAGCGTCACGGCTACACCGTCGTAGACCATCATCTGACCACGCGCGCAGAAACCGACGCCTTCAAGGCCGACTATGACGTGGAAACAACTCCGCAAACCTTTATCGAAACCGAGCGGATCGGCGGTCACGACGATCTGCGCCGGTTCTTCGGCCAAAACGTCAACGACGGTGACGAAAAGACATATCGCCCCGTGTCGGTGATCTTTGCCATCTCATTCCTGATCGCCCTGGCCATTGCCATGATCGCCCACGGCACGCCCCTGAGCTGGCAGGTGATACCGTGGTTCGTATCCACCGCCATGACGATCCTCGCGCTGCAAAAGCTGCAAGACGTCGAACAGTTTTCGACCATGTTTCTGGGCTATGACCTGCTCGCCCGCCGCTGGGTGCCTTACGCCTACATCTATCCCTACGCCGAAGCCGCCGCAGGGGTGCTGATGCTGGCAGGTGTCGCCTTGTGGCTGGCCGCGCCGCTCGCCTTGTTCGTCGGAACCATCGGCGCAATTTCGGTGATCAAGGCTGTCTACATCGACAAACGTGATCTGAAATGCGCCTGCACTGGCGGCAACGACAACGTGCCACTTGGCTTCATCTCGCTCAGCGAGAACCTTGCAATGGCAGGCATGGGCACATGGATGCTGATCCGCCTGATCACCGGCTGATCCTTCATCTTGCCAGATAAACTCCGGGGGAGCGCCGCAAGGCGCGGGGGCAGCGCCCCCACCCCGCATCAATCGTAAGTGCGCTGATCCTCGATCACCAAACCATCGTGCGGCAAGCTGCCCCTCGGCACGATCTCGACCGTGCCTTTCATCTTCAGCGTCTCAACAACGCTCGCAGCGTAGGCCTGCACATCGCCGCCTTCCGCCTCGATCCGAACCGTCATCGCATCCTGCTGCCCGTCCCGTTGCGCAACGACGCGCGCGCGCGAAATCTCGGGGTGTCTGGCGACCAGCGCGGCCACCTGCTCGGGGCGTACGAACATCCCCTTGATCTTGGTCGTCTGATCGGCGCGACCCATCCAGCCCTTGATGCGCATGTTTGTGCGCCCGCAGGGACTTTGCCCCGCCATCAAGGCACTCATGTCGCCGGTGGCAAAGCGGACCAGCGGATAGTCGGGGTTCAGCGATGTCACCACAACCTCGCCAACCTCACCCGGCTCCACCGGATTGCCGGTGCCTGGCGTCAGGATTTCCACGATTACGCCTTCATCGACGATCATCCCCTCCATCGCGGCACTTTCATATGCGATGTTGCCCAGATCGGCGGTGGCATAGGACTGCAAACAGGCAATGCCACGATCCGCATATTCCTGTCGCAGGCTGGGGAACAGCGCGCCGCCGCCCACGACCGCACGCGACAGTTTCAACGTCACGCCCATCTCGTCGGCCTTGTCCAAGATCACCTTCAGATAGTCCGGCGTGCCTGCATAGGCCGTGGTGCCGATATCGCGCGCCGCGATCACTTGCAGTTCCGTCTGCCCCGTACCGGCAGGCAGCACAGCCGCCCCCACAGCCCGCGCACCGGATTCAAAGATCATGCCCGCAGGCGTCAGATGATAGCCAAAGCAGTTCTGGACGATGTCGCCCTTGCCAATGCCCGCCGCGTGCAAAAAACGGCCCATACGCCACCAGTCGTGGCCGATCCCGCCGGGTTCATAGATCGGCCCGGGCGACTGGAACACATGCGCCAGATTGCTGACGGCAATGCCACCAAAAGGCGGGTTTTCCTTTTGCCAGGCCGACAGCTCGGATTTGCGCAGCACCGGCAGATTCACCAGATCATCCGGGTTTCGCACCTCGGCTGCCATCGCGCGCCAGTCGGCGGGCGCATAGGTGATCGACGCCAACCGCGTGCGCAACAAGGCGGCTTGTTCGGCCTGCCGCTGGTCCGCACTGCGGGTTTCCAGATCATCAAAATACGCTGTGTCCGGCATCGGGTAATTGTCCTGTTTGTCTGTTGGTAAAGGGGCCGCAGCCCGCCGGTCGATCTTGCTCAGCTCAGCCAACGCTTGCGACGGCGATACGACCGCACATCACGGAAGGATTTGCGGCCCTCGTCGGACATGCCCAGATAGAATTCCTTCACATCCGGGTTCTCGCGCAGCTCGGCGGCGGGGCCGTCCATCACCACGCGACCCGATTCCAGGATGTACCCGTAATGCGCAAACCGCAGCGCCACGTTGGTGTTCTGTTCCGCCAGCAGGAAAGACACGCCTTCGTTTTCATTGACCGATTTAACGATCGAGAAAATCTGCTCCACCAGTTGCGGCGCAAGGCCCATGCTGGGCTCATCCAGCAGAATCGTCTCGGGGCGGCTCATCAGGGCGCGGCCAATCGCGCACATCTGTTGTTCCCCACCCGACGTGTAGCCTGCCTGCGATTTGCGCCGCTCACGCAAACGCGGGAAATAATTGTAAACCATCTCAAGGTCCGCCGCCGTGGCGCCCTTGCCATCGGTGCGGGTATAGGCCCCCGTCAGCAGGTTTTCCTCGATGGTCAGGTGTTCAAAACAATGTCGGCCTTCCATCACCTGCACCACACCGCGTTTCACGGTTTCGGCAGGGTCGGTGTGCTGGATCGCATCGCCGCGATATTTGATCGAACCCTTGGTCACTTCGCCCCGCTCTGAGGCCAGCAAACCGCTGATGGCTTTCAGCGTCGTGGTCTTGCCCGCGCCGTTGCCGCCCAGCAGGGCCGTGATCCCGCCCTTAGGCACCGACAGGCTGACGCCTTTCAGCACCAGAATGACGTGATTGTAGATCACCTCGATGTTGTTGACCTCCAGCAAGGTCTCGTCCGTTTTTGCAGCGTCCAGCATGGTCAACCTGCCCCGTTAGGTGATGTTCACAAATGTCTCCGGCGACGGCACCCGCCGCCGGAGAGGTCGGCTTAGTTGCAGCCGGGTTCGATGTTGTTTTCTGCCGCATAGGCCGCCGAATCTTCGGCCACCAGACGACCGATCAGCTCGCGGTCCGTGGGTTTGTAGTCAGAGATGACATTCCACGTTCCGGCGGCTGCGTCCCACTGGACAACACCCACCAGACCGGGCCCACCGTGCTGTTCGCACGACACTTTGAACTCGGGGCCAAAGTTGGGAAGACCCAGAGCGGTCATCTTCGCTTCGGTGATCTCAAGCGCCTCCATACCGTCGCGCATCATCTTGGCGTCGATATCAGGGGTGCCGTGGATCTCCTGCGCGGTTTTCGCAGCTTCGGCGGCCAGCATTGCGGCGTACATGCCGCGGTTGTACTGAACCGTACCGATCTGGTCGCCCGCACCGGCAGCTTTGCCCGCATCCACAACGAATTTCTGGATGTCGTCATAGATGGGATAGTCTTTGCCAACACCGTGGAAGGTCAGCGCCTTGTAGCCGTTGGCCGCTGCACCTGCGGGGATCACGTCCGCTTCGGAACCCGACCACCACACACCGATAAAGTTTTCCATCGGATAGCGGATGTTCACGGCCTCTTGCACGGCGACCTGGTTCATCACGCCCCAGCCCCACATGATCACATAGTCGGGCTTTTCACGGCGAATTTGCAGCCACTGCGATTTCTGCTCTTGGCCGGGGTGGTCAACGGGCAGCAATGTCAGCTCGAAACCGTGTGTCTTTTGCAGCTCTTCCAGCGTGCGGATCGGCTCCTTGCCATAGGCCGAGTTGTGGTAGACCAAGGCGATCTTCTTGCCTTTGATGTCGCCACCGTTCTCGTCCAGCAGATAGTTGATCGCGCCCGATGCACCGTCCCAATAGTTGGCGGGATAGTTGAACACGTCACGGAACACTTCGCCATTGGCCGCCGAGGTCCGGCCATAGCCCATCGAGTGGATCGGAATGCCGTCTGCTGTCGCTTTGGGGATCAACTGATAAGTGATGCCGGTGGACAGCGGCTGATAGACCAACGCGCCTTCACCTTTGGTGGATTCGTAGCATTCCACACCTTTTTCGGTGTTATAGCCGGTCTCGCATTCCGGCACGCGGGTCTTGACCCCGCCAATGCCGCCATCGCGTTCGTTCAGCAGGGTGAAATAATCGGCATAGCCATCCGCAAAGGGAATGCCGCTGGCCGCATAGGGCCCTGTCCGATAGCTCAGCGATGGGAACACAAGGTCCGCCATAACCGGGCCCGCTGCCATAACAGCAGCAACAGCCATTGTTGCAAACTTCATCTTCATCGGTGTTTCCTCCCTTGGTTTTCCGATGCGGCCCCTTGCAGAGCCAGCGCAGGGCGGGGTGTTACCCGCCAGTCTTGGCAACCGGCCCCGTTAATGCGGGAACGGCCACAATCTCAATTTTTCCTTGGTCACGCGCCACAACTGCGCGATGCCATGCGGCTCGGCGATCAGGAACACGATGATCAGCGCCCCGACGATGACCAACTGCAAATGCGCCACGATGTCGGTGGGCCAGCCCAGCCAGTCCACCCCCACAACCTTCAGCGCCACGGGCAGCAACACCAGGAACGCAGCCCCGGCAAAGCTGCCGAAAATGCTGCCCAAACCGCCGATGATGATCATGAACAACACCAGGAATGACTTGTTGATGCCAAAGGCCTCGCCCACCTCGACAGCGCCCAGATAGACGCTGAAGAACAGCGCGCCCGCGATGCCGACAAAGAACGACGAGACGGCAAAGGCGCTTAGCTTGGCGGTCAGCGGGTTCACCCCGATGATCTCGGCCGCAATGTCCATGTCCCGGATCGCCATCCATTTGCGCCCCACCGACCCGCGCGTCAGGTTGCGCGCGATGATGGCGCTGACCACCGTAAAGATCAGACAGAACAGATAGGTGGCCCAGGCTTCGGTGTTCGGCCCGGTGATCAGGATACCAAAGGTGTCCCGCTCGGGCGCATTGATCTGACCGGATGCGGAATAGTTGTAGAACCACGGCACGCGGTTAAAGAGCCACACCAGAAAGAACTGCGCCGCCAGCGTCGCCACAGCCAGGTAAAACCCCTTGATCCGCAGCGACGGCAGACCAAACAACATGCCCACACCTGCCGTGATCACCCCGGCAAGGATCACATGAATGAACATGCTCACATCGGGAAAGGCGGTCATCAGCTTGTAGCAGGCATAGGCGCCCACCGCCATGAACCCGCCAGTGCCCAGCGACACCTGCCCGCAATAACCCACCAGAATGTTCAGCCCGATCGCCGCAATCGCATAAATCAGGAAGGGCAGAAAAATCGAGTTCACCCAATAGTCGTTGACCATGAACGGAATGACACAGACCGCCACGAACAGCACAAAGTAATAGCGCCACCGGTCGAACCGGATCGGAAAGGTCTGGCTGTCTTCCTTGTAGGTCGTGCGAAATTCGCCCGCTTCACGATAAAACATCAGAGTACTCCCACAGCCCGCAGGCTTTTCATTCTTTTGGCTGTCAATATCCCGGGGGTGCGGGGGTTGGCCCCCGCTGCTGCTTCGGTCAGATCAAACACGTTCAATGATCTTCTCCCCGAACAGACCCTGCGGACGGAACACCAGGAACAACAGCGCCAGCATATAGGCGAACCAGTTCTCGGTCGCGCCACCCAGGAAGGGCGCGCCAATCAGGAACTCGAACAGCTTCTCGCCCACGCCGATGATCAGCCCGCCCACGATGGCACCGGGGATCGAGGTGAACCCGCCCAGCATCAGCACCGGCAACGCCTTCAGCGCGATCAGCGACAGCGAAAACTGAACCCCCGATTTCGCCCCCCACATGATGCCCGCCACCAGGGCGACAAAGCCCGCCAGCGACCACACAAGGATCCAGATAAAGTTCAGCGAAACCCCGACCGACAGCGCCGCCTGATGGTCATCCGCCACAGCCCGCATCGCGCGGCCCTGCTTGGTGTATTGGGCAAAAGCCACCAGTGCTGCCACCAGCACCATCGCCACGACCGCCGCGACAATATCCAGGCTGTCGATGAAAAAGCCATAGAACCCTTCGCCACCCAGCCCCGCCGTCATGTCTTCGATCCAGAAATTCCCGCCCTGCGGCAGACAGGCCCCCACGGCCCAGCACAGATCAAGCGTCTTGATCTCGGACCCCCACATCAGGTCGGCAAACCCTTCCAGGAAATAGGCCAGACCGATGGTCGCCATGAACAGAATAATCGGCTCTTGCCCCACCAGATGCCGGAACACGAACCGCTGCACCGCCCAGGCCAGCGCGATCATCACCAGCACTGTCAGGAACACCGCGACAACCGAATGCAGGTTCCAGCCAAAGCTGGTCACATGCAGACCAAAGGTCGCGTTGATCAGATGCGCAAACGGCACCTGCCCGTTCTGAAAGCCCACCAGCGTCATCGCCGCGAACAGCGCCATAACCCCTTGGGCAAAGTTGAAAATCCCCGACGCCTTGTAGATCAGCACAAAGCCCAGCGCGACCAAGGCATACAGTACGCCCGCCATCAGCCCGTTCAGGAACACCTCGATGGTATAAAGAAAAGTGTCAGACATCGCGCAGTTCCTTCAAAGTCCAAGTCTTTGCATCAGTCATGAGCCACCCCCAGATAGGCGTCGATCACGTCTTGATTGTTGCGCACCTCGTCAGGGGTGCCATCGCCGATCTTCTTGCCGTAATCCATCACGACCACGCGGTCGCTCAGGTCCATGACCACGCCCATGTCGTGCTCGATCAGCGCAATCGTGG
>NZ_CAXBJW010000020.1:0-26510 GCF_963976325.1 uncultured Pseudosulfitobacter sp.
GCGCCGGTGTATTCATAGCCGTTGGGCAGCCGGTAGGTGCCGGTGCCGTTTTGCAAACCGTTCTTGAACGTGCCCTCGTAGATGCCGCCATCGTCATATTGCTTTGTCAGCACCTTGGCGTCCTGCGCATGGGCGATGGCAGGAAGCAGGGCGAGGCAAAAGATCAGGTTGCGTGTGAACATTTGGCACCTTTGGCGATGAAGGGGCATGCCCCGTGGATCGTTATCAAAGGGTAAAGAAACCGAAAGGGGGTCGCAATGGCTTTGCCGTCATTCAGGGCAACACAAGCGCGTGGTCGCCGCGAATTGCCGGCTGGGGTCTTTCGCGCCGCGCGGCCAGACCGTATAGGGGCAATCAAGCAATTTTCGGAGCGCACACATGGCCGACACTTTTCGCATCACGCTGGGACAGCTGAACCCCACTGTCGGCGACATCGACGGCAACGCCGCCAAGGCGCGCAGCGCATGGGAAGCGGGGCGCGATGCGCAGGCCGATATGGTTGCGCTGCCCGAGCTGTTCATCACCGGCTACAACGCACAAGATCTGATCATGAAGCCCGCGTTTCACACCGCGGCGATCGAAGCGGTCAAGGCGCTGGCGGAGGACTGCGCCGACGGGCCGACGCTGGCCATCGGATGCCCGTGGGTCGAAGGGGCCGAGCTTTACAACGCCTACCTGATCTGTCGCGGCGGGCGTATCGTCAGCCGCGTGCTGAAACATCATTTGCCCAATGAGACCGTCTTTGACGAGGTGCGCGTCTTTGATGCAGGCCCCTTGGGCGGCCCCTACAGCGTGGGCAACGCCCGCGTCGGCAGCCCGATCTGCGAAGACGCCTGGCACGAGGACGTGGCTGAGACCTTGCAAGAGACAGGGGCCGAGTTCCTGCTGGTGCCGAACGGATCGCCCTATTACCGCGACAAGATGGAAACGCGGCTGAACCAGATGGTCGCCCGCGTGGTCGAAACCGGCCTGCCGCTGATCTATCTGAACATGGTCGGCGGTCAGGACGACCAGGTGTTCGACGGCGCGTCCTTTGCGCTGAACCCCGGTGGCAAGCTGGCGATGCGGATGCCTGTGATGTCCGAGGCGATCACCCACGTCGATCTGGAACGCACCCCCGATGGCTGGCGCGTGATCGAGGGCCAGATTGCCCCGCAGCCGGACGCATGGGAGCAGGATTACCACGTGATGGTCGTGGCGCTGCGCGACTACATGGCCAAGACCGGCTTTAAAAAGGTGCTGCTGGGCATGTCGGGCGGCGTGGACAGTGCGCTGGTGGCCACCATTGCCGCCGATGCCATCGGCCCCGAAAACGTGCGCTGCGTGATGCTGCCGTCGGAATACACCAGCTCCGACAGCCTTGAGGACGCCGAGGCCTGCGCCAAGGCGCTGGGCTGTCACTATGACTATGTCCCCATCGCCGAAGGGCGCGCCGCGATCACCAACACGCTGGCCCCGCTGTTTGCGGGCATGGAACCCGGCCTGACCGAGGAAAACATCCAGTCGCGTCTGCGTGGCCTGCTGTTGATGGCGATGAGCAACAAGTTTGGGGAAATGCTGCTGACCACCGGCAACAAATCCGAGGTCGCGGTGGGCTATGCCACGATCTATGGCGACATGGCAGGTGGGTACAATCCGATCAAAGATATGTACAAGACACGGGTGTTCAAAACCTGCGAATGGCGCAACGCCAACCACCGCGACTGGATGATGGGCAACGCGGGCGAAGTGATCCCGACGCGGATCATCACCAAACCCCCCAGCGCCGAACTGCGCGACGACCAGAAAGACAGCGACAGCCTGCCGGATTACCCCGAACTGGACGCGATCCTGGAGATTCTGGTGGATCAGGACGGCAGCATCGCCGATTGCGTCGCCGCAGGCTTTGCCCGCGAAACCGCGCAAAAGGTCGAGCGATTGCTGTTCCTGAGCGAATACAAACGCTTTCAGTCCGCACCGGGCACGCGCCTGACCAAACACGCGTTCTGGCTGGACCGGCGCTATCCCATCGTGAACCGCTGGCGCGATCAAAGCTGAACTTGTTCCCGGCAGCTTTTGGCATTGGTCATTCCTTGCCGAAATCCCACCATGCAGGCGAAACTCTGCGCAGGCTGCCGTAAAAGCGGTGTGAAACCCGCCGCTTAGGCGCATCGCGTCAGGAACCGACCGCGCACTGCGCCGTTGTCCCTCCAGTCAATACGCGGGTCAGATGTGGCACCCATGAAGGGGCCCGACCGCGACAGAGGAACAAACATGAGTATGTCTAAATTCGGTAAGATCGGTGTCGCATCCGTTATCGCACTGACAGCCGCCGCCCCTGCCTTTGCCCAAAGTGCCGAAGCGATTGCGGCAACCGACCTGAACATCCGCAGTGGCCCCGGCCCGCAGTATGAAGTGCTGGGCGTGATCCCCGGCGGTGAATCCGCAGCGGTCGACGGCTGCCTGGCCGAAGCGTCGTGGTGCAAGGTTGTGTTTGATGGCAAGACCGGCTGGTCTTCTTCGGACTATCTGGCTGTTGGCATTGACGAACAAGCGGTCGCCCTCAGCACGCGCCCCGCAACTGTCGAGGTGAACAGCGTGACCTATGAAAACACCGCTGAAACCAAATCTGACCAGACCGCCGGTGCAACCGCAGGCGCGACCATCGGTGCGTTGACTGCATATGCCGTGGGTGGCCCGATCGGCGGCATCATCGCTGGCGGCATTATCGGTGGCGCAGCAGGGTCCGCCGCGGTGGAACCAACGACCGAAACCGTGACCTATGTCACCACCAACCCGGTCGAACCGGTCTATCTGGACGGTGAAGTCGTGGTGGGTGCTGTCGTGCCACAGAACGTGACCACCTACGAAGTGCCCCAAGACGGCCTGCGCTATGCGACCATCAACGGCCAGACCGTTGTGGTGGACACGCAAACCAACGCCATCGTGCAAGTCATTCGCTAAACGCTGACCTGTATTTGCCGAAGGCCCGGACCGCGCGTCCGGGCCTTTTGCGTTTCTAAGCCCGTGTTTTCCGGCTTATCTGGACAAATCCCGCGCCCTGTGACACTTCGGCGCCTAACAGGAGAGCGCCCATGTCCAATCAGATCACCACCCGTTTCGCCCCGTCGCCCACCGGCTATATCCACGTGGGCAACCTGCGCACGGCGCTGATGAACTTTATGATCGCACGACAGTCGGGCGGCACCTTTATCCTGCGCATCGACGACACCGACCCCGAGCGGTCGAAACAGGAATATGTGGACGCCATCAAACACGACCTTGAATGGCTTGGCCTGCACTGGGACCGCGTCGAGCGTCAATCCGAACGTCTGGACCGCTACCAAGAGGCCGCCGACAAGCTGCGCGCGGCGGGCCGGTTCTACGAGGCATTCGAGACGCCCACCGAACTGGACCTGAAGCGCAAGAAACAGTTGAACATGGGCAAACCGCCGGTCTACGACCGCGCCGCACTGGCGCTCAGCGATGCCGAACGCGACGCCTTGCGCGCCGAGCGGGGGAATGGCGTGTGGCGGTTCAAACTGGACCAGGAGCGGATCGAATGGACCGATGGCATTCTGGGCGACATCTCGATTGATGCGGCCAGCGTGTCCGACCCGGTGCTGATCCGGGGCGACGGGCAAATGCTGTATACGCTGGCCTCGGTTGTGGATGACGTCGAGATGGGCGTGACCAACGTGGTGCGCGGGTCGGACCACGTGACCAACACCGCGACGCAGATCCAGATCATCAAGGCGCTGGGCGGCACGCCGCCCGCCTTTGCCCACCATTCGCTGCTGACCGGCCCGCAGGGCGAGGCGCTGTCGAAACGTCTGGGCACCCTGTCCCTGCGCGACCTGCGCGCGGCGGGTGTGCAGCCGATGGCGCTGTTGTCGCTGATGGCGCGGCTGGGGTCGTCCGATCCGGTTGAGCTGCGCACCGACATGGGCGCGCTGATCGACGGCTTTGACATCAACCGCTTTGGCTCGGCCCCGACCAAGTTCGACGAAGCGGACCTGTACCCGCTGACCGGCCGCTATTTACAGACGCTGGCGCTGGAAGACGTGCGCGCGGACATCGAGGCACTGGGCGTGCCTGCGGACCTGTCTTCGGCGTTCTGGGCCGTGACCCGCGAAAACATCAACACGCTGAACGATCTGGAAGCGTGGTGGGTGATGTTCCGCGACGGGGCGGAGCCCGAGATTGACGCGGAAGACGCGGATTTTGTGGCCGAAGCCATGACATTGCTGCCCGAGGGTCCGTTTGACGAAACCACATGGGGTACATGGACCGCGGCCGTGAAAGAGGCCACAGGGCGCAAGGGGCGCGGGCTGTTCATGCCGTTGCGCAAGGCGCTGACAGGGCAAAGCCACGGGCCGGACATGTCCGCCGTGATGCCGTTGTTGCAGGTGGTCAAAGCCCGCAAGTAGGGCGTTTGGGGCCAGCCGACCCTCCGGGGGGGAGTTTTCGGGCAAGATGAAGATCAGGGGCTGCGCGCGGGCGCGGCCCTTTTGCGTTCAGAGGTCGGCCTTGGCGCGGGCGACGTGGTGGTCGACCAATGCCATTTCGGACGTGCTTAGGACCTGCGCGCGCGGGTAAAGCGGTTTGGCGCGGTCATCCAGAATGGGCGTGTCCCAGCCCGAGGTTGTGGCGAAAAAGTCGGCCACGCCCTCTTCTCCGAACTCGGTCAGAAACCCTTGGACGACAACATCCAGATAGCTTTGCAGGATGTGGTGCTGTCCCTCGCGGCGCATATCGGTGGGGTCTATGGCATAGACCGCGATCGAATCGACATCCGTCGCGGCATGGCTGACCGCATCGGTGGCATCGCGGCGGCGGTAGCCGGTCTCGCGGGTGTCCAGTGCCACCCAGTCTGCATTTGGCACGGCGGCAATCAGCCCCGAGATTCGCGCCGCAGGGTCGGCCACTGCTGTCAGAAACACCAGATCGTCCCGTTCGCGGGCGCGCACCCATGCGCGCCGCCAGCCGGACAGGGTTGCGGTTTGCGCTTGCGGATAGGCGTGCGTGGCGCGGTTGACGAGGCTGCCGTAGCCAAAAAAGTATGGTGCTTTCATGGGCACTGGTGTCATTCGCTGCGCCCGCAGTGTCAAGATGCAGCATCGGCTATTGACTGTAACCGACGCTCTTGGCTAGGTATCCGACATCCGTCATGGGAGAACCGGCCTGAAGCGCCGGTGCCGAAGGAGCAACCGCCCCGGAAACTCTCAGGCAACAGGACCGTGACGGAATTGAGGACTCTGGAGAGTGGTGCCACGCGCACCCGCCGAAGGGATAACGATCTCAGGCGACAGGACAGAGGGGGCATCGCAGGCGCAGCCGTTGGGGCGCGTCGTATGATGCCGGCCTGTTTTCAAAAACGGACCCGGTCGAAGGAGAGACCGATGTCTGACGATCTGCGCACGCCGCTTTATGATCTGCACGTGGAACTGGGTGCCAAGATGGTGCCGTTCGCGGGCTACGCCATGCCGGTGCAATATCCGATGGGCGTGATGGGCGAACACAATCACACACGCGACGCGGCCGGTCTGTTCGACGTCAGCCACATGGGGCAGGTGATCCTGTCCGGTGCGTCGTGGGACGCAGTGGCGCAGGCGTTCGAGACGCTGGTGCCGCAGGATGTGGTGGGCCTGGGCGACGGGCGGCAACGCTACGGTTTTTTCACCAATGACGCGGGCGGGATCGAGGACGATCTGATGTTTGCCCGCCGGGGCGACGATCTTCTGGTGGTGGTGAATGCCGCCTGCAAGGGCGCCGACATCGCACGGATGAACGCCGCCCTGGCGCCATCGGTGACCGTCACCGAACTGGCCGACCGCGCGCTGGTCGCGGTGCAGGGGCCGGGGGCCGAGGCGGCTGTCGCGGCGCTGGACGCGCGTGCGGCGGACATGCGGTTTATGGACGTTGCCGACCTGACATTGGACGGCGTTTCGGTCTGGGCGTCACGCTCGGGCTACACCGGCGAGGATGGCTACGAAATTTCGGTGCCCGCGGCGGAGGCCGAGGCGCTGGTGCGCACGCTGCTGGCACAGGACGGCGTCGCGCCCATCGGCCTTGGCGCGCGGGATTCGCTGCGGCTTGAGGCGGGCTTGTGCCTGTATGGCCACGACATCGACACCACCACAACACCCGCCGAAGCTGCATTGATGTGGGCCGTCCAGAAGGTGCGCCGCCCTGACGGTGACCGCGCAGGCGGCTTTCCCGGCGCTGACAAGGCGTTGACCGCACCTGCCCGCAAGCGCGTTGGCCTGCTGCCCGAAGGGCGCGCCCCGATGCGCGAAGGCGTGGCCATCTACGACAGCGAAACCGCGACCGACCCCGTGGGTCATGTCACCAGCGGCGGCTTTGGCCCCTCGGTCGGTGGACCTGTGGCAATGGGCTATGTCAATGTCGCACAAGCCAGCACCGGCACCCCCCTGTGGGGCGAGGTGCGCGGCAAACGAATGCCGGTGCAAGTGGCCGCGATGCCCTTTGTTCCTGCCAACTTCAAAAGATAACCCATCAGGAGACGACCCCAATGAAATTCACAGAAGAACACGAGTGGCTGCGCGACGAAGACGGCGAAATGGTGGTGGGCATCACCATCCACGCCGCCGAACAACTGGGCGACGTGGTGTTCGTTGAACTGCCCGAGGTTGGCACCACCGTCAGCAAGGACGACGAGATCGTCGTGATCGAATCCGTCAAGGCGGCGTCCGACATCCTGGCCCCCGTCGACGGCGAGATCACGGAAGTGAACGAGACGCTGGTCGACAACCCCGGCAAGGTCAACGACGACCCCCAGGGCGAAGCCTGGTTCTTCAAGATGACCGTCAGCGATCCGTCTCAGCTGGACGAGCTGATGGACGAAGCCGCCTATCAGAAATTCATCGCCTGATACCCTACCGGCTGCCCGCCTCAGGGCAGTCGCATGACCGTAACACCAACGCAGGGGACGTACGCATGTCGTTCACGCCGACCGAATATTTGCCATATGATTTCGCCAACCGCCGCCACATCGGCCCATCGCCGCAAGAGATGGCCGATATGCTGGACGTGGTCGGCGCGCGCGATCTGGACGCGCTGATCGACGACACGCTGCCCAAAGGCATCCGGCAAAAGGAACCGCTGGATTTCGGCAAGGCGAAATCGGAACGCGAACTGCTGCACCACATGGCCGAGGTCGCAGGCAAGAACCGCGTGCTGACCAGCCTGATCGGGCAGGGCTACTATGGCACAGTCACGCCCCCCGCGATCCAGCGGAACATTCTGGAAAACCCCGCGTGGTACACGGCCTATACGCCCTACCAGCCCGAGATTTCCCAAGGGCGTCTTGAGGCGCTGCTGAACTTCCAGACCATGATCAGCGATCTGACAGGGCTTGAGGTGGCGAACGCGTCGCTGCTGGACGAATCCACCGCCTGCGCTGAAGCGATGACAATGGCACAGCGCGTGTCCAAGTCGAAAGCGCGCGGGTTCTTCATCGACCGCGACTGCCACCCGCAGAACATCGCGGTGATGAAAACCCGGGCGGCGCCGCTGGGCATCAAGGTGATCGTCGGCAAGCCCGAGGATCTGGACCCCGAGGCCGTCTTTGGCGCGATCTTCCAGTATCCCGGCACCTACGGTCACGTGCGCGATTTCACCGCGCAGATGGACGCGCTGCACGGGTCCAAGGCCATCGGCATCGTCAGCGCCGATCCCCTGTCGCTGACCATCCTGAAAGAACCCGGTGCCATGGGCGCAGACATTGCCGTCGGCAGCACCCAGCGGTTTGGCGTGCCCGTGGGCTATGGCGGCCCGCACGCCGCCTATATGGCCTGCCGCGACGAGATGAAGCGCGCCATGCCGGGCCGGATCGTGGGCGTCAGCATCGACAGCCACGGGAACCGCGCTTACCGGCTTTCGCTGCAAACCCGCGAGCAACACATCCGCCGCGAGAAAGCCACGTCGAACGTCTGCACCGCGCAGGCGCTGCTGGCGGTGATGGCGTCGATGTATGCCGTGTTCCACGGGCCGCAGGGGCTAAAGGCCATCGCCCAACGCATCCACCGCAAAACCGTGCGCATGGCGCGCGGGCTGGAAGCGGCTGGTTTTGCCGTCGATCCCAAGGTCTATTTCGACACGGTGACGGTCGATGTTGGCCCGCTGCAATCGGCGGTGATGAAATCGGCGGTGGACGAGGGCATCAACCTGCGCCGCGTCGGTGAAACCCGCGTCGGCATCAGCCTGGACGAACGCACCCGCCCCGCAGACATCGAAGCGGTCTGGCGCGCCTTTGGTCTGGACGCCAAGGACAGCGATTATGCGCCTGAATACCGCGTGCCCGACGATCTGGTGCGCACGTCCGATTACCTGACGCACCCGATCTTCCACATGAACCGGGCCGAAACGGAAATGATGCGCTATATGCGCCGCCTGGCCGACCGCGATCTGGCGCTGGACCGCGCGATGATCCCGCTGGGCTCCTGCACGATGAAACTGAACTCGGCCGCCGAGATGATGCCGGTGACATGGGAAGAGTTTTCGCTGCTGCACCCGTTTGTGCCAGCCGATCAGGCGGCGGGCTATGCCGAGATGATCGCCGACCTCAGCGCCAAGCTGTGCCAGATCACCGGCTATGACGCGATCTCGATGCAGCCCAACTCGGGCGCACAGGGGGAATATGCGGGCCTGCTGACGATTGCCGCCTATCACCGCGAGAACGGTCAGGGGCACCGCAACATCTGCCTGATCCCGATGAGCGCCCACGGCACCAACCCTGCCAGCGCCCAGATGGTCGGCTGGAAGGTCGTGCCGATCAAATCGGCGGCGAACGGCGACATTGATCTGGACGACTTCCGCGCCAAGGCCGAACAGCACGCCGACAACCTTGCGGGCTGCATGATCACCTATCCCTCGACCCACGGCGTGTTCGAGGAAACGGTGACCGAAGTCACAGCCATCACGCACAAACATGGTGGTCAGGTCTATATCGACGGGGCCAACATGAACGCGATGGTCGGCCTGTCGCGTCCCGGCGATCTGGGCGGTGACGTTAGTCACCTGAACCTGCACAAGACGTTTTGCATCCCGCACGGCGGCGGTGGCCCCGGCATGGGCCCGATCGGCGTCAAAAGCCACCTGATCCCCCACCTGCCGGGCCATCCGTCGACAGGCGGCACCGAGGGTCCGGTCAGCGCCGCGCCTTTCGGCTCGCCGTCGCTGTTGCCGATCAGCTGGGCCTATTGCCTGATGATGGGCGGTGACGGCCTGACCCAGGCGACGCGGGTTGCGATCCTGAACGCCAACTACATCGCCAAACGTCTCGAAGGGGCGTTCGACGTCCTGTACAAAGGCCCGTCGGGTCGCGTGGCGCATGAATGTATCCTGGACGTGCGTCCCTTTGACGACGCCGCGGGCGTGACGGTCGAGGACATCGCCAAACGTCTGGTCGACTGCGGGTTCCATGCGCCGACCATGAGCTGGCCGGTGGCAGGCACGCTGATGGTCGAGCCGACGGAAAGCGAAACCAAGGCCGAACTGGACCGTTTCTGCGATGCGATGCTGGCGATCCGCGCCGAGATTGACGACATCGCCGAGGGCCGCATTGACGCGGCCAACAACCCGCTGAAGAACGCACCGCACACGATGGAAGATCTGGTGCGCGATTGGGACCGTCCCTACAGCCGCGAACAGGGGTGTTTCCCGCCGGGTGCGTTCCGCGTGGACAAATACTGGCCCCCGGTGAACCGCGTCGACAACGTGCACGGCGACCGCAACCTGATCTGCACCTGCCCGCCGATGGAAACCTACGCCGAAGCCGCGGAATAGGGGGCTTTGCCCCCGGCCCGTTCGGGCCTCCCCCAGGATATTTGGGGCCAAAAGAATGACGGCCAAAAGAAAGACGGGAGGTGTTGAGATCAACGCCCCCCGTCCGAAACTGTAAATCGTTTCTTCTGGCACGGCCATCGGCGTCCCCGCCTGTGCCGTGCCCGATACTCACCTGGAAATGGTTAATAACTCATGTCTTCTTTTGGCAGGAAATATCCCCGCCGGAGGCACAAAAGTTCTATTCCCGCGCCCGCAGCACATGGGCGGGCCGCGCAGCAAGCGGCCCCCAGGCAAAGGCAAGCCCCGCCACCAGCGTGGCCAGGATGCCGCCCGCGATGATCGCCAGCGCCGAAGGCCAGATCACCTGATACCCCGTCTCCATCACGAACCGCGATACCGCCCAGCCGCCCGCGATACCTGCCCCCAGTGCCACCAGCCCGGCGGCAAGACCCAACAGGGCGGCGCGCAGGGCAAAGCTGATCAGGATGCGTCTGCGCGAAGCCCCCAGCGTTTTCAGCACCGCAGCCTCGTAGGTGCGCGACTGGGTGCCCGCCGAGGCCGCGCCGATCAGCACAAGGAAACCGGTCAGCAGCGTGGCGGCCGCGCCGTAAGAGCTGGCGGCGGCGATGCCCGCCAGCACTTCGGCCACGCGGTCGATGGCGTCGCGGACGCGGATCGCGGTGATGTTGGGATAGGCGCTGCCCAGATCGCGCAGGATCGCCGCTTCGGCTTCGGGTTCGGCGTAGACCGTCGAGATATAGCTGTGCGGTGCGCCCGACAGGGCGGCGGGGTTCATCGTCATGACAAAGCCGATGCCCGCGTTGGAAAAATCCACCTCGCGGAACGACGCGATGGTGCCGGTGATCTCGCGGCCCAGCACGTTGATGGTCATGGTGTCGCCCAGCTTCAGGCCCATTTCCCCGGCTTCTTCGGTGGCAAAGCTGATCAGGGGCGGGCCTGCATAGTCGGGCGCCCACCATTCGCCAGCGGTCAGCGTGGTGCGGTCCGGCAGGTCGGTGGCATAGGTCACGCCACGGTCGCCGCGAGTGACCCAGTGGTCGCCTGCAACCTCGCGCGCTGGGCGGTCATTGATGCGGGTGATGACGCCGCGCAGCATCGGTGCGCTGTCGACGCGGCGCACGGCGGGGTCGTTCTTCAGCCGTTCGTTGAAGCCGTCCATCTGGTCCTTCTGGATGTCGACAAAGAAATACGACGGCGCGACCTCGGGCAGGTTGCCCGCGATGGCATTGCGCAGGTTGCCGTCGATCTGGCCCACGGCGGCCAGCACCGACAGGCCCAGCCCCAACGACAACACGGTCGAGGTCGCCCCTTCGCGCGGGCCGGAAATCGCCGCCAGCGCCCACCGCAACGCAGGCCGCCCCTGCGCCATGCGCGCGCCGCGCCGCGAGGTCCAGCGGATCACCCATGCCGACAGCGCCAGCAGCACCAGCGCCCCCGCGATGCCGCCCGCCATCCACAATGTCAGCCGCCATGTCCCCGAAAACAGCCCCGCCAGCCCCACCAGCAACACCAGCCCCGCGCCCACCGCCACGACATAGCGGGCTTTCGGCAGCAGGGCCGTGCTGCCAAGCGCATCACGGAACAGGGTCGCGGCGCGCACGTCTTCGGCACGGGCCAGCGGCCACAGGGTAAAGATGAACGCCGTCAGCAGCCCGTAGATGCCTGCCTCGACCAGCGGGCGGGGATAGACCGCAATGCTGGCCGGGATCGGCAGGCGCGCTTCGATCAGCGGGGCCAGAAGCAGCGGCGCGACCGCCCCCAGCACAAGGCCGATGAAGATGCCCAGCAGCGACAGCGCACCGATCTGGATGAAATAGGTTTGGAAAATCGTCGACCGCTCGGCCCCCAGCGTGCGCAGGGTGGCGATCACGCTGGTTTTCTCGGCCAGATAGGCGCGCACGGCTGCTGATACGCCAACACCGCCTACGGCCAGGCCGGACAGGCCGACCAGCACCAGAAAGGCCCCCAGCCGCTCAACAAACCGCGCCACACCCGGTGCGCCGTTGCGCGAGTCGCGCCAGCGCATGCCGGCGTCACCGAACCTGGCCTCGGCGGCCTGCTCCAGCGCGTCCAGATCGGCGGTGGCGGGCAGGGTCAGACGGTATTTGGTGTTGAACAGCGTGCCGGTTTCCAGCAGCCCCGAATTGGCCAGTGCCTGTGTGCGCACAATCGTGCGCGGCCCCAGGCCAAAGCCTGCACCGGCGCTGTCCGGCTCACGCGTCAGCAGGGCGCTCAGGCGGAAATCCTGCGTGCCCAGCCGCAGCGTGTCGCCCGTGGTCAGGCCCAGCCGGTCGGCCAGCACCTGTTCCATAATCGCACCGGGCAAACCGTCCTGGTCCCCCAATGCCTGCGCCAGCGGCATGTCAGGCGACAGCCCGACGCTGCCGATCAGCGGATAGGCATCATCGACGCCTTTGACCTGTGTCAGCCCGCGCTCGGAGGTGCCGTCGCGGTCCACCACGGCCATCGAGCGGAAATCGACAACTTGCGAAACATTCTGCGCAATTTGCGCCATCCACGCGCGTTCGTCCTCGGTGGCAAAGCGATAGGTGAAATCCATCTCGGCCTGACCGCCCAGCAGGGCTGCGCCCTCGCGGGTCAGCCCCGCCTCGATGGCGGAGCGGACAGAACCGACGGCGGCGATGGCGGCCACGCCAAGCGCAAGGCAGGCCAGGAAAATGCGAAAGCCGTGCAAGCCGCCGCGTAGCTCGCGACGGGCCAGACGGGCAGCGATACGCAGGCTCATGCGGCGGCCTGTGCGATGCGACCATCCACCAGCCGCACCACGCGGTCACAGCGTTCGGCCAGCGCGTTCGAATGGGTCACCAGCACCAGCGTCGCCCCGTGCCGGTCGCGCAGGTCGAACAGCATGTCCATGATCGCGTCGCCGTTGGCCAGATCCAGATTGCCCGTAGGCTCGTCCGCCAGCAGGATACGCGGCCGCGTCACCGACGCGCGCGCCAGCGCCACCCGCTGTTGTTCGCCCCCCGACATTTGCGACGGATAGTGACCGCTGCGATGGGCCAGGCCGACGGTAGCCAGCTCCGCCTCGGCCCGGGCAAAGGCGTCTTTGACACCGGCCAGTTCCAGCGGCGTGGCCACATTTTCCAGCGCGGTCATGGTGGGGATCAGGTGGAACGACTGGAACACCACGCCCATGTTGTCGCGGCGAAAGCGGGCAAGGGCATCTTCGCCCATCTGCGTCAGATCGTTGCCCAGTGCCATCACCGACCCGCCGGTGGCGCGTTCCAGCCCGCCCATCAGCATCAGCAGCGACGACTTGCCCGACCCCGACGGACCCACCAGCCCCACGGTTTCGCCCGCGTCGATGTTCAGGCTGATACCGTGCAGAATTTCGATGCGTCCGGCATTGCCATCCAGCGCCAATGTCGCATTTTCAAGGGTCAGGACTGGATTGGACATGCATACGTACCTTTATAGGGGGTACGCTTGGATATGGAGGCTGGATCACGATGCGCAAGGCAATAGTCGGAATTCTTACGGTTTTGTCAGGACCGGCTTGGGCCGACCCGGTGGTGATCGCGGCGCTGGGTGACAGTCTGACCCAAGGGTACGGGCTGCCACAAGAGGACGGATTCGTGCCGCAACTGGAAAGCTGGCTGCGCGAACAGGGTGCCGATGTGCAGGTTATGAACGCGGGCGTGTCGGGGGATACCACCGCCGGTGGCCTGTCGCGCGCGGCGTGGACGCTGACGCCGGACGTGGACGCGATGATCGTCACGCTGGGCGGCAATGACCTGCTGCGCGGCATAGATCCGGCCAACAGCCGCGCCAATCTGGACGGTATCTTGCAAGCGGCGGCCGACGCCGATGTCAAAGTGCTTTTGGTGGGGATGCAGGCACCGGGCAACTACGGGCCCGAATACAAGGCATCCTTTGATGCGATGTACCCCGAACTGGCCGAGCAATACGGCACGCTGTACGCCTCCAGCTTTTTCGAAGGCATGGGCGGCGCGGATACTGATCCGGCGGCGGTGCGCGGGTTGATGCAGGCGGACGGGATTCACCCGAATGCGGAGGGTGTTCAAAAGGTTGTGGAAGGGCTGGGGCCCCAGGTGCTGAAGCTGATCGGGCAAGTGCCGTCGGGCTGATTGGCACAGCGGTCGCACGCGCGGGCCGCAGTGACCCTGCCACACAAGGGCAGCGCCCGCCCATGGGGCGGTCGGGCGCTGCCCGGCGGTGCTAAAGCACCTTGATTCCGGGCTTTGGTGGTTGGCAGCAAAGTCCCGCACAGCAGACCTTGCCCCAAGCCGTGCCCAAGGACCGCTTTAGGTCAGAAGAGCGTGATGTTTCGATTAGCATTGCGGGGCGCCACCTCGTGGCCAGTTTCAGAAAACCAGCACCGTTCAGTCAAAGATGCGCCAAGTTCGACAGTCGGCGCGACACGAATCGCCGGTCGCACAAACAAAAACGGACGCCGAAGCGCCCGTTTCATCTATCATATCAACAAAAAGACTTATGCCAGTGCGATGTTGATCGCGCTTTCGCGGTTGTCGCGGCCATTTTCGATGTCGAAAGTGACTTTTTGGTTGTCGGCCAGACCGGTCAGGCCCGAACGCTCAACAGCCGAAATGTGCACGAACACATCTTTGCTGCCGCCATCGGGTGCGATAAAGCCGTAGCCTTTTGTTGTGTTGAACCATTTGACGGTGCCAGTAGCCATCGTCGTACTCCTTTTAATAACTGCCCACGGAATGCGGCAGGTCGGCAAAGTCTAGACAGATCGAGAGACTGAGCCCGAAAGAGGAGCAGTGTGGTCGATAGGTGTAACGTCGCAGTACGTATATGCGCATGGTCGGTCTCAAAATCAAGAGAAATCCGACTCTGGGCTGATATGGGCGTTTCCACGCCGAGGGACTGCGATGCACTATTTTTGTGCGTCGGTCTGGGAATGTCCATCCCCCGACAGTCATTTTTATTTTTTACCAATTGATGAGAGGACCTGATCCCCTTATTCCATTGGTAAATCTCAGGAGGGTTTGGTGCATCCTTACACCGTGGTGCAGTGTTTTGCACCAGAAGGCTATCTATTTGATAACACTCAATTTAGGGGAGGGGGAACCTTCGAGGACCTCCAGCGCCTTGAACATGTTGTCAGGGACAAAGTGAGCGTACCGCATGGTGGTCTTGATGTTCTCGTGACCCGCTAGAACCTGGACAGTCCGCAGATCAACCCCACCACTCACCAGACGGGTTGCGAAGGTGTGGCGGCAGATGTGCAAGGTCCACTCTCTGTTGTGTTCCTGACCAAGGTGCCGCTTCATGGCCTGCCACTTATTGAACGCAAGCTGGTAATAGATACCGTGGAAGGGATCGTTCGCGGCCACCTTCGAGCGGCTCTCCCCAGTGAACCCAGCGGCCAGCAGGCGGCGGCGGAAGATAGCCTTGCAACGGTCGGTCAAAGGGACCCTCCGAGGTGACGCAGACTTAGACTTCCAGATCGTGGCGGTGCCGTTCTTCAGGTCGATGAAGCGGGCGGGCAAGGGCAGTGCCTCGGCGGCGACCCTCATGCCTGTGTCGATGAGAACAGTCACCAGATCGTGCATGTCCTGATCACCGATGTGGTCGAAGTATTTGAGGATCATCTCCTCCTCTTCTCGGGTGAGGAAGCGGGGTTCTTTCTGCTTCTGCTTGAAGCGCGGCTTCTCAGGGATGTCCTTGACCATGCCGCCCATCTTACGAGCGTGGCGCATGATCGTGCAGAGGATCACGAGGTCTCCATTGATGGTGGAGGGGACCATATGACGGTCACGGCGCATCGCTGCGGAGTAATTGATGAAGTCCTTCGCGGTGAACTCATCAAGGGTCTTCTCGGTGCCAAAGAACTTGATGAAGTTTTCGATGCGGTTGGTGTACTGGAGGACCGTCTTCTCCGCATAGTCACCGGGGAGGAGGTGACCTTCAACGTAACTTTTGAGGGCTTGCAGTGGGGTCCAGTTCTCACTGCGAGACTTGTCTTCGAGGCCGTGCCGGATGTTGTGAGCGAGTTGCATGGCAGCTTCGAGGGTATCTGCCGTTCCGGTCTTCCTTTCTCCGTCCACCATGATGGAGACCCGATACTTAGAACCCCGTAGGGTGATGCCTTTTGGGAGCTTTGCCATTATCTCAGAACTTCCTCTATCTGTTTGATGATCGCCCGCCCCTTAGGGGACAGGCACGCGATGCGTACACGCCGATCTTCTGGGCTAATAGTTTGCTGCACGAGCCCAAGACCCATCTTCTTCGAGGTCCGCTGCCAGTGGGCATCCCCGAGGTAGGTTAGGGCGCGGTTGAGAGCCGACGAGGAGAGGTCTACCCGTTGAAGCAAGTCCCGCACCTCGATAGGTTCCCCGTCCGCCAAAGTGAAGAATGTCACAAGAACAGACATGGGAAGCTCGGGGTCCAGCCGCCGGAGGATTTCGATGGCTGGTATCATTTTCGAGGCGATCATTTGTTGGTTCCCTGAGCTCAATGGTAGCGAGGAAACAGAATACTCGGAAAGAGTATGACCGCCAACGGGTTGTGTGGGTGAATTGCCAAGAGACACGTTTTTCTCCTTCTAATAGGCGCTGAAATTGGATTGTAAAAAGTGGTAACCGCATGTCGTTTCTCTCTCTAAGATACCGTTTCTTATTTTACCACCGAGGAGCCCCCTCGTCGGCGGTCTCTTGTTTTCCCCTAAGAAAGAGTTGACCCCTCAATCTTCGAGAGGATCATTTTCAGGGCGTGGGCGACTATGCCAACACCCCAAAGGAGGCCCGCAACAGCCAGCATAAAAAGCATAATCATGCCAAAATTGTTAAGCAGTGCATAAATCACTTGGATCATTTTGGACTACTCCATTTTCCAGTTGCGCCCGTTAGTGGGAATACACCACATGCGGGAAATATCCACCTGTATTAGCAACTGAGTTGAGGGACAGGCAACCTCCCCTTGGGGAAGCCTGACCTAAAAATATGTGTCTTTCTGTCACATCCCATCACGGAGGGGGGTATGTACCTCTTGGATGACCAGTTTGGTCATCATAAGGGAACCTCGACTTTCAGGTCGGAGGAGGACATGTACTGTCGGGCGAGGCGATCAACGGGGGACACCTGTTGGGTCTCCCACTGGGTCACCATGTTCTGCAACAGGATGTCCTCACGGTCGCGGGTGAAGTCAGAGTGGGCGCAGGCTTTGGCCAGATCGCGGAGGACCTCGTATTCTTCACGGGTAAGCTTGATCGTGCTGGTGTTCATCTCAGGTTCCTTTCAAGGTTCGTTTGGGGTTCTCAGGGAGGCGACCTCCCCAGTCATCACAAGGGTCATCCGTTTGGGTCCCCCTCATCACCAGAACCTCCGCCACATTAGGGGGTAGGCCACTGCGGCAAGGATGATTGACACGGCGACCGTGAAGGCGATGGTTTCGAGGTTACCTGCGAGGTAGGAGATGAAGGTCATGACTGTACTCCTTACGGGTGAATGAAGCGGGCGGAGGGGATAACCAACGCTCCGGTATTGTCTTGAAGCTGGCCCCCTTCGCGGACGAGGTAGAGCCATCCTGCGGTGAACGCGGGGTTACCCATGCTGCACTTGCAGCGGACGACTGCGCCCGCAGGGAGACCCATATCGTCAAGGTAGAAGCTGCGTTTCGGGCGAGGGTATCCGGTCATGCGACTGCACCCCATTGCTCGGCCATCGCCCGTGCCATGCCGGGGAAGAAACGGCTACGTTCAGTGGCGCGGTCGGCACCTGGACTTGCGAAGTGAACGCTGTTGCGGGCTGTTGAGCCGTCGAGCTTGCCCGTGGGTTTCAGCTTAGGGAGACCCTTGCACCAGAACCCTGTCCGCTTCTTCTCGTTGTCGGGGCTGTCCTCGGCTTCTGCGAAGTGCCACGGCTGGACGTAGAAGGGTTCCACGTCGCCAAAGTTGATGCGCTCCTTGGCGTACTTGTGCATCACGGGGTTCTCAACTGCGACCAAGGGGATATGGCTGTTGAGGCAGGCATCGAACAACGCCGCACCCTCTTCCAGTTCACGCCACATGTCTTCGAGGGTGCGATTGGGTGGGGGGACCTTGAGCCACCGGACGCCGCTGTTACACAGGCGGGTGCAGGGCGGGTGCATCACTGCCAGCATGTCCCACTTGCCGTAGATCAGTTCGTTGGCGGGATCGATCACGTTCAGGATGTCGTCAATGATGTGACGATTGCTCCCACGCTCGTCCGGTTTGAGGTCACAGGACCAAGCCTCGTGGCCCAGCGCCTCGAAGGCGTCCCGCACGGTGCCGCTGCACTCGCAGCCGATCAGGATACGGGCCATCAGGCGCTCCTTTCATTGAAGAGTTCAAGTGCTGTGCACAGGTCGTGGGCGTCCTTGCCCCACCACCATCCGTCGCCCGATAGGGGTGACCATGTAGCAACACACCAGCGATAGCCGTGGAGGATCGGACTGGAACCGCTCATACGGTCGATCAGGACAACGTAGGTATCGTTGCCAGACATGTTCTTACGGGGGGCGGCTTGGACCACAGTGTGTCCGTTTAGGGTCCTCGGGGGGTGCGGGTGGTCGGGCTCCTCCCATTCTTCATTACTCGGATCGGTGCCGTCCTCTTCGCTCATATCCACGTCGAGGTCCTCGGCAATCCACGCCATCGCATCGCAGACCTCTTGCCACTGCTCATCGTGAGGTCCGTTTTCGTCCTCGGAGATGCAATCCTCGCGGGCCATTGCGAGAACCTCCCAGATTGCGTCGAGTTGGGCGCGGGTGTTGCTGCGGGTGACCATGCGGGTTCTCCTTAGAGAAAGTTGAGGGTTTCGGCGTCGATGGCCACGATCCGGCCATCATCCAGTTCAAAGACCCAGCCGATCATGTCAGGGCGACCAAAGAGGTTCTTCGAGGCATGTTCGAGGGTGTTCAGGTGGTCCCGCAGGACCGAAGGACCCCAATCAACGATGCGGTTGGGCAGGAGGTAGTAAGGCCGCACTGCGGGGTTATCCGTGAGGTATTGGGCGACCTCTTCGGGTGTGTCGTGGCCGATATTCTCGACCGAATAGGTGTAGATGGCGGTAACCCAATGGTCACCATAGCGAACGTCACTCATGTGGGTTCTCCGCCTTTGCCAGCGCCTCGTTGTGACCATCGAAGCGGGCGGCAAGGTTCCACGCCATCATTGCGGCGGTGGTGGCCATAGCACGCTCCGACGCGCTCAGGCGGTCCAGCCAAGCGGTCAATTCGGCCCAGCTTTTCGGTTGGTGGGCGAAGCCTGAGGCGACGATATTTGCCCGTTTCCCCTCCATTTCGGGGAGCAGGGCGCGGGGGTGGCTCATGTCGATTGTACGAACGTCACTCATTGGTGGTTCCTTTCCAGATGTGGGATGGATCAGGCGTGGAAAACCATCACGCCCTTGGCGGTGTCGATTGTGGTCATGTCCATTTTCAGGTCACGGGCGTAGCTGTCATAGTCGAAGTAGTTGGTCAGGAACTCCGGCACCTTGCCCTCATGGCAGGCCATCATTTCATCCGCACTCTCTTCGGCATAGTCGCGGAAGCTCTCGTAGGTCCCGCAATAGCGGTCCTCTCCCATCTCCTTTGCGGCCTCCAGATCGCCGTTGTTCTCCTCGACCAGCGCCTTGACCTCATCCTCATCAAAGCCGTCCAGCGCCTCGGTCAACTCCACATAGTCCGCGATGGCTTGCAGGCCAGGGTATTCCCCAAGGTTGGGCAGGTCGTCATAGTCATGGATGGCCCACTCTTCGGCACTGGGGACCTCTCCGGTTCCCTTGCAGGTGGGGCAGGTCTCGGGGGGCTGTACCCCGCTTGCGTGGACCCGTACGCCAGTGCCTTCACACTCTGGGCAGTCCACTTCCACGTTCGGAAACTTGGAAGCCCGCAGGATTGCATCCACCTCCTCTTGCATCTCGTCCACATCACTGGAGGCATCGACCCATTTGCCGTGCAGAACCCCATTGTTATAGCTTGCCAGACAGGCGACATAAATTCTCATGGTTCTTTCCTCTCAGGTTCCTTTAGGCCGCAATCAGACGGGCCAGCACAGCCTTTGCACTGTCCAGCGCCTCATCCAGCAATTCGTTAGCGGTTTCGGTGAAGTAGGAGTTATCCAGCCCCCCATCTTTTCGGGGGAAATTGCCTTCAATACCCCAGAGGGAAGCCGCATGGTCATCCAGTTCGACCCCCTCCTTTGCTACGGACAGGACAACCCCGAAGTAATGCCACTCGTCATTGTCCCATGCAGCAATGATAGCCGCGCTCTCCTCCCCGTGGTCAGGGTCCGAGGTGTCGAAGCAGCAGCCATCCGCGTCATATTCCCGTGGGGAACTATCGGGGTCATATTCAAGCCGTGCAGTGACCACAAAGCCATCCACCTCCGCAGTGATGCTGTCATCAGCGCACACGTAGCCACCGCCATCCCCGAAGGAGCTTGTAAAACGGTTGTCCATTGTCGTGATCCTTTCGAGTATCCGTTAAGGTAACCAGTGAGGTGACCCCGCAAGGTCACCCTTCAAACCACCCTTTAGCTGTCAGTTCGGCGTGGGCGCTCTCATACGCCCGCACAAATTCATCCTCTGTGGCTATCGGCCCGACCCTCTCGCAGGCCAAGAGCCGCACAAGGTTGTGGCGTAGGTCATCAGGCATAGATCAGCCCATCATCGCCCATATAGGTGTCAAAGGTGCCGTAAGACTTGGACAGGTCGTCCAACACCTCGGCGTAGGGTGTATGATCCCAGTCACCATCCCAGAAGCCCGACCCGTGACCATTGCGGGTCAGCCAAAAGTCGTGCCCTGCCTGTTCAGGTGTCATGTCGGTCACAGCCACGTAGGACCAGACCCGTGCCCAGAAGGAATGACAGTCAGCGCGTAGTCGGTCCTCGGTCGCGGGTGACAGTTCGGCGTCAATGGGCCATTGATCCTCTTCCCCTGTGTCGGTGAAGTGGAGAGCCTCAATGCAGGCGGCGGTGAACTCATCCAGTCCGGTCATGGCAGGGTCACCCCGTACTTGGCCTCAATGGCTTTCAGGGCGTCTTGCAGGGTTTCGGGACGTTCTTTCATTGGTGGTTCCTTTCCACTTGTGAGAGTTTATGAAGGTGGCCCATGCCTATCCGGTAGGGTCACCCGCTAAATCCTCAATTGATGGTCACAGTTGCCAGCCAGTCCCCAGCAGGCCCGATGTAGTGGCTTGCAGAGTTACCCCAGCAGGCGGCGTAGACCCGACGCCATCGGCCTTCCCATTGGATCATATAACCCGTGGGTATCCGTGAACCGTATCCCGTCACCGTCTGCCCAGAGCGGGGCGCGGCGGTTTCTTTCAAGGGGACCTCTACGGTCTGGCAGGGTTCCCCGAAGGTGGCCCGACCGAATTGCAGATATGCCTTGCGTTCCATTCCTAATCCTTTCCACTTGTGAGAGTTTATCCAGACAACCCCGAAGGTCACCCCTAGGGTTGCCCGTTAAAGTCTCATTCGCACCCTTCATCCTTTCCAGTCCTGCCCTAGCCTGTCGCGGCCCGTGGCGTTCCTAGTCCGGTGGTGCTGGCATTATCGGGTGACCCCTAGCCGTGGACTTGTTCACAATGTCAAAGAGCGTTCGGCCCGTAAGCCTCATAGTGCGTTCCCATCGCCGGACCTCTTGCACATCGCCGTGCGTTCCGTGGCCCTTAGGGTCTGCCCCGTACCGTCCCGAAGCTGCCTAGTGTGTGGCTGTCTGCGTCGTTTCGATGAGTGTTTGTCCCATATGTGGAAAGGAACCACAAGTGAAAAAAACAGGTAAATCGGAACTTATTTTGAAAAGGTAACAGTTTCAGTAACTTAGGTAGTAACTTTTCTGGTCTGGTGCAAGGTTTCTGGTGCAAATTGAGGGGGAAAGGGTGACCTAGGCGGTGCTGAACAGGTGATTTGTAAGGGTGATTTGCAAGGGTGATTTGCAGTCCCGTCCTAGGCGGTTTGCCCGTGGCGGTGACCTAGGCGGTGACCTGTCGGGTGACCTAGGCGGTGACCTGTCGGGTGACCTAGGCGGTGACCAGGGAATAGGTCCGCTTCGGTCCTATTAGGGTGACCTGCTCGGCGTGGGTTGGAAAGGGTCCGCTTCGGTCCTATTTGGGTGACTTGTGAGGTGACCTTTAATTGAACGGGTGTTCATTAATGAAACAGATAGGAGACATGAAGATAGGTAAACAATGCTGACCTATTGCAAGAGATAGGCGCGGGTGACCTTGCGGGTGCCCTAGGCGGTGCAGCCGTGGGTCATCAAACGGGTTATTTGATAAACACCCCCATGCCCTATGGGTTTTTTGGGGGGTTGGTGCAAAGTCTGGTGAAAAACCCCCCTAGGTAGGTAATAGATACGCGGGCGGGTGCCTGCGCGGGCGCGTGGGCGGGGGTACGGGGGGAGACTGGGCGCTCGGCTCTACCGAAGAAGGGGTTTCAGAAACGCGACCCAAAAATAGTCCGGGTCTCACTCACCGCGTAGGAAGTGAGGACCCCAAGGACTGCGGCATAGCCTAACTGACCCCGAACCAGCATGGTCAATGTGGCTAGGATCAGGATTATGGATGTGATGATCAGTGCTGATCTAAGGAGTATGGATGTCATGGGTTACCTCTTACATGAGCGAACAAGGAACCTCAATCACTCCTATAAGGTATCCCCTGAGGTCCCATTTAAGGCTTTACTTGGGTATTGAAGGTATGTGTTCATACATACCGAGATACCCAAGAGGTCCCATCACGGTTCCCCTTGAGCTCATCAATCATCCAAGTTCATTCAAGAAGAATGAGGCAAGCAGGGAACCTCTACAGTTACCCTATAAGTAACCTTAGGAGCGTCCCCTCTATAGGTGCAACCTAATTGCTTCGTTTTGCTGTCAAGCACAAAATAGCCCCCAAGGAACCTTTTTGGAACCTTGAGGGCAGGGGTCTAGCGGCTGATTGCCCATCCGAGGAAGAGCATGAAGAAGAGGAAGGCGAGGGCACCCAACAAGGGAACCCCCGCCACGATGATCAGCAGGGCGAAGAGGATTTCGAGAGTGGTCATTCGGTATCCTCAGAAGACAGAGGCGAGGCATACATCCGCCACAGCTTCATAGTCGTCCTCTGGGCCTCTCCCCTCGGCGTTACAGGGGATGATCAGCTCCACCGGGGACCCATCCTCCATGAGCACCGGGACGTTATCCACGCCCTCGCTACGGGCTCTTAGGAGGCAAGCGATCAGGTCGTCAATGTTCATGTGGATGATCCTCGTCCTGGGTGACCTCAACGGAGACCACTTTGGTATACTTCGCGCCACAGACGCAGGTGATCTTCGGCTCCCCGAAGTAGCGGAACTTGATGATCCGCTGGCAGAAGTTGCAGGTGAATTTCACGGCTTCTGTTTCTTTCTTGTTCGTTTCCTCTGCGCTGGGCCCCCTAGGAGCTCCCACACGGCACCTTTCACAATCTCAGGGTAGTCGCGGTTATCCCCGAGAAGGAACGTACCAGCGTGCAGCATATCCAGCGTGAGGAAGTGTTTGTGTCGATGATCAATCTCCCCCCAATGGCTCAGGAGGAACTTTGCAAGCCACTCCCAAGCGCCATCAGTAAGGAAGGCATCATCCAACTCATAATAAGCATAGGCAGCGCACAGGTAGAGGGGAACCGCTGTGTTCGGTTTCGCCTCCACCCTTCGCTTCAGGACTGTATCCGAGAGCATCACTTACGCCCCAGCCAGTTACCTTTACGGTTACCTCCGGGGACGCCCCCAAGGAACGCTGCAAGGCCCGCCTTGGCGAGGTCCAGCATGTTGGTGACTTCCTGTTGCAGCATCTCTTCACGGCGCTCATCGACCGCCTCAGCGGCGATAGTCCCCATCTGGTCCACCCAGTAGGCCACGGCCATCGCAACGGCATCCAAACGGTCGTCATGGACGATAGCGCCCCGATCCTTGGTGATCCGTGTAAGCTGATAGAAGAGCTGGTACTTGAGCTGGTCCTCAGGGGGTAGGCTGGACGTGGACTTGAAGTCGTACTCGACCACGCCCCGATCCACGATAAGGCGGTGCTGGTTCATCACAGGCTCAAGCGTGTCGATGATCCGCTGTTCTTTCTGGGTGTTGTGCCGCACTTCCTCAATGGCCACCTGATAGCCGATCTTTTTGAGGAAGGGCTTGAAGAGCTCGGTGAACATGCCGTCCCCGAAGTTGCTTTCGATCAGGATGAGGTTGACCTTCTGATCCTTGGCGGTCTGCGCCAGCGCCGTCAGGTTCTCCTCCGAATAGCCGCCCATGACCCCACCCATCTCTGTGAGGTAGAGGAGGGAGTTCAGGTTCTTGACCACGGCCCAGCTCGTTTCGTCTTTACCGCGACCCGAGGGGTCAATCGACATCACCGCTCCGGTGTAAGGCAACCAGTCCCCTTCGATACGTTGGGGACGATGGAAGGCATCACCCGCGAAGCCTACCGCAGGCAGCTCCAGCTTGTTCTCAGGGGCTCGGGACCAAATGACGTTCTGCGGTGCCTTGTCCGCATCACAGTCGATCACTGAGAGGTCAGAGAGCCGCAGGGGGTACTTCTCAGCGTCACTCAGGGAGGTGTCCAGCATGAATTGCAGGGCGAAGCCTGAGCGGCCATAGGAGAGCTCACGCTCTGCTAGGTCGAAGTCGGAGAACCGCTGAGGGTCCGTGGTGGTGCCAACTTCGGCACCCTTGCCCATCAGCTTGAGAATGAACTTGGCGATCTTCTCGCCATAGCTACGGAGGCGCTTCTCGTCCGGGAACCGTGCGGGCCAGATGAAGGTACGATACCCACGGGTGGCCAGAGCGTTGTAGATAGACATCTCGGTCTGGGGGGTCCCGAGGTACGCAATGCGCCCACCCGGCTTCAGGATGGCGTCAAATTCCTTAACGCTCTCCGAGAGCTTGTCTCTCATGCCCTGGGTGGCGGAGTTGTTCTGCACTTCGATGTCATCGGGGACAATGATGTCCGCACGGGACCCCGCAAGCTGCCCGTTGATGCCCAGCGATTTGACCGAAGGGGCATGGGACGCTTTGGCAGGCGCGACATCGAAGGCCACAGCCGATTGGCGCTGGTGGCGGTCTGGGATCAGGTGCGCCAAGAAGGGCACTTCCTTGATCAGTCGAAGGGTGAAGGTCGTAAACTCGTCCGCACGCATTTTCGAGGCGGAGATAACGAGTACGTTGAGCTGCGGGTTCATGTAGAGGAGCCACAGGACGAACGCGGAGGTAACCCACGACTTGCCCACACCCCGGAACGCCTGAATGATGATACGGACGCCCACCTCGTCGTTACCATAGGCCATCTTTTGGAGGACGTTCGCCATGTCATACTGGACACGGGTGGGCTGTGGGAGATTGAGGTGCTTCCAGATCAGGTAGAGGAACCGCCGGAAGTCGGCCAGCGGGTCCACAGTGGTGTCATGGAGGGGTTTCTTGGGTTCCCCCTCAGGAAGAGCCGCATTTTCTTCCCTGATCTTCGCGTTCAGCGCCTCGTACTTGGGCACAAGGGCTAGGGATACGAGCTTCCCTGTGCTGGTCCGGCCCTTGAACAGGGGTTCCGGCCTGTTGGTTTTGATTTCGGTTGTTTCTGTCATGTTTCTTCCACGCGAAACGCAAAAAGGGCCCCCGAAGGGACCCTTTCTGGCTCAGTTTGAGGTGGAGGAGGGGGCTAACCCCCCAGTGCGACCACGTTGTCGTCATCATCGAAGGTCGGAAGGTCGCTCATGCGATCATCCAGCTCTCCGAGAGGCGTCCCTTTGGCCGGAACGCTCGTGGTGTTGTTGTCCTTCAGGAATTGCCGCGCCACAGAGAGGTCAGCGGATGTAGCCGTCCCCTTTTTGATGCGTTCAAGCAAGTCCTCAGCAAGTTGTACGTGGATGCTGTTCAGCAGCTCTTGCAGGTCAGCCATTTCAGGTTCCTTTCTTGGTGGAGGTGAACCCGATCTTCTCGAAGATACCCGTGCGGATACCGAACGAGGCGCTGATAGAGGCCGCAATCGCCCACATGTACCACTCAGGGACGCTGTGCAGGGCTTGGAAGCCTTCGATCACCCACTCGCGGGTTGTAGGCCAGAATACGAAAGGGATGGGAAGAGCGATCAGGAGGGTCCAGAACTCGTCCTTCCAGCTTGATGCGGCGTTCTCAGCCTGCACCCGCTCCCAGTCAGCGATGGATTGGGCGTTGGTGACCAGCACGGTCGCCTCTGCCTTCGCCTTTGCGGTTGCCACGAGGATGCGGCCATCCGCCTCTACCCGTTTGAGCTCAAGGAATTTCCCGCCCATCTCTTTTACTACGGCCAACAGGGGGCCGATGATTGGAATAGCACTCATGTCTATTTTCCTTAGGGGTTAATCGTTGCTGGTGATGTGGGAGGGGTCACGCAAGTACCGGATAAGTCGTATGGTATCATAGACCAAACGGACCAGCATGACCGCCGCCCCCAGTGCAAACATGACGTTCGCTTGGGAGAGCATCCCTACACCCGCAACAAAGTAGCTCGTCACCGAACTTTGGAAGTTGTCGAAGTGGTGTAGCATCCTTACGCGAACCGTGGCCCGTTGGACGCGATCTGATCAGCAATCCATGCCTCGTGATCTTCCACCGTGTAGGTAGCAGGATCGACCTGCTGAACTTCAACACGGCGGTGAACCACGTTTGCCGCCCCAGTCAGCCCACCCGACCCGCCAAGGCTAGGAATAGTACTTCCACCACCGTCAGCCG
>NZ_CAXBJW010000021.1:0-22702 GCF_963976325.1 uncultured Pseudosulfitobacter sp.
TTCGGTGGGCTGGACGTTCTCGCCGGACTTGTCCTGCGCCAGCGCGGTGATCGGTGTCATCGCCAGGGCGGCGGCGCTCACCATCGAGAGAAGTTTGGTACGTGTCATCAGTCGAAATCCTTTCGGTAAAAAAGTGGTAATCGTGGGGTAATTGATTGGATCATGTCAGCGTAACTGCGCGTTTTCCAGACATTTTTTATGACAAACACCGTCAGGAATTCCTTACCTCGGGGGCTGTCGCGCCATTATTCTTGCTGCGGTTGAACTTCGGCCAGCGACTGGCTCAGAACCCAGCCAAAGACCGCCTCGTCCACTGCGCGCAGATGGTCCTCGGCCGGTTGACGGGCCACGTCGGCGCCGCTGCTGGCATAGCGGTCATAGCGGTCGAACCACAGCGCGTTGGACTCTGCCATATCCAGATAGGCCGCCTGCGGCTGTGCCTGATCGTGAAAGAACACGGCGCGCTTGCGCAGGGTCTCGGCCATGGTCTGCCCGCCCTGATATTCGGGATAGGGCACAACCGCGACCGCGCGGTCATAGGCCTCGGCGGCCAGATCGGTCAGCCCCATTTGCGCCAGGATATCGGCGTGCTGCGTGTGCAGGCGGGTGGCGTTGGCGGGCGTCAGCCGCGCCATCATTCCGGTCTGCCCCAGCGCCTCCTCGATCACGGTGCGCGCCTCGTCCAGCCGCCCCTGATAGCTGCGGACAAAGGCCTGGGCAAAACAGACCTCGGCCCAGTAGAGCGGTCCCCATGTCGCCGGATCGCGGGTGGCATAGGCCTGTGCGATGATGCTTTGCGCCAGCTCGGGATTGCCATTGCCCCAGACCAGCCAGCCATAGGACACCGACAGGAACGCCGCCGTGCCCTCCTGATGCCAGGGTGACCGGCGATAGCTTTCCAGCGCGGCGCGGGTCAGCTCTGCCGCCTCGATCCGGTCGCCCCGCCGCGCCAGCGCCGAGGCATAGGCGAACCGCGCCGCCACGCTCCACTGGTGTTCCTCGGGCAACATCGACGCCAGCGACCGCAGATGGAACGCCATCGTCTGAAACCCCTGTTCGGTCAGCATCGCGTCGGGGTCGGCGTTCAGGGCAAACATCTGCGTGCTGACCAGCGCCAGCGCCCGGTCCGGCGTCGCCTCAAGCTGTTTGGAATAGCTGTCGACAAAAGCGCGGGCGCGGTCCAGATCGTCCAGTTCCAGCGCCAGGTTCAGCAGCCCCAGCCCCAGGATCACGCCCCAGGGGTCGGTCGTGACCCGCGCAAAATCCGCATCGGCATTGTCGAAATAGACCTTGCGCGCGCCGGTCATGTCATGGCCGTAAAACGACTGTGTGGCGCGCAGCATCCGCACGTTGGCCTGTATGATGTCGGGCAGATCGTCCCGCGCCTCAAGCCGCGCCAGCGGTGCCAGCGCCAGATCGGCGTCATAGATACGCGCATACAGCATCAGCAACGCCTCGGCGAAATCCGGTTGCCACGGGTCGGCCTCCAGCCCCTCGTGCTGTCCGTCCGCCAGCGCCGCGCGCACCCGTTTCAGTTGCGCCTGCCCGTCGCCCACGTCCCCCAGCAGCGCCGCGATATAGGCGCGGTTCAGCGCGGCCATCGCGGCGGGCAGTTCGCCCTTGGCTTCGGCCCGCTCCAGCACCAGCGTGATCTGCGCAAAACGCCCCGCCAGAACCGCCGACACCACATCATCGCCGTCGGCGGTGACAAAGATTTCGCCGGGACGGTCCAACCCCAGCTCGGCCGCATAGACAAAGCGGGCCGGATCGACCAGCGTCTTGTCCATCTGAACGGCCAGTTCCTGTGCGGCGGGGTTGTTGGCCGACCGTGTCTGGCGCACCGCGACATAGGCCCGCTCAAGCGCCTCTTGCGCAATCAACGGCGCGCCCATCCTGTCGGCGGCCACCCAGATCACCTGTTCCAGCGTTGACCGCACCGGGGCGAAATCGTCGCCCTGCCCGTCGGGCAAGGCGTCCATTTCCCCCAAGGCCGCCTGCGCGGTGCGCATCGCTGCGGGGAAATCGCCCTGAAGGTTGTGAATGCCCGCAAGGTTCTGCGAGGCCCAGAAATATTCCGGCGTGCCGGGGGCCTGCGTGCGCATGAAATCCATCCGCGCCTGAAGGATCGGGACCGCACGGTCAAAATCGTCATTGTCGGCAAAAATCCGGCCCAGCATCCCGTAAAGAAGCTGGTATTCCGCCATGTCCCCCTCGTCCGAGTTTTCGATAAACGCCGCGACATGGCGGGCATCGGCCAGCAATTGCGGATCGTCATGCGACGCTCTGCGGCGCGCCTGAAAATCCAGCAACCACAGCCGCAGATACAGCCCGTCATGCCCGCCGGGCCGGTCCAGAAACCCGTTCAGCAGATCGCGCCGGATTTCGGCTGCATCGGGGGCAAAGGCGCGGGTGGCGGCCTGGGCCAGCAGATAGGCGGCCTCGGTCACGTCGCGGCCATCGACCTGCGTGCCCGGCTCCAGCCCCAGCGCCACGAAGCTGCGCAACACCGCTTCGGCGGCGGTGTAGTCGTCCATGTAGTACAGCGCCCGCCCCAGCAGCAGCATCGCCTCGACCCGCATCGCACCGTCATGCTCCGCCGGCGTGTCCAGCGCGATCACCATGGGGGCGGCCACTTCGGCGGCCTGTTGGAAATTCCGCATCTCGATCGCCAGCCGAAGCACCAGAAGATCGGGCACCCAGAACCCTTTGTGATCGCCCATGAAATCGGCGTATTTATCGACCTCGGCGTTCAGCGCATCGGCGGCGGCCATGGCTTCGGCGCGCTGGCCGGCAAAGAAACGGCTTTGAATCGCCTTGGACTGGTCCAGGATCCAGTCCGCATAGCTGTCCGGCGTATGGGTCTGCGCCATGGCAACAGGGGCCAGCGTCGGGACCAGCCCAACCGCCAGCACCAGCGCCATGATGCAGACCCGCGCGCCCATCAGTTCGCGTTAATCGTCTGGTCCAGCCACGGCAGGTAATTCGACACCCGCGTATAGGCCGAGAATTGCGCCGTCTCCAGGCAGGAATGCGTGGCCTGATTGCTCAGCCCCCAGCTGACGATGCCCGCCTGAATGAACGTCCCGTCCTCAAGCGGCACCACCAGCGGCCCGCCGCTGTCACCCGAACACGACCCCTTGCCGCCGCCAAAGGTGCCCGAGCAGATCATGTTTTCGGTCATCGGTTCGCGGACATAGGTGATCAGCTCCTGCCAGACCTTTTCCGCCTCGTTGTCTTTCAGACCAAACGCCTTGGCGGCATAGCTCAGCCCTTCGGCGGCGGCCTTGGCGCGGCCTTCCAGCATGACCTGGTTGCACTGGTCGCGCGACAGCATCTGGATCTCGGCCTGACGCATCACATCGGTGCGTTTCGCGCCCTCGATCAGACCCCAGCCGGTGACGACCGTGCGCACGCCGGGCTGGTCCAGCAGGTCACCAAATTCGGCATCCGGCACCTTGATCGTCTGGTAGGGCACATTGGGCGCACGGGCCAGTTTGATCAGGGCGATGTCATTGTCGAACTCGGTCCCTTCATAGCCCGGATGGCGATAGATCGCCTCGACCGGCACCGCGTCGCCCTTGCCTTCGGCAATCTCGTTGGTGCCGACCAGCACCGAAATCGCCTGCGGGGCAAGGTCACGGTAGACGCCGTTGGGGTCCTGCATGTGGATGCAATGCGCCGCGGTCAGAACCCAGGTGTCCAGCACCATCGACCCGCCGCAAAACTGCGCGTCCACGGTCTGGGGCTGGCCCGCGATCAGCAGGGCCACCTGCCACGGCCACGCACCTTCGGCGGCCTCTTCGCCGCCAATCACACGGCCTGCGCTGTCGGCATCCTGTGCGGCGGCGGCCGCTTCGGCCTTGGCGCCGCTTTCGGCATAGGCAAAGGGCGAGGCTTGGGCGGGGGGTGTTTCGGGCAATTCCAGCGTCTGGGCGTTCAGCGCCAATGGCAGGGCCAATGTGGCCATCACTGCGGGTAGAAATCTCATTTGGGTCAGTCTCCTGTTTGAAATGGGGTCAGGGTCAGGTCCAGCCGGTGTACCGACAGATCCGCGCCCTTGGGTTTCAGTGAAAATCCACGGCTTTGCGCCGGATCGGTGACGCTGGCCATATATTCGGCCACGGCACCCATGCTGCTGGCGGGCACCCCGCCACCGCCCAGAAAGGCCAGCGTGGTGCGCATGCTGCCGGGGTCGGCGGGGACCGACACGACGATCACCTGTTCGTGCAGCACCGCATCGGCCACCAGCGCAAAGTCCATTTGCTGGCTGCCGCCTGCCTCGATCCGGTTGGACAGGTTGCGGGTGGGCCACAGGGTCGTGATGCTGTTGTCGGCGTTGATATACAGGACCGTCACGTCCTGCATCCCGCCGGTGGAGTTGTCATAGCGCAGGCCCAGCACGTCGCAATTCCGTGCGGTGGCCCGTCCGGTCACCGGCTGCGGCGTGCCGTCGGGCGAGGCGCATTTGCCGCCGCGCATCCGCCCCGTGGTCAGGGTAAAGCCGACGGTCGGGCCGGTGGGACCAAGGGCAAAGCCGGTCTTGACCGTTCCCCGCCCCATCTGCGCCAGCGCCTTTTCCAGCCGCAAGCGTCCCACCGCCAGCCCGATGCGCTGCGCCAATGCGTCGGCATCGCCCGCGCCCAGCCGGATGCTGGTGCCGTCACCGCCCGCATCCAGCACGCCATCGGGACCGATCAGCGCAAATTGCGCCCCGTCCCAAACCACGCGGTGCGACGGGGTGGCAGCGTCCAGCGGCACGTCCACGCGGGCGGCCAGCGCGTCAAAACCGTAAGGCAAATGCGCCTGCGCCTCGGTGCTGAAATTCAGGGAAATCGAGGTGTCCAGCGCGCGGTCGGTGATCTGGGCATAGGTCACCTTTTCCGTCGGGAAGGGGTCCAGATACCGCAAATCCGCCTCGGTCGCGCGGGCTTCCGTCACCTCGGCCTGACCGGCGGGGGTGTCGTCCAACTGCCCCGCGTACAGCGCCACGATGGACCCTTTGGTCACGCCACCCAGCAGCCCCGCGCGCAGGGTCTGGCCGTCGACCTGCATCCGCAACAGCCCGGGCGCATCGCCGCCGATCACCGGCGCACCGGCCAGCGGCCCCTCGACATCAGGCGTCTGCGCCGCCTGCCCGCCTGCGGTCCGCATCCGCGCGGCGGCGGCTTGGACAAGGGCGGTGTAGGTGATGTCGGGCACCTCTTGCATCACCGAGGTCAGCGCACGGGTGAAATCGCCGTGCCACAGGCGCGCATCGCCAACGGGATATTCAAACGCCCGCTGGTCGGATTGCGCCGCATAAAGAAACACGTAATCACCTGCGGGGGCCTGGCCTTGCCCCACCGCATCGCTGACCTGATCGTCAGGCAGGCCAAGCTGCGCGGGCGTGATGTAGCGGGCCGCCGCGTCCCCATCCGGCCCCGCGCGGAAACCGGTGCCGGAATGGCAGGCGTCCAGGATCGCCACCAACTGCACCCCCCGGGCTGCGGCCTGTTCGGTGAAGGTGCCGAATTCGTCGTCCAGAATCGCGTTTTCCACCGCCCCCATGCCGCCGTTCCAACCGCGCGTGTCGCGGGGCAGGAAAATCTCGTCCATGCCGCCGCCCTCGTCGCCGTTCAGGTCGGGGGCCTGCGCGCCGTGGCCCGAGAAATAGAACACCACCGTATCGCCCGCGCCCGAAGCCGCAATCGCCCCGCCCAAAGCGTCCAGTATCGCCACACGGTCCGGCACCCCGCGCACCGCGCCATCCGGCACCCGCGCCGCGTCGTCCGACAGCACCGTGATCGCCGCCGCCGCAACACCGCGCCGCATCAGCGTGTCGGCCATCAGACCCACGTCGTTCACCGGTCCCTGCAAATCCGCATCCAGATACAGATAATCCCCAACCCCCACCAGAACCGCACGGGTTTCGGCGTGGGTGCCAAGCGGCCACAGGGCCAGCAGCAGGGGGATCATACGGTGCAACATGATCCAAAGATTACGAAGGGGAAGGCGTTCCGTCTACGGCTCTGATCAATCCTAACAGCGTTTTTCATCTGTCCGGCCAAGCCTCTGGCCCGAAAACACAAAAGCCCCCACACCATCGCTGGCATGGGGGCGCGTGTTCACACCTTAAAGGCGAGTAGAGCGCTTAGGCCGCAACGTCGCGGCTGTGTTCGCCTTCTTTCACCTCTTCGATGATCTTGGCCACGAACGCGGGCAGATCGTCGGGGCTGCGCGAGGTGATGATGCCGTTGGAAATCGCCACCTCTTTGTCCACCACATTGGCCCCTGCGTTCTTCAGGTCTGTGCGGATCGAATGGTACGAGGTCATCTCGCGCCCCTCGACCACGCCCGCCTCGATCAGCAGCCACGGCGCGTGGCAGATGGCGGCGACGATCTTGTCGTTTGCGACGAAATCGCGGACCTTTTGCACGGCTGTTTCATCGGCGCGCAGGATGTCGGGGTTGATCTGACCGCCCGGCAGGACAAGGGCGATATAGTCATCGACATTCACGTCCGAAATCTTCAGATCGCCATCGACGCTTTCGCCCCAATCGCTTTGATCCCAGCCTTTGATCGCCTTGCCGTCCAGCGTGGCGACGTGGACCGTGGCACCGGCATCGCGCAGCTCTTTCAGCGGCACTTGCAGCTCGGATTGTTCAAAACCGTTGGTGGCCATGATCAGGATTTTTGCATTGTTCATATTGGGCATTGGGTGATCCTTTCCTCAGATATGTTCGGCAGGTCGTTGCCCGCCGTTTCTAAGGGTACAACCACCGCCCCCCGCCCTGCGTTCCATGGCATTTGAAACGCGGGCGGGAAACAGCCCAAGTGCCAATGCACCATAAGCTTGCACATTCCACCCGCGCGGAATCAAGGCCGCAGGCCGCCGCGCATCGCCGGGCCGCCCGCCGGCACGGCGATTTGGCTGCTGTTGCGCAAGACGGATATGTCGGATGTGCTTGGCTGCCATAAAGTGCCAGTCACAGAGGTCGGATCGCCGCACCACGGCCCGACGATGCGCGGCTTCGCGTTCCATTTCAGAAGCCCGCTTCGTCCGCCATGAGCCGCCATTCACGACGGCCATGATCAATGTCCCGAAACAGCCGGTCGTCTGTGCAAGCTTATGGTGCATTGGCACCAAGGCACCGTCAGTTGCCCGGCGTGATCCGCCGCGCCCCGATCCGCCGCGCATCCGCAGGGGCAGGCACCGCGTCTATCGCGCGCAGGAAGCCGTTGAATTCCGGCGTCAGCCGCGTTGCCTGTTCGCCCGCCGCAATCACCGCGTCCACCTGTGGCGTGTCCAGCCGCAGGCGCGTGGGGATCTGGTTCAGGTCGTCGCGCTGGTCATTGTCCAGCACCTCGAACGACACCTGCCCCACGAACAGCTTCACGTCCTTGCAATCCCACCCCGCCAGCGACCCGCGCAGCGCCCGGACCCGCGATGCGGGCAGGCTGCACCGGTATGCGATCAGATCGTCGGCGTATTGGTCCAGCGTCAGCCGCAGCACGTCATAGCCCACGCGCGTTGCGGCCCCCATGGACGAATTGGCGATCGCCATGCCCAACTGCACCCCGCCCGGACCGCGCAGCCGCTGGTTCCATTTGTAATCCTGCTGCACGCCCGCGTTGGCCACCAGAAACAACATGCGGTTCACGCGCACGGCCTGTTCCTCGGTCATCGGGCCATAAGCGGTCTGCGATTTGACCCGCGCCACCGACAGGCCCGTGGTGCCGAAATTGTCGGTGATGGCCCCGTCCAGCAGCTTGACCAGCTTGATCTTGTCGGGGTCGCGGTAGGTCTCCAACGCCTTGCCGTAAGCCCGCAGCGCCGAGGTGCTTTCGGGATTGAACCGCGCCGCGGTCAGCCAGTCGGGTTCGGAATAATCGCAGCCCTCGCGGTGCGCGGCCAGGGTGATCGGCGCAAACACCAGCGGAAAGGCGGCCGAGGCGGCAACAGCCTCGGACACGGGCAGATCGGCCAGGTTCGAGCACAGCGCGTCAAAGGTTTCCTGCGAGAACAGGAACGGCGTGTTGTTCGCCACGTCCGACGCGTTGATCCACGTGGTCGCGTGCCCCTTGGCCCACAGGTCGCGGAAGGTCGCCTTGTGCAGAATGCTTTCGTCCAGGAACCGCGCAAAGGTCTGCCGCCCGTTGGCCCCGCCCGACAGCCCCTTGACCAGCGTCACGGGGTTCCACACGGCGGTGGCCATGTATTTTTCGGCGTTTTTGATCAGGTATTGCTCGCGGTAGACATCCAAGCCCCGCGGCCCGTGCAGCCCGTAATAGGCCGCCGTGACCGACCCGCCTGACACGCCGGTGACCAGCCGCACGTGGCGCAACAGCCCGTCGGGGTTCTCAGACGTTCGCGTGGCATCGCGCAGCGCCTTCAGCATCCCGTAGGAAAACGCCGACGCCCGCGTGCCGCCGCCCGAAAACGCCAGCCCGATGAACACATCGTCGCGGCCCGTCACGTCACCGCCAAAGTCAGGTTCCTGCACCGATCCGGGATCTGCCAGATAGGGGTTGATCGGCGGGTTCAGCGCCGAACAGGCCGCAAGAACCATGGCGCAGACCAGCGCCGTGCAAAGCCGGATATGAATCATGTCAGGCGCCCCCAAGCGCATGTGGAAAAATGGATTAAGCAGCTATTCCTGCGCGGAAAAGTGCAAGGCTTCGACTTCGATTGCAAATCCTTTTTCGGTGGCGGGCGCACGCGGGATAGCCCCGTGGCGCAGCGCAATCGCCCGCACCAGTGACAGGCCCAGCCCGTGCCCCGGCTGCGCGCCCGTGTCATGACCGCGCGCGAAGGGCGTGAACAGTTGTTCGCGCAGGGCATCGTCCACCCCCGGCCCGTCGTCCTGCACACGCAGGCGCACCAATGCGCCGTCGCGGCGGACGGTCACGGTGATGGTGTCGCCGGTGCGGGTGTATTTCAGACCGTTTTCAATCAGGTTCGACAGCAGTTGTGCCAAGAGGTGTTCATCGCCCAATATCTGCGTGTCAGGGTCGATTTTCGTGGCGATCGTACGGCCCTCTTCCTCGGCCACGGGCTGGTACAGCTCGACGATACCCGCCGCGATCTGGCCCAGATCGACGGGGTGCAGGGTGGTGGTGTTGCCCGCCTCGGCGTCCATCTGCGCGATGCTTAACAGGCTGTCGAACAGCCGGATCGTGGCGCGAATTTCGTCGTCGAGCCCGGCGCGCGCCACCGCGTCCAGATCCAGCGCGTCCAGCCGCGTGCGGATGCGGGCCAGCGGTGTGCGCATTTCGTGGGCCACGGCGTTGCCCAGCCGTTGATGCGCGTCGAACAGATGCGCGATGCGGGCCAGCATGGCGTCGATATGGTCGGCCAGTTCGGCGTGCTCCGACCCGCCCGCGCGCGGCATCCGCAGGCCAAGGCCCCCTGCCCCGCCGACCTGCGCCAGCGCCGCGTTCATCCGCGCCGTACGCCGCTGTGCCTGCCGCGCCACGCCCCATGCGGCGGCCAGACCGGCAAACAGCATCGCCAGACCAAAGGCGGCAAAGACGCGGCGCATCTGGCCCAGCGTCTGTTCCACCGGCAACAGGCTGACCCCCACCAACAGGCCAAAGCCGCCGCGCAACTCCTGCGCGCGGGCCAGAAACGGGCGCCCGTCGATCTGCACCTGTTGCGGCGTGTCCTGCACCGCGATCCCATCGGGCCAACCGTCCAGATTGCCCGCCAGCACAGCGCCCGCACGGTCGGTCAGCACATAGACGCTGCCCGCCGGATCGCCGCGCGTGCTGCGATAGGCGATTGCTTCGCGCAGGGCCACGATGCGGCGCTGGTCATAGAGGGCGGCAAAACCCTGCGCCTCGGCCAGCAGGCGGGTTTGCGTTGCCTCGACCAGTCGCGCGCGCAACTGCGATTGCAGCACCAGCACCCCCGCCACGGCCATCACCAGCGGCACCAGCGCCACCAGCGCGACCGAGCGGAAGGTGCCGTTCCTCATGCCCCCTCCGGCCCGAACCAGTAACCCGCCCCGCGTGCGGTGTGAATCCACGCGCGGTCGGTGTGCTGTTCCAGCTTGCGGCGCAGACGGCCCACATGCACGTCGACCACATTGGTTTGCGGGTCAAAATGCAGGTTCCAGACGTGTTCCAGCAACTGCATCCGGCTGAGCGGAGTGCCCGCATGGGTGGCGAAATACATCAGCAGTTCGAATTCCTTGGGCGACAGGGGAATGTGGTCCTGCCCGTGATGCACCGTGCGCGCCTTGACCCGGATTTCAAGCCCGTCGAAGACCAGAAAATCGTTGTCTGTCGGCTGTGCCTTGGTCCGGCGCACCAGCGCGCGGATGCGGGCGCGCAGTTCCTCGGGGGCAAAGGGTTTGGCCAGATAATCATCCGCCCCCCGGTCCAGCCCGTGACTGCGGTGGCCTGCGTGCGCCAATGCGCTGACCATCAGGATCGCGCCGATGGTGCCGGCGTGGCGCAGTTCGGCCAGCATGTCGATGCTGTCGCCGTCGGGCATCATCCGGTCCAGGATCGCCAGCGGGAACTGCCCTGCCTTGGCGGTGGCCAATCCTGCGGCGCATGTTGTCTCTAACACAGGCGAATAGCCCAGTTCGCTGCACGCCTCGGCCAGCGCGCGGGCCATGTCGGTGTCGTCTTCGACGATCAATATGCGGTCTGTTTCAGTCAAAGCTTACCACCTCTTTGTCCAGCACGTTGGCACCGCTGGCCAGACGCAGCGCGGGGCCGTCCTCCCACGGGTCCAGCAGGTAATGCCGCGTCGCCCCGTCCGGCAATGAGATGCGCAGCAACACAGGCTTGTCAAAGGTATAATCGCGGGTCCACCCATCGGGCAGATCGGCAATGGCGGTGCCGTTGATCGCGACAATCCGGTCGCCCCCCGTCAGCCCCGCAAAGAACCCCGCGCCCTGATTGACCACGGCGCGAATGGTGCCGTCCGCGTCCAGGGCCAGCCCCATGTCGGTCAGCTTGTACTGATCGCGGCGCTGCACCTGTTGCGGGGTCGCGGGGGTGATGTCGGACTGGGCGGATGTGCGCGAAATCGCCAGTGTCAGAGCCTGATTTCCCCGCCAGACCGTCAGCCTCATATGCGTGCCGCCCTGTGCCAGCGCAAAGGCCAGATCGCCCGGCGTGGTGATCGCATGATCGTCCACCATGGTCAGAATATCGCCCGCCATCACACCGCCCAGATCGGCGGGCGTGTCGGGCTGCACCTGTTCCACCAGCGTGCCGGTGCCGTCATAGCCCAAGGCCGCCTTGATCCGTGGCACCAGCGGGCGCAGTTGCACGCCAAGCGGGGGATATTCGGGCAGCGCACCGTGCGCGACAAAGTCAGCCACATCCGCGACCGGCACGGCGTAAGCGATGCCGACAAAGAAGCGCGAACCGTCACTGATACGGGTGTTTATGCCCAGAACGTCGCCTGCGGCATCCACCAGCGGCCCGCCGCTGCTGCCGGGATTGACGGCTGCGGAATGTTGCAGATAGCCCACGGGCTGCGTCGGGTCGATCTGCCGCGCCAGCGCGGACACGATCCCCTGGGTCAGGGTGAACGCCGCCTCAAGCGGGGCGCCGGTGGCGAAGACCCCCTGCCCGACCGCAACGCCGGACGCAGGCTGCAACACCGTATCATGCGGCGTGGCCAGTTGCAGGACCGCCAGATCGCGCTGTTCGTCCACGGCGATCACCGTGGCGTCGATGCGCGTACCGTCCTGGGTCACCGCCACCACTTGCGCCGCCTTGCCGACCACATGGGCGTTGGTCACCGCGCGGTCGTTGCGGCCAAAGACAAAGCCCGAGCCAAGGAAACGATCCCGCCCGTCGGCGCTGCGCAGCATCAGGGTGGCGTCCAGCACACGGGCGGCGGCTTGTGGGGCCATCTGGGCCGTGGCAAGGCGGGGGAATACGCCGATGCACAGCAATAAAGCCAATAATATCAATCGCATAGAATATCTTTCATCAATGTCATTCCAATCTAAACCGGAATCCCCGCCCGTTCATGTGAAAAATACCGTCATGAAAATGCGCCCGCTTGGCAGGTGGGCCGCACATCGCTAACTTTACCATAATTCCAAACCAAAAACCCATTTCCAAGGATGCTCAGATGACCCGTTTTACCGCCCTGACCGCTGCCCTGATCCTGTCGGCCCTGCCTGCGCTGGCCGCCGACCCCGCCCCACTGAAACAGGCCGAGGCCAGCCGTGTGATCTATGACACCGGCGTCGCCACCCGCGATCCGCTGCTGGTGCTGGCCGCCGCCAAAATGCGCCGGGGTCTGGGCCTGTCCCCCACCGACCGCATGGCCGAGGATGGCACCCCCGGCGACGGCGCGCTGGATGCCGATGCGATGCTGGCCACCGCGCGGGATCTGGCGGCAGGCGACGACATGATGCTGGGGCTGATCGACGACGTGGCGTCCGAAAACACCAAGGGCGTGGTCAGCGGCCCCGTCTACAACAACGCGCGCATCGGCGGCGGGCAGACCGACACATACCGCGCCGTGCCGTTCGAGGGCGGCACCTATGCCGAGATCTACGTCGAGGCCAAGGGCAGCAACGACCTGAACCTGAAGGTCACCGACGATCAGGGGCGGCTGGTCTGTTCCGACACCGACGCCAGCGCCATCGCCTATTGCGGGTGGAGCCCGCGCAGCACCGGCGATTTCACCATCGCCGTGCAGAACGCCAGCGGGGGCAGCGCCGATTATGCGCTGATCACGAACTGATGGGACGCGTCCTGCTGCGCCCCGCGCTGACCGCCCTAAGCTTGCTGGCCCCCCTGCCCGCGCTGGCCGAAAACTTTGCGCTGCTGATCGGCGCGTCGACCTATGACAACCTTGAGGAACGGTATTGGCTGCAAGGGCCTGCCAACGACGTGGCGCTGGTGCGGACCTATCTGACGGACAGCGCGCCGGTGCCCTTTGCCGCCGACCACGTGACCGTTCTGGCTGATGGCGTCGAGGGCGCGGGCGCACCGACATTGCAGGGCATCCGCGACGGGTTTGCCGCGATGGCGGCGCGGGTCGGTCCGGGCGATTTCGTCTATTTGCATTTCTCGGGCCACGGCACGCAGGCCCCCGCGCTGCACCCCGAAACCGAGGAGGACGGGCTGGACGAGATGTTTTTGCCGGTCGACATCGGGGCCTGGGACGACAGCGTCGGCAGCGTGGAAAACGCGCTGGTCGATGACGAGATCGGCGTGCTGATCGGCAGCCTGCGGGCCAAGGGCGCGACCGTCTGGGCGGTGTTCGACGCCTGCCATTCCGGCACCGTCACCCGCGCCGCCCCTGCGGATGGCGAAGAGGTGCGGATGCGCAAGCTGGACCCGTCGGCGCTGGGTGTGCCCGACGCCGCCATGGCCGACGCCGAGGCAACATCGCGCGCCCTGCCCGACCCGCGCGCGCGCCCCGCCAGCCCGGTCGAGGGCGGCGAAGGCGACGGCGCGTTCATCGCGTTTTTCGCGGCCCAGACCACCGAGACGACGCCGGAAAAACGTCTGCCCCGTGGCGCGCCCGGACGGGTGTCGCAGGGGGTGTTCACCTATACGATTTTTGAAACCCTGGCCGAAAACCCCGGCGTGACCTATCGCCAGTTGGGTCAGGAAGTGCTGCGCAAATACGCGGTGCAGAACCTGGCGCTGTCGACCCCGATGTTCGAGGGCGATCTGGACGGCTACGTGTTCTCGGGCGAGGCTGGGGAGCAGATCCACCAGTGGCCGGTGCGCGAGGGGGCCTTTGGCCTGACCCTGCGCGCGGGGCAGTTGCAGCACATTGTTCAGGGCGAGATTGTCGCACTGCTGCCCACTGCGGCCAGTGCGATCGGCGATGCCGTGGGCTATGCGCAGGTGACGCTCACCGACACGTTCACATCGGAACTGGAGCCGGTCGCGCATGACGGCCTGCCTGCACTGGATGTCGCGGAGGTGCCGAAGGGCAGCTATGCCCGCAAGCTGGCCGATGTGGTCGATTTCACCCTGCGCGTGGCGCGGCCGGATGGGGATGTGCCCGCCACAGTGACCGCAGCGCTGGACCTGCTGGAACAGGACGCGGGCGGTCGGCTGGTGCTGGTGCCTGCGGGGGCCGATGCCGATGTGCGGCTGGCGGTGATGCCCGACAGCACGCGGCCCGATGCCATCTGGCTGTTGCCCGGCACGGGGTATTTCGAGCCGTCCAAGGCCGCGCAAACGCCCTCGGTCGGGACCACAGACCGGCAGCCCGCCGAGGTGGCCGCGCTGATGCAGGATTCGCTGACCCAGATGGGCCGCGCCATCAACCTGCTGCGGATGGGCGGACAGTACCGCGACACCGACCTGAACGTGGACCTGCGCCTGCAAACCAAGACCCGCCAACAGCGCGATCTGCGTGATCTGGACACGGTGGCTGTGCCGGTGCTGGTGCCCGACGATCAGGTGCACGTGCTGGCGCAGAACAACGAGGCGTTTCCGGTGGACGCCAACGTGCTGCACATCGGGTCGGATTACGCGATCACCCATTTCTACAGCGGGCGGCTGCACCCCGGCGACACGCTGAAAAAGGGGCTGTTCCGCATCACCGACGACGCCTTTGGCCGCGACCGTGTGGTGGTGATCCTGACGCCTGCCGAGCCGCAATCGGCGGTCGAGGATCTGCGGTTTCTGGGACAGTCTGCGGTCGAGGTGATGCGCGGCAACGACCAGTCCAGCAGCTTTGCCGCGTCGCTGCGCAATGCCGGTTTCGGTCAGGTCACACGGGGGGCCGTGGCGCTGGAAGATGACAGCGGACCGGCACCTGCGATCCTGCAATTCGACATTGATACGGTGGCGGGAAACTAGGCGGGCAGGGGGCGGATTTTCGGGAAATTGCCCATGGGCAATTTTTGCCCGCCCCCCCTGAAATGGAAAAGTTGCCCATGGGCAACTTTTTCTAAGGTCAGCTTTTCTTGCGGTCTTCCAGCACCCGTTCAAAGCCGAACCGCAGGGCATCGTCGGTGATGTCCGCATCGAATTCCAGCACGATCGAGCGGCCCTTTTTGCGCATGGTCACGCCCTTGACGCCGCCCGTGCGCACGAAATGCCGTTCATCCACGGCACGCGGTTTCGGCACAGAGGCCGGGCGGGCCGCCCCCTTGAGCCGTTTGATCACCTCGAACCCGTCCAGCGTGGTGCCGCGCGCCTGTTCGCGGATGATCGCGCGGGCTTCTTCCAGCACCAGCTGACCGGTTTCGGGCCGCGCCAACAGCGGCTTCAGATCGCGGGCATGGCGTTCTTTGATGTCGCGGATCGAGGTGAACGCCTTGACCACGTCGCCGGGCAAATCCGCCAGCGCCAGGTAACGCGACAGCCACGGTGGGCTGACCTCAAGCCGGGCGGCCATCGCCTTTTGCTTGCCGCCGTAATAGCGTTTGATCGCGTCGGCATAGTCAATCGCGCGCTCGTAATCCGAGATGTCCTCGCGGTCGCGGTTTTCGATGTCGGCCAGGCGAAACGCCTCTTCGTCGGTCAGGTCGCGCACGTCGATCAGGTATTTGAACTGGGTGTAATTGTTCGCCCGCAGCCAGCTGACGGCAAAGTGCCGCCGCGCGCCGCAGATCACCTCGTAGGCGTCCCCCTTGCGGCGCACGATGGCGGGAAATTCCTGACGGCCCTGAGCGCGGATGCCGTCGATCAGGTCGCGGCAGTTTTCTTCGGTCAGCAGGTCATAGGCGCGGTTGTGCCGGTCCCACATGACGCAATCGGCGGGGTCGACCCAGCGCAGCGTTTTCTCTTCGATTTCGCCGGTGACGTGATCGGCGATGGTGGTTGACCGTTTCAGGAACCGGCTGCCGCGGGCCACTTCGGCGGCGGCGGGCGCGGGTTCCGGTGCGTCGAGGTTCCCCAGAACATCATCATACAGGGCGTCGTGTTTCTTGCTCATAACAGTCCTTCCTTGCGCAGATCGGCGTGGTGGCTGGGCCATGTCTTGCGGATCAGCAATTCGATCTCGCGGTTGACAGAATCCAGATAGGCCCGGCAGCGTTTATGTGTCTCTGTGCGGGTCGCAGGGCCTGTTATTTCATAGACCGTGCCCAGATCGGCGGCGGCGTTGTCGAACTCGGCGCTGTCTTTCAGAACCGCGCTCATCATGTCCATGGGGAACACCGCGTCCATCATCCGCTTGATCGCGGTGTGGGCCGATTTGTTGTCGTTCATCTTGGTCGCCAGAATGCGCAGGAACGCATAGTCGCGGGGGCCACCGGCGGCGGCCAGTTCCTTGAGCGTGGCACCCATCATTTTCAGGAAATGCGCGGTGCTGCCAAAGTCGATGTTGTTGGGCGGCGCGGGGATCACCAGCGCGTCTGCCGCACGCAGAACCGACAGCGACAGCATCCCCAAGGCAGGGGGCGGGTCCATCAGGATCACGTCGAACTGATCGCGGATCGTGGCGATGCCGTCGCGCAGACGGTCCAGCACGAACGACTGTTCGCGCACCATCCGTGCGGCGAATTCATATTCGGCGTCATACAGCCCCAGGTTCGCGGGGATCAGCGCGATGCCCGGCCAATAGGTCGCCCGCAGCGCATAGTGCAACGAGGTCGGGCCGCCGTGGCGGAAGAACGGGTACAGCGTGTCCTCGTCCTCGTCCACGTCGACATCGGGGTTCAGGCCGAACACCGACGTGGTGCTGGCCTGGCTGTCGCAGTCGATCACGCAGACGCGGTAACCTTTCAGCGCCAGGTATTGCGCCAGATGGCAGACGACGGTGGATTTGCCGACGCCGCCCTTGAAGTTCTGCACCGCCAGCACCAGCGCCTCGTCACTGTCGGCGCGGTGGGGCAGGGTGCCGAACAGCGCGCGCATCCGGTTGATGTCGGCCAGCTCGTATCCGGTGCGGCGGCCGGTTTCGGGGTCTTTGTCCGGGGCGGGCAGGCGGCCATCGTCCTCGGCGTCGCGGATGGCCTTTTCGCTGCGGCCCACCATCTCGGCGGCGCGGCGCACGGGGAACCGCAGGTCCAACTGTTTCTCGGTGCCGGGGGCATAGATGCGGTCGCGCAGCCGGCCGATCACGGTGTCGGCGCGGCGGGCGAGGTTTTCTAGGTCTTCCAGACGGACGCGGGGAAGGGCAGGGTTGTCCATGACGGCTCGCAATACAATGAGGATGCGCCGAATCATGAACCCTTGGGGCCAGATGGTAAAGTGCGAAGTTTCACGATAGACGCCCGAAAAACCGCAAGCTGGGGGTTCAGCCGTCAAAGAGTGGAAGTTTGCGTGTATCACCGGCCCAACACCATCATTCTACAGGGGTTTCGGCACGGTGCACCCGATTTGTAAGCTTTGGGTTACCGGTGCGTGCGGTGATCTGTCGAAACGCGCAACACCCCACAAAAATCAAATATGAAAAACCCTGTCTGGTTCTGGATTCTTATAGTTCTTGTTCATGGAGGGTAATATGCTGAAAACACGCCTAAAACAGGCTCTACGCTTACATATCGGGGCCGCTTGGCTTACGGCTGGGGGTGGGTGTTCTTACGTCTTGGGGCCTGTCGGCTTACGGATCGGGGCGGTGCGAAACCTTACATATCGGGGGGCCTCCCGGGGGGGTGAAAAAGGCCCCATTTTCTGCAACAATTCCAGTGTGATGCGAATCGGGTGCCTGTTTTGACCCGAATCAAAGCTTACGTTTCGGGTGATTTACCAATCGGCCCTTTCGTGATAGCTTACACGACAACAACTACAAAAGTAAGTTTGAGCAGGTAAGTCCAATGGCGAAGGACGTGAAACCCAAACCCGTTCGCACGGTCGAAGCGCGGCCCAATGCCGACACGCTGGTGAAACCCGGTGAGCTGGTGGACCTTGTCGAGGTCACACCGCTGACGCTGGCCGACCGGCGCATTTACAACCAGCTTCTGGAAAACGCCTGGGATGCCATCGACAAGCCGGTGACCCATGTGATTTCCAAGGGCGATTTGCGCGGGTCGCACAATTCCAACGACCGTGTGGGCGAATCCATCGAACGGCTGATGGCCTGTATCGTCAAGGTGCGCATCACCCGCGACGGGGCGCCCGCGATTGAGCGGGTGCAGTTGCTGGGCGGGAACATCGAATCCAGCCGCCGCGACGGGTTGTTCGAATATGAAATTCCCACCCGTCTGCGCAAGATCATCAAGGACAGCACCGTGTTCGCCCGCCTGCAACGCGAGGTGATGTTCGCGCTGTCGTCGAAATATGCGCTGACCCTGTACGAGATGATCCAGAAACGCGGCAAGCTGCGGTGGCGGTCGTCGGAACGGTTCAGCCTGGAGGATCTGCGCGGGATTCTGGGCGTGCCCAAGGGCAAGCTGACCTCGTGGTCGAACCTTAAGCTGCGGGCGATCGAGCCTGCGCTGGTCGAGGTCAACGCGCTGAGCGATTACGTGGTGTCGGTCGAGCCGATCAAGACCGGGCGGCGGGTGACCCATGTGGAACTGCGCTGGTGGGCCAAGGACGCCAGCGGCACGGCAACGGCTGAGCGCGAGTTGCAGTTTTCCAAGGTCGGGCGCAAGCAGCGGACGCAGGGCGATACGGTGCCCGCGCGGCCCGGCTGGCTGGAGGCGCGGGGGCAGGCGCTGCGGTCGGAGACCTACGAGACGGCGCGGCTGCGGCATCCGGGGTTTGACATTTACCACGTCGAGGGGGAATGGCGGGCATGGGCCAAGGACCGCGCACCGGCAACAGACCCTGACAAGGCGTTTCTGGCGTTTTTCCGCACGTTTGCAGAGCGCAATCCGCTTTGAGGGTTGGGTGACACGAAGCGGCGCAGGATAAGCGCCTAGCCCGGAAGGCCGTCCATCCTTGGGATGGCCTCCAGATCATTGTCCCAGGTCGCGCGGTCGGCCATGCAGATATGCGCGGTGGGCCGCAGGTCGATGGGGCTGTCCAGGCATCCCGCCGGCACGACAACAAACCCGCCGTCCGTCTGAGACATCGGCAGCGCCGCGCCGCAGGTGCTGCAAAAGCTTTTCGCATGGCGTGAGCCGGGCAGCGTGAATGTACTGATCCGGTCCGTGCCTGACAGCCAGGTGATCGTTGCCTTGGACGAAAACAGGTTTGCCGCATGGGCCGTGCCTGTGTCCTTGCGGCAGCGGCTGCAGTGGCACAGGAAAAAGCTTTCGAATGTGCCGGATATGCGGAATGTCACCGCCCCGCACAGGCACTGTCCGGTGGTCAGTTGGTCGTTCATTCATGTTCCTTTCGACAGGGATGCACAGTGCCGTCTGGCGTTGCGCGTGTCACTGTGGCCTTAGGGCTGTTGCAGGACAATCGTGCACAGCTCGATCCCCACGACCTCTTGGCACAGGCCCGGTGGGGGCGGGGTGCCGTCGGGGGGCTGGGCGGCCACGTCGAACCCGTCTGCGATGGTGATGTCGGCGGTGGCGCGCAGGGTCTTGCCTTGACCCGCCACTGACGCGCCGGCCTGTGCCGTGGCGCGTTGCACGTCGCGCATGTATTGCCAGACCTCGATCCCCGCCACATGCGCCAGATAGCCGTGGCCCGCGTGGTCAAAGGCCCCCACCAGCCGGCCGGCCACGTCCACCCGCACGGCGGCGGCGATGCCGTCGGTGTCGAACACCGCGCGAAAGGCGTTGGCCAGCGCGATGTGGTCGACGGGTCGCCCCTCGGCCACGGCGATGTAGGATTGCAGCTCGACCAGCTCAACCTCGGCCATGGCGCGCACATCCGCGTCCAGATCGGGCAGGGCCAGCAGCGCCTGCACCGTCTGCGCGGCGCGGGGCCAGTCGCCTGCGATCCGGTAATCGTTCACGGCAAAGCTTAACGCCCGTATCTCGGCCTGCGCGTCCTGCGGGGCCAGCCCGTCAAGCCAGCGTTGGGCGGTGGCGCGGCGCGACGCCGATCCGCCGGTGCGGTCGCTGTTCACCACCATGTCCAGCACATCCGCCACCATCTGCGCGTGCCCCGCATCGGCGACCATTTCGGGGCGCAGGGTGGGGGGCGTGACGTCGGGCACGGACAGGTCGGTGATGATCCGGTCGAACACGGCGCTGTCGTCCTGTCCCATACGCCCGCTGATGACGGCCAGCAGGGACAGGGTCGACAGGTTGGAAATGCGCACCAGCGGTTCCTGCGCCAGCACCTCGGGCAGGTTCAGCCCGATCAGCAGGCTGCGTGCCTGATCCAGATCGCCCGCGTTGAACAGATCCGCCGCGTCGCGGGCCACTTCGGTGCAGTTCAGAAAACCGGGGCTGTCGCTGACCGAGACCGGACCCGCCAGCCAGCCCTGCAACTGTGTGGCATAGTCCCCTTCAAGGTATGTCGCGGGGTCCACGGTGACGCGGTCCAGATCGGCGCGGGCCAGATCGGGGCGGCCGAAATAGGCATAGGTATAGGCGCGCCAGATGCGCACGAATTGCTGCATCTCGGGGGCGTTTTGCGCCACGGTCAGGGCGCTGTCATACAGGTCCAGCGCGCGCTCGGCCTTGCACAAGCCGGTGGCGATCAGGCTGGCGGTGACGACCATCACCTGCGCCCAGTCGGGGTCCAGCGGTCCCTGTGCGCGGGCGGCACGCAGGGCGCGGGTCAGCTCCACGTCAAGGCCAAGGCCACCGCTTTCGTCCAGTATCCTGTCCACGTCGCTCAGCAGGTCCGCCGGGCTTTGCGCCTGCACCGGCTGGGCCAGCGTCAGCGCCAGCAGCGCGGGGATCAGCCGCCGGATCATCGGTTGCCCACCACAAAGAACGGCGCCCATGCGACGGGGTGCGACAGGCTGGGGTCGCTGGTGTCGTCCATCAGCGCCAGCATCGCGCGGCGCATTGCCTCGGCCTTGCGCAGGTCGGGGTGGGCGCGCATTTCGGCAAAGGCGGATGCCGTCAGGCGGGCGGCGGCATCATCGCGCACGGGCCAGTGGCTGACCAGCAGGGCCTGTGCACCTGCGGCAAAAAACGCGCGGGCCAGCCCCGACAGCCCCTCGGCCCCTGCGCCATCACCGGCGGCGGTGTTACAGGCCGACAGCACCACCCAATCTGCGGTCAGCGTCAGCCCCGCAACCTCGCCCGCGGTCAGCAATCCGTCATCGGTGCCGGTGATCGTGGCGGGCGGGGTCAGCGCCAGCGCGGGTTCGGCCAGCCCCTGCAATTCGCCCGCGATCAGCCCGTGGGTGGCAAAGACGATCACGTCGCGGTCGCTCAGGTCCATGGTGTGTAGCGTGGTTTCGGAGGCATCCGCGCCCAGCAACACCTGCGCGCGGCCTTGGTCAAAGGCAGCGGCGATGGCGCGGACCTCGCGGCGGGTGCCGGGCAGGGGGGCAAGCTGGCTGACATCGACGGTGCCGGTGGCGGCACGCACCACGGCGTCGGTGCCCTGGCTGCCGGTGAACACCGGATCGCCGATGGCCAGCAGGGTGGTGGTGGGCAGGCCGCTGTCAGGCAGCGGGGCAGGGCGGTGCGCCCGCGCCGCGCGCAGGCTGACCGCGGATGGCAGCATGGTGATGGCATGGTCGCGCAGCATCCAGCTGGCGCGGCGCAGCATGTCGGGGGTCGGGTCGGTGCCCGCCTGCGCCGGATCGGTCAGCAGGGTCGCAAAGGGCATCCCGATCCACGATTTGTCCGCGACGATCATCAGGTGGGGGTATTGCGCCAGCTCGGCCTGAAAGGGTGCGAACAGCCATTGGTACAGGATCGCCGCCAGCCGCGTGTTGAAGGGCTGCGTGGCGGTGGGTGCATCGTCCAGCGCGGCGGCGGCGCGCAGGGTGCCGGTCAGCCCCATGGTGTCGCGGTACATCGCCACCAGTTCCACCGCGTCGGAGTGCGTCACCGGCAAGCGGTGCCACAGCACGTGCCGCTTGGAGATCAGCCAGAGCGTCAGCCAGTTCTGCCCCTGATGCATCTGGATCAGCGCCTCGTCGGGGTCGAGCAGCGCCTGCGCCTCGGCAATGGTCAGCGGGTCGGGGGCGACGATGTCGAGGTAGGCGGGAAACCCCTTGGCCAGCGCCTGATCGTTGACGCGCAGGGCGACGTCCAGTTCTTCGAGTCGCTGACGGCGGGTGGCGTCGTCCAGCGCGGGGTCGGCGCGGGTGCGGGCGATGCGTTCGACCAGATCACGGCGGGCGATGGCCAGCGGCTCCAGCCCCTGTTCCTTGGCGGCAAGGCGCAGGGCGATCTGTTGCACCGCCTGTGCAGCGCCCGAGTTTTGCACGGTCTGCGCCATCTGGAACATCAGATCGGTGCGCTGCAAGGGCGTGGGATCGTCCTGCGCGCGCAGCGGCAGGGGCAGGAACAGGGCACAGGCAAGGATCAGGCGCAGCATGGGGGGATTGTTCGCGAGGGCGGGTTGAGGGGTCAAGTGACAAATGCGGTTTGGTGAGGGGGGAATGGGGGGCTTGCCACTGAGGGCAGCGCCCGACCGCGGGTGGGCATCACGACGCCCGTGACTGCCACTTTATGTCTCGGCTTTGGCGTGGGGTTTTTGGATCTCAATACGGTGAGGAAGCGCCCGCCCATGGGGCGGTCGGGCGCTGCCCGGCGGTGCTACGCACCTTGACTCCGGGCTTTGGTGGACAGCAGCAAAGTCCCGCGCGGTCAATTTGTCCTGCCCCTAACGTGGCGCACGAAAATCTGCGGACAGCTTGTCCGCGACGGGCACATTCGTGTCTGACGGGTCTGGCGTCGGACAAAATGTCCTGACACTCTGCCCGCGAATACGGTTGGGCGCGCCCAGCCGCGCGGGGGAGGGGGCCAGTCTCGCATGGTCGATTTATGGAGCGGTCTGGCGCAAGCCT
>NZ_CAXBJW010000022.1:0-21203 GCF_963976325.1 uncultured Pseudosulfitobacter sp.
CGGTGGCGGCAGAAGGGTCCGAGATAAAGCGGAACTCGACCTTGTCCAGCGCCACATTCACCGCGTCGCGGTAATCGGGGTTTTTCACCAGCGTCAGGCGGTCGCCCCGGGTCCAGTTGTCAAACTTGAACGGGCCGGTGCCCACGGGGTTGGTGTTGTTGGTGTCCGCCGATTCCGACGCCACGATGGCGCTGTCGCCCTGACCCATGTTGAACAGGAAAAACGCATCCTTGCGCGACAGCTTGATCTCGATCGTGTGCGGGTCGATGACCGTGACGCTTTCAATCGGTTTGAAAATCGACTTGGACGGGTTCACGCTGTCTTCGGCCATGGCACGGTCGAACGAAAACACCACGTCGTCGGCGTCAAAGGCGCTGCCGTCGTGGAATGTCACGTTCTGGGCCAACTGGAACGTATAGGTCAGCCCGTCGTCGGACACTTTCCAGCCGGTCGCCAGGTTCGGTTTGACCTCGCCGTTTTCGGCCACGGTGGTCAGCGCCTCGAACACGTTCATCGTCATCATGCCGTCGATCGACGCGGTGGCGTCGGCGGTCGGGTCCAGCGTGGTCGGTTCCTGTTGCAGACCGATGATGATCTGGTCGGCGGCGGCCGCCAGCGGCGACAGGCCCAGACCCAACGCGACCGTCGTCGCGGCGAAGATTCTTGAAAATTCAGACATTGTGACACCCCCGGGGTTTCGTATCAGAGACAGGTGGCCGTCAGCCGCCCATATGCCTTTAGTCTGCGCAGGCGGCGGGGGATGGTCAATGCAATTAGGGGGCCAAAGACCGCCGTCGCGCAAAACTTCATGAATGTGTTACGATGGGTCATGCCTGCTCGGTATGACGTAACGCTATGGCGTGTCCTGCGGGCGGCGGCAGGTGGCGCGCAAACCACAACCGCTGCGGGCAGATCATGATTTTCTGCCCCCGAACGATACATGGGATTGCTATTTTTCCGGTTCCGGTCAAAGTGCCATCCGTCAACTTTTATCATGGTGCAAACTACATGCAGGTCAGTGTACGCGACAACAATGTCGATCAGGCCCTCCGAGTGCTTAAGAAAAAACTTCAGGGCGAAGGGGTTTTTCGGGAAATGAAGCTCAAGCAGCATTTCGAAAAGCCGTCCGAGAAAAAAGCGCGTCAACAAGCCGAAGCCATTCGCCGCGCGCGCAAGCTGGCCCGCAAAAAGCTGGAGCGCGAAGGGTAACCCAACCCCTTTGCCGCAAGGAACATCCGCGCATGTCGCAGGCTGTTCTTTATATTTTTCCGCAAGTTACAGGAAAAGCGCATTCCAGCCTGGGATGCGCTGCTTTGTGTTGCCTTACGCGTATAATCCGATTTATGTAATGTAGCGGCGCTATTCCGGCGCCACTTCACCCCAGGCTTGCAGCTTGCGGTCGATGGTTTTGCGCGACACGCCCAACCGGCGCGCGGCCTCGGCGCGGTTGCCGTTGCACAGGTCCAGCATGTGCAGCATGTGCCGCTGCACCACCAGGTCCAGATCCTCGATCGCGCGCGCACCTGCGACCGATCCTTTCCCCGAGAATTCATCGGGAAAAAAGCCCAGAATCACCGACCGTTCGATCAGGTTGCGCAGTTCACGCACGTTGCCGGGCCAGTCGTAGCGGCGCAGTTTCAGCAGCGTGTCGTCGTCCAGCCGCAGCGCGGGCATCCCCAGGGCGGTCGAAAACTGTTCCATGAAAAGCGCCGCAAGGTCGACGATGTCTTCCGACCGGTCCTTCAGCGGGGGCATCTCGATCTTCATCACGTTGATGCGGTGGTACAGGTCGGCGCGGAACCGCCCCTGCGCCACCGCCTGTTCCAGATCGGCGTTGGTGGCGAACAGAAACCGCAGGTCCAGCGGGATTTCGCGTTCGGCCCCCTGCGGGCGAATGCGCTGGTCCTCCAGCACCCGCAGGAACGCGGCTTGCAGCGGTTCGGGCATCTGCGCCACTTCGTCCAGAAACAGCGTGCCGCCATCGGCCAGCAACAGCAGGCCGGGTTTCAGCGTCGCGTCGCCCTCGACCGACCCGAACAGTTCCGGCACGATCCGGTCCGGCGCGATGGCCGCACAGTTCACCGCCACGAACGCCTTGTCGGCGCGCGGCGACATCTGGTGCAATTGCCGCGCCGCCAGCTCCTTGCCCGTGCCGCTGGCACCGGTGAACAACACCGGCGTCGGCAGCGGCGCCAGCCGTTTCAGCAGGTCGCGCACCGCAGACAGCGCGGGCGATTTGCCCAGCATCCGCACGGTCGATCCCGCGTCCAGCTCGCGGCGCAGCAACGTGTTGTCGCGGCGCAGGTTCTTGCGGTCCAGCGTGCGCGACACCGCGCCCAATATCTGATTGGTGCGGAACGGTTTCAGGATAAAATCGCTGACCCCCGCCCGCAGGGCTGCAATGGCGGTTTCCAGATCCGCATAGGCCGTGATCAGGATGGTGTCGGCGTAAAACCCCTTGCGACGCTGTTCGGTGACCCATTCCAGACCCGTCTTGCCCGGCATCACATTGTCCAGCACGACCACGTCGAAATGCGCCTTGTCCAGCATCTGCGTCGCCTCGGCGGGCGACGCGGCCTGTGCCACCCGTTTCACGCGCGGTTCCAGCATCTTGACCAGAAAATTCCGCATCCCCGGTTCGTCGTCAATCACCAGCACCGACGCGCCAGCCAGCGTGCCGCCGTATTCGTCACCTGCCATGCGCGTCCCTCGTGTCAGTCCAGCCGGACGTTGTCACTGGAATAGACCTGTTGCGAGGAAAAGCCCATCTCGTGCAGCCCGAAATAGGCCACGACACCGATCACGATCACGCCGGCAAAGCCTGCAAACATCATTTTCATGGCCTGTCTCCTGTGTGGGGCGCGGTCATTCTGCGGGCCTCCGGTATTCATCCTCTTTGACCTTTTCCAGCCAGATCGAATGGTGCTGTTCGGCCCAGTTCACGTCAACCTCGCCGGTGCCCATCGCGTCATAGGCGCCTTCCATACCCAAAGTGCCGATATAGATGTGGCCAAAGATGATCGCCATCATGACAAAGCCGATGATCGCATGCCAAAGCTGCGCATATTGCATCTCTTCCTGCGGTGTCAGATCGACGGGCAAGGTGCCGTACCCCACCGCCTGGGGCAGGCCGGTGTCGTTCAGCAGCGCAAAGCTGTGCCCGAACAGCGGCATGTCGAACGGGAACAGCATCGACAGCCCCGACACGGACACCGACGCGCCCAGCACGATGACCGACCAGAAGATCAGCTTTTGCCCCGCGTTGAACTTTTTCGCGGGCGGGTGTTTCTTGCCGATGATGCCCCCGCCATAGCGGAACCACGTCAGGTCGGTGCGGTCGGGCAGGTTGTGCCAGACCCACATCACGAACACCATCACCAGCGCGATCATGAACGCCCACGAGACGTTGTCGTGAATGAACTTGGTCCCCGTCAGCAGGACGGAATTGAACCCGTGGCCAAAGGCCGGGATCAGCACCTTGCGCCCGAACAGCGACAACAGCCCCGTGATCGCCAGCAGAATGAACGACCCCGCCAGCATCCAGTGGGCAAAGCGTTCAATCGCCTTGAACCGCGTGACCGTGCGCCCGGCCATCCCGTCCTCGACCCGCACGCGGCCGCGCAACAGGAAGAACACCGCCAGAATGGCCAGCGTGCCCAGCAGCAGCCAGCCGCCATAGGTCGGCAACGGTCCGCGCCGCACGTCCAGCCACCACATGCCGCCGTCCTGCACCAGAACCTTGCCGCGCGGGTCCATGGTGGTCACGGTCACGTCAGCCTCGTTATAGCGCAGGGCGCGCCATTGTTCGGCGTCGGATGTGCCGCCCAACGGCCCCAGCCCCGGTGCCGTGCCTGCATCGCCGCCGATGTTGTTCCGGCGGAAACTGTCGTCAACCGCAAGCCCTTGTTCGCGGCGCAACACATCCTGAAGTGTCTGCGCACCGCCGGTCGCGGCGCGCGGGGTGTCGACGTTCACCGCGTTTTCAGGCGGGCGCACGTCCTGGGCCGTGGCGACACCGGCCAACGCCAGCATCGCAAATACGAATAGTGCCATCACATGGCGCAACATGGGAAATCCCCCGCATGAAGTAGGGTGAAGTGGCGGCCCGCCACAACGGGGGCCGCCAGACCTGTCATCAACACGGACCAGCGGCCCGTGACTGGACCAGTGTCGCGTGGTTACTGACCCTTCTGGTCGTAGGCTGTGCCCCAACCCCATGCGCCGGACCCGAAACCACGGGCCACCACACGTTCGCGGTAGATGTCCGACACCATGTCGCCGTCACCGGCCAACAGGGCCTTGGTCGAACACATTTCGGCACAGATCGGCAGCTTGCCTTCTGCAATCCGGTTGCGCCCGTACTTCTGGAACTCGGCGGCCGAGTTGTTTTCCTCGGGGCCACCGGCGCAGAAGGTGCACTTGTCCATCTTGCCGCGCGAGCCGAAGTTGCCCGCCTGCGGATACTGCGGCGCACCAAAGGGGCACGCGTAGAAGCAGTAACCACAGCCAATGCACAGGTCCTTCGAGTGCAGAACCACACCTTCGTCGGTCTGGTAAAAGCAATCGACCGGACAGACGGCCATACAAGGCGCGTCCGAACAGTGCATACAGGCGACCGAGATCGAGCGTTCGCCCGGCTTGCCGTCCTGAATGGTCACCACCCGACGGCGGTTGATGCCCCAGGGCACCTCGTGCTCGTTCTTGCAGGCCGTGACACAGGCGTTGCATTCGATGCAGCGTTCGGCATCGCAGAGAAATTTTGATCTAGCCATTCTCTTGTCTCCTTACGCGGGCATGATTTTGCAAAGAGTCGCTTTGGTCTCTTGCATCTGTGTGACGGAATCGTAGCCATAGGTCTGCACGGTGTTGGTGCTTTCCCCCAGAACGATGGGATCGGCCCCCACGGGGTACTTGTCCCGCAGGCTGACGCCTTCCATGTGGCCGCCAAAGTGGAACGGCATAAAGGCAACGCCTTCGCCGACCCGTTCGGTGACCATGGCCTGCACCTTGATCCGCCCGCCTTCCGGCCCTTCGACCCACACATCGGTCCCGTCACGCACACCCAGATTGTTGGCGTCGCGCGTGTTGATCTCGATGAACATGGTCTGCTGAAGCTCGGCCAGCCACGGGTTCGACCGCGTCTCGTCGCCGCCGCCCTCGTATTCGACCAGACGGCCGGAGGTCAGGATAATCGGGAACTCCTTGGAAAAGTCGTTCTTCTGGATCGACGCGTACAGCGTCGGCACCCGCCAGAACGATTTGTCCTCGTAGGTCGGATAGTCTTCGACCAGATCGCGGCGGTTGGTGTACAGCGGCTCGCGGTGCAGCGGTACGGGATCGGGGAAGGTCCAGACCACGCAACGTGCCTTGGCGTTGCCGAACGGCGCACAGCCGTGGGCAATCGCCACCCGCTGGATGCCGCCCGACAGGTCGGTCTTCCAGTTGATACCGCCGACAGCCTCGACATAGTCCGACGGCATGTCACCCTGTTGCGAGGTTTCGCCAACCTCTTCGGTGCCGTTGTCTGCTTTCGCCGGGTGCTCGTAACCGGCGACCTGTTCGATCGAACGACGCTCGTCCGCCGTCAGATCACCGTCCCAGCCCAGGTCAATCAGCATCTGCATGGTGAATTCAGGGTATCCGTCCTGAATTTCCGACCCGACCGAGTAAACACCCTCGGCCAGCAGGTTTTCACCGTCGCGTTCCACACCGAACCGGGCGCGGAAGGTCAGGCCACCTTCGGCCACCGGCATCGACATATCGTACAGGTTGGCCGTGCCGGGGTGGTTCATCTCGGGCGTGCCCCAGCAGGGCCACGGCATCCCGTAGAAATCGCCATCCGCCGGACCGCCATTGGCCCGCAACGTGGTCTTGTCAAAGGTATGCTGGTTTTCCATGTGCATCTTCATCCGCTCGGGGCTTTGACCCGTATAGCCGATGGTCCACATGCCCCGGTTGAACTCGCGGGTAATGTCCTCGACCAGCGGTTCCTCTCCGTTCACCTCGATGTTGCGGAACATGCGATCCGCAAAGCCGAACTTGGTGGCGAACTTGTGCAGGATCGTGTGATCGGGCAGCGATTCAAACAGCGGCTCGACAACCTTTTCCCGCCATTGCAGCGATCGGTTCGACGCGGTGACAGACCCCGAGGTTTCGAACTGCGTCGACGCGGGCAACAGATAGGTGTTGTCGGTGCGGTCGTGCAGCACGGCGGAAACGGTCGGGTACGGATCGACCACGACCAGCAGGTCGAGCTTTTCCATCGCCGTCTTCATTTCCTTCTGACGGGTCTGCGAGTTGGGCGCATGACCCCACAGCACCATCGCTTTGGTGTTGTCCGGCTGTTCCAGGTTTTCGCGTGCCTCAAGAACACCGTCGATCCAGCGCGAAACGGGAATGCCCGTCAGCCCCATCATCTGCTTGTCCTTGCCATCGGCGCCCTTGATGGTGCCAAAACGGCCCTTGAGCCAATCCAGGTCTTCTTCCCAGACGCGCGCCCAGTGGGCCCACGATCCGGCAGACAGACCGTAATAGCCCGGCAGCGTATCGGCCAGAACGCCCAGATCGGTCGCCCCCTGCACGTTGTCGTGGCCACGGAAAATGTTGGTGCCACCACCGGCGGTGCCCATGTTCCCCAGCGCAAGCTGAAGGATGCAATAGGCGCGGGTATTGTTGTTGCCGTTGGTGTGCTGCGTGCCACCCATGCACCAGATCACGGTGCCGGGGCGGTTGTTGGCCAGCGTGCGGGCCACGCGTTTCAACTGTGCCTCGGGCACACCTGTCACACGTTCAACCTCGTCCGGTGTCCAGTTGGCCACCTCTTTGCGGATCTCGTCCATGCCCCAGACACGGGTGCGAATGAATTCCTGATCCTCCCAACCGTTGTCAAAGATATGGTACAGAATACCCCACACCAGCGCCACGTCCGAACCGGGCCGGAAGCGCACGAATTCGTCCGCATGGGCCGCCGTGCGGGTAAAGCGCGGGTCGCAGACGATCAGCGGCGCGTTGTTCTGTTCCTTGGCTTTCAGCAGGTGCTGAAGCGACACGGGGTGCGCCTCGGCGGGGTTGCCGCCGATGATGAAGATCGCCTTGGAGTTGTGGATGTCGTTATAGCTGTTGGTCATGGCGCCGTAGCCCCATGTGTTCGCAACACCCGCAACGGTCGTCGAATGGCAGATACGCGCCTGGTGATCGACGTTGTTGGTGCCCCAATAGGCCGCGAACTTGCGGAACAGGTATGCCTGTTCGTTCGAATGCTTGGCGCTGCCCAGCCAGTAGACGCTGTCGGGACCGGATGTGTCACGGATAGACGTCATCTTGTCGCCGATCTCGTTGATCGCCTGCTCCCAGCTGATCCGCTGCCATTCGCCGCCGACTTTCTTCATCGGGTACTTCAGGCGGCGTTCGCCGTGGGCGTGTTCACGCACCGATGCGCCCTTGGCGCAATGCGCGCCCAGGTTGAACGGGCTGTCCCAGCCGGGTTCCTGCCCGACCCAGACACCGCCCGACACTTCGGCGATGACTGTGCAACCCACCGAACAGTGGGTGCAGACGGATTTCTTGATCTCGATGGCGCCTGTCGCCGCTGCCGTTGCGGCATTGGCTTGTTGGACGGTGCCGCCTGTCGCGGCAATGGCAGCAAGGCCGCCAATGGCCAGCCCTGAACCGCGCAGAAACGCACGGCGGTCAATCTTGGACCGGGCCACGTCAGACAGGATACTTGTCCGCTGGGGGCGTCGCGCAACCCCGTTGGTCTTTTTCCTCAACATATCTTCACTCCCTGAACGCGGGTCTTCGCCCGCATCTGGTGGCTAATGGATGGCAATTCGCAGTCGGGCGTCACGCAACCAGTCGCTTGTTGCCGGTGTTGCAGGGTCCGGGATCGGGCCGTGCGGTGTCTTGGGTCCGGGCCGCAGCCTGAACCCGGCCTAGAACCGCGCGCTGGCGTAATAGGCGCGGGTGTGTGCGGTGTCCTGCATCTTGTCCGATGACAGGTCTGCCTCGACAGGGGCGGCCTGCGCCTCGGTCGTGCCGGTGGCCACGGCCACCGCCGCCAGCGGTGCGGCGGTGCCCGCGAATTTCAGGAACGCACGCCGGTCGCGGCGGACCTCGGGTGCGTCGGATTGCTTGGTCATCTTTGCCTCCTCTTGGTTTCGTAAAGTGTCAGCGGGCGACCTGCCCGCACGGGTCGGTCTCAGGTGCCGCTCAGCCGGAAGGCCTCGGATTCGACCTCCATAAACGCGCGGCCGATCTTGCCCACGGGCGCGTAAAAGACCGACGTTTTGGCCCCCTCCAGATCGGAAAAGAAATGTCCCGCCCACGGGGCGATGTGTTTACCGAAAAACGTCTTTTGCTGGTCCAGCGTGGCGGGCGAGCCAAAGCGGCCCGCGATCATCGCGCCCATCATCTCCATCAGCGATGCGATGTTATCCTCGGGCTCGAACACCGTATCGGCCCGCGCCAGCCCCCGCGCCGCCATATCCTGACGCAACAGCGCCAGCGGCTTTTCGTTCAGGAAACCGGTCAGGTAATAGCTGGCATAGGGCAGCAACTCGCCCCGCCCCAGCCCGATGAACAGGCGGTTAAACTCGGCCTCGACCGTCGCGGGCTTGGTCAGCCGCGCCAGTTTGGCCAGCGTCGCAATCCCCTGCCCCAGCTCGGTGTCATCGCCGTTCAGCCCCGCGCACTGGTCAAGCAACATGCGGTCCGGCGGGCCGGACAGGATCAGACCCATAAAGTTGTACAGGTCCGCGCGCAGGCGGTCTTCTTCGGGGATCTGGGTGCCGGTCATCTGGTTCATGCGCCTGTGCTTTCTGCGTCGGGTGCCGCTGCGAATTGAAACCGCATCCGGCGGTGGGTCGGGGCGGTCAGCGGTGCATCGTCGTCTTCGCTGTCCTCGTGAACATAGGCCGGCGCGGTTTCAATCTGCGCCGCCTGCGGCTCGGGCACGTCCACATCGGTGGTCTGCGCAAGGATCACTTCAGCCTGCGCCGTGTCGTCCTCAAGCATATCCGCAATCGGCTGCACCATGCCCTTGCCGACCTGATACAGCGTGGTCACCGTCTGACCCGCGGTCGACGCCAGCGTATAATCGTCGTCGTAATCGTTCAGCCCGTCCAGACAGGCCAGAACCGGATTGCTGCGCCAGAACCCGCGCAGCGCCCGCGTTTTCAGCCGTTGCGGCAACTGCGCTTTCAGAAATTCCCGCAACTGCGCCCCATCCACCAGATTGTCCGGCGCCGGCAGGCCCAGCTCCGCCAAAAGCTCCGCATCGTCGCGCGCCTCCAGCGCGGCCTGCTCTTGCGCTTGCACGGCGGCGGCAACAGCCTGCGCCTCGCCTTCGGCCTCGGCGGCGACGGCAGCGCGGCGGCGGTCCCAGAATCCGCTCATATCATCCGCCTGCGTTTCAACGTGGGCGACGCATAGACATCGGCACCGGTCTGCACACGCGGGTCACCGATGCCGTCCTGCGTCTGGTCCACCCGCTGCTTGTCGCGGCGGCGCTTCACAAAAACCTCGTCCTGATGGAACTGCTCGACAAAGTCGCGCACCCACGCCTCCAGCCCCTGCGGCATGGCGACCTTTTCGACCACCTCTTCGGCGCTGTCGCAATAATCCTGCGCCTCGTAGGGCGACGCGGTGACCAGCAGCATCTCGAACGGGCGATCCGTGGCACCCGCAATCGGGCGCATCACCACGTAGACGCACGGCACCTCGGCGCCCAGCCCGTGCACATAGGCCTCGGTCTCGGCCCCGTGCAGCTCCAGCGGCAGGGTGGCGGCGTGGTATTCGGTGATCTCGCCCTCGCGGCGCAGCTCGCGCCATTGCGCGTCCGACGCACCGGGCAGCACCGCGGTCGCCTTCCAGCTCCAGCGTGCCCAACGGGTCACGCCGGGGGTCCGCCGCAATACGACGCCCACGGGCAAGGTCCGGTACATGTTCGGGTTGTAGATCAAGATGCTCCTCCGGCGTCTATCCTCTCGCGGCCTTGGTCCGGTGCAAAGCCTTAACGCCCCGCCGGCCCAAAAAATCCTGCTCTCCAGACAACTTGGCCAGTCCGCGAGGGGCAAACGGGCGCTGTCGGACGAATTGTCTAACCCGACTGTTTTCATAGGAAAAAGCCGGGACGCCCAAAAACGAATCACCCGACCCGAATGCTGCTGCGCGGCATCGCGGGATGGCGGGCGCTGTGCCTGTGCCGCCGCAGAATTGCGGTTGTGGGCGGGGCTGAAAGCCGTCTAGCTTGGGGCCTGATCGCCATCCGCGAACCGCCTGAAACGGCGCGTCCAGCAAGGGAAAAATCATGGCAAAGACGTTGATAACATGTGATTGTGAAGGCTCGCAGCACATCGATTCCGATGCGCTGTCACAGACCCTTGGCCATGCGGTCACGCCCCCCTGTTCGGCCCTGTGCACCCGCCAGATCGACCGTGCCGCGGCTGCATTGACCGCAGGTGATGCAATTTTCTGCTGCACCCAGGAATCGCGGGTCTTCACTGAACTGGCCGAGGAACTGGGGGTCACCCCGCCCCCCCTGCTGGACCTGCGCGACCGGGCCGGTTGGTCCGATGACCCCGCGTCGAAACTGCCCAAAATGTCCGCGCTGGCATCCGAGGCGCTGCTGAACGCCCCGGCCGAAAAGTCGCTGGATGTCACATCCGAAGGGCTGTGCCTGATCCTGGGCACGGGTGATGCCGCGGTGCAGGCCGCGCATCAGTTGAAAGACCACCTTGCCGTCACCCTGCTGACCGACCCGTCACAGCCCCTGCCCGACACCCGCGCGTTTGACGTGATCGGCGGCACCCTGCGCAAGGCAAAGGGCGCGCTGGGGCATTTCGAGGTCACGATTGACGCGCTGCGTCAGGTCGTGCCCGGTGGCCGTGGCGAGTTGACCTATACCGCGCCGCAGGACGGCGCGATCAGCCACTGCGACGTGATCCTGGATATGCGCGGGCAGCAGCCGCTGTTCCCCGCCCACGAGAAACGCGAGGGCTACCTGCGCGCCGATCCGGCCCACCCGCCTGCCGTCGCCGCCGCCGTTCTGGCCGCGTCGCATCTGGTTGGCACGTTTGAACAACCGCTTTATGTGCGCACCGAACCGCTGCTGTGCGCCCACAGCCGCGCGGGGCAAACCGCCTGCACCAACTGTCTGGACCTGTGCCCGACGGGGGCAATCACCCCCGATGGCGACCACGTGAGCGTTGATCCGATGATCTGCGCAGGCTGCGGCGCGTGCTCTGCCGCCTGCCCGTCCGGTGCCATCAGCTATGACGCGCCGCCCGTTGATTTCACCATGCTGCGGGTGCAGACGCTGGCGCGGGCCTATCTGGACGCGGGCGGCACCGCCCCCCGCCTGCTGGTCCACGACGACACCTTTGGTTCCGAAATGATCCGCCTGTCCGCCCGCCACGGGCGTGGCTTGCCCGCCGATGTGATCCCCATGGCCCTGCCCGCGCTGGCGGCCTTTGGCCATGCCGAGGCGCTGGCGGCGCTGGCCGCCGGTTTCGCCGGTGTCAGCCTGCTGTTGGGGCCGAAATCCGACCGCGACGCGATCGAGACGCAAATCGCACTGGCCCGCGCCATCGGCGGCGATGCCCGCGTGCAGCTGATCGACACGCCCGACCCTGACGCCATGTCCGACACGCTGTATGACGGTGCCCCCCCGGCACCTGTCACCAGCCCCGTGCGCCCCATGGGCACCCGCCGCCAGATCACCCGTCAGGCCGCCCGCGCCCTGCACCCCGACGCCGAGGTGCTGCCGCTGCCCGCCGGTGCGCCATACGGTGCCGTCGTGGTCGACAGTGACGCCTGCACCCTGTGCCTGTCGTGCGTGTCGCTGTGCCCCTCGGGCGCATTGGGCGACAACCCCGACCTGCCGCAACTGCGCTTTCAGGAAGACGCCTGTTTGCAATGCGGCCTGTGCGCCAACATCTGCCCCGAGGATGCGATCACCCTGGCCCCGCAGCTGAACCTGACCGGCGCGGCACTGGAACAGCGCGTGCTGCACGAGGAAGAGCCGTTCCCTTGCGTCGAATGCGGCACGCTCTTTGGCGTCAAATCCACCATCGACCGGATCACCGACAAACTGCGCAACCATTCCATGTTCGCGGACGAGGGCAAGTTGCGCATGATCCAGATGTGTGATGATTGCCGCATCAACGCGCAGTATCACAGCGCCAACAACCCGCTGGCGGGCGCCGAACGCCCCCGCCCCCGCACAACCGACGATTACCTTAGCAAGCGGCGCGATCACTGATCCGCCCGAACACAGGGAGCCACCCCCATGAGCGATGACTTCAACATGTCGATGCGCAAGTTTCTCAAACAGGTCGGCGTGACCTCGCAGCAGGCCATCGAAAAGGCCATGCGCGAAGGTGCAACCGCCGGTCAGGCCGTGCCGGTGCGCGCCGTCATCACCATCCCCGAACTGGGCATGACCCACGAGGTCACCGGCACCATCACCGCGCCAGACGCAGAACAGGACTAAACCGTGGCAGCCAGCAGAGAGGCGGTTCTGACCGCGCTCAAGACCGTCAATGATCCGGCAACCGACACCGACATCGTCGCCAGCGGCGTGATGCGCGCGCTGAACGTCGATGCCACCGGCGCGGTGCGTTTCGTCATGGAAATCCCGCCCGCACTGGCCGACGCCTACGCGCAGGCCAAAGCACAGGCCGAAGCCGCGCTGGCGCAGGTCGATGGCATCGGCAAAGTGTCCATCGTGCTGACCGGCCACAGCGAAAAGGCCCCGCCGCCCGACCTGAAACCGCAACGCGCCGCCGAACCCAGCGGCCCGCAGAAAATCCCCGGCATCGACCGTATCCTGGCCGTCGCCTCGGGCAAGGGCGGCGTGGGCAAATCCACCGTCTCCGCCAATCTGGCCTGCGCGCTGGCGCAACAGGGGCGGCGTGTCGGCCTGCTGGACGCCGATGTTTACGGCCCCAGCCAGCCGCGGATGCTGGGCGTGTCCGGCCGGCCCGCCTCGCCCGATGGCAAGACGATCCTGCCGATGCGCAACCACGGTGTGACCATGATGTCCATCGGCCTGATGACCAACGAGGATCAGGCCGTGGTCTGGCGCGGCCCCATGCTGATGGGCGCGCTGCAACAGATGATGACACAGGTGCAATGGGGCGCGCTGGACGTGCTGATCGTCGACCTGCCCCCCGGCACCGGCGACGTGCAGATGACGCTGGCGCAAAAGGCGCAGGTAGACGGGGCGATTATCGTCTCGACCCCTCAGGATGTCGCCCTGCTGGACGCGCGCAAGGGCATTGATATGTTCAACCAGCTCAAGGTGCCGATCATCGGCATGATCGAAAACATGTCGACCCACATCTGCACCAACTGCGGCCACGAGGAACATGTGTTCGGCCACGGTGGTGTTGCCACCGAGGCCGCGAAAATGGGCGTGCCCCTGCTGGCCGAGGTGCCGCTGGACCTGCAAATCCGCCTTGCCTCGGACGGCGGCGCGCCGATCACCGTCAGCCAGCCCGACAGCGCGCAGGCGGCCAGCTTTCAGGCCATCGCCAAGACGCTGATCGACGGCGGCCACGCATGACCGACACGCTGACCTTTCCGCCGCTGCTGTGGGGCGAACCCGTGGCCACGGATGCCTTCGAACACGCCGCCATGCGCGCCGCCATGGGCTGTGACGCGGGGCTGGTGGTCTATGCGCTGGCCGGTCACGTGGTGCAGGCGGCGCTGGTCTTTGCCCCCGAGGTGCCCTTGCGCGACGCCATGGCGATGCTGCCGCTGTGCGGCATCGGCTTTCAGAACGCATTGGGCGCGCTGGCCCCGCCCGAGATTGCCGTGCATCTGGATTGGGACGGCGGCATTCGCATCAACAACGCGGCCTGCGGGCGGTTCCGCTGCATCGCGTCCACCACCGACCCCGACGCGGTGCCCGACTGGCTGGTCGTGGGGTTCACCCTGCCGCTGTATCCGCTGGACGATCCCGACCTTGCCGAAACCGGCCTGCGCCCGGACCAGACCGCGCTGTATGCCGAAGGCTGCTCCGAAGTGTCCCCGCCCGCATTGGTCGAGGCATGGGCCCGCCACAGCCTGCACTGGATCAACCGCTGGGACGGCGAGGGCGTGGCCCCCCTGCACAGCGAATGGCGCGGGCTGGCCTACGGCATCGGCGAGGAAACCACCCAAGGCGGCAAAACCGGCACCTATCTTGGCGTCGACGAACGCTTTGGCCTGCTGTTGCGCGACGCCGACACCACCCACCTGATCCCGCTGACCGCCATATTGGAGCCCAGCCCGTGACCCAGCCCGACCTGCGCAAACTTGCCCGCGCGATCCACTTTGACGAAAGCGACCGCAACGTGTTTTCCAGCCCCGCGCGGACGGGGGAATGGTGCGTGTCGGGCGGGTTCGAGTTTTCCGACTGGACCGAGGGCGACCTGACCGGCAAGGCGCGACAGGCCTTTGCCAACGGCTGGCTGGGGCTGGAGACATTCGGCCGCGTGACATTCGTCGCGGTGACGCAGGTCGAGCCGTCCGAGATTGCCACCCTGACCGACATGCTGGCACAGCATTTCGTCACCTACTACGGCGCACCGGACGTCGCCGCCGCCCGCCCCGTCGCCGCCGAGGAACTGGCGCAGATGATGGACATGTGCGCCGACCACGACGCCAACAGCCTGCTGACCGTGGCGCGCGAACTGACCGACGCAGGCGTGCGCGAAAGCTTTCGCGTGATCCAGCCGCAGGATGCCGGGCTGGAACAATTCGCCATTCACGGCGACCTGCCGGAATAACACCGCGCCCCCGTTACAGGGGCGCGATGCGTCACTGATGCGGGGTTATTCCGCCGCCTTGGCGTTGAACACGAACAGCGTTTCGCCGTTGATCTTGTAATCGTTGATCAGCGTCGCGGCGCGGTCGGACACCAGCCATGCCTCAAGCTTGTCCACCAGATCGGTTTTGACATGGGCGTGCTTTTCGGGGTTCACGGGGATATAGGCGTATTGGTTGAACAGCACCGGATCGCCTGCATACAGCAGGTCCAGATCGCCCTTGTTGCCAAAGTTCAGCCAGCTTGCGCGGTCCGACATGATATAGGCCGGAATGCCCGACGCGGTGTTCAGCGCAGCGCCCATGCCGGCACCGACGGCCTTGTACCAGTCACCAAAGCCTGCGGGGTCCATGCCGGCCGCTTTCCACAACGACAGCTCTTTCTTATGCGTGCCGCTGTCATCGCCACGGCTGACAAAGGGGGCCTTTGCCTCGGCAATCGACGTCAGCGCGGTGGCGGCGGCATCGGCATCCTTAATCCCTGCGGGGTCGGCCTTGGGGCCGATGAAGACGAAATCATTGTACATAATCTCGGTACGATGTGTGCCAAATCCGCCATCAACAAACGCCTCTTCGGCCTTGCGCGAATGGACCAGAATGGCGTCAACATCGCCCGCCTCGCCCAGCTTGATCGCCTGTCCGGTGCCGACGACCAGCAACTGAACGTCCAGGTCCAGATCCTTCCTGATCTCGGGCAACAGCACCTCGGCCAGGCCTGAGTTGTTGAACGACGTCGTCACCGCCATTTTCATCACGTCCGTCGCCTGTGCGGCGGTGCCGATGGCCAGCGCCGCCAGCGTAAGTGCAAACCGTTTCATCATTCGACTATGTCTCCTCTTAGAAAAGCCCGTGCCTGTGGCGTTTCGGGCTGGTTGAAAAATGTCTCTGCCGGGCCGCTTTCATGGATGCGCCCGCCCAGCAGGAACAGCACCTGATCCGCCAGCCGCCGCGCCTGCCCCATGTCGTGGGTGGACAGGATCAGCCGCGTGCCGGTGGATTTCGCATGTGTCAGAATTTCCTCGATCTCGCGGGTGGCGCGGCCATCCAGCGCGGCGCAGGGTTCGTCCAGAAACAGCACTTTAGGCTCTGAAATCAGCGCCCGCGCCAGCGCCAGCTTTTGCTGCTCGCCCCCCGACAGGACGGGCGCGGCACGGTCCAGCATATCCGCCAGCCCGACACGCCCGGCCCAGTCGCGCGCGCGGTCGCGGGCATCGGCCAACGGCACCCCGCGCAACCGCAGCGGATAGATCAGGTTCTGCATCACCGTGCGCCGCAGCATCACGGGCCGCTGAAAGACAAACCCCTGATGGTGGCGCGCCGCGTCCGTCGGGCAGGCCCAGTTGATCTGCCCCGCCGACAGCCGCGCAGTGCCGTGCAGCAGCCGCAGCAATGTCGTCTTGCCGGCCCCGTTCGGCCCGACCACCACACAGGCACCGGTTCCGTCCAGCGTCAGGTCGATCGGCCCCACCAGAACCTGCCCGCGCCTGCGGCTTTCGATGCCCTTGGCCGTCATCGGGAACAGTTGCATCACCAGCCCCCCTCGCGTTCGGTCCGGCCCAGCCAGTGGATCGCCAGATTGACCGCCACCGCCAGCCCGATCAGCACAAAGCCCAGGGCCAGCGCCAGCGCGAATTCGCCCTTGCCGGTTTCCAGCGCAATCGCCGTGGTCAGCACCCGCGTGGCGTGGTCGATGTTGCCGCCCACGATCATGATCGCGCCCACCTCGCCAATCGCGCGGCCAAATCCGGCCAGCGCGGCGGTCAGCAGGGCGCGGCGGCAATCCCACAGCAGCGTGCGGATCTTTTGCCCCTGCGTGACGTTCATCGAAATCAGAAGATCATGATATTCCTGCCAAAGATCGCGGATCGACTGATGCGCGATCGACGCGATCAGCGGCACGATGATGATGGTCTGGGCGATGATCATCGCCGTGGGCGTGAACAACAGCCCCATGACCCCGAACGGGCCGGACCGCGACAGGAACACGTAAACGATCAGCCCCACCACCACCGGCGGCAGCCCCATCAGCGCGTTCAGAATGGCAATGACAAACCGCCGCGCCCGGAACCGTTTGACCGCGACAAAGGCCGCCAGCGGCAGGGCAATGACACAGGCCACCGCCAGCGCGCTCAGCGTCACCCGCAGCGACCGCAGCGCGATCTCGACCAGCTCGGCGTCCAGCGTCACGACCAGCCAGAAGGCTTGCGCCAGACCGCTCCATAAATCGACCATGCGAGACTGGCCCCCTCCCCCCGCAGTTGGGCGGGCCCAACCGTATTCGCGTGCAGAGTGTCAGGACATTTTGTCCAAGGCCAGCCCCGTCGGGCACGAATACCCCCTCTGCGGACAAGCTGTCCGCAGATTTTTATACGCTTTGCAGGGGGCTGGACATTTTGACCGTCCGGCCTGTCCGGTCAGCTTTCGGGACGCACCCGCGCGCCGGTCTTGTCGGCAAAAGCTTCGAGCCGCGCACGGGCCGCCGGTTGTGTGTTGACGATACCTGCGACCACAGATTCGGCATAGGCGCCGTCCATCGCGGACATATTGTTGATGTGGCTGATCGCCGAGCAAATGGCAAAATTGGTCAGAGGCAGGTTTGCTGCCGCTTTGTCCGCAAGCTCGATGGCCTTGTCCAGGCTGGACCCCTCGACCAGATATTGCGCAAGGCCCAGATCAACCGCCTCTTGGCCCTGATAGACGCGGCCGGTCAGAACCATGTCGATCATCCGAGCCTTGCCGATCAGGCCACTGACGCGGATCGTAGCACCGCCGCCGGTGAAGATACCGCGCTGGCCTTCGGGCAGGGCGAAATAGGTGGACGCGTCCGCAACCCGCACATGGGCCGCACTGGCCAGTTCCAGCCCGCCACCGACAACGGCCCCTTTCAGCGCCGCGATGACCGGAACACCGCCGTATTCCATCTTGTTGAAAGCCTCGTGCCAGCGCAGGCAGACGTGCATGAATTCATCGGGGCTGCGGTCGGCCTTCCAGTGTTCGATCAGGTCCAGACCGGCGCAAAAGTGGTCACCTGCCCCGGCCAGCACCACAGCCCGCACGCCATTGCGATGGGCCGAGCTGAAAAACCGCACCAGCTCGTCGATGGTCGCCACGTCCAGCGCATTGCGCTTGTCCGCGCGGTCCAGTGTCACGATCACCACACCATTGTCGCGCAGGGCAATGTCCAGATTGGTGTAGTCGTCGAAATGCGAAGCGTCGAGCATGGCAAAGTCCTTTTTTGGTTTAACGGGGCCGCGATCAAAGACCGGCTGTGCGCGCGCAAAGCCCCGTTTGAAGAGGTCAAGACGAGAGATATGCCCAATGAAACAGGCAAACAATCTGAAAGTCCGCCTTGATCCGTGACGGCGCGTCAGTTTGGCCGCCCGACCCGAGGACGCGTTTGCGGGCCTCGTATGCATAGGCGCTATGATCTATTCCTTGGTGAGGGAGATCATGACGTGTGCATCCGACAGAATGCACAACGCCGTGCCCTCTCGGCAGTGTCCTCAAGAAAATTGGCCCGTATCGCCCCCGGCCTTGGCAAGGTCTGCAATCTGGCTTTCGCTGCTCGCGAACGACGTCACGAAACGCACCAGCGCCTCATGGTTCAGGTCAATTTTGTCTGGCAGGATCGCGTCGGCGTACCATTCAGCAAAGCCAATTCCTGCCGCAGCCAGTTGCGCGCAAACCTCGCGGGGGAGCACCGCAAAAACCTCGTTGGCCTGTGGCATCATGGCAATTCTCGCACCCTTGATAGAGGCCAGGGTCATTGCCAAAACCTGTGCCCGCGCATTTGCGTGACGCGCAAGATCCAGCCAGTGATCATCGTGCAGCCATGCACTGAATTGCGCGCCCAGAAAGCGGCCTTTGGACAACAGATGACCGCTGCGCTTCATGCGTTCCGGAAAGCCTCGCGCCAGTATCCTGTCAAAGAATACAATGGCTTCGGCGGCCACTGCGCCGTTCTTGGTCGCCCCCAGACACAGCACATCAACCCCTGCACGCGCAGAGATGTCAGCCGGATGACACCCCAGATGCGCCACAGCATTGGCAAAACGGGCGCCATCCATGTGAACGCGCAGCCCCGCATCGTGCGCAACACCGCATAGGGCCTGCACTTCGGAGGGCGTATAGACTTGGCCGTTCTCGCTGGATTGCGCGATCGACAGGATCTGAGGGCGGATGTTGTGTGGCTTGTCGTCGGGCATGGCGTGGATGTGGGCGGCGACGGTATTCGCGTCCAGCCGCGTGGCATAGGGAGCGACCGGCATCAGGCGCATACCACCTGTCAAAAACTCGGGCGCGGTCGATTCATCGCGCAGCACATGCGCCTGATGATGGCACAGGATCGCCCTCCACGGATCGCCAAGCGCAGACAAGGCCAGACAGTTTGCCGCCGTGCCCGAAGTGACAAAATAGGCGACAAGGTCGCAATCAAACACCTCGCGCAACTTGTCTTCTGCCTGCTTTGTGGCTTCATCTGTGCCGTAGGATGCGCCCTTTTGGCTGAACTCGCGCATCAGGGCATCCAGCACGGCGGGTGATGCGCCAGATTGATTGTCGCTGCCAAAACTCATGACGGTCTGCTGCCTCCCTGCAGGTGCGTTGCGTCGTGATTATACTAAATGAATAGTGTTGACAATTTGTATAGAATGGATAGGTTGGACCCATGCGAAAAATCTTCAGAAACTATGTTCCGATCGCCGACAGCTTTGCAGCTCTGCTGAGCCCTCATGCAGAGGTGGTTCTGCATGATCTGGAAACCGACACAGTGGCCTATATCGTCAATCCGATCTCGGGTCGCAAAGTCGGTGATCCGTCCGAAACGGCAATGGACGAGAATATCTCGCTCGATCTTGATGTGATGGGCCCCTATCCCAAGATCAGCCGCGACCTGCACCGGATGAAGTCGACAACCGCCGTGCTGCGCGACGAAAACGGTGCAGCGGCGGGGCTGTTTTGCGTGAACCTTGATGTCTCGCGCTTTGATGCCGCAGCCGAGATGTTGCAATCCTTGATCGGGATACCCGAGCAGGCGGACCAACCGTCGGTCCTGTTCGAAACCGACTGGCGCGAGCAGATCAACACGCGCATCTATGACTTCTTGCGTGAACGACGCACCTCGCTCGAGGCGATGACCCGCGACGAGCGCACGGAAATGATTCAGGCGCTGGACGCCAACGGCGCGTTCAGTATCCGCAATTCGCCGACCTATGTTTCGCAGCTGTTGGGGATCTCGCGGGCGACCCTGTACAAGGCGATGCGCCCTGCCCGCGACAAGTCCAACGATCTGGGAAGCGGGCTGTGACACCCCGTCTGGTCTGGTCCGTTGCGCAAGACGACGCGGCACATCAGGCCGCCCATGTCCTGCGCAACGACCATGGCCGCGCGGCGGGCCTGCTGCCTGCGGATGTCCGGGACTCGACCACCATCACCGCCACGATCAACGGTGCAGGGCCGCTGTTGCTGAAACTGGAAAACCTGCTGCCAACCGGGTCGTTCAAGGTGCGTGGCGCGATGACGACTGTGCAGGGCATACCCGGTGTTCTGCCGGCGGTACAGGGCGAGGTTTTTACAGCATCGTCGGGCAATCACGGGCTGGCGGTCGCCTATGCGGCGGCGCGCAATGGCCTGTCCGCGACCGTGGTTCTGCCCGAGGATGTGTCGCTCGCGAAATACGAAGTTGTGCGCCAGATTGCGACGCGTACCATCATCTTCGGCGCGGATTGTCTGAGTGCCGAGCGTCATGCCGCAAGCCTCGCCGCGCGCAACGGGGCCACGTATATTTCCCCTTATAACCACATTGGCGTGCTGTTGGGTCATGCAACGATCGCGGCGGAGATCGTCCGTGACTACCCCGATGTCACGGATGTGTTTGTCTCGGTCGGCGGCGGCGGGCTGTATTCCGCGCTGGCCGTGGTGTTGCAGCACCTGCGGCCAGATATCCGGCTGCACGCCTGCTTTCCTCAGAACTCCGCGCCGCTCTACTGGCGCAAGGTGCCTGATGCCCTGCGCGCCCATGAGCCGACCCTTGCCAGCGCCGTGGCGGGCGAGATCGACCCCGACAGCATCACGATACCGCTGTCGCTGGACCGCCTGACCAGTTCCGTCACCTGCACCGAGGCCCAGATCGCAGCCGCGATGAAACAGCTGATGGCCGACTGCGGGCAGCGGGTCGAAGGGGCCGCCGCACTGGCCGTCGCGGGATGGCAAAAGCTGTCGCAGACCCAGGACATGCCGCGCCCGCTGGCCGTGTTGTGCGGCGGAAACATCACCGAAAGCCGCCACGCAAAAGCGCTGGGGCAGATCACCACGCCCTAGCGCGCATGCCCCTCAGGAGAGCCGAATGGAAACCGCAAACTTTATTGATGGCAGCTTTGCCGCCGGACGTGGCGACG
>NZ_CAXBJW010000023.1:0-17229 GCF_963976325.1 uncultured Pseudosulfitobacter sp.
CGGTCGCTCAGGTCCATGACCACGCCCATGTCGTGCTCGATCAGCGCAATCGTGGTGCCGAATTCGTCGTTCACATCCAGGATAAAGCGGCTCATGTCCTCTTTTTCCTCGACGTTCATGCCCGCCATCGGCTCGTCCAGCAGCAGCAACGACGGCTCGGCGGCCAGTGCGCGCGCCAGTTCGACCCGCTTTTTCAAGCCGTAGGGCAGACGTGCCACCGGCGTCTTGCGGATCGCCTGAATTTCAAGAAAGTCGATGATCTTCTCGGCCACTTCGCGGTTGGCGGTCTCTTCCGCTTCGGCGCGGCCCTTCCACATCGACTGCCAGAACAGGCCGGTCTGCATGTGCGTCAAACGGCCCGTCATCACGTTGTCCAGAACGCTCATGCCTTCGAACAGCGCAATGTTCTGGAACGTCCGTGCAATCCCTTGCCGCGCCACCTGAAACGGCTTCATCGGCGGTCGCGGTTGCCCCTGATAGAACACCTGCCCCTCTTGCGGCACGTAGAACCCCGAGATCACGTTCAACATCGACGATTTACCGGCCCCGTTCGGCCCGATGATCGCCCGGATCTCGCCTTCGCGGATGTCAAACGAGATGTCCTTGATCGCCTCGACGCCGCCAAAGCGCAGGGTGATGTTCTTCATCTCCATCACGACCGGGCCAATCCTGCGCCCGTCTGCGGTTGTGTAGCCTTCTGCCTGATCCAGCATCACACGTCCCCCTGCTTCTCTGGTTCAAAAAAATCCCCCCCGGAGGGCCGGCTTGCCACGGCCCCGTGGCCCACAGATGCAAACCCCATCATTCCGCCGCCATCCGCGTTGCGACCTGCTGAACCGCCGCATCGCGAATTTCCAGCGTCGCCTTGATCGCGCCCTTGCGGCCATCCTCATAGGTCACTTCGGTCACCGTGCTGATCTGCTCGGACCCGTCATAAAGCGCCGTGATGATGTCGTGGAACTTCTCCTCGATCTTCTTGCGGCGCACTTTGCGGGTGCGGGTCAGTTCGCCGTCGTCGGCGTCCAGTTCCTTGTGCAGCACGACAAAGCGGTGGACCTGACAGCCCGACAGCATCTCGTCCTCGGCGACCGAACGGTTGACCGCTTCCACGTGGCTCTGGATCGTGGCCAGCACCTGCGGATGCCCTGCAAGCTCCTGATAGGACGCATAGGCAATGTTGTTGCGCTCGGCCCAGTTGCTGACCGCCGTCAGGTCGATGTTGATGAAAGCGGTGCATTCATCGCGCCCGTTGCCGAACACGACAGCCTCCAGAATATTGGGATAGAACTTCAGCTTGTTCTCGACGTATTTCGGCGCGAACAGCGACCCGTCGGCCATCTTGCCCACATCCTTGGCGCGGTCGATGATGCGCAAGTGGCCTGTATCAGGCTCGATAAAGCCCGCGTCGCCCGTCGCAACCCAGCCTTCGGCGTCCTTGGTGTCGGCGGTGCTTTCGGGGTTCTTATAGTATTCGACGAACACGCCGGGCGAGCGGTAATAGACTTCGCCGGTGTCGTTGATCTTCAACTCGACGCCCGGGCACACCACGCCCACCGTGTCGCTGCGCACCTGTCCGTCCGGCTGCGCAGTGATGTAAACCGTGGCTTCGGTCTGACCGTAAAGCTGTTTCAGGTTGATCCCCAGCGACCGGTAGAAATCAAAGATTTCCGGCCCGATCGCCTCGCCCGCAGTGTAGCCTACGCGCACGCGGGTAAAGCCCAGCGTGTTTTTCAGCGGGCCGTAGACCAGCAGATCACCCAGCTTGTATTTCAGCCGGTCCATCAGGCCCACGGGCTTGCCGTCCAGCAAATCCGGCCCGACCTTGCGCGCATGGGCCATGAAGTGGTCAAACATGCGCTTTTTCAGCGGGCTGGCGTCCTCCATCCGGATCATCACGTTGGTCAGCTGGTTTTCAAACACGCGCGGCGGGGCGAAATAATAGGTCGGCCCGATCTCGCGCAGGTCGGTCATCATCGTCTCGGGGCTTTCGGGGCAGTTGGTGCAATAGCCCGTCCACAGCGCCTGTCCGACGGAAAAGATGAAATCGCCCACCCATGCCATCGGCAGATAGGCCAGAATGTCATCTGTCTGGCGCAGGCCGTCAAATTCCGAACTGGTGCGCGAGGTTTCGATGACATTGCGGTTGCTCAGCACCACGCCCTTTGGGTTGCCGGTGGTGCCGGATGTGTACAACATCACCGCAGTGCTGTCGTAATCCAGCTTGGCAATGCGGGCTTTCATGTCTGCAATCAGGTCTTCACGCTTGGCGCGACCATTGTGCTGGACCTGCTCATAAGACCGCAATTTGTCATGGTCGTATTTGCGCAGGCCGCGCGCATCAAGATAGATCATCTCTTCGAACTGCGGCAGTTGGTCCTGAATTTCCATGACCTTGTCGACCTGCTCCTGGTCGCCCGCCACCACGAACTTGGCACCGCAATGCCCCATGGTATAGGCCATCTCTTCGGCAGCCGCGTCGTTGTACAAGGGGACCGGAATGGCACCGCACATCTGTGCCGACATCATCGCCCAGTACAGCCGGGGCCGGTTGCGCCCGATCACGGCGACGAAATCGCCCTCGGCCACGCCAAGGTCGATCATCCCCAGCGCCAGCGCCTCGATTTCCTCAAGCGCCTGCGACCAGGTCCAGCTTTGCCAGATACCAAACTCTTTTTCGCGATAGGCGGGGGCATCTGCGAACTGGGTCGCATTTCGATGCAGCAACGCCGGTACAGACCGCAGTCCTTCGGCGCCTTCCAGCGTCTTGGTCAATGTGTTCTCCTCCCGAACCCGCCGCTGTTGCCGCGCCGGGCCTTTTCGCGTGACGTGCGAATCCTCCACGCAAATCATGCTGGATGCACACTCGCGGTCAACTTTTTCGGGATGTTTGCTGGATTCTAACGAATTGTTACATGGCGTACGACGGCGGGCAGAGCCTGTCGCCTCAAAGCGCGCGCAACAACAATCCGCCCGCGCCGATCACAACCAGCGCACCGGCGGCCATCTCGACCAGCGGCAGCAAGCCAGCGGCCCACGGCCCCCCCGCCACGCTGCCCAACAGACCGTGCCGCACGCCCACGGCACCCGTGCCCACGGCAACCGTGACAACGGCCGTGCCGATAGACATGGCAAAGACACCGGCAATGCCCGCGCCCGCAATGCCCATGCCATGCGTGATCACCAGCACAAACAGCGCCCCCGTGCAGGGCCGGATCGCCACGCCTGCAATCAACAACAGCGCCTCGCGCAGCGATGTCAGGCCTGCGACCTCTTCGACGCTGGGGGCGTGTCGGTGCCCGCAATGGGTGCAGGTGCCGTCGTCATGGCTGTCCTCGTGGTCGTGGTCGTGCACCGCAGGTCGCCGCAGCATCCGCCGCGCACCGCGCGCCAGCAACCAAAGCCCGATCAGCACAATCGCACCGTAGCTGACGGGGGCCATCACATCCTCGGCCGCACCGACCATCTGGTCACGGGTCAGCGCAAACAGCCACAGCCCGCCTTGCACCAGCACAATCGCCGTCACCGCCTGCCCCAGCGACGACAGCAGCGCAATCGCCCCCAGCCGCCAGACCGTCACCCGACGCCCCAACCCATACCCGCCGATCAGCACCTTGCCATGCCCCGGCCCGACCGCGTGGAAAAAGCCATAGGCGAAGCACACGCCCAGCAGCGTCCAGAACGCGCCCGCGTTGCCCGCCTTGGTGGCGCGCAGGGTCAGCGCCATCTCGTTCTGAAAGGACCGCTGATAGCCGGCTGCCATCTGGCCAATCCCGGCCATCCCGCCACCGGGCCACAGCCACCAGCCCACTGCGGCCAGCAGCGCCAGCAAAGCGATCAGCGGGGCGCGCACGTGATTTCCACGTCGGTGGCAAAGGCCTCGCCCACTTCGGGAAAGCCTTCCTCGATTGCATCCTGATCGCGCCCCAGCTTGGACAGCGCGTCTTGCAACTGTTTCATCCCGGCATCCAGATCGGGCAAGTTGCGCGCAACGGTGCACCCCTCAAGACCCTGCACCGTCACATTCATCGTGACATCATAAGAGGTGTAATAGGTCGGATCGTATGGCTTCAGCGACAGGCTATGACCGGCCAGCATCGGCGCGCCGGCCACGTCGCGCACATGGGTGGTGACCAGACGCCCCTCGCGCATGATCAGCGTGGCATCGCGCGGACCTGACAGCACCAACGCTTCCCCATCCAGCCGGGCCACCAGATCGCCGTTGTACCCGTCGATCCATTGCATGTCGAAACCGCGCAACTGCGCTTCTTCGTCCTTTGTCAGAACGGCGTCGCCATCCGGATCAACGCCCGCATCTTCGGTGACCAGCAGCGAATAGAACGCGTCATAGGCCCAGGTGACCTTGATCGCCTGCAATGCCCCCTTGTCGTCCACAATCGCCGTCAGGCCCGCATCAATAAAGATATGCGGATGCGCCTGCGGCGCCGTGGCAGTGCAGATCAACGCGATTGCGGCAAGGGTTCTCATGGCGCAATCTGTACCCATCTTCGCTGGCCCGCGCAAACCACCCCTTTGCGATTGCCGCCCGCGATGCTACCCCCATCGGCGGAGGATCGCCACGTGCCACGCAACGATGACCAGAACAGGGCGCTGACCACCGCCGGGCTGAACCTGATCGCCCAGGCGCTGTCTATCTATGACAACGACCTGCGCCTGTCGGTCTGCAATGTGGCCTTTCAGCAGATGTTCCGCCTGCCCGATGCGCTGGTGCAACCCGGTGCGACATTCGAGGACACCATCCGCCACATCGCCACCCACGGCGAATACGGCCCCATCGACGACATCGAAGCCTTTGTCGCCGAACGTGTCCGCACCGCCCGCGCGTTCGAACCGCATTACATGGAGCGCACCCGCGCCAACGGGCGCACCATCTCGGTCGAGGGCGCGCCGCTGCCGCAGGGCGGCTGGGTCACGGTCTATACCGACATCACCCGCACCAAGGATCAGGAACACATGCTGCGCGCGCGGTCCGATGCGCTGTCGGATATGGTTCTGTCCCGCTCGGAAGAGCTGGCCGCGACCAACCGCCAGCTTTCGGCCACAGTCGCCGCGCTGGAAGAGGCCAAGCGCGAGCTGACCGAGATGGAAGCGCGCACCCGTCTGGTGACAGAAATGATGCCCGCGCACATCGCCCATGTCGATGAAACCGGGCACTACACCTATACCAACCGCCGCCTGTCCAGCATCCTGCCCGACCGCCCCAGCGACCTGATGGGCCTGCACATTTCTGACGCGTTGGGGGCCACCAACCACGCGATGATCGCGCCGCATCTTCAGGCCGCGTACGAAGGTCGACCGTCGGTGTTTGAATTCACCGACGGCCCCAGCGCCCGCCGCATCCGCGCCGCCTTTACCCCCGATACAGCGCAGGGGGCTTATATCCTGTCGATGGACGTCACCGAAGAAACCCAGGCCCGCGTCGCCTTGCAACAAAACCGCAAGCGGGCGCTGGCGGCGCAAATGACATCCGGCCTGGCGCATGATTTCTCGAACCTGCTGACCATCATCCTGGGCCTGCAAAGCAAGCTTGAGCGGATGGACGACCTGCCCGACGGTGCCGTCCCCCTGATCGAAGGCACCCGCGCCGCCGCCCGTCGTGGCGGTCATCTGCTCGATGGCATTGCCAACGCCACCGCCGCCCGCGTGCTGCGGCCCGGTCCGGTCGAGGTGGCAGGCCTGCTGGCGGACGTGGCCACGCTGGCCTCGCCCACGTTGCCCGCGGGTCAGACGCTGCGCGTGGACTGCACCCTGCCACCGGGTCCGCTGCTGCTGGACACCGGCATGGTACAGGACAGCCTGCTGAACCTGATCCTGAACGCCCGCGACGCTTGCGGGGCCAAGGGCACGATCACCCTGACTGCCGCCGCCATCGGTGAAACCTGGGTCGAATTCACCGTCACCGACACCGGTCCCGGCTTCTCGGACGAGGCGCTGCACAAGGCGTGCGATCCGTTCTTTACCACCAAGGGCGGCGAAGGCTCGGGGCTGGGGCTGCCGATGGTCTATGACATGACCAAAACCGCTGGCGGACACCTTGGGCTGCACAACACCATGATCGGGGCCGAGGTGCGCCTGCGCCTGCCCCTGAACCGGCCCGCGCCGGTCACCGGCGGCATGGTCCTGCTGGTCGAAGACCGCGACGACCTGCGCGCGCTGTACCGCGACATGCTGATGGGCCTGGGCCATTCCGTGATCGAGGCCGCCAGCGTCGACGAGGCAACGGCACTGACCGCCGCCCTGCCCGACATCGGCCTGATCCTCAGCGACATCCGGCTGGGGGCCGCCTCGGGGATTGATCTGGTGGACCGGTTGAAAGACGCAGGCACACCGATCATCCTGATGACCTCGCTGCCCGTGTCCGACCCGATGCACCGCGCCGCCCTGACCCGCGCGCCGGTGCTGCAAAAACCCTTTTGTGCGGATGATCTTGCCGCACTTCTGATGCCGCAGGCCGCACAATGACCAAATCCGACAGCCCCCTTGTGACAATTCTGGACGACGAACCCGCCATTCGCACAATGCTGGCCGACGCATTGGAAGAGGCGGGGTTTCGCACCCTCAGCTTTGCCCGCGCCTCGGCCTTCGAAGCGGCGTTGAAAACCCACAAGCCCGATGTCTGCCTTGTCGATCTGGGCCTGCCCGACACCGACGGGCTGACCATCGTGCACCGTCTGGCGCTGGAACAGGGGGCCACGGTCATCATCATCTCGGGCCGCGCACAGGTGCAGGACAAGGTGACGGGGCTGGAGCTGGGGGCGGATGATTACATCATCAAACCCTTTGATCCCGCCGAGGTCGTCGCCCGCGTCCGCGCCCGCCTGCGATCCAACCACCAGCCCACCCACAGCGGCAACACCGCCCGGTTCAAGGGGTGGACGGCCCTGTTCGAACGCTACGCGCTGGTTGACGATGCAGGCGACGAAACCCCCTTTTCCCACGCCGAGGGCGAAGTGTTGCGGCTTTTCCTGTCCAGTCCGCGCCGCCTGATCTCGCGGGCGCAGATGCAGGAATCGCTCGGCGGAGGTGCCGGAGAAAGCTTTGACCGCGCGATGGATGTGCGCATCTCGCGGCTGCGCACAAAACTGCGCGAAGACCCGAAAAATCCACAATTGATCAAGACAATCTACGGCGCAGGTTATATCTTTCTCGGAGACGTTCACTGGAGCTGACGATGCTGCAAGCCCTTCTTTACCGCACCGGCAAGGCCCGCCCGTTGTTCTACCGCGTCGAAATTTCGCGCAACCTGTTCGAAGAGGCATCCGTGACCCGCGAATGGGGCGCGGTTGGCGGCACGCCGCGCACGATCACCTCGTGCCACACCGACCTGCGCGCCGCATCACAGGTCGCCGACACCTACCGCCAGCGCGCCCTGCAACGCGGATACATACGCGACACCGTCCCCCTTCATCTTGCCAAACAAACTCCGGGGTGAGGCCGCAGGCCGAGGGGCAGCGCCCCTTATCCGGCCCGCAGCTGATCCACCGCCCGCGCCATCACGCGCAGACCCGCGACCAGATCCTCCTCGGCCGTGTCTTCCTCGAACGCATGGCTGATCCCGCCAATCGACGGCACGAACAGCATCGCCACCGGCATCAGCCGTGACAGGTTGGTCGCATCATGCAGCGCCCCCGAGGGCATGACGCGCCACTTGCCCGGCGCCTCCACTTCGGCGGCCCCCTCCAGCGCGCCACGCAGGCGCGCGTCCATCTGCACCGGCTCCAGCCCCAGCATCGGCCCGAACGCCACCGTCATGTTCCGCTCTGCCGCGATCTCTTCGGCCAGGTCGCGAATGATCTTCTCCATCCGCACCAACCGGTCGCCCTCGCCGTCGCGCCACTGCATCGAAAACCGTACCTGTCCGGGCACGATGGACGAGGCATTGGGTGACAGCGACACATGGCCAATGGTCCACACGGTGCTGGGCGTCACCACATTGCGCAGCCGGTCGTTCAGCGCCGTGTTGAACGCACTCAGCGCCTGGAACGCATCCTGGCGCAGGTGCATCGGCGTGGTGCCCGCGTGGTTCTGCTGGCCGGTCATGGTGATGACCATGTCGCGGATGCCGACGATATGTTCCACCACGCCGATCTGTTCGCCATTGGCCTCCAGATACGGCCCCTGTTCGATGTGCATCTCGATATAGCCGGTGAACTGCGCCGGATCGACGGGGCCGGTGACCATATCCGCCATGGCCTGCCGCGCCTCGGCCAGCGATTGGCCCGCATGATCCTCCAGCGCATCCGCCGTGTCCTGCGCCAGGTTGCCCGACCAGACGGCACTGCCCGTGGTCACGCCGAACCGGCCCTCTTCGTCCTGAAACGACACCACCGACACGCCGCCGCCCGCCGCGCGGGCAATCTCCAGCGCCGCAATCACGCCCAGCGCACCGTCCAGCCATCCGCCCGTCGGCTGGCTGTCGCTGTGCGACCCCAACAGGATCGACGGCCCGTCCGCCAGCCCGAACAGGTTGCCCATCGCGTCCATCTCGACCCGCAGCCCCGCGTCACGCATCTGATCGGCCAGCCACGCACGCGCCGCAACATCCGGTTCGGAATAGGCAGGCCGCACCACGCCCACCCCTTGCGCGCCAAAACGGCGCAATGTGTGCAAATCCTTCAGAAACCGCTGACCGTCTACCTGCATATTCATCCCCCCGCGGTTGACCACCGCCCTTGCCCACGAAATAACGTGGGCAACATGCCCTGCCACAAGGTAAAAAGTCCATGGCCCAGCCCATTATCGGTATTGATCTTGGCACCACCAACTCGTTGATCGCCGTGTTCGAAGACGGCGCGCCGCGCCTGCTGGCCAATGCGTTGGGCCACAGCCTGACGCCTTCTGTGGTATCTCTTGAGGGCGACAAAGTGCTGGTGGGCGACGCCGCGCGCGATCGCCAGACCACCCACCCCAAGGACACAGCCGCCGCATTCAAACGCGCCATGGGGACAGACACGACATTTCAGCTGGGCCGCAAGAAATTGCGGGCCGAGGAACTGTCCTCGCTGGTGCTGCGCAAGCTCAAGGACGACGCCGAGGCGGCCCTTGGCCAGACCATCCGCGATGTGGTCGTGTCCGTGCCCGCCTATTTCAATCAGGGCCAGCGTCAGGCGACGATGGCCGCCTGCGCCATGGCCGGCTTGAACGCGGTGAGGCTGGTCAACGAACCCACGGCGGCGGCGCTGGCATACGGCCTGCAAGATCGGGACGGCGAAAGCCAGTTTCTGGTCTTTGACCTTGGCGGTGGCACTTTTGACGTGACCGTGCTGGAACATTTCGACGGCGTGATGGAGGTCAAAGCCTCGTCCGGCGATGCCTTTCTGGGCGGCGAGGATTTCTCGGAAGCGCTGGCCAAGGCGATGGCGGACAAGATCGGCACACCCTGGGCCAAGCTGGGCAAGGACGCCCAGCACCAGTTGCGCCTGCAAGCCGATGTGGCCAAGCGGCATCTAAGCGGCAAGGACGACTTCGAAGCCCGCCTGAAACTTGACGGCGCGCACCACACCCTCAGCCTCAGCCGCGCCGATTTCGAGACCGCCTGCGCCGCGCTGATCAAACGCCTGCACCGCCCGATCGAGCGGTGTTTTTACGACACCGGCCTTGATACCGACGCGCTGGACCGCGTCATTCTTGTGGGCGGCGCCACCCGCATGCCGATGATCCGCCAGATGGTCGCCCGCCAGTTCAAGCGGCTGCCGGAAATGACCATCGACCCCGATCATGCGGTGGCGCTGGGGGCGGCGGTACAGGCGGCGCTGGTTGCTGAAGACCGCGCGCTGGACGACGTGGTGATGACCGATGTCTCGCCCTTCTCGGTGGGCATCGAAACCGCGACCAAGCTGAAAAACGGCACCGTCATCGGCGGCTTCTTCCAACCGATCATCGAACGCAACACACCCCTGCCCGCGTCGCGGCAAAGCAGCTTTTCAACGATGGACGACAACCAGACCCAACTGCGCGTCGACATCTATCAGGGCGAGGCCCCCAAGGTCAGCGATAACGTGCATCTGGGCCAGTTCAATCTGGACGTGCCCAAAGGCAAGGCCGGCCACGAGGGCATGTTCGTGCGCATCACCTATGATCCGTCGGGCCTGATCGAGGTCGAGGCAACGTCGATCAGCACCGGCAAAAAAGCGGGGCTGGTGATCCGCGACAACGTGTCGAACCTGACCGAGGCAGACATCGCCAAACGGCTGAAACAAATGCAGACGTTCAAGATGCACCCGCGCGAGGACGAGGAAAACACCGCCTTTCTGGCCCGTATTCGCCGCCTGTACGAAATGGCCACCGGTGACGACCGGCACCTGTTGCAAGGCATGTTGATGGAATTCGAAAGCGCGCTCGAAGGGCAGGACCCCGCCGAGATTTCGCGGATGCGCGGCGACATGGGCGAAACGCTGGACCGGATCGACGATTACTATGTCTCCTAGGTGGCCATGGTCCGAACTGGGCCTTGAGAAACGCGCAACCGAACGCGAGGTCAAACGCGCCTATGCCGCGCGGCTGAAACAGATCGACCGCAACGATCCCGACGCCTTTGGCGCGCTGCGCGATGCCTTTGCCGCGGCCAAGACAGGGGCGCTGAAAGAAAAGGCCGCCCCCAAGCGCCCGCGCATGGCCGACATTGTGGAAGGACGCACAGGGCTGGATTCCCTACCGGATGATGCACCGCCCATCCCACTGCAAGAGCCGCTCAGGCCGCCCCCCGTCCAACCCGAAACCCACGTGCCGGACACCGCGCCAGAACCCGAAACACCGGTCGATCCAGGCAAACACCCTGAACCCGCGCAGCCCAAACCCGCGCAACCGTGGGGTATCGCCATTGGCCAGCTTGACGCCATGGCGCAAGAGGACCCGGCCAAGGCACAGTCGATATTCCAGACCAAATTCAATGACGCGCTGCGCAACACGTACTGGGATACCAAAGCTCTGGATGCGCTGCTGTCTTTGGACATGTCCCATGATCTGACGCTACGCCGCTCTCTTGAAGCGCATCTTTACGATACGCTTCAAACGCGACTGAAAGATCCCGAAACAGGCTATCCCACCGAAATGGCCGTTGTCATCGAAACCCATTTCCAATGGGCCACCGACGGTGTCGGCGCCAGCAAACGGCTGGGCTGGCGACAAGACTATCAACTGCTGATGTATGGCCACGCGCGGTCTGTGCCGCAGACCTCAAGGCCCGTCAGCACGAAGACTTCGAAAAACAAGGAAACATACTTTTGGCACAAGGCCGCTATCTTCGCTGTGCTTTGGTTGCTGTCGCTAAGCGTGCAACGAATGCGCGGGCCAGAAGATTACGTCATCCAGATCATCGCTCTGGCGGTCCTTTTCATGTTCCTGCGTTGGCTGACCATGCTGGGGATTGCCGTCATTTCCAAACTCGCCCGCACGCTCAGACTGTCTGGCACCGCGGTACGCTTGGCCGCCTGGGCCTTTCCCGCGACCACGCAGAAACTGAACACCAGCGCAGAGTTCCGCAAGCTGGGCATTTTTGCCCTGACTGCGGTGGTGGCGGTGATTCTGTACCTGCTCGACAAATACGCCTGACCCCGCCACCGCCTACTCGGCGGCCACAGCCTCAGCCGCCTCGACCCTTACTGCCGAGAATTTGAACTCGGGGATCTTGCCGTATGGGTCCACCGCCGAATTGGTCAGGATGTTCGCCGCCGCCTCGACATAGGCAAAGGGCAGGAACACCATATCCGGGGCAACCGCGCGATCCTCGCGGGCCATCACCGTGATGCTGCCCCGCTTTGTGGTCAACCGCACGTGCCCGCCCGCCGCCACACCCAGCTTGCGCAGGGTCGACGGGTGCAGCGAACAGTTCGCCTCGGGTTCAATCCCGTCCAGCACCGTGGCGCGGCGGGTCATCGACCCGGTGTGCCAATGCTCCAACTGCCGGCCCGTGGTCAGGATCATCGGATATTCCGCATCCGGCACATCATCGGGCGCAATCACCGCCGCAGGGGTGAATTTCGCCCGCCCGTCCTTGCGCGGGAACCCGTCACCAAAGACGATGGCCTGACCAGGATCGGTCGGAGACAACGACGGATAGGTTACCACGTTCTGTGTCTCAAGCCGGTCCCAGGTGATGTTGTCCAGCGACGGCATGTTCAGCGCCATCTCGGCAAAGACCTCGGATGGGTTGGTATAGGTCCAGCCCAACCCCAACCGCTTGGCCAGTTCGACCTCGATCCACCAGTCCTCGCGCGCCTCACCCGGCGGGGTCACCGCCGCGCGGCCCATCTGGACCTGACGGTTGGTGTTGGTCACTGTGCCCGTCTTCTCGGCAAAGGCCGATGCCGGCAGGATTACGTCGGCATAGTTCGCGGTTTCGGTGATGAAAATATCCTGCACCACCAGATGGTCCAGCTTGGCCAGCGCATCGCGGGCGTGTTCCACGTCGGGGTCGGACATGGCGGGGTTTTCGCCCAGCACATACATCGCCTTGATGTCGCCCGCGTGCACCGCGTCCATGATCTCGGTCACGGTCAGTCCCTTCTCGGCCGAGAAATCCTCCGTGCCCCAAACCTCGGTAAAGGCACGGCGCACGCCTTCGTCGGTGACGTCCTGATAATCGGGCAGGAACATCGGGATCAGCCCCGCATCGGACGCGCCCTGCACGTTGTTCTGGCCCCGCAGCGGGTGCAGCCCCGACCCGGGCCGCCCCACCTGCCCCGTCATCAGCGCCAGCGAGATCAGGCAGCGGCTGTTGTCGGTGCCGTGGATGTGCTGCGACACGCCCATGCCCCAGAAAATCATCGCCGCCTTGGCCCCGGCAAAGGTCCGCGCCACATCGCGCAGCATTTCCGCGTCAATGCCGCACATCGGGGCCATTTTCTCGGGGCTGAAATCCTTCAGGTGCGCCTTTTCGGCCTCCCAGTTCTCGGTATAGGCGTCGATGTATTGCTGGTCGTACAGCCCTTCCTCGACAATCGTGTGCATGATCGCGTTCAGCATCGACACATCCGCACCGGGGCGGAATTGCAGCATGTGGCTGGCAAAGCGTTTCAGCGCCTGCCCGCGCGGGTCCATCACGATCAGCTTGCCGCCGCGCTTGGTGAACTGTTTGAAATAGGTCGCCGCAACGGGGTGGTTTTCAATCGGGTTGGCCCCGATCACGATGGCCACATCGGCGTTCTCGATCTCGTTGAACGTGGCCGTAACGGCACCGCTGCCCACGTTCTCCATCAGCGCCGCCACCGACGACGCGTGGCACAGCCGCGTGCAATGATCGACGTTGTTGTGGCCAAAGCCTTGGCGGATCATCTTCTGGAACAGGTATGCCTCTTCATTGGTGCATTTCGCACTGCCAAAGCCTGCCACCTCGCGGCCCCGCCCCTTCATGCCGGCGGCGGCAAAATCCAGCGCCTCTTCCCATGACGCCTCGCGGAAATGGGTCTGCCAGTTGTCCGGGTCCACGTTCAGCCCCTTGGCAGGCGCATCATCGCGGCGGATCAGCGGTTTGGTCAGGCGGTGATCGTGGTGGATATAGTCAAAGCCAAAGCGCCCCTTGACGCACAACCGGCCCTCGTTCGCGGGGCCATTGATACCCTCGACGTATTTCACCTTGCCGTCCTTGACCTTCAGGCTGATCTGGCAGCCGACGCCGCAGAACGGGCAGATGCTGTCGACCTCATCGTCGAAATCCGCGCTGTCACCTACCTGATCCGCGTCCACGACCGTGGCGGGCATCAACGCCCCCGTCGGACAGGCCTGCACACATTCGCCGCAGGCCACACAGGTGCTGTCGCCCATCGGGTCGTCCATATCAAAGACGGGATAAGCATCATGCCCGCGCCCGGCCATACCGATCACGTCGTTCACCTGCACCTCGCGGCAGGCGCGCACGCACAGCCCGCATTGAATGCAGGCATCCAGGTTCACGCGCATCGCCACGTGGCTGTCGTCCAGCAGCGGAATACGGCCCTCTTCCAGCTTCGGGAAACGGATTTCGCTGACACCGTTCAGCGCGGCCATATCCCACAGGTGGGCGGATTTGTCGTGGGCGACGTCCCGGGCGGGCTGGTCTGTCACCAGCATTTCGACCACCATCTTGCGCGCGGTTTCGGCACGGGCGGAATTGGTGGTGACGACCATGCCCTCGCTGGGTTCGCGGATGCAGGACGCGGCCAACACACGCTCACCCTCGATCTCGACCATGCAGGCGCGGCAGTTGCCGTCCGGGCGGTAGCCGGGGGCCGGTTTGTGGCACAAATGCGGGATGACCAGACCGCGGCCATTGGCCACTTCCCAGATGGTCAGACCGGCCTCGGCCTCAACCTCTTGTCCGTCCAGCACAAACTTTACCACGTCCGACATCGCTCTTGCCTCCCAAAGCACTCCCCCCTTCTATCAACACGCGCGCAGGCGCGGGACTCCCATTCCCGACGCCCGAACCCGAATTTGCGCCACTGGCGTTTCCGATAAAGGTCGCACCGTTCACTTGCGCACAAAAGCCAGCGTTGCCACCAGCCCCAGCGCCGCCAGCGGCAGGCAGGCGATGTAAACCCATTCGGCCACCCGCACGGCGCTAGGGCCGGTGGTCATGGTCAGGATGCCTGCCGCATTGGCCACCAACCCCACATAAACCGCGCCCAGTGCATAGCCCAACCGCTGCACCGTGGGGATTGCCCCCGCGATACGTTGCAGATCGGCAGGCGGCACCAGCGCCTCGGTCCGGCGCAACACGAATGTCCACGCCATGCCAAAACCGATCCCCTCGATCAGGGCAATCAACGCGATCAGCCACAGCGGCCCCTGCGGCACCGCATACAGCATCCCCGGCACGCTGGCCGCGACCAACCCCATGCCCAGCGCAATCATCATCCGGTCGGTGCGCTCGGACAATCCACTGACAAGGATCGCAGCCAGCGTCCAACCGATCGACCCGCAGCTGACCACGTAACCGACGGTCAGCGCGGGCGCGTCGTGAATCGCCGTGATCAGCAACGGGCCAAAGGCCGCAATTGCGATGGTGGCCATGGACAGCGTGACAATCATCACCAACGCCGCCCCGATCCGCGTGCGCAGATCAAAGGGCCGACGCGGCAACATCCGGCTGTCGCCCGCACGCGCGTCCAGCCACAGGAACAGGCCAAGGGCCGCGATCCCGCACAGGATCGTCACACCGCTGCGCAAGGGGGCGATGCTGACTCCGCTGGCCGCGATCAGCAGGATGGCAATGCAAAGCAGCATAAGCCGGCGAAACGGAAACACGGCCCCGGCGCTTTGCTGCGGTGCAGGCTCGTTTTGCGGACGCATGAAAATCCACACACCCAGACCAAACGCCACCGCACCAAAGCACACAAACCCCCAGCGCCACGTCGCATAGGCGACAAATGCACCGCCAAAAAGCGGCCCTAAAAAGGACGAAACGCCCCAGATCGTCGATACAACCGCCAGCGCCCGCGCGGCATAACGGCGGGGGAACAGCACGCCGATGGCGATAAAACACATCGCCACCATGCCGCCGCCGCCCAGCCCTTGCAGCGTGCGCCCGACCAGAAACAGCGCCATCGTCGGGCTGACGGCACTGACCAGACAGCCCAGCCCGAACATCCCCGCCGCCAGCGCCATCGGATGCCGCAATCCGATCCGGATGGTCAGGATCGCGCTGGCAGCGCCCGCCACGATCGAGCCCATCTCGTACAGCGACACCGCCAGCCCGACCAACGACGCGCCCTGGATGTCGGCCACAATCGACGGCAGCATCGTGGCCACGATCAAACTGTCGGCGGCGTGCAGCATCACCGCAAGGCTGACCAGAATCAGCGCGGCCGTGTGCCCGCCGCTCAGAAACTCACGCCACGAAACATAGGCTTCCGGCACGGGTGTGGTGATTATATCGGGGGCTTGGGTCATCGTCTTCTCCTACTGACGATGACCTATGTAATTGCTCAACCCTACTTGAGATCAAGCCACATTTTACCCGAATTTGGTTTGCGTGCACCCGCGCGGCACTTTCCACGCCCGCGCTCCTCGCCTACAACGGCGTCAAAGCGCGAAAGGCTGCCCATGTCCCACATCACTCTTATCCGGCACGGTCAGGCCAATTCCGGTGCCACCGACGAAGAATCCTATGACCGCCTGTCGCCCCTGGGCTTTCAGCAAGCCGCATGGCTGGGTGCCCATATGCGCGATACCGGCCAGCACCACATGCGGCTTTATACCGGCACATTGCGCCGTCATATCGAAACCGCCGACGCGATGGAAACGGGGCTGACGCCGATCCGTGATGCGCGACTGAACGAGCTGGAGTATTTCAACCTGGCCGCCGCCCTGCGCGACGAACAGGGCATACCGATCCCAACCGAACAGGTCGAATTCACGGCCCACCTGCCGCGTGTCTTTGCCGCCTGGCAGAACGGCGAAATCGTCAATGTGCCCGAGACATTTGAACAATTCGAAACCCGTGTCAGCGAAGCATTGACCGAGATTGCCGCCGGCGATGGCCCTGCCCTGGTGATCACATCCGGCGGGCTGATTTCGATGGCGATGCGTCAGCACATGGGGCTGGACATCCGCGCCATGGCCAATCTGGCGTTGGCGATCATGAACACCTCGCAGCACCGGTTGTTCCCGGTGGGCGGCACGTGGTCACCCGTTCTGTTCAACGCGGTGCCGCATCTGGAACACCCCGACCGGCACCACGCCCAAACCCACGTTTGACCCTTTCAGAAAGCCACGCACATGCATCTGTATTACGCCCCCGGCACCATCTCGATTGCCGTCGCCATCACGCTGGAAGAGGCAGGGTTGGACTATACCACCACCAAGGTCAGCTTTGCCGACGCCGAGCAGACCAAAGCCCCGTATCTGGCCAAGAACCCCAAGGGCCGCGTGCCCACGCTTGAGGTGCAGGGCCAGATGCTGACCGAAACCGGCGCACTGCTGGATTACATCGCCGCCAGCGCCCCGCAGGCCGGTCTTGTGCCCGCCAACCCGCTGGATGCGGTGCACATGCGCAGCGTCATGTACTATCTGGCCTCGACGATGCACATCAACCACGCCCACAAGATGCGCGGCAGCCGCTGGGCGGACCAACAGTCCAGCTTTGACGACATGAAAGCCAAGGTGCCGCAGACCATGGCGACCTCGGCGCGCTATATCGAAGATCACGCGCTGAAAGGTCCGTTTGTGATGGGCGACACCCTGTCGCTGGCCGATCCCTACCTGTTCGTGGTCTGCAACTGGCTGAAGGGCGAT
>NZ_CAXBJW010000024.1:0-3256 GCF_963976325.1 uncultured Pseudosulfitobacter sp.
AGCCCGATGACGTCTTCGGGGCGGCTGGTCATCGCTGCGATTTCGTCGATGTTCAACGCCGAGGTGTTCGTCGCAAGGATCGCGCCGGGTTTCATCACGCGGTCCAGCTCGGTGAAGATCTTGCGCTTCAGCTCCATGTCTTCGAACACGGCTTCGATCACCAGATCACAGTCCGCCAAGGCAGCAAGTTCCAGCTTGCCGTCGAAACGGTCCATCCGGGCTTCGACTTCGTCTTGCGGGAAACGGCCCTTGTCACTGCTGCGCTGGTAGTTGCCGCGCACAACCTTCAACCCGCGATCCAGTGCTTCTTGCGTGGTCTCGACGATGGTGACGGGGATGCCCGCGGTGGCAAAGTTCATCGCAATGCCACCGCCCATCGTGCCCGCGCCGATGATGCCTACGGATTTGATCTCGCGCTGTTTGGTGTTGGCGGGCAGGTCCGGGACCTCCCACGCGGCTTTGCCGGCAGCACCGATATAGGCACCAATTTCTGCGTCGGTTGGGGTGTTCATAGTCTTCCTTTCTTCCGGCCCGGTTGGTGGGCCTTATGTGTCCAGACAGGCCGCGCGGATCGCACGGCGGTCAATCTTGTCGGTGGCACCACGGGTCAAAGGACCGTCCTGGCACCACAGTTTTTCGGGTATCTTGAATTTGGCCAGCCGCCCGTCGAGGTGCGCCGCCATATCCGCCTGCGTTAACGGCTTGCCATCGCGGGTCTGCACAGAGGCCCCGACGACTTCGCCCAAACGCGGATCGGGGACAGAGAACGCGCAGGCCTCGATCACATCGGGGTGGGTGTGCAACGCGCCTTCCACGTCAAGACAGGCAATGTTTTCACCACCGCGAATGATGATGTTCTTCTTGCGGTCCAGGATCGTGATATAGCCGTCGGCGTCGATGACACCCAGATCACCTGTGCGCAGCCAGCCGTCTTGCATCGTCTCTTCAGTGGCTTCGGGCTTGTTCAGATAGCAGCGCATGTTGGCGGGGCTTTTGACGGTAATCTCGCCCAGTTCGCCCTGTGGCACATCGTTGCCCTTGTCATCCAGAAACCGGATATCTTGCAGCGGCGGGTGCAGCTTGCCTGCGGCGTCGGGGCGTTTGTTGTATTCTTCGCCAACCATCCCGATACCAAGGGCGTTGGTCTCGGTCATGCCCCAGCCGGTCGCGATATCAGCGGCGGGGAATTGTCCCTTAAGCTGCGCCACCTGGGCCGCAGGGCGTTTCGCCCCGCCAGCCCCAAGCCAGCTGAGCGTCGGCAGCGTCTCGCCCATGCGTTTCGCGGCCTCAAGCAGGTCAGCAGATTGCGTCGGCACACCTAGAAAACGGGTCACGCCTTCGCGGTTGATCACACGCACCGCTTCTTCGGCATCCCATTTGTGCAGCAGCGAAATCTTGGCACCGGCTGGCAGGCTCAGCAAAAACAGCGGATGCGTCGCAGTGACGTGGAACAGCGGCGTGACGATTAACCCCGACGGGCGCGGCGCGGGCGGCGCACCGGGTTCAGGGGGTGTGACCAGCGGGACGGCGACCGCCTGTAACAGCCAGCTGAACACCGCGCTCAGCGCACCACGGTGGGTTTGGACCACACCTTTCGGCTTGCCCGTCGTGCCAGAGGAATACATCACCGCAAAATCATCGTCGGTGTCCAGGTCGACACCCTCGGGCGCAGTATCGGCCATACCTTGCATCACCGCCGATAGCTTGTGCGGGCCCATGTCTTCGCCATCACGCACGCCGATCAGACGCAGCCCTAGGTCGTCGACCAGCGGCATCATCCGTTCAAAGCGGGGACCATCAGCAAACACCGTCTTGGCACCGCTGTCTTGCAGCGCATAGTCGAGCTCTTCGGTCGTCCACCACGCGTTCACGAACACCACCACCGCACCGGCAGAGGCGACGGCAAGGGTTAACATCAACAGTTCGGGATAGTTGCGCATCGCGATGCCGACACGGTCGCCGGTCTTGATCCCAAGCGTGTCGCGCAGCCCGTTGGCAATACGATTCACGTCGGCGACAAATTCATCATAGGTCCAGCGTTCGTCCTGATAGACCAGAAACTCCGCCGCCCCGTTATCATGAATCTCGCGGCTCGCCTGAACGAGGCCTCCAAGGGTTTTGGGAATGTTTTTGAATGTCTTATAGGTGACGCCACGAATGTTGCTCTCGGCTACCTCGAACGTCGGGTTTGTCGAAACCACGTGGCGAATGGCTTCCTCGGGGGTCATTGCGGTCATATGCACCGGCCCGCAGACAGCATAGATACAGATAGTGTGGCCATTTCGTCCTCCCTTATCGAGCCTGTTGCCGGACACTCCTCCACGATTGTCCGCGACTCTGATGTCTGCAGCCTAATCGTTAAAATCCAAACTGCAATACCGCATGATGGAACAATGTTCCGCAAACTGACGTTTGACAGGTTTTTACACGCACCAAGGCCCCCCGCTAACGCGGTCCTGTATCTTGGCGAAAACTGACCATGAATGCACAGGTAAGAAAAGCCTTTCTTTTGGCGAAACCGAAAGAAGGGCGCCAGGGCACCTGCGATGTCATTGAAACATCGCGTCACTTGGGCGCAGCGGTGCGGGTGCTGCGCCTGATATCGCGCGTGGTTACGTCCCGACGCTGCCGCTGATCAGCTCCGGCAGGCGGGTCGCGGGCGGGGTGTTGCGACTGCGCAAGCTGCGGACCACGCCATCAATCACCGTCATACCCACACCCGGCAAATTGCCCAGTTGGACGGATTCGAGCATGTTCTTGCCGGGCGCATGCTGTGCCTGATCCATCAAGACGAAATCCGCACATTTGCCGACCTCGATCAATCCGGTATCGAGCTTGCGCTGCCGCGCGGTGTTGCCATTGGCAAAGCAGAACGCGATCTCGGCCGGGACATTCCCCAGCGACGACAGCATCGCGACCATCCGCATGATCCCCAAAGGTTGCACGCCGGACCCTGCCGGACCGTCGGTGCCAAGGATCAACTGATCCAACTTGCCAAGCTCGCGCGCGGTATTCAGCGTCAGCAACGCGGCGCGCTCATTTCCGTTGTGCACAATCTCGAGCGCGGCTTTGCAGCCTTCGCACAGGCAGATGATCTGGTCGTCGGGCAGGGCGGAGTGTCCGCCATTGATGTGCCCGACCACATCTGTCCCCGTCTCGAGCACCATATCGGCGTCGATCAACCCCGATCCGGGGATCGAGGGGCCGCCGGTGTGGATCGTGCTTTGCATCCCGTATTTGCGCGCCCATCCCACCA
>NZ_CAXBJW010000025.1:0-2502 GCF_963976325.1 uncultured Pseudosulfitobacter sp.
GCGTCCCCTTCGGAGATATTGGCCAGCAGCGCATCAACGCCGACGGTTTCGCCTTCGGCAGCAACGATATCGGCCAGAGTGCCCGCCACGGGAGAGGGCACTTCGACGGTGACCTTATCCGTCTCAAGCTCGCAGAGCATTTCGTCAACTGCGACGCTATCGCCCGGCTTTTTGAACCATGTCGCCACGGTCGCTTCGGTCACGGATTCACCCAGAGTAGGGACGCGTACTTCGCTTGTCATGGTTATTTTCCTTCGATGGTCAGCGCATCGTCAACGAGGGCTGCTTGTTGTGCTTTGTGTTGGGAGGCAAGGCCGGTTGCAGGCGAGGCCGAGGTGGCGCGGCCGACATAGGTCGGACGGGTGTGGGTGGCGTCAATGCGGCCCAGAACCCATTCGATGTTGGGTTCGATAAAGGTCCAGGCCCCTTGGTTCTTGGGCTCTTCCTGACACCATACCATTTCCGCATTCTTGAAGCGTTCCAGCTCTTTCACAGCGGATTGCGCGGGGAACGGGTAGAATTGTTCAAAACGCAAAAGGTAGATGTCGTCGATACCACGTGCGTCGCGTTCTTCCAGCAGGTCGTAGTAGACCTTGCCCGAACACATCACGACGCGTTTGATCTTGTCGTCTGCGGCCAGCGTCGTGTCCGAATTGCCCTGTTGTGCATCGTCCCACAGCACGCGGTGGAACGAGGAACCGGTGGTGAATTCCTCGGCCTTGCTGACAGCCAGTTTGTGGCGCAGTAGCGATTTCGGCGTCATCAGCATCAGCGGCTTGCGGTAGCTGCGGTGCAACTGGCGGCGCAGCAGGTGGAAGTAGTTCGCAGGCGTGGTGCAGTTCGCCACGATCCAGTTATCGCCGCCACACATGGTCAGGAACCGTTCCAGACGGGCAGAAGAGTGTTCGGGTCCCTGGCCTTCGTAGCCGTGCGGCATCAGGCAAACGAGGCCGGACATGCGCAGCCATTTGCTTTCGCCCGAGCTGATGAACTGGTCGAACATGATCTGCGCGCCGTTGGCAAAATCGCCGAACTGCGCTTCCCACAGGGTCAGCGCGTTGGGCTCAGCCAGCGAGTAGCCGTATTCAAAGCCCAATACCGCGTATTCCGACAGCATGGAGTCGATGACTTCGTATTCTGCCTGACCTTCGCGGATGTGGTTCAGCGGGTAATAGCGGTCTTCGTTTTCCTGATTGATCAGGGCCGAGTGACGCTGAGAGAACGTGCCACGGGCGGAGTCCTGTCCGGACAGACGCACCTTGTACCCTTCGGTCAACAAGGACCCAAAGGCCAGCGCCTCGGCAGTCGCCCAGTCAAAGCCTTTGCCGGACTTGAACATCTCGGCCTTGGCGTCCAGCAGGCGCGCGACAGTTTTGTGCAGCGGGAACCCGTCGGGCGCGGTGGACAGCGCCTTGCCGACATCGGTCATGGTTTCGGGCGCGATGGCTGTCTTGCCGCGCTGATATTTCTTTTCTTTCGCCTTATCGAGGTGCGACCACTTGCCATCCAGCCAGTCGGCCTTGTTGGGGCGGTATTCTTTGCCGGCCTCGAATTCGGTGTTCATCTTTTCTTGGAAGGCGGCCTTCATATCCTCGATCTCGCCCTCGGGGATCAGGCCGTCCTTGACCAGCCGCTCGGTATAGAGCGTCAGCGTGGTCTTTTGCTTCTTGATCTTCTTGTACATCACCGGGTTGGTGAACATCGGCTCGTCGCCTTCGTTGTGACCAAAGCGGCGGTAGCAGATCAGGTCGATGACCACGTCTTTCTTGAACTTCTGGCGGAATTCCGTCGCCACGCGGGCCGCGTGCACGACCGCTTCGGGATCGTCGCCGTTGACGTGGAAAATCGGTGCCTCGACCACCAGAGCGTTGTCGGTGGGGTAGGGGCTGGAGCGACTGAAATGCGGCGCGGTGGTAAAGCCGATCTGGTTGTTCACCACGATATGCATGGTCCCGCCGGTGCGGTGACCGCGCAGACCCGACAGCGCGAAACATTCGGCGACAACACCCTGACCGGCAAACGCGGCATCGCCGTGCAGCAATATGGGAAGAACGGAGGTGCGTTCCTTGTCGTTCAACTGGTCCTGCTTGGCGCGAACCTTGCCCAGAACAACGGGGTTCACGGCCTCAAGGTGCGAAGGGTTGGCGGTCAACGACAGGTGGACAGTGTTGCCGTCGAATTCACGGTCAGAAGACGCGCCAAGGTGATATTTCACATCGCCGGACCCGTCGACATCATCGGGTTTAAAGCTGCCACCCTGAAATTCGTTAAAGATCGCGCGATAGGGTTTCTGCATGACGTTTGCCAGCACGGACAGACGGCCGCGGTGCGGCATACCGATGACAACGTCCTGAATGCCCAGCTGACCACCGCGCTTGATGATCTGTTCCATCGCGGGGATCAGGCTTTCGCCCCCATCAAGGCCAAAGCGCTTGGTACCCATGTACTTGACGTGCAGGAATTTCTCGAAGCCTTCGGCCTCTACCAGCTTGTTCAGGATGG
>NZ_CAXBJW010000026.1:0-2096 GCF_963976325.1 uncultured Pseudosulfitobacter sp.
GGCGGCTACGCACCCGAAGAGGTCATCGCGCTGTTTGAAGCCGAAAGCGGGCACAGCGTAGAAGTCACGCTGTCCAACAACGAAGAAATGATTGCAAAGCTGCGTGCGACGGCCGGCGGCGGCTTTGATCTGGCACAACCAAGCCAGGACCGGATTGCCGGACCGCAGGCAGAATTCGGCATCTACAAGCCGATGGATCTGACGCAGATCGACGCGTCCCAGTTCATCACATCGATGCTCGAGGCCACCAAGACCAATACAACCGTGGACGGCGAAATCTACGGCGTCCCGCACGTCTGGGGCACCTCCGGCCTGGTTCTTGACACAACCGCCGCGGCATCGGTGAAAGACTATACCGATCTGTGTTCCGACGAGGTCGCGGGCAAAGTGTCCTACCGGCTCAAGCGTCCGACATTGATCGGCTTTGCTTTTGCAATGGGGCTTGATCCTTTTGCAGCCTACGGCGACGAAGCGGCCTACAGCGAGATCATGGATCAGGTCGAAGCCAAGCTGATCGAGTGCAAACCTAACGTCAAAACCTACTGGGGCGGCGGTGACGAGCTGATGAACCTGATCCGCTCTGGCGAAGTTGTGGCATCCATGGCGTGGGATACCGGCGGCTGGAAGCTGAACGGCGAGATGCCAAACGTGACCTTTGTCGCACCGGCATCTGGCGCATTGGGCTGGATCGATACATTTGTGCTGCCCGCCAAAGGCCGCGCTGACGAAGCCGCCTATGACTGGATCAACTTTGTGATGCGCCCCGAAATCTCGGCGATGATCACAAGTAGTGCGGGCAACTTCACCGCGTCCAAAGGGGCCGACGCGTTTGCCGACGCTGCGCTGAAGGCCCAGTATCAGGCCAGCTTCTCGGCGGCTGATGTGGACAACATCAAATGGTATCCGCCTGTGCCTGCTGGTCTTGAAACCATCGAAGGTGGTGTTCTGGACCGCGTCAAAGCAGCCAACTAGGCGGCACACCAACACGGCCCCGCCGGTTTGGCGGGGCCGTCTCTTATCAAAGGACGACACATGACAGCCCCCGATTTAAGATGCCAGAACCTGACCAAAGACTACGGGTCTGTCAGGGCCGTGGATAACGTCAGTTTCGATGTCCCTGCGGGCTCGTTCTTTTCCATTCTCGGGCCGTCGGGCTGCGGGAAAACCACGATCATGCGGATGATTGCGGGCTTCCAGGAACCGACCTCGGGTGACATCCAGATCAAGGGCAAGTCCGTCCTGAACGTGCCACCCAACAAACGACCGGTGAACATGGTGTTCCAGCATCTGGCCCTGTTCCCGATGATGAATGTTGCGGACAACATCGGCTACGGGTTGCGGCGACGCAAAGTCGACAAAACGCAGATCAGCCGCAAAGTTGACGAGGCACTGGACCGCATCGGACTGCCGGGGATCGGCAAACGGCAGGTCAGCGAATTGTCGGGCGGGCAAAAACAGCGCGTGGCGATTGCCCGCTGTATGGTGTTGGAACCCGATGTGCTGCTGCTGGACGAACCCTTGGGTGCGCTTGATCTGAAACTGCGCGACCAGATGAAGGTCGAGCTCAAGGCGCTTCAAGCCGCGTTTGATACCACATTTCTTTATATCACCCACGACCAGAGCGAGGCTTTGGTGATGTCGGATGCGATTGCAGTGATGAACGCCGGTCGGTTTGAACAGGTCGGCGCGGCACAAGACCTGTATCACAATCCCAAGACCGCTTTTGTTGCGGGGTTTGTCGGCGAAAGCAACCGCTGGCTGGGCACCGTGTCGCGCCGCGAGGGCAAACACGTCGAGATCATGGCCGCCGACGGTCAGGCGATCCGCGCACTTGCCTCGGGCGAGGCGCTGGTGCGCGGCGCAAAGGCAGAGGTCTTTGTGCGCCCCGAAGCGATACGGGTCAGTCACGATGCAAGCGACCTGTCAGGGGCTGAAAACATCCTGTCGGGCACCGTCGAGCAGATCCTGTTCAATGGGGCGGCCAGCCGGATTCTGGTGCGACCCGACGGCGGCGGCGAGATTGTGGAAGTGAACATGCCCCAAGCCGGCGGTGTCAGCACATGGGCCAAAGGACACGCCGCCCATGTCGGTTGGTC
>NZ_CAXBJW010000027.1:0-1674 GCF_963976325.1 uncultured Pseudosulfitobacter sp.
ACCGACATTCCCCAAGTGGCCTGCCTTCTGACGTCAAGATCGCCTGATTTTGCCTGCTGGACAAGCATTTTTCGCCCCAACCGGCGTCTTTGGTCGCACAAGCAGCTGGAACAGGGCGGATCAGACGGCGAAGCCGCCGTGTTCTGGCTCGGCGGCGGTGTTTTTCAGCGCAGCGGACAGACCTGTCCTGCCGCTTTTGTTCAGTTTGCGCGAGGATCGCGGTCATGTGCATAGCGATGGCGCTCGCAATCGGCGGATCGCGGCGAGGATAGCGCGCACCATCGGGCCGGTGACGGCCACTTCGGCCAGTTGGAAGGTGATGGCACGGGCGTGGCGGACGACACGCGCCCCGATCTTGATCAGCTTGAGTTGCAGGCTGGTCAGCGACCATTGGGCCATTTCCTCGGGCAGTTCGATACAGCGCAGGAAGGTTGCCAGGTTGTAGGCCAGTGCGTGCAATTGCAGCCGCACCTCGTTGTCGCGGAACTTCCGGCACGACAGCCGCGTCCAGCGAAAGGCATGCTTGCCTTCCTTGATGTGCTGCTCGGCCGTGCCGCGCTGGTTGTAGAACCGCACGACCCAGTCGGGTTCCATCGGCAGATTGGTGACGATGAAGCCAACACGCGGGAACAGCTCGCCCGGGTGCCATTCGATCTTGGCGATCACACGGCGCGGCTTGTCCCAGGATGCTGCCTGATAATTGAAATCGACGAAGAACCGTTTGACCTTGGTCTGCGAAGGTCGTCCAACGGGTCGGGTCAGCCGATGAGCGATCTTCTCACGCAGGACGTTGTTGGCAGGCAACCGGATGGCGTAGAAGTACCCCGCCTCTTCCAGCCGCTCATAGATCGCCGGGATCGCGTAGGCGGCATCGGCCCGGAAGAACCGGCCGCCAAGGTCGCGCTCCGCGTAGCGGGCGATCACTGGATCGAGGACATCCCGCCAGCCATCCGCACTGTGAACGTTGCCGTGGCGCAGGGCGCAGCGTTCCAGCATGCCGAACTGGTTGAACAGAAAGTTGGGGTGGTAGCAGGTGCAGTCGAAATGCCCGTTCCAGGCCGCGCCTTCCTGATCGCCATGGGTGGGGCTGACCGAGCTGTCCATGTCCAGCACGATGTACTTCAGCCCGTTGCGGTCGTGGAAGCGATCAATCCACTGGCCGTTTAGGTCAGCCAGCGCCGCACGGTTATCGGGCAAAGCCAGCGTCTCGGTCTCGAACCGTCCCATTTGCGAGGCAGATGCCGCTTGCACGTGAACGGCCCGACCACCAACGACCTGACGCATGACCGGATCGAGGGCCAGCCGATCGGCATCGTTGACATCCTCGTATCCAGCCAGCCGCCCGAACACCGACTGCCGAAAAAGGCCGTCAAGCCGATGGACAGTGTTCTTGCCGCGTCGGGTGTCGCGCAATGCTGTTGCCGCCAGATCGGACAGCCCGAGCGCGTCATCCAGTTCGCGCATCACCAGCAGCCCGCCGTCCGAACTGATCTGCGCACCACGGAACTCCAGCCGCACACGGCGGTCGAAATCAACCCGATCTGCCCGCTGTAATCCCGCACCCTCTGGGTGATCCATGAAACAAGCCCCTCACAGCCTCCAACGCCATGATTTATATCTGAAATAATATGATCACGACAGCAAAATCAAAGATTTACTTGGGGAATGCGGGTT